>NZ_BJYX01000062.1 GCF_007991735.1 Terrabacter aerolatus | reverse complement strand
GACCCGGCGGATCTCTTCCAGCAGCAGCGCATCCCGGTGCTCCCGCGCGGTCGCCTTCCGGTTGACGTGCGCGTAGTACGTCGACGGGGCGATCGGCAGCCCGTGCTCGCTCAGCACGGCGCAGATCGGCTCGACACCCCAACGCAGGCCACCGTGCTCGCGCTCCTCACGGCGGTCGGCGTGCTCGCGGATGAACTCCACGATCAGCGGGAGGGCCGGTCGAGCTCGGCTCCGAAGAAAGCCGCGGCCGCCTTCAGGATCGAGTTCGCCCGGCGCAGCTCGGCGTTCTCTCTCTTGAGCCGTTTGACCTCGGCCGACTCCTCGCTGGTGACGCCCGGCCGGGCACCGTCGTCGATCTGGGCCTGACGCACCCACTTGCGGACCGTCTCTGCGGTGCTGACCCCGAGCAGCTGCGCGACCTTGGTCATCGCCTCCCAGTCCGTGGCGTGATCGGCACGGATCTCCTCGAACATCCGCACCGCCCGAGCCTTCAGCTCAGGCGGGTACCTCCTGGACGTGTT
>NZ_BJYX01000061.1 GCF_007991735.1 Terrabacter aerolatus | reverse complement strand
CTCACGATGAAGGTCCGTGAGGGCGGCCGCGTCGTGAACGCTGTGGTGCTGCTCGCGACCGGCGTCAACGGCGACGGACACCGCGAAGTGCTCGGCATGCGCGTGGCCACCGCGGAAACCGGTGCCGCGTGGAACGAGTTCTTCGCCGATCTGGTGGCCCGCGGCCTCGCCGGGGTCCGGCTCGTAACCTCCGACGCGCACGCCGGGCTGCGTGAGGCCATCGCGGCCAACCTGCCCGGCGCCGCGTGGCAACGCTGCCGCACTCACTACGCCTTCAACCTGATGGGCGTGACCCCGAAGAGCATGTGGCCGGCGGTCAAGGCGATGCTGCACTCGGTCTATGACCAGCCCGACGCGGCCGCCGTGGCCGCCCAGTTCGATCGGCTCCTCGACTACGTCCAGGACAAGCTCCCCGCCGTGTTCGAGCACCTCGACCGCGCCCGCGAGGACCTGCTGTCCTTCACCATCTTCCCCAAGGAGATCTGGACCCAGATCTGGTCGAACAACCCCACCGAACGGCTCAACAAGGAGATCCGCCGGCGTACCGACGCCGTCGGGATCTTCCCCAACCGTGACGCAATCGTCCGCCTTGTCGGAGCCGTCCTGGCCGAACAAACCGACGAATGGGCCGAAGGCCGGCGCTACCTCGGCCTCGACGTCCTGG
>NZ_BJYX01000060.1 GCF_007991735.1 Terrabacter aerolatus | reverse complement strand
CGTTGGTGACAGTCGGCTGACGGGCGGGAGCCCTTGCAGGGCGGTGTGGCGTCGTCGAGTGTTGTAGTCGTGCAGCCAGGGCGCAAGGGCTGCGGCTCGCTCGTCGTTGCTGGTGAAGACCTGTCGGTAGGCCCACTCGCTGGCCAGGGTCCGGTTGAACCGTTCGACCTTCCCGTTCTGCCACGGGCAGTGCGGCTTGATGAACTTGTGGGTGGCTCCGAGGGCGGTCATCGCGTTCTTGACGTCGGCGCTGTGCCGGTAGCTGAAGTGGTTGTCGGTGATGACCCGCTCGATGCTGGTGATGCCGTGGCCGGCGAAGTGCTCCGCGGCGCGCAAGATGAACGCGGCGCAGGTGGCGCCTTTCTCGTCGGGCAGGATCTCGCTGTAGGCCAGGCGTGAGTGGTCATCGACCATGGAGTGCACGTAGTCGTAGCCGATCCGGGCCTTCTTCTTCGCGGAGGTCGAGCCCATCGAGCGGCCGTGAGCTTTCCAGCCGCCGCCGTCGGGGATGCGCCCGATCTTCTTGACGTCGACGTGGACCAGCTCGCCGGGGCGGTCGCGTTCGTAGCGGACCGCAGTGGTCTTGCTGGAGCGGATCACCTCACCGGTCAGCGGGTCCAGCGTCCGCAGGTAGGGCGTGTGGTGGCGGCGTAGGACCCTGCTGACGGTGCGCGCTGGCATGCCCAGCTCGGGTCCGAGCCAGTCCTGCCCGCGCCGGTGCTCGTGTCGGGCCGCGATGACCGCGGCCTCCACCGCCGCGGGGGTGCGGCGCGGGCTCGAG
>NZ_BJYX01000059.1 GCF_007991735.1 Terrabacter aerolatus | reverse complement strand
GAAGAGGCGGCGGACGATCCGCAGGCACGGGCGGACCCCGCCGCGGCGTGTGACTTCCGCGCGGACGGCCCGCTCGAACCGCGCCAGCCCGAGCCGCCGCGTCCGGTCCAGGTCCCCGCCGTCGCGGCCGCGGCCCTGCCCCACGACGACGCTCAGGGCGGCCACGAACGTGGCCGACCGGAACGGGTGCTTGGCCGCCTCGAGCGCGGCCGGCCACACGCACTCGAGCAGGTCCCGGATCGTCTGCACGGCCGCGATGTGCTCCTCGAGCAGCTCCTCCCGGCGGGTCCCGAGGTGGCGCAGCCGAGTCCAGGCCGCGTTGGCCTCATCGACCGGTTCGGGCAGGTAGCAGCGCAGCTGCCCGGTCAGCCGGGCGATCAGGACGGCGTCCTTCTCGTCCGTCTTGTCGGTCGTCAGGTCCTCGCTCTTGCGGGCCCAGGAAGAGGCGGCCGGCTGCACGCACACGAACGACATCCCCCGCTCGGAGGCGAGCTGCGCCAGCACCATCCACCGATGACCGGTCGGCTCACACGCCACCGCCACTCCGGCGAACCCCTTCGCGTGGGCCCGGTCGGCGGCCCAGTCCAGCGCCGAGCCGAGGTCCCACGCCTTGCACCGGAACGTCCGCCGCGCGAGCACCTTCGAGTCGTGGTCCGTCACCACGACCATCTGCTTGCGGTCGGCCAGGTCGATCCCCACGATCGCGTTCGTCGTCGGGACCGCCGCCCGCAGCCGAGAAAGCCGAGCGTTCCGGTTCCGATCACCGCGGGAAACGCCACTACCGTTGTTCATGGGACGTCCTCCTTCTTGCGTGTGGGACACCAAGCCCGACAAGCGCATCAGGGAGGACGTTCGCCACGCCAGACCCGA
>NZ_BJYX01000058.1 GCF_007991735.1 Terrabacter aerolatus | reverse complement strand
CCCCATGCCTGAAGGTACCGCCTGAGTTGCCAACTTGATCGCCTCTCAGCTCGCCCATCAGGCGGCCTAGCCGCGTGCGGCCGACGCGCGCTCATCAGCGTGAGGTGTTTAGCGTCAAGAGTTTGGGCGGGTGCCGTGTCTCGCCGTCGGTCCCTGCATAGCTAATCGAGGTCGTGCTCGGCAGCGTGTGATCGGGTTGTGTCGACGACGGGACGGGGCGGCCTGTGATGAGCGACGAGATACCGCGAGGGTTCTCAATGCCGCGGAAGGCTCACCCCGCCCCAGCTTGATGGGTAGGGCCTCGTGCTGATTGACCTGATGCTGGTGCTGGATATCGTTACGCAGCAGCGGTGCCCGTGGTCTCCTTCCATGTGGCGGTACCGTGGGCGGCGATGACTGGGTCCCACGCGCGCTGCTGGGTGACGACGGCGTACAGCTGGCGCAGGATCGCGGCGGCGACGGCGGTCTGGGCTTGGGTCGGGGTCATCGGGTGGTGCTCGCGGCTGGTTAGATGGCGGTACCGCGCGGCGTACACCCGGTTCGTCTGAAGACATCCCCACACCGCCCGCCACGCCGCGACGCGTAGCTGCGGGCGTCCGGCGCCGGTGACCCGGGCTTTGCCGGTGAACGTGCCGGACTTGCGTTCCCGCGGGGCCAGGCCGGCGTGTTTGACGACGGCCCGCGCGGAGGTGAACCGGGTCAGGTCCCCGGTCTGGGCGAGGATCGCCGCCGCCCCGACCGGCGACAGCCCGTCGATGCTCGTCACCAACGCTGTCAGCTGGAGCTCGTCGAGCACGGACACCATCCGCGCCTCGACATCCGTGAGCTTGCCGCGGGCGTCGTCCCAGTCGGCCAGGGTCCACTCGAGCCGTTCGAACACCGCCGGCCGGTGCGCCACCACGCCCGCACCGTCGGTCAGGGCGGC
>NZ_BJYX01000057.1 GCF_007991735.1 Terrabacter aerolatus | reverse complement strand
CCCCCCCCCCCCCCGCCGAGCCCCGCCGAGCGCTTCGGGGACGACCGAGGTGCGAGCGTGAGGGTGAATGCCAGTGACTCCCATCGACGTCGGCGGACGGGCTAGCGTCGGGGCATGGCCTCGAACCCGGACGTGCAGCAGTTCCTCACCGCGCTGCGCGGCCGCATCACCCCCGAGCAGGCCGGCCTGACCACCTTCGGCAGCGAACGCCGCGTCCCTGGCCTGCGCCGCGAGGAAGTCGCCCAGCTCGCCGGCGTCAGCACCGCCTACTACACCCGCATGGAACGTGGCGACCTGGGCGGCGTCTCCGAGAGCGTCCTCTACGCCCTGGTCCGCGCGCTCGAGCTCAACGAGGCCGAGTCGGCGCACCTGTTCGACCTCGCCCGCGCCGCCACCGGGCTGCGGCGCGCTCCACGGGTCAAGCCGACTCCGCGGGTGTCACCCCGGCTGGCGTTGCTCATCGACGCGCTCGACGTCCCCGCCCTGGCCATGACCCAGCTGGGCGACTGCGTGGCCTCGAACCCGATGGGTCGAGCACTGTTCCCAGATCTGTTCCCACCCGACCGTCCCCCGCTGAACGGCACCCGCTACCTGTTCCTGGACGACCGAGCCCGCGTCTTCTACCCCGACTGGGAGAAGACCGCCCGCGAAGCAGTCTCCGGGCTACGGCTCATGGCCGGTCATGACCCCAGCGACCGGGCACTCATGGCCCTGGTCGGCGAACTCGCGACCCGCAGCGCCGACTTCCGCACCTGGTGGGGAGGGCACACCGTCCGGACACACTTCGCAGGCACGAAAACCATCCACCACCCGGTCGTGGGCGACATGACCCTCGGCTTCGAGGTGATGGCGTTGCCGTCCACCCCGGGATTGAACCTGCTCACCTACATCGCCGAACCTTCAACCCCGTCCGCGGATGCCCTGAACCTGCTCCGCAGCTGGACCGCCGACAGTGCGGCGACAGAAATCGACACCGCCCGACAACACTGACCCGCTCTGTGGCGCCGACCGAAGCGTCCGCTGATGGTGTGT
>NZ_BJYX01000056.1 GCF_007991735.1 Terrabacter aerolatus | reverse complement strand
CGCCTAGCTGTACTGATCGGGCACGTTGGTTGAGGGACTGCGACTTCACGCTGTGAGTTGCTGACATGGGAGGGCCTCCCGCGGTGGAGTGGAACTGCTCAAGGTTCACTTCGCCCAACAGGAGGCCCTCGTGTCCCACGCTAACGCTGCCCTGACCCCACGCGCGCGGCTCCGGGTGGCCCAGCTCGTCGTCGACCACAAGGTCCCGATCGTCGAGGTCGCGGCCCGGTTCCAGTGCTCCTGGCCCACCGTCAAGCGCTGGGCCGCCCGGTACGCCGCCGGTGAGGCGATGACCGACCGGTCCAGCCGGCCCCACTCGATGCCGGCCAAGACCAGCCCGGCGACGACGAAGCGGATCGTGGCGCTACGGCTTCGTAAGCGCCTGGGCCCGGTCCAGCTCGCTGCTCTGACCGGGGTCGCGCCCTCGACCGCCCATCGGGTCCTGGCCCGCTGCGGGCTGAACCGGCTGAGCCATGTCGACCGGGCCACGGGCGAGCCGGTGCGCCGTTACGAGCACGAGCACCCCGGCGGGATGCTGCACGTGGACGTCAAGAAGCTGGGCAACATTCCCGATGGCGGCGGCTGGCGCTACGTCGGGCGCGTTCAGGGACGGCACAACCGGCGATCGACACCGGGAAAACCCAAGAACGTGCATCACAACCCAAAGATGGGTCACGCGTTCGTGCATACCGTTATCGATGACCACTCCCGGGTGGCCTACGCCGAGGTCCACGACGATGAGACCGCCGCGACCGCCGTCGGCGTCCTACGCCGCGCGGTGACCTGGTTCGCCGAGCGAGGAATCACCGCCCAGCGGGTGCTGTCTGACAACGGCTCCGCGTACCGCTCCCACCTGTGGCGTGACACCTGCACTGAACTGAAGCTCAAGCATTCGAGAACCCGGCCCTACCGGCCCCAGACCAACGGCAAGATCGAACGCTTCCACCGCACCCTGGCCGACGGGTGGGGATACGCCCGCTGCTACGGCTCCGAAGACGAGCGCCGAGCCGCTCTGCCAGCATGGCTGCACGAGTACAACCACCACCGACCCCACACCGCCTGCGGGAACAAGCCACCCATCACCCGCTTAACCAACCTGTCGGGTCAGTACACCTAGCCC
>NZ_BJYX01000055.1 GCF_007991735.1 Terrabacter aerolatus | reverse complement strand
GGCTAACTACGTGCCAGCAGCCGCGGTAATACGTAGGGTGCGAGCGTTGTCCGGAATTATTGGGCGTAAAGAGCTTGTAGGTGGTTTGTCGCGTCTGCTGTGAAAATCCGAGGCTCAACCTCGGACTTGCAGTGGGTACGGGCAGACTAGAGTGTGGTAGGGGAGACTGGAATTCCTGGTGTAGCGGTGGAATGCGCAGATATCAGGAGGAACACCGATGGCGAAGGCAGGTCTCTGGGCCATTACTGACACTGAGAAGCGAAAGCATGGGGAGCGAACAGGATTAGATACCCTGGTAGTCCATGCCGTAAACGTTGGGAACTAGGTGTGGGTCTCATTCCACGAGATCCGTGCCGCAGCTAACGCATTAAGTTCCCCGCCTGGGGAGTACGGCCGCAAGGCTAAAACTCAAAGGAATTGACGGGGGCCCGCACAAGCGGCGGAGCATGCGGATTAATTCGATGCAACGCGAAGAACCTTACCAAGGCTTGACATACACCGGAATCACTCAGAGATGGGTGCGTCTTCGGACTGGTGTACAGGTGGTGCATGGTTGTCGTCAGCTCGTGTCGTGAGATGTTGGGTTAAGTCCCGCAACGAGCGCAACCCTCGTTCTATGTTGCCAGCACGTGATGGTGGGGACTCATAGGAGACTGCCGGGGTCAACTCGGAGGAAGGTGGGGATGACGTCAAATCATCATGCCCCTTATGTCTTGGGCTTCACGCATGCTACAATGGCCGGTACAAAGGGCTGCGATACCGCGAGGTGGAGCGAATCCCAAAAAACCGGTCTCAGTTCGGATTGGGGTCTGCAACTCGACCCCATGAAGTCGGAGTCGCTAGTAATCGCAGATCAGCAACGCTGTGGTGAATACGTTCCCGGGCCTTGTACACACCGCCCGTCAAGTCACGAAAGTCGGTAACACCCGAAGCCGGTGGCCCAACCCTTGTGGGGGGAGCCGTCGAAGGTGGGACTGGCGATTGGGACTAAGTCGTAACAAGGTAGCCGTACCGGAAGGTGCGGCTGGATCACCTCCTTTCTAAGGAGCAGTCATTTATGGCAGCCCGGTCTGTCCCCGAGTGTGGGGCAGCGGGTGCTCAAGGGTGGAACATCGATTTTGGCGCC
>NZ_BJYX01000054.1 GCF_007991735.1 Terrabacter aerolatus | reverse complement strand
GGGACTGCTGCACGGATAGGTGACATCTGATCTGTGGCGCTGTGAGGCGTCGCTGGAAGGATGTGCACCGTGCCCAAGCCTTACCCCAGAGAGTTCCGTGACGACGTCGTGAACGTCGCCCGCGGCCGCGAGCCGGGCCAGTCGCTCAAGCAGATCGCAGCGGACTTCGGCATCGCCGAGTCCTGCCTGCGCAACTGGCTGCGCGATGCCGACGTCGAGGACGGCGTCAAACCGGGAACGACGGCGGCCGAGAATGTCGAGCTGCGCGAGGCCAGGAGACGCATCCGTCTGTTGGAGCAGGAGAACGAGGTGCTCCGACGGGCCGCGGCGTACCTGTCGCAGGCGAACCTGCCGGGAAAATGATGTACCCGCTCGTCCGTGAGCTCGCCATCGACGGGATCCCCGTCGCGGTGACGTGCCGGGTCCTGAAGATCGCTCGCCAGCCGTACTACCGCTGGCTGGCTGCGCCGGTCACGGCGGCCGAGCTGGCCGAGGCCCACCTGGCCAACGCGCTGTTCGACGCCCACCGCGACGATCCGGAGTTCGGCTACCGGTATCTGGCCGATGAGGCCCGCGACGCCGGCCACCAGGCCTGCAACCGGACCATGTGGCGGGTCTGCTCTGCCAACGGCTGGTGGAGCGTTTTCGGCAAGAAGCGCGGGAAGAACGGCAAGAAGCCAGGGCCTCCCGTGCACGATGACCTCGTCAAACGCGACTTCACCGCCGCCGCGGCGAACCGGCTGTGGCTCTCTGACATCACCGAGCACCGCACCGGCGAGGGCAAGCTCTACCTCTGCGCGATCAAGGACGTCTACTCCAACCGGATCGTGGGCTACTCGATCAGCGACCGGATGAAGTCACGGCTGGCCGTCGACGCCCTCGCCAGCGCGATCGCCCGACGCGGTCAGGTCGTCGGCTGCATTCTGCACACCGACCGCGGATCGCAGTTCAGGTCAAGGAAGTTCGTCCGCGCCCTACACCGGCACGCCATGGTCGGCTCGATGGGCAAGGTCGGCGCGGCCGGTGACAACGCGGCGATGGAGAGCTTCTTCGCGCTGCTGCAGAAGAACGTGCTCGACCGGCGCCAGTGGGCCACCCGGCAGGAGCTGCGGATCGCCATCGTCACCTGGATCGAGCGGACGTACCACCGCCGGCGCCGTCAGGACACTCTGGGCCGATTGACCCCTATCGAGTTCGAGACCATCATGACCACACCTGCCACTCAGGCAGCCTGACCTAACCTGTCACCGTTTCGTGCAGCAGT
>NZ_BJYX01000053.1 GCF_007991735.1 Terrabacter aerolatus | reverse complement strand
CGGTCTCAACCCGTCTGCGCAACGGTGAGTAGTTCGTTGAGCCTAACTGCGGGGGTGTGGAACCCGAGGGTGGCTCGGGGTCGGGTGTTGAGCAGCTGCTCGACGCGGGCGATCTCCTCGTCGGGCACGGTGGTGAAGTCGATTCCTTTGGGGAAGAACTCGCGGATCAGGCCGTTGGTGTTCTCGTTCGTGCCGCGCTGCCACGGTGAGTGTGGGTCGCAGAAGTAGACCTTGCAGTCGGCCGCGACGGTGAACCGGGCGTGCTCGGCCAGCTCGGCGCCTTGGTCCCAGGTCAGGGTCTTGACCAGGTGCGTGGGAAGCGCGGTGACCATCTCGATGAGCCGGTCGGTGACGGTGGTCGCGTCGTGCCGGGCCGGGAGCCGAGCGATCATCGTGTAGCGGGTGGCCCGCTCGACCAGGGTGATCGCCGCGGTGCGGTTCCCGGCGCCCAGGATCAGGTCCCCTTCCCAGTGTCCGGGCACGGCGCGGTCGCTGACCTCGGCCGGGCGGGCCGTGATGGTGGCGTCCCCGACCCAGGACTTCCCTCGGGGGCGGGCGGCCAGCTTCGAGGCCGGGACGCGCGAGGTGCGCCCGCTGCGCAGCGCCTTGTCCCGGGCCAGCTCCGCGCGCAGGCTGCCGCGGCCCTGGACGTACAGCGCCTGGTAGAGCGTCTCGTGGGAGATCTGCATGGACTCATCCTGCGGGTAGCGCAACGCCAGCTCGCCCTGGATCTGCTGCGGGGACCAGTGCGCGTTCAACCCCTCGATGACCGCCGCCCGCAGCGCGGCGTACTCGGCTCGGTCCAGCTTCCGCGGCTGGGGTCGGGCCCGGTTGGCGACGGCACGCGCCTGCGCGACCCGGACCGAGTACACCCCGGCGACCCGGTGGCGGGTCAGCTCCCGGGACACGCTCGAGCGGTGCACACCCAGCTCGGCAGCGATCCGGGCCGGGCGCTGGCCCTCCCGCAGCCGCACCGCGATCAAGGCCCGACCGGCCTCGGTCAGCCGGCCTCGCGGGTCAGTGAAGTCACCCTGGATCACCGGCGCGGTAGGGCGCAGCAGGCCACCGACAGGGCCCATCCGAAACGTCATGCCGGCCACCTTGGCCCACCGGCCCACCGTGCGGCGGTCCACCCCGACCCGCCGCGCTACCTCCATCGCCGCCAGACCCTGCTCCAGCAGCCCCAACACCTGTTGTCGCTGAGCGAACGAGTACGTCCCCGGGATCCCACCCATCGCCTGCCTCCACACGAAACCGTGTTGCACAGACGATCTGAGGCCAA
>NZ_BJYX01000052.1 GCF_007991735.1 Terrabacter aerolatus | reverse complement strand
TGTCCCGTTCCGGGTCTGATGGAGGCTCTCATTCCACGGAAGGATGAGAGTCATGGCAGCACCGAGGAAGTACCCGGAGGAGCTTCGGGAGCGAGCGATCAGGATGGCCATCGATCTGCGGCGTGACCCAGACACCAAGGCGGGCGCGGTGAAGCGGGTCGGCGACCAGCTCGGGATCAACCCCGACACGTTGCGCAACTGGGTCCAGCAGGCCGAGGTCGACGAGGGCCACCGCCCCGGGGTGACGAGCGCGGAGGCGAAGCGGATCGCCGAGCTCGAGCGGGAGGTCAAGGAGCTGCGCCGGGCGAACGAGATCCTGCGGACGGCGTCCGCGTTTTTCGCGGCGGCGGAGCTCGACCGCAAGCTGAAGTAGGCACCGCTGTGCCGACTGCGGTGCTCGTCGAGTACATCGACGAGCACCGCGACCGGTTCGGGGTCGAGCCGATCTGCACGGTCCTGTCGGGGGCCGGCATGCAGATCGCCCCGAGCACGTACTACGCGGCCAAGAAGCGCGCCCCGTCGGCACGATCGGTGAGTGACGCCGCGACGCTGGCCAAGATCGTGACGATCCACGCCGAGAACTACGGCGTGTACGGCATCCGGAAGGTTCATGCGGAGCTACGCCGACAGGGCCATCCGGTGGCTCGCTGCACGACGCACCGGTTGATGAGATCCGTTGGGCTGCACGGCGTCAGCCGGGCGAAGGGGCCACGCACCACGATCCCGGGCAGCGGACCGGACACCCGCCCGGACCTGGTGCAGCGGGTGTTCACCGCGACGGCACCGGACCAGCTGTGGGTCGCGGACATCACCTACTGCCGCACCTTCGCCGGGTGGGTGTACGCCGCGTTCGTCATCGACGTCTACTCCCGCCGGGTCGTCGGCTGGCAGCTGTCGAAGAACCTGCGCACCGACCTGGCGCTGGACGCCCTCGAGATGGGGTTGTGGGACCGTGCCCGCGCCGGCCAGGACACGACCGGCCTGATTCATCACTCCGACAAGGGAGTTCAATACGTCGCCGTCCGCTACACCCAGCGCCTGGCCGACGCCGGTGCGGTCGCCTCGGTCGGGTCCACCGGTGACTCGTACGACAACGCCCTGGCCGAGGCGTTCAACTCGCTGTTCAAGGCCGAACTGATCCGCAACCGAGGTCCGTGGCGCTCGATCGATGACCTCGAGATCGCCGTCGCGGAGTACATCGACTGGTTCAACCACCGACGCCTCCACGGCGAGATCGGGCTCGTCCCGCCCGTCGAGTTCGAAGACCAGCACTACCGGCAGAATCCCGTGGCGGCTACCGTCGTCGCGTCAGTTCCGAGCCTCCACTAAACCCGGAACGGGAC
>NZ_BJYX01000051.1 GCF_007991735.1 Terrabacter aerolatus | reverse complement strand
CACGTCGTGGTCCGCGGTCCCAGAGATCGTCGCGAGTCGGAGACGAGCCTTGGTCGGTGACCAGCCAAGGGGCGCATGCAGTGTGGTTGTCTAGCACTTTGGGCCAGACACACATTTGGAGATGGACATTGCTGACGTTCAACGACCTGCTGGCTCTGGAGGGGATCGAAAGCACTGGAGTGCGCCTGGTCCGACACCAAGACAGCCGGCTGGGACGCGGCCGGCTATATGAGGCGTGGCTGAACGACCGCGACGCGTTCGAGAGTTACCAGAGCGTGCAGAGCAAGGACCGGTTTCCGATCGGTGACTTCCTCGCCGAGTTCGTCGTTACCGAGGCCCAGAAGACGGTCTTTGTCGGGATCTACCGAGTCGACGGAGTCGGTCGATGTCCCTCCGGTAGCACCGATGCTCTGCTGAAACACGACATCTCTGGGCACTTCCGTTACGACCTCACACTGCTGGACCACTTGGCCGATTACAGGGACAGGGTCGTAATCGATTGGGGTGCCGGGACGCGGAGCTGGGTCCAGCGGGCAGCGAACCAGCCCAAGCCTGTGATCGAAATCGCCGAGCAGTACGAGCCCCGCTTTCCGGGCTTCCGGGAGTTTGTCCGCCCGGTCGACGACATCCCGACGCTCCCTAACGGCTGGCAACAAGTCCTCCGCAGCGTCAAAGGCGTGTACCTCTTGGTCGACCTCGACTCAGGCCGCCAATACGTCGGGTCGGCCAAGGGTGCGGACAGCCTGTTTGGCCGCTGGATGGAGTACGCCACCGACGGCCACGGCGGGAACATCGGCCTCAAGAGAGCCGCATCGGGTGGGCGGCGCCGCTACCAGGTGTCGGTGCTTGAGGTGGTCGACGAGAACACCCCGGACGCCACCATCGAGCAGATCGAGTCCTACTGGAAGTACAAGCTGCGGTCTCGCACCTTCGGCCTCAACGTGAATTGACGGGCTTCCGAGGAACGTCCGAAGGCTGAATCGGGCCCACCCTGTGAAGGAAGGTGTCCTTCTCGCGGCGAAGTGACGCGGCCGCATGTGCGGCTAGACAGTCGCACTCTCTAGCCGCAACAGAGCAGCAGAACGCCACTGTCACCGGTCACTGGCATCCTCTCCGCATGGGGTGGATCGACATTATTGAAGCGGCGCCAGAGCTTCTTCCGCGCAGATGGAAGAGCAGGGTGGGCACGGTGCTCATAATCGGCTTTTGGCTGATCCCGAGCACTGCCCGTGAACTTATGGCTTGGTACGTGCAAGAGAAGGCGCAAGAGTTGCTCGCGATTCTGATTCCCCTACTGCAGCAGTCCCCGCACGGCTTCTGAGCCCTCACTAACGGCCCCCTTGGGTGGGGAGTCGAGGATCGGTGCGAGACCACGCCACTCAGTCAGACACCGGCGACGTTGGCGGTGAGGAAGTGGACGCCGTGTCGGTCGAGGTTGCCGCGGGCGCGGTCGTAGTGCTCGGTGGTGCGTGGGTCGGCGTGGCGGGCGAGGATCTGCGCGTCGCGGAGCGGGACGCCGGCGTCGAGGGCGTTGGTGATGGCGGCGTGCCGTAACGAGTGGGGGCTGATGTGTCGTGGGATGCCGGCGGTCTTTGCGATGCGGGCGACCATTCGGTAGACGTCGCGTCGGTCGATCGGGTTGCCGGAGACGGGCCGCAGCACCAGCGGCCCCGTCGTGCGCTGGCCGCGGCAGGCCTCGAGTGCCCGGAGGACGGGGACGGTGACGGGCATGGTGGCGGGCTTGTTGCCTTTGCCGACCAGGTGTAGGACGCGGTGTCCGCGGAGAGTGTCGGCGTAGTCCTCGATCCGCACGACGGCGGCTTCGGAGGCACGGAGGGCGTTGATCCCGAGCAGGTAGGCGAGGGCGCCGTGGTGGACGGTGATGGTCTGGGCGACCTGGAGAAACCGGATCAGCTCGAGCCGGTCCAGGTCCTGGGGACGGGTCTCGTCGCGGTGACTCTTCGGTAGCCGGGCGTACACGGCTGGGTCGGCGGTGATGAGCCCGTCGATGTGGGCGAAGCGGAAGTAGCCGCGGACGCCGTTCATCGTGACGACGGAGGAGTCCATCAAGCCCCGCTCGGCGAGGTGGCGGATGTACAGCTCGACGTGGGCACGTTGGATCCCGAGCAGCGGGTCGAGCCCGTTGGCCTCGCACCAGGCGAACCACTGGCGCAGCTGAAACGCATACAGATCGTGGGTTGCCCGGCGTAGCGGGCCAGGAACGACACGGCGGCAAGTTGGGCCTTGGACATCGTCGCGGGCTGGAACGGCAGCAGGATGGTGGTGCTGGTCATAGGGTCACCTCTCGCGGCGAGATGGCGAACGGCCCTGGCCCCGTTCGCCGCCACCGCGGCCGGGGCATCCGGAGCGCATCGACGGTAGACCTGCGATCCACGCCTTCGGCTCCTGCAGGCGGTGGGAAGGCGCTGCTCGCTACCCCTCGAGGCGCTGCCTGACCCCCAAGCGCGTCGGGCGGGGCGAGGGCGAGGACTTTGGCTCCGTTTCAGCCCCCTAGCT
>NZ_BJYX01000050.1 GCF_007991735.1 Terrabacter aerolatus | reverse complement strand
CTGGTGCCGGCGGGTGGTCTTTGACTGCTCGTGGGTGGTGGTGTTGGTTGGTTGCTTCTGGTTGGTGGGCCCTGCCGAGATCGCGATGTTGTCGTGGTGGGTGTGGGGTGCCGGTTGTATTTTGAGAACTTCACAGTGGACGCGAGCATCTTTGTAGTGTTCAAGTTTTTAAGGGCACACGGTGGATGCCTTGGCACCAGGAACCGAAGAAGGACGTAGGAATCTGCGATAAGCCTCGGGTAGTCGATAACCAGACTGTGATCCGAGGATTTCCGAATGGGGAAACCCGGCTGGAGGCAAGTCCAGTCACCCGCACCTGAATATATAGGGTGTGTGGAGGGAACGTGGGGAAGTGAAACATCTCAGTACCCACAGGAAGAGAAAACAACATGTGATTCCGTGAGTAGTGGCGAGCGAAAGCGGATGAGGCTAAACCGGGCGTGTGTGATAGCTGTCAGGCGTTGCACGTTCGGGGTCGTGGGACCCGCCAGCTGGCTCTGACAGGCCGGCAGGGAGTGAGAAATCTGCGTCATAGTCGAAGAGCATTGAATGGCTCGGCATAGAGGGTGCGACCCCCGTAGACGAAATGGTGTGGACTCCCGGTGGTGTTTCCCAAGTAGCACGGGGCCCGAGAAATCCCGTGTGAATCTGGCAGGACCACCTGCTAAGCCTAAATATTCCCTGGTGACCGATAGCGGACAAGTACCGTGAGGGAAAGGTGAAAAGTACCCCGGGAGGGGAGTGAAATAGATCCTGAAACCGTGTGCCTACAATCCGTTGGAGCCTCCCGCCGTTGGGCGTGTGGGGTGACAGCGTGCCTTTTGAAGAATGAGCCTGCGAGTTAGTGCTCAGTGGCGAGGTTAACCCGTGTGGGGAAGCCGTAGCGAAAGCGAGTCCGAATAGGGCGTTTGAGTCGCTGGGTCTAGACCCGAAGCGGAGTGATCTACCCATGGCCAGGTTGAAGCGCAGGTAAGACTGCGTGGAGGACCGAACCCACTTAGGTTGAAAACTGAGGGGATGAGCTGTGGGTAGGGGTGAAAGGCCAATCAAACTCCGTGATAGCTGGTTCTCCCCGAAATGCATTTAGGTGCAGCGTCACGTGTTTCTTGCCGGAGGTAGAGCTACTGGATAGCTAATGGGCCTCACCAGGTTACTGACGTTAGCCAAACTCCGAATGCCGGTAAGTGAGAGCGTGGCAGTGAGACTGCGGGGGATAAGCTCCGTAGTCGAGAGGGAAACAGCCCAGATCACCAGCTAAGGTCCCTAAGCGTGTGCTAAGTGGGAAAGGATGTGGAGTTGCTGTGACAACCAGGAGGTTGGCTTAGAAGCAGCCACCCTTTAAAGAGTGCGTAATAGCTCACTGGTCAAGTGATTCCGCGCCGACAATGTAGCGGGGCTCAAGCACACCACCGAAGCTGTGGCATTGACATATTTGCTCGGCACCGACACCTGCGGGTTCGGTGTCCAGGCGTGTTGATGGGTAGGGGAGCGTCGTGTGGCCAGGGAAGCGGCGGTGTGAACCAGCCGTGGAGGCCACACGAGTGAGAATGCAGGCATGAGTAGCGAATGACGGGCGAGAAACCCGTCCGCCGAATAACCAAGGGTTCCAGGGTCAAGCTAATCTGCCCTGGGTAAGTCGGGACCTAAGGCGAGGCCGACAGGCGTAGTCGATGGACATCCGGTTGATATTCCGGAACCGGCGAAGGACCGCCCATGATGAGCCCAGTGATGCTAAGTGCCTGAAGCCCGCCCACCAGACCTTCGGGTCTATCGGGTGGGGGGAGCGCACGACCCGATCTGGTAGTAGTCAAGCGATGGAGTGACGCAGGAAGGTAGCCTCCGCGTGGCGATGGTTGTCCACGTCCAAGGGTGTAGGGCGCGATCCAGGCAAATCCGGATCGCATCAAGCCTGAGACCTGATAGTGACCGCGAATGCGGGAAGAGGGTGATCCTATGCTGCCGAGAAAAACTTCTAGCGAGGTTCGAGCCGCCCGTACCCCAAACCGACTCAGGTGGTTAGGTAGAGAATACCAAGGCGATCGAGTGAATCGTGGTTAAGGAATTCGGCAAAATACCCCCGTAACTTCGGGAGAAGGGGGGCCCTGATCGTGACGGAACTTGCTTCCCGAGCGTGATCGGCCGCAGAGACCAGGGAGAAGCGACTGTTTACTAAAAACACAGGTCCGTGCCAAGTCGCAAGACGATGTATACGGACTGACGCCTGCCCGGTGCTGGAACGTTAAGGGGACCGGTTAGCCTCACGGCGAAGCTGAGAACTTAAGCGCCAGTAAACGGCGGTGGTAACTATAACCATCCTAAGGTAGCGAAATTCCTTGTCGGGTAAGTTCCGACCTGCACGAATGGCGTAACGACTTCTCCACTGTCTCAACCACGAACTCGGCGAAATTGCACTACGAGTAAAGATGCTCGTTACGCGCAGCAGGACGGAAAGACCCCGGGACCTTTACTACAGCTTGGTATTGGTGTTCGGTACGGCTTGTGTAGGATAGGTGGGAGACTGTGAAGCCGTCACGTCAGTGATGGTGGAGTCAACGTTGAAATACCACTCTGGTCGTTCTGGATATCTAACCTCGGTCCGTGATCCGGATCAGGGACAGTGCCTGGTGGGTAGTTTAACTGGGGCGGTTGCCTCCTAAAAGGTAACGGAGGCGCCCAAAGGTTCCCTCAGCCTGGTTGGTAATCAGGTTTCGAGTGTAAGTGCACAAGGGAGCTTGACTGTGAGACAGACATGTCGAGCAGGGACGAAAGTCGGGACTAGTGATCCGGCGGTGGCTTGTGGAAGCGCCGTCGCTCAACGGATAAAAGGTACCCCGGGGATAACAGGCTGATCTTGCCCAAGAGTCCATATCGACGGCATGGTTTGGCACCTCGATGTCGGCTCGTCGCATCCTGGGGCTGGAGTAGGTCCCAAGGGTTGGGCTGTTCGCCCATTAAAGCGGTACGCGAGCTGGGTTTAGAACGTCGTGAGACAGTTCGGTCCCTATCCGCTGTGCGCGTAGGAAACTTGAGAAAGGCTGTCCCTAGTACGAGAGGACCGGGATGGACGAACCTCTGGTGTGTCAGTTGTTCTGCCAAGGGCACCGCTGATTAGCTACGTTCGGAAGTGATAACCGCTGAAAGCATCTAAGCGGGAAGCACGTTTCAAGATGAGGTTTCCAGGCCCGCGAGGGCGAGAGGCTCCCAGCTAGACTACTGGGTTGATAGGCCGGATGTGGAAGCACAGTAATGTGTGGAGCTGACCGGTACTAATAAGCCGATAACTTGACTTACAAAGATGCTACGCGTCCACTGTGCGGTTCCCGAGATACAAACGGGGAACCCATCCACTGATTTGATATCTCCATAGAGTTTCGGCTGTCATAGCGAAGGGGAAACGCCCGGTCCCATTCCGAACCCGGAAGCTAAGCCCTTCAGCGCCGATGGTACTGCACTGGTGACGGTGTGGGAGAGTAGGACGCAGCCGGACACAC
>NZ_BJYX01000049.1 GCF_007991735.1 Terrabacter aerolatus | reverse complement strand
GTCCGCCCCGGAGCCACGCTCGCAATCCGGGCACCGGCCCCATCCGTCACACCCGTCTCCCACCAGTCCCGGATCTCACCCGATTCTGACGGGAACCGCCTCTTGTGGAAGGGGCCGACCTATGGTGGAGGGGACCGATCGGTCGAGTCATGGTGGCATTCGGGGTGACTTCCGGTTGCGGCGTCGGGTCCGCCGCACAAGGGTCGAAGGAGAAGGCAGAAGCACCTCGAGGGGGTGGCCGGACAGTGACAGACGCCGACGAGCGCAGTGGTCCGCGCGTCCTGAACATTCGGATGCGCGGCAGGCTCGGGCCCTTCGGGGCCATGCTCCTGCTCTTCGCCATGCTGCCCTTCCTCGGAGGCAGCGCGCCCCGGCCCTCGACCGCCTCGCTCGTGCTCGCCGCCGGGTCGCCGGCCGCCGTCCAGGACGCGGTCGCCGCGGTCGGGCAGGCCCGCAGCCAGCTGACCCGGGCGACGGCCCCGAGCGCACCCACCGCGACTCTCGCCCCCGTCGACTCGGCGTTCTCGGCCGCCGTCGGAGGCGGCCTGTTCATGTTCCCCGCCATCAGCCTGGCCCCGGCCACGGCTGACGCGCTCGCCGTGCCCGTGCTGGGGCACCCGCTCTTCATCCACCCGGTCCCCGGGGGCGAGACCTCGCCCTTCGGCCCGCGCATCCACCCGCTCCTCGGCCGCCCGATGTTCCACACGGGCATCGACCTCGCGGCTGCCTGCGGCACCCCGATCCACGCGGCGGCCGACGGCACCGTCATCTACGCCCGGGTCTCGGCCTCGTGGGGTGGTCGCACGATCATCCAGCACAGCGCGACGGTCAAGACGGCATACGGCCACCAGTCGAAGTTCCTCGTCACGGAGGGCCAGAAGGTCAAGCAGGGCCAGGTCATCGGGCTCAGCGGAACGACCGGCTGGTCGACCGGCTGCCACCTGCACTTCGACGTCATCATCAACGACCGCTACGTCGACCCCGCCCCCTACCTCGGCTTCCCGCCGTCAGACATTGCCTCGGTGCCGTATGCCGCCGTCCCGCACCTGGTGCTCGACCCCGGCAGCACCGTCATCCGCACCGTCCCCGACGGCGACGTCCCGCTCACGGAGGCGACCGAGAGCACCTCCTCCCCCGTCAGCACCGGCGGCCGGCCCCCGACGTCGAGCACGTCCAAGCCCGGCACCGTGACGAGCACCCCGTCGCACACCCCGACGAGCACTCCGACGTCGACGCGGCCGACACCGACGGCCACCCGCCCGACGCCGACGACCAGCGCCCCGTCGCCGACCACCACGGTTCCGCCCACGACGACGCCGCCGAGCACCCAGCCGAGCACGACCACGACGACGACGGCGCCGCCCACCACGAAGACGACCACCACGACACCTCCGGCCGCCACGACGACCACGACGACAGCCCCTGCGCCCTCGTCGGACCCGCCGCCCGTGACCAGCACGACGAGCGCGGCGGCCGCGGCCCCGGCGGATGCGCAGCCGAGCGCCACGGCCACCGCGACGGCGACCGCCACCGCGACCGCCACGCAGGTGCTCAAGACCGCCACCCAGGTCGCGACGGCCGCCGAGACGGCGAGCTCGACACCGGCCGCGTCCTCGACGACGGCGGCAGAGGCGACGACGACCACTCCCTGACGGCTGGCGCGGCGATCGTGCGCGCCAGCCCATATCACCGACGACGTCGGCCCCGTCACGCAGGGGGCGTCGCTCCTCACGATTCGGGCACGGTGGGAGCCGAGGGTGCTTCACGAGCGCCCGAGCCGGTAGGTTTCGCGGATGGACGACGTGAAGACCAGCTCTGCGGTGCCCGGCGACCGCACCCCGGACACGCCCCGTGAACCCATGGTCGTCATCGACGGGGTCAACAAGCACTTCGGCGACCTGCACGTGCTCCGCGACATCAACCTCACCGTCGGCAGGGGCGAGGTCGTCGTCGTCCTCGGGCCGTCCGGCTCGGGCAAGTCGACGCTGTGCCGGGCCATCAACCGCCTCGAGACCATCGAGTCCGGCACCATCTCGATCGACGGCAAGCAGCTGCCGGAGGAGGGCAAGCCCCTCGCCCAGCTGCGCGCCGACGTCGGAATGGTCTTCCAGTCCTTCAACCTCTTCGCGCACAAGACGATCCGCGACAACGTGACGCTCGGACCGATCAAGGTCCGCAAGAAGTCCAAGTCCGAGGCCGACCAGCAGGCCACGCAGCTGCTCGAGCGGGTCGGCGTCGAGGCGCAGGCGGACAAGTACCCCGCGCAGCTCTCGGGCGGCCAGCAGCAGCGCGTCGCCATCGCCCGGTCGCTGGCCATGGGTCCGAAGGTCATGCTGTTCGACGAGCCGACGTCGGCGCTCGACCCGGAGATGGTCAACGAGGTGCTCGACGTCATGGTCGGCCTCGCCAAGGAGGGCATGACGATGATCGTCGTGACCCACGAGATGGGCTTCGCCCGCAAGGCCGCCGATCGGGTCGTCTTCATGGCTGACGGGCAGATCGTCGAGGTCGGTACGCCCCAGGAGTTCTTCACGAGCCCCAAGAGCGAGCGTGCCAAGGACTTCCTCGGCAAGATCCTCACCCACTGAGCCGGCGCACGGCCGGCCCACTTCACCATCTGCACCATCGACAGGGAGCGGCACGCATCCGCGCGTGCCGTGAGCAACCACTCAGGGAGGAATCCAGATGAAGGCACGACGAATCGGAGCCGTTGCGGCGGCTGCGACGTTGGCGCTCACGCTCGCCGCGTGCGGCTCCGGCCAGCCCGACGCCAGCGGCAGCGGCGGCGGCGGTGACAACGGCCTCAAGATCGGCATCAAGTTCGACCAACCCGGCATGGGTCTGAAGAAGGGCACCGAGTACAGCGGCTTCGACGTCGACGTCGCCAAGTACGTCGCCAAGGCACTCGGCACCTCGGAGGACAAGATCACCTGGGTGCAGGCGCCCAGCGCCCAGCGCGAGACGCTGATCCAGACGGGTCAGGTCGACTTCGTCGTCGCGACGTACTCGATCACCGACGCACGCAAGGAGAAGGTCTCCTTCGCCGGCCCGTACTTCGTCGCCGGCCAGGACCTGCTCGTCCGCGCCGACGACAGCTCGATCACCGGACCCGACAGCCTCACGGGCAAGAAGCTGTGCTCGGTGACGGGCTCGACGTCGGCCCAGAAGGTCAAGGACAAGTACCCCGGTGTGCAGCTGCAGGAGTTCGGCACCTACTCCGAGTGCCTGCCCGCGCTGCAGACCGGCGGCGTCGACGCCCTGACGACCGACGACACGATCCTCGCCGGCTACGCCGCGCAGGAGCAGTACAAGGGCAAGTTCAAGGTCGTCGGCAAGCCCTTCTCCGAGGAGAACTACGGCATCGGCCTGAAGAAGGGCGACACCGCGATGTGCACGAAGATCACCGACGCCGTCAAGAAGATGATCAGCGACGGCTCGTGGCAGAAGTCGCTCGACGCCAACCTGGGACCGGCCGGCTACAAGCCGGGCGCGGGCAACCCGCCCACCCCGGCCGCCTGCTCCTGACCCTCGTCTCGCGCGGGCC
>NZ_BJYX01000048.1 GCF_007991735.1 Terrabacter aerolatus | reverse complement strand
CCTCCCGCCACGATGCGTTGAAGCGCTCAGGAGCCACAAACTGGCACAGCTCCACCAGCGCGAGGCTGCCGGCGACTCGTGGAACGCCCCCTATCTCGTCATCTGCACCCGCACCGGAGGAGCGCTCGATCCCGCGAATGTGCGGGTGCAGAAGCCATGGACCGGATCTTGGGCCCAGAGCCGTAGGTCGATTCGCCTGGCGCCAGGGTCCGCGCGGTGATCGATAGTCACTCACTTAGTCACTCAGCACAGGCTCGCGGCAACCGGACCTACACAAAAGAACAGCCCCTGACCGGCGTTTCCGCTGGTCAGGGGCTGTTTCGTGCTGGTGGGCGATACTGGGTTTGAACCAGTGACCTCTTCCGTGTCAAGGAAGCGCGCTACCGCTGCGCCAATCGCCCGTGGGTGGTGCTTGTCCTGCTGGGTACTTCATGGTGTCTCACCGAGGTGGAGACGGGATTTGAACCCGTGTACGCGGCTTTGCAGGCCGCTGCCTCGCCTCTCGGCCACTCCACCGTGGAAGGCAAGTGGATCTTTGCCTCCGAGCGGACGACCGGGCTCGAACCGGCGACCTCAACCTTGGCAAGGTTGCGCTCTACCAACTGAGCTACGTCCGCGGAACACCAGCGTTGTAACTTCCCGCTCGGTGCTTGGTAGACATTAGCCGATCGATCCACGAGATACAAAACCGGCTCCGACCACCCCGTCACGGTCGCCCGGCACCCCTTCCGGGACCCCTTCCGGGACCCCTTCCGGGACCCCCGTCGGGGTCGCGATCCGGCGCTCGGTCACGGCCCGCGTCGGCCCCTCGGCCCGACACCACCTCGGTCGCCTCCTCGACGCCGCGGGCCCCTTCACCGACCCCGCGGCGCAGGGCCGTCTTGATGGGTCCGGCGTCCGTGCTCTCGAACTGCTGGTCGCGTCCGCGACGCGTGCCCTCCTGCGCGCCAGCGTCGGCGGCCTCACCGCCAGCTCCAACGCCGGCGCCAACGGCCCTACCGCGGGCTTCGCCGACGATGCCGATGTCGAGACCGTCGGCGGTCAAGGGCGGGTCGGCGCCGGCGTCACCACGCGCGAGCAGGCCACCGGCGCCCTCCCGCGCCCAGTTGACGAGGCGAACGTCGACGCCCTCGTGAAGGGCGACGGGCCACAGGGTGCGCACTGCCGCGTTGAGTCCTGCGCCGATGAGGATGGCGACGGCGAGCGCGTACAGCCACACGAGCAGCACGATGGGAGTGCTGAGGGGGCCGTAGATCGACGAGCCGCCCATCGAGGCCTCGAGCGAGATCCGCACGACGAAGGAGGCGCCGACCCAGATCGCCATGGCGAGCACGGCGCCGGGGATGTTGCGCCGCCACGGACTCCGCTGGGGCGTGGACACGTGGTACATCGAGGCGAGGAGCATGACGCTGAAGACGATGAGGGTCGGCCAGTAGAGCGCCTTGGTGACCGTGGCAGCTGCGTCGGGCAGCCAGGAGGCCAGCAGCCCGGGGCCCAGCAGCATCAGGGGCAGCACGACGACCGCCGACAGGATGCCGAACGTGTAGAGCAGCAGGCTGAACGCGCGCAGGTGCACGATGCCGCGGGCGTCCTTCTGCCCGTACATGATCGACACCGTGTCGACGAAGACGTTGAGGGCACGCGACCCCGACCACAGCGACAGGATGAAGCCGACCGAGATGATGTCGGCGCGCCCGTCGCGCAGGACGTCGTCGATCGTCGGCAGCAGCAGCTCGTTGATGCTCGACTCGGTGAGGAAGCGCGAGGCATACACCTGGATCGCTGAGACGATGCTGTGGATCGTGTCGTCGCCGATCCAGCCGCCGACGAAGCCGAGACCGCCGAACAGCCCGAGGACGAGGGGCGGCAGGCTGAGCAGCATGAAGAAGGCGCCCTCGGCGGCGAGGCCGGTGACGCGGTAGCGCAGGCAGACCCGGATCGTCTCGAGGGTCAACCTCGCCAACGGGATGCCCCACGGGACCCGCTCCGCCACTGCCCGCACCCTCGTCCGCACGCTCATCGCCTCCGAGGCTAACGGGGGCCGGGCGAGGTGGTCGTCGGTGACCTTCGCGACACGCGCGCCCCGGGTCGCCGCGGGCGCCCGCCGCCTAGTCTCGTCCGGGTGAGCACACACGAGGTGACCAACCAGGTGCCGCCCTTCGTCGGGCGTCATTTCCTCACCGACGACGCGGCGCTGCGCGAGTCGGTCGACCGCTGGGCCGGGCCCGGGGCTCTCGCCGAGCTCGCACCGCTCGGTGCGCTCGCCGGTTCGCAGGAGGCGCAAGAGCACGCCCGGCTCGCCGACGGCAACCCCCCGGTCCTGCGCACCCACGACGCCCGCGGCAACCGCGTCGACGAGGTCGAGTTCCACCCGTCGTGGCACTGGCTCATGACCCGAGCCGTGGGCGCCGGGCTCACCGCCGAGCCGTGGACGGTCTCCCCCGGGAGCGGGGCACACGTGCGTCGCGCCGCGGGCTTCGTGCTGTGGTCCCGCGTCGAGGCCGGGCACGGCTGCCCCGTCTCGATGACGTATGCCGCGGGCTCGGCCCTGCGACACGACCGCACCCTGGGCGACCGCTGGCTCCCGGCGCTCGCGAGCCGGCACTACGACTTCGGCATCCGGCCCGTGACGCAGAAGGCCGGCGCCATCTCGGGCATGGGCATGACCGAGAAGCAGGGCGGCTCGGACGTGCGCAGCAACACCACTCAGGCCACGCCGACACCGGGTGGTCCGCTGCCCGGCGAGACGTACCGCCTGACGGGCCACAAGTGGTTCTGCTCGGCGCCGATGAGCGACGTCTTCCTCGTGCTGGCCCAGGCACCCGGTGGGCTCACCTGCTTCGTCGTGCCGCGTGCCCTCGACGACGGCTCGCGCAACGCCTTCGCCCTCCAACGGCTCAAGGACAAGCTCGGCAACCACTCCAACGCCTCGAGCGAGGTCGAGCTCGACGGCACCTGGGGCAGTCGCCTCGGCGACGAGGGACGCGGTGTCCGCACGATCATCGACATGGTGGGCGCGACGCGGCTGGACTGCGTCCTCGGGTCGACGGCGACGATGCGTGACGCCGTCTCGCGCGCCGTGCACCATGCCCGTCACCGCACCGCCTTCGGGGCCTCCCTCGTCGACCAGCCGCTCATGCGCAACGTGCTGGCCGACCTCGCGCTCGAGGCCGAGGCGGCGACGGTGCTCGGCCTGCGCCTCGCGCACGCCGTCGATGCCGGCGAGACCGAGCTCGCCCGGCTCGGCGTGGCGCTCGGCAAGTTCTGGGTGTGCAAGCGGACCTCACCGATGGTCGCCGAGGCGCTCGAGTGCCTCGGGGGCAACGGCTACGTCGAGGAGAACGGTCTCGCCCGCCTCTACCGGGAGGCGCCCCTCAACTCGATCTGGGAGGGATCCGGCAACGTCAACGCCCTCGACGTCGTCCGCGCGGTGACCCGCGAGCCGACCAGTCTCGAGGCGCTGACGAAGGAGCTCCACGAGGTGCGCGGACGCAGCGCCGAGCTCGACGCACACGTGGACTCCGCTCTGGCACAAGCCCGTTCGCTCGATCCGACCTCAGCGGCTGCCGCGTTCGGCGCGCGGTCGGTCGTCGAGGCGTTGGCCCTGGCGCTCCAGGCGAGCCTGCTCGTGCAGCACTCCCCCGGGCCCGTGGCCGACGCGTTCGTCGCCAGCCGGGTCGGCGGACGCCGAGGGCATACGTTCGGCTCCCTCGACGTCGACCTCGCCGGCGCCGCGTCCAGCGTCATCGAGCGCGCCGGCTGACCTCGGCCGGACTGCGAATCCCTTGGCCGGCATGCTCTCGCCTCAGCTGGCGGCCAACCGCTTCTTCTCCGCCTCGACGTCGAAGTCAGCCTGGGGCCACTGGAGGTTCAGACCCCGCAGGGCCTCGAGGAGGAGCTGCTGCACGGCGAGACGTGCGTACCACTTGCGGTCGGCCGGCACGACGTGCCACGGGGCGCCCACCGTCGACGTCTTGTCGAGGACGGCCTGGTAGGCCTCCATGTAGGCCCCCCAGTGCGCCCGCTCGTCGACGTCGCCGGGGTTGTACTTGTAGAACTTGTCGGGACGGTCCAGCCGCTCGGCGAGGCGTGACCGCTGCTCGTCCCGGGAGATGTGCATCATCACCTTGACGACGGTCGTCCCGGCCGAGATCGCCCGACGCTCGAAGGCGTTGATCTGCGCGTAGCGCTTGGTCCACACCGCTTCGGGGACCAGCTCGTGCACCCGCACCACGAGCACGTCCTCGTAGTGAGACCGGTCGAAGACACCGAGCTGACCCGCCCCTGGCAGAGCCTTGTCGATGCGCCAGAGGAAGTCGTGCGCCAGCTCCTCCTTGGTCGGCGCCTTGAACGCCGTCGCCTTGACGCCCTGCGGGTTGACCGAGATGACGTGGCGCATGATGCCGCCCTTGCCCGAGGTGTCCATGCCCTGGACGACGAGCAGCACCGACCGTCGGGCACCCGCCGTGCCCTCGGCGAAGAGCCGCTCGAGCAGGTCGGACAGCTCGGACTCGCACGCCTTGAGGGCGGCTTTTCCCGCGAGCTTGTCGCCGGTGAAGCCCGGCGTCGCCGAGGTGTCGACGTCGGCGAGGACGAAGCCCTTGCCGACGCGCAGCGCGTTGGCGACGTCCCTGATCTCCTCGACCGCCTCGGCCTCGTGCTCAGCGACCGCCTCGTCCTCGCTGGCCTGCTGCAGCACCTCCTCGAGCGCCGCCTTGCTCGCCTTCTGCTTCGCGGACTTCCTGCTCTTGCCTTTCGCGCCCTTGCCCATGGCGCCATCCTGCCGGAACGCGCGCCGACACGACGGGATGCGAGGACGTCGATCGCGCGGCCCGGGGGGGGGGG
>NZ_BJYX01000047.1 GCF_007991735.1 Terrabacter aerolatus | reverse complement strand
CCCCGGCATGACTCCAACCTTCCCAAGGTTTGGAGTCTCCCGACATCCCGGGGCGGTTCAGTCGTGGTGTCTGGATTGGCGGAGGCATCGGCGTCGGTGGACGGGTCCGCGATCACGGTCAGCGGACTGATTCTGTTGGTGGAGTCGATGGCGAACTGCTGGCCGCCTTCCTCGAGGTTCCTTCGGGCCCGGTTGTACGCCCGCCGGTTCGGCGTGTCGGCGTCGTGACGCGCGTCGGTGTAGCGCTTGGTGAGCGACTCCAACTGAGTTCGAGCCTCCTCATCGGTCATCCCGCCCAGGTCGATGAGCAGCATGCGGCGCGCGTCGTCCTGAATATCGTGAAACGTGTTCGCACAGGCCTTGGCGTGCTGTGCGCGTCTCTCCGAACCCAAGATCGTCATGACGGCGGCAAGCCCGGCACCGGCCAGGGCCCCCGTCCCGACCACCCACGTCGGCAACGTGTCGAGGTAGGCCGCACCGCCGCTGAACAGGCCTAGGACGCTGGCCGGAACGCCCAGTCGGAGGTTCCACCGCTGCCACGACTTCCCGGCTTCGAACTGCGTCTGAGACGACCACCGAGCGGTCTCCTCTAGCCTGGCCAACTCCTCGCCGATCGGCACGAGTGCCGATCGGACGCAGGGCGGCACGGCGTAATGCGACGCCGCCACCGGTGGCACGACGGTCTTCGACTTGCCCACAGCCCCATCCCCATCAAGTCGCTCGCGATCGCCCAATCCGGACAACTGCACTGCTCGGGAGCGTAGACGTGAGCACCGACACAGCGGTTCCCAGCCAGTCCGGGCCAGTCTTCGCTTAGGCGCTCGGTCGCGAAGGTGCTGTTGACGGGCTCCCGGGGATGAGGGCTGACGCGCGTGCGGCATACTTGCGCTTGGGACCTGCCAGACCGCGGCTTACACGGCTGTTGTTCCGAGCAAAGTTGCGTGGGAAGTTGCATTCAAACTCCCCACCCCCCGGGCCTCTAGCTCAGTCGGTAGAGCATCGGACTTTTAATCCGCCGGTCGTCGGTTCGAGCCCGACGGGGCCCACCACACGTTTGCGCAGGTCAGGCACTGTCTGCCCCGTTCGACTTCACGAGCCCCTCGCCCTCCGAAGCCTCCAGGGGGCGCAGAAGGGGCACAAGCCCGTCGAGAGCCAGCGCCACGGCGTCCAGGTCGTCGCTGAAGAGACCGGCATAGACATCGAGCGTCATCGCGGCTGACGCGTGCCCGAGCATCTGCTGAACGGCTTTGACGTTGGCCCCCGAGGCGATGGCCAGCGAGGCCGCGGTGTGCCTCAGGTCGTGGGGAGTGACGTCGACGAGGCCGGCTGTCCGGCAGGCCGGGTCGAAGACACGACGACGCCAGTTGCCCAGGCGCAGGACGCCCCCCTCGGGTGCGGTGAAGAGCAGATCATCGGGCCCCTTCCCATGGCACTGTCCCTCGATTCCCTGAGCCAGCGACGGCGGGAACGGCACAGTCCTTGTGCGGTTCGTCTTGGGCAGAGACCAGACTGCGCGACCGGCCACCTCTGTGACGCTCTCCGCGATGATGAGGCGACGGCGAAGCAGGTTGACCCGACGGACCCGGAGGGCTGCGAGCTCGCCGAAGCGCAGGCCACAGAACGCGAGCACCGCCACGCTGAGGCCATTCGGCTGTGCGGCCTCGACGAGGCGAGCGACCTCGGCTGCGCTCAGGAAGCGCGGATCTGCTCGTACTGCCCGGGGTAGCTGGACCCCCGCAGCAGCGTTTCGGGAGAGCCGTCCGTCCTTCACCGCTTCGGCAAGAATCAGCGACAGCACCCGGTGCGCCTGCCGCACGGTTCCTGCTGACAGACCGCTAGCAGACAGGTCGCGCACCCAGTCGCGGACGTCGCTGTGCCTCAGCTCCGCGATCGCCCAGCCCCCGAAGCGAGGAAGGATGTGTCCGTTGACCAACCCGCGGTAACGCGTCGCGGTCGACACCTTGAGATGCGTCAGGCCGCTAGCCCAGGCTTCGGCAACGTCACGCACCCGCACCTTGCCGGCCCGCGGATCGATGTACTGACCGCGATGCCGCTCTGCCTGCATCTGGTCGAGCCACCGTTGAGCATCGACCTTGCGGGCGAAGTTCTTCTTGCGCTGCCGCCCTCCCGGATCGCGCCACCGTGCTTGCCATCCGGGGTCTTTGGAGTTCTTGCTGATGCTCGCCATCAGACGACCTCCAGCTGGTCGCGCGACCATGCTCGGACCGTCTCGGGATCGAAGCGCAGGTGACGCCCGATCCGCATTGCTTGCGGGCCCTCATGTCGAACCCGCCACTGGTAGATCGTGGCCACCGGGACACGCAGGAACTCGCTCACGTCCTGGACGGTCCACAACACATCGGTTTCACTCATTGCCCTTCTCCCCTACTCGGATTGCCCTGCGGTGATGACGAATCGACGCCGTGTGCTGCCTCCACTGGGCGTATTCGCGGGCGCGGGCGGCTGCGGCCTTGGCGAGCTCGGCGTCGCCTTCGGTGTCCCAGCCGGACCCGGCATAGGACCATCGACCGACGACGAGGGTGGTCTGCTCGAAGTCATCTGCGAGGAGGTCGTCGAGGTCGCGGACGTCGAGGGTCTTACCTTGACGGCTGGCGTCGGAAAGGCGTCTCTGGAACCGCGTACGCGCGCGGCGCAGGCGCCCGAGCGTGATCGAGTAGCGCCGGGACTTCGTGGAGAAGTGGCCGCGGAAGCCGAGCATCCGGTTCCACTTCCCGAGGAGCGCGTAAGGGTGCTCTCGCAGTGGGGTCCCCTCGCCGCGCGCGTCGGTCGCGATGTGGTCGGTGACTTCGGCGATGGTTGCGCGCAGCCGGCGGAGGTGCGGGTTGTCGCCGTTGACCAAGTCGCCCGCGGACTTCGTCGCGTACTTCGCCAGGTAGCCGGCGACCTGCCCCGCGGTGAGTTGCCGGTCCGGGTCGTCGGTGCGCCGGGACGTCTTGATGGGCCGGACGTCGACCTGGGCCCCGAAGCGCAGCGTCCGAGCTGGGTCGTCCTCGTAGAGCGGTGGCGCGTCGAAAGACACTGCTGTGACAGCCTGCTCGACGACGTGGGCCAGCAGCGCGGCGGTGGCACCGGCTGGTGTGGGCGCAAACCCGTCGTCGGTCTTGGGTCCGTCGAGGCGGATGAGGGCGTGGAAGTGGATCAGGCCACGCAGCTGGTATTCGGCGACCTTCGCGTACTGCAACGTCAGGTGGTCCGGCAGGCGGGATTCGGCGACGCCAAGGGTCTTGGCCAGGGCGCGGCGCACGTTGATGGTGAACCGACGCCACAGCTCGGGGGCCCACCACTGCCAGACGATGTGGCCGACGTAGTCGTAGCAGTCCCGACACAGCGGCTGCCCGAGTAGGTCGTCGCAGTCGTCGTGGGTGGCGTGGCAGACGGTCGGCCTGCCGTGCTCGCACACGCCGGACACTCCTTTCGGGGTGAAGGGGCGACACTTGCGACCGCCGCGGGTGCCGTGGACGAGCCCGAACGACGGTGCGGTGAGGGTGGCGAAGACGAGCGGGTTGTCGCTGACGTGATCAGGGACGCCTTTCCCGCCGGTGACGCCGGCCCGGATCAAGTGGAACGTGTCCGCCGCGTACAACCTCGAGCAGGACGGGCACTCGGCCGCGCGCCGGTTCCCGCACCGGACGTGCAGCACCCCGAGCGGGCTGTCCTTCGACGAGAACGAGCCGAGGACCTCACCGGTGCGAGTGTCGACGGTGTGCGACGAGCCGTGGAGGCGGATCGGGTTGGCGCAGTGCCCCACCCGAGACGCGGCCTCGGACCACGCGTCGAAGTCCCGCGACAGCAAGCGGGCGATTACCTGCGCCTCGGTCGTCGAGTCGAGGTGGCCTAGGTCCAGCGGGTGATCCTCACCGCGTGGGGACGCTCCGGTGCGTAGGGGGACGGCGTCCCAGACGCGGTCACGTGTTGCCCGGGTCATCACGGCCACCCCCCTTCCCTGGTCCGGGTGGGTGTGCCGTGCAGCTGATGCAACCCCGCGCTGCACGACACACCCGGTCCGAAAGGGCGGCCATCCAAGCTGGTTCGAGAAGGAGAGCCGGCGCTGCGGGGGTTGCTCACACGCCGGCCACGTCAAAGGTCACGAAGAAGATGGCGGACGAGAAGATGCGTGGTGTGTGGCGGCTATTCGTGTGAAGGCCTCTGGCCGGGGTGGGGAGCCGACCCCCAGGGCATCAAGCCCGTAATTTTGTCAGTTCAGGTCTTTTGTGTGGGTGTGTCCGCACTTCCAGAGTCCACGGCCGCGGCGCCGGGAGACGAAGAAACACGCCGAGTGTTGGCGGAAGAAGTTTCACCCACATGCCGAATAGCGGACGTCCCGACTTGCGGGCTACAACGGCTGCGTCTGGCACTATGTGCCGAGTGTCGAGGCCTACCGTCAAGCTCCTCATCCTCGATGAGGAGGACCGCCTCTTACTCATCCACTCGCGCGACCCCAAGAGCCGGGACGAGTGCTGGTACCCAGTCGGCGGTGGTCTCGAGCAAGGCGAAACTCTCCAACAGGCCGCCGTCCGAGAGGCCGCCGAGGAGACTGGGATCAAGGAGTTGCCCACTGGCCATCCAGTCTGGTCCCGGGATCACACCTATACCTACAACGGGCGTGAAGTGGAGGTCCACGAGGACTGGCTGCTCCATCGCGTCATCAACTTCCGCCCTGCTCCCGCCGCCCTGACCAAGTACGAAAGGAGCTCAATCCTCGGCTTCCGCTGGTGGTCGATACCGGAGCTGAGATCGACGACCGAGACCGTGTCTCCGCCGGGCCTTGGACAGCGGCTGGCGGATCTTCTGCATAGCGGAGTCCCCTCAACGCCGATCGACATCTCCGAGTAGCCCGCAAGGGCCCGCGAAGGCCGGCAGACCAGGAGCACGTTGAACGTCCTCTGCCGCGATCCGCTCGGTCGTGTCGACAACGCAGGCGTTCAGTCGACGCGAGCTGCGCGCCGTTGACCAACCTAAGACGGCCAGCAAAGACCGGCTGTTAAGT
>NZ_BJYX01000046.1 GCF_007991735.1 Terrabacter aerolatus | reverse complement strand
GGAGACCTGACCGAGGCCCTTGGAGACCTGGCCCAGGCCCCCGGACACCTGTCCCAGGCCCCCGGAGGCGGCCATCGTCCTGGTCCGCAGGTCGGTCAGGCCGAGCTGGACCTGGCCGAGGATCGTCTGGCAGGCGACGCCGCAGTCCGCCTTGGAGGCCATCGACACTCCCCCGCTCAGCTGGTCGATGCCACCACCGGTCTTGAGGGCGTCCTGCAGGCCCGCGCGGACCTGGTCGACGCCGTCCTTGGACTGGTCCACACCGCCCTTGGATGCGTCGACGCCGTCCTTGGACTGGTCGACCCCGCCCTTGGACTGGTCCACACCGCCCTTGGATGCGTCGACGCCACCCTTGAGCTGGTCGAGGCTGCCGCCCTTCGTGGTCGCGGTCGCGAGCCCCTCGCGGATCTGGTCGACCCCGTCGATGAGGGTGTCGGCCTGTCCCTTGGCCCCGAGGCCGGCGCGGAGCTTGGCGATGCCCTCGTGGAGGGGCTTCGCCTGGTCCGGGAGGCCACCGACGCCGTCGTACATCTGGGTCAGGCCCGCGTCGACCTGGTCGAGGCCGTCCGCGACGAGCGCCAGGTTGTCGACGAGGGCGGGAGCGCCCTGACCGAGGAGGTGCAGACCGCCCGCGACCTGACCGGCGCCGTCGTCGACCTGGGCCGCGCCGCCGCTCAGCTTCCTGGCGCCGGCGTCGAGCTGGCCGGCCCCGGACGCGACCTTCGTCGCGCCGTCCGCCACCTTGGACGAGCCGTCCTTCGCTGCGCCCGCACCGGACCGCAGCTGGTCGGTCCCGGCCTTGAGCTGACCTGCGCCCGTGGCGAGCTGGCGCGAGCCCGGGAGCGCCTGGGCACCCAGACCGGCGTCGAGCCGCCGCGCCCCGTCGCGCAGCTGGATGAGCCCGGCGAGCAGCGTGCCGGCGCCGTCGCGCAGCTTGAGGAGGTTGGAGTCGATCTCCGTGGCGCCGGCGGTCAGGGTCACCCCGGTCGTCGCGCCGCTCTTGTAGCTCGCCGCTCCACCCTTGAAGGAGGGGCTGTCGAGGGGGCTGACGGGCAGGGCCGCCACGGATGCCTTCGGGAGCGTGCCGTCGACGATGTCCGCCGTGTAGCCGAAGGTCGTGGTCGGCGTCCCGATGGGCCCGAACAACGTCATGGTGAAGGTGAGCTTGGTCCCGCCCCGGCCGTCACCGGCGAGGTTGGCCTCCTTCGAGCTGACGTTGGTGAAGGTGTCGGGCAGCGTCGTCGTCAGCGACCCGACCATCGGGATGACGACGTCCTCGGTGGCGGACGTGCTGTGGCCGGTGCCGTCGTCGAAGGTGACCACCTGCGACGTCGCGGTCACGTTCTTGACGGTGTAGGTCACCCCGAGGCGTCCGCTGCGACCGAGGAGGTCCCCGGGCTCGACGGGCTTGCCGTCGAGCGTGTAGGCGGCGTGCACCTCGAGGGGCAGCTTCTTCGTGTAGTCGCTGACCGTGCGCAGCTGCTGCTCACCGTCGACGTCGTAGCGACCGACCATGGCACCGTTCTCGACGTCGAACCCACCGAAGCCGTCGAGGTTGCGCAGGCCCTGGGTCTCGACCGGGTTCTTGAGGTCGACCGTGCCGTGGCCCTTCATGGCGACCTGCTCGTAGACGCGCGCGACGTCGAGCGTCCCGGAGGCGTCGAGGTAGGCCTGCACGGTCTCGGTGTTGGAGACCTGGACGTTCGGATCACCGGCCGCGGCCGCGGGCGTGGCCGCGAGCAGCAGGAGGGTGGGCATCGTCGCCAGACCGGCGACGATGGTGGCGAGGGTTCGCTTGCTCACTGGGCTGCTCCCGTCACGAGGTCGTCGAGATGGGTGGTCGACCGCTCGGAGACGGCGTCGGGGTCCTCGACCGAACGGCGACGACCCGCCGTACGGGGCGACGAGTCAGTCTGTGGCGCAAGGAGGTTGGTGGCCAGGTAGCCAAGACCGACGGCCAGGAGGACGGTGGTGGCGGCCGCCGGTGAGTCGCTGAGGAACTGCGACGGCGCGTCCGTGTAGACCGACTCGTAGGCGCCGACGATCGATGCGGCGCCGACGAGCCCGCTCCAGAGGGGCAGGCGGCCACCCGACACCGCGGCGACGACCGCGACGAGCGCCACGACGATGAAGGCTGCGACGGCACGGCCCGCGGACGAGTCCGGCAGGAGCGCGGCGCGGAGCGCGAAACCGAGCCACGCGAGGAGGAAGCCCGCGAAGAACCCCGCCACCTTGCCCCAGGCGGGACGGTGCGGGACGAGACCGAGGACGCCACCGAGAGCCGCGCCCAGCAGGGCGACGTGCTCGAGGTCGAGACCGAGGATGTTGCTGAGCCCGATGATGACCGCCGCGAAGACGGCGAGACACAGACCTGTGACCAGGCTTCTGACCATGTCCACCTCACAGTAAAAGCACCCGTCTCCGTTGGCGGGTGCAAGTTACCGAGCAGTATGCAGGTGGGCGCGTCAGCGCGTGGTGGCAAGTGACGGAGACGACCTCGCCGTGTCCATAACGTGACCAAATGCCCGTCTCGAACGGGTACGCGACCGCCCACCTGCCCCGTGCGGGAGGGGGGCGACGCGGGCGCCGGTCAGTGCGCGGCGTCGTGCCAGGAGCGTCCGACCCCGACGTTGACGTCGAGCGGGACGTCGAGCTCGGCGGCGTGACCCATCTCGTGGCGGACGAGCTCCTCGACGTCGTCACGCTCACCGGTCGCCACCTCGAGGACGAGCTCGTCGTGGACCTGGAGCAGGATGCGGGACCTCGCCCCGGCCCGGGTCAACGCCCGGTCGACGCCGATCATCGCGACCTTCATGATGTCGGCGGCCGACCCCTGGATGGGCGCGTTGAGCGCCATCCGCTCGGCCATCTCGCGGCGCTGGCGGTTGTCCGACGTCAGGTCGGGCAGATAGCGCCGGCGGCCGAACATCGTCGCGGTGTAGCCGGTGCCGCGGGCCTCCGCGACGATCTCCTTGAGATAGGCGCTGACGCCGCCGAAGCGCTCGAAGTAGCCCTCCATGAGCCCGCGCGCCTCCTCGGTGCTGATGGTCAGCTGCTTCGACAGGCCGAAGGCCGACAGGCCGTACGCGAGGCCGTAGGACATCGCCTTGACCTTCGAGCGCATCGCGGCCGTGACGTGGTCGGGCTCGACGCCGAACACCTTGGAGCCGACGTACTTGTGGAGGTCCTCGCCGGTGCGGAACGCCTCGATGAGCCCCTCGTCGCCGGACAGGTGCGCCATGACGCGCATCTCGATCTGGGAGTAGTCCGCCGACATGAGCGCGTCGAAGCCCTCCCCCACGACGAAGAGCTCGCGGATGCGGCGCCCCTCCTCGGTGCGGATCGGGACGTTCTGCAGGTTGGGCTCGGTGGAGCTGAGGCGCCCGGTGGCGGCGATGGTCTGCAGGTAGGTCGTGTGGATGCGGCCGTCGTCGGCCACCGACTTCTGCAGTCCCTCGACGGTGACCCGCAGCCGCGCCGCGTCGCGGTGTCGCAGGAGCGCCTCGAGGAAGGGGTGCTCCGTCTTGGCGAACAGGTCGGTCAGCGCGTCGGCGTCGGTGGTCCAGCCGGTCTTCGTCTTCTTCGTCTTCGGCATGCCGAGCGTGCCGAAGAGCACCTCCTGCAGCTGCTTGGGCGACCCGAGGTTGATCTTCTCGCCGCCGATCGCGTCCCAGGCGTCCTGCTGGGCACTCGCGACCTTGGCGGCGAAGTCGGTCTCGAGCGCGTCGAGGCCGGGCACGTCGACGGCGATGCCGGTGCGCTCCATGCGGGCCAGGACGTCGACGAGGGGCAGCTCGACGTCGGCGAGCAGGTCGGCGCCACCGGTCGCGGCCACCTGCTCGTCGAGGACGGCGGCGAGGTCGCGCACGGCCGTGGCGCGCACCATCTCCTTCTGCGCGGCCTGCTCGTCGGCGTCGCCCCCGAAGTCGAGCATGCCCTGGCCGTCGGTCGGGGCGGAGCCGCTCAGCTCGCGGTGCAGGTTGCGCAGGACGAGGTCGTCGAGGTGATAGGTGCGCTGGTCGGGCTTGACGAGGTATGCCGCGAGCTGGGTGTCGCTCGTCAGTCCCGCGAGCGACCAGCCGCGGGCCGCCAACGCCTCGATCGGCCCCTTCGCGTCGTGCATGGCCTTGGGCCGGCCTGCATCCTCGAACCAGTCGCCGAGGGCGCCCTCGCCCTCGGGCGTCAGGGTCTGCAGGTCGATCCATGCCGCGCTGCCGTCGGCCGCCGCGACGGCGATGCCGCTCGCGTCGCCGGTGCCGCGCGCCCAGGTGCCGGCGACGGACAGGCCGGAGCGCTGGTCGGTCGTCAGGTGCTCGGCCACCCACGCCGGAACCGCCTCGGGCTCCAGCACGGCGCCGTCGACGTCGAAGCCCTCCTCGGCCTCGGGGGCGGCGGCCTCGACCGTGGCGAAGAGCCGGTCGCGCAGGACGCGGAACTCGAGGCCGTCGAAGACGGTGTGGACCTCCTCGCGGCTCCACTGGGTGCGCTGGAGGTCCTCGATCTCGACGCCGACGGGGCTGTCCTTGACGAGCTGGTTGAGGCGGCGGTTGCGCAGCACCTGGTCGAGGTGGTCGCGCAGGGACTGGCCGGCCTTGCCGGGGATCTGGTCGATGCTGGCGACGATGCCGTCGAGGTCGCCGTACTGGGTGATCCACTTCGCCGCGGTCTTGGGGCCGACGCCGGGCACCCCCGGGAGGTTGTCGGAGCTCTCGCCCACCATGGCGGCGAGGTCGCTGTAGCGGGTCGGGGGGACGCCGTACTTCTCCTGCACCTGGGTCGGGCCCATGCGCGAGACCTCGGACACGCCGCGGACCGGGTAGAGGATCGTCACCTTGTCGGAGACGAGCTGGAAGGTGTCACGGTCACCGGAGCAGATGAGGACGTCGAGGTCCTTGGCCTCGGCCTGCGTGGCGAAGGTCGCGATGATGTCGTCGGCCTCGTAGCCGTCGAGCTCGACGTAGCGGATCCGGAGGGCGTCGAGGATCTCCTTGACGAGCGGGATCTGGCCCTGGAACTCGTCGGGCGTGCGGGCGCGACCGGCCTTGTAGTCGGCGTACTCCTCGGTGCGGAAGGACTGGCGGGCCTTGTCGAAGGCCACGACGACGTGGGTCGGCTCCTCGTCGCGCAGCATGTTGATGAGCATCGAGGTGAAGCCGTAGACGGCGTTGGTGTGCTGCCCGGTGGTCGTCGAGAAGTTCTCGGCGGGAAGCGCGAAGAACGCGCGATAGGCCAGCGAGTGTCCGTCGAGGAGGAGAAGTCGGCTCACACGGCAACCCTAGTGGCGGCCACCGACGGCATGAGCCGGGGCACCGCGGGGCGGGAGGGCGGCATACGATCCCGCCATGACTGACTCTTCGACCCAGGCAGCCGGACAGACCCTCGAGGACATGCGGTCCATGGCGGAGGGCACGCTGCTCGAGCGCATGCAGATCGAGATGACCGAGGTCTCCCCCGAACACCTCGTGGCCACCATGCCCGTGGCCGGCAACACGCAGCCGTACGGCCTGCTCCACGGCGGCGCGAGCGTCGTCCTCGCCGAGACCCTGGGCTCCATCGGCGCGCAGCTGCACGCGGGACCCGGACGCGTGGCCGTCGGCCTCGACATCAACGCCACGCACCACCGCGCCGCCCGCTCGGGCGTCGTGACCGGCACCGCGACGCTGCTCAGCGCCGGCCGCACCCTGGTGAGCTACGACGTCGTCGTCACCGACGAGGACGGCCGCCGCCTGTGCACCTCGAGGATCACGTGCCTGCTGCGCGACGCCGCTCCGGGGGCCTGACCCGGAGCGGGACGGAGCGGGCCTAGCCGGCGATCTTCGGGTCGTGGCGCGGCGCGCGGGCCCGCGCCCTGAGGTCGCGACGACGCTGGAGCAGGTCGAGCGAGACCCGCTGGGTGCGCGACTCACCCGAGAGCTTGCGCTGCAGCGTCGCGGCCGAGGCCACCCGGCGCACCGTCTCGGGGGCGAACCCGAGTCGCGCGAAGAAACGGTTCGCCTCGCGGTCGCCCGCGGGAACCGCACTGGCGAGGTGCTCGCACCCCTGGCGGTCGGCGTAGCGGGACGCAGCCGACAGCAACGCGCGCCCGATGCCCTGCCGCCGGAAGTCCTGGTGCACGAAGAGCATGTCGATCGACACGCACGGCGAGTCGACGAGGAGGCTGCGCGTCGAGTCCGCGAGGACGACGTAGCCCGCAGGCCGGCCGTCGGTGAAGGCGACGAAGGCGCAGATGTCGTTGCGCTGCAAGGCGTTTCGCAAGGTGCCGTCGAGGGCGAGGCGCTGGGCGGCCTCGGGGGTGGTGCCGCCCTCGATCCGGTGGGTGATCCACAGCTCGATGAACGGCGAGTGCAGACCCTCGTCCACGCGCTGCACCGAGACCACTGCTCGACCCATCATTCCTCCTGTTCCGGCCCCGAGGTCACCCGGCAGACACTACGACCATCGGGGACGCGGCGGAAGAGCAGATCGCAACTGCACAGGTACGAAGCGGGGCACCACGACGGATGTCGTGGTGCCCC
>NZ_BJYX01000045.1 GCF_007991735.1 Terrabacter aerolatus | reverse complement strand
GCGGGAGGCGCAGTTGTGCGACGCGAACGCTTCGTCTTCGTGTCCCCATGAGCGCGAACGAGCGCCACAGCTGGAGAGTCGGTGGCACTGGGGGAGTCTGTGACGGCGAGCCGTCGAGGTCGACGTGAGTCACAGGACGGGTGCCGAACCTCTGGTTCGGTGACGTCGACGTGCCGAAGCCGCCGGCTGGGCGATGGCACGTCGAGGTCTACGTGCCGCCCGAGGTGGCCGAGCACCGGGTCGCCGCCGCGGTGGCCGCCGGCGGAACCATCGTCGATGACAGCGACGCCCCTCCACTGACCGTGGTCGCCGACCAGGACGGCAATACTGGAGTGGTGTGCGCCGACATGTCAGCAGCACGGACGGTCAAGTCCGCCTGAAACGCCAGGAACTCGACAACACCCATCGGCGCCAGAACGAGCCGAAACTCCGCCGATCAAGGACGTCTTCTGTCCGGGACCCTGCCTACAGTTCTGGTCATGGCCATCGCACGTTTCCCTGTCGTCGTCCTTGACTGTCCTGATCCTCACCGTCTCGCGCAGTTCTACAGCGACCTGCTCGACTGGCCTGTCGTCCGGGATGAGGACGACATGTGTTTCATCCGTGCCGACTATGGCGACGGGATCGGCTTCCAGAAGGTCGAGAGCTTCAACCCACCGAAATGGCCCCACCAAGACGTCCCGCAACAGATGCACATCGATGTCGACGTCGAGGACCTGGACGCCGCCGAGGCGGCCGTCCTCGCCCTGGGTGCCACCAAGCACGAGCACCAGCCTGGAACGACGTTCCGCGTCTTCCTCGACCCTGCTGGGCACCCGTTCTGCCTCTGCTCCGGGTGACAGCTCAATCCGCTGCCGTGACTGGCGCTGGACGTGCGTCGCTGGCAGCGCTTCGATGCCGGTTGGGTTGAAGGGCGAGGCGGACTCGACCTGTACTTCGACGGACTCATCCACCGTCACCGGGCCTCGCGCCGGCACGCGTGACCACCACCACCTGGAATGGGGGTGGTGGTAACGGCTCCAGCCCTCCAGACAGCGCTTCGCCGAGCCCTTCTGGACCAGTAGGGCCTGCCACGTCCAGCGGCACCGCACACCCGCTCCTCGGCGGATCCCGTAGATCGTGGACCTGAGCGTAGCCGCGGGCGTGCTCAGGTTCTCAGGGAAGTCGGTCTGTTCTCCCAGGCCCGCAGCGCGGATCTCAGCCTGAATGACGGGTCGGGCCGTCGCCTGAAGAGGGTCTCGTCGAAAACCTCGTCACGATCCGGCTCTCTCGTCGTCTACACAGTGACGACGGATTGACCCCCAAGTTGCCGTTGTCGCGGGACCTCGGGCTGCTCATGGAGGGGAGCCCGGGGTCCCACCCGTGGAGGGCTCGCGAGGGGCGCGGTCACTGTCGGGGAGCGCCAAGGCGAGGCGGTTAGCGTCGTGGGCAGTACGGCCGCCTGCGACGATGCGGCGTGGCCGGAGACCTGTGTGCCCCTCAGCTGTCTGGAGCCAACCTGCCAATGAAGATGTCAATGATCGCCACCGCAAGCGCCGCGCAGGTCCGAGCCGACCTTCGCCGGGCTGGAGCGGCAGCAGCCTTCTCGTTCGCCGTGCTCGTGGTCCTCGCCACCCTCGGCCAGCCCCAGTCGCCAGACCTCACGCCGCGCCTGCTCACGTTCCTCGGCGCCGTCGTCTTCGCCGTCAGCGCGGCCGTCGCGGTCCGCTCCACCGCGAACGAGCTGGCCCGCGTGGTCGGGGCCCGAGCCAGTGCGGGCACGTCGTCGAACCTGCGGCTGTGGGTCACGATCATCGGCTACCTGCTCGTCGGGGTGCTCGCACTCACCGTGCTGCACGTCCCGATCGAGAAGCTGCTGCTTTCCGGCGCGATCACGGGCGTCGTGATCGGGATCGCGGCCCAGCAGGCGCTCGCCAACCTGTTCGCCGGTCTCGTGCTGCTCACCTCGAGGCCCTTCGACGTCGGTTCCTGGATCGTGCTCCGCTCCGGTGCTCTGGGAGGCGAGTACCACGGTCAGGTGGTCGGCATCGGCCTGACCTACACCGAGATGATCACCGAGGAGGGGCCGTTCTCGTTGCCCAATGCGAGCGTGCTCGCTGCCGCCACCGGTGGGCGACCGGCTGCCAAGCCCTCGACCCCATCGTTGTGACGAGTAGGTCGACACCGGAGCAGTCGGCAGGCGGCAGTCGGCAGTGGGCAACCGAGTCACGGAGTTCATCACCGATGTCCCGCGTAGTGGCCGTTCAGCGACCCTCTCGCCGGGGTGTCCGCGTCGTCGGGAAAGGCCTGAAGCCGCGGGCGACGTTGCGCTCGGACTGAACACGCCTCACGGAGCGTGGTTGCAGTCACTGCCGAGGGGCACTCGATTCGATGGCCGCCTGTTCGCACGTCGTGTTCGTCTGGTGGTCCTTGAACAGCGCGCGCACGTCCGTGCCCTGCTTGGTCGCCAGCGCGCCGAGCAGACGGCACATGGCCTGGACCTCCTGCGTGGTGGCCAACCCTGCAGTGTCCGTGACGGCGCTCTGGTTTGCCGCGTTGTCTGCTGCGTCCCGCGCGCTGCTCGCTGCGGTGCACGAGGCGAACATCGTGACGAGCAGGACGATGATGACCCAGCCCGACAGGTGGGCCGGCGTGGGCTCCTGCGAGGGCTCACGGGCACTGACGGGCGAGCTCGATGGTCCGGTCATGGCGTCGCCCCACGGAGGGCGCGTCCCGCGCTGCGGGGACGTCAGTGCCTGGGAGGCGCCGGCAACACCACACCACACCACACCTAGGTCGCCCGAGACGGACGGTTGGCGGCCCGCTGGCCGGAAGCGGGAGGCCCTGACCAGCGATGCGCTGGTCAGGGCCTCCGGCGTGCGTCGACCCCTCGCGCCGCCCGACGTCCGTGGACAGGTGGTTGGGTGTCGACGCCCCGCGGGTCAGCGACGGTGCGGGTAGGTCAGACCAGGCAGGACCGGGGTGCCGTCGGCTCGGACCCCCTCCAGAGCCTTCGGGTCGAGACCGAGCAGCTCCAGGATGGTCGGGGCGATCTGGGTGGTCGCCGCGGGGGTGTGCACCGTTCCGCGTCCGGTGCCGCCCCCCGAGACGACGAGAGGGACGTCGCGGTCTGCGGGGGCGTCGCCGCCGTGTTCGGCGATCTTGCCGACACCACCGGTGTAGACGACGCCGTGCTGGGCGATACCGACCAGGTCGGGGGCGTGGGGGTCACCGACCGGTGCGCCGAACAGCCGGTCCGCCGCGGCGCCCGTGCACACGTCGGTCAAGCCGGAGGCCGCCACGGTCGTCGAGTAGGTGCCCTTGGGGTCGGAGGCGGTGTTCGCGGGGGCGGAGTGGCTGAGCAGGTAGTCCTTGACGAAGCCCTCGGCTGCGTCAGACCGGTCAGAGAGCCACAGGAGCATGCCGTCGTCGTCGACCGAGAACGTCACGAGAGGAGCCGCACCCGGGTGACCAGTCGCCCAGGTGTGGTTGATCGCGTCGATGATCTGACCGTCGTCGACCCGGCGCAGGGTGGACAGGTCGATCGGCGACTGGCCGTGCTTGGCCGACAGGATGACGGTGGTCCGCGCGCCGATCCCGTTGCGCCGCAGAGCAGTCTCCATCGAGCCGACCTCCCGGTCGACGAAGTCCAGACTGCTGCGGAGGACCGGGCCCGGGGTGCCGTCGGGCTGGTAGCCACCTGCCTGGCCGCCGGACGTGGGCAGCTTCTGGGCGGTCGAGACGCTCTGGAAGTTCATGCCGAAGATCGCCGGGGTGCCGACCTTGGTCGAGCCGGAGTGGTCGAAGCCCTTGATCTCGTTGAGCACGGCGGCGACCTTGGTGGCGTCGTACTCCTGGGTCAGGGCGTTGTTCTTCGTCCAGTCGTCACCGGCAGCGTCGGCGACGGAGTTGATCTCGGGCGTGAAGAGGTCCTGCACGCCGCGACCCGAGGGTCCGTTGAGGATCTCGTATGCCGCGTGCTTGTCGGACCACGCCGTGCGCAGTCCCGCGGCGCGCGCCACCTCGAACACGGTGTTCACGCGGATGTAGCTGTGCGGGTAGAGCGGTCGGCACGTTGCCGGGTCGACGGGCAGCAGGGCCGGGTCGAGCAGCTGGGCAGCGTCCGGGGTGAGCTTGAGGATGGCGGAGGTGACGGCCGAGGCGGACCCCAGGGTCTGGGCCAGTGTGTTGGTCGGCAGGTGCGTCAGCGCCGGAGCGGTCAGGCCTTGGCCGGCGTCCAGGGTGATCGGGTTCTGTGACCGGTCAGCGCCTTCGGTCCACGCGACCTCCGTGCCGGGTGTGGCCTTCGAGCAGTCGGTCGTGCCGGGTGCCAGCAACGTCCGGTTGAAGGTGTCGTCGTAGTACACGCCGCTCGTCCCCGGTCCCGCACCCGTCAGCTGGGCCACCATGCCGGGGAAGGAGTCGGAGGGGAAGGTCGTCCGAGCCCGCGAGTAGCTCGTCCCGCCCTTGACGAGCGACGCGAGCGCAGAGCGGGGGTGCGCGTTGACGTACCAGTCGAGGTCGCTCTGGTGCAGGCCGTCGACGGACAGCAGCAGGACGTGCCGCTGCGCGTGGCCGGGGGAGGCGTCGGGATGGGTCGAAGGGCCGGCGGTGGCAACACCGGCAGCCGCGGGGACGAGCGCGGCACCGGCCAGGAGGGCCAGGACTGCACTGTTTCGGCGGGAACTTCGCATGATGTCCACTCTCTGAAGGGGGTCAGAACGACGAGGCCGTGGTGATCGCACGGCCCGAAGGTCTGGTCTATTCACCCGTTCTGCGAGGGGCATGGGAGGTGTCCGACGTGCCGACCAACGCACGGGAAACAGTTGTCGACCCCCGACTGACGACCGTGGGCCGTCGGGTCAGCCATCTGGGTGACCAACCGATCGGGGGCCGTTCTCGCACGGCGAAAGTGAGGCGCCTGGCCACCCGGGGTGGACGGACGACGGCGGACGTGTCCGCGGTGCTCACACCTCGAAGATGTCCCCCAGGTGAACGGGCTGCAGCGCCCGGGCCCGGATGATCTCCACGAGCTGTCCGTAGACCTTCGTCACCGGTAGGTGGTTGGCGTGTCCGATGACGATGTGGTCCGGCAGGAACCACTTCTTCGCGTTGGCGACGAGGTTCTGGGGCGTCTCGACGGTCGAGTCGCCGAGGCTGCCGAGCCACATGGTCACAGCGGGGTAGCCGAGGTCGGCCAGCTGCGCGTCGAGGCTGCGGTTGTGGAAGCCGTAGGGAGGCCGGAGGAAGGGCCGGCCCAACGTGCCGTACGTGTTCTTGAGGAAGACCTCGTTGCGACGCACCTGGTCGGTGACCTCGGCGGACGACAGGCGCAGCAGGTTCGGGTGCGACCAGGTGTGGTTGGCGATGAAGATCTGGTTGTCGTCGTGCAGCGGGCGCAGCACGTCCGAGTGCGTGGTCCAGCCCGAGTTGACCCCGTTGCAGAAGAAGGTCAGACGTAGGCCGGTGTCGCGAGCCAGCGTCGCGTAGCCCTCGATCACGCGTGAGCTGGTGCCGTCGTCGACCGTGAGCGCGATCGTCTTGGAGTCACCCGGAAGCTGGAACAGGGTGCCGTGCGGGACCGGAACCCGCGTCAGTCCCCGAGGCGCGGTGAAGCGTGGCCCGGCCGCGCCGGCCCCGGACGAGCCCGGACCCGCGGAGACATGCGCCGCTGGCGAGGTGTCGGTGCTGCACGCAGCGAGCCCAGCGGCCACGGCTGCCGCGATGGAGGCGAGGAAGGCACGGCGTTCCACGTCGACGACGCTACGCCGCGATCGTGAGGATCCCCTGAGGGCGGCCGGCGTGGCGGACTGGCCTCGTCGGGGAAGGAGCGCGCGTCCCACGGGTCCACACGGCATACTCGGTCAGTTGTTCCGCCCGTGCCTGGTAGAGGGGGCGGGTTGCTGGCACACTTCGGCTCGACCTGACACGCGGCGAGGAGCGGAGGGGATGTGCGGACGGACACCGCAGGGTCGATCGGATGGCTGCGGCCTGTGTGGGTGCGCGTGGTCCTGGTGACGCTGTTCGTGTTCTCGTCGTGGCGGTGACGTCCGATCGAGGGTGGCTGTCCGGGCTCGTAGCCGTGGCGGTGGCCTACGTGACGCCATGGTCGGTCTGGGCCTGCCTGCTGGCGGGGTGCGGTGGCCTGCTCGTCGGAGTTGCACAGGGCTTCCGGCGCCGTCGTCATTGGTCCAAAACCGTGTAGAGCTCGCGCCCCCATGAATGGCCTGGCCCGATGAGCTCGTCCCCAGGAGTGCGATCCCGTCGCGACAGTCGAACTCGCGAGGCACGGCCGGCGCAGTCCACGACACCAAGCCTGAGGGCGAACTGTCCACGCCAGGAGGCGGGTCCGAAGCGCCGTGGCGGGGACTGAGTGAAATCATGACCGCAACCACGTGGTCGAGGCAGGGGCAGGATGGACGGATTCAGTCAGTGGCGCGCGAAGCACGCCCGACGGACTTTGAAGATCTGGCGCGTCTTCATGCCGCTGTTCATCCCCGGCTTCTGCTCGTCGGCGACGTCGATCGGCGACATGAGTACGGGTGGTGCGTCACCGGCGGGAGGATGAGACCGTGACCGATCGGCTCTCTTGCCCGTGCTGTGGGTATCAGACGCTGCCAGAACGAGATGCCTACGAGCTCTGCCCGGTGTGCTTCTGGGAGGACGATCCGAGCGAGTCACGCGCGCCTGGATTCTCCGGAGGGGCCAACGCGCTCGACCTCCTGACGGCCCAACGGACGTTCCTGCGGATCGGGGCCGTGCACCCGATCTTCGTCGCCAACGTCCGCGCGACGCTTCCCACGGAGGCCCGTGCCTCTGACTGGCACCCTTACCTTCGGACCCACCTCACCGAGTGATCCCTGGCCGGCGACGTGTCGACGATCAAGTCGATCCCAGACAGTCAATGTCTCGGACGGATGACCGAGAAGACGAGAGCGTCCGACGGCCGACCGGCGACGGTGAGGAAGCTCCGGAGGCGTCCCTCCTCGTGGAACCCGGCGCTGCGGAGGACCCTCTGCGAGGGAAGGTTGTCCGGTTCGACCCAGGCCTCCAGGCGCTGGAGGTCCAGGGCCTCGAGCGCCCAGGGGACGGCGAGGCGAACGGCAGCCGTCGCCAACCCCGAGCCGCGTGTCTCCGGGACGATCCAGTACCCCAGCCCGCCGACGCGCCTCTGTGGGCGCAGGCCCACCCACAGCAACCCGACGGCCTGGTCACGTGCGACGTCGACGACGGCTTGGGAGACCCCTTCGCCGCGATCGGCGCGATCCCACTGGCGATGGATGAAGCTGGTCGCCTCGGCGGGGGGTGAACGTCTCCGGAACCGTCGTGCTCTCGGGTATCCGGGGATCCGTGGCGGCGAGCCGGATGCAGTCGGTGTCGGCTTCACGCCACCTCCTCAGCCCGACACGACCATCACCCAACGGAGGGTCCGGGTAGGGGAGGGGAGCGGCCGTCACGGGCCCGATCCTGCCACCCGTCGCACCCACCGGGCGGGGACGTGCCCTTCGCTAGGCACCCGGTGGCGTCGCGGGACACCACCCGCGGGCCAGGGGGAGGCGCCCGGCATCCCGGCTGGCCCGCGACTCCAGCACCCACCCGCGCACGGCCGCAGCGGTGTCGCTGACCGAGCGCCCGGTGGTGTCGATGGAGGCGACGCCCCATCGGGGATCGTGCCTGTCCCATCGCTGCCAGCGGTCCCAGCGTTGACCCGGTGCCCCGGGTCGGGTGATGACCTCCGGGTGGTGGCGAGGGTCGCGGGCGTGAGCGCGGTGCCACCCGGCCCAGCCGTTGAAGTCCTGCTTGGCCTCCGCTGACCACTTCCCCGGCTCGCGGTGCTCCAGCCGCTCGGAACGGACGGCGTCCGCGACGTCGACGAGGCACACCGCCAGGTCCAACCCGTCGGCGTCGGGGCTGGCCAGCAGCTCGCCGATGGGCGACTGGGCCGTCAGCACCAGATCGGTCCCTCTCTGCGACAGGGTGAGGGCGTGGGTCACCCAGCGTCCCAGATCTCGCTGCCGCCAGGCGGTGTCCGCATCGCTCGGGACGCCGTGCTCGTCGCTGTCACGGACGGAGACTCCGGCAAGGTCGCCGCAGCCGGCGGCGGTCGCGGTCGACTTGCCCGAGCAGCTCGACCCGGTCACGAGAAGCAGCATGCCGTTAGCCAAACACGAGCCTGCCGGGTGACGCACCCGAATTGGCGGGCCGCAGGCCGAGGCCCGACAGGTGCAGGGGCCGCGGACCGGCGACGGCGCGGATCCGCCACGCGTACCGCCTACGGGCGGGTCGAGGCGACGGCCGAACCGTGACCGGTGACGATCTGCGCGATGGCGCGCAGCGAGTCCGTCCCGGCGACGAGGTAGCCGTTGTGGCCGCGAGCGTCGGCGACCGGAAGGGCGCTCGCCCCGAAGGCCGTCGACGTGGGGTCGGCGGCATGTCCGAAACCGTCCACCCGCGTGTGCGGGACGACGCCGATCGGGTCGTCGGCGGCGATCCCGGCCCAGACGGCGGCCGTCGTGTGGAGGGCGGAGCGTGTCCACACGTCCATCCCGGGCGAGCCGATCGCGACGAGCGCCGAGATGGACAGGTGTGGCGCGGCGTGCGCGCACACCACCGAGCCGTAGCTGTGGCACACGAGGCTGACCGAGGCCGAGCGCGAGAGCCGGTCGACGAAGGACGCCAGCCGGGGAGCTCCGTCGACGGCGCGGTCCGAGCGGGCGGCGTCGGCGTCGAGCCCGGCCGGCGGGTCGTAGTCGAGCCACACGACGACGGCCGCGGGAGTGTGGGGGTCGGTGCGCTCCATCTCGGCGAGCAGGGTGCGCGCCTGCACGGCGGGATGCCGACGGCCGGCGCCCTGCTCGTCGCGCAGCAGCGGGCCGTTCCAGCCGACACCGGGGACGATGACCGCGATGTGCTTGGCTCGGTGCACGTCGCCGAAGGCCTCGACGACGCGTCCCTGGCCCCGGGGGTCGGCGCTCAGGACGCGGGCCACGGGGCCGGCGACCTGCACGGGGGTCCCGTCACTGATGGACTGACCGACCGCAGGCGCTGCTCCGAGGAGCAGGGTCAGGAGGGTGACTCCGACGAGGGCGAACCGGTCGCGCAGGGTCCCTCGGGTGGGCCGCTTGGGTGCGGCCGGCCGTCGGTGACGGTGGCGTCGTCGATCCACTCAGGAGCCTTGTCGTCGTCGGTCGAAAATGCGTAGGGCAACCGCCAGTCTGACGGCAGAGTCTGAGAGCACCTTGTGGTGGCGGCCGACGCACGCTGACACGCTGCCTGTGCACCGGCGGGTCGCGTGACGCGCACGACGGGTCACAGGCCCGGACCGGGTACGCGATTCGTCGACCGGCTTTCCCGTCCCGGTCCCGAACACCGTCCCGACACCATGACCCAAGGAGTGACCAGCCTTGATCTTCATCACCGCGAAGTTCCCCGTGAAGCCCGAGCACGCAGACGACTGGCCCGAGATCTCCCGATCCTTCACCGAGGCCTGCCGTGCCGAGGAGGGCTGCCTCTGGTTCGACTGGTCGCGCAGCCTCGACGACCCGACGGAGTACGTCCTCGTCGAGGCCTTCCGTGACGAGGCCGCGGGCGCCGCGCACGTGCAGAGCGACCACTTCAGGCAGGCCACGGCGAGCCTGCCTGCCTACCTCTCCGCGACGCCCAAGATCGTCAACACGACGATCGACGGAACGCAGTGGTCCGAGCTCGGCGAGATGGCGGTCGAGAAGTAGCCGAACGGCTACTCCGAGAGCGGGTTTCGCACTCCGGCCGAGGGTCCGCTATGGTCTACCTCGCACCCACGGGGCCTCGGCTCCGCAGGTTGGCAGGCGGACGTAGCTCAGTTGGTAGAGCGCAACCTTGCCAAGGTTGAGGTCGCCGGTTCGAGCCCGGTCGTCCGCTCCGCTCGAAGGGCCCGTCGACTCCGGTCGGCGGGCCCTTCCGCACGTTCACCGCGCCATCGTCGCGGCATCCTCGCCGGCATCGTCGTCGGGGTTACGTAGGCTGTCGCCCATGGCTGCGGCGAGCAAGGCACCGGCGGTCGAGATCGAGGTCGGCGACCACACGGTGCGCCTCTCGAGCCCCGACCGCGTCTACTTCTCCGAACGCGGCGAGACCAAGCGGGACCTCGTCGACTACTACCTGTCGGTGGGGCCGGGGATCGTCAACGCATTGCGCGAGCGGCCGTGCATGCTGCACCGTTTCCCCAAGGGAGTCGACGGTCCGAAGGTCCACCAGAAGCGGCTGCCCGCCGGGGCGCCGCCGTGGGTCGAGACGGTCCGCCTGCACTTTCCGCGGTACGGACTGCACGCCGACGAGCTGTGCGTGACGCGGCTGGCCGACGTCATCTGGGCCGTCCAGATGTCGACCGTCGAGTTCCACCCGTGGAACAGCCGCCGCGCCGACACGGAGAGCCCCGACGAGTGGCGCATCGACCTCGACCCCATGCCCGACTGCAGCTTCGAGAAGGTGCGTCGCGCGGCCGCGACGACGCACGAGATCCTCGATGAGCTCGGAGCCGTCGGGTGGCCCAAGACGTCGGGCGGCTCGGGCCTGCACGTCTACGTCCGCATCGCTCCCGACCGGGGCTTCAAGGACGTCCGCCGCGGGGCTCTAGCCTTCGCCCGTGAGGTCGAGCGACGGCTGCCCGACGACGTGACGACGACGTGGTGGCGCAAGGACCGCTCTCCCGAGGACCTCTTCGTCGACTACAACCAGAACGCCCGCGACCACACCATCGCGGCCGCCTACAGCGTGCGCGGCAACCCGCGCGGCACGGTCTCGGCGCCCTTGACCTGGGACGAGGTGGCCGACGCCGAGCCGCAGGACTTCACCATCGCGACGATGCCCGAGCGCTTCGCCCGCCTCGGTGACCTGCACGCCGGCATCGACGACGCCGTGTTCGACTTCAGCCCGCTCATCGAGTGGGCCGACCGGGACGAGCGTGAGGGGAAGGACACTCCACCCGAACCCGACGAATGACCCATCCCGACCGACGACCGCTCCGAACCCCATCACGACACCGGACCACAGAGGAGACAGCGTGACCGTGCTGCATGACTTCAAGGCCACCGCCATCGACGGCAAGGAGGTGTCGCTGGCCGATCACGCCGGCGACGTCGTCCTCGTCGTCAACACCGCCAGCCAGTGCGGTTACACCCCGCAGCTCGGCGGGCTGGAGAAGCTCTACGAGACGTACCGGAGCCAGGGCCTGACGGTCCTCGGCTTCCCGTGCAACCAGTTCGGGGGTCAGGACCCGGGAAGCGACGACGAGATCGGCGCCTTCTGCCAGAAGAACTACGGCGTCACCTTCCCGATGTTCTCCAAGATCGACGTCAACGGCTCCGACGAGCACCCGCTCTACACGTGGCTGAAGTCCGAGAAGGGTGGACTGCTCGGCAAGAAGATCAAGTGGAACTTCACGAAGTTCCTCGTCGCCCGCGACGGCTCCGTCATCGGCCGCTACTCGCCGACGACCGACCCCGCCGACCTCGCCGCTGACATCGAGAAGGCCCTCGCCGCCTAGGT
>NZ_BJYX01000044.1 GCF_007991735.1 Terrabacter aerolatus | reverse complement strand
AGATCCCTTGTGCGTGAAGGAGGGACATGCTCGACATCCTCGAGAAATACAACATCCTCGCCGCGTTCTGGATGACCATCAAGCTGACGTTCTTCTCGGCGATCGGCGCGCTCGTGCTCGGCACGGTCCTCGCGATCATGCGGGTCTCCCCCGTCGCCGTGCTGCGCCGACTCGGTGCCGTCTACGTCAACGTGGTGCGCAACACCCCGCTCACGCTCATCGTGTTCTTCTCGCTCGCGGGCATGCGCTTCGTGCTCGAGATCAGCCTCGCCTCCGACGCGTCGGCCACCTCGGTGCAGGACAACGCGATCCGCTGGGCCATGGTCGCGCTCGCCGTCTACCACGCCGCCTTCGTGTGCGAGGCGATCCGGAGCGGCTTCAACACGGTTCCCCTGGGACAGGCCGAGGCCGCCCGCTCCATCGGGCTCACCTTCGGCCAGAGCCTGCGAGAGGTCATCCTGCCCCAGGCGTTCCGCGGGGCGGTCGCGCCCCTCGGTTCGGTGCTCATCGCCCTGACGAAGAACACCACCGTCGCCTCGGTCATCGGCGTCGCGGAGGCCTCGGCCCTCATGAAGGTCATCATCGAGAACGAGACCGCGAGCATCGCCGTCTTCCTCGTCTTCGCTCTCGGCTTCGTCGTCCTGACGCTGCCGGTCGGGATCTTCTTCACCTCGATGTCCCGGCGCCTGGCGGTGAAGCGATGAGTGCGCAGAACGTCCTCTTCGACGCCCCCGGCCCACGGGCCCGCAGGCGCCACGCCATCCTCACCGGCTTCGGCTTCGTCCTGCTGGCCGGGACCCTGGCCGCGGTGCTGTGGAAGTTCAAGGCCCAGGGCCAGCTGGAGGCCTCGCTCTGGCAGCCGCTCGTCGACCCCGAGGTGTGGACCTCCTACGTCGTCCCCGGCCTCGTCAACACCCTCAAGGCGGCCGCGGTCTCGATCGTCGCCGCGATGGTCTTCGGGATCCTCTTCGGCATGGGCCGGCTCTCGCAGAACCGCCCGATCCGTTGGGTCTGCAGTGTCGTCGTCGAGTTCTTCCGGGCCGTGCCCGTGCTGCTGATGATGTACTTCCTCTTCCAGCTCTTCGCGTTCAACAACATCTTCGTGGCGAGCCTCAACTCGTTCATGGCCGTCGTCATCGCCCTGACGCTGTACAACGGCTCCGTCATCGCCGAGCTCGTCCGGTCGGGTGTCTTCTCGCTGCCCAAGGGGCAGTCCGAGGCAGGCCTGTCGATCGGCCTCACCGAGACGCAGACGCTGCGGTCGATCCAGCTGCCCCAGGCCCTGACCGCGATGCTGCCGGCCCTCGTCAGCCAGATCGTCGTCATCCTCAAGGACAGCGCGCTCGGCGCCGCCATCACCTACCCCGAGCTGCTCCAGAGCATGCGCGACATGGGCACGGCCTACGCCACGGTCATCCCCGCCTACGTCCTGGCCGCGATCGTCTTCATCGCCCTCAACTTCGGGCTGACGGTGCTCGCGGGCCGGGTGGAGCGTCGGCTCAACCGACGTGGTCGTGGACCGCGTCGCGCCGGACCTGCGGCGGGGGTCGCCGGTCCCGGCTCGGTCGAGACCCCGACCGACGGCATCGGGGGCGCTCGTGTCCACACCGGCGATGCGACGAGCCAGGCACAGTGAGGCCCTGACACCTCTCGATCCACGGGGAGCCGCCGGCCGTCTGGCCGGCGGCTCCCCGTGCATCCGGCTCCACGTGCATCCGGCTGGAGCCGCGTGCCCTGACGGGGGCGTCACGGCGGCCCTGCCGGACATGACGAAGGCCCGGACACCAGTGGCGTCCGGGCCTTCGTCGTACGGTGCTCCCCCGATTGGACTCGAACCAATAACCTGCCGGTTAACAGCCGGCTGCTCTGCCAATTGAGCTACAGGGGAATGCTGCTGCGCAACCATAGCAAAGCATCTGGGCGGACTGGAAATCGGGTTCGGACACGACGACCGAGGCCCGGGGAGAACACCGGTGCGACCGCGTGCAGGGCTCTGCGAGAAGCCCGCCGGGCTTCCGGGTCATCGAGCCGAAGGGCCCTCAGAGCCCCACTTCGGAGCGCAACCGCTGCATCCGCTGGGCGGCCTCCCGCGCCACCAGCGGGTCACCGAGGTCGGCTCCACGGCCGGGGATGACCTGCTCGACGAGTGCGCCGCTCGACAGGTCCTGGCGGATCACGACGCGCACGGTGCGCCGGCCTGCGGTTCGGAACTCGTCGGCGAGCACGACACTGGCCTGCAGCCGTTCCCGCAGGGTCTGCTGGAGCAGGGAGGGCTCGGTGAGGTGCCACCGGGACGGTGCCCCGTGCCCGACCCAGGTCACGGTGAGCTCGGCGGACTCTCCCTGCCAGGTGCCGGACTCGGCCTCGTGCCACTTCCGCCGCCAGACCAGGCCGCCGTCGGCATCGACGAGGGCCAGGTGGTGGGTCGTCGCGACGACGTGGGCGCCGCTCCGGTCGTCCCGGGACCAGGCCAGCACCTGCTCGCCCGCGTCGAGCGGCACGGCTGCCCGGACGTCCGGGGGCAATGCCGGGCGACGTCGTCCTTCGAACAGTGCCATCAGCCCATCCCTGCCTTGATCGCCGCGAGCTCGCGCTGGAGCGTCTGGAGCTGCATGCCGAGCTCGCGGGTGCGTTCGGGCTCCGGGGTCTCGGCGTGGTCGAGCCGCCGCATCTCGCTCATCGCGTCGGCGATCCGCCGCGTCAGGGCGATGGTGCGCACCCGGTCGAACAGCTCGTCGACGTAGCGCGACGTCGGGAGTCCCGTGTTGGGGTCCATCCGGGTGGGCAGCGTGTCGACGGCGAGCTCGCTGACGAGTCCGGCGACCGGTGACGGGGCCGCCTCGGTGACGGCCGAGGTCCAGGCCCGGGCATTGCCCTTGTCGCCGCTGTGGTGGGCGATGCGGACGCCGTCGAAGACCGCCCGGTGCGCCGGCGCGGAGAACGACTCGGGGGTGAGCAGGTCGATGGCTCCCGGCTTGAAGACGGTCGGGAACTGCAGCAGCACCTGGAGCAGCTGCCGTTCGGCGTGGACCACGGGGTCGCGTCGGTCGGGCACCGGCAGGCCCCCGCCGTCGCCCGGGTGCGGCTCGGCGTCGTCCCGGCCGTCGGCACGCTCGCGTCCGTTGCGCTCGGTGCGGGCGTCGTCCTCGACCTTGATCTTGCCGGCCCGGGACACCTCGGTCGCGACCTGCTCGACGTCGAGACCCAGCATGCCGGAGACCTCGCGGGTGTACTCGGGCCGGAGCGACTGGTCGCGGATCGAGGCGATGATGGGGGCCACGGCGCGCACCGCCTGGATGCGACCCTCGGCCGTCGCGACGTCGAAGCGCTTGATCGTCGTGCGCACCGCGAACTCGAACATCGGCACGGCGTCCTCGATGAGCGCCTGCACCGCGGGGTCTCCCCCGGCCTGGCGCAGCTCGCACGGGTCCTTGCCGGACTTCTCGACGGCGACGAAGGACTGCGAGGTCCACTTCTCGTCGTCGGCGAAGGCGCGCATCGCCGCCTTCTGTCCAGCGGCGTCGCCGTCGAAGGTGAAGATCACCTTGGCCGGGGCGAGGCCCGCCTCGTCACGCATGAGCCGACGCAGCGTCTTGATGTGGTCTGCGCCGAAGGCGGTGCCGCACGTCGCGACCGCGGTCTCCACGCCGGCGAGGTGGCACGCCATGACGTCGGTGTAGCCCTCGACGACGACGGCCTGGCGTCCCTGCGAGATCTTCTTCTTCGCGAGGTCGAGGCCGTAGAGCACCGTCGACTTCTTGTAGATGGGGGTCTCGGAGGTGTTGAGGTACTTCGCCTCGATGCGGTCGTCGTCGAAGATGCGGCGCGCTCCGAACCCGACGGTGTCGCCCGTGATGTCACGGATCGGCCACACGAGGCGGCCCCGGAAGCGGTCGTAGAGGCCGCGCGAGCCGCGCCCCGCGATCCCGCCGGTCACGAGCTCGTCGTCGCTGAAGCCCTTCGCGCGCAGGTGGCGCACGAGGTCCTCTCCACCGCGCGGGGCGAAGCCGATGCCGAACTGCTTGACGTGCTCGCTGTTGAAGTCGCGGGCGCGCAGGAAGTCCCGCGCCGTGCGTGCGGACTGGCTGCCGAGGAGCAGCTCGGTGTAGTACTCCTCGGCGACGCGGTGGGCCTCGACGAGGCGGCTGCGGCGACCGAGGCCCTCCTCACGGGGCCGCGCGCCGTCCTCGTAGCGCAGCTCCATCCCGAGCTTCTGGGCGAGCCGCTCGACGGCCTCGGAGAAGGTGAGGTGGTCGATCTTCTGGACGAACGAGATGACGTCGCCACCCTCCTGGCACCCGAAGCAGTGCCAGGCGCCCACGGCGGGGCGGATGTTGAACGACGGCGTCTTCTCGTCGTGGAAGGGACAGAGGCCCTTGAGCGAGCCGGGGCCGGCGGAGCGCAGCGTCACGTGCTCGCGCACGACGTCCTCGATGGACGACCGCGCCTTGACCGCCGCGATGTCCTCGCTGTTGATCAGCCCCGCCATCTGCCTCCTGTCGCTGACCGTGATTCTAGGTGCTCGCCGTGCCGGTCCTCGTCACCGGCACCACTGGTGGTGGAGGGCGAGCGCTCGCACGTCGGTCAGCGAGGCGACCTGGTCGACGAGGACCCGCAGCCGCTCGCCGTCGTCGGCGGCCGCGTCGTGGTCGGCGCGGAAGGCCACGTCGAGTCGCTCGTCGGGCGCCGCGGCATACGCCTCGACGACCGCACGCACGACGTCGCGCTGCCCCGCCATGACGGCGAGCCGCTCGTCGGTGGTCATGACGAAGTGGTTGGCGATCGCCTTGAGGACCGAGCACTCGGCCCGCGTGTCGTCCGGGACGACGAGGTCGGCCTCGAAGCGGCACAGCTCCCCGGGCCCGTGGCGCTCGCGGGTGGCCTGCTCGACGACGAGGACGAAGTGCCCGATGAGCCGGCTCGTCATGTCCTTGAGCCGGGCCAGGTCACCCCGGGAGCCGTCGTATGCCGTGGGCACCGCTCCCGACGCGAGGACGCGTTCCCACGCGGCCCCGAGCGCGTCGGCCCCGAGGTCGGGTGCGTAGGTGCGGCCCGCGACGTCGATGACGTCGGCCATGTCCCGGGAGTGGAGCAGCCGAGGGTCGATCCATCCGGAGGCGATGGCGTCCTCGACGTCGTGGACCGAGTAGGCGACGTCGTCGGACCAGTCCATGACCTCGGCCTCGAGGCAGCGGACGCGCTCCTGGGCACCCTCGCGGATCCAGTCGAAGACGGGGAGGTCCGACGGGTAGACCCCGAACTTCCGGGTTCCTCCGGCGCCGCCCGGGCCGTCGTCACGTGCCCACGGGTACTTCGTCGTCGCGTCGAGGCTGGCCCGCGTCAGGTTGAGCCCGGCCGACGTGCCGTCGGGGTGTGCCCGCTTGGCCTCGAGGCGCGTGAGCAGGCGCAGGGTCTGGGCGTTGCCCTCGAATCCGCCGATGCCGGAAGCGATCTCGTCGAGGACCGTCTCCCCGTTGTGCCCGAACGGCGGGTGGCCGAGGTCATGGCCGAGGCAGGCGGTGTCGACGACGTCGGCGTTGCAGCCGAGCGCAGCCCCGAACTCGCGCCCGATCTGGGCGACCTCGAGCGAGTGGGTCAGCCGGTTGCGCACGAAGTCGTCGTGGCCGGGGGCGAGCACCTGCGTCTTGGCGGCAAGCCGTCGCAGCGACGACGAGTGCACGACGCGGGCGCGGTCCCTCGCGAAGTCGTCCCGGTCGGCGCGTTTCTGGGCAGGGTCCTCCGCGACCCAGCGCTCCCGGTCCCGACCCTCGTATCCCACACCGGAACTGTATGCGGCGAGGCAGCGCCCGTCGGCGACGCAGCACGTGGCCGCGCCGCGATGACGCATACTTCAGAGATGGAGCCGCTCAGGCTTCCAACCTCAGGAGCGCGCCATGGGCGACAAGTCACCGAAGTCCCACATGTCCACGAAGGCCAAGACGCTCAAGGAGAAGCGTGCCGACAAGCACGCGAAGTCCGCCGCCAAGGACCACACGGAGATCATCCCTCCCAAGGCGAAGCGCTGACCGTCACCAGGCGCTGACGTCGGTTCCGCCGAGCTCGGCCTGCATGCGGCGCACCCAGGCCGGCTCGGCGCCGTAACGCTGCGTCTTGATGAGTCGCAGGTTGGCGCAGTCCTCGACGAGCTCGGCCATGCGCTTGTCGCGGGTCGTCTCCTGCTTGGCGCCGACCACCCAGCTCGTCGCGATCTTGCGGTAGGACGGCGTCGCGCCGTCCCAGAACGCCGCGGCCCGTGGGTGGGCCCGCAACATCGACTCGTACTCGTCGGGCCAGCTGGCCCCGTCGTTCTCGTAGGAGTAGGTGCCGGATCGGTCGTCGCGGCGCCGGGCGAACGCCGCGAGTCCCGCGGGCCGCATGAGCCCGGCCTCGGTCAGCTCGGCGACGGCCTTGATGTTGATCGTGCTCCAGGTGCTCCCGGACTTGCGCGGCGTCCACCGCTGGCGCACGGCGTCACCGTCGATGCGCTGGACCATCGAGTCGATCCAGCCGAAGCAGAGGGCCTCGCGCACGGCGTCGGCCCACTCGAGCCCGCGTGGCTCGACGTGCTTCTTGTGCAGGCCCATCCACAGCTCGGTGGCGCTCTCGTGGTTGGCCTCGAGCCAGGCCCTGAAGTCCTCGGCGTCGTCGAAGAAGATCGCCGGCCGCTCGGCCGAACCGCCCTGTCGCATGCCCCGATCCTGCCACCGGCCACCGACGTCGCGGCGGACGCTGGGAGGATCGTGCCGTGACCGACCGCATCGCCCTCGCTGCCCACAACAACGCCCTCTGGTGCGACGCCGTGGCGCGTTCGCACGGCGTCGCCTGCACGACCGACGAGCTGGCCTGGACCGCGTCGACCCGCACGCCGCCCTACTACCCGGACGCCGTGACACTGTCCCCGGAGGCGGGTGAGTACGACGTGCTCGCGCGCGTCGACGACTCGGACGGCTGCTCGGTCAAGGACTCGTGGTCGCGACTCGACCTGTCGATGGAGGACTTCGCCCGGCTCGTCGTCGGCGAGTGGGTATGGCTCGACCCGTCGGCGACGCTGCCGGCTGCGTCCGGTGAGCCGTGGACCCGGGTCGACTCGCCCGCCCTCATGGCCCAGTGGGTCCGCGCCTGGGCGAGCGACCCCGACGCGGAGGCGATCCTCCGGCCCTCGCTGCTCGACGAGCCCGGCGTGCACGTCCTCGGCGCTCGGGCCTCGGAGGAGCCCGACGCACCGTTCGTCACCGGCGCCGTCGTCAACGTCACCGGGCAGGTCGCCGGACTCGGCAACGTCTTCGCCCGCGACGGGGACGTCGAACGGGCCTGGCGCTCGGCCACCACGGCTGCCCGGGCGGTCGTCGGCGGGCTGCCGCTCGTCGGCTGGGAGGCCGGGGCAAGCGTCGAGGCCGCCGTGGCCGTGGGCTGCGAGCGGCTCGGACCGCTCAGCGTCTGGCTGAAGTAGGTCAGCCGCCGCTGACCGAGAGCTCCGCCTCGGCGATGGTGCGGCGGTGCTCCTCGGAGAGCTCGCGCGACTCCAGCCAGCGGTCGGGGAGGGCGACGGTGCGCGAGGACCCGGCGCGTCCGCGCTGGCCCTCCGCCGCCTCGCCGGGCCACGGGGCGTCGGGGTCGAGCGTCGCGAGCAGGGTGTCGAGGGCAGCCATCGAGTCGACGAGGGCGAGCGAGTTGCGGATGGTCGACCCGGCCGGGAATCCCTTGAGGTACCAGGCGATGTGCTTGCGGATGTCGCGGCAGGCTCGCTCCTCCTCGCCGTAGAAGTCGCAGAGGTATGCCGTGTGCGTCCGGAGCCTGTCGGCGACCTCCCCGAGCGTCGGCGTCACCCGCGCCGAGGTGCCGGCGAAGGCCGCCGCCAGGTCGGTGAAGAGCCACGGGCGGCCGAGGCAGCCACGGCCGACGACGACGCCGTCGCAGCCGGTCTCGCGGACCATGCGCAGCGCGTCCTCGGCCGACCAGACGTCTCCGTTGCCGAGCACGGGGATGCTCGTCACGGTCTCCTTGAGCATCCGGATCGCCGTCCAGTCGGCGGTGCCGGAGTAGGCCTGGGCAGCCGTGCGGCCGTGGAGGGCGACCGCGGCGACGCCCTCGGCCTCCGCGGTCAGCCCGGCGTCGAGGAAGGTGAGGTGGTCGTCGTCGATGCCCTTGCGCATCTTCACGGTGACGGGGATGTCGCGCTTGGCGCCCTCCTCGACGACGGCACCGACGATGGCCTTGAAGAGGTCCTTCTTCCACGGCAACGCGGAGCCGCCGCCCTTGCGGGTCACCTTGGGCACCGGGCAGCCGAAGTTGAGGTCGATGTGGTCGGCGCGGTCCTCGCTGACGAGCATGCGGGCGGCTGCGCGGGCCGTGGCCGGGTCGACGCTGTAGAGCTGGATCGACCGGGGGTTCTCGTCGGGGTCGTGCTCGATGAGGCGCATCGACTCGGGCGTGCGCTCGACGAGGGCACGCGAGGTGATCATCTCGCTGACGTAGAGGCTCGTGGCGCCGCTGGCCCCGCCGATCGCGCGCCCTTCGTTGCCGTACTCGCGGCAGAGCCGGCGGAAGGCGCGGTTCGTGATGCCGGCCATCGGGGCGAGGACGACGGGTGACCCGATGACGTGGCCGCCGATGCGCAGCGGGGGCAGCACGGCCCCCTCCGTCGCTGCGGGGGCGGCCTCACCGGCCTGCGTCATGGGAGTCATCACGTCGGTCACGTGCTCAATTGTCCCCGATCAGTCGCGTGGCGCCGAATCGACGACGAGGTGGGCGAAGCGGAGCAGGGCAGCGGCGAACGCCTCGGGCCGGTCGAGGTTGGACAGGTGGCCGGCCCCGGGGACGATCTGCTCGCGGGCACTCGGGCAGACCCGCAGGTAGGCGCGGGCGCCGATGCGCAGCTGGTCGAACCGGCCGTTGAGCAGGAGCACCGGGCAGCGCACCTGCTCGAGCATCGAGGGTCGGCAGTGGGCCATGACCTCCCGCCAGGCGGCCGCCGTCGGCGCGAAGTAGTAGCCGCCGGCGATGACGGGGTCGATGCGCCCGGCCGGGTAGAGCCGGTGCAGGACACGGTCGTTGACGCGGGTCATCCGCGCCGGTCCGATCCGGTCGGTCAGCACGGCGACCCCGCGGTAGACGGCGGCGCCGGGCCCGGTCGGGACCGCGCTGGACCCGGCGAGGACGAGGCCCCCGAGCGTGGCGGGACGGGCTGCGGCATACGCCATCGCGGCGTAGCCGCCGAGCGAGTGGCCGACGACGACGACTGGGCTTCCCGACGGTACGGCCGCCACCGCGTCGCCGATGACCTCGACGCAGCGGGCGAGGGTGAACTCCTCGTCGACGCGCACCCCGTGCCCTGGGAGGTCGACGAGCGTCAGGTCGACGTGGCCTCGCAGGAGGGGCACCTGCGGCGCCCACTGGCTGCTCGACAGGCGCGACCCGTGCACGAGGACCAGGTGAGCACGCACACGGCGAGGATGTCACGATGACCCGGTGACCCACATCGTCAGTGCCACGCAGCTCGCCCACGAGATCGAGGACGTCGTCGTGCTCGACGTCCGCTGGGCGCTCACGACGGCGAACACGCCTGCGGGGCGCGAGGACTACGACGCCGGCCACGTGCCGGGCGCGTTCTTCGTCGACCTCGACACCGAGCTCGCTGCTCCGGCCGGCGACGGCGGACGCCACCCGCTGCCCGACCCCGTCGTCGTCGAGGGCGTCCTCCGCCGTGCCGGGATCACCGAGCACAGCCGCGTCGTCGTCCTCGACGGCAGGGAGTCGTATGCCGCCGCGCGGGCCTGGTGGGTGCTGCGCTGGGTCGGCGTCGACGACGTCCGGGTGCTCGACGGCGGCTACGCCGCCTGGCTGGCCGCAGGGCTGCCCGTCTCGACCGAGGCACCCGCAGACCGGCACGGAGACGTCGTCGTGCGACCGGGCGCCCTGCCGACGCTCGACGCAGCCGGTGCGGCCGCCCTGGCGCGCGACGGGCTGCTCCTCGACGCGCGGGCGCCGGAGCGCTACGCCGGCGAGACGGAGCCGATCGATCCCGTGGCCGGGCACGTGCCGGGCGCGGTCAACAGCCCGACCACCGCGTGGCTGAGCGCCGACGGCACGTTCCGGACGGACCTCGCCGAGCACTGGGCGCACGTCAGCGCCGGCCACGACGTCGGCACCGGGATCGTCGGCGTCTACTGCGGCTCGGGCGTCACGGCCGCCCACGAGATGCTCGCGCTCGCCGAGCTCGGGGTCGACGCGGTGCTCTACCCCGGGTCCTGGAGCGAGTGGATCCGCGACCCCGACCGTCCCGTCGCGACCGGCCACTCCCCCGGCTGACCCACCCCGCAACACACCGAGCAGCCGCACGGTCCGACGGTTGCAGCCGTCACCTCTGCACGGTGCTCGGTGTGTTGCGAGTCAGCGCGGCGGGGCCTCAGCAGCCGATGAGGCGCTGCGCGAGGTAGCCCTCGACCTGGTCGAGCGCGATGCGCTCCTGCGCCATGGTGTCGCGCTCGCGGATCGTCACGGCGTGGTCCTCGAGCGTGTCGAAGTCGACGGTGATGCAGAACGGCGTGCCGATCTCGTCGTGTCGGCGGTAGCGCTTGCCGATGGCGCCGGCGTCGTCGAAGTCGATGTTCCAGTGCTTGCGCAGGGTCGCGGCGAGGTCGCGCGCCTTGGGCGAGAGGTCGGCGTTGCGCGAGAGCGGCAGCACCGCGGCCTTGACCGGGGCCAGGCGCGGGTCGAGGCGCAGCACGACGCGCTTGTCGACGCCACCCTTGGTGTTGGGCGCCTCGTCCTCGTGGTAGGCGTCGACGAGGAACGTCATGAGCGAGCGGGACAGTCCGGCCGCCGGCTCGATGACGTAGGGCGTGTACTTCTCGCCCGTCTGCTGGTCGAAGTAGACGAGGTCGGTGCCGGAGTGCTTCGAGTGCGTCGACAGGTCGAAGTCGGTGCGGTTGGCGATGCCCTCGAGCTCGCCCCACTCGGACCCGGCGAACCGGAAGCGGTACTCGATGTCGACGGTGCGCTTCGAGTAGTGGGACAGCTTCTCGGGCGCGTGCTCGTAGTGGCGCAGGTTGTCGGGGTCGATCCCGAGGTCGACGTACCAGCGGGTGCGCTCCTCGAGCCAGTACTGCAGCCACTCCTCGTCCTCGCCCGGCTTGACGAAGAACTCCATCTCCATCTGCTCGAACTCGCGCGTGCGGAAGATGAAGTTGCCCGGCGTGATCTCGTTGCGGAAGCTCTTGCCGGTCTGGGCGATGCCGAACGGCGGCTTCTTGCGCGAGGCCTGCATGACGTTGTTGAAGTTGACGAAGATGCCCTGGGCGGTCTCGGGGCGCAGGTAGTGCAGGCCCGACTCGTCCTCGATGACACCGAGGTAGGTCTTGAGCATCATCTGGAAGTCGCGCGGCTCGGTCCACTGGCCCTTGGTGCCGCAGTCGGGGCAGACGATCTCGGACATCGGCACGGAGTCCGGGTCCTCGAGGCCCTTCTTCTCGGCGTACGCCTCCTGGAGGTGGTCCTGACGGCGGCGTCGGTGGCAGCTGAGGCACTCGACGAGCGGGTCGGTGAAGGTACCGACGTGCCCGGAGGCGACCCACGTCTCGCGCGGCAGGATGATCGAGGAGTCGAGGCCGACGACGTCGTCACGGCTCGTCACCATCGACTTCCACCACTGGCGACGGATGTTCTCCTTGAGCTCGACGCCGAGGGGCCCGTAGTCCCAGGCAGACCGGGTGCCTCCGTAGATCTCGCCGCTCGGGAAGACGAAGCCCCTGCGCTTGCAGAGGCTGACGACGGTGTCCACGATGGATGTCTGCTTGGCCATGCGGGACAGGTTATCGGGCCGCGACCCGTGCTCCGCCACGCGTCCGGGGTATGCCGTCCCGTCCCCTAGGTGTACCCGGTCATGA
>NZ_BJYX01000043.1 GCF_007991735.1 Terrabacter aerolatus | reverse complement strand
CTCGACGTGGCCTCGACGTGGCCTCGACGTGGCCTCGACGTGGCCTCGACGTGGCCTCGACGTGGCCTCGACGTGGCCTCGACGTGGCCTCGACGCGGATCGCGTCGGTCGACACGTCCCGCCACGGCCCACGCGCGGTTATGGTGACGCCGTGAACGTCGACGCGCTCGTGACCGCGCACCACGAGCAGTGGGAGCGGCTCGACGCGCTGAGCAGGAGACCCCGCCTCACGGCGGCCGAGGCGGACGAGCTCCTCGACCTCTACGAGCGCGTCTCGACGCACCTGTCGCAGGTGCGCTCGACGGCCCCCGACCCGATGCTCGTGCGGCACCTGTCGATGCTGTTGTCGCGGGCGCGGCTCTCGCTGGCGGGGCGCCACGCCTCGACGTGGTCGGGCCTGCTCGCCTTCTTCACGCACACCTTCCCCGCGGCGCTCTACGAGCTGCGGCGGTGGTGGGTGTCGACGCTCGTGGCCAGCATCGTTCTGGCCGCCCTCGTCGCGGGATGGACGGTCGCCCACCCCGAGCTCTACACGTCGCAGCTGTCGGCCGAGCAGATCCGCGCCTACGTCGACACCGACTTCGCGGGGTACTACTCGGAGTTCGCGCACCACGAGTTCGCGACGCAGGTGTGGGTCAACAACGCCTGGGTCGCGGCGCAGTGCATCGCCTTCGGCGCCCTCGGCCTGCCGGTGCTCCTCCTGCTCTGGCAGAACGTCGTCAACCTCGGTGTCACGGCTGCCCTCATGATCAGCCACGACCGGGCATCCCTCTTCTTCGGGCTCATCCTCCCCCACGGCCTCCTCGAGCTGACCGCCGTCTTCGTCGCGGGCGGGGCCGGCCTGCGGCTCTTCTGGTCCTGGGTCGACCCCGGGCCGTTGTCCCGGTCGGCGTCGTTCGCGCGTGCCGGGCGGACGGTCGTGGGTGTCGCGCTCGGGCTCGCGGCCGTCCTGCTCGTCAGCGGTCTCATCGAGGGGTTCGTGACGCCGTCCGGCCTCCCGACCGCCGCACGGATCGCCATCGGCCTCACTGCCTGGGGCGCCTTCCTCGTCTACGTGTTCGTCGTCGGGCGCCGCGCCCACCGCGACGGCGCGTCGGGCGACGTGGCGTCCCGCGCAGTCGGCGACGCGGCCCCCGTCGTGGGGTGAACCGTCAGAGCAGGCCTTCGCTCTTGAGTCGGAGGTAGTGGTCGGCGAGGCGGGGCGGAAGGGTGTCCGCGTCAGCGTCGATGACGTCGACCCCCAGCCGCTCGAGAGCCTCCGCGACCCGGCGACGCTGGGTGACCGTCCGCTCGGCCGCTGCGGCGCCGTATGCGTCCTGCACCGTCTCGCGTGCCAGGCGCAGGGCCGTGACGGCCGGGTCCGAGACGCTCGCGACGACGACGCGGTGCCGCCGCACGAGGGCCGGCAGCACGGGCAGGAGGCCCTCCTCGACGGCTGCCGGTTCGAGCGGGGTCAGCAGCACCACGAGGGCTCGACGGTGACCCCGGCCGATGAGTCCCGAGACGAGGGCCGTCCAGTCGGTCTCGACGAGCGCTGCGTCGACCGGCGCGAGCGCGGAGACGACGTCGGCGAGCAGCGTTCCCCGCTCCGCCGAGCCCCCGACCCGGACGCGGACGACCTGGTCGCCGGCGATGACGTCGACCCGGTCGTGGGCCCGGCTGGCGAGCGCGGTCAGCAGCAGCGCAGCGTCCATGGCGGCGTCGAGGCGGGGCACGTCGCCGACCCGGCCCGCACTCGTGCGCGACGTGTCGACGACGATGACGACGTGGCGGTGCTGCTCCGGCTGCCACGTGCGCACGACGACGGACGAACGCCGGGCGGTGGCGCGCCAGTCGATGGAGCGGACGTCGTCACCCTCGACGTAGTCTCGCAGCGAGTCGAACTCGGTGCCCTGGCCCCGGCGCCGCACGGCCGAGCGGCCGTCGATCTCGCGCAGTCGGGAGAGCCGGCTCGGGAGGTGTCGCCTCGAGGGGAACGGGTGCAGGACCCGCACGGTGCCGGGGACCGCCGTCGAGCGCTGGCGGCCGGCGAGGCCCAGCGGACCGAAGGTGCGCACCGTGACCCGGTCGGCCACACGGTCACCGCGGCGGGTGGGGCGCAGCGGCGTCCGGACCCGGACCCGCTCACCGGCGGGAACGCGCAGGGAGTGGCGGTCCGGCGAGGCCCCCGTCGAGGGAGGCCAGGCATCCCGGAGCAGCCCCCGGACGCCGCGCCGCCCGTGGTTGGTGACGAGGACGTCGGAATGCGTCACCTCGCCCAGGCGCACCTGGGCCGGGGTCGCGCGCTCGAGCACGAGGCGACGCGGGGACGCGGCGAGTGCGACGTCGAGCGCCACGAGCGCCGTCACGGTGAGCGCCCACAGCACGACGCTCGCGGCCGTCGGCCACCACACGAGAAGGACCGCGCCGGCGAGCATCGCCCACGCGGTGCGGGTCGTCACGACCACGGACGCACTCCGCTCACCGCGGTACGGGTACGGACGCGAGCGCGCTGTCGAGGACGGCGGTGATGCTCACGCCCTCGAGCTCGGCCTCCGGACGGAGGGCGAGACGGTGGGCGAGCGTGGCGTGCGCGAGCGCCTTGACGTCGTCGGGCGTCACGAACCAGCGCCCGTTGAGCCAGGCCCAGGCGCGGCTCGTCGCGAGCAGCGCCGTCGCGCCGCGCGTGCTCACCCCGAGCGAGATCGACGGCGACGTGCGGGTCGCCCGGGCGATGTCGACGATGTAGCCGGCGATCTCGGGCGACACCTCCACCCGCCGCACGGCGTCGGCGCCGGCCTCGAGGTCGGCCCGGCCGGCGACGGCCGTGATCCCCGCGGTCGACAGGTCGCGCGGGTCGAAGCCGGAGGCGTGGCGCCGCAGCACGGCCACCTCGTCCTCCCGGGGCGGTAGCTGCAGCGTCACCTTGAGCAGGAAGCGGTCGAGCTGCGCCTCCGGCAGCGGGTAGGTCCCCTCGTACTCGACGGGGTTCTGGGTGGCGGCGACGAGGAACGGGGTCGGCAGCGGACGCGGCTGGCCCTCGACGCTGACCTGCCGCTCCTCCATGGCCTCGAGCATCGCTGACTGGGTCTTGGGCGGCGTCCGGTTGATCTCGTCGGCGAGCAGCAGGTTCGTGAAGACCGGACCTTCCCGGAACGTGAAGTCGGAGGTGCGTGGGTCGAGCACGAGGGAGCCGGTCACGTCTCCCGGCATGAGGTCCGGGGTGAACTGGACGCGGTTGGTCGTCAGGTCGAGCGCTGCGGCGAGCGAGCGCACGAGCAGCGTCTTGGCGACGCCCGGCACTCCTTCGAGGAGCAGGTGGCCTCGGGCGAGCAACGCCACGATGGCGGCGCTCACGGCCGCGTCCTGACCCACGACCGCCTTCGCGACCTCCGCCCGCACGGCATTCAGGGCGTGGCGGGCGGCGTCCGACGCCGCCGCGTCCTCCCCGCGAGGTCGGTCGGACGAGCGCGGCAGCGAGTCTCGCGAGGGGTCGGGGACGTGCTCCCGTGCGGTCTCGGGGAGGTCCTGCGCCGTGGCATCGGCCACCGTGGTCTGTGGTTCGGGGGTCTGGCTCATGCGTCTCGCACGCTCTCCTCGATGTCGGCCAGCTCCTGCGAGAGCAGGAGCAGGTCGCGGTCGGTGGTCGGGTCGGGTCCGTCGAGCAGCTGCTCGACGGACGAACGGGGTGTGCCGGACGCCCGGGAGGCGGCGTCGACGAGGGACACGACGGGGGTCGACCGGGGCAGGCCGAGACGGTCGGCCAGACGGGTCCGGGTGCCGACCCGCAGGACGCGCGCGGCGAACGGCCGGTCCGCGGCCCGGTGGTAGAGCCGGCCGCGGGCCTCGGTGGTCTCGCTGGCACGGACGACGATGGGCAGGGGCTCGGTCACGAGACGTCCGAGCCGACGCCCCCGGGCCAGGGCGAAGGCGACGACGGCGGCGCCCAGCAGCCAGGCGGCCGGAGGCAGCCACTCGGGGACTCTTCGGCCCGGGTCGGCGACCTGCTGGCCCGACGGGTCGGCTGCGTCGAGGTCGGAGACACCCGGCACGTACCAGAGCAGGTGTTGCGTGGCGCCGAGGGCGCGCAGCGCCAAGGCGGCGTGGGCGCCGTCCAGCACCTGGCCGTTGCTCACTGCGCGGGCCGAGCCGAGGACGACCGTCTCCGGCGCCGCGCCCTGCGCGGGCAGGAGGACGAGGGCGCCGGAGGGCCGGGCGGTCGAGGCGTCACGGGTCGCCTCGGTCGAACCGGACGGCCCGGACGGCCGGGACACGCCACCGGCCGTGGTGCCGGTGGGCTGCGCGTTCGGGAAGCAGAAGGTCGCGCCCGCCGCGGAGCGTGACGGGGTGGCGCCGTCGACCGACGCGTAGCTCCTCCACGATGCCTCGAGCCGATCGCGGGTGGCGGCGACGGCCGTGGTGCACTCGGCCGTGAGAGACCGCGTGCCGCCGTCGGTGACGGTCAGCGGTAGCGCGAGGTCCTGCAGCTCGATGTCGTCCGGCTCGACGAGGACGAAGCGACGGATCTGCTCGACCGCTCGCGTCAGCCTCTCGGCGGCACCGGGCCCGAGGTAGGAGGCGTCGGCCATGACGACGGTCCAGTCGTGGCGCGGCCCGGAGCTGTCGAGGGTGCGTTCGAGGTCGCCGACACTGCGCACGACCGTCACGTCGACGCCCTGCTGGCGCAGGACCTCGGCGACGGCACGACCCCCGCCGCGCCCCGCGTCGTCGGGGTCGAGGGGCAGCCCGGAGGTGTGAGGCGCGGCGACGAAGACCACGAGCAGGCCGAGGGCGACGCCTGCCGCCGCCAGGAGGACGACGAGGCGCATGACCGTGCGTCGGGTGCTGCGCGGTGACCGTGGGGGGATCGTCGTGATCCAGGCGGCGGGGGCGGTCGTGGCGTCACGGGCCGGGGCGGTCATGGCGCTCCCCCGACGCTCGCCCCGGCTGCAGTCACCCTGCCGGACTGCACCGCCGTGAGAACGGGACGCGTGGCCCGGAGCCTGAGGTCGAGGTCGAGGACGGAGCGGGCGTCGTCCGGCACCACCGTCGCTCGTCCGTAGACGACGCGGTCGAAGAGGTCGGCGGCGATGCGCACCTCGCCCGCCTCGTGCGGGAAGACCACCGCGAGAACCCCACCGATCTCGTGCGCGGTGCGCCCGGGGACGTCGTCGAGCAGGGTGCGCTCAGCGGACGCGGCCACGACCGCGCGGACCGCGTCGGCCGCGGCCGCGGTGGCATCACCTCGCTGCAGGGCCGACTCGGCCCGAGCCCGGTAGCCGTCCGCAGTGAGCCGTGGCTCGTCGAGGACCCCGCCACCGGGACCGGTCCGGGAGACGGTGGGCGAACGACGCACCGCGACGAGCAGGATGGCGACGACCACGAGGGCGAGCACGACGAGCACCACGGGCAGGGCCCAGCCGGGGGCCGGGACCTGTCCGTCGAAGCCGGGCTGGTGCTCCTGCAGCCAGTCGAGGAAGCGCTGCAGCGGACTCCGGTCGTCGGCATACGCCGCCGAGGAGAGCTCGTGGGCCAGCCAGGAGCGCGCCTGCTCGACGCCGGGGTCGATCGGCGGGCCCGTGGGCAGCGACGCCGCGGTGCTCACGTCACCGGGGCGTCCTGGCCCTGCCGTGCCTGCTGGAGCAGCGCCACGTCGAGGCCCTCGTAACGGATGCGCTGGTCGACGTAGAGCAGGGAGTCGACGCCCGAGCTGAACGGCGTCGTCAGGACGCTCTGGACGAGGACCGTACCGGCCTGCAGGAGGACGAGCATCCACGCGGCGCTGGTCACCGACCCGCTCGCGAGGACGCCGACGACGATGCCGATGGGAGCCGTGATGACCGAGCCGGCGATCGCCGCCACGATCCCGGTGAGCAGACGGATCCCGAAGATGCGCCAGAAGCCCCTCCGGCGCGTCAGCTGCCACGAGCGCCGCAGCGCGTGCACCGGTCGGACGCCCTCGAGCACGACGATGGTGATGGCGAAGCCCCATCGCACGCTGAAGAGGACGAAGACGACGGCCGCCACCACGCTCGCCAGGATCGTGACGAGGACGGCACCACCGCTGGAGCCGTCGCCGGCCCCCACCCACGCCGCGACGACGACGCCGACGAGAAGGGCGATGACGGCGAAGGCAGCGAGGCCGATGATGAGCAGGACGCCCACGGCCGGGAGGATCCGGCCGCGCGCCGCCCGCGCCGTCTCGCCGAGGCCGATGCGGCGGCCCTGGACGCCCTGTCCGATGACGACGGCCATGAACAGGGGCAACAAGAGGCCGGTGACGTACACGGCGAGGGTGGGGACCAGGGAGGCGACCTCACCGCCGAAGAACGCGTCGGCGCTGCCGGACTGGCCCGCAGACCCGTCCAGGGCGGGGTCGAAGGTCGGGTCCAGGCTGGTGGCGCCGGAGAGGGTCGTGGAGAGCCAGACACCGATCAGGGTGAGGGGCACGAGGACGACCGCGGTCGTGACGAGCGCCAGCCCGATCGTGGCGGCAGGGTTGCCACGGACGGCGGTCATGACGCCGCTCCAGATCGCGCCGAGGTTCAGCGGTCGGAGCGGGATGATGCCGGGCTTCGGCGCCAGCGGCGGTGGTGTCCATCCGGCCTGCGGCCACGGGCCGCCGGGCTGACCGGGCTGAGCGGGAGCCGCCGGCGGTGACGGCGACGGGGACGTCGACGGCGCACTGCTCGGCGGCGGACAGCCCTGGACCGCGTCACCCGGGGACGGGTATCCCGGGGGCACCTGACCCGGTGGCGGGTAGGCCGGTCCGGGAGGCACGAGGGGGCCGGGCGGCGGTCCCCAGCCGGCATCCGTCGTCGGGTCCGCGTCGCCCGTCGCTCCCGTGGACACCTCGCCCAGCGCATCGCGGGTCGCGTCGCCCGACGACGTCGACGCCTCCGGTGCGCTCCACCCCTGCTCGTCGCTCACTGTCTCCGAACCTCCCTGTCGGTCCGCGGCAATCTACCCCGCCGGCGCGCCTGCCGGGCCCCAGGACTCACCATTGTCGCGACACCGTGTCCGGGGTCGGTCAGCCGACCGAGGGAGGCCACCGATGGCGTCGCCACGCCGCCCACGTCGAGAACCCCTCGGGCGGGTCACCGACCGGCTCACTGCCGTCGAGCTCCCCCGGTGTCGGGACCTCGATGGCCGCCGCCCACGCCTCGAGCTGGTCGTCGGACATGGGCCAGGTCGTGTGCGGTGCGTCAGCCTGGCGGCGGTCACGCCGGCGTCGCTGCTCCTCCGACGTGAGCTCGACGTAGCGCATCTCCACGGTCGCGCCGAGGTCGCCGGCAGCCTGCCTCAGCGCGGATCGCTCGTCACGGCCCCAGAGGCCGAAGTCGATGACGACGTCGGTGCCCAGCTCGAGCGCACGCAGTCCGATCTCGATGAGCCGTCCCTCGATGACGTCGGATGCTGACGCCGGGTTGTCCGGTCCGTAGAGGGCCTTCATCCACTCGTCCTTCGTCAGGCGGAGCGCGCGGCGCTCGCTCTCGAGACGGCGAGCCGTGGTGGTCTTCCCGGTGCACGGCAGGCCCACCATCAGGAACAGCGTCGGCGGTCTGGTCGTGCCGGCTGGCGCTCCACCCGTCATCGTGCACGTCCTCACGGCATCAGGCCGGCCGGCGGAAGTCCGTGACGGCGGGCAGGGTCCGGAAGCCCGCAGAGGCGTAGGCCGCCACGCCTGCGACGTTGCTGGTGGGAGTGCACACCGTCGCGCTCGAGGCGCCCATCTCCTGCAGGGCCGCCGCGGCCGCGACGGTGATCGCCCGGCCGTGGCCGTGTCCTCGGTGCTCGCGGTGGACTCCGAGGGGTTCGATGAGCCCTGGACGCCCGCTCCCGGCCGACCACACCGTCACCGCGGCGACCGGCTTTCCGTCCTCGTCGTGACCGACGAGGCACCGGGCCTGGCGGTACGGGGACCCTGCGGCCATCGTCTGCCAGGCGTCCGCGGTGAAGGTGGAGTTCTCGAAGGACGCGCGGTGGACCTCGACCCGTTCTGCCACGCGCTCCGGCACCGCGCCGTTGGCGCCGAGGGGGCCGACGACCTCGACCCTGAGCCCGCAGTCCTCGACCGGATCGGTGAGGTCGCGACTCAGCGGCGTCCACGACTCGTCGTCGAGCCAGCCGTCGTCGGTCAGCAGCGCACGCAGCGCGGAACCGGCTCGCGCCTCCACGCACGCGTCCCCCGGTGGGAGCACGCCTCGAGCCGGGTCCGTGAGGTCGGCCAACAGCCGTGAGGCGAACGACGCGTCCTCGTCGACACTCGGTGAGATGCCGAGCCGGACCAGCCCGGGCCCGTCGACGAGCCCGGCCGCGACGACGACCCCGTCGCGCCGCCACACCCGGAGATCGGCGGCCAGCTGGCTCTCGCCGACCTTCCAGTTCCACCCGAGGTCGCCGGGGTGCAGCTGGACCGCGCCCCCGGGTCGCTGCCACGACGCCAGCGCCGCGACGGTCTCGTCCAGGTCCACGACGCTCGGGGTCTGCAGGGACACGGGCATGCGGTCATTCAACCCCGAGAGGCACCCTGCCGCCCAAGCGTTTTCACGAGCCTGGCCATCCGCTCTCGGCGAGGGTCAGTGCCGGTGACGTGTCGCGAGTGCCCGCAGCTCGTCGACCGCCGCCGCGGCGTCGTCGGCCCCGTACACGGCAGAGCCCGCGACGAACACGTCGGCCCCGGCCTCGGCGCACTGCTCGATCGTGTCGGCACTGACGCCGCCGTCGACCTGGACCCAGATCTCACCGCCGTGGCGCCGCACGGCCTCGCGCACCTCGCGCACCTTGGGCATCTGGTCGGCCATGAACGACTGCCCGCCGAAGCCCGGCTCGACGGTCATGACGAGCACCATGTCGAGGTCCGGCAGCAGGTCCTCGTAGGGCCCGAACCCCGTTCGGGGCTTGAGAGCCATCGAGGCGCGCGAGCCGGCCGCGCGCAGCGCACGGGCCAGCGCGCGGGGGTCGCGCGCCGCCTCGACGTGGAAGGTGACGGACTGGCAGCCCGCCTCCGCGTAGAGCGGCGCCCACCGGTCGGGGTCCTCGATCATGAGGTGTGCGTCGATGGGGATCGGGCTCACCTTGAGCAGCGCCTCGACGACCGGAAGACCGAGGGTGAGGTTCGGGACGAAGTGGGCGTCCATGACGTCGACGTGGGCCCAGTCGGCGCTCGCGATGCGCCCGAGCTCGGCCTCGAGGTTGGCGAAGTCGGCGGACAGGATGCTCGGTGAGATCTGCACGGGCACAGCCTAGGCCGCACGGACGGGCGTCAGTCGGCCGCCGTGGTCCAGACCGAGACGTGCGACGCGGAGTCGGCCGTGAACGGCGAGCGGTCCCAGTCGGCCCACCGGTCGCGCAGGCGCAGCCCGGCGAGTCGCGCCATGAGGTCGAGCTCCGAGGGCCACACGTAGCGGTGCGCCGACGTGGCGTACGTCGCGACGCGCCGCCCGGCGGCGTCCTCCCCCGCCTGGGTGTAGTGGTGGGACACGCTCAGCTGGCTCACGACGTCGACGGTGTCGAAACCGACGTGCCGGCGACCGACGTGGAAGGGCACCGCCGTCTGCCCGGGTGGCATCCGGCGCAGCTGGGGCACGAAGACCTCGATGACGAAAGCTCCTCCGGGAGCGAGCTGCTCGGCGACCGTGCGGAAGCACTGCACCTGCTCGTCCTGGGTCAGCAGATTGGTGATGGTGTTGTAGGCGAGGTAGGCGACCGCGTAGCCGCTGCCGACCGCGGTGGTGGCCATGTCGCCGATGGTCACGGGTATCCGGTCCCCGCCGGGCTTGCCACGCAGCTGCGCGACCATCGCCTCCGAGGCGTCGATGCCGTGCACCTCGACCCCGCGCTCGGCGAGCGGCAGGGCCACCCGGCCGGTGCCGATCGCGAGCTCGAGCGCGGTGCCGTCGCCCGCGAGCTCCTGCAGCAGGTCCACGGTCGGCCCGAGCACGTCCTGGCCGAACATGTGCGCCGAGCCGGCGTCGTACGTCGGGGCGACGCGCTCGTCGAAGGACGTGGGCTCGAGGTCACCGGTCGCGTATGCCGTCACGCCTCCATCCTGCCCACCGATCGGCCGGTGCGCGAACGCTTTTCGAGCCACGCGGCGGCTCACGCCTGACCTGTCCACTCGACGCACCACCCCGTCGAGTGGACACTTCGACACGTCGAGAGGGCAGTCGGCCGGGTGTTCTACCGCTTGCGCAGCAGGGCGAAGAACATCGCGTCGGTGCCGTGGACGTGCGGCCACAGCTGGACGTACGGGCCCTCGCCGAGCGCCGGGAGCTCGCGGCCGGACGCGTCGACGAAGTGGGGACGGGCGTCGACGAGCTCGACGTCGTCGCGGCGCTTGAGGATGTCGGAGACGACGAAGCGCGTCTCGTTGAGGTGGGGGCTGCACGTGGCGTAGCCGACGAGTCCACCGGCGGCCGTCGCCTCGATGCCGGAGGACAGCAGCTCGCGCTGCAGCCCGGCCAGGGCGGCGACGTCGTCGGGCCCGCGACGCCAGCGCGCCTCGGGCCGGCGCCGGAGCGCCCCGAGACCGGTGCACGGCGCGTCGACGAGGACGCGACTGAAGCCGCCGTGCTCGACCTCGCCGAGGTCGCGGCCGTCGCCGTGGCGGACCTTGAGGCTCGTGTCACGCTCGACCGCCTCGGCTCGGGCGGCGGCAAGCGTCTGCCACACGAGATCGGCACGGTGCTCGCTGATCTCGTTGGCCACGAAGGGGATCCGTCGCTCGATGGCGAGCGCTGCGAGCAGTCCCGCCTTGCCGCCGGGACCGGCGCACAGGTCGAGCCAGCGTTCGTGCTCGGCTGCTGCGCCCTGGGTCTCGGCCGCCGCGAGCGCGAGCACGAGCAGCTGTGAGCCCTCGTCCTGCACGGCTGCACGCCCGTCACGGATCGCCGCGATGGCGCCGGGGTCCCCGTCGGGCAGCGTCGCCCCCACGGGGCTGAGCCCCGAGCGCTCTGCGCCGGCGTCCTCGAGCTCGTCGAGGGAGGAGAGGCCCGGCCGGGCGACGAGCGAGACCTTGGCGGGCGCGTTGTCGCTCTCGAGCAACGCGGTCAGTGACTCCTCGACGTCGGTCGGGCCTGCGGCTCCGTGCCCGATGAGCGCGGCTCGCAAGGCCTTGGCGATCCAGACGGGGTGCGAGGTGCGCAGGGCGAGACGCTCGACCGGGTCGGACACTCCCTCGGTCACGAGGTCGGTCCACTCCTCGGGCTCACGCTCGCTGATGCGACGCATGACGGCGTTGACGAAGCCGGCGGCGCCGGCCCCGTTGACCTGTCGGGCGAGGGCGACGGTCTCGTCGACCGCCGCGTGGCTGGGCACGCGCATCCCGAGCAGCTGGTGGGCGCCGAGACGCAGGGTGTCGAGCACGTTGGCGTCGATCTTGTCGACGGGCCTACCTGCGGCCGAGGCGATGACGGCGTCGTAGAGGCCGGAGAGTCGCGTGGCGCCGTAGACCAGCTCGGTGGCGAATCCCGCGTCGCGACCGCTGATCCGCTTGTCGCGCAACAGCTTCGGCAGCGCCAGGTTGGCGTAGGCGCCCTCGGCGATCTCGCGCATCGCGGTGTAGGCGGCCAGTCGTGTGGGATCCGTGCGACGTGCCCGCTCCGACGGCCGCTGCTCGGACCGGTGTCCGGCCGACCGCTCGCGAGCCTGCGGACGCTGGCGCTCACCGCGTCGTCCGTCGCCGGGCGGCCGCTCGCCGGCTCCTCGCCCGCGTCGCTCGTCACTCATCCCCGACCCGCTCTCCCATGTCGATGCGCGTGCCACGCGCCCAGTCGGCGGCCGGCATCGGCTTCTTCCCGTGCGGCTGGACCGTACCGAGGCGCACCGGCGTCGTTCCGGTGCCGACGAAGACGGCCTTCTTCGTGACCCGCAGGTCACCGGCGCGCAACGCGCCACCCCCGGCGCCCCCTCCGCCGTCCGGGGCGGGTGGCACTTCGTCCCCCGTCACCACCGTCACGGGCCAGACCTTGAGCCGTTCACCGCGGAAGGTGGTCCAGGCGCCGGGGGCCGGCGTGCAGCCGCGCACGAGCCGGTCGACGGCCGAGGCGG
>NZ_BJYX01000042.1 GCF_007991735.1 Terrabacter aerolatus | reverse complement strand
AGTGCGTCAAACCGCCGCCAAACGGGCACGGCGCACACCGGTTCTTCTGCTCTCGCCGCGCCGTGTTCGCCCCTCACTCACTGCCCGTACGATCACGCCATGGCCCAACAGAAGATCGTCACCCTGATCGACGACCTAGACGGTACGGAAGCTGCGGAAACCGTTACGTTCGCCATCGATGGCGGCATCTATGAGATCGACTTGTCCGCGAAGAAGCGACCGCGCTTAGGGCAACTCTGAGGCGTTACGTGACGGCGGCCCGCAAGGCCGGCGCCCAGGGCTCCCCCGGGCGGAACCGAGTCACGATCCCCTCGACTGGACACTCACGCAACGCAGAGATCCGAGCGTGGGCATACGGCAACGGGCATCCTGTTCCCGCACGGGGACGCATCCCCCAGCAGGTTGTTGCAGCTTTCGACGCACACCACTGATGGATACCATGGGGGAAGCGATGCGCACACGATTGCGTTCGAGCCAGCGAGTCCCTGGCTGCAACCTACTTCGGATGAGCACGGCAAGGCCGTCTTGGGAGCCTCGCCTTTAGTCGAGTACGTGCCTTTCGCCGCGCTTGCGCCGAGCCGACCCCGCAACGAGAGCACGGGCTCAGGGCCACGTCGAAGATGATGAGGGCGCCGACGAAGGGGGCTCGGACGGGCAGACAAGTACCGTCCAGTGACGTGCACGTCTGCCTGCCTCAGTGCGGTGTTAGGGGCGTCCACAACAAAGCTTGAGCGCGAGGTGCCACAAGCCGACAACCCTCCCCGTTCTTGCTGCATAAGTGGATCCGGCGCGCAGATGTCCCGTCGAGCTGTGCAACTGATTGCAGTTCAGCACACATAACGCAAAATCACCTGCCCTGGACGTCACCCGTCGTGCAGATCGTCCAGACGTTGTAGCCGCAGAGGCCCACGCCACGATGAAAGCACCAGGGCCAGCACGAGCAGCAGCAACCCGGCACCGAGCACCGTGGCTCGCGGGCCGAGGGCGTCGGCGAGGGCGCCCTGAACCAGCCCTCCCACCGGAAAACACCCCGTGTAAGCCATGATTCGCACCGCGAGCACCCGACCGCGGAGATGGTCGGCCACGATGATCTGCACCGCCGTGTTCGTTGCCGAGATGGTGAGCAGCAGCGCCCAGCCGACGACCACTAGGGCTGTCGCCGCCCAGCCCGGAGACGGCGAGAGAGCGAACCCGGTGAGCCCCAAAGCCTGCCCGATCAGGCCGAGGCGCGTCAGCATCGAGCGGGAAAGGATGTGGCTCCAGCCGGCTAGCATCGGAGCGGCGACCAAGGCTCCGACTCCGAGAGCCGCGTTCAGTAGGCCCAGGGTCCAGGGCCCGACGTGAAAGACGCTGCCGGCGAACACGACGGTGAACTGGAAGATCGGATTGACGAGCAGACCTACCGCGATGGCGACGAGCAGGCCCATCTGGATACCGGGTTGCCCGCGGATATAGCGGACTGAGGTCGCGAACTGACGCCATACGGATGCGGGGTCTGGCGTTCGCGGGCGACTGCGGACCGTGAGCGAGGCGAGCGCGAGGAGGACCGCGAGGAACGACAGGGCGTTGAGCAGCAAAGCCCATCCGGGCCCGATGGTCGCCAGGATCAGACCAGCGACGGCGGGCCCTAGCGAGCGGGCCGCGTTGAACTGCAAGGAGTTCAGGGCGACTGCCGAGTCGAGGTCGGAACGGGGCACGAGGTCGTTGACGAACGACTGCCAGCTCGGCATGTTGATGCCCTGGAAGACTCCGGCCACCCCTACTAGCGCCATCACGGCCAGCGGCTCACGTACGCCGGCGCTCCACACCATCCACAGCAGTAGGGCGCTTAAGGCCATGCCGGACTGCGTTAAAAACAGCACCCGGCGCCGGTCGTGCCGGTCGGCGAGGACGCCGCCCCATGGGCCAAGGGCGATGTTCGGCACGAACTGGAAGGCACTGACCAGTCCAACCCACAACGCGCTGTGGGTCACCTCGTAGACGACAAAGGGAACCGTCAGGTTGGATAGCCACCCACCTGTGTTGGAGGTGATGGCTCCGACCCAGAACACGGCGTAGTCGCGGTGTCGGAAGGCCCGCAACGAGTGGCTCAGCCCACGAGGCGGCAGCTCTGCTCTCTGACCCAGCTCTGTCACAGCCGCACCCACATCCGCAGCGGACTCTCCTGAGCACCGGTGGACTCCGGTCGCGCAGGGCCCGGGTTCACGGCTGCCGGGCCGATCACCGCCCTTGCCACCGTGGCTCCCGCCGCTCCAAGAATGCCCGCGCGCCCTCCTTCTGGTCCTCGGACAGATACACGTCCGGTCCTGTATCCAGGCGGATGGCGGCGTGCGGTGACATACCTGCGGTCTTGCGATAGGTGAGTTTCAGTCGCTGCAGCGAAAGGGGTGCTGAGGCGACGACGTCGTCCAGCAGGGCTGTGGCCGCCGCCTGCAGCTGGTCGGCAGGTACCAGCCGGTTGAGCAAGCCCCACCTCTCGAGCTCGGGAGCGCTGATCCGGCGACCGGTGTAAAGCCATTCCATCGCGATTCCCGGAGGCACCGTGACCGGCAGGAGGACCGAGGCGAAGTGCGCGCCCCGCGCCCGTTTGGCCTCAGGAACCCCGAAGACGGCGCCGTCCGCGGCGACGCGCAGGTCGCAGGAGAGCGCGAGCTCGAAGCCACCCGCCATTGCCGCCCCGTTGACGATCGCGAGCGTCGGTTTGCGCGAGTCGATCATCACCTCCATGAGGCTGCGACGGTTGTTGTGGAGGGGCCCGTAGAACGGCTTTCCCGCCGCGGCGAGGTCGCGGGCGTCCTTGAGGTCTGCCCCGGAGCAAAACGCCGGCCCAGACCCAGTGATTGCGATGGCGTAGACGTGGGGGTCGTGGTCGGCCTCGATGATCGCGTCGACAAGCCGGTCGTTGAGATCGCGGTTCAACGCGTTGCGCACCTCGGGCCGGTTGAGGGTCAGGTACCGCACGTGGTCTCGGTCCTCGACGAGGAGGATGTCGCCGGTCATGGGGTCGTCCTTTCGGTCGAGCAGGTTCAGGCGGGGTAGTGCGGCGCCTCGCGCCGCATCGTGACCCACTGCAGCTCGCTGAAGGCCTCGAGGTTGGACTGCAGGCCGCCGTGCCGCGCACCCGAGCCGGACTCGCCGACGCCTCCGAACGGTGCGGTCGGCTCGTCGTTGATGGTCTGGTCGTTGATGTGCACCGAGCCTGTCGGCACTCGGTCGGCCAGTTCGAGCGCCGTCATGACGTCGCGTGTGATGATGCCGAGCGAGAGCCCGTAGGACGAGTCAGCGGCAAGTGCGGCGGCCTCGTCAGCGTCGGCGAAGGAGACGACGGGCGCGACCGGGCCGAACACCTCCTGCGCGAAGGCGGGTGCATGCATGGGCACCTGGGAGAGCACGGTGGGGCGGTAGAAGAGGCCCTCGAACGTGCCACCGGCGAGCAGCGAAGCTCCGGCCTCCACCGACTGCGTCACAAGACCGTGGACCCGGTCGCGCTGCACCGTGTCGATGAGGGGGCCGTAACCGACGCCCGGGCCAAGGGGGTCGCCCACTGTTGTTGCCGTGGCGATCCGGGTCAGCTCGGCGAGGTAGTCATCCACGATTGACTCGTGAACCAGGTGACGGCCGCTCGCCATGCAGATCTGCCCGGCGTGGCGGAACGACCCGAAAGCCCCGGCAGCAGCCGCCCTCGGCACGTCGGCGTCGCCCATGACGACGAGGGCCGAGTTACCCCCGAGCTCGAGGTGGACGCGCTTGAGCTGGTCGGCGCAGGCGCGGGCGATGGCCCGGCCAGCCGGCGTCGACCCCGTGAAGGAGATGACCGGCACCCGAGGGTGTGCCACCAGGGCCTGGCCGACGTCTGCTCCCCCGGGGAGCACGTGCAGAAGACCCTCGGGCAGTCCAGCCTCCTCGAAGACCCGTGCAATGAGAACCCCGCCGCTCACTGCGGTCCGTGGATCGGGTTTGAGCACGACGGCGTTGCCCAGGGCGAGTGCGGGAGCGACCGCTCGGATCGCGAGCAGCAACGGTGCGTTGAAGGGGGCGATGACGCCCACGACGCCGACCGGCCTCCGGCGGGCGAACGACAGGCGGGGCGCAGTCGACCGTAGGAGCTCACCGTACGGTGCGCTCGCGAGACCGGCTGCCTCGTAGCATTCCTGCGCTGCGACGCCCTGCGCTCGGTGGGCCATGGCCAGCGGTGCCCCCGACTCCCGCGCCGTCCACTCGGCTGCCTCGTCCGCATGCTGCTCGAAGAGCAACCCGGCACGGCGCAGGACCGCGGCGCGCGCGTCGTACCCCAGCGCCGCCCACTCGGGCTGTGCGGTCACGGCCGCGTCGACGGCGCGCTCCACCGCGAGGGCGTCGACGAGGCCGACGGTCTCGAGCCGGGTCCCGGTCGCCTTCTCGGTCACTGCTCCCGGCGACGCGCCGGGCTGCCAGCCGGCGCTGAAGTAGCGCCCCGACCAGTGGCTCGCGCGCAGCAGCGCCGAGCTCATGCCGACGTCCCGACGGCAGTCGCCGTGGAGCCGACCACGCCGTCGGCCATCATCAGCTCGACCTCGTCGCCGCTGAAGCCGAGGTCCTGGAGCAACGCGACGCTGTGCTGTCCGAGCTCTGGTGGAGGGCACTGGTGCGGCAGGTACGCCCCGTCGAAGGTCACCGGCAGGTGGACGACCTCGAGCTCCGGCACGTTGGGGTGCGGCAGCGGAGTCACGAGACCCACGGCCCGCACCTGCGGATCGTCGGCCACCTCGTGCACCGGCCGCACGGGCGCGCTCGGGACGCCCGCGGCCGCGAGGCGTTCGAGCAGCTCGTCAGTGGCGAAGGCCCGCGTCGCGGCAGAGACGGCCTCGTTGACCTCGGCCCGGCGTTCGGCGCGCTCTGGATTGGAACCGAAGCCGGGCCGTTCCATCAGCTCGCGGGCCCCCAAGGCCTCGACGAGCCGTGTCCACAGCGTCTGGTTGCCGGCCGAGATGAAGACATGACCGTCCTCGACGGGGAACGCGCCGTAGGGCACGACGCCGGGGTGGCCAGATCCCAAGTTGCGCGGTGCCGGGTTGCCGGCCCGGGAGCCCATGACCTTCTGGTCGACCCAGGAGACTGCGGTCTGCAGCAGCGACACCTCCACGTGACTGCCCTTCCCGGACTGGTCCCGACGACGGAGGGCATCGAGGATGCCGATGACCGCCCACATCCCGGTGCCCTTGTCGAGGATCGACAGGGGCACCCGCATCGGCGGCCCCTCCCCGGTGTCCAGCAGGCTGACGATCCCCGAATACGCCTGCAGCAGAGGGTCATACGCTGGTTCACTGGCTCGCGGACCCACCGGCCCGAACCCGCTCATCTCGCAGTAGACCAGGCGGGGGTTGAGCTCGCGCAGGCGCTCGAGGTCGAAGCCGACCTTCGCGAGCGCGCCGGGGCGCAGGTTCTGGACCAGGACGTCGGCGCCGGCGACAAGCCGTTCGAGCACCTGCACGCCCCGACCGTCCTTAAAGTCCAGGGCCAAGCTCTTTTTGTTCCGGTTCAGGCCGAGGAATGCCATCGGCTCGCTCCCCCAGTACGGGGGTGCCCAGCCGCGGGTGTCGTCACCGGCGCCGACCCGCTCGACCTTGATCACCTCGGCGCCGAGGTCACCGAGGATCTGGCCGGTCGTGGGTCCGGCAACGCTGGTTCCCAGCTCGACCACCCGCAGGCCGGCGAGCGACCCTGGTGCGGTCCCGGTGGGGATCTGGCTCTCCATCGTCGACTCCGTCATTGTCATGGGACGTCCTCCTGTGCGCCTCGCATTGGGCCGCTGGTGGAGCGGGCCCTGTCGATCTCGTCCCGCGCGAGCGAGGCGATCGGTTGCCTCCACGGACTGGGGCACCCGGCGTACGTTGCGGGACCAAGACGGAAGTGCTGCGCCTGCTCCTCGGTCTCGACGAGCGGCATGTCCATCGGGTAGAGCGCCTCGACGCCTGGTCGCGGTCCGGCCTTGCTGACCTTGCCGTACAACGGGTGGCCGACGACCTCCTCAGCCAGGTGTGCGGCTTCGACGAGCCTCGCGAGGTCGATGCCGGTGTCGATGCCCTCGGTCTCGAGCAGGTCGACGAGGTCCTCGGTCGGGATCATCTTGGTCGCACGTCCGTTGCCGCAGTACGGGCACCCGCCCATCCCGCCGATCGAGGCGTCGAGGACAAGGGTGTGCTCCGAGGACAGGGCCCTCAGCGCGACGTAGGCCGACGTGAGGGCACTGCCGCGCCCGTCGTGCAGGTGGAGGTGGAAGGTGTGCACCTGGGGCCACTCCCGTTGGATGGCCTGGAGCTGCGCTTGCACGGCACGGGGGGAGTTCCAGCTCATCGGGTCGCCGATCCACACGGTGCGCGCGGTGATCCCGGCCTCCTTCCAGGCCTGCATCTGCAGCCCGATCAGCTCCATGCGCCGCTCCTGCGAGAACGCCCCGAGCCAGTTCGAGCCCCAGGCGGCGTTGATGGCCACGACGGCCTCGGTGACCCCCCTGTCGACCGCCGCCGCGACGGTGGCGGGGACGGCTGCGATCTCCTGGGCCTGGCTCCGGGCTGTGTTGCGCTGAACAAAGACGTCGCATAGGTGGACCGTGGTGCGGGCAGTCGCCTCCTGGGGCGCCAGTGGCGGCACGTGCTGGGCGCGACGCTCGGCGCCCTTCTGGTTGAGCGCCAGGGCGGTGTACCGGACGCCCGGGACGGGCGTGAAGCCTTGGATTACCTGCTCGATGTGCTCCATCTGCGGCACCCACTTGGGGCTGACGAACGAGCCGACCTGGATGGTGCGCAGACCGGTGCGCGAGAGTGCGTCGAGAAGGCGGATCTTGGCCTCGACCGGGATCGCGGCGCTCTCGATCTGCATGCCCTCGCGCATGCCTTCTTCGATGATCTCGACCCGTGGGAGACCACTCATACCTCCGCCCTCCTGACCCCTGCCGAGGTGGTGACGGAGCGGCCGGCGAGCACGTGCTGAAGGGCCGTCAGGTCACCACCTCGCCACAGCGCGGTCACCTCGGACAGGAGCCCTTTCGTCTGTCCGGGTGTCCAGCCGACGGAACCAAAGGCGTCGATCGCCTTCTCCTCCAGCTCCCTCGGGCTGAGCGGGTTGCGGGAGTCCCCGCGACTGACGTCTACACGTCGAGTGTGCGTGCCACCGTCCCGGGTGCGCACGGTGAGTACCGTGAACGGCGCTATCGATCCAGGGTCGTCGGGGTCTGCTTGCTCTCGCACGACGACGGCGTCCATCAGCGGGCGAACTCCCGGGTCGAGGACTGCTTCGTTCGAGAAGTCGCCGAGGCGCACCCCGCCCGTCTGCAGAGCCCGCGCCACGGTGTAGGCGAGGCTGAACTTGCCCTCCAGCCCACTGCTGGGCAGGTGCGGCAGGAGGGGTTTGAGTCCGCCGCGGTGCACGGTGACCTCGACCGACGAGATGCCGGCGAGGTCCAGCCCCTGCCGAAGGTCGAGCACGGCGTCGATGGCGCGGTGCGTCGCGTAGCAGGACGGGTAGCGCTTGATCGCCCAGTCATCGCTCCATCCGTCCTCCCAGCGCCTGAGGCGTTCCGAGAGCCGGGCCAGCGTCGCCGCGTCGGTCTCCCCGAAGAGCGCGAAGAAGCCGCCGGGCGCCTCGAGCTGGGTGGTCCGGGCGGTGAGCCCACGCTCGGCCAGTGCCACGGCGGTGACCGCGTCGCGTGCGGCCAGCCCCGCATGGAGAGGCTTGGTCATGGTGCCGAAGTTGGCCAGGCTGCCGGAGGCCACCGAGGCAGCCAGTCCAAGTGCGTGTCGCGTCGTCTCGACGTCGATGCCGGCCAGCGTGGCCACCGCTGCCGTGGCCGCCAGTCGGCCGGTCGTCGAGGTGTTGTGCCAGCCGCGACCGTAATGAACCTCGAGGGGAAGCACCTCCGAGACTGCGCGGAACACCGCCGAACCGACCGCGTACGCCGAGACGAACCGGTCGGTCGTCACCGGGGTCAGCCGGGCCCGTGCCACCATGGCCGGCAGGAGCACAGCCCCGGGGTGCATCGGCATGGTGGGCGAGGCATCGTCCCAGTCCAGCGCGTGCGCGGCTGTTCCATTGACCAGCGCGGCGGTCGAGGGACCAACGCGTACGTCCGACCCCCAGATGCTGCACTCCCCCGGGGCGGGCTCGGCCTCGAGCAGACTGAGGAGAGCCGCGACCGCAGGGGTGTCGCAACCAGCGACGGCTACGGCCACCGTGTCGACGAGCGCCATGAGCACGGCGTCGGTGCGCGTGCTGCCCGCTCCTCGAGCCGCCGCTCCCGCGGCGAAGGACGCGACGGCGTACGTGGCCCCGTTGTCGGCGTCAGGGTCCACGCCCGAGCCATCCCTCCGGGAGGGCGCGGCGGGGCCCGCTGAAACGGGATTGGTCATGGCTCAGAAGCTCTTCGGCATGCCGAGGTCCCGGTGCGCGATACCCGCGAGGACGAGGTTGGTGGAGATCGGGGCGATGAGCGGCCCACGAGCGGCGCGGAACTTCTGCTCGATGCCGTACTCGGAGGCGAGCCCCGCACCACCGAACGTGTCCATCGCTGCGTTCGCCGCGTTCCACAGCGCCTTCGACGAGAGCAGCTTGGCGGTGTTGGCGTAGAAGCCGTCCCGGCTGCCCTCCTGGAAGACCTTGGCGGCGTGCCAGCGCATGAGGCTCGCTGCCCGCAGCTCGGTGAAGGCGGTGGCGAGCGGGAACTGGATGCCCTGGTTCATCCCGATCGGGCGGCCGAACACCTCGCGCTCCTTGGAGTACTGCACGGCGCGGTCGATGAAGTAGAGCCCCGAGCCGATGTACTCGCTGGAGACCAGGAGGCGCTCGGAGTTCATCCCGGAGAGGATCACCCGGAACCCCTTGCCCTCGTCGCCGATCCGGTTCTCGACAGGCACCCGCAGGTTGGTGATCGTGAGCTGGTTCGTGTGGTGGCCGGACATGACCTTGATCGGTCGGTACTCGATCTGGCCGTTCTGTTTGGCCTCTCGCACGTCGACGAGCAGGACGGTGATGCCGTCGGTCTTCTTCTCGACGTCCTCGTACTTCTCGGTGCGCACCAGCAGGAGCATGAGGTCCGTCTGGTGGAAGCGGGACGTGTAGATCTTGCCCCCGTTGATGACGTACTCGTCGCCTTCTCGGCGCGCGAAGGTGCGGATGCGGGTGGTGTCGGTACCGGCGTCGGGCTCGGTGATGCCGAAGGACTGCAGGCGCAGGCCGTCGTTGGCGATCTGCGGAAGCCACTGCTGCTTCTGCTCTTCCGTGCCGTGACGCAGGATGGCACCCATCTGGTACATCTGCGCATGGATGGCGCCGCCGTTGCCGCCCCACCGGTTCAGCGTCTCAAGGAACAGGGCGGCGTCTGGGATGGTGCCGCCGCCGCCCCCGTACTCCTCGGGGATGAGCAGCGAGAGCCACCCGCCGTCGGTCAGTTCCTTGACCCATTCGGCGGGGTAGCGACCCGACTCCTCCACCTCGATCCAGTACTGCATGTCGTACTTGCGGGCGATGTCCGACACCGTGTCACGCAGCGCCTCCTGGTCCTCGGTGAGGACGTCCTCGGCGAGCCAGTCGTGGGCCATGCTGGCCTCCTTCTCGTTCTGGGGGTGCGCGGGTCGCTCCGCCCGCGCGCGGGTGGTCAGGCAGTCGCCTCCACGGCGACCTCGAGCAGGAGCGGTTCAGTTCGGTCCCGCAAGGTGGGAAGGACGCGGTCGAGCTCCTCAACCAGCTGCTCGCGTGTGGCGACCCGACTTGTGGCGCAACCGAACCCGCTCGCGATGGTGGAGACGCTCACCTCGTCGAAGTGCGGCCAGGGCGGCTTGCCCCCGTGGGCGGCGGCGAGCCGGTCCATCACGGCATAGCCGCCGTTGGACAGGACGACGAACAGGGTGCCGACTCGGTAGTGCTGCGCACTCCAGAGGCCCTGGACGTTGTAGAGCGAGGCGCCGTCGCCGAGCAGGGCCACGACGGGACGGTCGGGCCGCGCCATCCGTACGCCGATGCTCGCTGGGAGGGCGAAACCGAGGCCGCCCTGCGCCACGGTGACGAAACCGAACGGGCGGCGCGTGGGGATGAGGTCGAGCATCAGACGTCGCGTCGAGGGGCTCTCCTCGAAGACCGTCGCGTCCTCCGGCAGGCGCTCGGCAAGCGCGGCGTAAACATGCTCGGCGCGCAGGGTGTCACCCTCCGGCATCGGGACAGGCCGGCGAGGGGCGGGCGGCGCGGTGGCCGCTCGCGGGGCGACCCGCCCCGCCAGGTCGGCGACGACGCCGGCCACGTCGCCGAGCACGGCAAGGTCTGCCGCACTGTACGTCGCCTCTTCGGGGTCCGACGTGATGACGACGACAGTCGTGTCCGCGTCGACGAACGGTCCTGGCTCCCAGGTCCCCTGACGGAAGGCGGGGCCGCCGACGACGAGCACGAGGTCGTGTGCCGCCAGGGTCTCCCGGAGGGCGCCGCGTGTCGGGGGCAGGTGGCCACGGAAACGCGGCGAGTCCTGGGGGAAGCCCGACTGCGAGCCGTGGGCCTCTTGCCAGACAGGGCAGTCCAGGCGCTCGGCGAGTGCCGTCAGGCCGCTCCACGCCTCCGCGGAGTCGGCACCGGGACCCACGACGACGGCCGGTCTGAGGGCCGTGTCGACGAATGCGGTCAGTTCGGCGGCCAGCTGCTCGCCCATGCCGCTCGCGACGCACAGCCGAGTCGGGGCGGGCAGGGCGATCGTCTCGTCAGCCGGCTCGGACCAGTCGCTCATGGGGACGACGACGATGGCGGGGCCCCGCTGCAGAGCCGCCTCGTGGACGGCCCTGGCTATGGCAGCGGGGACATCGGCCGGCCGGGCGGGCTGACGAAGGGAGACGGGGTAGCTGCCGGCCAGACCCTCGAGGTGGCCGGCCAGGAACGGGTCGGAGGCCAGATGGCGACGGTCCTGCTGGCCGACGAGGATGACGAGCGGAGCCTTGTTCGTGCGTGCGGTCGCGATGGCGCCGACGGCGTTGCCGAAGCCCGCCGTGGTGTGCAGCAGGACCAGTGCCGGTGACCCCGTGGCGAGGGCATGACCCGAGGCCATGCCGACCACCGACCCCTCGTGCAGGCCCAGCACGAACTGGAAGTCGTCCGGCAGGTCGGCAAGCAGGGCGACCTCGGTGGAGCCGGGGTTGGCGAACAGCCGGGTCATCCCGAACTGGCGCAGCACCTCGAACGCTGCATCGCGCACGGTCGTCACGTCCTGCTCCTCTCCACTGGGGGCCGGAGCAGGAGGTGCCCCGAACACCGCCATCGTCAGGCGGCGGCGGGCGTGGTGGCACACCTTGTCGCACCCAGCGGAAGAGCCCGCCCAGCGAGGGTCGTTCCTCTCACTGGGTGAGTCGTCACCTGACCGTCCGGAGCCGAGCCCCCTAACGTCGCCGATGTCCCGCTCGAGCAGGAGGAACCATGTCAACGACCACGGGTACGCCGGCAGAGGCGACAGCTGACGCCGCGCCGGACGCCGCACCGGAGCCATCCGTGAAAGGCGCCGCCCTCGACGACATCCGGGTGCTCGACATCGCAACCCTCTTCGCCGGGCCGTCGGCGGCCACCGTCCTCGCGGACTTCGGCGCCGACGTCATCAAGGTCGAGCACCCCCGGAAGCCGGACCCGGCGCGCACCCACGGCCAGAGCAAGAACGGGGTCGGCCTGTGGTGGAAGATCCTCGGCCGCAACAAGAAGGCGGTCACGCTCGACCTGTCACATCCGGAGGGCCAGCAAGTCTTCCTCGAGCTGGTGCGCACGGCTGACGTCGTCATCGAGAACTTCAGGCCCGGGACGCTCGAACGCTGGGGCCTGGGTTACGACCGGCTCTGCAGCGTCAACCCGCGCATCATCCTCACCCGAGTGACCGGATTCGGGCAGACCGGGCCTCGCGCCACGGAACCTGCCTTCGGCACCATCGCCGAGGCGATGAGCGGCTTCGCCCACTCCACCGGCCAGCCGGACGGCCCACCCACCCTGCCCCCGCTCGCCCTCGCGGACAACATCAGCGGCCTGGCGGCGGCTGTGGCCACCCTGACGGCGCTGCACCGTCGCGAACGCACCGGCGAGGGGCAGGTCATCGACCTGGCCATCATCGAGCCGATCCTCGCGATGCTCGGTGCACAGGTCACCGTCTACGACCAGCTCGGGATCGTCACGCAGCGCCGTGGTAACCGGTCGGAGAACAACGCGCCGCGCAACACCTACCGCACAGCGGACGGCGACTGGGTCGCGATCTCGACGAGCGCACACTCGATCGCCGAACGGGTGATGGTTCTCGTCGGGCGACCGGACCTCGTGCGGGAGCCGTGGTTCCACGACGGATTCCAACGGGCCCAGCACGCCGACGTGCTCGACGAGGCGGTCGGCTCGTGGATCGCGCAGCGACCGACGTGCGAGGTCGTCGCGGAGTTTGCCCGGGCGGAGGCGGCGCTCGCGGTCGTCAACGACGTGTCCCAAGTGGTCACCGACGAGCAGTACGCGGCGATCGGCGCCATCGCCACCGTGCAGGACCAGGACCTCGGGCCGGTACGGATGCCCAACGTCCTCTTCCGCATGTCGGAGTCGCCCGGCACGATCCGCCACACCGGGCGCAGCCACGGCGCCGACACCGAGCGTGTCCTCGCAGAGCTGGGTGTCGACGACGAGCGCCTCACTCAACTGCGCCGCGCGGGCGTGGTCTAAGTGCTGGCCGAGATCGCGACCTGGCTGTACGTGCCGGGTGATCGGCTGTCCGAGCTGTTGCCCAAGGCCGCGCGGACGGCCGACGGCATCGTCATCGACCTGGAGGACGCCGTGCACCCGGCGGCCCGTCCCGGCGTGCGGGCTCTGCTGCCGGCCGCTGTGGCAGCCTTGGCCGGCGAGACCGACAACGCCGTCAGCGAGCCCCGTCAGGTCCCGGTCGTCGTGCGCGTCAACCCAGTGGGCTCCGCCGACTTCGAGACGGACCTGGCCGCGGTCGGTCCACTGCTCGCCGACGGACGCGTCCACGGCATCCGGCTGCCCAAGGTGGAGTCGCCCACGGACGTGAAAAAGGCGTACGCCGCCTCGAGCCGGTTCCTCGACCAGCCGCACCTCGTCCCCCTCATCGAGTCGGCCCTGGGCCTGCTCCACGCTGCCGAGATTGCCGCCGAGACCGGGGTGCACTCCCTCACCCTGGGCGAGAGCGACCTTCGCGCCGACCTCGGGCTGCCGCGGGACGGCAGCGAGGACGGCCTGCTGCTCGCCCGTCTGACCGTCGTGCAGGCCGCACGAGCGGCCGGCCTCCCCTCCCCCGTCGCGAGCGTCCACCCCCACGTGACCGACCTCGACGGGCTCCGCCGGTCGTGCGAGACGCTGCGTCAGCTCGGGTTCTACGGTCGCTCGGTCATCCACCCCCGGCAGGTCCCCGTGGTGCGCGACGCCTTCGCGCCCCGCGCCGACGAGCTCCAGTGGGCCGACGAGGTGCTCGCGCGGGTCGCGACGATGGACCGCTCCCGGTCGGCCGCCGCCACCCTGGACGACGGGAGCTTCGTCGACCCGGCGATCCTTCGCCAGGCGCGGCTGATCCACGAGCGGGCAAACGCGTGAGCACCGGGTGTACCGCGGACGGGGCAGCGGTCGGCGTCGTCGACCTCGCGCAGCCGCTGCATCCCGGCATCCCCACCTCACCCAACCACCCCGGCTTCCGGCACGCCCTGCTCCGCCGGCACGGTGACGCGGTCAGGGCCGACGGCACGTCGGGAGCCAACGACCTGCTGGTCATGGGAGCCCACACCGGCACGCACCTCGACGCGCTCGCCCACATCAGCCACGACGGCCTTCTGCACGGAGGAGTCTCCGCCCTCGAGGCACAGGTGGGCGGTCGATACCTCGAGCACGGGGTCCACACCGTCGCGCCCATCGTGTGCGTCGGGCACCTGCTCGACGTGCCGGCAGCACTCGGTGTCCGACGGCTAGACCCCGGCCACGCGGTCACGGCCGAGGAGCTGGCCCTGGCCCTCGGCGACCGGCGGCCCGCGCCCGGCGAGGCGCTGCTCGTGCGGACCGGCTGGGCGCAGCTCTGGGACGACGCGGGGGCCTTCCTCGACCACGAGGGCGGGGTGCCCGGACCCGACGAGGACGCCGTCGCCTGGCTGGCATCGCACCAACCGCTGGTCGTCGGATCCGACACCACCGCCTTCGAGCACATTCCGCCAGGAGAGGGCCACGCCCGCCTGCCAGGTCACCGGATCTTGCTGGTGGACAAGGGGATCCCGATCATCGAGATGCTGAACCTCGAGGAGCTGGCCGCGCTGGCTCCCGAAGCCTTCACCCTCGTGGCAGCGCCCCTGCGGCTCCTGGGTGCCACCGGCTCGCCGCTGCGCCCGCTGGCACTCGTGCACTGAACCATCCGCACCGTCCCCGGAGCGCCGCCCCCAGGGCCGAGCGCTCCACCGTCCATCGCCCGGAGGATGACATGGCCGCCGCTGCCACCACACCCATGGAGGGCACCGCAGTTGCCCGGCTCGCACAGTTCGCCGCTGCCGTGGCGGCTGCACCGCCCGAGGAGGCGCTCGAGGACGCCCGCCAGCGGCTGCTCGACGTGGTGGGCATCTCGGTCGCGGCCCTGGACACCGGGCCGGCGAACGTGGTCCGGGCCCTCGCCCGCCGCTGGGGCGGACAGCCGACGGCGGGTGCGATCGGTCTCGACCTCGCCGTCCCTGCCCCGTCAGCCGCCCTCGTCAACGGGACCCTCGCCCACGCCCTGGACTTCGACGACACGCACGTACCCTCGATCCTGCACCCGAGCGCCTCGGTCGTGCCGGCCGCCCTGGCTGCGGCCGAGGACGCCGGGGCCTCCGGCCGGGCACTCCTGGCCGCCATCGCGGTGGGCAACGAGATCACGATCCGCCTCGGGAACGCCGGCTACGATCCCGCGATCAACAACTCCGTCTTCTTCGACCGGGGCCTGCACGCGACCTCGATCTGCGGGACGGTGGGCGCCGCAGCTGCTGCCGGCGTGGCCATGGGGCTCGACGTGGAACGCATCGCGCACGCCATGGCGATCGCCTGCAGCATGGGGGCCGGGCTGCTCGAGGCCAACCGGGCCGGGGGGTCGGTCAAGCGGATGCACTGTGGCTGGGCTGCACACGGCGGCGTGGCGGCCGCTCAGGCGGCGGAGGTCGGGCTGACCGGCCCTCCGACGGTGCTCGAGGGGCGCTTCGGGTTCTTCGGCGCCTACTGTGGCGACGTCTACGACGAGCGCGCCCTGCTCGAGGGGCTCGGCACGGAGTGGGAGACGGCTGACTGCTTCGTCAAGCCCTACCCGACCAACGTCTTCACCCACACCGGCATCGATGCCGCCGTCGCGCTCCGAAAGCGGGGGCTGCGCCCGGAGGACGTCGAGTCGGTGCACATCGGCGTGGCTGGAGCGACGCTGCGCACGATCGCCCAGCCACGCGAGGCCAAGATCCGGCCCGAGTCGGGCTACCACGCGCAGTTCAGCGGTCCGTTCACCTTCGCGCTCGCGCTGCGTGGTGGGGGCGGGCTGGGGGTCTACCTCGACGACTTCACGGACTCGGCGGTGCGCGACCCGCTCAACCTCGCGGTGGCCGCTCGGGTGGAGCACGACTCGGACCCGAGGTGTGAGCAGATCTATCCGCGGCACTTCCCGTCGGTGGTCGAAGTCCGCACCGTCGACGGTCGGATCCTGCGCGAGGAGGTACTGACCAACCGCGGCACGGCCGAGCGTCCGCTCAGCGACGCTGAGGTCCAGGTCAAGTACGACCTCAATGCCCGGCGGCTCGGCGCCGCGGCAGACGTCCTTGCGGAGCGCATTGCGCGGGTGCTCGACCGTCCGTCCGTGGCCGGCCTGCTCACACTGTGAGCCGTGCGGCGAGCTGGGCCGGCGAGCTGGGCCGGTGAGCGGTGCGGCGTGCCCGGGGGCGCCGTGAGCGGCACCCCCGGGCACAC
>NZ_BJYX01000041.1 GCF_007991735.1 Terrabacter aerolatus | reverse complement strand
ATTCACGACAACCCCGCCGGGCAACCGGCGGGGTTGTCGCATTTCCATACCCATTTCCATGCCCATGTCGGGCCCATCTCGCGGGGCGACGGGGGTCCACTAGTCTGGGCCCGTGCCTGAACTCATCCCCTCCCCGACTCGTATCCCCGTCCCCGGTGGCAAGGTCATCGACGAGCACGTCGGTGCCGTCAACACTCCCGACGCGGGGCTCCAGGCCTCGGTCTCGGTGGCCCGAATGGTGGCGCCGGCCGGCTGGTCCGAGCCCTTCCAGACGCCCGAGTTCGACGAGATCACGCTCGTCCTGGCCGGAACGGTCGTCGTCGACCATGACGGCGGCTCCCTCGAGGTGGCTGCCGGACAGTCCGTCATGACCCGTGGTGGGGAGCGCATCCGCTACTCCTGCGGTCCGGAGGGTGCCGAGTACGTCGCGGTCTGCCTGCCCGCCTTCAGCCCGACCACGGTCCACCGTGACGACGAGGCGCCGAGCGAGACGGCATGACCGTCGACACCACCGGCGCCGGCACGAGCGGGAGCATCGAGCGTGCGAGCGACGCGGAGCTGCGTGTGGCTCCCAAGGTCCTCCTGCACGACCACCTGGACGGCGGCCTGCGTCCGCAGACCATCGTCGAGCTCGCCGGCGACGCCGGTTACGACGGCCTGCCCGCGACCGACGCGGCGGAGCTGGGCACCTGGTTCCGCGACAGTGCCGACTCCGGCTCCCTCCCGCGCTACCTCGAGACGTTCGACCACTCCCTGGCCGTCATGCAGACGCGCGAGGGCCTCTTCCGCGTGGCCAGCGAGTGTGCGCAGGACCTGGCCGCCGACGGCGTCGTGTACGCCGAGAGCCGCTACGCGCCCGAGCAGCACCTGAGCCGTGGTCTGACGCTCGAAGGTGTCGTCGAGGCGGTCAACGCCGGCCTGCGCGATGGGGAGGCGAAGGCGCGCGAGGCCGGCCACCGGATCAGGGTCACGTCGCTGCTGACGGCCATGCGCCACGCCGCCAAGTCGACCGAGATCGCCGAGCTGGCGATCCGCTACCGCGACGAGGGGGTGTCGGGGTTCGACATCGCCGGCGCGGAGGCGGGCTACCCGCCCACCCGTCACCTCGACGCGTTCGAGTACCTCCGCCGGGAGAACTTCCACTTCACCATCCACGCGGGGGAGGCGTTCGGCCTGCCGTCCATCTGGGAGGCCATCCAGTGGTGCGGCGCGGACCGGCTGGGACACGGCGTCCGCATCGTCGACGACATCACGATCGACGGCTCACCCTTCGCCGAGTGGGTCGAGGGCCACCAGGAGGACGACGCCCTGACCTCGCTCGAGCTGGACCGGGTGCGCCTGGGGCGCCTCGCCGCCTACGTGCGCGACAAGCGCATCCCGCTGGAGATGTGCCCGAGCAGCAACCTGCAGACCTCCGCGGCGCCGTCCATCGCACTGCACCCCATCACGCTCCTGCGTCGTCTGCGGTTCCGGGTCACCCTCAACACCGACAACCGCCTCATGAGCGGCACGTCGATGACGAGGGAGGCAGCCCTCCTGCGCGACCACGCGGGCTGGACGATCGAGGACCTGCGCTGGGTGACGATCAACGCCATGAAGTCGGCGTTCATCCCCTTCGACGAACGGCTCGAGATCATCGACGGGGTCATCAAGCCCGGCTACGTCGACCTCGGGCACACCGCACCCCCGGTCAACTGAGCTGGAGAGGCCGCCGGGTCGCACCGGTCGCACCGGTCGCACCGGTCGCACCGGTCCCACGGACGACCGAGGCCGCGGCCGGAGGCGGGGCGGCACGGCCCGTCAGGCGGTGCCGGCCGTGCGCCGCAGGCCACCGAGCTCGGCCTCGGCCTGACGGGGGTGCAGGCACCGGGCGCCGTGCGCCTCCGCCTGGGCCACGACGTGGGGCTCCTCGCGCCACAGCGTGAAGCCCCGCCGCACGAGGATGTGCGGTGGCTTGCGACGCTCGGAGAGGTCGCGCACGAAGCGGCGCAGCGCCGTCAGTGAGCGGTTCTGCCGCACGCACAGGGCCTCGGCGAGCAGGTCCTCACGGCGCAGGTGCTCGACGAGCCGCCCGGCGAAGAGTCCCTCGGCCACGACGTAGTCGGTGGGACGCGCCTGCACCACGTGCCTTCCCGTGACCGCGGACGCGCCGATGTCGTAGACCGGGACCTCGACCGTGCCTTCGTCGACGAGCCGGCGCAGCGCGTCGACCGCCGAATCGGCATCCCAGGAGTCGGCGTGGTCCCAGTCGGGGATGCCGAGGGGGGAGCGGGGCAGGCGAGGGTCGCTCGCCTCGCGGTAGAAGTCGTCCAGTCGCACGACCGGCCAGCCGTGGGCCGTGCTGAGCCGCGCCGACAGGCGACTCTTCCCGGCACCGCTGGGTCCGGTGAGGAGGATGACCCGGCGACGGGAAGCCCCGCCGCCGGGCGCCGAACCGTCGCCTCCGACCACGGGGTCAGAGGCCCTTGGGGTGCCAGACGGTCTTCGTCTCGACGAAGGCGCGGATCCGGGTCAGACCCGGGTCGGCCGTCCAGTCGGGCTCGACCGGGACGCCGTCGGACAGCACCGGGCGCAGGACGCGCTTGAGGTTGCCGGCCGCCTCCCGCTCGAGGGCGGCCCAGTCGACGCCGTCGGCGCCCGCGACCCCGGTGAGGTCGACGGCGTTGACGTCGCGGTGCGCAGCGAGCCACGTCGCGACCTCGGCGGTCTGCGCGGTGACGATGTTGACGACACCACCGGGCACGTCGGAGGTGGCCAGCACCTCGCTGAACGTCACGGCCGGTAGGGGACGCGACGCCGACGTGACGACGACCGCGGTGTTGCCGGCGGCGATGACCGGGGCCACCACGGAGACGAGACCGAGCAGCGAGGACGTCTGCGGCGCAAGGACGCCCACGACCCCGGTGGGCTCAGGTGCGGAGACGTTGAAGAAGGGGCCGGCCACCGGGTTGAGGTTGCCGAGCACCTGGGCGATCTTGTCGGTCCACCCGGCGTACCAGACGACGCGGTCGATCGCGGCGTCGACGCTCGCGCCCGCGGCCCGGGGGGTGAGGCCCTCGCTCGCAGCGACCTCCTCGATGAACTGGGCGCGCCGGCCCTCGAGCACCTCGGCGACGCGGTAGAGCACCTGGCCGCGGTTGTAGGCGGTCGCACCCGACCACTTGGCGAGGGCACCGCGCGCGGCGACGACCGCGTCACGGACGTCCTTGCGCGAGCCCATCGCCGCGTTGGCGAGGAACTCGCCCTTGGCCGAGACGACCTCGTAGGTACGACCGGACTCGCTGCGCGGGAAGGCACCGCCGATGTAGAGCTTGTAGGTCTTGCGCACGTCGAGGCGGGTCATCGGACGGCTCCCGTCAGGGTCGCAGGGGCGGTGGTGACGTAGGCCTCGAGCCCGTGACGACCGCCCTCGCGGCCGTAGCCCGACTCCTTGTAGCCACCGAACGGTGAGGTGGGGTCGAAGCGGTTGAAGGTGTTGGCCCACACGACCCCGGCGCGCAGCTGGTCGGCCATCCAGAGGATGCGCGAGCCCTTCTCGGTCCAGACACCCGCCGAGAGGCCGTATGCCGTGTTGTTCGCCTTGGCGACCGCCTCCTGGGGGGTGCGGAAGGTCAGGACGGACAGGACCGGCCCGAAGATCTCCTCGGTGGCGACCCGGTGGGTCTGCGAGACGCCGGTGAGCACGGTCGGCGGGAACCAGTAGCCCTTGGCAGGGAGGGCGCACTCGGGGCTCCAGCGCTCCGCGCCCTCGGCGACGCCGGCCTCGACGAGGGAGGTGATCCGGTCGAGCTGTGCCTTGGAGTTGATGGCGCCGAGGTCGCTGTTCTTGTCCATCGGGTCGCCGACGCGGAGGGTGGCGAGCCGGCGCTTCAGCTTCGCGACGACCTGGTCGTGGACGTTCTCCTGGACGAGCAGGCGCGAACCGGCGCAGCAGACCTGGCCCTGGTTGAAGAAGATGCCGCCGATGATCCCCTCGACGGCCTGGTCGATGGGGGCGTCGTCGAAGACGATGTTGGCGGCCTTGCCGCCGAGCTCGAGCGTCGCCTTCTTCGACGTGCCGGCGATGGAGCGGGCGATGGCCTTGCCGACCTCGGTCGAGCCGGTGAAGGCGATCTTGTCGACGTCCGGGTGCTCGACGAGGGCCTGACCGGTGCGGCCGTCGCCGGTGACGATGTTGACGACGCCGGCGGGCAGATCGGCCTGCTGGCACACCTCGGCGAAGAGCAGGGCCGTGAGCGGGGTCGTCTCGGCGGGCTTGAGGACCACGGTGTTGCCCGTGGCGAGGGCGGGCGCGATCTTCCACGCCAGCATGAGCAGCGGGAAGTTCCAGGGGATGACCTGCCCGACCACGCCGTGCGGGCGCGGCACGTCGGCGCCCGAGGCGGACAGGCCGGCATACTCCAGCTTGTCGGCCCAGCCCGCGTGGTAGAAGAAGTGCGCCGCGGCGATCGGCACGTCGACGTCGCGGGTCTCCTTGATCGGCTTGCCGTTGTCGAGCGTCTCGAGGACGGCGAACTCGCGCGCCCGCTCCTGCAGGATGCGGGCGATGCGGAAGAGGTACTTGCCGCGCTCGGCGCCGCTCATCCGGCCCCAGACGCCCTCGTAGGCGCGGCGGGCCGCGGCGACGGCCTTGTCGACGTCCTTGGGGCCGGCCTGGCTCACCTCGGCGAGGACCGTCTCGTCGGCGGGGTTGATCGTCGGGAAGGTCGCCTTGGGGCGCGTGAAGGCGCCGTCGATGAAGAGCCCGTAGGACTTCTCGATCCTGACGATGGCGCGCGACTCGGGCGCGGGGGCGTACTCGAACTTCGGCATGGGATGTCTTTCGTGGGCGCTGTCGTGTCAGTCGCGGTGCGGGGCGCGGTCGGTCAGTCGATGGTCACGTAGTCGGCGCCGGAGTAGGCACCCGTCGTGAGCTTCTGGCGCTGGAGGATGAGGTCGTTGAGCAGGCTGGACGCGCCGAAGCGGAACCACTCGGGGGAGAGCCAGTCGTCGCCGGCGACCTCGCTGACCATGACGAGGTACTTGATGGCGTCCTTGGTGGTCTTGATGCCACCGGCGGGCTTGACCCCGACCTGGACGCCCGTGAGCTCGCGCCAGTCGCGCACGGCCTCGAGCATGATGAGGGTGACGGGGAGCGTGGCGGCCGGCTGGACCTTGCCGGTCGAGGTCTTGATGAAGTCGCCGCCGGCGAGCATCGACAGGTAGGAGGCGCGGCGCACGTTGTCGTAGGTGACGAGCTCGCCCGTCTCCATGATGACCTTGAGGTGGGCCGCGCCGCAGGCCTGCTTGACCTCGGCGATCTGGTTGAAGACCGTGAGGTAGTCGCCCGAGAGGAACGCGCCGCGGTCGATGACCATGTCGATCTCGTCGGCGCCGGCCTCCACGGCGTCACGCGTGTCGGCCAGCTTGACCGCCATGCTGGCGCGGCCGGACGGGAAGGCCGTGGCGACCGCGGCGACGTGGATGCCGCTGTCGCCCAGGGCCGCCTTGGCCGTCGCGACCATGTCGCCGTAGACGCAGATCGCGGCGGGCCGCGGGGTCCTCGGGTCGAGGGCGTCGGGCACGAGGGCCTTGGCGCAGAGCGACCGGACCTTGCCGACGGTGTCGGAGCCCTCGAGCGTGGTCAGGTCGATCATGCCGATGGCGGTGTCGATGGCCCAGGCCTTGCTCGTCGTCTTGACGGAGCGGGTCCCGAGCGCGGCGGCGCGCGCCTCGCAGCCGACCTGGTCGACTCCGGGGAGGCCGTGCAGCCAGGAGGTGAGGGCGTGGTTGGTCAGGCGTGACACCCCCAGGACGTCCCGCGCCTGCGCGGTGAGGTCCTGCGCGGTGCGCGTCGTGGTGCTAACAGTCACCACGGGAGTCTATCCACCTGTCGAGACAGGCCGTGACGCGTGAGAGAGTCTGTCCGTGAGTCCCGATGTGCCGCAGCCGACCGTCCCGGAACCCCAAGGCGAGATCGGGGGAGAGCCCGGACTGCGTGACGCACGCACGTTGCGGCCCGGTTCCGCGATCGGCATCGGGGTGGTCGGCGCCGTGTGCGGGCTGGCCCTGCTCGTCCCCGGCCTGCTGACCGCCCCGCGCAGCTGGGCGCTCATCTCGACGGTCGTGCTGGCCCTCGTGCTGCTGTGGCTCTTCGTCGTCCGACCCTGCGTCGTGATCCACGCCGAGGGCCTGCGCCTCGTCAACCCGCTGCGCGTCGTCGACGTCACGTGGCCCGTCATCACCGAGGTGCGCTCCCGCTGGGCGCTGGAGCTGGTCGTCGAGGGCCGGCGCTACACCGCGTGGGGCGTCCCGGCCGACCCGGGCCGGCCGAAGTACGGCCGCGGCCTCATGTCGGTCGGGGCCAACAAGGTCCGCGGCAAGGGCACCATCGAGACGCCGACGAAGCCGAAGGTCGAGGCCCAGACGGTCGCGGCCGAGGTCGAGGAGCGCCGGACCGCCGACCGCCGGCGCAAGGACGGCCGGACCCCGCGCATCGCCCACCAGACCTGGGACCCGCTGTCCGTCGGGCTGCTGCTGGCCGCCGCCGCGTTCTTCGTCATCGGCACCTTCGTCGTCTGAGCCGCCGCGCGCCTGCCCCGCCGGCGCAGGCGCGACCTGAGCCGGAGGACGGCCGAGGTCGCGCGCAGCAGACGGCGCATCCGGCGACCACCAGGGGTGGCCCGCCGGGACGGTCAGGCCGGGACGGTCAGAGGGCGGTCAGCTCCTCGAAGGCCGCGCGGACCCGGGCGAGGCGAGTCTCGGCCACGGCGCGCGACTCCCCGAGCGCGGCCGCGCTCGACACCGGCTCGATGACCTCGAGGTAGACCTTGACCTTGGGCTCGGTGCCGCTCGGGCGCACGATGACCCGGGACCGGTCCTTGAGGTGGTAGCGCAGCCCCTCGGTGGGCGGCAGTCCGCCGTCTCCCTTGCCGAGGTCGTCGGTGCGCGTGACCTCGACGCCGGCCACGGTCGTCGGGGGCTCGGCACGAAGTCGTCCCATCAGGGCGTCGGTCTGAGCGAGGTCGGAGACGCGCACCGAGAACGAGTCGGTCGCGTGCACGCCGTGCTCGACAGCGAGGTCGTCGAGCAGATCGGTGAGGGTGCGTCCCTCGGCCTTGAGGGTGGCCGCCAGCTCGGCCAGCAGCAGGGCGGCGCTGACGCCGTCCTTGTCGCGGACGATCTGCGGGGCGACGCAGTAGCCCAGCGCCTCCTCGTAGCCGTAGCGCAGGCGCCCGACCCGGGAGATCCACTTGAAGCCGGTCAACGTCTCCTCGTGGCGCAGCCCGGCTGCCTTGGCGATCGAGGCCAGCAGCCGGGAGGAGACGATCGAGTTGGCGAAGACGTCGCGCCGCGTGACGCCGCGTCGCACGATGTGCGCCCCGAGGAGCGCGCCCACCTCGTCGCCGCGCAGCATCCGCCAGTCACCGAGCGCCGGGTCGAGCACGGCCGCAGCGCACCGGTCGGCGTCGGGGTCGTTGGCGATGACCAGGTCGCAGCCGACGGAGCGGGCGCGGGCCAGCGCGAGGTCGATCGCACCCTTCTCCTCGGGGTTCGGGAACGCGACCGTCGGGAAGTCGGGGTCGGGCACGGCCTGCTCGTCGACGACGACCGGGGCCGGGAACCCGGCCTGCACGAACGCGGTGTGCACCGTGGCGTGACCGACGCCGTGCAGGCTCGTGTGGACGGTGCGCAGGTCACGGGGCGAGTCGGGGTCGACGACGGTCACGACCGCGTCGACGTAGCGCTCGAGGAGGTTGTCGCCGAGCGTCTCCCAGCCCTCGTTCGCACGAGGCACGTCGGCCACCCGCTGGACCCGGGCGATGTGCGCGGCGATCTGGGCGTCGGACGGCGGCACGATCTGGCTGCCGTCACCGAGGTAGACCTTGTAGCCGTTGTCCTGCGGCGGGTTGTGGCTCGCCGTCACCATGACGCCGGCGTCGGCTCCGAGGTGACGGATCGCGAAGGCCAGGACGGGGGTCGGCAGCGGCTGGGGGAGCAGCAGCGCCCGCCCGCCGGCGGCGACGACGACGGCCGCCGTGTCGCGGGCGAAGACGTCGGAGTTGTAGCGCGCGTCGTAGCCGATGACGACCGTCGGGGTCTGGCCCGCCCGCCCCTCGTCCTTGAGGTATGCCGTGAGGCCGGCTGCCGCACGGATGACGACGCTGCGGTTCATCCGGTTCGGCCCGGCCCCCAGCGCTCCACGCAGCCCGGCCGTGCCGAACTCGAGCAGGCCCGACATGCGGTCGGCCAGGTCGGCCGCTGCCGCCTCGTCGCCCTCCGAGGCGCGCCCGAGGACGGCGTCGAGCTCAGCCCGTGTCGTCGGGTCGGGGTCGTCGTCACGCCAGGCGCGCGCTGCGGCATACAACGTCTCGGTGGTGTCGACCGTGGTCATCAGAGGCGACCCACGACGTCGGCGAGGAGCCGGCCGCAGCGCTCGGCGGCGGCCTGCCCGGCCTCGAGGACCTCCGCGTGGCTCAGCGGCTGGTCCGAGATGCCGGCCGCGAGGTTGGTGACGAGCGAGATGCCGAGGACGTCGAGACCCACCTGGCGCGCGGCGATGGCCTCGAGGCTCGTCGACATGCCGACGAGGTCGCCCCCGATGACCTTGGCCATCTGCACCTCGGCCGGGGTCTCGTAGTGCGGTCCCCGGAACTGGACGTAGACGCCCTCGTCGAGGTCGGCGTCGACCTCGCGCGCGAGGTCGCGCAGCCGCGGCGTGTAGAGGTCGGTGAGGTCGACGAAGTTCGCGCCCTCGATGGGGGAGTGCGCGGTGAGGTTGATGTGGTCACGGATGAGGACCGGGGTGCCCGGGGCCCACGCCGGGTTGAGCCCCCCGCAGCCGTTCGTCAGCACGATGGTCGAGCAGCCCGCGGCCTTGGCCGTGCGCACGCCGTGGACGACGGACCGCACGCCGCGACCCTCGTAGAAGTGGGTGCGCGTGCCGAACACGAGGGCCCGGCGGCCGGTGTCACCGATGGCGACCGAGCGCATGCTGCCCGAGTGGCCCGCGACGGCGGCGGCGTGGAAGCCGGGGACGTCGGCGTTGTCGACGGTGGCGAGCGTCTCGCCGATGAGGTCGGCCGTCTGGCCCCAGCCCGAGCCGAGCACGAGGGCGACGTCGTGGTGGTCGACACCGGTGCGCTCGGCGATGACGGCGGCGGCGTCGGCGGCGACGTCGAACGGGTCGGTGGAGGGGTCGTTGAGATCACGGGGAGAACGGGTCACGATCAGGACTCTAGCGAGGTCCTCGCGACCTGAGCGCGCGTCCCCGGTGGTCCGTGGCGGCCCTCGGGGGCCGGTCGGCGTCCCGCGCCGGGATGGTTGGATGGACCTCGTGATCACGCGCGAGACGACCGTTGTCATCATCGGCGGCGGCCCGGGTGGCTACGAGGCCGCCCTCGTCGCCGCCCAGCTCGGCGCCGACGTCACCATCGTCGAGAAGGACGGCCTCGGGGGCGCGGCCGTGCTCACCGACTGCGTGCCGAGCAAGGCGCTCATCGCCACGGCCGACTACATGTCGGACTTCCAGACCGCGTCGCACCTCGGCGTCCGGCTCCAGGACGACGACGGCGACGAGGTCTCCGACGCGGTCGCCCACGCGCACACGGTCAACGACCGCATCCGCGCCCTCGCCGCGGCCCAGAGCGCGGACATCCAGGGCAGCCTCGAGCAGGTCGGTGTCACGGTCCTGCGCGGCACCGCCCGCATCGCCGGCCGCGAGCGCGTCGTCGCGCAGCTCACCGACGGCACGACCCGGGAGCTGCCTGCCGGTGTCATCCTCGTCGCCACCGGCGCGGCCCCCCGGGTCATGGACACGATGCGCCCCGACGGCGAGCGCATCCTCACCTGGCAGCAGATCTACTCCCTCGACGAGCTGCCCGAGCGCATCGTCGTCATCGGCTCCGGCGTCACCGGCGCCGAGCTCGCGCAGGCCTACCTCGGCCTCGGCTCGCAGGTCGTCCTCGTGTCGTCCCGCGACCGCGTCCTGCCGGGCGAGGACGCCGACGCCGCCACCGTCATCGAGGACGTCTTCCGCAAGCGGGGCATGGAGGTGCTGAACAAGTCACGCGCCGCGTCCGTCGAGCGCACCGCCGACGGCGTCGTGGTGACGCTCGTCGACGGCCGCACCGTCGAGGGCTCGCACGCGCTGCTCGCCGTCGGGTCGGTGCCCAACACGGCCGGTCTCGGCCTCGAGGAGGCCGGGGTCGAACTGAGCCCGTCGGGCCACGTCCAGGTCGACCGCGTCTCGCGCACGAGCGTCGGCGGCGTCTACGCGGCAGGCGACTGCACCGGCGTCCTGCCCCTCGCCTCCGTGGCCGCCATGCAGGGCCGCATCGCCATGTGGCACGCCCTCGGCGACGCCGTCTCGCCCCTCAACGTGCGCGGGGTCGCCGCCAACATCTTCACCGAGCCCGAGATCGCCACCGTCGGCATCGGGCAGCAGGCCGCGGACGAGTCACCCGACGTCCAGTGCGTCACCCTGCCGCTCGGCCGCAACCCGCGCGCCAAGATGCAGGGCATCACCGACGGCTTCGTCAAGCTCTTCTGCCGCAAGGGCTACGGCACGGTCCTCGGCGGGGTCGTCGTCGCGCCCAAGGCGTCCGAGCTCATCTACCCGGTCGCCCTCGCCGTGCAGAACCGCCTCAGCGTCGACCAGGTCTCGAGCACCATCACCGTCTACCCGTCGCTCTCCGGCTCCATCGCCGAGGCGGCCCGGCAGCTGCACCAGTCCGACTGACCCGGCGACGCGGCATACGCCGTCGTCCGGCCCGTCAGGGCTGCGGCTCGGTCGGAGGGTGGTCGCTGTCGTCGCGCTCGCGCCCGGCGAGCTGGTCCTCCTGCGCCCACCGCTCCCGGCGACGACGGGACACCGTCTCGCGCAGCTTCTTCTGGAGCGGGTAGAAGATCGCGGCCACGACGATGAAGATGACGAGGTTGGTCACCGAGAAGAAGGTCTGGTCGGGCGTCGCAGTCGCCAGGGTCGCAAGCACATGAGCAGTGTGCCAGAGGCGTAGCGTCAGGATCGTGGCGGCGTCGCCGTCACGTCAGGGTCGCCGGACGGTAGCCGGACGGTGTCGCTGAGCAGGTCGGACCGTGGAGGCACACACCGTGAGCGACTGGATCCAGAAGGCCAAGGACTTCGTCAAGGGACATCCCGACCAGGCCCAGCAGGGTCTCGACAGGGCCGAGGAGCTCATCAACGAGCGCACCGGCGGGAAGTACGCCGACCAGGTCGACCAGGGGAGCGACAAGCTCAAGGAGACACTCGGGCTGCCACCCGACGGCGACGGCACGCAGCCGCCCGCGACGCCGCCGCCCGCGCCGAGCCCCACACCGGCACCCACCCAGGAGCCGGTGCCCACGCCCCCGCCCGCACCGACCCCCGAGCCGGGCCCGGGCCCGGTCGAGCCCAGGCCCCCGGTCGACCCGACGGATCCCGCGCCCGTCGACCCGCACCTTCCCGGTGGCCCCGGGCCGTCGGAGATCCCTCCGGCGGGGGAGCCCGGCGCGGAGCGGGACCTTCCCGGCGTGCCCGACCCGAACCTGCCCGGCTCGGGCGAGGGCGACATCACGCTCGGCGACCCGCCGCCCCGCCAGGGCTGAGCGCGGCCGGCAGCGCTGAGCAACGTCGGGCAGCGCTGAGCAACGTCGGGCAGCGCTGAGCAACGTCGGGCAGCGCTGAGCCGAGCCGGCGCCGACGACGACGAAGGGCCGACCCTGCCACGTGGCGGGTCGGCCCGTCGTCGTGCGACTCGGTCGGCGTCGAGGTCAGGCCTCGGCGACGTCCTTGATCTCGGCGAGCACGGCGCCGGACGTCACGGTCTCGCCGACCGCTGCCGTGAGCCCCGAGACGACACCGGCCTTGTGGGCCGTGATGGGCTGCTCCATCTTCATCGCCTCGAGGACGATGACGAGGTCACCGGCGGCCACCGTCGCGCCCTCCTCGACTGCGATCTTGACGATGGTGCCCTGCATGGGCGCGGTGAGGGAGTCGCCCGAGGCCGCGCCCCCCGACTTGCCGCCACCGGAGCGCTTCGGCGCCTTCTTCTTCACGGCCGAGCCGCCCGCGCCGCCGCCGAGCGAGAGGCCACCCGGGAGCGAGACCTCGAGGCGCTTGCCGCCCACCTCGACGACGACCGTCTGGCGCTCCTCGGCCTCGGCCGCGTCGGCCGAGCCCCCGGCATACGGCTCGATCGTGTTGTCGAACTCGGTCTCGATCCAGCGGGTGTGGATGGTGAAGGGGGATCCGTCGGCCGGGGCGAAGGCCGGGTCGGAGACGACCGCCCGGTGGAACGGGACCACGGTCGGCATCCCCTCGATGGTCAGCTCGGCCAGCGCTCGGCGCGCCCGGTCGATCGCCTGCTCGCGGGTGCGCCCGGTGATGACGAGCTTGGCGATCATCGAGTCGAACGCCCCGGCGACGGTGTCGCCCTCGACGATGCCCGCGTCCCAGCGCACGCCCGGGCCCTGCGGCACGACCATGCGCGTCACGGTGCCGGGCGCGGGGAGGAAGCCGCGGCCGGCGTCCTCGCCGTTGATGCGGAACTCGATGGAGTGCGCGTGCGGCTCGGGGTCGCCGTAGTCGAGCGACTCGCCGTTGGCGATGCGGAACTGCTCGCGCACGAGGTCGATCCCGGTGACCTCCTCGGTCACGGGGTGCTCGACCTGCAGACGGGTGTTGACCTCGAGGAAGCTGATGTCGCCGGCCGGGCCGACGAGGAACTCGCACGTGCCGGCGCCGACGTAGCCGGCCTCCTTGAGGATCGCCTTGCTGGCGCGCAGCAGCTCGGTGTGCTGCTCCTCGGTGAGGAACGGCGCGGGGGCCTCCTCGACGAGCTTCTGGTTGCGGCGCTGGAGCGAGCAGTCGCGCGTCGAGACGACGACGACGTTGCCGTGCTGGTCGGCCAGGCACTGGGTCTCGACGTGGCGCGGGTGGTCGAGGAAGCGCTCGACGAAGCACTCTCCGCGACCGAAGGCCGTCACGGCCTCGCGGACGGCGGAGTCGTAGAGGTCGGGGATCTCCTCCATCACGCGGGCGACCTTGAGGCCGCGGCCGCCGCCGCCGTAGGCCGCCTTGATGGCCACCGGGAGACCGTGCTCCTTGGCGAACTCAACGACCTCGTCCGACCCGGAGACCGGGTCCTTGGTGCCGGGCACGAGCGGCGCCCCGGCCTTGGTGGCGATGTGGCGCGCCTTGACCTTGTCGCCGAGGGAGTCGATGGCGCCGGGGCCGGGGCCGATCCAGACCAGTCCGGCGTCGATGACGGCCTGGGCGAAGGACGCGTTCTCGGCGAGGAACCCGTAGCCCGGGTGCACCGCGTCGGCGCCTGCCTGCCGCGCGACGTCGAGCAGCTTCTCCTGGACGAGGTAGCTCTCGCCGGGGGTGGACCCGCCGAGGGCGTAGGCCTCGTCGGCGACCTTGACGTGCAGGGCATCCCGGTCCGGCTCGGCATAGACCGCGACCGAGGCGATGCCGCTGTCCGTGCACGCCCGCGCGATGCGGACGGCGATCTCACCACGATTTGCGATCAAAACCTTGCTGATGGATGCCATGGCTCGGACTCTATCGGGCAGACCCCGGCTGGATTCGGCCTCCTCGCCCGTATTCCCGGTCGTCTCGCAGTGAGGTCCGGCACATCGCCGGCCGGGGCACCGACCTAACGTGGAGGGCATGACGACACTCCAGTCAGCACCCACCATCCCCCTCGGCCACGCCTCCACCCCCGGGCTCGCCATCCCGCAGATCGGCTTCGGCGTCTGGGAGGTCCCGGACGCCACTGTCGACGCCGCGTTCGGTCAGGCCCTCGAGGTCGGCTATCGGCACATCGACACCGCACGCATCTACGGCAACGAGGAGGGCGTCGGTCGGGTCCTCGCTCGCGACGACGTCGACCGTGACGACGTGTTCGTCACGACGAAGGTCTGGAACGACGACCACGACAACGTGCCGGCAGCCTTCGACGCCTCGATGCAGCGCCTCGGCATCGACGTGCTCGACCTCTACCTCATCCACTGGCCCGCTCCGGCGCAGGACAGCTACGTCGACGCGTGGAAGGCGATGCTCGAGCTCCAGCGTGAGGGTCGGGTCCGCTCGGTCGGCGTGTGCAACTTCCAGGTGCCGCACCTGCAGCGGCTCCTCGACGAGACCGGGGTGCTCCCGTCGGTCAACCAGGTCGAGCTGAGCCCCTACCTCCAGCAGCGCGAGCTGCGGGCCTTCCACGCCGATCACGGCATCGTGACCGAGGCGTGGAGCCCGCTCGCCGTCCGGGCCGGTCTGCTCGAGGACCCGGTCGTGACGAGGATCGCCGAACAGCACGACGTGACGCCCGCCCAGCTCGTCCTGCGCTGGCACCTCGAGCTCGGAAACGTCGTGCTCACGAGGTCGGTGACGCCGTCCCGGATCGCCGAGAACTTCGACGTCTTCGGCCTCACCCTCGGCGCGGACGACCTCGAGGCCCTGGCGACTCTCGACCGCGGCACCCGCACGGGGCCCGACCCGGACACCTTCGGCTGATCCGTCGGGCCTGACCGGGCCGCGTCCGAGCCACTAGATTGGCCGGCATGGGACTGTTCTCGCGCAAGGGCAGGGACGACGACGCCATGCCGACGGACGCGGCCGCGGTCGCCGAGCTCGACCCGGCCGAGGCCGACGACACGTCGGCCTCGGACTTCACGGGCCGTCCCGTCGCGGTCCCGCTCGGTGACGAGGAGCGCGCGCGGATCGCCACCGCGCTCGATCACGCCGCGGCGGACGGCGTGGACGTCGACGACCTGGCGTCGATCGGTGCCCACTACGACGAGGCCTTCCGGCGCTGGGTCGACGAGGGCGGGTCGGGCGAGGGGCCCGACGTCGTCGTCGAGACGTATGCCGTCGCGATCGGTGAGTACCTCGCCCGGCACAGCGCCCGCGAGTGGGCGATCGTCACCGACGTGTTCGGCACCGACCTGGGGCTCGTCGCCGCCCGGGCCGACACCGTGGTGGTCCCGCACAACCTCGTCGGTGCACGGTGGATGCGCGGCGAGACGGGGTGGGTGCCGGGGGTCGTCTCGCACCTCGTCAGCATCCGGCCGCGCACCCGCTGACCCGACCCCTAGGATCGCGCCCATGGACGACGCTGCCCCCGACGGGCTCGACAGGCGCAGCAGGCGCGAGCTGGAGGAGGGCATCCAGCGGGACTTCACGCGCAAGATGTCCTACGGCGACTACCTCCGGCTCGACACCCTCCTCAGCGCCCAGCAGCCGCTCAGCGAACCGCCGCAGCACGACGAGCTGCTCTTCATCATCCAGCACCAGACGTCGGAGCTCTGGCTCAAGCTGTTGATCCACGAGCTGCGTTCTGCCAGAAGCCTGCTCGGCGACGACCAGCTGGCTCCGGCCCTCAAGCGCCTGGCGCGCGTGAAGCACATCCAGCACACGCTCACCGACCAGTGGTCGGTGCTGGCGACGCTGACGCCGAGCGAGTACGCCGAGATCCGACCCTTCCTCGCCGCGAGCTCCGGCTTCCAGTCGGCGCAGTACCGCGAGGTCGAGTTCCTGCTCGGCAACAAGAACGCCGACATGGTGGCGGTCTTCGCGCACGACGACGGCGCGCGCTCGGCGCTCGACACGCTGCTGCACGAGCCGAGCCTCTACGACGAGTTCCTCGCCTACCTCGCCCGGCGAGGGTATGCCGTCCCGCCCTCCCTGCTGGACCGTGACTGGACGCAGCCCTACCGCCTCGACGAGGGCCTCGTCGACGTCTTTGCCGGCGTCTACGCCCGGCCCGACGAGCACTGGGGCGTCTACGAGACGTGCGAGGAGCTCGTCGACCTCGAGGACAACTTCCAGCAGTGGCGCTTCCGGCACCTGCAGGTCGTGCAGCGCACCATCGGCCAGAAGACCGGGACCGGCGGCTCGACCGGCGTCGACTTCCTACGACGAGCGCTCGACCTGACCTTCTTCCCCGAGCTGTACGAGGTCCGCACCCGCATCGGGGGCTGACGGCCGCGCGGCAAGGAGCCGTCGCCAGAGGTCGCCGGACCGGGGCTCGCACTGGCACGGGCACTCGGCGACGCACAGCTCTTCGAAGCACGGGTCGACACAGTCGCACTCGAGCTCCGGCGGCGGCGGTGCATCGACCCGAGGCTGCCGACCGCGCATGAGGCGTCGACGCCGGGCGAGCTCGGCCTCCGTCGGGTGATCGGCCGGCCGCTCCCGGGGGGTCGCGCCCTCGGCAGCCGCGTCGCGAGCGGTTCGGTGCTGGAACCAGCCCTGCGCGTCGGGTCGGTCGTAGCGCGGGAACGCCCAGCGCTCGTACGGCACCTCGTCCGCGGGAGCTACGTCGAGATGCGCGGGGAACCGGCGCCCCTGGTTGTCTCGCACCGTGTCGACCGGCACGGGGGACACCGCGATTCCCTCGTCGTCCACGATCGCGAGCCGAAGGCCGGCCAGATCGAGGATCTCCCTGAACACGTGCAGGGGCGGCGCTGCGACTCCGGTCTCGTACCGACCGATCGTGCTCGGGGACACACCCAGGCGAGCGGCCAGATCACGTTGGCTCAGGTCGGCGCGCCGTCGGGCCCGGACGACGTAGCGCGCGACCTCGTCGCGCATCCCCTTGCTCCCGCAGTCCATCCTGGTGTCCATGCCGCTGATCCTGAGGCGGTCCGCCGACACCGCTGGGCTGTCGACCCACGGTTGTCCACAAGCGCGCTGGCACGGGAGGGGCTGTGGACGAGGCCCTGCGTCACTGCCTCCCACCACGGAGCAGTGACGTAACGGCTGGGGAGGGTGGCCGGGCGGGTGGTGGGTGCTGGCGGCTACGTCAGTGCTCCGGTGAGTGGGGCAGTGACGTAGTGGCTGGGGATGGTGGCC
>NZ_BJYX01000040.1 GCF_007991735.1 Terrabacter aerolatus | reverse complement strand
GCGCGCAGAACGTCTTTCTATGCCGCCGAGCGCGCTTATCGCGGACTATCGAGCCGAGCGATCGCACGAAGAAGCCCGACGATGTGGTCGGCCTCGTGCCATATGGACACGTACTCGTCAGGGTCGCTTGTTAGGCACTCCCGCACAGACGCGGCGTCGTCCACCACGGACCCCATGTCGAGCTTCGGTTCGCGGTCCAGGACCGTGGCTTCACTGAAAGGGACGTTCCAGTAGGGATCTTCGGGGAAGCGCAAATCCGCGCCGAACCGCTCCTCGGTAGCGTCGAGCAGGCGCGTCAGCGCGCTGCGGAGCTCGGCGACAGAGATGTCTGGCGTGTCCATGTGCGTACCTTCCCACTGTCACGTGCGCAGCAGCCGTGTCACCGCGGTTGGAGCGTCCGCTATTGCCGCATTCAGATCGGATCTTCGTCCCACCACGGTTCGGTCACGACGATCTGGAAAGAAGAGCCGAGGGCCTCCCGCGTCCGGCGCAGGAGAGCGACCCCCTCACGCAACCACTCAGCGTCACCGCTCCCGGGGAGTGGCACTTTCTCCTCCGCGTACTGGCCGTTCCAGACCGCGAGGCGCTCGACGAGCCGATCGGGCAGGCCAAGCACCGCCAGATCGGCCGCCTTGCCGTCCTCGGTCCACAAAGGACCAGCGCCGTAGTCGGGCCAGAACTCCAGCTGCGTCATGTGCCCGATTGTGCAACGTCAAGAACGCGCCCGCCGGCGGCAACGTCCTCATCTGGCTCCCTTCTGTGTCAAGAGGCCTGGTGCAGCGGAGTCGTAGGCTTGGTGGTGGCGGGTCCGGGAAGTGACTTGTCCGAAGAGCCGGTCGCGGGCTGTGAGCCGGTCGCGCTGGAGTCAGAGTCGTTGCCCGAGTGTCCTCCCGGGCCCGTCACTGCGTGCCGGGTCAGGTCATCAAGCAGGGCCCGATAGCGATGTCGGACAGGCGTCGTTTGAGGCAACGCATCGCCTCGTTCGGGGTCTTTCCGGTGGCGACCTTCCGGTCGTAGTAGGCCCGGCCGTCGGTGGTCCTGGTGCGCAGCTGGACGGTGGCCATGATGTGCAGGACCCGGTTGATCTTGCGGTTCCCGCCGCGGGACAGACGGTGGCGCACGTTGTCCCCGGAGGAGGCGTCGATCGGGGCGGTACCGGTCCAGGACGCGAAGTGCGCCCGGTCCGGGAACCGGGTGATGTCGCCGACCTCGGCCAGCAACCGCGCCGCGCCCGAGGGACCGATGCCGTGCAGGCCGAGCAGGGTGGTGTCGACGTCGGCCAGCAGCGCCAGCAGCTCCTTGTTCGCGGCCTTCTTACGGGCATAGATCCGCTCGAGGTCCACGACCAGCTCCATCGCGACGCGCTTGCGGGTCTTGCCGACGACGTCCCGCGGACGCACCGACGCGAGCAACCGGCGGGCCTGGGCTGCGGACAGGTCACGCTTCGCGCCGCCCGGAATCAGTTCCAGCACAAGGGCATGCAGCTGGTTGACCTTGTACGTGTGCTCCTCACCGATGGCGCGGCGGCGGTCGACCAGGATCCGCAGCACCTCCCGCTGGGCGTCGCGGACCACGGGCCGCAGCCCGGTCATCCGGGTCCCGACGAGCGCGACCGAGTGCGCGTCCGTGGCGTCGGTCTTGCGGCCCTGACCGGTCGCGAACACCCGCGCCCGAGCGGACAGCTTCGGTGGGACGTCGACGACGTGCTCGCCGGCGGCGATGAGACGGTTCGCGACGTGCCGCCCGATCCCGTTGCAGCCCTCCACGGCCCAGGTCCGCTCCGGCCAGCCCCGGACCGCGTCGAGCATCGCGGCGAACCCCTCGACGTCGGTGGCGAACCGGCCGCCACCGAGCACGGTCTCGTCCGCCGTCATCACCTCGATCGTGACGCTGCGTTTGTGCGGGTCCATGCCGATCACGACCGGACCTTCCTTGACGTTCACCACGCCTCTCCCTTCACCTCGAACCAGCTAGTTGGTCGAGCGCGGAGGGCACCGCTACTTCCGGCAGCGCATTCCCTTCTTCAGCCTCTCCGGCCCTGCGGTGCCCGGGCCGGCGCATGCCAAATGAGAGTCACGACCCGAAGGAAGGACAGCCGCTGATGCGAGCGACCAACCCGGACACCTGAACCGAGCCTGCGCAGGCACCGGTCCTACCGTCAATGAAACAAGTAGCCGCGTTGCGGAGGAGCACGCGTCGTGAGGGCCTCCCAGCCATCGAGGCTCGCCAGCAGCGGACCTGCTCGAATACCTGAGTTCGTCGGGGAGTTGTCCTCTTCCTGATCTGGGGGTCCGCCTCGCGGGACCCGGCTGGGTCAGGTGTGCCAGCGGACCGGGCGGGCTCGGATGGGCGGGTCGTCCGGCGTCGTGGGGGCTTGGTGGACGCGGACGTTGACGGGGACGGCTGTTGTGGAGGGGGTGCGCAGCCGGTCGTAGGCGGCTCGCCGGGCTGGGTCGCGCAGCACCGCGTAGGCGGTCAGCACCTGCTGCACGGTTTCGGCTGCTTGGTCTGGCTCGCCGCTGGCTCGGGGGGCGTCGGTGCCGTGGGTGTCCGGGTGGTGCCGGCGGAGCAGTGCGCGGTAGGCGCGCCGTAGCTGGGTCGGCGTGGCGCTCGGGGTGAGTCCCAGGACGGCGTAGAGGTCGCTGGGTGTCGTCCTCATGATTTCGTGGCGTCCTCGAGGGGGGTGGTCGGTGGGCTGGTGTTGCCGGTGGGAGGGTGTGGTCCCGGCCGGAGCGGCTAGGACCAACCCCTCCCCTGGTATGGACGACTGCGTTGCCGGCCCCCTCAGGTGTGTGTGCCGTGCGGGCACGGGCGTCGCAAGTTCTGCCGTCAGACGCTCAGGGTGAAACGTGCGGGCGAGCAACGCAGTCACGTCCGAAGCGGTGCTTCACGTCTGGCCATCACCTGCCCTTCTTGTCGTGTCGTGGCTTTCGAGTGGTATGTGGCCTCATCGCCGAGGGTCGGCCGGGGGCGATCGTTGCCGGCTCCACTCCCCGTCGCCCGGATTCCGGGGCCGGCTTGGCGGCGCAGCGGGGCGGGCGCTCGTTGGTCGCGGTGCCCCTCGATGAGGTCGCCTGGCTGCCTGGCCTGCGACTGGCTGGGCCGGTGGGGGTTTCGGCCATTCGGCGGCCACGATCGCCTCGAACTCGGCCCGCAGCAGATCCTCGTCGGCGCAGAGCAGCTCGAGGAAGAGTTCGCTCGTGCCAGGGGCGTAGTCCACGCGGTCGGCGGGCGAAGTCCGGGTCGCGGGCATGTCACTCACCCACCTTTCTCAGGCGTCGATGGAGCGCCGATCCTCACCGTTGCTGGTGATGGAGATCTTGCGCGGCTTCGCCTGCTCGGCGACGGGGACCGCCAAGGAGAGCACCCCGCTGTCGTAGCTCGCCGTGATGTGCTGCGTGTCCAGGTTGTCGCCGAGGATCAGCTGACGGCTGAACACCCCTCGTGGGCGTTCTGCCGCGATGAGCTCGGCATCGCTGGCTCGAGCCGCGCGTTCGGCTTTGACGGTGACCACGTTGCGTTCGACGTCCACGTCGATCGAGTCCGGGTCGACGCCCGGCAGGTCGAACTCGACATGGAAGGTTTCACCGTCACGCCACGCGTCCATCGGCATGACCGACGGGCGGGCCAAGGTGCCGTTGGTGCCGAGAACCTGTTGGGTCAGGCGGTCCAGCTCACGGAAAGGGTCGGTGCGCATCAGCATCGTCTCCACCTCCATCGCTCGTCTTCTGATGCTCCTTGCCTCATCCACGATCGCCGGCCATGCCGTGCGTGCGATCTGTGGCATGCGCTATAGATTTTTTGTAGCACCGGTGGGACGCTGGTGCAAGAGGGCAACTGCCAGAAAGTTGCCGAAAGAAGGAGCGTGGTCGATGAGCGGGCCGGGACCGGCGAGCGACCAGGGCGTCTACGGGATCTCGACCGCCGCGGAGCTGGTCGGGATGGGCGCGCAGAACCTACGGCTCTACGAGGCCCGCGGTCTGTTGGAGCCCGATCGCACCGAGGGCGGCACGCGCCGCTACAGTGCCGACGATCTCGACCGGCTGCGCCGAATCAGCGACCTGCTCGGGGCCGGACTCAATCTGGCCGGTATCGCGATGGTGCTCGATCTCGAAGCCGAGAACACCGCACTACGAGCGCGTAGAAGGAGGACGACCGTGGCTGACCACCGCATCGACCCCACCGAGGAGATCCCCGAGGCCGACCTCCTCGAACAACGAATTCCGGTCGACCCCGACACCGCGCCCGACACCTCCGCCGCCGTCCTCCTCGACGCCCCGACAGACCTCGTAAACGAGGCGGACCAGCTCGAACAGCAGGCGGAAGTGCCGGACGAGCCCGAGGACGACTACCCACACCAGTGACGGACGCCCCCTAGACCAACCTCGGCCCTGTCACGCGAGTTGAGAACGGGCCCTCCGACCATGCCGCCGATAGGCGGTCCCACGTCAACCTCTCCATCGATCCATGATGTGCAACTATCCCAACGTGAATGACGACAGCCCGTCCGGAGGCCACGGGCCGGGAGCGGTCGCGAATGGAGACCAACCAGCTTGGGACACGACCGTCGGACCGGGCGGGATCGGCTACCTGATTGAGGCCCTGCCCTCTGGGGTCATCGGTTGGCAATACGACCAGGCACTGAACTCCGAATACGGCCTGCCCGTGGCACTGGCAGGTGCTGTCTGGAACTTAGGCGGACGAATCGTGTTCGGGTTCGGCTGGCAGTTGACGGTCTCTCGGCCCGGCACGAGATGGCCGTACAGGCGGAAGGTTGTTGCCAGACGACGCCTACGCAGCAAGGTTGACGCGATCAAGGAACTACCTGTTGTCGTCGAGGCGGTACACGGCGTGGGCCCGAAGGCGTTCGAACGTCGGGATGACGGTTTGGCCGCTCCGCGCCATGCCCCGATTACCGGACATACCGCGGATCGAGTAGACGCACTTCCCGCCGCCGTGCGGGACGCGTGTCAGCGCTTGCCGTCTGCGCCCCTACAGGCGACTTCTCCATCTAGTGCCGAGGCGAATGTTCTGCCAAAGGATGAGTCGACCCACCAGCACGAGCGCGACGGCAACCATGACAGGTGCCCACCTGGATCCCTCGCCGAGACCGAAGATCGCAGAAGACGCGCACAGTGCAAGAAGGCCCTGAAGGAACACCCAACTCGCCTTGTCGCGCGGTCTGACGGCACGATCGCGGAGGTCCAGCATCGCAATCCATGCGCCGACTCGGCGAAGGCGTGATGCAACGGTCGACATGCGCCCAGACTCTCACATCGGTGCAGCTGGCCGCCCTGTCATGCCGCTCGTCGGACGACGTCCGACCATGCCGCTGAGCGGTCGTGCCGATGAGCGCACTGGGTGCTCCACGTGTGATGGGATCGAGGCATGAGCCAGCGAGGGCTTTCCAGTCTGTTGTCGGAGGATGAGTTCCTGGTCTGCTACGACTACGGCATGGGCGGGCTGTGGGGCGTTCTCATCGCCCCCTCGCAGGTTGCGATCCGGGCGAAGTACCCCGACCTGATGATCGCCGACTGGCTCCCCACATGGATGGACGAGGCCGAACTAGCCACCAAGCGCGAAACGCCCCTGTGGCTGGACGACGAGCCGCCGCAGGGACTGTTGAGTGCCCTTGTCGCGGACCAGAACCGCGATGGGGCCCGTCAGGATCGAAGGCCCGTGGCATGCGACCGGATTACGATGAACTGCGACGACGCCTTCCGTGGAGAGGGTGACGAAGGGTATCCGCAGTGGCCGCCAGTAACCGGATCTGCCTGAAGCGTCCTCCGTCCCGCCTCGTGGTCGCTGCCGAAGCCTGACTTACTCGCCTTCCTTGCCCGACTGGTATCCGTGGCCGGCGCCCTTGTCCATCCCAGCGGAGACCAACGCCGCAGGGCCCTAGCCCTGTGCCCTGGGGTGCCTTCCCTCGAGCCCCGCCGGCTGCCGGACTCTCGCTCCACACGTCTGGCACCAAGGTGGCCGCGGACTCCCGCGGGTGCCCCGTGGCCCGGGTTCGCTGCGGGTGACGATGTCGATTCGCAGGATGACGCTGGGCTCGGGGTACCGCTACCTCATGGCCTCCGTTGCCCGGGGCGATGCCGGGGGACTGACGTCGTCGCCGCTGGCGGCGTATTACAGCGAACCGGGCACTCCTCCGGGCCGTTTTGTGGGGTCTGGGCTCTCCGGCCTCGACGGCGGGCGTGGCATCGTTTCGGGGTCGACGGTCAGTGAGGAGCATCTGTGGCGGATGCTCGGGATGCTGCAGGATCCGGTTACCGGGCACTCGCTGGGCCGGGCCCCGGGGGCCGAGCGGGCGGCATACGTCGACGCGTTGAAGCGGGAGCGGAAGGCGCCACAGACGGTGGCGGGGTTCGACCTGACGTTCAGCGCACCGAAGTCGGTGTCGGTGGCCTGGGGGCTGGCTGACGAGGAGACTCGGCGGCGCATTTATGCCGCGCACATAGCCGCGACGGAGTTCGTCATCGGCTACGCGGAGCGGAACGTGTTCGCCACCCGGACGGGTCGTGGCGGTGTGGTGTCGGAGGACGTTCGTGGTGTCATGGCGGCTGCGTTCGACCACTGGGACTCGCGCGCTGGCGACCCGCAGCTGCACACCCATGTTGTGGTTTTCAACCGGGTGCAGGCGGTGTCGGACGGCCGGTGGCGGACGCTGGACAGCAAGGCGCTCTTCCGGGCGTCGGTGGGTTTGTCGGAGCTCTACAACGGTGTGCTTGCGGACCTCGTGACCCGGGATCTGGGGTACGGCTGGGATCCCGAGCGGCGACGCCACTCACCGGTGGAGAAGTGGGAGGTCGCCGGGGTGGGGGAGGCGTTGCGGGCGGAGTTCTCGCAGCGCACCACCGAGATCGACGCCGCGAAGGACCTGCTGGTCGCGGACTTCGTCAACGCCCACGGGAGGCAGCCGACGCCGCGTGAGGTGCTGCAGATGCGTCAGCGCGCGACGTTGGAGACGCGTCCGCCCAAGGAGCTGAAGGCCCTCGGAGAGCTGGCCAGGCACTGGCGGGCGAGGGCCCAGCCGTTCGTGGGGGACGCCGCCCAGGCGTGGGCCGCGACCCTTGCTGGGCGCAACGACCTGCCGCTGCTGTGGGCAGGGGACCTGGCCGAGGCGATGCTCGAGGAAGCCGCTCGGGTGTCGCTCGAGATCGTGTCGGGCAAGCGCTCGACGTTCACCCGGGCCAACGTGTTCGCCGAGGCGCTGCGCCAGATCCAGGGCGTCCGGTTTGCGTCACCGGACGAGAGGACCGTGGTGGCGGAGCGGATCACGGCGCTCGGGATCGGCCAGGCGGTTGCGTTGACTCCGCCGGACCTGGGTTACGTCCCGGACGAGCTGCGGCGCCCGGACGGGTCCTCACGGTTTCGTCCGCGCGACTCAGAGCTCTTCACGACCCAGGCCCTGGTCGACGCGGAGGAGCGGCTTCTCGCTGCCGGCCGTGCAGTCGACGGGCCGGCCGTGGACGAGGCCAATGCCGCTGCCGTGCGCACCGTCGATCTGCCGGGACGTGACCATCCGCTGTCGGCCGAACAGGCCTCTGCCGTATGCCGCGTGGCCGCGTCCGGACGCGTGCTCGACGTGCTCGTGGGTCCGGCTGGCGCAGGGAAGTCAACCGCGATGGCAGGTATCCGAGCGGTGTGGGAGTCACAGCACGGGCCGGGGTCCGTGGTGGGGCTCGCCCCGTCGGCGGCGGCCGCGGAGGTGCTGTCCGAGGCGGTCGGGGTGCCTACGGAGAACACCACGAAGTGGCTCGCGGAGGCAGCACGTCAGCCGGCTCGTCTCGTCGAGTTGGACGGGCTGCGCGCGGCGTTGGATCGCGCAAGTCCGACACTGCGGACCCGCACGCTGATGCGCCGAGCGCGCCAACTTTCCGACGACATCGACCGGTGGCGGCTGCGCCCGGGGCAGCTCGTGATCGTCGACGAGGCGTCCATGTCCGGCACGTTCGAGCTCGACTCGCTGACGGCATATGCCCGCACCGCCGGCGCGAAGGTGCTCCTTGTCGGGGACTGGGCGCAGCTGTCCCCGGTCGCGGCCGGTGGTGCGTTCAAGCTGGTCGTGACCGACCGGGGTGATGCGCCCGAGTTGCTTGATGTGCGCCGGTTCCGGCACGAGTGGGAGCGCGATGCCTCGCTCAGGCTGCGGCTCGGGGCCAAGGGTGTCGCGGGGGAGTACGTCCGGCAGGGCAGGGTCCGCGGTGGCGACCGCGAGTCGATGCTCGACGAGCTCTTCGCCAACTGGACCGACGACGTCTCGGCTGGCCGGCGCTCGCTCATGGTCGCCGCCGACACTGCCACCGTTGCCGACCTGAACCGCAGGGCGCGCGCGTACGCGGTTGCTGAAGGACGGGTGGCAGAAAGCGGGGTCACCGTTGGCGACGGGTCCGTGATCGGCGTCGGGGATCTCGTCGTGACGCGCCAGAACCAGCGCGACCTCGGCTCGTCGGGCTGGGTCAAGAACGGCGATCAGTGGGTCGTCACCCGGGTTGGACGTGATGGTTCCTTGCGCTTGCGGCGCGATTCCGGTGGGGGAGTGGCCCATCTCCAGGCCGAATACATCTCTGCCCACGTGGAACTCGGCTACGCCACGACGGCGCACCGTGCCCAAGGACGGACCGTCGACACGACCCACGCGTTCGTCACGGCCACGACGATGCGCGAGCCTCTGTATGTGATGGCCACGCGTGGTCGGGAGTGCAACATGCTCTACGTCGACACGGCATACGACCCCGACGCATCGAGCTCCCACGAAGCACCTGCAACCGTTGACCCGACGATCCTTCTCGAACAGGTGCTGGTGCGATCGGGCGACGATCTGAGCGCCACCGAGACGAGAGCCCGGGAGCAGGCGCACCACAACAATCCTGCTCGACTCGCCGCCGAAGGCGCCGCAATCACAACCGCGACGCGTGCCCGTCTGCGGCACATGGAGTCAGAAGGCCGGGCGGCGGTCCGGGAGGTTAGGGGGTCTGCGTTCAGGCCGAGCCTGCTGCTTCCTCTTAAGACGGTGCCGCGCGATTCTGCGCGCTGGCAGTCGATCATTACGCATGGCCCCGACCGAGGGGTCTGAGTCGGGGCATGCCGGCGTGCGCAGGATAGTGAGCAGCCTGGCTTGCCGAGCCGGCTCCGATGTTGGGCACGGGATCCGCTGTCGAAAAAGGAGGCGGAAAACGATTCCCGGGCTAGAGCATGGGTGGGAGTATTGCCCTCGACCGGTGCGACGAACGTATGTCACGGCTACGGCCTCCGCAGGCCAACGCTGAGGGACCGACGCGTACAAGGGCCGCAACGTCATTAAGGGCGTCTTCAACATCCTCAAGCAGTGGCGCGGCCTGGCGACCAGGTACGACAAAGCTCGCCCTGACCTCCCGCGGCGGCGTCGTTCTCGGAGCGATAGTGGCTCGGCTACACGAACTGGGAGACACGCCCTAGTGCGCGACAGGTAACCGGAGTCCGAGGCGTCGGACCTGTCTGCCTCAGCGGCGTTGCTACGGAGAGGCCGTGGACGTTTCGCGACGACATCCAGTGACGCGCCGACGCCTGCGCAGGGTGGCCTCGGGACGGCTAGGGAACTTGTCGCCCCAGTCATCGTTGCTTGAGTTTCTGAAGACGGGTTGTGAAGCAGCAGAACGCCCCGCCTTCAGTGCGGTGGTGGGGCGCCTCAGAACCGTTCGTTGGTGCGACGTGCGCTAAGTTCCGCGCGCGCCGGTAAAGCGTTGGACGGTAACGCGTTGGTCAGCACCGCCGCCCATACGATCGGCGGCGAACCGCGGCTGAGGCACAGCGGGCGGCGGACGCGAAGGCCGCCGCAGCGAAGGTGAAGGTGGACGCGCCGCCAGGGACAAGGCTGCCGCCCCCACGAAGTTCAAGGCCCCAACGCCGGTGTACATCGCCCCGGAACCGAGCACCTACGCCAACTGCTCCGCCGTCAGGGCCGCGGGAGGCGCCCCCATCTACGCGGGACAGCCCGGGTACTCGCAAAAGTTCGACCGTGACGGCGACGGCATCGCTATGAGTGACACCCGGCCCAACTAGCGCGCACTCAGGAGTGACTACGCAGCCGCGCATGCCTCAACATGTCCGGGCGACATCCACGTTCCCGGCAGGGTGACAACTGCATGCTGATCCGCTGGGTCGTTCTCTACACGGTACCCATTGAAAGGTTCGATTGGTGCGTTCCGTCGGTCAGGGGGCCCTGCCGAGGACCACCCCCCCGTTTGCGGGCTCCAGGGCGGCGCAGAAGGTACTAGACGCGCACGACACAGAACGTAGGCCGGTCGTGCCGTTGGTTTGGGTGGGTGCCGTCCAAACGGTCCCGTCGAAGGTGACAACGTTTCCGAGGTTGTCCACGGCGGCGCAGAAGGTGCTCGACGGACACGACACTGAAGATAGGGTGTTTCTGCCGTCGATACTGGTGGGCCCCGTCCACGTGGTGCCGTTGAAGATGACCACGTTCCCGTACGCGTCCACGGCGGCGCAGAAGGTGCTGGACGGGCACGACACCGAGGACAGCCCGTAGCCCTTGCTTTCGATATTGGTGGGTGGCGCCCACGTATCGCCGTTGAAGGTCACTACGTTCCCATAGTCGCTTAGAGCGGCGCAGAAGGTGCTCGACGGGCACGACACCGAGACCACGATCCCACCGGCCCCGATAGTCATGGGGGCGGTCCAGGTGGTGCCATTGAAGGTGACGACGCGCCCGTACTCGTCGACGGCGGCGCAGAAGGTGCTCGACGGACACGACACCGAGTCCAGGCCGATCGTGCCGTCGATGTTGGTGGGCGCCGTCCACGTGGTGCCGTTGAAGGTGACCACGTTCCCATAGCCGTCGACTGCGGCGCAGAAGGTGCTCGACGGGCACGACACCGAGAGGAGGCGGCCGGGGCTGTTGTCGACGTGGGTGGGTGCCGTCCAGGTTGTGCCGCTGAAGATGACCACGTTCCCGTACTCGTCCACGGCGGCGCAGAAGGTGCTGGACGGGCACGACACCGAGTCCGGGTAGCCCTCGGCGATACTGGTGGGTGCCGTCCAGGTAGTGCCGTTCAAGGTGAGCACGTTCCCGCTGGTGTCGACGCCGACGCAGAAGGTGCTGGACGGGCACGACACCGAGTGGAGAACCTTCCCGCCGTCGATCGGGGTGGGTGCCGTCCACGTGGTGCCGTTAAAGGTGACCACCTGCCCGTCCCAGTCAGCTGCGGAGCAGAAGGTGATCGACGGACACGACACCGAATATAGGCCGATTGTGCCGTCGATACTCGTGGGCGCCGACCACGTCGTGCCGTTGAAGATGACCCCGTCCCCGCCATTGTCCACGGCGACGCAGAAGGTGATCGACGGACACGACACCGAGTCCAGGCCGGTCGTGCCGTCGATACTCGTGGGCGCCGACCACGTGGTGCCGTTGAAGATGACCCCGTCCCCGCCATTGTCCACGGCGACGCAGAAGGTGATCGACGGACACGACACCGAGACCAAGGTGTGCGGGTACGTGCCGATGTCCACGTGAGTAGGTGCCGTCCACGTGGTGCCGTTGAAGATGACCGCGCCGCCGCCGTCGACGGCGACGCAGAAGGTGCTCGAGGCACACGACACAGATGACAGCCCCCGGGGGTCGACGTTGGTAGAGGCGGTCCAGGTCGACCCGTTGAAACGGGTGACGTTCCCTGCGTGGCCGTCGACGGCGACGCAGAACGTGCTGGACGGGCACGACACCGAGGATAGGGACGTGCCATAGATCTGGGTGGGTGCCGTCCAGGTGGCGCCGTTGAAGGTGACCACGTTCCCAGAACCGGTCACGGCGGCGCAGAAGGTGGTCGACGGGCACGACACCGAGTTCATCTGCATGGAGGGGTCGATGAGGGCAGGGGGTGCCCAAGCAAGTTGGCCCGGGATGCGGCCGGTGCTCGGGGGTGTAGTGGTCCAAACCCTTATTCCCACGGTGGTGTTGGCGGTGTGTCCGTTGCTGTCGCTGAACGCAACAGTCGCTACGAAATTGCCGGGGGTGGTGGGGGTTCCGGTGATGGTGTTGCCGGTTCTAATCAGGCCGGGTGGCAGGCCGGTGGTTGTCCAGGTGCCGTTGCGGTCGTCGGCGGTGGTCAGGTTGGCGGTGTAGGGAATGCCGGTTTGGGCGTCGGGCAGGTTCGTGCTGGTGATGATCGGCGCGCTGCTTGTCAGACCGGCAGCGCTGTCGTAGCTGGCGAGCGTTTTGGGTCCGTAGAGGGTCCCGTTGTAGAGGGTGAGGCTGCCGGGTGAGCCCTTCACCAGACAGGCTGGGCAAGCGGAGAGGGTGGCGTCGACCTTGCCGGTGAGGCTGGCGATCGGGTGGGTCAGCGGTCTGTACGCCGCAGTCACCGATGGCGTGATGGAGCCCTTGATGCCGGACAGACCGTCGAGAGTGACGGTGGCGCCGATGCTGGCCGACAGGGTCGCGGTGACGCCCGTGTCCGAGGTCAGCTGGAGGGGCTGGGCCTTGGGGTAGCAGTACGCGGTGCGGTACTCGGCGCCGTTGGACCACCGGTACTCCACGCGGCAGCGGTAGGTAAGGCTCATGGTGGCGGCGATCTTCCCGGTGACGTCCAAGCTGATGGAGGGTCGGGCCAGGATGACGACAGCGCCGAGGTCGCCGGCGGGCAGGACCCGTTTGATGGTCGGGAAGCCGTAGGTGCAGTGTGCGGCGCCGGAGATGCTGACACCGGCGGACAGGGTCAGGGACGCGTCGAGGTCGGCTTGGAACAGGGAGAGGCCGCCGGAGCCGACGTAGACGCCGCCGCCGCCGAAGAGCGGGTGCTTCCACAGCGCGGTCACTGCCGGGGTGACGGTCGGGGTGGCGTTGAGGGCGGTCGCGGTCGCGGTGACCGAGCCGTCGCAGGTCAGTCCCGTGCTGGCCGCGGCGGCCGTCGTCCGGCGTGCCATCGACGACTTGGCGCCGGCCGGGGCTGCCACCGGGGAGGCGGAGCTCTGGGAGAGGTCTGGGGTGACGGCGTGCAGGATGCCTTCGGCGTAGGCGTCGTCGAGGGTGCCGGGGGTCAGGGGGACCGTGAGGCTGCCATCGGGGTTGGTGGTGGGGGTGCCGGCGATGCCGATGGCCCCGGACGGGATTGTCGGAATAGGGGCCAGGACGAGGACGTCTCCGGCGGTCACGGTGGTCGCGACGAGGGTGGCAGAGGTGACCGCGCCGCTGGTCGGATCGAGCGTCACGGTGGTGATGTGTGTGGCGGGGACCTGGTGGGTGGCCCCGTCTGGGGTGGCGAAGGCGCAGGTGGCGTCGTGGCAGGCGCCGGGCAGCGCCGCCGGGACGGCTAGCGTCAGCGTGGCTGTCCCGGTCTGCCCCGCGGTGTCGGTGACGGTAGCCGTGACGTGCCAGGTGCCGGTGAAGGTGGGTATACCGGTGATCGCGCCGCCGGGGTCGATGCTCAGGCCGGGGGGTAGCCCGGTCGCGGACCAGGTGTACGGCGCGGTCCCGTTGGAGGCGGTCAGCGTGGCCAGGTAGTCGGCGCCGTCAATTCCAGTGGGCAACGTCGTCGTGACCACCGTCGGCTGTGACGCCGATGTCCCGGTGAGGTAGTAGCCGGCGACGTCCGCGATCAGCTGGGTCGAGCCGCCGCTGTTGTTCGTCAGGGCGACCTTCCCCGTCGAACCGACCTTGACCACGACGAGGTTCGGGATGGTCTGCCCCGCGGTGAAGTTCAGGTTCGACGCCGTGGGCATGCTTGTGCCGTCCGGGTAGGCCGTGAGGTTCCCGACGCTCGTCGGCGCCGTCACCGTCACGTTCAGCACGACCGCGGACACCCCCGAGGACGGGACCCCGCCGCGTCCGGTCACCTGCAGGTGCACCGTCCCGTGCGCCGCGACCGGACCGGTCGCCCCCAGGCTGCTGCGCGTGTCCAGCACCCGCGCGGGCGACACCGACACGAACGCCCCGGCAGCCGACGGTGTCCCGGCCAGGTAGTAGCCGGCGACGTCCGCGATCAGCTGGGTCGAGCCGCCGCTGTTGTTCGTCAGGGCGACCTTCCCCGTCGAACCGACCTTGACC
>NZ_BJYX01000039.1 GCF_007991735.1 Terrabacter aerolatus | reverse complement strand
ACCTGCAGGTGCACCGTCCCGTGCGCCGCGACCGGACCGGTCGCCCCCAGGCTGCTGCGCGTGTCCAGCACCCGCGCGGGCGACAGGGACACGAACGCCCCGGCAGCCGACGGTGCGAGCACCATCGGGGCCGCGAGAGACGGCGCGGCCCCGGCCGCTGGCGCCGCGCTCGCCCCGGACGAGCCCGCGACCGCTACCCCCGTCAAGGCCAGCACCAGGCTCAGGAGCGTCGCTACCCGCACACGCATTTCCCGACGAACTCGCATCCCACACTCTTCCCAAAGCCGTCACCCGTGAACGGATCGGACGCTAACGGCGCGACAACCCGGAACAGGACGGATTTGCGCTTACTGACGGCCCGCGCAACCCGTGCGCCGCTTTCGGCGCTTCGAAGAAAAGCGCTGCCGGGACTCGACCGACCCGGACGCGCAGGAGCGGCGAGACCCTCGGCGGGTCCACGCACCCATTCATTGGCTCCTGGTTGGGTCAATCGATCTGTGCGGTCGCGAACATCGGGCCAGGGCGGACGTGGCCGGGCAGGGACAGCCACCAGTCGCAGACCCCGGTCGCGAGCGGCGCGACGTCGGCCGGGCTCTCGACCTGGGCCGCCCCGGCACGGCTTTGCTCGCGCGGCGCGGCGTGCAGCGCTGGGAGACGGCGGCGCAGGTCGGCGATGAGCTCGAACCGGCCGGCGATCCCGAGCGGGTACACCAGTCCCTTCAGGATCTGCCGGGCCTGCTCGTGCGTGTCGTGCCCGCTGAGGGCGGTGACCGGGTCCTCGATGAGGTGGACGGCCCGTTGGTGGATACGGTCGTGCCGACGCGAGAGCCTGGCGCGGTCGGGGTCTGTCGCGTTGCCGACGACGATGCCCGACAGCAGGGCCAGGTCGGGGCGCGTCTGGGCGTCGGTGAGCAGGTCGACGACGACGTCGAGGTCCTCGGCGCGAGCGAGGGACACGAGCACCTCGAGGTACTCGAGGACGGCATCCCAGTCGTCGCGAGCGCGGTGCTCATCCAGGTCGCGGGCCAGGGCGGTAGCGACTGTCGACCGTTGCGGGGCGAGCATGAGGACGCGGACGGCGGCGGTGCGGGCGATGTCGTCGGTGTCCTCCAGCGCGGTCCGCACGACCCGTTCCAAGACCGGGTCGAGGTGAGTCTGGCTGTGCGTGTGGGTGTCGCTGGCGAGTGCGGCGCGGACCCGGTCCGTCATCGTGCGGAGCCGGCTCCGGTCCAGGGAGCGCCCTTCGAGCAGGATCGTCGCGGCGTCGCGTAGGTCGTGCGCGCTGAGCCCGGCCGCGAGGCGCTGTTTGCCGGGCAGGTTGAGGGCGCGCAGCAGGTTCGCGCTCTGGCGCCGGATCCGCGGCGGTCGCTGGACGTCTCGCACGAAACCGAGCGCGTACCGGACGGTCTCGCGGACAATCTCAGGGCTGGCCCGACCGCCTCGAAGGATCGAGGTGAGCGCCCCGAGCGCGGCCCGGAGCGCGTCGTCGTTCAGCGGGTGCCGGACCTGCTCGAGCAGCACCGCCACGACGTCGGGGTGACCGCAGTACATCGTCAGCTCGACGGTGTCGCTGTACACCTGCGCGTGCGGGGAGCGAAGGAGCTTGGCGGCCATGGCGGCGATGACCGGCCCGCTCTGGGGGTGCCCGGCGAGCCGGCCGAGCGCCTCGTCCCGCAGGGCGTACTCCAGGTCGAGGGAGACGGCCATCTCGAGGGCGCACCGCTCAAGCAACGCCTTCCAGTCGCGCGTGCGCAGCATCGCGGTCGGGGTCCGCCCGAGGTTGCCGGACAGGCGGTACCAGTCCAGCCCGGTCATCCGCTCCTCGCTCAGCGCCAACTCGATCAGTCCGATGGTCGCCGCCACGTCAACCGGGCCCAGCTCGGGCACGGTCGCAGTCGCCCGGATCGGGGCTGCGGCACGGTGCAGGCAGTCGATCAGGCACTGGATGGCGCCCTCGGGGTAGCCGAGCAACACCTCGTACCGGCGCACCAGCGGGTAGGTGATCGCGACGCGGCCGGACTCCCACCGGCCCACCTGGGCCCGGTGCACCGCCGGGGTCCCGTCGAATGCGGACGCGACGCGGGCCTGTGGCCGGTGAGTCGGGTCGGGGGCGTGGGTGCGCGCATTGCGCAGGGCCCATGCGGCCAGTTCAACGTCCACCTACGAGGCCCCCGTTTCTTCGCGTGACGCTGCAACCGGACATCAGACGCGTGCCTCGCCAGACCTACCCCTGTGTTGACGGCGGCTCCTTGAGCCCCGGACTTCCTTCTACCCTCTCGGAGTTGCGGATAGGGGAAGTTCGCGCAATCTCCCAGACGACTCCCAGCGGGGCGCGAGCTGACGGCGGACGGTGTTCCGCGCCGCCCTCAGCTCTTCATTCCACGTGCCCTGGCCTCACCTACGGTCCAGGCTGTGCAGTACCCCCGTTGCGGCCGATCGCGCCGGTGAGTCTGTTACCGGGTATAACAATCGCCGTCTGACTCGCTGTCCGGGCTCGCCTCGTCCATGTGCACGATCATCACGGGTCCGGCCTACACCTTCGGGCTCGGATCGCACGCCCTGACTGCGACTGCGACCGACAACGCCGGGAACCAAGGGTCGGCGACGACGACGTTCAACGTGAAGGTCAGCTCGGTCAGCCTGTGCAACCTGGTCACCCAGTTCTCGACGAGCTCCGATGTGGCCGCCGGCCTCTGCGACAAGCTCCCGGCCGCGTCGCAGGCTGCCGCACGTGGACAGAGCAAGACCAAGAGCAACATCCTTCGCGCCTTCGACAAGCAGGTCTCGGTCCAGACCGGGAAGGCGCTGACCTCCGAGCAGGCTGCCGTCCTGAACAACCTGGCAACCGCCGTCTGAGGACCCGACCCGGGGTCGGCCAGCTGAGTGCAGTCAACAGATCCGGGAATGCCGAAGCAGGAGGCGAACCACGATGCAGCAGTGAAGGGGCACGCCGAAACGTGCGCCCCTTTGCCGTGCCTCCGCCACGCCCGGCTGGAGCAGGCCCACGATGATGCGGTTCGGCGACCGCGTGGATCCGTGGAACCTCCACTGAGGGCTGACATCGGCATCGGGGTGCGAGCCTGACTGGTCAAGTGGCGGCGGAAAGACGTTCCGCCTATTTGAGCCAAGCCCGAATGACCGAGCTTCGTCGACGGCCGCCACCCGCAGATCTCCATAGCAGACCAAATCGAGTGAATAAGCTCTCCGCTCCTCCAGCAGGCGAGAGCGCCCGGACCGTCTGGGCCGGGAGAGTTCCCGTGATCGGATGCCAACGCACCAACCTGATCGCGAACAACGTCGATCTCAATGGAGGTCTTCACGTTCACAGCCAGGGCACGAGCCGACCCCTGGCGACTGAGGTAACGGCGCGACGGGACGGCTCACATGCCAGATTCGCGTGACCACTCTTGGACGCACCTTGTGGATCAAGTCGCTGCGGCGGGAGAATGCCGCGGGAAGGACCATCCTCCGAAGGAGTGGTATGCCCGCGGCGCAGAGAACGATCATCATCGACCGGCCCATAGAGGCCGTCTTCTCCTTCTTCTCCACCCCGTCCAACGACCTGCGCTGGCGACCCCACGTCAAGGAGATCCACGATCCACCGGAAGTGTGCACTGGTGTGCGGATCCGTCAGGTCATCGCCGGGCCGGGCGGTCGTGGCATCGATGCCGACATCGAAGTGACCGACTACGTACCCTCGTCGCACTACGCGTTCACCGTCGTTGCCGGACCTGCGCGCCCGCGGGGCGAGTACTCGTTCGTGACCGCCGGACCGGGTTGTACTTCAGTCACCTTCTCGCTCTCGGCCGATCTCGCCGGTCTCAAGAAGCTCCTCATGTCGGGGTCGGTCCAGAAGTCCATGGACGGTGAGAAGGCCTCACTCGACACTGCAAAGAGGCTGCTCGAGTCCGAGTAGGAGCAACCCAAAGAGAACCTGACCCGACCGGGCCTGTCTCGGGGAGACCGGCGCTCAGGTCGAGGGCTCGGCTCGCTACGAAGGGCGTGGTGGGACAACAACGACGCCGAGGGAGGCGTGCCGCAGCGCGCCGCCAGGTCCGGTCTCGATGGCCGCGGCGGCGGCTTTCCGGCCCGGTGGCTCAACGCGCCTTCCAGGAGCATTCTGGAGACATGTCCGATGACGACGACTTCCTCGCGTGGGTCCGGACCGCGCTCTACGAGGCAGAGGTCGCCCTGCACAACGGCGACCCAGTCCCGAGGCGGGCGCTCTGGTCCCGCAAAGAGCCGGTCAGCGTTCTGGGTGCTTGGCGCAGCGCGCACGGACAGAAGGAGCTCGACGAACTGTTCACCGCCCTGGGTGAGGACTT
>NZ_BJYX01000038.1 GCF_007991735.1 Terrabacter aerolatus | reverse complement strand
ACCTAGGGCCCGAAGATCTCCGGCGGCTGTGACCGGTCCCTCATCGCGACAGCCCAGTGGTCAGGCATCACGCAGCTCCTCGACTGCCGGTCGGGTCGATGACCGGGCGCTGAACGCCGCGGCTGCTGCAAGAGCGGCCACCACGGTCACCCCCGTCACGGTCAGGTACACCGTGGGGAGGGCGATGCTGGACGGTGGCGGGTCGAACACCCCGGTCAGCACCTTGACGAGCATCTGCGTCAGGGCCCAGGAGATGAGGGCGCCGCCGAGTAGTCCGCCTACTGCCACGACAGCCCCTTCTGCCATGACGAGGCCTCGCAGCTGCCGACGTCGAGCGCCCAGGACGGAGATGATCGCCATGGTCCTGCGTCGTTCGGCCAGGCCGATGGCCAGCACCAGCCCTCCCGACCCTGCCGCCAGGATGACGGCGAAAGCCAGCTCGAGGCGCGTGAGCCCGGCGAGATTGACCGAGGTCAGGCTCGATCCGACGGCGGTCCGGGTGTGGGTGATGTCCGTGACGGTGGCGCTGGTACCGAGGATGTTGCGCAGAGCGGCAGCGACGGCCGGCTGGTTCGTGCCCGAAGTGTCGACGAGGTAGGTCCCGACCGCGTTGGACCCGGTCATCTTGGCGACGTAGTCCGCGTTGGCCACGAAGAAGCTGTCCTTGGGAGCCGTCGGGAACTCTTTGGCGATTCCGGCGTAATGGAAGGGGACGGTGGTCAGCTGGTGGGTGCTCTGGTTCTCCAGGCGAAGGTTGAGCAGGTCACCGGGGTGCAGCTGGAAGTCCTTGACGGTCTCGTCGCTGACGAGGATCGAGTCAGGCTTGGCGGCGAGGGTCGCCATCAGCTGGCGTGCGGTGCCGCCTTGGAAGTACGCGTCCTGTAGCGCGGTCACCGAGGCGATGGTGTTCGGGTGCACCCCGTACAGGTCCTGCAGGTCGGCGCCCACGTAGGCGAAGCGGTGCTGCAGTGGTTCGACGTGGGTCACGCCAGGTGTTCGGGCGATCGCGGCGGTCGCGGTCGCGGGCAGGGGCGCGCCTGGGGCCGGGGTGACCGCGACGTCCGCGCCGTTGGTGAGCTGCGCGTCGGCTTCGGCTTGCTGCTGGTACGTGGCGTTGAAGGTCGCGGTGGAGGCGGCGAACGAGATCGCCAGGGCGAGCAGGACGATGGAACGGGTCAGGGGGCGCCGTTGCCGTGACATGGTGGCCGCTGCCGGTTTGGCCAGTCGACCGGTCAGCGGCGTGATGAAGCGGGCCAAGGCTCCGCGGCCGTAGGTGAGGCTCATGGTGGCGAGGCGCCACAGGAACATGGCGCCTCCCAGCCACAGCAGGGTCGGTCCGAGGAAGGCCCAGTAGGACACCGAGATGGACGGGACACCTTCGGGTGCCAGGACGAGCGTGTAGTTGTCACTGCTGGAGACCCAGAAGACGACCAGGGCGAGGGCGAGGATGCCCAGGTCGACGCCGAAGCGCATCCACCAGGGGGACCGGGCCCGGCCTACGGCGTGCCGGGCGCGGGAGACGGTGAGGTGGCGCAGGTCCCGCAGGGCGGGTGCCAGCACCGTCGCTGCGGCGGTGACGGCGCCGAACAGGACCGCGACGACCGCCCACGCCGGGGAGAGCCCGAGCACGCCGAGCGGCCCGGCTGAGGCGGTTGCATTGCTCGACCCGAAGGCCCACCGAGAGGCGATCGCGCCTGCGACCAGCCCGAGAACGCCTCCCCAGGCGGCGACGAGTGCCGCCTCGATGGCCGCGAGGCGTCCGATCGCCCGGGGAGGGAGTCCGCGGGTGCGCAGCAGTGCCTGTTCGTCGCGGCGGCGCTGTGCCCCGGCCCCGACGAGGGCCGCGGTGAGCATGGCGGCCAACAGGGCGCCGGGCAGTCCCAGGAAGAGGAAGAGCATCTGGGCGTAGGCGGCATCCGAGCGGGCAGCGTCCAGGGCCGCGCCCACGTTGTTGCCGACCACCCCGGTACCGGCCAGGATCGCCTCGAGGTTGTGCGCGGCTCCCAGGACGGCCGCGTAGGCGCCGGCCGGGTCGCTGGGAAGCGGGGCGGACCGGGCGACGTGGATCTGGGTCGTCACCGGGACCACCGGGGCTGCGGGGGCTGGTGACCCATGGCCGAGCGAGGTCGCAGGCTGGGCACTCACCACTTTGGCGAACGTGGCCGCGGGCAGCAGGATCACGTTGTCCGGCGGCGCAGAGGGTTGGGCGCCGACTGGAGCCCCGACCTTCTGGAACAGCGAGTCGGCTTGGGGCAGGTCGACGACGCCAGCGACGGTGACGGTCGCTGATCGTGACCCGCCGAGGTTGATGACCACGTGGCTGCCAGGGCGGATGTGCAGGTTCGAGGCGGTCTGCTGGGCCACGAGCACGCCGCTCGGGGCGCCGCTGAGCTGGCGAATCTCCCCCGGGAACTGTGCCCGGTAGCCGTCCGGCAGCCCGAGCACCATCGCGGCACCGGTCGTCTGCGTGGTCCCTCCAGCGGTGGCCTGCAGCCCGGTGCTCCGCGCGAACGTGACGGGCAACGCTGCGCGGACCCCGGTGGACCCGGCCACGGTGGCGCGCACTGCGGCCGGGTCGGCCCCGGGCTGGACCTCGACCTGCCAGTCGACGGCCACCGATCGCAGGGCTCGAGCGGTCATGGTCTGCTGCGAGACCGTCAGGAACGTCCCGAGGGAGGCAATGAGGGATACGGCGACGGCGATACCCACGCTGACCGCCAGCAGCCGCCCGCCGCGGCGGCGCAGCAGACCCATCAGCCAGGTGCCGGTCATCGCCGGCCACCCGCCGTGGTCGCGCCCGCTCGTGCACCACGCGGTGCGCGCGACTGGTTCCGCCACGCCTCGTCCGTGTTCAGTCGTCCCTCGTGCATCCGCCACCGCTCCTGCAGTCTGTCGGCCACCTCGATGTCGTGGGTGGAGACCACCAGGGCCGCATCGAGCTCCTCGGCCGTAGCAAGGAGCACGTCAACCAGGTGCTGGCCGTTCGCCCGGTCGAGCTGACCCGTGGGCTCGTCGGCCAGGATCAGGGACGGTCGGCTCGCCAGGACACGCGCGACGGCCACGCGTTGGGCCTGTCCCCCGGACAGCTCCTCGGGAAGCTGGGTGGCGAGCTCGCTCACCTGCACGAGCTCCAGCGCCTCGGTGACGCGTTCCTGAGCCTCCGCGTCGGGCAGGCCGGCAAGCACGAGAGGCAGGGCGACGTTCTCAGCCACCGTGAGGGCCGGCACGAGACTCGGGCTCTGGAAGACGACACCGATCTGTCCGCGCCGCTCTGGCTCGGTGGCTGCGAGACCCGGCCAGGACACCCGTCCTGCCGTGGGCGTCTCCAGACCGGCCATCATGTGCAACATCGTCGACTTGCCCGAGCCGGAGGGCCCGACGATCGCAATGCGCGACCCGAAGGGCACCTCGCAGCTGCTGCCGTGCACGGCCACCACGGCGCGTTCGCCGCGGCCGAAGGTGCGGGCCACTCCCTCGCAGCGCACCGCAAGTGCAGGCCGAGCCGTCGTTTCTGGGCGAGAGTTCATGAGGCGACCGTCCCGTCGTGAAGGTGGATGATGCGGTCGGCGATGGCGACCACGCGTGGGCTGTGGGTGACCACCAGCAGCGCCGCGCCTGCTCCGGCCCGGTCGCGCAGCAGCTCGAGCACGTGCTGCTCGGTGTCTCCGTCGAGTTCGCCGGTGGGTTCGTCGGCCAGGACGATGTCTGGGTCGTTGGCCAGAGCAACCGCCAGGCCAGCCCGGGCGAGCTCGCCACCGGACAGCTCGGACGCGTACGCCTGAGCGCGCCGGGTCAGGCCGACTCGCTCGAGCAGCTCCACCGCCCCGACAGGTGTGCTCGGGCGTTCCCCGGAGCGCGGCCGCGGGCCTGTCTGGCCGGCCGTGCGGGCGAGCTCGATGTTGGCGCGGACGTTCAGATGTGGCAGCAGGTTTCGGCTCTGCAGCATCACGCCGACGCGCCGGGCCCGCAGTCGCGCGCGTTCAGCCTCGGGGCGGTGGCTGAGCCGCTGCCCGCCGACACGCACCGTCCCGCCGTCGGGCTCGTCGAGTCCGGCGAGGCATCCCAACAGCGTGGACTTGCCGCATCCGGATGGACCGACCACCGCCACCGTCTCTCCGGGAGCGACGGTCAACGAGACTCCCCGAAGCGCGAGGGTCTCCTCGTCTCCGGTGCGGAAGAACCGGTAGAGGCGATCGGCGATGAGAGCCGCCGCTGGCTCCGAGCTTGCGGTTCCCACGGTCCCGGTCACGGGGCTGGACGAGACCGACGACGCGGCGCCCGACCCGCGCAGGGAGGTCACGGTGTCCACCGCAGGGAGTCGGAGACGGTGCGCCACGGGTCGACGTTGTCCGCGTTCACGGGGCCTGAGAGGGTGAGGTCCACTCGAGTGCCGGCGTGGAAGTACGAGTACCGTTCGAACGCGTCCCGGACCACCTTGCCCGTCACCGGGTCAACGGCCGAGTCACCTTGGTAGGTCAGCAGCACGACAGGTCTCCCGGCCCTGAAGACGGTCCTCACATTGGGCGATGCGAACTTCGGCACGCTGCCTTGCAGCCGCAGCACGTCCGTGGACCTGACCGTTGAGGTCGTGGGGGCGGTGGTGGCCTTGGTGATGTGGATCTCGATGCGGTTCAGCTTGTCGCTGAAGACCGTGGAGCCGCCGGTGGTCGCCCGGGCCCATCCCTCGGGGACTTTGACACTGACGTGGGCGCCGCTGGGCGTGAAGGGGACGTACACCTGCGTGTCGGGGATGTCTCCGGGAGGGTTGCTCTCGGTGGGGGCCGGGGTCCCTACCGAAGAGGCTGCGGCCGCTGCGCGGGTCGAGGTCGCCGTGACCTGCGCAGGCGTGGGGGCGGGTCCGGGAGAGGTGGGGGTGGTGCCGCAGCCGGAGAGGAGAAGGGCTCCCGTCCCGATCGCCGCTGCAAGCCGGATCTTGGTGACAGTCATGTGATGCCTCTCCTGGTTGCGCCCGAATCGATCTCGGACTCCACGCTAGGAATGTGGTGGTTAGGTGCGATGCCACCCTGGGTTAGAGGAGGGCAAAACCTTCCCTCCGGGTCGCGCCAGGGGTGGCCCCCTGCCCCGAGATCGAGTCCGGGCGGGCGAGGATGGGTGGCATGCGCCGACGAATCCTCCACGTGGCCGTGGTGGCCGTATCGGTTGCCCTGGTCCTCTTCGGCATTCCGCTGGGAGTGGCCGCAAGGGCGACGATTCTCAGCGAGGAGCGAGGCGAGCTGGAACGCACAGCCCTGCTCGCTTCACGGCAGGTCGGACCGGACTTCCTGGCCGGTGACCCGGTAGAGCTACCGCGCGTGGAAGGCGACAAGCAGGTCGCCGTCTATGACGCCTCGCTCACTCACCGCTCCCCTGTAACGGGAGGGCCCCCGGCGGCAGATTCCGTCACCCGCGCAGCGGCCCGCGGCGTCGAGTCCGATGGTGTGGTCGGCGCGCAGCTTGTGGTCGCCGTACCGGTCACCGTCGCCGAGAAGGTCATCGCGGTCGTTCGAGTGGCGGCGCCCACGAACCAAACATGGACGGCCACCTTGCTGGCTTGGGCAGCGTTGGTGCTGAGCGCTGGGCTCGCCCTGGTGGTCGCAGTCCTCGTGGCGCGACGGCAGGCACGTTTCATCAGCACCCCGCTGGAGGCACTGGCGGTCAGCGCCGAGCGCGTCGCTGCCGGAGACCTCCAGACGCGGGCCCAACCTGCCGGGACGCCCGAGCTGGTCAGGCTGGCACAGTCGCAGAACGAGATGCTCGACCGGCTGTGCGACCTCATCGCTCGAGAGCGCCAACTCACCGCTGAGGTTTCCCACCAGCTGCGGACCCCGGTCACTGGCTTGGCCCTGGGACTGCAGAACGCGCTGAGCCATGAAGGCGGCGGCGCGACCGCGGATCCCCACGCCGCGCTGGTCGATGCCCTCGGACAGGTGCGAGATCTCGAACGAACCATCGACAACGTCATCCAGCTCGCCCGCCCCGAGGCAGGTGTGATGAGGGGCGGCCCGGTCCGCAGCGTCGGGGACTTCTGCGCGGAGGTCGAGCGGCGGTGGCGCGGCACGCTGTCCGAGGCGGGGCGCCCGTTGGTTGTCACCGCCCAGACCGACCTCGCCCTGTGCCTTCCGCAGTTCGTCGTCACGGAGGTGCTGAAGATCCTCATGGACAATGCAACCCGGCACGGCGCCGGACGCGTCACCGTGGTCTTCCGTGACCTCGGCTCGTTCGTCGCGATCGACGTCACCGACGAGGGTTCGGTCCAGGCCCACCGCGAGGAACTCTTCCGGCGAGGCCAGTCCGGCAGCGACGGGTTGGGGATCGGGTTGGCCCTAGGACGATCGATTGCCGAGGCCTACGGCGGCCGGCTGGCCCTGACCCTAGAGCAGCCGACCCGTTTCACCCTGATGGTTCCGCTCCCATCGACTCCCTCTGAACCGGACCCGACACTCAGCAGCGACAGTCCGCAACGCCCGGTACCCGCAGCCGACAACCGAGAGCCCGAGCGCAAACGCTGACGCTTCCGGGCCGCGAGCAGGAGTTAAGGTCGCTCGAGCCCTCCGGGTGGACGGCGGGCTTGTGCGTGCCGGTCGGCTCAGATCGCGTCGCCCACGGCCCTGCGGTGTCGCCACCACTGGACAGCGACGGGCACGAGGGATAGGACGACGATGACGACGATGGCGACGTCGAGGTTCTTGCCGACCGCCGGGAAGGCCGACCCCAGCGAGTAGCCGAGCAGGGTGATGACCGGCACCCAGAGCAGGGCACCGACGCCGCTCCAGAGGAAGAAGTGCCGCAGCGGCATCCGGCTGGCCCCGGCGACCAGGGTGATGAAGGTGCGCACCAGCGGCACGAACCGGCCGATCACCAGCGCCTTGCTGCCGTGCCGGTCGAAGAATGCGCGGGACTCATCCAGGTACCGCCGTTTGACGATCCGCCCTTCGCGCTGGTGCAGGGGCACCCCGATCACGCGGCCCAAGCCGTAGCCGACGACATTGCCGAGGAACGCCGCGACCATGAGGGCGGGAAGGGCCACCAGCAAGGACGGCAGGTGCGGCTTGCCGGCGGCGATGAACAGGCCGATCGCGAAGAGGAGGGAGTCGCCGGGCAGGAACGGGAAGAGCAGCCCGCACTCGATGAAGACGAACACGAGAGCCACGACGAAGAACGCAGCACCGTAGGTCGCGAAGAGGTAGTTGGGGTCCAGCCAGCTCGGTCCAAGAGTCGGTGCCATCGCTGGTGCAAGTGCGGTCATCACGGGGCCAACCGTATCCGGCGTTCAATGGGCGCCACCTGTGGGCAGTTCACCCAGTGTTCATCACCGGCAGAAATCGTGCGTGATCTGGCGGCGACGGGCCCACCGCCGGCGGCTTTCACCGTCGATGCCCAGCGCCTGCTCAGGTTTCGGTCAAGGCGGCTCGGTTGGGTTGTGGCGTTTGCCCTTCCCGGTCACACCGACCCGTTTCAAGGAGACCGCCCTATGTCCGCGACACCCAGACCCACCTCGCCTTCTCGGCCCCTGAGCCAGATGCTCAACAAGGTGCCCGAGGTCACGATCTACTTCTGGGTCATCAAGATCCTGTGCACCACCGTCGGCGAGAGCCTCGCCGACTACCTCAACACCAACGTCGGACTCGGACTGTCCACGACCACCGTCATCTTCAGCCTCGCCCTCGCCGCGGCCCTGATCGTGCAGTTCCGGCTCCGGCGCTACGTGCCGGCCGTCTACTGGACCGTCGTCGTCCTGGTCAGCGTCGTCGGCACCCTGCTCACCGACAACCTCACCGACAACCTCAACGTCCCGCTGTCGCTGACCACCGGGGTCTTCACGGTGGTGCTCGCGGCCGTCTTCGGGATCTGGTACTCCCGCGAGCGGACCCTGTCGATCCACTCCATCATCACCCGTCCCCGGGAAGCGTTCTACTGGCTCACGGTCCTGGTCACCTTCGCGTTGGGCACTGCCGCCGGCGACTGGACACTCGACCTGACCGGCTGGGCCCCCGGTGCGTCAGTCCTGCTGCCCGCCGGCCTTATCGCCCTCACCGCCCTGGCCTGGCGCCTGGGCGCAGGCGCCACCTTGTGCTTCTGGATCGCCTACATCCTGACCCGGCCGCTGGGCGCCAACCTCGGCGACTTCCTCGGATCCGACCCCGCCGACGGCGGACTGGGCCTGGGCACGGCCTGGACCAGCCTGCTGTTCCTGGCCACAATCCTCGCCGTCGTGACCTACCTGAGCGTGACTCGACGCGACCAGACGCCTGCGGCCGAGCACGCCCCCGAGACGGTCTTGGTCAGGCCGACGGATCCGGACGACGTCCTGGTCCATTGAGAAACCGGCGGCGACGACCGCAGACCTGAATCGTCGAGCGGATCGTCCTACGGCCCTTGCCTCCCTGCAGATCGATGGGGGCGAGGGCCGTCGTCGTTCCGTCGGTCCACGCGAAGAGCGGGCGCCGACGAAGGTCAGCGGCTTCTCAGCCGGGCCCAGGCACCATTGGGCCATGCTGCCGATATCCACACCCCCGGTGACGCCCCACCTCAGCGCGGCGTTGCATACGAGTGCTTACCTTCCGGATCGGGGCTCTGGCCGGTTCGCATCGAGGACGAGTTCGGCCTGTCAGCGGCGCCCGCTCAAGGGGCGTGAAGGCCAGCGATGTGGTTTCCTTGGCATCGCTGGCCCCGCTTATCGCGTTCGCTCTAGTGCTGGTTCTGCAGCACCTTGAAGATCACATGATGGGGGCGCCAACCGACGGTCGGCGCTCTCGGACCGGGGACAGTCCGAGCCCTTCGCCGCAGGGACGCCACCACGGCAGGACGACCGCCAGGGCGGCGGCGCCGAGCACAATGAGGGCAGGGTGGCCAGACAGGCCTGGCACCCTTCCCAGAACGTCGCGGCCCAGCAGGCGTCCCAAGCCGCAGCCCCGCCAAGTCGAACAAACGGACTGCGCCGGGCCAGGCTCGCAACTGTGCGCAACCTGTGCCGCTGTAACCTCCGGCACGACGCCGCACGTGCTTTAGTGGCGACACCGAGAGCGTGAGGCACGCTGCCACATAGACGGCGCGACACTAGATCAGCGCGTCCTGGGTGCCCGAGCGGGTAGCCGGGCGCCGCTGTCGCACTCGGGAGCCGCGGATCGCAGCCAAGCCCGCGTGGTCGAGGGTCTGCCCACCGTGGGCGCCCACGGCGCACCTCTCCTGGGCGCGCCGACCAACACCGCCAACACGGTCAGGCAGTAGGCGGCGCGAAGCAGCCCAAGCCCTTCTGGCGGAAGCAGCCCCGAGCAGTAACGATCGAGCAGGAACCACGCGGTGGCGGCAGCAGTCCATAGCGGCAGGCGACGCGCTGGCCGCAGCAGATCCACGACCGCGGTCGCGACCAGCAGCCCGGAGCTGTAGTAGGCGTAGGTCTCCGGGTCCAGCAGGAGCCGGGAGGTGACGACCGCGAGCGGGACGGCGCTCCAGCGGCCTCGCGCCACGCATACCGCCGCGACCGCCACACCCAGCAGGAGCTGGGCCGGCCGGTCCCAAGACGGCGTGTTCGCCGCTTGCACGCCCAAGGCGCGCAGGGCTGAGTCGTCCACGTTGTCGATCCTGAACCGGCCCAGCTGCAGCGTCCGCGGGTCAGCCACCAAGAAGGGAAGCCACGCCACCGCGACCCCAGCGCCCGTCAGGGCCGCGGCTCGCACTCGTCGCTCGCGAGGTAGCACCAGGAGCAGCACGACGAAGCCGAGTGCCCACGGCTTGCTGTCGATGGACGCGGCCAGAGCAACCGCGGCAAGGTAGGGCCGGTCTGCGGCGACCGCCGCAACCGCGGCCACACAGAAGGCCAGCGCGAGAGCGTCGTCCAGATGGGTGAAATGGCTCGCGACCTGGCACCAGACGGGCAGCGTCAGCATTCCGGTGAAAAGCAGCAGCATGGGACGCACCGCGACTCCCGCGAGCCGCCCCCGTAGGTCGGCCACAGCCTTAAGAAGCAACAGCCCGCACCCCGTGAGGAGGAACTGAGCCATCACCGCCCCGCCCCACGCGGAGATGGGTACGGCCGCGAGAAGCGCGAGTGGACCAATCTGCAGCTCCGGGTGCGAGGCGTACACGTGCAAGCCGCCAGCCACGCCGGGATGAGTGATCAGACGGGCACCGAGGTCGAAGTAGTGCCACGAGTAGGCGCCTCCCTCCGCTGCGAGTAGGCCCCAGATGACCGTCCAGCATACGAGCACGACCCAGACCCTGCGCCGGTTGCCAAGACTGACCACTATGGCCGGGCCGGCACCCGCCGGCTCGAGACGTGGCTCGCTCAAAACCGAGTTAGCCACAGGGAGCACCGAGCACCATCATTGGTCGACCGTACGAACTGCACCTGTCCCAAACCTGTGTCTGGGTCCAAGGTGCTACCAAGCGAACCGGCTGAGCCACAAGCGGTCGCCGAGCCCGCCGGATTCGCGGCTCTCGCGAGCGAAGCGCCGATTTACGACTGCCGCGGCTCTCGACGTGGCCCGATGCCACCCCAACACGCCCTGTCACCCGACTATTAGCCCCGAGCTGCAGCCCATTTCGCGTCGAAGCACAGCCGCGGAGCGCGTCGACCGGCGCCTCTCCCCCGGTCATCGAGCTCATGGGGACGCCACCGTCGTGGGGGACCGCGAGTGCTGTCACGGGGAACGTGGAACTCCAAGGGTGGAGGATCGTCGAGCGGGGACAAGATGCGCGCCGCGAGCTCGGGCCGGCACCCGGCGTCCACGAGCTGCAGAAGGGCGTGCAGGTCGACCCGCTGGCGAGCGAGCGGCGTGGCGAGGGCTGGAGGGAGACCGGCCTCGCACAGTCGGCATTGCCGCCACTCGATGACGTTGAGCGGTGGGCCGGCCGAGCTACAGGGCGCAGGTCGGGAGGTGGCCGGGGACGGGCGGGTGCTCATGCACTGTTTGCCGCCCCGAGGAGGCGAGGTCTTACCCGTCGCCACCTCTTTCGATGGGACGCCGAGACGCTCGGTATGACCCGAGGCCGCAGGCCGCGCTAACACTCCGTCAGCGTCTCACTACGAAGCCTCGATGTCTCGAGGACCCCCGGTTGGACAGCACAGCCGTTCCCAGGAGGAGCCATGGTCTTCATCGGTCACCGCTCGGTGGTCAGCGTCGCGCAGCCCAAGCGAACTACGAGGGTCGAGAGGAGCGACACGGCATACCAGGCGTATGCCGTGCTGCGTACGGCGTTCGTCGTCGCCCCGATCGTGTTCGGCCTCGACAAGTTCACCAACCGCCTCGTGCCGTGGGACACGTACCTCGCACCCGCGCTGTCGCGCCTCCTGCCCGTCACACCCCATCAAGCGACGTATGCCGTCGCCGTGGTCGAGGTGCTCGCCGGAGTGCTCCTTGCTCTCCACCCACGCCTGGACGACCTATTTGTAGCGCTCTGGTTCGGGGGCATCATCGTCAACCTGCTGCTCATCCCCGGCTTCTACGATGTTGCACTTCGTGACTTCGGGCTGCTGCTGGACGCCGTAGCCCTGCAACGACTCGCCACGCGCTTCGACCCCCTGCCGACTCTCTGCCCGCTGCGCCGGGGCTGACCATGACCACAGCCTTCGTGCTGACCGGGGGGTGGCAGCCTGGGAGCCGTACAGGTCGGCATGCTGACCGCCCGGGTCTGCTGCACGGACGGGTGACAGTTTCGGTTAGGCCACCTGAGTGGCGGTTGTCGTCATGATCAACTCGTATTCGACCGGGGTCAACCGGCCGAGGCGGGCTTGTCTCCGACGGCGGTGGTAGGTCCGCTCGATCCACGTGACGATCGCGATCCGCAACTGCTCGCGAGTGGCCCAGGCGCGACGGTTCAAGACGTTCTTCTGCAACAGCGCGAAGAACGACTCCATGGCCGCGTTGTCCCCGGCCGCGCCGACGCGCCCCATCGAGCCGACCATGCCGTGACGGTGGAGCTGGTGGACGAACTTCCGGGAGCGGAACTGCGACCCGCGGTCGGTGTGCAGGACGCACCCGGCCACATCGGCGCCGTCAGCGTGACGACGGGCGACGGCGTTGTCCAGCGCCGCGACCGCGAGCGAGGACTTCATCCGTGAGTCGATCGAGTAGCCGACGATCCGGTTGGAGTTCACGTCCTTGACCGCGCAGAGATAGAGCTTGCCCTCGCCGGTCCAGTGTTCGGTGATGTCACTGAGCCACAAGCGGTTCGGCGCTGCCGCGGTGAAGTCCCGCTCGACCCGGTCGTCGTGCACTGGCGGCCCCGGCGTCTTTCCGTTGCGCCCGCGCTTCTTGCCGAACGCGGACCACCAGCCCAGCTGCGAGCAGAGCTTCCACGCGGTCCGCTCGGCCATCGCCTCGCCGGCCTCGCGGGCCTCATCGACCAGGAACCGGTACCCGAACTCCGGGTCGTCGCGGTGGGCGTCGAACAACGCGTTCGCCCGGTACGCCGCGGTCAGCTCGGCCGCCCGTGACCGGCCGAGCGAGCCAGCGGTAGTACGGCTGGCGGGCGATCTTCAGCACCCGGCACGTCACCGTGACGGGGATCCCGTCGCCGGCCAGCTCGCGGACGAGCGGGTACATCATTTTCCCGGCAGGTGCGCCTGTGAGAGATAGGCCGCGGCGCGGCGCAGGACCTCGTTCTCCTGCTCGAGCAGCTTGATCCGCTTGTTCGCCTCCCGCAGCGCCTCGGACTCGCTGGAGGTCCGGGCAGGGCTCGCTGCGCTGGCCGAGCGTCGCTCATCGATCGTCAGCCACCGCTTGAGGCACGACGGCGAGATGCCGAAGTCCTTCGCGACCTGGGCGACGGAGGCATCCGACTCCTTGAAGACCCGGATCACGTCCTCGCGGAACTCGTTGGGGAACGCCTTGGGCATGGTGCACATCCTTCCAGCGCCGACACACATCGACGCAGATCAGATGTCACCTATCCGTGCAGCAGACCCCTCCGTCGAGGCGTGGGCGTCTGTCCTTTTCCCATGTCCAAAATCAACGTCTCAGAAGGAGGCACAGGCATGACTACTGAGAAGCCGCCCGACCACACCCTGCTCGGGTATGCCCGCGTCTCGACCCTCGAGCAGGACGCCGCCCTGCAGCGCGATGCCCTTCACGCCGCCGGCTGCCAACGCATCATCACCGACAAGGCGTCCGGCAAGCTCGAGCACCGGCCCGCGCTCGACGCGATGCTCGACCAGCTCCGACCCGGAGATACCGTCGTGGTTTGGCGGCTCGACCGGCTGGGCCGGAGCCTGCGCCACCTCATCGACACCGTCCAGGCGCTCGAGGCACGGGGCGTGGCCTTCCGCGGTCTGACCGAGAGCATCGACACCTCGACGCCCGGAGGCAAGGTCATCTTCCACGTCTTCGGCGCCTTGGCCGAGTTCGAGCGCGACCTCATCCGGGAACGCACCATGGCCGGTCTTGCCGCTGCTCGCGCTCGTGGCCGCAACGGTGGTCGGCCGACCGTGTGGACTCCCGAGAAGTTGAGGGTGGCCCGGAGCATGTACGACAGTCGTGAGCACGACATCGCCTCCATCGCTCGGGTGATTGGCGTCAGTCGAGCGTCCGTGTATCGAGCCCTGGCGCCAACGAACACCGGGGAACTCCCCTCATGAAGAAGCCGGCCGGCTCCTCTCGTCCTTGGGCGAGGGGAGCCGGCCAGGCACTTCTTTTCTGCGTTTGGGGGTCTGCCTTTTGTCCGTCCGCCCCAACTGGCTCGGCGGGTGGGCGGCCGGACGTGGTCAGCTACCGCTCACTGGCCCGTGGGGGTGTCGCCGGGAAGGCCGAGCTGGCCCTCGACGGCGTCGCCCCCCTTGCTGATCTGGTCGGTGAACTTGCCGCCGGTGCGCTCGTCGAGGATGCCCTCGGCCTTCTCGAGGGCCTCCTTGGCCTGATCGGGGTGTTCGCCCGCGAGCTTCTTTGCCTGGTCCACGATCTCGTTGAAGTCCATCCAGAATCCTTCGCTCGGGCACCGTCACGCGTTGGTGCAGTAAGAGGAAACTACTCCCCCATCGCCGCCCCACGGGGGCAGCGCTCGGCGGCAGCCCGATTTGCGCTCACCCCTTCTATCGCCCGCTCGCCGAGCCGGATGTCAGGTTTGGCGGAGCGGGTTTCAGCGCAGCGTCCTGACAGGCGCCGTGCACGGATCTCCCAGCCGGCACTGCGACCGTCGAAGCACGCCCACTGAGAGCTGCGGCTCGCTTGTAGCCCGGCGCCGAGAAGGAGCACCATGCCCACCACCACCCGCCGCCAGACCGTCCTCGCCGTGTGCGTGCCCCTGGTCGCCGCATCGGTCACCCTCGCCGGCTGTGGGTCGAAGGCGGCCACCACCTCGCCGGCCGTCGGTGCGTCGTCCACCCCCACGTCGTCAGCGCCTGCGAGCACCTCAGGGGCCGCGCCGGCCACGGGGACCGATACCGCCTCGGGCTGTCCGACGTCCAACACGCGGGCCTTCGCCAAGACCCGCCTCGTCGCGGACCTCGGCGTCATCGCCGGCACCTTCCACCGCTACCTCTACAAGCCGTGGCAGGCCGGCTCGTTCAACAAGGGCGCCAACGGGCGCACCTTCGCCATCGTCAAGGCCGCCGGGACCGCCGCGCTCGACGCGAAGCTGCTCCTCAACGCCACCGAGAACATCAAGGCCAACCCCACCCTGTGCAAGGTCCTCGTCCCGCCGATGGTCCAGCTCCAGGGCAAACTCGCCGGGTTCAAGAGCCAGGCCCTCGCCGGCAACCTCGGCTTCATCGGCGACGCCCAACAGGCCGTGGCCACCATCGAGCAGCAGGCGACCACGGCCGGGATCCCGATCACGGAGACCACCACCACCAACGGCTCCTGACCCGGCCCGGGCCAGCAGTCCCCGAGCCGGGCCCGGTACGTCTGGGAAGGGCCCCGGCGTGCTAGGCCGAACCACGCCCTCTGTCCCGCCACACCACCAGGATGTCCGAGGACCGAGGTGAGCCTCCCGCGCGTCGGCCCCCTCCACAGGGCTCCCGCACGGGAGGCAGTCACAGGTTCCGCGTCACGTCGTCAGGACCGCGAAACTCCACGGTCGCGAGCCCAGGTCAGCGTGAGCGCAGCGCGTCGCGGATCTCGGTGAGCAGCAGAACCTCCTCCGAAGGGGCCTCAGGCTCCGGCTCCACGCCGGCCGCCCGGCGTGCGGCGAGGTGGTTCATCGGCGCGACGACGATGAAGTACACGGCGGCGGCGACGATGAGGAAGCTGATCGTCACAGTGATGAACGTGCCGAGGTGCACGCCACCGGGGGCCCACGCCGAGAAGTTCGGAGTGCCGCCGAGCTTGCCGATCACGTCCATGATGACGGTGACGAAGGCCTCGATGACCTTGCCGAACGCGCCCGCGATAATGACGGCGACCGCGAGGTCGACGACGTTGCCCCGCATGATGAAGTCCTTGAAACCTTTGAGCATCGGATCTCCCTTGTCAGTGGTCGACGTGGTCGACGTGGTCTTCAGGGTGTTCGGGTCGAGGCGTTCCCCGGCCGGGGTGTCCGACCGCCGGCCCCACCGTGACGGTGAGCCGGACGGCCGGTGTGTCCCCTGATACACCAGCCGAAGCTGGCTACTCGGCCAGCTTGGCGATCGCCTGGGCCCACAGGAAGTACTTGTTCGTGCCGAGGTCACGCACCGTCTTGATGTTGAACGCGGCCTTCAGGTGCTCAGCGTCGGCAGCGCTCACCCCCTGCAGCGCATCCACCGGCGCGTCGGCCAGCTCACTCACCGAAGAAGCCTCGAACGCCTTGTCAACCTTGCCGGCGATGTCGCCCATGTTCACTCCTGCGTGTCAGGGCCCGCCGGTATGGCGTGCCATGGTGCAGATGTACACCCACGGGCCGGGTCTCGTACTGTCATCACCGCAACCCCTAGCAAATCACCAGCGAAGGACCAGCCCCGCTCGACAGGTTCGTGGAAATCGCCGCAGCGGAGCCAGCGGTAGCCGCGCGAAAAGTCGGAGGCGTTGCCTAAGGGTCATGACGCCATCGCCACAGGGCTGTAGCGTCCATCTATGGAGCCTGCTGCGTCGACGACGCCAGTTGTGCGAGCTGCAGTTGCGCAAGTCCGATCCCCGGATTCGACGTCTGCTGCTCTCGCCGCGGTTCAACGCTTCAGCGAAGAGGCTGCACATCAAGGCGCGCGGCTCGTGGTCTTCCCGGAGGCACTGATCGGCGGCTACCCTCGCGGCGCATCGTTCGGGGCCGTGGTGGGCGATCGGAGTCCCGCAGGTCGCGACGAGTTCCTTGCATACAGCGCCCAGGCTGTGACGATTCCCGGCCCCGAGGTCGATCAGCTCTGCACGTTGGCGATAGCGAACGGGGTGCACATGGTCGTCGGAGTGGTGGAGCGAGCGGGCAGCACTCTCTACTGCGCAAGCGTGACGATCGACGATCACGGGCAGCTGATCGGCCAGCGCAGGAAGGTCATGCCAACCGGCACGGAGCGGCTCATCTGGGGTCAGGGAGACGGCTCTACCTTGAGCGTGACGCCAACAGCCTTGGGCAGCCTCGCGACGGCGATCTGCTGGGAGAACCTGATGCCGGCGCTCCGGATGACCTTCTACGCCCAAGGCGTCGACATCTGGTGCGCACCCACGGCCGATGCGCGCAACGTGCAACTGGCCACGATGAGACACATCGCCGTGGAGGGCCGTTGCTTCGTGCTCGCTGCCAACCAGTTCACCCGCGCATCCGACCTATCACCGTCATACGCCACGCAAAATCGGGATCCGGCCGCGGTCGTCTGTCGCGGTGCGAGCGTTATCGTCGACCCGTTCGGCGAAGTACTCGCTGGGCCGCTAGTCGACGACGAAGGGCTGCTTGTCGCCGACCTGGACCTGCGGGATGTGACCAGGGGCAAGTATGACTTTGATGTGTCAGGGCACTACGCGCGGCCTGACCTGTTCGCCCTCACCGTAGACACCAAGCCTCGGTCCGTGGTCATCGGTCTTGAGCCCTGAGGCGTCGATACGCTTACGAACGCAGCACGGTCGTAGCGGCTGACGCCCTGGACTTGCCCGAGCGCCAGCAAGGCAATTGCCTTGATGGCCGTTCAGTGGTGAGGGCGCGGCCCGGGACCCTGCGGAGACGACCAAAGCGAGGGCGACGTCCGTCGACGCCCCATAAACGGACCTACGTCTCGCTCATCTGCGCCCCTGGCCTGACAACGAAGCCCAAGATGCGGCGCTGGCCATTGAGAGCGACATCCAGCTGGAAGCCGCCCTCCTCCAGCGTCCAGTTAGCGAGGGCTCGACGCAGGAGGAGCGCTCCTGAAAACAGTTCGATCCACGTCTCGCCTCCGTCGTTGCATACGACTGCTGCGCCACCCGAACGCAACGCGGCAGGAGGGAGCGACCTGCTCGCCGATTCGAACCTGACCGCGATGAGACGGGAACGAGTGTCCAGCGTCGCGAGCACCACCAACTCATGTCCTGCCGCCGTTCGTAGCGTCCACTCCTGCACCACGTCGCCAGGTTGAGTGTCTGCGCCCAGCAAGACACTGAGTCTGTCTTGGTGCCGGTCCACAAGAGTTCCAACCTTGGTCATGGTGGCCATCATGCTCTGGCAGACGAGGACTTGAAGGCTCCTTACATCACCGCACGGCCGGCGATTGGGACGATGACTCGCTAGACCCCTCGACGAAGGTCTCAACCCAGCGAAGCGATGGGCGCTGGCGTCACAGATCTTGAGAGGCTTGCCCCATCGGAGGCCACGCGATCGCCGGGCTGAGCCGTCGGAATACCTGTATGCCACAGGTGGCCCCGTCGACCGTCACGACGTTCCTCAGCGGCCGGCACGATGTGGAGGAGACGCAACTCGTCGCCCTCATCCGCGCTAATGAAATGGTTCCTTCGTTACTGATTCAGCCCCGCAGTCCAGCTCGATGGCGTCGACCTATTCTCGCGTCGGAGGCCGCGAACGCTCCCCGTCGGCGACTACTTGGAGCCTTGCCGACGGTTTAAGCAAAGGCTGCTGCAGGCTTCGGCCAACTCGTGCACCCCGTGAGCGATCGCTGCCAAGGCCTTGACGCGCATCACCTGACAGGTCTCGCTGCCCAGGGGGATGCACAGCGGCAGGACTGGCCGCGTAGCCGGTCGAGTCAGAACCCGTTGTATGCCGGGCTTAAAGGAACGCTCGGAAGCCAGGAGGATGCGAGCTCCCTCAGCCGCTCTCGCGCGGCGAAGCTCATACGTATATCGCTGATGTCACATTTCGGGCATGTCCATGAATCTCTGTGTGGAGATGGTGCCTCCAGCCTTCGTGTGAGGGTGTCCTTGGAGGAACCCATCAAGCTGTTCCCTCGAGTCGGCGTCGATGATCGAGTAGCCGGACACCTGGACATCGTCCTCTCCGTCGTTCTCAAGCGGTGAACCCATGTCAACGAGCCGATCCCCGACCCGCTCGCCCCACGTCATCCAATCCCGCATGCCGGCCCCTGCTTGGTCTGGTGGGATCTGTGACAACTGTGCACGCATGGCGTTCGTGGTGTTGTAAAAGACCATGTACTTCGACATGTTCACTCCTGGGTCGATGCAGGACGGCCACCAAGAGGTGCCCGTCGCTTTTCCGATCTTCCTCCGACTTCCGCTCGGCGACAACGGACTAGAGATGCGAACAAGCTCCGAGCTTTCCGACTGGGTGCCCCTCGGGCCCGACAACTCAGGCGCGGCATGCGGTCAGGCGGTCAGGCGGACCGGTGGACCGGTGGACCGGTGGACCGTGCGAGCTCCGTGGTAGGCCGGCGTGAATACGGACCAGAGCCTTTAACCGCCGGACCCGGGGCACCCGGTCATCTGGCCGGCGGTTCGTTTGGTTCGTCTGCTTAGCCGGGAACTTGGGTCGGTCGAGCGAGCCGGCCCGCCCGCAGGTAGGGACGAGCCGATCGTGCTGTTCCAGATGACTTTGACAAGTGAGGTGAGGCTGCCCTAACTTTGCGCTCGCTCATCCGATTCGTTCAGGGAGTTGTCGTGGGACTTGGCCACACGCTGGCGCTGGGATTCATCGCAGGGGTGACCATTCTGATCGGACTCCCGATCGGTCGGCTGCGGCGCCCGGCCCCGAGTCTGCGCATGTTTCTCAATGCGACCGCTGTGGGGGTTCTGCTGTTCCTTGTCTGGGACGTCCTCTCCCACGCTTGGGAGCCGATCGACGCGGCCTTGGCGACGTTGCACGAAGGCAGTGGCAGCCTAGGTGAGGTCCTTGGGTACGGGGCGCTGTTCATCGGCGGCTTGTCCGCGGGACTGTTGTCCTTGGTGTCCTACGAGGCGAGAATCGGCCGGCTTGCGGCCACACCTCTCGATCAAGCCGAGGCGCCTGACCCACCCGCGGCCTTAGGCGTCGCTCAGAAGATCCGGCCCAGGCCGGGCATCGCATCCTGGTCGCCCGCGCGCCGTCTGGCGTTGCTGATCGCAGTGGGCATAGGCCTGCACAACTTCGCGGAGGGGTTGGCGATCGGGCAGTCCGCGGGTCGCGGCGAGATCGCGCTGGCGACGCTGCTAGTGATCGGTTTCGCCCTGCACAACGCCACCGAAGGCTTCGGGATCACCGCGCCTCTCGCCGGAGACATGTCCGCCGACGGCACCCCACGACGCCCATCCTGGCCATTCCTCCTTTTCTTGGGCCTGATCGGCGGAGGTCCGACTTTCGTCGGAACCGCAGTCGGTCATGGATTCACCAGCGAACCAATCAGCGTGGTGTTCCTGACCCTGGCCGCCGGTTCCATCCTCTACGTCGTCTCGCAACTGCTGGGGGTGGCTGCCAAAGGCAAGCACACGGACATGCTGGCGTACGGGATGTTGCTCGGCTTGGTCGCAGGGTTCGTCACGGACGCCATCGTCACGGCAGCGGGCGCCTGACGCACCCTGTGCTCACATGCCCCCGCAACAGCCGCGGATGTGTGCGTAACTCAACCCCCGTCTGACAGGGGCCGACAGGCAGCCACAGCCCTTGGTGCCCACACGTGAGGCTCTCGGACGCCAACTCCGGCCAAAGCGGAGACCGGTGCGCCTCTCGACGTTGTTCTGGGCGATGGGCGACAGAGTGGACCCTTCGATGCCGGCCCGGCGAAATGCTGCTCGCCTTGCACGGCGCCAGAAATACCTCGGCGGCGAGAGCCGCAACATTGAATGCGGACGATTCCTGCCGAAGTTTCGCGGTGGATGAAGGTGGGAAGCTGGCAGGCTTTGCGTTGCAAAGGCCTGAAACATGTTGAGGCAAGTTGCTCAGCTGGTTCACTGGCTGGGGCGCATTGGGTATTCGCCTCTCCGTAACTGCTGACAGGCAT
>NZ_BJYX01000037.1 GCF_007991735.1 Terrabacter aerolatus | reverse complement strand
GGGTGGGGCGGGGGTGTGCCGGGTGGTGGGGTCAGGTGGGGTCGTGGGCGAAGCGGCGGTGGAGGTCTCGGACCTCGTCCTCGAGCCCGGGGACCGGGCCGTCGACGACCGCGCCGGGCACGACGTCGCGGATCGGGAGCGGCGTCACGGGCGACGGAGGTGCACCCCACGCGGACCGCCAGGCGCCGAGCTGGGCGGAGCTCACGGCATACACGATCCGGCCGAGGCCGACCCAGCCGTGCGCGGCCGAGCACATCGGGCAGTGCTCGCCCGAGGTGTAGACGGTCGCGGCGGCACGCTCCGGACCGGTCAGGTGGGCGCCGGCCCAGCGGGCGATGGCGAGCTCGGGGTGCTGGGTCTCGTCGAGCGCGACGACGTGGTTGTGGTCCTCGAAGAGCACCTCGCCGTCGCCGGAGACGAGCACCGAGCCGAAGGGCTCGTCGCCGCGCTCGAGGGCGAGGCGGGCCAGCTCGACGGCGCGACGCAGGTGGCCGAGGTCGGCCGGCGTGATGCTCATGCGACGCGCCCTGTGACGAGCGCGAAGGTGACGAAGGCGCCGCCGTCGGCCTCGAGCATCGACTGGACCGGCGAGGTCGGCTGGCCCTTGAGCTCCATGACGGCCCGCTCCCACAGCAGCCAGTTGGCGCAGGCGTCGGCCTGGTTGCGGGCCGTGACCGCGGTGAAGGCGCGGCTGAACTCCCACTGGCTGCGCAGCCACTCGGCGGTGTGCCAGGCGGCTGACTCGGCCCCGACGACACGGTCGATGTGCTCGGGGATCTCGCCGAGCTCGCGCACCTCGGTGGTCAGGGCTGGCGTCGCGACGCCGAGCTGCCCGCCGGGCCTGAGGAAGGTCGCGAGGTAGGGCGGGTAGTGGTCGCCGGTGCCGAAGTACTCCCATGCGTCGATGCTGACGATGGCGTCGAACGAGCCGCGGCCGAAGGGGAGGGCGTGGGCGTCGACGCGCATCGGCAGCACCTGGTCGTCGACCTCCTCCTTGCGGAAGACCGCGGCGGCGGCGCTGGGGTCGACCCACAGGTCGGCGGCGATGACGTGCACGCCGTACTCCCGGGCGAGGAAGACCGACGTCGCGCCGAGTCCGGAGCCGAGGTCGAGCACGCGCATGCCGGGGCGCAGGTCGAGGTCGGCGGCGAGGTCCTCGAGCAGCCACAGCGGGTGCGGCCCCATGTCGAGGTCGACGAGCCACCTGGCGTCGTACTTCGAGGACCGGGGGAAGGCGTCGCGGGTCAGGTGGTCGAGGGCGGGCATGTCTCGATCCTCCGGGACGACGAGGTATGCCGTCGAGCCCGTTCCAGGGGGCGGCGGCTCCTCCCGGCGTGCGCGCGTCAGTCCACGCGCACGAGGCGGTCCGGCGTGAGGTCCGCCAGCGACGTGCAGCCGGTGAGGGCGAGCTGGAGGTCGAGCTCGGCCCGCAGGTTGCGGAGCACCTCGGAGACGCCCGGTGCCCCGGCCAGCGCCAGCCCGTAGACGTGGGGGCGACCGATGCCGACCGCCGTCGCGCCGAGAGCGAGCGCGACGAAGATGTCTGCGCCGCAACGGATCCCGCTGTCGAAGATGACCGGCGCCTGCGACCCCGTCCCGCGAACGGCCGCGACGACCCCGGGGAGGGCGTCAAGCGCCGCGACCGAGCGGTCGACCTGGCGCCCGCCGTGGTTCGAGACGTAGACGCCGTCGACCCCCGCGTCGACGGCACGCCGCGCGTCCTCGGGGTGCAGGATCCCCTTGAGCACGATCGGCAGGCTCGTCAGCGCGCGCAGCCGCGGCAGGTCGGCCCAGGTCAGCGACGGTCGGCTGAACACGTCGAGGAACGTCTCGACGGCCGCCCGGGGCTCGGCGGCGGTGAGGTTCCGTCGCGTGTCACCGGGGTGGTTGCGGCTCATCGAGACGAGGGTGGCGAGCGCCGCCGGCGTCGGGCGGGGACGTGAGGCCGGGGTTGCCGCTGCCACGCGCTCGCGGACGAGCCGCTGGAACACGGGGTCGGACGTGTACTGCGCGATCCCCTCGCCGCGGGCGAAGGGCAGGTGCCCGAGGTCGAGGTCGCGTGGACGCCACCCGAGGTATGCCGTGTCGAGGGTGACGACGAGGGCGTCGCTGCCGCACGCCTCGGCTCGCGAGACGAGGCTCTCGACGAGCTCGTCGTTGCTGCTCCAGTAGAGCTGGTACCAGTGCCCCGACCCGCCGAGGGCGCGGGCGACGTCCTCCATCGGGACCGAGGCCTGGGTGCTGAGGATCGGGGTGACGTGCTGCTCCCGGGCGGCTCGGGCCACGGCGAGGTCCGCCTCGTCGTCGGCCATCGACAGCACGCCGACGGGTGCGACGAGGAGGGGGCTCTCGTGGCGCCGGCCGAAGAGCTCGACCGACGTGTCGCGCTCGGTCGTGTCGACGAGCATGCGGGGCACGACGCGCCATCGGGAGAAGGCCGACACGTTGGCCTCGGCGCTCGCCTCGGAACCGGCCGACCCTGCGACGTAGGCGAACCCACGCCGTGACATGGCCTTGCGGGCGTCGGCCTCGAGGCGGGTGCCGTCCGTGGGGACCTCCGGCCGACGGCCGAAGGCGCCGGCCCGGTAGATGGCGGACTGCACCAGTCGGCCGATGCCTTCCTGCGGGACCCGTGCCTGCGGCATACGTGCTCCTCCTGTCGCGTGGAACCCGTCCGCGGGGGTGCGGTCGGTGGCGTCCATCCTGCTGGCGTCCGTCCCGGTTCGGGACGCCTCGCCCGTCACCACCTGACCGAGATGGTCTCGCGCCACCACCGCTCGAGGTCGTCGGCGGGCTCGGCGCCGCTGCGGCTCCACAGCCGCAGGTAGAGGTCGACGGGGTCACCGCTGAGGACGTGTTCGGCGGTGGTCGCCTCGGGCGAGGCGGCCCCGACGCGCCGGGTGGCCACGGGGAGGCCCGGTGCGAGGTCGACGAGCCACGCGACGTCCGACCCGTCGGGCCTCACGAGCAGCCGGGTCGGGGACCCCGGTGACGAGCCCTCGGGGCGCCGGGTCACGAAGCCGACGAGCAGCTCGTCGATGCCGTCGACGGCGACCGCCGGGCGGATCCACGTCTCGTCGGCCCGGGCCGGCCGTCCCAGGCGTGCGCCGATCGCGTCGACGGCGTGGATCGTCGTCTCGTGGCACTGGCGACGCGTCCAGAAGAGCCGGGGAGCTGGGGCGTCCTTGAGGAAGACGAGCGCGTCGAGGTCGTCGGGGGCGTCGACGACGGCCTGGAGCAGCGCCGTCGCGCCGTCGTCGAACCAGCCGAGCGGGTCGGAGGACTCGCGCCCCTGCTGCTCGAGCGGCTCGGGTGGCTCGATCGGCTCGCCCCGGAGGTGGCTCGCGGCCCACCGGTGGACCATGCCCTGGTGGGCGACGAGGTCGAGCACGGTCCAGCCCGGGCACGTCGGGACCGGGCTGTCGAGACCGGCGGCCACCGCGTTGGCGCGCAGCACCGTCGAGGCGGCGCCGAGCGCCTCACCGAGCTCGTCGAGGGAGAGGTCGAGCGGTCCGGGCGCCGCGCTGGGTCCAGGCATGGCAGCGAGTGTGCCGCATGCCGTCTCCCGCGGACGGGCAGGACGGGGACGCGGCGGTAGATTTGCCCGGCGGGACGGTCACCACCGTCCGCCGCCGACATCCGAGCGACATCCCGAGCACCACCCGGAGGCCCCCGTGGACGCCAGCGACCTGCTGCGCAACTCGCTCCTGCAGCTGTCCAAGCAGGAGAAGATCCGAGACGTCATCGAGAAGGCGCCCGTGTCGCGCTCGGTCGTCAAGCGCTTCGTGCCCGGCGCCGAGCGCGCCGACGTCGTCGGGGCGGCCGCCGAGATCGCGGCCTCGGGCCGCCGCTCGACCATCGACTACCTCGGTGAGGACACGACGGATCTCGCGCAGGCGCAGCACACGCGCGACGCGTACGTCTCCCTGCTCACGGCCCTGCGCGACGAGGGCCTCACGGCGGACGGCACCGTCGAGGTGTCGCTCAAGCTCAGCGCGCTCGGCCAGGCGCTGCCCGGCGACGGCAACGCCATCGCGCTCGACCACGCCCGCGAGATCTGCGAGCTCGCGAAGCAGGCCGGCACCACCGTGACCCTCGACATGGAGGACCACACGACGACCGACCTCACCCTGGACGCCCTGCGCGAGCTGCGCGCCGACTTCCCGACCGTCGGCGCCGTGCTCCAGGCCTACCTCTACCGGACCGAGGCGGACTGCCGGGACCTCGCGCATGTCGGGTCGCGGGTGCGCCTGTGCAAGGGCGCCTACAAGGAGCCGGAGTCGGTGGCCTTCCAGTCGGGCGCCGAGGTCGACAAGTCGTACGTGCGCTGCCTCAAGATCCTCATGCAGGGCGAGGGCTACCCCATGGTCGCCTCGCACGACCCGCGCCTCATCGAGATCGCGGGCGCGCTCGCCGGGCAGGCCGGACGCGACCCGAGGTCCTTCGAGTACCAGATGCTCTACGGCATCCGTCCCGAGGAGCAGAAGCGGATCGCCGACCGCGGCGACCAGATGCGCGTCTACATCCCCTACGGCCAGGAGTGGTACGGCTACCTCATGCGCCGCATGGCCGAGAAGCCGGCCAACGTCATGTTCTTCCTGCGCGGCGTCGCGACGAAGAGCTGAGCGGGGAGCCACGATGACGACGACGGCCATCTTCGGCGCGGGAGTCATGGGCGAGACCCTGGTCTCGGGCCTCATCCGGTCGGGCCGCACGCCGGGCGACCTCGTCGTCACCGGACGCTCACCCGACAAGGTCAACGCGCTCGCCGAGCGCCACGGCGTGCGCGTCATGGCCAACGCCGACGCGGCCGACGTGGCCGACACCCTCGTGCTCTGCGTCAAGCCGCAGGACATGGCGGCGCTCCTCGAGGAGATCCACGACCACGTGGCCCCCGGCGACGCCGTCGTGTCGCTCGCCGCGGGCATCACGACCGAGTACCTCGAGTCCCGGCTTCCGGAGGGCACGTCGGTCATCCGCGTCATGCCCAACACGCCGGCGCTCGTCGACCAGGGCATGGCGGGCATCTCGCCCGGTCGCCACTGCACCGACGACCACCTCGCCGAGGCCGAGGCGCTGCTCAGCTCGTGCGGCAAGGTCGTCCGGCTGCCCGAGAAGCACCTCGACGCCGTGACCGCGATCTCCGGCAGCGGTCCCGCCTACATCTTCTACGTCGTCGAGGCGATGATCGAGGCGGGCGTCGTGCTGGGCCTGCCACGCGCCACCGCCACCGAGCTCGTCGTCCAGACGCTCTACGGGGCCGCCACGATGCTCAAGGAGACCAAGGAGCACCCGACGGTGCTGCGCGAGCAGGTCAGCTCGCCCGGCGGCACGACCGTCGCGGCGCTGCGCCAGCTCGACGACCACAAGGTGCGGGCCGCCTTCGTGACCGCCATCGAGGCGGCCGCCGCGCGGTCCAAGGAGCTGGCGTCCGGCCAGGTCTGAGGGCACTGTGGGGTGATGGCCGACGAGCACCACGCCCTGCACCTGCACCGGGTCACCCCGGACGACTGGGAGTCGCACCGCGACGTGCGTCTCGAGATGCTGGAGGACGCCCCGGACGCCTTCTGGTTCACCTACGCCGACGAGGCCGCCTACGACGAGGCCGACTGGCGGGAACGCATCGAGGGAGCCTGGCTGGTCCAGGCGCGGGACGCCGACGGGATCCTCGGGAGCGCAGGTCTCGGCTCCCACTGGGAGCCCGAGCGCGCAACGACCGCAACGCTGTTCGGGATGTACGTCGCGCCCGCGGCCCGCGGCCGGGGCGTGGGGGAGGCGCTCGTGCGCGCCGTGCTCGACGAGGCGCGCCGGCTCGGCAAGTCCGAGGTCGTCCTCGAGGTCACGAGCTCCAACACCGCCGCCGAGCAGCTGTACGCGCGATGCGGTTTCGTGCGCACCGGTGCCGTCCACGACCACCCCCGCCGTCCGGACCTGCGCGAGATCGAGATGACGCACCGCTTCTGAGTCCCCTCCCGGGTGGCGGGCCACGGACGTCGCACCGAACGTTCACCGGCCGGCGGGTGCGGGCCGAGCGCCTGTCGTGCGAAGGTGGACCCATGAACGCCACGAACGACATCACCGTGCGTCCCCTCGGCGAGGACGACTGGCAGGACTACCGATCCGTCCGCCTGGCCGCACTCCGTGAGTCTCCCGAGGCGTTCGTGGCCACCGTCGAGCAGGAAGAGGCCTACGACGAGGACTTCTGGCGCGAGCGCATGCAGCGCTCGGCCCGCCTCGTCGCCGAGCGCGCCGGCGACGCCGTCGGTGTCGTCAGCGTCGGCGCCGCCAAGGGCAGCGAGAACGCGGCCGGGGAGCTCTTCGGTCTCTGGGTGCGCCCGGAGGCCCGGGGCTCGGGTGTCGCGACCCGGCTCGTCAAGGACGGCGCGTCGCTCGCCGCCCAACGCGGTCACACGCACCTCGTCTACTGGGTCGGCACCGAGAACGGTCGCGCCGTCGCCTTCGCCAGCGGCATGGGCTTCCGCCCGACCGACTACCGCCGGCCCATGGGTGTCGTCAGCGAGGAGGACGGCGAGGAGGAGATCGCCATGGTCCTCCCGCTCGGCTCCGACAACGGACCGCTCCTGCGCCTCTGACCGTTCAGGCCCCGTCAGGACCCGTCAGGCCCGAAGGCGACGAACCCACCGTCCCGAATTGTCGGGAACCGGTGGGTTCGCCTGTGCAACAGGAGGTTCGCCCGTCAAGGGCGGGCGGCGAAGCGTTCGATGAGCTCGACCGGACCACTGACGATGAGCATGTGGTGCGCCGAGATCTTCGTCTGCGGCACGGCATACGTGAAGTCCTCGCCCGGAGCCTTGACGCCGACGACGGTGACGCCGTACTTGCGGCGGATCGAGCTCTGCTCGAGCGTGAAGCCGACCGTCTCCGACGGCGGCTTGAGCTTGACGATGGCGAAGCCGTCGTCGAACTCGATGTAGTCGAGCAGCTTGCCGTTGACGAGGTGGGCCACCCGGCGGCCCGAGTCGGCCTCGGGCGAGATGACGTGGTGGACGCCGATGCGATCGAGGATGCGCTTGTGCTCGGGCGAGAGCGCCTTGGCCCAGATGGACGGCACCCCGGCGTCGACGAGGTTGGCAGCCGCGAGCACCGAGGACTCGACCGACGAGCCGATGCCGACGATGGCGATCTTCGGCTGCGCCGCGCGGATCATCTCGAGCCCCGTCGACTGGGCCATGTCGGCGTGCACGACCTTGGCGACCTTGTTGACGTAGCTCTCCGCGATGGCGTTGTCGCGCTCCACGGCGATGACGCGGTGACCCAACCTCGTGAGCTCGAGTGCGACGGCAGAGCCGAAGCGCCCCAGCCCGATGACGATCACGTCGTCCTCGAAGAGCCGGTTGCGGCCCATGCGTGTTACCTCCGTCATCCGGTGCGCGTTTCCGCGATAGCGTCTCAATCATGCCAACTCAGGCCCGGGTCGTCTGGGATGCCTCCTTCACGAGGTACAACTTCGGCCCCACCCACCCGATGGCACCCGTCCGCCTGGACCTCACCGCGCGCCTCTGCGAGGCCCTCGGGGTCTTCGACGTCGACGGCGTCGAGGTGGTCGGTGCCGAGGTGGCGAGCGACGAGCTGCTCGCGACCGTCCACGACGACGACTACGTCGCGGCGGTCAAGGCCGCCTCGCTCGACCCGTCGACCGCCGAGGACGGCTACGGCCTCGGCACCGAGGACGACCCCGCCTTCGAGGGCATGCACGACGCGAGCGCCCGGGTCGTCTCGGGCACCGTCGACAGCGCTCGAGCCGTCTGGGAGGGCGAGGCCGAGCACGCCGTGAACTTCACCGGCGGCCTGCACCACGCCATGCGCGACAAGGCGAGCGGCTTCTGCGTCTACAACGACATCGCGGTGGGCATCCAGTGGCTGCTCGACCACGGCGCCGAGCGCGTGGCCTACGTCGACGTCGACGTGCACCACGGCGACGGCGTCGAGCGGATCTTCTGGGACGACCCCCGGGTCCTCACGATCTCGGTGCACGAGACCGGACGCGCCCTCTTCCCCGGCACCGGTTGGCCGACCGACGTCGGCGGTCCGGACGCCGAGGGGAGCGCCGTCAACGTCGCGCTGCCCCCCGGGCTCAGCGATGCCGGCTGGCTCAGGGCGATCCATGCCGTGGTCATGCCGCTCGTCCGGGCGTTCCGTCCGGACGTGCTCGTGTCGCAGCACGGCTGCGACACCCATGCCGAGGACCCGCTCGCGCACTTCGCCGTCACCGTCGACGCCCAGCGCGCCGCGGCCGACGCGCTGCACCGACTCTCGCACGACGTGTGCGAAGGCCGGTGGGTGGCGCTCGGTGGCGGCGGCTACGAGGTCGTCGACGTCGTGCCCCGCACGTGGACCCATCTCACCGCCATCGCCGCGCACGCCCCGATCAAGACGGCGACCCCGGTACCCGAGGACTGGCGCTCGCACGTCGAGCACGTCTTCGGGCGCCCCGGGCCGCGCCGCATGGGGGACTTGACCACCGAGGACGGGCCGCTCTGGTGGCGCTCCTGGGAGATGGGCTACGACCCCGCGAGCGAGGTCGACCGCGCGGTCATGGCCACGCGCACCGCCGTCTTCCCCCTCCACGGTCTCGACATCCACTTCGACTGAGTTGTTGGCGCTTCGCTTCGCTGCGGCGCGTGCGGAGGCGCCCTGTAGCCGTCGCCTTCCTCCGCTCCGCTCGCTCGTTCCTCGCTCGCTGCGCTGCGTCCAGGCGACGCCGGCGCCTCCGCTCGTAACGGGGTTGGCTCTGCTGGCTCGTTGCGCCTAACCTTGGCGCACGGCGACGACGGGCCTGACGATCCTGAGCCGAGCACGACCAGAGGCCGTCCGCGATCTGCGGCGGCGAAGGTGTGGTGGCACAGCGACATTCCCCATCGCCCACACCTCCGGGGCACCAACCCTCTGGAGGTGAACGGAATGCAACCCAACCCATCCACGACCCGTGCTCCGCGCGTGCTCGCCGGCGACCTCGGCTCCGTCGAGCCCGGCGCACGCGCCACGCTCGCCGGCTGGATCCACCGGCGCCGCGTCCTCGCGAGCGTCACGTTCCTCGTCCTGCGCGACCGTTCGGGCCTGGCCCAGGTCGTCGTCAAGGACCGGGCGACCGTCGAGCAGCTGGCCGGGCTGCCCGAGGAGACCGTCGTCGAGGTCACCGGCGTGGTCGCGGCCAACGAGTCCGCACCCGGCGGTGCCGAGCTCGTCGAGCCGACGGTCACCCCCCTGACCGAGCCCGCGCTCGCCCCGCCGACCGAGTTGTGGCGGCCGACCTTCGGGGCCGGCCTGCCCACGCACCTCGACCATGCCGCGGTGACCCTGCGCCACCCCCGGCACCGGGCCGCCTGGCAGATCGCGAGCGCCTCGATGCGCGGCTTCCGCGAGGCCCTCGGCGCCCTCGACTTCACCGAGATCGCCACCCCGAAGCTCGTGGGCACCGCCACCGAGTCGGGCGCCAACGTCTTCACCGTCGACTACTTCGGCCGGACCGCCTACCTCGCCCAGAGCCCGCAGCTCTACAAGCAGATGCTCGTCGGGGTCTTCGAGCGGGTCTTCGAGGTCGGGCCGGTCTTCCGGGCCGAGCCGCACGACACCGTGCGACACCTCGCCCAGTACACCTCGCTCGACGCCGAGCTCGGCTTCGTCCGCGACCACCGCGACGTGCTGGCAGTCCTGCTCGCCGCGATCGCGGGCATGGTCGAGGCCATCGGGGAGTATGCCGGCGACGCCGCTGCGCTCCTGGCCGTCGAGCTGCCTCGGGTGCCCGAGGAGTTCCCGGTCATCCACTTCCGCGACGCCCTCGCCCAGGTCGGGGCCGACCCGGACGAACCCGACCTCAGCCCCGCGCACGAGCGGGCGCTCAGCGAGTGGGCCAGGACGGCATACGACTCCGACTTCCTTGCGGTAGAGGGATACCCGATGGGCAAGCGACCCTTCTACACGCACCCGCAGCCCGGCGACGAGCGGTGGAGCAACAGCTTCGACCTGCTCTTCCGCGGCCTCGAGCTGACGACCGGCGGCCAGCGCCTGCACCGCCCCTCGGACTACGCAGCGGCCATGGAACGCACCGGCACCGACCCCGCGGTCCTGACCGGCTACCTCGACGCCTTCGCGCACGGCATGCCGCCGCACGGCGGCTTCGCCATCGGGCTCGAGCGGTGGGTGGGGCGGCTGACGGGAGCCGAGAACATCCGCGAGGTGACGCTCTTCCCGCGCGACCTCCACCGCCTCGAGCCCTGACAGGGCGGCGACAGGCCGCACATCCACAGGTCGCGCACCGGCGTGTCGAGTTGCGCGTCACCGATTCGTTCTGACGTTCACTTCCCCTCCAGTCACATCTGCCCCTAATGTTGCTTCTTGCACCTGCGTGAAGTTTCGCCGGAGGGGAAGCCGTCGACGCGCGGGTGCAAACCCACTCAAGATCGGGGTAACACATGTCGAATGAGCGCCAGCTCGCCGAGGTGCGGTTCTTGACCGTCGCCGAGGTCGCCTCGATCATGCGCGTGTCGAAGATGACCGTCTACCGACTCGTCCACGGCGGAGATCTTCCGGCCGTACGCGTCGGCCGCTCCTTCCGGGTTCCGGAGGATGCGGTCCACAAGTACCTGGAGACGTCCTACATCGACACCGCGTGACAGCAGCGTCATGACGCACCCGAGGGGGCGGCCGAGACCACCCGGTCCGGCCGCCCCCTCGGCATTCACGCCGGGGAGGTGCCGGTGTCCGGCCTGATCTGCTTTTGGGATAGAGGCCGGGCACGCGCTAGTCTGTGAACCCTGTTCGGCTCGTGAAGTTCGACCTACCCCTGGCGGGGTGTCGACGCAGGTCGGCACCAGCTCAGTTCAAGGACACGTCTCAAGACTCACGACAAGGACAAACATGGGTTCTGTCATCAAGAAGCGCCGCAAGCGGATGGCGAAGAAGAAGCACCGCAAGCTGCTGCGCAAGACGCGCCACCAGCGTCGCAACAAGAAGTGACCTGACCAGCTCAGGAACCAGCGGCCTCGTCCCGCACGCTCTCGACCCTCACCACCGGTGGGGGTCGTTCGCGTCTCCGGGGCCGCGACCGGTTCGAGAGGCTCGACACATCTGGCGCTCCGAGGCCCTGCCCGGGTACGGATGGTGCAGCGTCTCGGTAGGCTTCGAGGGCGGGGGAGCGCGATCTCCTCCGCAGCGCGTGCACCGCACGAACGCGACGTGTCCCCACCGACCGACGACAGGAGGAGCCGATGGCCAAGGTCGTCCTGGTCACGGGGGTGTCGCGCTACCTCGGAGGCCTCTACGCCCGACGGTTGTCGACCGATCCCTCGATCGAACGGATCCTCGGCGTCGACGTCGTCCCGCCGAAGCACTCCATCGGCCGGGCCGAGTTCGTACGGGCCGACATCCGCAACCCGATGATCGGACGGATCATGGCGCAGGCGGGCGTCGACACCGTCGTGCACATGAACGTCATCGCGACGCCCAAGGACACCGGCGGCCGGGTGACGCAGAAGGAGATCAACGTCATCGGCACGATGCAGCTGCTCGCTGCGTGCCAGAAGTCCGAGTCGGTGTCGCGGCTCGTCGTGAAGTCCTCCGCGGCCGTCTACGGCTCTTCGCCCCGCGACCCCGCCATGTTCACCGAGGACATGAACCCCAAGACCCTGCCACGGACCGGGTTCGGCAAGGACTCCGTCGAGGTCGAGGGCTACGTCCGCGGCTTCTCCCGACGCCGGCCCGACGTCGAGATCACGATGCTGCGCCTGGCCAACGTCGTCGGCCCGAGCATCCACACGGCCATCACCGACTACTTCGCGCTGCCGCTCGTTCCCGTCCCGCTCGGCTTCGACGCGCGGTTCCAGTTCGTCCACGAGGACGACGCGACCGCGGCGATGATCCTGGCCACCACCGGACCCCCCGCCGGCATCGTCAACGTCGCGGGCGACGGCTTCCTCACGGTGACGCAGTGCACGGCGATCGCCCGGCGCCCGGTCGTGCCCGTGCCGCTCCAGGCGGCCGGCGTCATCGGCAACATCGTGCGGCGCAGCGGCCTCGCCGACTTCTCGTCCGACCAGCTGACCTTCCTCGCCTTCGGCCGTGGGCTCGACACGTCGCGCATGCGGTCCGTGCTCGAGTTCGAGCCGCACTTCACGACCCGCGGGGCGTTCGAGGACTACGCCCGCCACCTGCGACCGGCCGTGCCCGGCGTCGAGGGCGTCGGCGAGGTCGTCAGCGACGCCGCGGGCGGCACCGCCGCAGCACTCTCCCGAGTCTTCGACAGGATCCAGCCGTGACCGACGACCCCAGCAAGGCCGCCGCGAGCCCGACGTCCGAGACGTCGTCGGTGACGACGACGTCCGCCGCCGCCCCGACGAAGAAGAAGGCTCCGAAGGAGAAGGCCGCGAAGAACGCCATCGCCAAGTCCGACGCGAAGTCCGGGTCGAAGTCCGGGGCGAAGTCCGGGGCGACGAAGAAGGCCGCCTCGAAGAAGGCAGTGCCTCAGCCCGCCTCGAAGCAGGCTGCGTCGGCGAGCGGGTCCGCGGCGACCTCGTCGGCGACGCAGGCCGGCCCCTCCGCGCGGCCGGCCCGCGGCGCGTTCGCCGCCGGAGCCGCTCGCGCGTCGGGCGAGCGCCGTCGCCGCAGCGGCACGCCCCTGATCCCCAGCGCCCCGGTCGAGCTGAGCGCGGCTCGGCGTCTGGCGGCCGGTGCCGGTGCCGACGCGCTGGCCGACGAGGTCGTGTCCGCGGTGACCGAGGGCCCCACCGAGCCGGAGACCCGAGGACCGGCCACCGGCGCCTCCCCGGCCCGGGCCGCCCGCGCCGGGAGGGGTTCGCCCCCCACCGAGCCGGGCGACGGTGCCGGGACTTTCGAGCCCGTCGTCGGAGAGGCCGCCGGTGCAGAGACCGTCGAAGGAGAGACCGTCGAGGTCCTCGAGGTCGCCGACGCACCCGAGACCGTCGACCCCGCGGACGTGCTGCCGGCAGAACCGACCCCGCCCCGCCGCCCCCGTCCGCCCCGCTCCGCCGTGCGTTCGACGCGCCGGGCCACGCCGGGGGAGCCGGCCCGGCTGCGGGCCGTGCCCCCGGTCGAGCCCATCCCGACGCAGGCCGAGGGGCAGGCGGGCGACCACGGCACACGGCATACGCAGACGGCGCAGGAGGGCGGCTGGGAGCGCGCCCTGACGTCGGGACTGCAGTCGCGCGCCGAGAAGCTCGTGGGCGCGGTGCTCGAGGGTGCGGAGTTCTCGTCGGAGTCCCGCCCCGGCCCGACCGAGCTCGTGGAGCTCGCGGTCAACGTGCTGCGCGCGGCCGCGTCGTCGGCGGGGGTGCCTGCCGAGGACGTCGAGCGGCAGGTCGCCGAGACGCTGGCCTACCTGCGCCGGCGCCTGACGGGCGACTACGTCGTCGACGAGTTCGGTTTCGACGAGGACTACACCGTCAACGTCCACCTGCCGCTGCTGCGGCCCTTCTACAAGACGTGGTTCCGGGTCGAGGTGCGCGGCATCGAGAACATCCCGGACGAGGGCGGTGCCCTCGTCGTGGGCAACCACTCCGGCACCATAGCGATGGACTCGCTCATGACGCAGGTCGCCGTCTACGACGAGCACCCGCGCCACCGGCACCTGCGGATGCTCGGCGCCGACCTCGTCTTCCAGATGCCGTTCGTCGGCGCCATGGCGCGTCGCTCCGGCACCACCCTGGCAGCCAACTCGGACGCCGAGCGGCTCCTCAGCAGCGGGGCCCTCGTGGGGGTCTGGCCCGAGGGTTTCAAGGGCGTCGGCAAGCCCTTCAGCGAGCGCTACAAGCTCCAGCGCTTCGGCCGTGGCGGCTTCGTCTCGGCCGCCCTGCGCGCCGGCGTGCCCATCGTCCCCGTGTCGATCGTCGGGGCCGAGGAGATCTACCCGATCCTCGGCAACATGCCGGCCGTCGCCCGGCTGCTCGGGCTGCCCTACGCGCCGATCACGCCGACGTTCCCGCTGCTCGGGCCGCTCGGCATGGTGCCGCTGCCGAGCAAGTGGCTCATCGAGTTCGGGCCGCCCATCGAGACGACGAGCTTCGGTCCGGAGGCCGCCGACGACCCGATGCTCGTCTTCGACCTCACCGACCAGGTGCGTGAGACGATCCAGCAGACGCTCTACAGCCTGCTCATGCAGCGCAAGTCCGTCTTCCTCTGACGCCGACCGACAGGGCGGCCCGGGGCGGGGCGTCGGCGGCGCGTCAGGGCAGGAGCTTGGTCGGCAGGATCTTCGTCGGGTCGAGCGCCGTCGGCAGCTTCGGCAGGCCGAGCGTCGTGGAAGGGAGGGGGAGCGTCGCGCCCGGCAGGGTGATCCCGCCGCCGCCGATCCCGATGGTCGACGAGGTGATCCCGGCACCCGGGAGGCTCACCGTCGCGCCCGGCAGCGTCACCCCGCCGCCGCCGACTCCGGCGCCCGTGCTCGTGATCCCCACGCCGGGGAGGTGGATCGTGCCGCCGGGAAGGGTGACCCCACCGGTCACCTTGACCCCGGGCAGCGGGACGCCGCCCGCGCTCGTGGCGCCGGACGGACGGGGAACGGACGGCGCCGGGCTCGAGGCCGTGGCTCCGCCGCGGGTGGACGGCAGGGTGCCCGGGGCGGACGTGCCGCTGCCCGGGCTGCTCGTGCTGCTTCCGGGCAGGCCGGCGAGCAGCTGTCTGGCCGCCGTGGCCCGCTCCCCGCAGGAGGTGCAGCCGGCGAGCCCCCGCAGGGTCGCCACCTCACCCGCCCCGAGCAGGTCACGCAGACGCTGCCAGGCCGGCAGCGACGCCGCCGGCACCCGCGGGCGCATCGCGTCGACCTGCGGAATGGCCCGCGTGTAGAAGTCGGACAGCTCGGTCAGGGCGTCGGCGCGCTGCTCCGTCCGGTAGACCTCCATGAGGATCGTCTGGGCCCGGCTCGCAGCGTCGGTCGCCGAGTCGTATGCCGTGTCGAGGTCGTGGGCCGACGGCGCGCCCCCGTCGAGCAGGTCGCGCGCCTCGGTGATGTGCTCCTGGGCCTGCGCGAGGTACGTCAGGCCCTCGTCGTAGCGCGACCCGGCGAGCTGGACCGCGGCGCGGTCGAGCAGCTGCTTGACGCCGTAGAGCGCGTCGCCGGGCACGGCCGTGCGAGAGGCGAAGCCGAGCGCTCCGCCGGTGACGAGGATGCTCGCGGCCGCCGCCGCGACCAGCTTGAGGGGCCGGGCTGCGAACCTCAGCACCGACACGGTGCCGCCCTCGCCCGGGGAGGCTGGAGCACCGGGGGTGGCGTCCCCGCCGGCCGCGGGGGAGGACGCCGGCGCGGAGTCGTCGCCGTCGCCCGGCGCCTCGACGGAGCGGATGGAGCCGCCGCCCGGCCCGCCCGGCAGGAGCGGGACGACCGGAGCCGCTGAGCCGGCGTCGTCGGCGAGCAGGCGCGCGCGCAGCTCGGACACGAACTCGGCGCGCGGGGTCAGTCCCGCCTGGTCGACCGCCTGGACGGCGTGGAGCACGGCGATGAGCTCGAGGATGCCCGGCTCGGAGACGGTCTCGCCGTCGAGGGCGCGCTGGAGCAGGTCGCCGTCGGAGTTCGAACCGAGATCCATCTCGCCTCCTTCGTCTGTCGAGTCCGTCGTGGTCGTCGTGGTCGTCGTGCTGTGTCGGTGGTGCGGGTCTTCGTGATCTGGTGCTCGTGCTTCGGGGTCGGGCAGATCCTCGCCGTCAGGGCGGGAAGGCGGTCCCCGCCCGACCCGGCGGCCCCTGCAGGCGCGTCGCGTCACGGCATACGGCACGAGAGGCGAGCTCGCTCCCGGCACGGACTACGGCGAGGGGTGGGTGGTGCGGGTCGTTCCGCAGGGGCCGGAGCACCGTCATCGCTGCCATCGAGCCGCCTGCGTCCACGCTGTTCACGGAGGCACCGGTCGGCGCCCCGAGCGTCGGGCCGGGCCCACACGCACCGTCCCTACGTCGTGAGAACGACGTAGAGCGCCGATGGGTTACGCGGATCACAGCTCGACTCCGTCCAGCGCCTTGCGCAGGCCGCGCGTCGCCCGCAGCTGGAGCTGCTTGACCGCCCCCTCCGACTTGCCGAGCACCTTGGCCGTGTCGGCGAGGCTGAGGCCCTGGAGGAAGCGCAACGTGATGCACTCGGCCTGGTCGGACCCGAGGCCGCGGATCGCTGCGACGAGCCTCTCGTCACGCAGGCGGGTCAGCACCTCGGTGTCGGGGGCGTCGACCCGCTCGTCGGCGTCCCGCATGTCGGCGGTCGCGACCTCGAAGCGGAACTTCGCCGACTTCACGTGGTCGGCGATGAGGTTGCGGGCGATGGTCACGAACCAGGCGGCGATGTCCTTGCCCTGCCAGGTGAACGAGTCGATGCGGCGCATCGCGCGCAGGAAGGTCTCGGACGTCAGGTCCTCGGCGAGGGCGCGGTTGGCGACGCGGACGAGGACGTAGCGGAAGACCGTGTCGACGTAGACGTCGTAGAGCTGGGCGAAGGCCTCTTTGTCGCCGCCCTGCGCGAGCTCGACGAGAGCGGCGATGCGGGCCTGCTCGTCGGCATCGCGCTCGGTGTGCCCACGGGGTCCGGGCGAGCCCGGGGTCGCCCGGATGAGCTCCGCGCCATCACCCGCGAGGGCCGCCCACACGGCCTCGAGGGCAGACCTCCAGGTCGGCAGGACTGGTCGGTGCGCGAGCGAGGGCAGGGCTGGTGCGGCCGCAGCCGCGGCGAGCCCTGTCAGGGGGGCCGAGCCGAGCACCCGGGCGAGACCCTGGACGAGCACCGGGGAGCCGACCCGGACAGGCGCCATCGACACTCGCGCCGGGTTCGTTCCCGGGGCGGTGACAGGTGGGTGCCGGCGGGCCGGCGTCCTGTTCGGGCGCATTGTGGACAGTCTGTCGGAACGAGCCCGCGTGCGGGAGTCCGACGACGTTTTGTGGTGCACCCGACGCCCCTCCCGCGCGTGCCTGCCTACAGTGGATGACATGAGCAGCGACCAGACCTCCGCGGACCCGGCGACGTCGGCGGCGCCTCGCGTCGTCCTGCTCGGTCGCGCCGGCTGCCACCTGTGCGACGAGGCGCGTGCCGTCGTCGAGCGCGTCACCGGCGAGCTGGGCGTCGCGTGGCAGGAGCAGTCCGTCGACGACGACCCCGAGCTGCTGCGGCGCTATGCCGAGCAGATCCCCGTGACCTTCGTCGACGGGCGTCGCCACGACTTCTGGCGGGTCGATGAGGCGCGCCTGCGCGCCGCCCTCGCCTGAGCCTTGTGGTGACCTGCCTCGCAGGCGCGTCCCATGCCGTGGTAGGCCGTCGAAGTCAACTTTGTGCATGGGTTCACAAACGTCTAGCCTGAACGGGTCCCCACGTGCTCCGCGTTCGGGAAAACGCCTCTTTTGAGAGGAGCCGGTGAGCAAGAGTGTCCGCCGACCCTGCACTGCGTCGCGAGATCCCCGACGCAACCGTCGCGCGGCTTCCCGAGTACCTCCGAACGCTCTCGCGCCTCGCTGAGGACGGCGTCCTGTCGGTCTCCTCAGAGGAGCTGGCCGCCGAGGTCGGGGTGCGCTCCGCGCAGCTGCGCAAGGACCTCAGCCACCTCGGCTCCTACGGCGTCCGTGGCGTCGGCTACGACGTCGAGACGCTCGCCCTCGAGATCTCCCGCGCCCTGGGCCTGACCGAGGACTGGCCGGTCGCCATCGTCGGCATGGGCAACCTCGGGCACGCGCTCGCCTCCTACTCCGGCTTCGTCACCAAGGGGTTCCGCATCGTCGGCCTCTACGACGACGACCCGGCCCTGGCCGACGAGCACGTCGTCGGAGTGCCGATCCGGCCCCTGGCCGAGCTGCACGTCCACCACGCCGTCGACCCGATCGCGATCGGTGTCATCGCGACCCCGGCGCCCGCCGCCCAGGCCGTGTGCGACGCCCTCGTCGGGGCGGGCGTCAGCTCGATCCTCAACTTCGCACCGGCGGTGCTGTCGGTGCCCAGCGGCGTCGACGTCCGCCGTGTCGACCTCTCCACGGAGCTGCAGATCCTCGCCTTCCACGCCCAGCGCAAGTCACTCGCCGCGGGCGACCTCCGGTCGGCGGTGGTGGCGCAATGAGCCTGCTCGTCATCGGACTGTCCCACCACACGGCTCCGCTGTCGGTGCTCGAGGCGCTCTCCGAGCGCCCGGACCGCGCCGAGGCCATCGCCGCCTCGGTCCTCGGGTCGGCCACGGCCACCGAGGCGGTCGTCCTCTCGACGTGCAACCGCCTCGAGGTCTATGCGTCGGTGCCGGCCTTCCACCCTGCCGTGGCCGCGATCGGCGAGGCGCTCGCGCTGGCCGCCGGCATCGAGGAGCCCGAGGGGGCGCGCCCCCGGCCCGAGCTGCCTCCGGGCGACCCGGCCGACGCCCTCGCGGCCCGCGCCGAGGCGCTCGCCGACCACCTCTACGTGCGCTACGACGACGCCGCCGTGGCCCACGCGTTCACGGTCGCGTGCGGGCTCGACTCCATGGCCGTGGGCGAGGCCCAGATCCTCGGACAGATGCGCGACTCGCTCGCCGGAGCCCAGGGCCGTGGGCAGGTCGGAGAGTCGCTCAACTCGCTGTTCCAGGGAGCCCTCCGGGTCGGCAAGCGGGCTCACGCCGAGACCGACATCGACCAGCACAGCGTCTCGCTCGTCCAGATCGCGCTCGAGGAGGCCGCCTCGGTCCTCGGGCCGCTCGACCGTGCCTCCACCGCAGTGGTCGGCGCCGGCGGGATGAGCGGCCTCGCCGCCGCCACCGCCCACCGCCAGGGCGTCGCGTCCCTGGCCATCGTCAACCGCACGCCCGAGCGCGCCGAACGTCTCGCCACCGCGACCTCCGGTGGGGCCCGGGCCTGGGCCGAGCTGCCCGAGGTCCTCGCCGAGAGCGACCTCGTCATCACCTGCACCGGGGCCGTCGGACACGTCATCACCGCCGAGATGCTCGCCGAGAGCGCCGCCCGCCGCGAGGGTCGACCCCAGTTCGTCGTCGACCTCGCGCTCCCGCGCGACGTCGAGCCGGTCGCCTCCTGGAGCCGGGACGCGCCCGGCGTCACCCTCGTCGACCTCCAGGCGCTCGGGCTGCTCCTCGAGGGGCGCGCCGACACGACCCAGGTCGTCCGCGTGCGTGAGCTCGTCACGGGCGAGGTCGCCGACTACCTGACGCGCCGCATGGAGAAGTCGGTCGCGCCCACCGTCGCAGCCCTGCGCGCCCGCGCCGCCGCTCTCGTCGCCACCGAGATGGACCGTCTCGACCAGCGCCTCCCGGGCCTCGACGAGACGACGCGGGCCGAGGTCGGGCTCGCCGTCCACCGCATCGTCGAGAAGCTGCTCCACACCCCGACCATGCGCGTCAAGGAGTTCGCGATGGAGGGCAGCGGCGACGACTACGCGGCCGCCCTGCGAGAGCTCTTCGACCTCGAGCCCAAGGACGTCGCCAACGTGTCCACCCCGCCGAAGCGGGTGCAGCCATGACCGTCCTGCGCCTCGGCACCCGCCGCTCCGCCCTCGCCACCACCCAGTCCGGCTGGGTCGCCGACCGGCTCCGCGAGGCCGGCCACGACGTCGAGATCGTCGAGATCACGACCGAGGGAGACGTGTCCGGTGAGCTGCTCACCGCCATCGGGGGCACCGGCGTCTTCGCCGCCGCGATCCGGCGAGCCCTGCTCGACGGTCGCATCGACGTCGCCGTCCACTCGCTCAAGGACCTCCCCACGGCGCCCGAGCCGGGCCTGGTCGTCGCCGCCGTCCCGGTGCGCGAGGACAGCCGCGACGTGCTCGTGGCGCGCGACGGACTGACGCTCGGCGAGCTGCCCACGGGTTCGGTCATCGGCACGGGGTCACCGCGCCGCACCGCCCAGATCGCCGCCCTCGGCCTGGGCGTCGAGATCCGCCCGATCCGCGGAAACGTCGACACCCGAATCGGATTCGTGTCCTCGGGCTCTCTCGATGCCGTCGTCCTGGCCCGTGCGGGACTCGCCCGCCTCGGCCGCCTCGCCGAGGTCACCGAGGTCATCGACCCCATCCAGGTGCTCCCCGCACCCGGCCAGGGCGCTCTCGCGGTCGAGTGCCGTTCCGACCGGGACGACGTCGTCGCCGCGGTCTCGGTGCTCGACGACCCGGACACCCGGGCCTGCGTGCTCGCCGAGCGCTCACTGCTCGCGACGCTCGAGGCCGGGTGCACCGCGCCCGTCGGCGCGCTCGCCGAGGTCGTCGAGGGTGACGACGGTCTCGAGCTGTCGCTGCGTGCCTTCGCCGGCACCGAGGACGGCTCGTTCGAGCTGCGCCGCTCGCTCGTCGGGACCTACGACGAGCCGGAGGACCTCGGCTCGCGTCTCGCCCGGATCCTGCTGGAGGACGGCGCCGCCGACCTCCAGGTCGCCACGTCAGCTGGACCTGCCCCAGACCACGCCCCACACCAACCGGAGCAAGTTTCGTGACTCCTTCCCGCCAGCCGTCAGAGCAGACGGACTCGACTCCCACCCACTCGACGACGCACTCGACGACGCACGCGACGACTCCGGCGCGGGTCGCCTTCGTCGGCTCCGGCCCGGGCGACCCCGGACTCATGACGCTGCGCGGCCGCGACCTGCTCGCCGCAGCCGACGTCGTCGTCCTCGACCGCATCGCCCGCGACGACGTCGTGCTCGAGCACGCCCGTCCGGACGTCGAGATCATCGACGCCGGCCACGGCGAGCAGGGCCAGGAGCTGACCCACGCCGTGCGCGCCAAGCTCGTGGTCAAGGCGGCGAAGTCCGTGGCGCCCGGCGGTCTCGTCGTGCGCCTCATGGACGGCGACCCCGCCACCTTCAACGGCCTCGTCGAGGAGGTGCGTGCCTGCCGCAAGGCGGGCGTCACCTACGACGTCGTCCCGGGCGTCTCGGCCCTCACGGCCGGTCCGACGTATGCCGGTGTGCCGCTGACCTCGAGGTCGACCGGCGCCGTCCACGTCGTCGGGGTCGAGCGCTCCGGGGTCGACTGGTCCGCCTACGCGGCCGACACCGACACCCTCGTGCTCCTCGGCGGCAGCGACAACATCCGTGCGGCGCTCGCGGCCCTCCGGTCGGCCGGTCGTCCCACCGACTCCCTCGTCGCCCTCACGGCCCATGGCACGACGGTGCGCCAGTCGTCCGTCGCCACGACCCTGGGCGAGGCCGACTCGGTCTTCGCCGGCAAGGAGCCCCTCGAGGTCTCGCTCGCCGTCGTCTCGCCCAACGTCGGCCTCCGGGACGAGTTCTCGTGGTTCGAGTCCAAGCCCCTCTTCGGCTGGAAGGTGCTCGTGCCGCGCACCCAGGCCCAGGCCGGCTCGATGGTCGAGCGCCTCGCCGGCTACGGCGCGACGGCTGACGTCGTGCCGACCATCTCGGTCGAGCCGCCGCGCACCCCGCAGCAGATGGAGAAGGCCGTCAAGGGCCTCGTCACCGGACGCTACGAGTGGATCGGCTTCACGTCGGTCAACGCGGTGCGCGCCGTGCGCGAGCGCTTCGAGGAGTTCGGCCTCGACGCGCGGGCCTTCGCGGGTCTCAAGGTCGCCGCCGTCGGTGGCGTCACCGCCGCCGCGCTGCGCGAGTGGGGCATCAACCCCGACCTCGTGCCGGCCGGCGAGCAGTCCGCCGCCGGGCTGCTCGAGTCGTGGCCCGAGTTCGACGAGGTCCTCGACCCGATCAACCGCGTGCTGCTGCCCCGGGCCGACATCGCCACCGAGACGCTCGTCGCGGGTCTGCGCGACATGGGCTGGGAGGTCGACGACGTCACCGCCTACCGCACCGTGCGGGCCGCGCCGCCGGCTGCCTCGATCCGTGACGCCATCAAGGGTGGCGACTACGACGCGGTGCTCTTCACGTCGAGCTCGACGGTGCGCAACCTCGTCGGCATCGCCGGCAAGCCGCACTCCGCGACGGTCGTCGCGTGCATCGGCCCGGCCACGGCCAAGACGGCACAGGAGCACGGCCTGCGGGTCGACGTCCTCGCGCCGGAGGCCTCGGCCCTCAGCCTCGTCGACGCCCTCGCCGGCCACGGCGTCGGTCTCGCCGTCGCCGCCGCCGAGGCCGGGCAGCCCGTGCAGCGTCCCAGCGACAAGCGCCCGGCCTCGCGCCGTCGCGCCCGCTGAGGAGCCCCCGGTGATCGAGCGCCCGCGCCGCCTGCGCCAGAACCCCGTCCTGCGGTCCCTCGTCGCGGAGACGCGCCTGCACCCGCGTGACCTCGTGCTGCCGGTCTTCGTCGCCGAGGGCATCACCGAGCCACGCCCGATCGCCAGCATGCCGGGCGTCGACCAGCACACGCTGGACAGCGTCGTCGAGGTGGCCCACCGCTGCGTCGCGGCCGGGCTCGGCGGGATCATGCTCTTCGGGGTGCCCCAGCACAAGGACGCGACCGGCACGGGCGCGCTCGACCCGGACGGCATCCTCAACGTCGCGCTGCGCGCGGTCCGCGAGGCGGTCGGCGACGACCTCGTCGTCATGGCCGACACGTGCCTCGACGAGTTCACCGACCACGGCCACTGCGGCGTGATCGACGAGCACGGCCGGGTCGACAACGACGCGACCAACCTCCTCTACGCCGAGATGGCGGTCGCCCAGGCCCGTGCCGGCGCCCACGTCGTCGCCCCCTCGGGGATGATGGACGGCCAGGTCGCCGTCATCCGGGAGGCGCTCGACGCCGAGGGCTTCACCGACACGGTGATCCTCGCCTACTCCGCGAAGTACGCGTCGGCCTTCTTCGGCCCGTTCCGCGAGGCCGTGCAGTCGAGCCTCCAGGGCGACCGTCGCACCTACCAGCAGGACGCCGCCAACATCGTGGAGTCCCTCCGCGAGATCGACCTCGACATCGCCGAGGGCGCCGACATGGTCATGGTCAAGCCGGCCATGTCCTACCTCGACGTCGTGGCCGCGGCGGCAGAGCGCTCGTCGGTGCCCGTCGCGGCCTACCAGGTGTCGGGGGAGTACTCGATGATCCACGCGGCCGCCGCCAACGGCTGGATCGACCTCCGCAGCGCAGCCCTGGAGTCCCTCACCTCGATCCGCCGAGCAGGGGCGCAGGTCGTCCTGACGTACTTCGCGCTCGACGTGCCCGAATGGACCGCCTGACACCACTACCATCTGTGCAATCGCAGGAGGTTGACATGTCAGGTACAGGGGACGACGGCGTGCAGTGGCTCAGCGACGCCGAGCAGGCGTCGTGGCGAGCCATCCTGCGCGGCACGAGGCTGCTCGAGCGCGCCCTCGACGACGCGCTCGGCGACGCCGGGCTGCAGCTGAGCGAGTACGAGATCATCTCGATGCTGTCCGAGAGCGAGAACCACCGGCTCCGGATGAGCGAGCTCGCGGCCATGGTCGTCCAGTCGCGCAGCCGGCTGACCCACACGGCGAAGCGGCTCGAGGACCGGGGCTGGGTCACCCGGGAGCAGTGCGCCGACGACAAGCGTGGCGTCGAGCTGGTGCTGACCTCGGGGGGTCTCGCCGCCGTGCGCGACATCTCCCGCGTCCACGTGGGGAGCGTCCGCGAGCACCTCGTCGACATCATGACGCCCGCCCAGTTCACCGCGATCGGCGACGCCATGGCGATCGTGCGCGACCACCTCGACCCCGGCAGCGTCAGCGGCCGCTGAGTTCGGCAGACAGTTTGGATCCTCGGTGCGCGAAAGTGCGCCGTTCGCGATCTACTGGATCCTCGAGCTGCGGTTGTCAGGCAAGAGAACCTCGACGTTGAGGGACGGGAACGACGTCAGGTCCTCTGCGGTCAGCGCTGGAGGGCCGGTGATCTCGGTGCGCAAGGAGACACTCGTCCCGGTCCAGCCGCGAGGCTCGAGCGCCGCAAGCCCTTCGTCAGGGATGCCGTACCGGTAGGTCTGGGACCACGACCCATCCTCGCGATGGTTCTCGTGCACCAGTTCGCTGCTGAGCGCGGCGACAGTCGACATGCCCCGACGTGGCAGACCATCCGGAAGTAGCGGCGCGTGACTTTGGTCGATGAAGCGGACGTCAGGTGTGGCCATGACCGGCTTGCGGAGGACTCGCCCGTCGCCGTCCCGTCGGGTGTCGGTGCCCCGCCCGTCGTCGTCTACGGTCACTCGTCCGCTGGCTTGGTGGATCACGATCGCGTGACCAGGACGACCCTGGCTCTCTGCTTCGTCATTGGCGTAGGCCAGCACCTCGAGGATGAGGTGGCGAAGACCACCGGCGGCGCCGGGAGGACCAAGCCGTCGGCGCACGTCGGTGAGGTGCCCCAGATCGAGGTCGCTGCGCCAGTCGTGAGTGGTGGTCTTCCAGGTCGCTCGGTGGCTCACGGTCCGCAGCGTACGGTCCCTTCCATCCACGCTGAGGTAGGGGTGGGGCGTCGTTGATCTGGCAGGCATGGGCATGCGAGCAACGGTGCCTCACGCTCCCCGACCGCACCGGGCTGCGCAGGCCGGCCAGCAAGGGAATGCGCCTCCCGGCCGAAGCGGAGAGACGCACCTCAGTGACTACCGATTTGCCCCTTGCGCCCCCTGAGCGGGAAGTCTGGACAGCGGCCGGAGGGCGCGCCAACGGCGGGGGGGGGAAGTCCTCGCAACCGGCGTTGCATCTGCCACTCTGTCACGCCAGCGGTATTGCGCCACGAGTTCCAAGCACCGTCATCCACACTGCTTGCCGAACTCAGCGGCCGCTGACCACCCGCTGGTGCGCGCACCGCCCGGCGGTTGAGAGACTGGGGCCATGAGCTCGCAGCCCCTTCCCGTCCAGACCGCCTCCGACGCCCCGGCGTCCGCAGCGCTGCTCGCGCGCGCCTCCGAGGTGATCCCCGGTGGGGTGAACTCCCCGGTGCGAGCGTTCCGTGCCGTCGGTGGCACCCCGCGCTTCATGGCGAGCGGGTCCGGGCCGTGGCTCACCGACGCCGACGGCAAGCGCTACGTCGACCTCATCTGCTCGTGGGGTCCGATGATCCTCGGGCACGCCCACCCCGACGTCCTCGCCGCGGTGACCGAGGCCGCGGCCCGCGGGTTCTCGTTCGGCACGCCCAGCGAGAACGAGGTGCGGCTGGCCGAGGAGATCGTCGCCCGCGTCGAGCCCGTCGAGCAGGTCCGGCTCGTCAACTCGGGCACCGAGGCGACGATGTCGGCCATCCGGCTCGCCCGCGGCTTCACCGGTCGCGACGTCATCGTGAAGTTCGCCGGCTGCTACCACGGTCACGTCGACGCTCTGCTGGCGTCGGCGGGCTCGGGCGTCGCGACGTTCGCCCTGCCCGACTCGGCCGGGGTGCCGCGCTCGAGCGCGGGCGAGACGATCGTCCTGCCGTACAACGACCTGCCCGCCCTCGAGGCGGCCTTCGCCGAGCGCGGCCACGAGATCGCGGCCGTCATCACCGAGGCCGCGGCGGGCAACATGGGCGTCGTCCCGCCGGCCCCCGGCTTCACGGAGGGACTCCTGCGCGTGACCAGAGCTAACGGCGCCCTCCTCGTCTCCGACGAGGTGATGACCGGCTTCCGCTGCAGCGCCTCCGGCTTCTACGGCCTCGAGGGGCCGTATGCCGCGGGCGCCCCCGACCTGTTCACCTTCGGCAAGGTCATGGGTGGCGGCTTCCCGACCGCAGCCTTCGGTGGCCGCGCCGACGTCATGGCGCTGCTCGCGCCCCAGGGGCCCGTCTACCAGGCCGGCACGCTCTCGGGGAACCCTGTCGCGTCGGCCGCCGGGCTCGCCACGCTCCAGGGCTGCACCCCCGCGGTCTACGAGCGGCTCGACGTCGTCGCGCACGCCATCGCCGACGCCGTGGCGAGCGAGCTCTCCGCGGCCTCGGTGCCGCACACGATCCAGTGGGCCGGGTCGATGTTCTCCGTCTTCTTCCGGGACGGGGCGGTCACGGGCTACGACGACGCCAAGGACCAGGACACCGGGGCCTTCCGCCGCTTCTTCCACTCGATGCTCGGCCAGGGCGTCCACCTGCCGCCGAGCGCCTTCGAGTCGTGGTTCGTCTCGGCCTCGCACGACGACGAGGCCGTCGACCACGTCATCGCCGCGCTGCCCGCTGCTGCGCGCGCGGCCGCCACCCCGGACTGACCTCGATCCCGCTCGCCCTCCCGAGAGCGGGCGAGCGGCACCCGCCGACACGGCACACGAACCCGGAGGGATTGTGGGGTCGCGCGTCGAGGAGGACGCTGGTCGGTGACGGCGGCGCCGTCGGGGTGCCGCCCCGACCGAGGGAGGTGGGGTCGTGCACGCACGCTCCACGACGGTCATGGGCCGTCCCGGCATGATCGAGACCGGCATCGCACACGTGCAGGACGTGGTGATGCCGCAGGTCAGGGCGATGGACGGCTGCGTGGGCCTGTCGATGGTCGCCGACCGCGTCACGGGCCGGTGCATCGTGACGACGGCCTGGCGCGACGACGCCGCGATGCGGGCCACGGCCGACAGCGTCGCGCCGATGCGTCAGCAGGCGGCCGACCTGCTCGGCGGTGCCGCGACGGTCGACGAGTGGGAGATCGCCTACCTCCACCGCGACCACCGGGTCGCCGACGGCTGCTGCGCCCGTGTCACGTGGACCGAGGTGGCGCCGGCGAACGTCGACACCATGGTCGACGCCTTCCGCATGGGCATCATGCCGAGGGTCGAGCAGCTCGAGGGATTCTGCAGCGCAAGCCTTTTCGTCGATCGCGCCGGTGGGCGGTCCTGCCTCACCGCGACGTACGACTCGCCCGAGGCGATGATGTCGACCCGCAACGCGGCCATGGGGCTGCGTGCCGACCTCGTGCAGCAGACCGGCATCAAGATCACCGAGATCGGCGAGTTCTCGCTCGCCATCGCGCACCTCGACGTGCCCGAGCTCGTCTGAGCCCGGGCGTGCTCCTCGCCGCCGGACCTAGTGGACGGC
>NZ_BJYX01000036.1 GCF_007991735.1 Terrabacter aerolatus | reverse complement strand
CCGCCGCTGACAGCGCCGCGGCCCCCAAACCGACGACTCACGGCGACCGGCCCTGCTGCACCAGTCCGCCCGGGCGGGGTTGTGGTGGCGGGTGCCGGCGCGAGCACCACCGGAAGTCCGCCCGGCCGGGGTTGTGGTGGCGGGTGCCGGCTGGAGCGCTGCCAGAGGTCCGCCCGGGCGGGGTTGTGGCGGCCGGGGACGGCGCGAACACCACCAGAGGTCCGCCCGGGCGGGGTTGTGGCGGCCGGCGACGGCGCGAACACCACCGGAAGTCCGCCCGGGCGGGGTTGTGGTAGCGGGTGACGGCGCGAACACCACCAGAAGTCCGCCAGGGCGGGGTTGTGGTGGCGAGTGCCGGCTGGAGCGCTGCCTGAAGTCCGCCCGGGCGGGGTTTGACGCGGGTGGGTGCGCTCTGGTGCGGCCCGGTCCTCGACCTTCGGTCGGCGCGGCTCGGGTCGACGGCGCGTGGGGCGCCGGTCGGGGTTACTGGGAGACTGCGCGGCGGGCGAAGAGGGCCCGGTCGTCGAGCTCCTCCGCCTCCTCGGCGAACTCCGGCGTGTCGAACACGTCGGCGGGGATGCCGGAGTCGGTGTAGCGGGGCTCGGCCTTGGCCTTGAGGGAGTAGGTCGGTCGCGGCACGGGGACCGGGCTCCAGCTGCCCTCGGCCACCGGGGCGGCCTCGACGGCGGCGACCGGGACCTCGCCGGTGACCGGGGCCGCCTGGACGTCGAAGACACCGGCCTCGGCGCGCGGGGCGACCTCGCGCGCCTCGGGCGCGGCGGGCGCCGGAGCGCTGCGGATGACCTGGGTGTCGTCGCTGGAGAGCATGGGCACCGGGTGCATGACCTGGCGGGGACGCCCGCGGTCGCGCGAGTCCCGGCGCGTGTGGTCGGCCTCGTCGTCGACGTCCGCCGTGGCACGGAGCCGGTCGGACTGTGCCTCGGCACGGAGCCACACGAGCACGGCACCGACGGTCAGCACCGCGAACGGGATCGAGACCCACATGATGACGCCGGTGACCGTCAGCACGACCGAGACCGGCAGCCAGAGGAGCGCGACGAGGAGCAGTGCAGCACGAATCCGACGCTGCGCCACCGAGACCCGCGCCGGCGCCGGCCCCTCGGCACGGCGTGGACGGCCGTGGGCTCCGTGGCTCGGCTGGCGTGCTGACTCGGGCATGCGGTCCACCTCGGCGTAGGGGGCGATGTCGTGGTCGGTGTGGTTCAGGTGGGAGCGACCGCCGGCGGGCAGGGTGGCGGTGAGCACCCGCTCCTCGCCTCGTCGGGCGACGAGCGGCGAGTGACGGCGGGTGCTGCCGGCTGGGACGGCCCGCTTCACGTCGACGGTGGGACGGCCGGACGCGGCGGGCTTGACGGCATACGAGTGGGGGCGCGGCGTGCTCAGCTCGGAGGCCGGCAGGGCGGGACGCTTCTCGAGCACGCGCATGGCCTCGGTGAAGCCGTCGACGGACCGCGTGGCTGCGGCCTCCTCGCGGCGACGGGCCCAGTGCTGCACGAGATAGGCAGCCCAGATCGCCACGATGACGACGAAGATCAGGCTGCTGACGGGCACGTGACCCACGGTAGGACGCGGTTCGGTAACGACCCCGCACATTCGAGGCGTGTCGCGCAAGAGGCTGGTGTTACGGCTGTGACAGACGGGTCATGAGGGTCGATCCGGCGAGGTCCTCGGTCGTGACGGCGAAGGACCGGTGGTCGCGCCAGGCGCCGTCGATGTGCAGGAACCGCTCGCGCACGCCCTCGTCGCGCAGGCCGAGTCGCTCGACGACACGCAGGGACGGCACGTTGTCGAGGCGGATGTTGACCTCGACGCGGTGCAGACCGCCGGCCCCGAGGGCGTGGTCGACGGCCAGCGCGAGCGCCCGCGTCGCGATGCCTCGGCCGGTGACGGCCTCGTCGAGCCAGTAGCCGGCCGCCGCCGACTGCTGTGCGGCCCGGACGATCCCGAACAGGTGGACCTGCCCGACGATGCGCCCGCCCACCTCGATGCACCACGGCATGGCGCGGTCGGCGATCGCCTCCGCGTCGAGGTCGCGCACGAACTGGCGGAACGACACCGGGGTGCGCGCGGGCGAGCCGGGTGGGAGGGTCGGCTCCCACGGCTGGACGTATGCCGCGTTGTCCCGGCGCACGCGCTGCCAGTCCCGCTCGTCCCCCAGCCGGAGGGGCCGCAGCACGATGGCGGGCTCGGCGGACGCGTCGCGCAGGACGACGGGCCACTGCGCGCGGCCGTCGCGGTGCGGACGCCACGGCATCCTCACGTGGTCACCTCGGAGCGGGTGGAGGCGACCCGAGTCGCGAGACGCCGCAGGGCAGCCCGTGCCATCACCTCAGTGGTCACTGCCGGGGATCTGGTCGAGGGCGTGGCCCAGGACCGGCTCGAGCACGTCGAGCGCGTCGCTGACGCCACCGCGCGAGCCGGGGAGGTTGGCCACGAGGGTGCGGCCGGCCAGCCCGACGAGGCCGCGCGACAGCATCGCCGTCGGCACACCCTTGGCGACCCCGGCCGCGCGGATCGCCTCGGCCACCCCCGGGACGAGACGGTCGAGCAGCGGCGCGGTCTGCTCGGGCGTCGCGTCGGTGGGAGTGAGACCCGTGCCGCCGGTCGTGAGCACGAGGTCGGGCTCGCTCGCCAGGACCTCGCGCAGGGCCATGCCGAAGTCGTCACCGTCGGCCACGACGACGGGCTCCCCCACCTCGAAGTCCCAGCCTCGGAGGCGCTCGACGATGACGGGTCCGGACCGGTCGGCGTAGACACCGGCCGCGGCCCGGGTCGAGACCGTGACGACGACCGCCCGACGCCCGGCGCCCGGGCGCTCACTCATGCCAGTCCCCCGAACGGCCGCCGGACTTCGCGGTGACGCGCACGTCGGTGATGCGCCCGTGCTTGTCGACGGCCTTGACCATGTCGATGAGCGCGAGGGCGGCGACCGACACCGCGGTCAACGCCTCCATCTCGATGCCGGTGCGGTCGGCGGTGCGCACCGTCGCCGTGATGTCGGCGCCGTCGTCGGCGACGGTGACGTCGACCTCGACGCCGTGCACGGCGATGGGGTGGGCGAGCGGGATCAGCTCGGGGGTGCGCTTGACGGCCTGGATGCCGGCGATGCGGGCCACGGCGAGGGCGTCACCCTTGGGGACGCGCCCGGACCTCAGGGCCGACACGGCGTCGGGGCTGAGCAGCACCCGGCCGGCCGCACTGGCCTCGCGCGCGGTGACGGCCTTGGCCGACACGTCGACCATGTGCGCGCTCCCGTCGGGACGCACGTGGGTCAGCGCCGGTGCCACGGGAGCCCCTGGAGCCCCTGGAGCCCCGGGAGCCCCGGGAGCCACCGGGGGTCGGTCGCTCGGCACACCTGCGGCCGGGGACGGCGGCTGCTCGCTCATCAGGCGTCCTTGTCGAGGAGGAGGACGTCGACGACCTCGCCGGCGACGAGCTCGGTGACGTCCTCGGGCACGACGAAGAGCGCGTTGGCCCGGGACAGGTCGGCGACGAAGTGCGAGCCCTGGCCCGCCACGGGGACGGCGACCAGCGTGCCCTCGGCGGAGCGCGAGACCACCGCTCTGCCGAACTGCCTTCTGCCACCGAAGGACTCGACCCCCGAGATGAGCGTCGCCGGACGCAGGCGGCGCTTCTCGGGCGAGAGGCGCATCAGCCTGCGCAACGCCGGGCGCACGAAGATCTCGAACGACACGAACGACGACACGGGGTTGCCCGGCAGGGCGAACAGCGGCACCGGCTTGCCCGCCGGCCCGCTGAGCAGGCCGTAGCCCTGCGGCTTGCCGGGCTGCATGGCCACCTTGACGAAGTCGATGCCCTTGTCGCGCAGCGCACTCTTGACGACGTCGTACGCGCCCATGGAGACGCCGCCGCTCGTGATGACGACGTCGGCGCGCGTGACGATGTCGTCGAGGGCTGCGAGCAGGTCCGCGTCGGAGTCACCGACCGCGGCCTGGATCTCCGCCGACGCACCCGCACCCACTGCAGCGGCCCAGAGCATCGAGGAGTTGGAGTCGTGGATCTGCCCGGGCCCCAAGGGCTTTCCGGGCTCGACGAGCTCGGTGCCGGTGGAGAGGACGACGACGTGCGGCCGGCGGTGGACCTCGACGACCGCATGCCCGCACGCCGCGAGCAGGGCGATGGTGCGCGCGCCGACGACCTCGCCGGCCGGCACGATGACCGCGCCGGAGGAGACGTCCTCGCCCCGGGGTCTCACATAGCGGCCGCGGGGCACCGACATGCGGCACTCCACCTCACCCGTCGCCGCCCCGTCGGTGTCCTCGACGGCGATGACCGCGTCGGCCCCCTCGGGGATCGGGGCGCCTGTCATGATCCGGGCCGCTTCGCCCGGTCCCACAGTGAAGGAGGGGTCGTCACCGGCGGCGACCTCACCGACGATGCGCAGCCGCACCGACCCGTCGCCCGCGGTCGAGAGCGAGTCGGCGCGGACGGCATACCCGTCCATCGAGGAGTTGTCGAAGCTCGGGAGGTCGACCTTGGAGCGCACGTCGCGGGCCACGACGAGCCCGAGGGCCTCGGTGAGCGGCGTCCACGCGGTCGGGGACGGCTCCAGCGTCGCGAGGATGGCCTTGAGGTGCTCGTCGACGGTGCGCACGTCGCCACGCCTGGCGGCGGGCGACGTCGCGGGCACGGGCAGCTCGCCCAGCACCGCGTCGTCGAGGACCCTGCGGTAGCCGTCGATGAGCACGTCGCCGACGCAGCGGACGTTCCGGCCGAAGACGGGGTCGCCGATGACGCGCAGGCTCGTGCAGTCGCGCATCGACGGCACGCCCTTGGGGAAGCGCTTCTCGAAGCCGGAGACGAAACGGTAGGCCGAGTCGAGGTCGACGTAGGGCTCGGGACCGTCGACGGCGGCGACGACGTGGTAGCCGTCGTCGAGGGAGAAGAAGTCCGAGCGGATGACGAGCAGGTCGTTCGTCGTCTTGACGGGCCGGAAGCGCGTGCGCGGCACGAGGATGGCCTCGGACCCCTCGAAGACCTCGATCGCCGTGCCCATGGCCGACTCCATCTGGATGACCTCGGGCGAGCCGGGGTCGGCAGGGTCGACGTTCTTGTGGTTGACGATGATCGGCAGGCCGAGGACGCCGTGCTTGGCGGTCATGCGCTCGCGGAGGACCTCGAGGTCGATCCACACGTTGTTGGCGTTGAAGGTGCTGTGCCGCTTGATGTCACGGAAGTAGCGCTCCTCCCCCTCGGCGACCATGGCCGTGTCGCGCAGCACGATGCGACCGTCCGACTTGCGCACCGCGAGGTGGCCGCCCTTGCGGTCGCTCTTGGTGCGCTGGCAGACCTCCGCGACGAAGGGCAGGCCCTGCTCGACCATCCAGGCCGCGACGTCGGGGTCGCACGTCGCACCGAGGTTGTCGGAGTTGGAGAGGAACGCGTAGCGGATCCCCTTCTCCAGCAGGGCGTCGAGCACGCCAGACGTGACGAGCGAGACGTAGATGTCGCCGTGGCCGGGCGGGCACCACTCGAGCTCGGGGTCGTCGGGCCACTGCACCGGCATGAGGTCGTCGGGCCGCAGCTTGGGCTCGGCGTTCTGGATGAAGTCGAGCGGCAGGCCGTCGACGGGCAGGTCGGGGTACTTCGCGAGGATCTTGAGCGACTCCTCCGAGGTGCGGAAGGAGTTCATGAGCACGAGCGGCAGCTCGACGCCCCAGCGCTCGCGCAGCGCCAGCACCTGCAGGGCGATGATGTCGAGGAAGGTCAGCCCGTCCTTGACCTCGAGCGCCGACTTGGCCCCGCTCATGCCCATCCCCGTGCCCAGGCCGCCGTTGAGCTTGACGACCGCGGTCTTGGACAGCGCCGCCCGGGCCTCCTCGTCGCTGACCTGCACCTCGCGGAGGGTCTGGATGTCGCCGAGGGGCTCGATCGAGGCCTCCGGGATGGTCCCCTTCGCACCGGCTTGGAGCTGCTCGAAGTAGTGCTCGAAGACGCTGATCGCCTCCGGTCCGAGGCCTCGGTGGCGCATCAGGTCGACAGAAGCGCGCAGGGCCTGGTCACTCATGGGCATCACCTTACGATGGGCCCATGCGCGCCCGGACCGTCTCGCGAACCCGAACGCGATGACATCCGCCGCCAAACGTGACCTGCGTCACGCCGCACGCTCCCGGCGACGCGAGATCGCCCGACTGCTGGACGAGGAAGCACGGGCTCGGGCATCCGCCGCGATCACCGAGGCCGTCCTGCGTCTCGTCCCCGGGCCCGGGCGGGTCGCCGTCTACGAGTCGCTGCCGGACGAGCCGCCTACCGGCCCGCTCGTCGAGGCGCTCCTCGCCGCCGGTCACGAGGTCGTCGTTCCCGTCGTGCTCGACGACTTCTCCCTCGAGTGGAGGTATGCCGTCCCCGGCACCTCGGGCGACCACGCCACCGTGCGCCGTCCGAGCCACGGCGGCCCGGCGCTCGAGGAGATGGACCCGCAGGGGTGGCTGGGCACCGACACCCTCGCCACGTGCCGGCTGGTCGTGACCCCCGGCCTGTCGGTCGACCGGCACGGCACCCGGCTCGGGCAGGGCGGCGGCTGCTACGACCGCGCCCTCGTGCACCGCGCGCCGTCCACGCCTGTCGTCACCCTGCTCCACGAGGGCGAGCAGAGCGAGACCGACCTGCCGGCCGACGAGCACGACGTGCCGGTCGACGGCTACGTGACGACCACCGGCCGCGTCGTGCGGGTGCGCTGACGAGGTCGCACCCGGCATCCGCCCTCACCCGGCATAGGACCTCACCCGGCGGCCGACAGGTCGGCCGGACGACCCGGCGTCAGGGGGTCGAGGCCGGTGGCACGAGCGTCAGCTCGTCGTCCGTCGCCTCCTTGACCGCGGACTGCGTGAACGGCCACGCGAAGGTCTCGTTGGCCGCCCACGCATCGACCTGGTCGGCGTAGTGGTCGCTGTAGGCGTGCCCCGACTGACCTGTCGAGTTGACCCAACGGGAGGCGTCGAGGTTGCCGAGGTCGACGATCATCCGCATCGACGGGCCGTTGGTCACGTCGTAGCCGGGGGCCGCGGCGTTCCACGAGTTGGCGTTGACGATGGCGTTGCCGCCGCCGAGCTCGATGTCGTTGCGGTCGAAGAGGTTCTGGATGATCGACGGCACGCCGTCGGCGCCCATGACCGGGTGCTTGAGCTGGAGCTGGTGCAGCCGGCCCCAGCGCCACGTCGCGGGGACCTTGCCGAGCTCGCGCGCGAGGTCGAGACGCGCCTCGACGAGGGCCCGCTTGAGGATCTCGTCACGGCCCTCGGTCACGCCGGGAGTCGTCTTGTCGTCCCACCAGTCGTTCTTCGGGTCCTTCATCAGCTGCTCCATGACGACCATCCAGCGGCTGCCGCCGTCGGGCGCGATGTCCGGCGGGAGCTCGTCGAAGGTGTACTGGAGGAGGTACTTCCACACGGCGTTGTAGTAGGCCGCCGAGGCCGCGTCACGTGACTTGTCGTTGGGCTGGCTGCCGTCCCAGTCGCGCAGCAGGCGCTGCGCCTGGGCGGTGAAGTCGTCGACCTGCACCGACAGCAGGCGCTCGACGAGCGCCGGGGCGTAGGTGTTGCGGGTGTCGCCCTGGATCTGCGCCATCGTCTCGGGCGACACCTTCGGCGTCGCCGCGAGCAGCGTCCGGATGCGCTGGGCACGGAAGCCGTAGTCCCACTCCGAGGTGAGGAACGGCGTCGGGCTCGCCGTGACGGCCTGGTTGGCCGTGACGATGAAGCCCTCGGCGGGGTCGAACGAGGTCGGCAGCTGGTCGAAGGGGACGTAGCCCTTCCAGTCCCACTGCGAGTCCCAGCCCGGGGACGGCCAGAAGCCGGGAGGCGCACCCGGGGTCGCCGAGCGGCGGATCGGGATCTGTCCGGGCGCCTGGTAGCCGATGTGGCCCTCGGTGTCGGCGTAGACGAGGTTCTGCGAGGGCACCGAGAAGAGCGCGGCCGCCTTGCGGAAGTCCGTCCAGTTCGTCGCGCGGTTGAGCGCGAAGATCGCGTCGGCCGTCGTGCCCGGGTTGAGCGCCGTCCAGGCCAGCGACACGGCATACCTGTTGCTCTGCGGCGCCCCGCGCACGACGCTGCGGTCGCCCGCCTCGTCGACCGCCGGCACCACGTCCGAGAGGATCGGGCCGTGCACCGTCGAGCGCACCGTCATCGAGACGTCGGCCCCGCCCGCCACCTTGATGGTCTCCTGGCGCTCGACGAGCTTCACGTTGGCGCCGTCGCGCAGGTAGGAGTTGCCCGAGACCTGCTCGAGGTAGAAGTCCGTCACGTCGGGACCGAGGTTCGTCATGCCCCAGGCGACCTTGTCGTTGTGACCGATGACGACGCCCGGCAGGCCCGAGAAGGTGAAGCCCGAGACCCGGAACGGGCAGGCGGCGCTCAACGTGCGGCACTGGAGGTTGACCTGGCCCCAGATCCCGGGGATCGCGAGCGCCAGGTGCGGGTCGTTGGCGAGCAGCGGCTTGCCCGTCGTCGTGCGGGAGCCGGAGACGACCCACGAGTTCGACCCGATGCCGTCGCCGCGCCCGAGGCTGACCGGCACCGCGTCGACCGAGGCGATGGCCGAGTCGATCGCGGAGCCGCCACCCGCGGTGCGCAGCGCCGTGAGGGCGGCGGGCGCGGGGCTGGCCGCCTGGTCGCTCGCCGCCGACGAGGGCTGCCAGTCCTGCTCCGAGAGGATCGGCTGGTTCCGGTCGACGGGGTAGGGCGGGTAGAGCAGGTTGATCTGCTTGATCGAACGCGTCGTGCGCGACATGCGGGCCCGCGCCAGCTCGTCCTTGTAGTCGCCGCGGAGGTCCCACGCCATCGCCTTGAGCCAGGCGAGCGAGTCGACCGGCGTCCACGGCTCGACGCGGTAGCCGGGGTTGCGCCGGGCGAGCACGGTGTACTCGAGCGACATCTTCTCCGGCGACTCGGTCTTCTTGATGTAGGCGTTGACGCCGTCGGCGTAGGCCTGGAGGTACTGCCGGGTCTCGGGGGCGAGCTTGGGCAGCTCCTGCTCCGCGACGCGGCGCCAGCCCATCGTCCGGATGACCTTGTCGCTGTCGATGCCCGCGCTGCCGACGAGCTCGGAGAGTCGCCCGGCGGTCACGTGGCGGCGCAGGTCCATCTCGAAGAAGCGGTCCTGGGCGCTGACGAACCCCTGGGCGCGGAAGAGGTCGCTGGCGTTGTCGGCGTAGATGGTGGGGACGCCCTGGGCGTCACGGTGGACCGAGACCGAGCTCGTCAGCCCCTCGATCGAGAGCTGGCCCGTCGTGTCGGGGAAGGACTGCCGGACCACACCGATCGCCAGGATCCCGACGGCGACCACCGCCATGACGACGAGGACGGCGACGAGCAGGACGATCCGACGGGCGCGCTTCAACCGTGACACGCGACGAGCCTAGGCCACGGCCGAGGGCCGGGCTCGCAGCCCGAGCGGCACCGCCGGACATCGTTGCCGAACCGCGAGCAAACGACGCCGCAACCCTCGACGACCCCGCTCCCGGCAGCTCACGCGGACCGCCGTGGGGACGTGTCGCGGACCGCTCCACGGCGGGTCGGCCCGGGATGGTTGGATTGCGACGACACCCGAGGAGCTGCCCTTGCCCGCACTCGCAACCATCACGTCGTCGACCATGGACCTCGACGACCTGACGCGTGTGCTCCTCGTGGGTTCGCTCGTGCTCCTCGTGGCGGTCGCGGCCGTGCGCCTCTCGGTCCGCTCGGGCCTGCCGTCGCTGCTCATCTACCTCGGGATCGGCCTGCTCCTCGGCAACGCCGGCGCCGGCATCCAGTTCGACGACGCGTCGATCACGCGGGTCCTCGGCTACGCCGCGCTCGTGCTCATCCTCTCCGAGGGCGGGCTGACGACGTCGTGGTCCAACATCAAGGACTCCGTCGCCCCCGCGGCGGTGCTCTCGACCGTCGGGGTCGTCGTGTCGGTGCTCGTCGTGGCCGTCGCCGCGCACGCCTTCCTGCCGCTGTCGTGGACCATTTCGCTGCTCATGGGCGCCATCGTGACCTCTACCGACGCCGCCGCGGTCTTCGCGGTGCTGCGCAACGTGCCGCTGCCCAAGCGCCTCTCGGGGATGCTCGAGGCCGAGTCGGGCTTCAACGACGCGCCGGTGGTCATCCTCGTCGTCGCGTTCGCCGCCCAGGGCGTCCCCGGCGGCACGGCCGACCCGTGGTGGGTGCTCGTGCTGCACGCCGTCGTCGAGCTGGCCGGCGGGGTCGCTGTCGGCGGCGCCGTGGGCTGGCTCGGCGGGCAGATCCTGCACCGTGTCGCGGGGGCGTCCTCGGCCCTCTTCTCCATCGGCGTCGTCTCGCTCACCGTCCTGGCGTATGCCGTGGGGTCGGCCGTGCACGTCTCCGGCTTCCTCGCGACGTACCTCTCCGCGCTCGTCCTGGGCAACATGGGCCTGCCCAACCGGGTCGCGTTCCAGAGCTTCGCCAACGCCTTGGGCTGGATCGCCCAGATCGGCCTCTTCGTGCTCCTCGGCCTGCTGGCCGACCCCACGCGCCTCGGCGAGCAGCTCGTGCCGGCCATCGTCATCGGGCTCGTCCTGCTCCTCGTCGCCCGGCCGCTGTCGGTGGTGGCGTCGGTGTCGTGGTTCAAGGTGCCGTGGCGCGACCAGCTCTTCCTGTCGTGGGCGGGGCTGCGCGGGGCCGTGCCGGTCGTGCTGGCCACCGTCCCGCTCGTCGTGGGCACGCCGGACACGGAGTGGATCTTCGACCTCGTCTTCATGCTCGTCGTCGTCTTCACCATCGTGCAGGCGCCGTCGCTGCCGTGGGTGGCCAGGCGGCTGGGGCTCACCGAGCAGGTGCACTCGGTCGACGTCGACCTCGAGTCGACCTCCCTCATGGAGATCAGCGCCGACGTCATCCAGGTGACCGTCGGGCCCGAGTCGAGGCTGCACGGCGTCGCCGTCTTCGAGCTGCGCCTGCCCAAGGGCGCCAACGTCACCCTCGTGGTGCGCGCCGGCGAGGGCTTCGTGCCCGACCGGCTCACGACGATCCGGCACGGCGACCAGCTGCTCGTGGTCACGACCTCGAAGGTCAAGCAGCGCACCGAGCAGCGCATCCGCGAGATCAGCCGCGGCGGCCGCCTCGCCGGCTGGCCGTAGACTGACCCTCGGTCCCGTTCCGCCCCCGACGTCAAAGGTTCACCTGTGCCCACCTACTCCTACGCGTGCCAAGAGTGCGGTCACGCCTTCGACATCCGCCAGTCGTTCACCGACGACTCCCTGACGGTGTGCCCGGAGTGCGGCGAGCCACGGCTGCGCAAGGTGATCCACCCCGTCGGCATCTCGTTCAAGGGCTCGGGCTTCTACAAGACCGACTCGCGCGCGTCCGCGAAGTCCGCCTCGACGCCGGCAGCCGCCGGGTCCGGTGACACGAAGAAGGACACCGGGTCGACGACGTCGTCCGACTCGACCTCGAGCTCGTCGACCTCGGGCTCGTCGACGTCGGGCTCGACGACCGCCCCGGCGCCCGCGTCGGGAGCGTCCGGCTCGTCGTCGTCCAGCACGTCGTCCACAGCCTCCTGACCTCGAGGGACGTTGTCCCCACCCGCGGGCGTATGCCGTCCGGCCGGCCGGGCGGCCACCCTAGGCTCCTGCCATGACGATTGAGCAGACGACCGTTCCCGACCCCGCCGTCCAAGCGGTTGCCACCCCCGGTCCGCGCGCCGAGATCGGCGTCATCGGCGGGTCCGGCCTGTACGAGTTCCTCGACGACCACGAGACCGTCGAGGTCGACACGCCGTTCGGGCGCCCCAGCGACCCGCTCGTCATCGGCGAGGTCGAGGGGCGCAGCGTCGCCTTCGTCGCCCGTCACGGCAAGGGCCACCGGTTCGCCCCGCACCAGGTCAACTACCGCGCCAACCTCTGGGCCCTGCGGGCCGTCGGGGTCCGGCAGATCCTGTCCCCGTGCGCGGTCGGGTCGCTGAGGCCCGAGCACGGGCCGGGCACCATCGTCGTCCCCGACCAGGTCGTCGACCGCACGTGGGGGCGGGCGCACACGATCTACGAGGCCGAGGGCCCCGTCGTCCACGTCGGGTTCGCCGACCCCTACTGCCCGAACGGTCGCCAGGTGGCCGTCGACGCCGCCCGACTGTCGCAGCTGCCGGTCGTCACCGACGGCACCCTCGTCGTCATCAACGGACCGCGGTTCTCCTCGCGTGCCGAGTCGCTCATGCACCAGCAGGCCGGGTTCGGCATCGTCGGGATGACGACGATGCCCGAGGCGGCCCTGGCCCGTGAGCTCGCCATGTGCTTCACGACGATCGCCATGGTCACCGACCACGACGCCGGTGTCGAGGGCGGCGACGCCGTCACGCATGACGAGGTGCTGCGGGTCTTCGCCACCAACGTCGAGCACCTCACCGGCATCCTGCGCGACGCCATCGGGCAGATGCCGGCGGCCGAGCCGGACGAGACGGCGACCTGCCCCTGCCGACGCAGCCTCGACGGTCTCGAGCTGCCCTTCCCCCTCCCCTGATGGCCGCGCCACGAGCAGGCTCGTGGTGGCGCCGGTCCCGGGGGGCCGCAGCCGTGCCGGACGGTCCGCGGCGTCGCAGGGCGCGACGCACCCGGTGGCGTCGGTTGGCGGCGGCAGGACTCGCCGGGCTGGCGGTCCTCGTCACGGGCGGCGCGCTGCGCCCGGCACCGGCCGGTGGCGCCGGAGTGCCCACCGTCGTCATGGTGCGTGACGTGGCGGTCGGACAGCGGATCGGCCCCGCCGACGTGGCGGTCACGCCGAGGCCCGACGGGCAGCGACCCGCGTCTGCGCTGGCCCGGGTCGACGCCGCGGTGGGACGCGTCGTGACCACGCCGCTCACGACGCACGACGTCGTGACGGCCGAGCGCCTGCTCGGGCCGGACCTGCTCGAGGGCCAGCCCGAGGACCGCGTGGCCGTCAGCGTCCCCGTGCTCGACGCCGCTTCGGTCGGCCTGCGTCCCGGCAACCACGTCGACCTCTACGCCACGGCGTCCGGCGCCCGGGCCGCCGCCGACGTCGTCGTCCTCGCCGTGCACGACGCCGAGGCGTCGACCGGTCTCGGTGCCGGCGCTCCCGCTCGCGTGACGCTGGCCCTCGACCCGGCGCAGGCCGCCGAGGTCGCCCGTGGTCTCAGCACTCTCGAGGCCGGTCAGAGTCTCGTCGTGGCCATCCGGCACGGGTCGGCGTCCGAGCAGTAGGCTCGGATCGCCCGGGGTGTCCGTCACACGCGACACTCGCGTCGCAGCGTCGCACACGGGCCGCAGGCTCAGCAGACGACAGGCACGACCCACGGGGACGGGTCGACTCATCACTCCGGCCCCGCGGCACCGAGACGCCCCGCTTCCAGGGGCCAGAAAGGGACGCGCATGATCAAGGGTTTCAAGGATTTCCTGATGCGGGGCAACGTCGTCGACCTCGCCGTCGCGGTCGTCATCGGCACCGCGTTCGCCAAGGTCGTCGACGCGTTCGTCGCGGTCATCATGGACCTCATCGGCAAGATCGGCGGCACGCCCGACTTCTCGAACTGGACACCCGGCGGGGTGAAGTTCGGGGCCTTCCTCACGGCGCTGATCAGCTTCGTCATCGTCGCGGCAGCCGTCTACTTCATGGTCGTCGTGCCGATGAACCACCTGGCGCAGCTGCGCAAGCGGGGCGTCGAGCCCGAGCCCGAGGCCCCCTCCGAGGAGGTCATCCTGCTCACCGAGATCCGCGACAGCCTCCGCGCCCGCTGATCCCCGTTGCACCGAAGTGCCCACTCGACTCGAGTCGAGTGGGCACTTCCACGCGGTGACCGGCGCTCTCCCCCGTCGAGTGGGCACTTTCACGCGGTGACCGGCGCCCTCCCCCGTCGAGTGGGCACTTTGACGCGGTGCCCCGGGGACGGGGACCCGACCTCGGGGACGTCAGGCGGGCTCGGGTGTCAGCGTGGAGGCGCCGCCGTAGGCCTGCGGACGCTCGTAGTCACCGAGCACCTCGGCGAGGGCCAGCGGCCGGGCGGCCTCGGCGTGGCGACCCGCGCGCTGCAGGGTCCGGCCCAGCAGCAGGTGCGCGTAGGAGTCGGTCGGGGACTCCTCGATGACCCGGGTCAGCGTCGCCTCGGCCCGACCGAGCTGGGCCGACTGGAAGTAGGCGCGGGCCAGCAGCAGGCGCAGGTCGGTGACCGAGTGCAGCACGGCGTCGGACTCGGCCGAGCCGGCGCGGGACGACTCGACCTCGTCGACGAGCTCGGCCAGGGCGGTGGCGGCGGCCGCGTGGTCACCTCGCTCGAAGAGGCCCTGGGCCCAGGAGAGGCGCAGCGAGAACGGTGTCGTCGTGTTCATGAGCCCCTCAACGCGCCGCACGGGCACAGCATTCCGCCGCGCCCCTCGCCGGGGTGAGCAGCACCCGGGTCACTCGTAGTGCGGAGGCCGCTGCTCCTGCAGCCAGCGGTCGCCGAGGCCGGAGCCCGACGGCCGCTCACCCCAGCCGAGGTCGAGCTCGTCGCTGCTGCGGCCGAGTGCGGCGCCCGGCTCGCTGCCGTCCCCGTCGGGGGTCGCCTCGGCGGCGGCCGTGCCCTTGCGGAAGACCCGGCGACGCTTCCGCTTCGGGGCCGGAGCCGTGGCGGGCGCCTCAGGGGCCTTGACGTCCTCGGACGCCTCGGACCGGCTCGCGGTCGTGGTGGCCGCGTCGCCCGAGTCGGCGCCCGTGGTCCCGACCGTGCGCGCGTCGTCGGTACCGGCGCCTCGGCCGTCAGCCGCGACGCTGTCGTCCGGCCCCTCCGAGGGGGTCGGTTCCGGCGCGGCCGGGGGCGGCGACGTGCGGGCCAGCGTGACGATGCGAGCGATCTCACGGGCCGGGTCGCGGAACACGTCGGTGCTCCACACCCGCTCGTGCACCCAGCCCAGTCTCGCGAGCTGCTCCGGTCGCAGACGGTCCCGGTCGCGCGTGCTGCGCAGGGCGGCATACCGCTCCCCGTCGGTCTCGACGGCGATGAGCGCGCGACCCCGGTGGTAGGGGTCCTCGACGGCGATGTCGATGCGGTGGCTCGCCGTGCCGTAGTCCTCGTGGACCGTGAGGCCGTGTCGGCGCAGGCGCTCCGCGAGGTCGTGGCGCAGCGGATCGGTGGTGACGGTCGCCGTCGCGAAGAGCGTGTCCTCGTCACCCGCTCCCCCACCGGTCTCGGCGTAGGCGAGGAAGTCGCGCAGCATGAGGGCGCCGCGGGCCTTGAGGCGGCTCGGGTCGAGGTCGACGGACCGCAGCGCCGAGACGACGACCATGCGCGAGCGCGCGCGGGTGATCGCGACGTTGAGGCGCCGCTCGCCGCCCTCGTTGTTGAGCGGGCCGAACCGGTGCAGCACCCGGCCGTGCGGGGTCTTGCCGTAGCCGATCGACAGGATGATGGCGTCGCGCTCGTCACCCTGGACGCGCTCGAGGTTCTTGACGAAGAAGCGCTCGTCCCGCGCGTCGTCGAAGAAGGCGGCGACGTCGGGGGCGGTGCGCAGGGCCTCGGTGACCGCCTCCTCGAGGCGGTCGGCGTGCTTGATGCCGAGTGCGATGACGCCGAGCGACTCGGTCGGCCGCGTGCGCGCGTGCTCGAGGACGAGCTCGACGACCCGGGCGACCTCGCCGTCGGTCGTCTCGATGGTGTCGACGCCGGGCTGGACGACCGCCTGTCCGTCGACGGGCTCGAAGGTGACGGCCGAGTCGAGCGACGTGCCGGGGAACGTCGTGAGGCGACCGTCGTACATCGCCTCGTTGGCGAAGGAGATGAGCCGCTCGTCGCGGCTGCGGTAGTGCCACGTGAGGTTGCGCGTCGGCAGCGCGGCCGCGAGCACGTCGAGCACCGACTCGAAGCCCTCGGTCAGGGTCTCGTCGGCGGGGGCCGCGTCGGACTCGTCGTCGGAGACGACGGTGAAGAAGTTCGTCGGCGGCAGCTGGCGCTCGTCACCGGCGACGACGACCTGACGGGCGCGCGAGATGGCCGAGATGGCCTGCGCCGGCTGCACCTGCGAGGCCTCGTCGAAGATGACGACGTCGAACCAGCGACCCGGGGGCAGCGTGGACGCGACGACGAGCGGGCTCATGGCCCAGCACGGCTTGATCGCGGTGAGCGTCGCGGACGCCTGGTTCATGAGGTCGCGCAGCGGCCGGTGGCGGCGGGCCTTGCCGGCCTCGCCTCGCACGAGGGCCTCGTGGGCCGGGTGGTCGGAGATGACCTCGCGGACGTTGCGGGCGACCGCTGCCCGCACCCGCTCGACGGTGGCCGCCTGGTGGGCGCGATCGGCCTCGGCGAACTCGGCGACGTCGCGGCGCAGACCCGCCCCGTCGTGCGCGCCGTAGGCGGGGTCGCGCACCGTGATCTCCTGCGCGAGGGAGGCCCACCACACGTGCTCGACCTCGGCCGTCACCTGGTCGGTGGGGATGCCGCGGGCCGCGAGGTCGTCGACGACCGACCCGAGCCCCACGGCGCGCAGCTCGTCGAGGGCGGCCGTCACCTGGGGCAGCACCGCGATGCGGTCCGGTCGGCTCGCCAGCGCAGCGAGGCGCTCCCGGAGCTCGAGGAGGGGCAGGGAGACGAGCGTGCTCCCGTCCGGACCGGGCTGGAGCCGCTCGTCGAGCCACTCGAGGTCGGCCGTGAGGCCGGCCAGCAGCGCGAGACCCTCGTCGAGGCGCGGCGAGATCTCGGGCCGGCCGCCGCCGCCGACGAGCTCGAACCAGTGCTCGCGCTGCTCGCCCGCGGAGACGAGCTCCTCGTGCAGGTTGGCCGGCGGGCGGCCCGGCCGGAGCAGGCGCTTGGTCTGCTGGCGGATCCTCATCCGGTCGAGCCAGCCCATCTCGACATCGCGCGCCTCGCGCCAGTCGCGGGTGGCCGTGGCGGCGATGTGCTCCTTGAGGGGGATGTCGAACACCTCGGGCCGGAACACCTCGAGCGTCTCGCGGACGCTCGCCATCGTCGCAAAGGCCGACTTCCAATCGGCGAGCGAGTTCGCCTCGGGCACACGGGATTCCGACAGGATGCGGTTGAGCTGGCGAGCGGCGTCGTCGAGCCCGCTCGTGCTGTGCTTGGTCGTGATGTCGAGCGCACGGGACGCGTCGTCGGCGCTGAGGATGCGGGCGCCGAACCACGGGTCGTCACCCTCACGCGTCCAGGCACCGAGGCCGGCGGCGTCGCGCAGGCGACGGCCGAGCTCGACGGCGCGGGTGCGGCTCAGGCTTCCGAGCTCGCGGCTGCCCAGGCGTACGTGGCAGGTCGGGGGCGGCGTGCGGGTGCCGAGCTCGACGAGCGCCTCCTGCGCCTCGTGGGCGGAGACGCCCCACGGGTCACGGACCGCGTGGAGGGCCTCGACGTGCCGCTGCAGGCGCGCACGACGGTCCCGGAGGTCCGCGGTCGTGCGGTCGGTGTCGGGGGCGTCGTTGTCGATCGCCGCCTCGAGGCTGCGGGCGAACTGCTGGGCCGTCGCGCGCTTGTTGGTCGGGCCGTCGTAGGCGTCGAGCACGAGGTCGCCGAGACCGAGGCGGTCGAGGCGGGTCAGGACGGCGTCGATGGCGGCGCGCTTCTCGGCCACGAAGAGAGTGGACTTGCCCTCCGCGGCGAGCGAGGCGATGAGGTTGACGATCGTCTGGGACTTGCCCGTGCCCGGAGGCCCCTTGACGACGAGGTGGGCGCCGGCGCGGACGGCGTCGATGGCCGCGTGCTGGGAGGAGTCGGCGTCGAGCACGAGGTACTCGTGCTCGGGGTCGGGGTCCGGCTCGCTCTCGGGGACGCGCAGCCGTACCGCCGCGAGCGCGGACTCGTCGCCGGCGAGCGCCGCGACGACGTCGTGGTCGGCGAGGGTGGCGCCCTGCAGGGCGAGGTCGGCGACCATGGGCAGCTTGGCGTAGGAGAAGGTGCCGAGCACGAGCCGCGGGGTGATCTCGAACTCGGGGACGCGCTCGCACGCATGGCCGAGGGCGGCATACACCGGGTAGGGGTCGAAGCCGTTGCCGGCGCTGGCGAGGTCGGCGAGCGCGTCGGCGTCGATCTCGATGCCCTGCTCGGAGCGGAGGTACTCGCGCAGCACGGGGTTGAACTCGGCGTCGGGCCCGAGGTCGAGCTCGAAGTCCTCCTGGGCGGCGCCGGTCTGTCGCAGGACCAGGGAGCGGAGCAGCACCGGCGAGGCCGGCGGGCGCGCCGCGCGCGGGACCGACCACGTGGCCATCCCGATGGCGATGAAGCCGGCGGCGATGCCGCGCTCCTCGCGCAGCTCGAGCGCCTTGGACCGGATGGCGCGCGCCCGGCGCCTCGCCTCCTCGAAGGCGGCCGGCTCGCGGACGAGATCGGACAGGCGGGTGCGACGGCCGGCGAGCAGCATCGAGACGCCGCCGGGGTGTGCGGTCGTCAGGTCGAGGGTTCCCGAGGGGAGGTCGCGGTACCAGAGGAGCGTGTTGCGACCACCGAGGTCGACGAGGGTGCGCTGCCACGTCTTGACGGCAGCCGCGACACGGTCGGCACGCGGGTCGCCCGAGGGCGACTCCGCCGGGAGGGCAGGGTCGGTCCTGAGCGCGTCGGTCATTCCAGCAGGCTAACGAACGAACCTCGGTAGTCCTGCCAGCGACAGACCACGCGGCGGAGGAATCGCGAGGTCACCGGGGCGGGGGCGGCGTCGCGAAGCACCCGAGGTCGTATGCCGTCACGACCGTCTGCGGGGACGTGGCCCTCCCACGCCGGGTCGGCCCGGACGACCGGCGTGGGAGGGGCCGCGCCCCAGCAGGACCGGCTCACCGGCCGGGGCGCTCCGAAGGGCGCTCCCAAGGGCGCGACCGCAGGAAGACGGCCACGGCGGCGGCCGCCAGCACCAACAGGGCCGCGTTGACGGCGACGGCCGTCGTCACGCCGGCGAGCAGCGACGGGGACGCCTCGGCGCTGGTCCCGTGCCACTGCGCTGCGACGACCGCGGACATCAGCGGGATGCCGAGGGTGATCCCGACCTGCTGGCTCATCGTGGCCAGCCCCGTGGCCAGGCCCTGCTCCCCGTCCGGGAGCCCGGAGGTGGCGGTGACCATGAAGCCCACGATGGCCACGAGGTTGGCGACACCACCGACGAAGGTCGCGACGAGCAGCAGCGCGAGCGACGAGGGGGCCGTGGTCAGCAGGACGAGCGAGGCGGTGGCGGCCGACTGGACGAGCAGGCCGACGACCACGGCGTTCCGGGCTCCGACGCGCCCGATGACCACCGGCCCCAGCAGGCCGCCGGCAACGGTGCCGACGCCGAGCACCCCGAACACCAGCCCGGCCGAGAGCGGCGAGTAGCCGAGCACGTCCTGGAGGTAGAGGGTCAGGACGAAGACGAGCGAGGTCTCCGTGGCGAAGGCGAGCAGGCCGGCGACATTCCCCCACGCGACGGTTCGGCGCCGCAGCACGGCCGTCGGGAGCAGCGGCTGGGCGACGCGCTGCTCGACCTGCCAGAAGACGGCGAGCAGGACGAGGCCCACGAGCAGCGATCCCCAGGCGGCCGGGTCACCCCACGAGGACGCGCCGGCCGTCGTCAGGCCCTGCACCACGGCGAGCAGGCCGAGCGTGACGGTGACGGCCCCCGGCACGTCGAGGCGCGGGCGGGTGGAGGGACGGCTCTCGGTCAGCACGCCGGGAGCCACCGCCAGCACGACCACGGCGACGGCGACGTTGACGAAGAACGCCCAGCGCCAGCTGAGCAGGTCGGTCAGGAGCCCGCCGAGGATCGCCCCGGTCGTGAAGCCCGCGGCCATGAGGGACCCGTTGAGCCCCAGCGCCCGCGAGCGTTGCGGCCCCTCGGGGAACGTCGTCGTGAGCAGGGCGAGCGCTGCGGGGGTGACCATGGCCGTGGCGACTCCCTGCGCCACCCTGGCGACGAGCAGCACGACCGGCTCCTGGGCCAGGCCGCCGGCGAGAGAGGACCCGCCGAGCAGCGCGATCCCCGTCAGGAAGAGCCGGCGACGCCCGAAGAGGTCGGCCACCCGGCCGAACAGGAGCGTGAACCCGGCTGCGCACAGCGCGAACGACGTCGAGATCCACTGGAGGTGCTCGAGCGAGAAGCCGACGTCCGAGCCGATGGCCGGGAGCGCCACGTTCAGGATGGAGAAGTCCACCGCGAGGGTGAAGCTCGCGGTCAGCAGGACGGCGAGCGCGAGGCGTTGCCGCCCCGACATCCGTGGAGCGGCGTCCGCACGCGGAGGGGGCGCGGCAGGGTGTTGCGGGGCGGGTTGCAGGGCGGGTTGCGGGGCGGGTTGCGGGGCGGGTCGTCGGGTGTCCTGGTCGAGGCGCGACACGGGAGTCCTTCCGTCTGGGGTGACGTGGTTGGGCGCGACGGGACGGTCGCGTGGTCCTCACCCTCGGCGCGGCGCGCGGGGCCAGCCAGGCCCCCGCCTCTCCCACCCCCCGGCTGCCTGCCACTGACAGGGACAGGCAGCCGGTGGGCACGACCGCGACAATGGGGACATGGACGACAGACCTGGTGCCGGCACCCTCGGGGCCTTCCTGCGCAGCCGCCGGTCAGCGCTGACCCCGGACGAGGTCGGGCTGAGGTCCTACGGTGCGCGGCGCGTGCCGGGCCTGCGACGCGAGGAGCTGGCACAGCTGGCCGGCGTCTCGGCGACCTACTACACGCGCCTCGAGCAGGGACACTCCGCCAACGCCTCCGAGGGGGTCATCGACGCCATCTCCCGAGCTCTGCGCCTGAACGACGACGAACGCGCCCACCTGCACGATCTCGCGCGACCGTCGGCGGCGTCGCGTCGGCGTCGGCCTCCGCGCCCCGACCACGCACGCCCCGGCACCGTCGCTCTGATCGACGCGATGGGTGCGGTGCCCGCGGTCGTCATGGGCCGCCGGTCCGACGTGCTCGCCTGGAACCGGCTCGGTCACCTGCTGCTGGCCGGGCACCTCGACCCGACAGCACCTTCCCGCCCGGCAGACCGCCCCAACCTCACGCGGATGCTCTTCCTCGACCCGCACACCCGCGACCTCTACCGTGACTGGCGCTCTGAGGCGACGCTGGCCGTGGCGTCACTGCGCTTCATCGCCGCGCAGTTCCCCGACGACCGCGAGCTGGCCGAGCTCATCGGCGACCTCGTCGTCCACAGCGCGGAGTTCGCCGCGCTCTGGGCGCGGCAACCGGTGCAGAAGTGTGTCACCGGCACGAAACAGTTCCACCACCCCGAGGTCGGCGAGTTCGACCTCGCGTTCGAGGTGCTCCACCTCCCGGAGGCCGGCGGTCAGCGCATCCTCACGCACACGGCATACCCGAGCACGTCCGGCGAGACGGCGCTCTCCCTCCTGGCCGGGGCCAGCGCGCCGCGGGGGTCGTCACCGGTCCTGTCCACTCGGCTGTCCTGATCGGACACATGCGACATTTCGCATTGCCCCGGTTCGAGGGCGCTCCCTAGCGTGGCGGGGTCCGTGCCAGCCCCAGCGTCGGGGAACGAAGGAGAGTCGACCATGCACCTGTCGAGACCTACGGGAAGGTGGGCGGTCGCCGTGACGGCTGCAGCCCTGCTCACCACGAGCGCCACCGGGATGGCGAGCGCAGGGACGAGCGCGGGGACGGGCGCCGGCTCCGACCACCGCGCCGTCCCGCCCCAGCACCGGTCGGTGCTCCCGCTGACGCAGTACGTCAACCCCTTCATCGGCACCTCGGCGGCGACCACGAGCGGTTACGCGGGCAACAACAACCCGGGCGCCAAGGTGCCGTTCGGCTTCACCGACTTCGGGCCCGACATGCCGCGCACCAACTTCAACGGCTCGGGCGGCTACCTCAACCCGCCGGACGCGACGACGGGGAAGATCAACTTCTTCAGCCTGACGCACCTCAACGGCGTCGGCTGTCCCGGCCAGGGCGCGGTCGGCATGATGCCGGCCTCCACCCCGACCGCCGTGGCCTCGAGCAGCAGCGGCGTCCCGACGGGCGTGCCCTTCCACACCGCGACCGAGTCCGCCACCCCGGGCTACTACGGCGTCACCCTGGACAACAGGGTCAAGGTGGACCTGACGGCCACGACCCGGACCGGCATGGCGCGCTTCACCTATCCCGATGCCGGGTCCGGCTACTTCTCCATCGACACCCGCCTCAACGGCAACAGCAACCGCAGCACCGAGGCCGGCAAGCTCACGCCGGACCACGTATCGCTCGACGTCAGCAAGGACGGACGCGTCCTGTCCGGACAGACCGTCGCGCCGGCCTTCTGCACCCCGTACGGCACGCCGTGGAACTCGCCCGTCTACTTCTACGCCGAGTTCGACCGGCCCCTCGTGAAGTCCACGGAGGGTGCTGTGAACTCACCCAAGGACGGCGCCGCCCTGCTGCACTACTCGCTCCCGGCACACGACCCGACCCTGACGATGCGGGTCGGGATCTCGGCCGTCAGTGTCGCGAACGCGAAGCTCAACCTCCACACGGAGAACCGGTCGTCGGGCTTCGAGCAGACCCGCAAGGCCGCGGACTCCGCGTGGAACACCCGGCTCAACACCATCCAGGTCGACCGGGCCGCCGACGCGAGCCGGCTCACCCCGACGGAGCGCGCGAGGCTCGTGAAGTTCTACACCGCCCTCTACCGGGTCTTCGGCTCCCCCACCGTCTACTCCGACGTCAACGGGGACTTCCGGAGCATGGGCGCCGAGCGGCCCTACCCGACGGGCGTCGACACCACGGGCGGCATCGCACCGCGCCGGACGGCGAACGTCGCGGACTACTCCTACGTCAAGCCCGGCGGAGGGAAGGGTGGCTACACGACGCACTACAGCAGCTTCTCGCTGTGGGACACCTACCGTTCCCAGGCGCACCTGCTCGCGCTGCTCGCCCCCAAGGAGTCGAGCGAGATGATGCAGTCCCTCGTCGTCGACGCCGAGCAGTGCGGCGCCTTCCCGCACTGGGTCGACGCGAGCGACGACTCGACGCCGATGGCCGGCGACAACGCCCTGCCGGTGCTGGCCGGCGCGTACGCCTTCGGGGCCAAGGACTTCGACGTGACGAGCGCCGCCCGCCTCGTCAAGCAGTCGGTGTTCGACCCGACCAGCGCGTGCAACGGCAACAAGAGCATGACGGCCTCGGAGCAGTACCTGCGCGACGGCTACTACCCGAGCCCCGAGTGGTCCTCGAGCAACATCGAGCGTTACAACAGCGACCGCGCCGCCGCGGCGTTCCTCGCGGCCGTCCCCGACTCGGTGCGGCGTGACCCGAAGGTCGCCGTGACGCAGTCCGACCTCGCCACGCTCTACGACCGCGCGGGCTGGTGGCGCCACATCTTCGACGCGGCGAACGGCACCATCGCGACACGTGCCGCCCCGACGACGCCCGGGATGCCCGGCGCCCTCATGCCTGGCACCTTCCACGAGTCGACCGAGCCGAACTACTTCTGGTCGTTCGGGTACGCCTGGACCGACCTCATCAAGGCCATCGGCGGCAAGGACCAGGCGGTCGCCCGTCTCGACCGGCTCTTCTCCATCGACTCATCGCTCAGCACGGTGCCGACGGCCGCGCAGCTCAACGGCGGTCAGGACGCCGAGACCTTCTACATGGGCAACGAGATGGGTTTCAACGCGCCGTGGGCCTACAACTGGGCGGGTGCCCCGGCCTCGACGCAGTACATCGTGCAGAAGCTGATGGACATCACCTTCAACGCCGGTCGTGACGGTCTGCCGGGCAACGACGACATGGGCGCACTGTCGAGCTGGAACGTCTTCGCGGCGCTCGGGATGTATCCCACCGTCGCGTCGGCGCCGGGCCTGGCGCTGTCGACGCCCCAGTTCCCGGCCGCGACGGTGTGGCTGAAGAACAAGCCGCTGCGCATCACGACCGACGGGGACGCCTCCGCGAGGCCGTTCATCGCGGGCCTCACGGTCGGCCGGACCTCGCACCAGAGCTCGTGGCTGCCGCTGTGCGAGGTCAAGGGCGGCGGAGCCATGTCGTTCACGCTCGCTGCGAGGCCGACCGGCTGGGCGACGGCCGAGTCGCTCACTCCCCCGTCGGGCCCTGACGCCGACTACACGCGCTCCACGGCGGCCGGGCGCCCGGTCGACCTGCCGGGTCGGCCGGGTGGTCGGTAGCCGGGCCGTGGACGGTCGGTAGGTCTTCGACGACCGGCGTGCAGGGGCGTGGCAGCGACGCTGTCGCGCCCCTGTCGTATGCCGGGATGCCCACTCCCACGGGCGGCGAGGCCGAGCGCGGGCGGTCGGGTCGAGGGCCTCGGTCAGCCGCGGTCGTGCAGGGTGATCTGGTAGCCGTCCGGGTCGGCGAAGGTGAAGGTGCGACCGAACGGGCCGTCGATGGGCGCGGAGACGATGATGTGACCGTCGGCGACGAGGGCGTCGTGGATGGACTGGACCTCGGTGGCGTGGAGCCAGATCGCGGCGCCGATGCCGGGCTGGGCGGCGGATGCGAGGTCGGTGCCGGGCACGAGGTCGCGGAGCGCGAAGGCGATCGGCTGCGTGTCGAAGACGACGGCGTGCGGCGGTCCGGCCTGGGACCGGACGAGACCGAGGTACTGCACGTAGAACGCCTGCGAGGCGGCGAGGTCGCGCGCCTGGAGCGAGATGAAGTCGGGACCGGTGACGGGCATGATGAGCTTCCTTCTGGTCGTGTCAGTTATCTGACACAGGTGAATGTATGTCAGAATCCTGACATGGGTCAAGAAGCTGACGGCATCGACCTCGAGACGTCCCTGGGCTACCTCCTCAAGGAGGCGTCGAGTGCCCTACGCGCCGCGATGGATGACGTGCTGCGACCGCTCGGCATGACGGTGACGCACTACTCCTGCCTCGAGCTGCTCGCTCAGCGGCCGGGCCTGTCGAACTCCGAGCTCGCGCGGGGCGCCTTCGTGACCCGGCAGTCGATGAACGTGCTGCTCCACGCCCTCGAACGCGAGGGTCACGTGACGAGGCCGGCGGAGGCCCCGGTCGGCAAGGTCCTCCCCACGCGGCTGACACCCCGCGGCAGGCGGATCCTCGAGAAGGCGACCGTCGCCGTCCGGTCAGTCGAAGAGCGGATGTTGGCGGGCCTCAGCGAGACCGAGAGGTCCGAGGCGTTCCGGGTGCTGCAGAGCATGACCCGCTCCCTGCGCGCCGGCGGCGATCAGGGCTAGGTGCGACCTGCGGCGCTTCGGTCGACAGCGAGTTGGGACCCAAGCTGCGGAGGCGTCGCCCGTGAGTTCGACCCTGTCGGCGGCGCCGTCGTGCATCATGAGCGACGTGAGCCCCGAGACAGGTCCGGAGATCGTCGATGAGACGGCGGGCGGCCTGCCACCCCTGCCGTCGGAGCCGCGGTCTCGGCGAGTGCGGAAGGCCATCGGGCCCGTGCTCCTGGCCTGCTCGTCGGGGTCCATGGCTGTGTGGCCGACGGGGGTCGGGGTCCAACACCCTGCTGTTCGCGCGCTGCAGGCCTGCTTCGCCCTGGGCTTCGTGGTCATCACCATCGGGCAGCTCCGCCTGCGGGTCCTGCTCGAACGGGACGGCCTCGTCATCCGGCGTCTCGTCCGGCGGACCCGGATCCCGTGGGCGGAGGTGCGAGACGTGCGGATCCGTGGTCTCAGCATGGGCCGTGGCTGGATCGAGGTTGTGCGACAGGACTCCCGCGAGGTGGTCCTGCCGACGCCGGTCGAGGCGTATCCGCTGCTGAAGGAGCAGTGGGAGCGATCCACCAGAGGCCTCCGGTGACAGGGGCGTGCGTGGGTGGCCGTCGGCAGACCACGACCGGGCCTCGGCTCCGGGCGTGCGCAAGCGTGCCGCCCAAGGTGAGCAGCCGATGTGAGAGCGACAGCCCGGACGCTTGGAACCGAGCCTCGCCAGACACCGATCCTGCGTCAATGAAACAAGCAGCCGATGAGCGCGTGCCCAGGCGGCGTCCTCGACGGAAGGCGCCGCCTGAGCGCCGCGGACAGTCTTACTGGAAGTAGGTGGGCTTGCGGGGGACGTACGGGCCCTCGAGTGCCTGCACTTCGTCGTCGGTCAAGGTGATGTCGAGCGCTGCTGCGGCGTCGGCGAGGTGGTGTTCCTTGGTGGCGCCGGAGAGCACGGAGTCCACGGCCGGGTTGCGAAGGACCCAGGCGAGCGCGACCTGCGCCATGGGGACTCCGCGGTCGGCGGCGATCTTCTCGGTGGCGTCCACGATGGCCTTGTCACTCTCGAGATACAGCGGGTTCCCGAACATGTCGACCTGCGGGTTCGACTGCGACCGCACGGTGCTGCGGTCGCCCCAGGGGCGCGCGTTGATGCCGCCGTTGAGCGGGCTCCACGGGATGGACCCGACGCCTTGGTCGGCCAGCAGGCCGAACATCTCGCGCTCCTCCTCACGCTGGGTGAGGCTGTACTGGTCCTGGACGGAGATGAACTTCGTCCAGCCGTGCAGCTGCGCGGTGTGCTGCAGCTTGGAGAACTGCCAGGCCCACATCGACGACGCGCCGAGGTAGCGGACCTTGCCGGCCTTGACCACGTCGTGCAGGGCTTCCATCGACTCCTCGACGGGAACGGTGGGGTCGTACCGGTGGATCTGCAGAAGGTCCACGTAGTCGGTGCCGAGCCTGGTCAGTGAGGCGTCGACCTGCTCGAGGATGGCCTTGCGGCTCAGGCCGCCGCCGCCGGGGCCAGCGTGCATCGGCCAGTAGATCTTGGTGGCCAGGACGGTGGCCTCACGGGTGCTGAACTCGCGCATCGCGTTGCCCGTGATGACCTCGGACGTGCCGCCGCCGTAGACGTTGGCGGTGTCCCAGAAGGTGATGCCAAGCTCGACGGCCTGCCGGAACAGGGGCGCGGCCTGGTCGGCGTCGAGCGACCACGTCATCATCGGATTGGGGTCGGCGAAGCTCATGCAGCCCAGAGCGATGCGGCTGACTGTGAGGCCAGAGGTGCCGAGATTGGTGTAGTCCATGGGGTACTTACTTCCTTGTTCGTCTGCTTGTTCGTCGGTGTGTCGATGTCGACGTTAGGGGCGTCGGCACGCGCGGTGAGAGTCCCTGGCGTTAGCCCCCACCCGCCCCATA
>NZ_BJYX01000035.1 GCF_007991735.1 Terrabacter aerolatus | reverse complement strand
GCGGCCGGCTTCCTCAGCGCCGACTCCACCGCGACCACCGGCAGCTCCACCGCCAACTTCGCGCCCGGACAGACCGTCGCCAACCTCGTCGTGGGGCGACTCAGCTCCGCCGGGACCCTGACGGTCGTCAACCACTCCAAGGGGACCGTGCACGTCGTCGCCGACGTCACCGGCTACCTCCGCTGACCACGAGGACGGGGTCCCGCGGACCAGGCCGCCCCAACGGCACCGACCGTTGCCGCGGGCCCGTCGTCGAACGTCCGAGCGGGCCGGAGGGACCGAGCGGGTACGACACCCATCGGTCCCACCCGGTTCGGGCCTGACGCCCGGGCCGTCCCCTCCCTCACGTCTGGAGCCCGCATGTCCGAGCACGAAACCCCCCTTCCCGGACTGGGCTCGATGCCGCACGAGGGCGGCACCGCCTTCCGCGTCTGGGCGCCGAACGCCGACGCGGTGGCCGTGACCGGCAGCTTCACCGACTGGTCCGACGACGGCCACCCGATGCAGGCCGAGGAGAACGGGCACTGGTACGCCGACGTCGAGGGCGCCGCCCCGGGTGACGAGTACCAGTTCGTCATCACCAACGGCGACCAGCGCCTCATGCGCATCGACCCGCGCGCCCGCGTCGTGACGAACTCCTCGGGCAACGCCGTCGTCTACGACCGGGACGCCTTCGACTGGGACGGCGACACGTTCGGCTGCCCACCCCACGACGAGCTCGTCATCTACGAGACCCACATCGGCTCGTTCGTCGCCTCGGAGGGTGACGCCGGTGATCTCGGCGGACTCGCCGGCAAACTGGGCTACCTCTCGGAGCTGGGCATCAACGCCATCGAGCTCATGCCCGTGGCCGAGTTCGCCGGCGACTACTCGTGGGGCTACAACCCGTCCAACCCGTTCGCCGTGGAGAGCGGCTACGGCGGCGCCGACGCGCTCAAGGGCTTCGTCAGGGAGGCCCACCGGCACGGCATCGCGGTGATCCTCGACGTCGTCATCAACCACTACGGCCCGAGCGACCTGTCGCTGTGGCAGTTCGACGGGTGGAGCGAGGACGGCCTGGGCGGCATCTACTTCTACAACGACGAGCGGTCGTCCACCCCGTGGGGCGACACCCGCCCGGACTACGGCCGCGAGGAGGTGCGCGCCTACCTCCACGACAACGCGCTCATGTGGCTCGAGGAGTTCCACCTCGACGGACTGCGCTTCGACGCGACCCTGTACGTACGCACCATCGACGGTCTCGGCACGGGCGACCTGCCGGAGGGCTGGGACGTCATGCGCTCGATCACGTCCACGATCCGCGAGCGCCACCCCGACAAGATCCTCATCGCCGAGGACCTCCAGTCCGACCCGGCGATCACCTCGCCGGAGGAGGGCGGCGCCGGCTTCCACGCGCAGTGGGACACGAGCTTCGTCCACCCCGTCCGCGGCCTGCTCACGGCCGTCGACGACTCCGAGCGCTCGATGACCGGGCTCGTCGAGGCGCTGCGCGGCGCCGATGAGCCGTTCCGCCGCATCGTCTACACCGAGAGCCACGACGAGGTCGCGAACGGCAAGCTGCGAGTGCCGCACGAGATCGACGGCGACGACCCGGGCGGCTGGGCTGCGCAGAAGCGCGCCACGCTGGGCACGGCCATCGCCCTGACGACGCCGGGCATCCCGATGCTCTTCCAGGGTCAGGAGTTCCTCGAGGACGAGTGGTTCCGCGACGACGTGCCCCTCGACTGGGAGCGAGCCGAGCAGTTCCGCGACATCGTGCGCCTCACCCGTGACCTCGTCCGCCTGCGCCGCGACGTCGACGGCGTCTCGCACGGCCTGCGGGGCGAGGGCTTCGAGGTGCTGCACCTGGACGACGAGGCCAAGACGCTCGCCTGGGCGAGGCGGTCCGGTGACGACGTCGCCGTGGTCGTCGTCAACGCGAGCGCCGAGCCCAAGGAGATCACCTCGGGCATGCCGTCCGCCGGGCTGTGGACGGTGCGCTTCAACTCGGACGCGTCCACCTACAGCGCCCTCTTCGCCGGTCACGAGACGCACGACGTCGAGGCCGTCGAGGAGCCGACCGAGGACCAGCCGGCGAGTGGGTCGCTGTCGGTGGGCGCCTACAGCCTCGTCGTGCTGACGCCCGCCTGACCGGTCCGCCGGGGCAACCGCCGCAAGCGCTCCGACGCGTCCACCCATCCGCTCGCGCCGGGTCTCCGAACCCCGAGGGACGGCTGCCGCCGCACTGAGGGGTCCGGCGGCAGCCGTCCGAGGGCGGGGCGCACCGACGCCTCGCCGATGCGCGGGGGGACGCGCACGGAGGCCCACCTGACGACTGCTCGTCAGGTGGGCCTTGTGCGTGCTGCGTGCGTGCTGCGTGCGTGCTGCGTGCGTGTTGTGCCGGTGCGGTGTGGCGTGCAGGTGTCCGGGCCGGACTGCCCGACGCGGGCTCAGCGCAGCGGGTCGAACGGGGCGAGCTGCTCGGGGGCGCGGCCGGTGACGATCTGCTCGGCGAGCAGGCGGCCGGTGACGGGGCCGAGCGTGATGCCCCACATGCCGTGTCCGCCGGCGACGAAGACCTTGGGGTTCTTCGAGGCCCCGATGAGGGGCAGGCCGTCGATGGTGCACGGGCGCGAGCCGACCCACTCGTCCTGGCGGTGGTCGAGGTCGGCGCCCTGGAGCAGCGGACGGGCCGACTCGACGATCGCGGTGATCCGGCGGGGGTCCAGCGCCGCCTCGGGCTGGCGGAACTCCATCATGCCGGCGACGCGGAGGCGGTCACCGACGGGCGTGCAGGCGACGCGGGCAGCAGGGAAGTAGACCGGCCCGTTGGGCAGGTCGTCGACCGCGACGCTGAAGGAGTAGCCGCGGCCGGCCTGCACGACGCGCTTGACGCCGAACTCGCGGGCGAGCCTGCCGAGCCACGCGCCGGTGGCGACGACCACGGCGTCGTAGTGCTCGGCCTGGCCGAAGTCGTTCGTGACGAGGACGCCGGTGGGGGTGTCGGTGATGCGCGAGACGGCGCTGCCGGTGACGATCTTGCCGCCGCGTGCGGTGACCGAGTCGGCGAGGGCGGCGACGTAGGCGCCGGGGTTGATGAAGCGCTGGCCGTGGAGCACGATCGCGGCGCCGATCTCGTCGGACAGGGCCGGCTCGATGGCGCGGGCCTCGTCACCGGAGAGGACGTCGAAGGTGATGTCGCCGCCGGAGGCGTGGATGTGCTCGATCTCCTCGAGCAGCGTCTGGCGCTCCTCGGCGGTGCGGTAGGCCGCCGTGAAGGACTTCGCCTCGTACGTCTCGGCGTCGACCCCACCCTCCTTGAGCAGGTCGAAGCTCTGGAGCGACAGGTCGTTGACGGGCACGAGCGAGCCCATCGCCTTCTTCCACGCCGTCATGGTGCTGTGCCGGGTGAACCCGGTGACGAAGCGCAGGAAGTCGGGGCGCGCGCTCGGCGGCACGTAGACGGGCGAGCTCGGGCTGAGCACGGCGCGCAGGCCGTACTTGAGCACGGCGGGCTCGGGCAGCGGGGTGGCGATGCCGGGGGTCAGCCAGCCGGCGTTGCCCCAGGACGCACCGGCGGCCACGCCGTCACGGTCGATGACGGTGACCTCGACGCCGCGCTCCTGGAGGAACCAGGCGGTGGCGAGACCGACCATGCCCGCGCCGACGACGGCGACGCGCTGGGGGACGGGGGTACCGGCGGGGGTCACGGCGGGCATGCGATCGACTCCTGTGTGAGGTCAGGCGGGGCCAGGTCTGGGGGGTGCCTTGCGTCCATGGTGGGGCGGACGCTCGACGCGACCATGGTGCCCACCTGCCAGAGTTCCGCCACTCCTTTGTGACCCCAGCACAACGCTATGCGAGGATGAGGTATGCCGTCCGCGCCCTCACGCTCCAGCGCCACCTCCCGCTCGTCCGGCTCCGCGGGCGCCTCCCGCTCCCCGCGCGCCCCGCGCCGGTCCGCCACCCCTACCTCGTCGACCACCCCGGTCGGGCTGCCGATCGCCCAGCTCGTCGGGACCCTCGGTGGCGGGCTGCTCACCGTCGTCGTCGACGCGGGAGGCCCGGCCGTCGACGACGTGACTCTCGCCGAGCCCGGATCCGGCGTCTTCGGGCAGGCCGGTGACCTGCTGCTCGGCGTCGGGGTGGAGCGTCCGGCCGACGCCGCCGCCCTGATCGAGGGCGCCGCTGCCGTCGACAGCGGCGCCGTCGTGCTCCGTCGCACCGCCGCCCGCAACCGGCAGGTCCGGGCGGCCGCAGCCAAGGCCGGCGTCAGTCTCGTGGAGCTGGCCGACCACGCCTCGTGGGCCCACGTCGTGTGGCTGCTGCGCGGCGTCCTCGACCGTGCCGCGAGCGGCCCCGCCGTCCGCGCCGAAGGCCCCGTGCTCGACGAGCTCTTCGTCCTCGCCGACGCGTGCGCGGCGCTCGTCGCGGCACCGATCACGATCGAGGACACCCAGTCGCGCGTCCTCGCCTACTCCTCCACCCAGGACGTCGCCGACCCGGCCCGGGTGTCCACCATCGTCGGTCGCCGCGTGCCCGACGAGGTCATCGCCGGCCTGCGTGGGCGCGGGGTGTTCCGACGGCTGGCCCGTTCCGACGAGCCGTTCTTCGTGCCGGCGGGGCGCGGGCTGGGGGCCCGCGTCGTCGTCCCGGTCCGGGCCGGCACCGAGTGGCTCGGCTCGATCTGGGCCGTCGTCGACGAGGAGCCGCCCGAGCAGGTCATGGGGTCGCTGGCCCAGACCGCCGCCGTCGTGGCCCTGCACCTGCTGCGGCTGCGGTCGCAGGCCGACCTCGCCCGCCGCGTCTCTGCCGACCGCCTCCGGGCCGTGCTGAGCGGCGACACCCTCGAGGCGGAGGGCTGGCTCCCCCCGGCGCCGTGGCGGGTCGTCGTGCTGGCCGGAGCGCACCGCGACCGCAGCGTCGTCATCGGCGAGGGCTCACCTCGCGACACCGAGCGCGAGCTCGACGTGTGGGAGTCCGCCGCACGTCGCCGCTCCTGGCGCCAGCCGCTCCTCGCAATCTTCGACGGCGTGGCCCTGACCCTCGTGCGCGACGTACCCGGCGACACCTCACCCGGCACGTGGGAATGGCTGCACGGCGTCGTCGAGGAGGTGGCCGGGGTCGCCCCCACTGCCACGGCCAGCGCCGGCGGACGCGTGTCGCGCACCGTCGAGCTCGACCGGTCGCGCCGCGAGGCCACCGAGGTCCAGCGCCTGCGCGACGTCGGCCGCGTCTCGGGCACGACGACCACCGTCGAGGACGCGTGGGCCGCGGTCACGAACGCGCGCGCCCTCGGCGGCATCTGGACGGAGGAGCTGCTCGGCCCGGTCGCCACGCTGCGCGCGCACGACGAGGCCCACCACACGGCATACCTCGAGACCGTCGCCGCGTGGCTCGACCACCCGGGCGACCCCCGCGCGGCCGCCGCGCGCGTGCACGTGCACCCCAACACGCTGCGCTACCGCATGCAGCGGCTGTCCGACGTCGTGGAGCTCGACCTCCACGACCCCGAGTCCCGGCTGGCCCTGCGCCTCCAGCTGCGGGCGCTCGGCCACTGACGGCGTGCAGGCTAGGCCTGCCCGAGGTGCACGGTGCCGTCCGGGTCGACGCGGAAGGCGGGGTTGTGCACGAGGTCCCACCGGAAGCCGTCGGGATCGGCCACGCAGGCACTCACCCCACCCCACTCGCGCACGGTCGGGGCGCTGACGGAGGTGGCCCCGGCCGCCAGCGCCGCGGCATACAACCCCTCGACCTCCTCGGCCGTGGCGACGTTGTGACCGAGCGACACGGGCGGCGCCGACGGCCCGTGGGCGACGTCGCCGGACTCGCCCGGCATCTGAGCCACGTCCCAGAGCGCCAGCAGCTGACCGGGAGCGCACTGCACGAAGCTGATCTCGCCCGGGAGGTGCAGCACCGGGCGGAAGCCGAGACCGTCGACGTAGAACGTCCTGGACCGCTCGACGTCCCGGACGCCCAGCGTGATGGCGGAGATGTCGGGAGGTGTTGTCATGCCACCACCGTAGGACGGACCTCCGACGTCGCCACCCTGTAAGGACGGGGTAACCGTCCAGTCATGGTGTGCGCGTCCGGAGCGGACTTGACTCGTGACGAGCCGGTCAGGGTGATCGGCCGAAAGGTGGAAAACCCATGTCCCACAGTCTGATCCGCACCGCCGTCCGATGCCTCGGGGTCGCCGCGGTCGCCCTGCCCGCTCTCCTCTCGGCGGGCGCGCCAGCCCTGGCCGGCGGTGTCTCGGGGCCGGCGTTCTACGTCGACCACCAGCTCTACCGGACGGTTGCGACGCCGACCGACCTCAGCGGCACCGGCGCCCCCGCGCAGTCGTGGGACACCATCTACAGCTTCGGCGCGGTCCAGCGCAGCGTCGCGACAGCCGCGCCGGGCGACCCGGGCTTCAACGGCGGGCGCTGGCAGGTGCACGCCGTCTCGCTCACCGGGACGTATGCCGCGGCGCTCGCAGCCGGCGACCACGACGGGAACGGCGTGCTCGACGCGGCCGACGAGGTGCAGGCCGCCATCGCCGCCGGGGCGCTCGTCGACCAGGGCGTCGTGAAGTACTTCGTGTGCACGGTCAACCCGGTCCCCCACGGCCAGGCCTGAACGCACCGACACGTCCGACGACGCTCGCCGGGCACGGAGCCCGTCAGCCACCGGCGGCCGGAATGCAGTCGGGGGAGGAACACCGTGTGGTGTCCCTCCCCCGACGCTGTGACCGGTTTACCCCCAACTAACGGTCGAGCCTCAGTGCCCGCCACCCAGTAGGTCGCGAACCTCTGACTCGCGGTACCTCCGGTGTCCACCAAGGGTCCGGATCGAAGTCAGCTTTCCTGCCTTGGCCCAGCGAGTGACCGTCTTCGGGTCCACTCGGAACAGGGCCGCAACTTCGGCAGGCGTCAGCAGCTTCTCGGTCTCGTGTCGATCCTGAGTCGTCATTGTCATATCCCCACCACCCTGTCGCTAGGTGCAGCGACACGCATGCGCCCCAATCGGGGCTCAGTAAAGCAAGGGTAAAGTCTCGGCTCGCCGAATGGCAGTTAAACACTGAAAAGAGTCAAATCGTCCCGCTTTCACAGGTAGTGGTGTATTGGGACGACCCGGAAGCCGCCCCCCTCCCCACGGCGTCCTCGTGCCGGCGGACCGGCCCTGCAGCGGCACTCTCCGGGCCGGCACCGACAGCGCCTCCGCCAGGAGCGGGCGTGCACGGCGAGCCGCGGGTCCGCCGTGCGCGGGATCCGCAGGTCTCATGTAGCGTTAGGCCCACGAGAACACACACATTCCCGGGACCGCTACGCAGACATCGAGGAGCCCTCTGGGCTCTCCGGAGGAGCGATGCCGTCCCGGCACGACGCACGAGGGGGTCACGCCATGGGGCGCGGCCGAGCCAAAGCCAAGCAGACCAAGGTCGCACGGCAGCTCAAGTACTACACACCCGACACGGACTTGAGCGCGCTGGAGCGTGAGCTGCACGGACCGTCGCAACGCGACGTCTCCAACCAGCCACGGTCCGTCGACGACGACGAGTACGACGAATACGGGAAGTGGGTCTCGGGCGAGCGCTGAGCTCGTCCTCCCCCTTCCGTCTGCACCTCGTGCGTCGGGTGTTCGCACCCGGCGCGCGATCGGTGCTGCCTCGATCAGCTCGCCTCGACCACCACCGCCGATCCCAGTGACACGTCGATGCCCGCGCGCCCTCCCGGTGCGTGGGCTTTCGTCATGCCACGCGACGACGACCGCGTATGCCGGGTGGCCGGGGTGACCGACCCCGACGACCGTGCCGGTGTCCGGACGTCGGGCGAGTGAGCCTCAGGCGGAAGGGTGCTCGCCGACGACCTGCACCGCACCGCCGTCGACGCCCTTGGCACCTCGCACGACCTCCACGCCGTCGGCGACGAGGCCGTCCGCGTGGGCACGCTCCTCGATGGCGACCTCGCCGAGTCGCCAGGCCCGGATGCCGCGCGCCTCGCTCAGCTCGATGGCCCGCTCGGCCTGGGAGGCGGGCAGGACGGCGACGAAGCCGATGCCCTGGTTGAGGGTGCGCTCGACGTCGGCCTGCGGCACCCGGCCCAGGTCCTGGATCGTCCGGAAGACGGCGGGTGGTGTCCACGTGCCGCGCTCGACGCGGGCGAACATGCCGGTGGGCAGCACCCGGGCCAGGTTGGCGGCCAGCCCGCCCCCGGTGACGTGGCTCAGGGCGTGCACGTCGACGCCCTCGGCCGCGATGAGCTCGAGCAGCGGCTTGGTGTAGATGCGGGTCGGCTCGAGCAGCTCCTCGCCCAGCGTCCGGCCGAAGTCGTCGACGTGGCGGTCCAGCTGCCAGCCGGCGCTCGCGACGACGCGGCGCACGAGGCTATAGCCGTTGCTGTGCAGCCCGCTGCTCGCGAGGGCCACCACGACGTCGCCGTCGGCGACGCGCTGCGGACCCAGCACGGCGGCATACTCGACGACTCCGGTCGCGGCACCGGCCACGTCGTACTCGTCCGGGTCGAGCAGACCCGGGTGCTCCGCGGTCTCGCCACCGACGAGGGCGACGCCCGCCTCCTCGCAGGCGCGGGCGATGCCGCCGACGATGGCGGCGATGCGTTCGGGCACGACCTTGCCGGTCGCGATGTAGTCGGTCATGAAGAGCGGCTCGGCCCCGCAGACGACGATGTCGTCGACGACCATGCCGACGAGGTCGAAGCCGATCGTGTCGTGGATGTCGAGCGCCTGGGCGATCGCGACCTTGGTGCCGACGCCGTCGGTGCTCGTCGCGAGGATCGGACGCGTCATGCGCGCGATGGCACTGGCGTCGAACATCCCGGCGAAGCCGCCGAGGCCGCCGACGACCTCTGGGCGCGTCGCTCGTCGCACCGACGCCTTCATCAGCTCGACGGCCTTGTCACCCGCCTCGACGTCGACACCGGCGGAGGCATAGGTGATGGGGGCGTCGCTCACCCGCCCAGCCTACCGGCGCCCAGCCCCACCCCGGTCCGAGGTGATCCGTCGCGGACCTGCACGACGCACCACCTCGAATGACCCGCCGGCCATCGGATCGAGGTGCTACGTCGCGGCATAGCGCGAAAGGTCACCGCGATCGGGTGGTCGCCAGGCCGAGCGCCACCTGGTCGAGGTAGGCATCCTCGTTCACGCGCAACCCGATGCAGTCGATCCGGAGCACTCGATCCCCGGTCAGCACGACGGCATTGCGGCTCAGGTTGTCGATGCTGACGTTGAGCCCTTCTCGATGCTGCGCCCCGTCGATCTCGACGACAAGCCCGTGGTCGTCCCACCGGACGTCGAGGTAGACCCGTCCGCATGGTCCCTGCCGCACCACCTGGCGTGACGGCTCCGGCAGGCCTCTCGCCCGACACAGTCGGGCGAAGTCCAGCTCACCCAACGACTGGACGCCGAGAGCGACGTCGCGCACGACCCCACGGATGAACGCCCGTCGCCGTCGTCCCAGACACGAGGACGCCGCGAGATCAAGGGCCTCGGGCGTGATGAGCCGCTGCTGCACCGGCATGAGCAGCAGCAGCGCGGCCTGCCGGTCACTCACCGCCCATCCCGCCGCCCGCACCGCGGCCACGGCCGGGCGAGTCCGCGGGACACCGGTCGGCACGACCTCGTCGCCGAGGCGCCGGACCAGCTTGTGCACCCGGACGCCAGGCAGCACAGGGATGTCGTGGGTGTGGCGGACGGAGAGATGGAGCAGGTCCTCGTCGAAGCCCTTCAGTCCTGAGGCGAGCAGGCTCGTGGCCCCGTCGAGGACGGCGATGCGCTCCCCCACCTCCCAGATCGCGGACCACGCTTTGGCGAGGACGGGAAGCGGCCCGTCGTGAACCGCCACGGACTGGCGACCGACGGCCACCCAGCGCTCGGCGCTGATCTCGTTGCGGACGTGGTCGTGAGTGATCCCGAGCTCACGCAGCCGGCGTCTCGAGACGACTCCACCATGGTCGGCGGCGACGGCGCGAGCACGGGCACGTCGTTCGGATGCGGTCACCCGACGATCGTGCGCTGACGCGCTCCCCTCCCGGCGTGGGAACCAGCCCGTTGTGGACGGGCAGGCGGTCGGTGCCGGGGGTGTGGACACAGCGGGCCGACGAGAGTCGAGGTGATTGCTCGCGCTCCGTCACGACGGCATACCTCGACTCGGTTGAGCGGCGTTGGGTTCGAGGTGACAACTCGCGGTGGCGCGCGAGTGATCACCTCGAACCGCTGCGACCGGGAGGGGCTAGGGGTGCTGGAGGGCGTTCGCGCCGCCGGTGCCGACTCCGAGGGTGACGCCCTCGACGTCGACCGAGCGGTCGTGCCCGGTGCGGACCGTGAGCGGCAGCGTCTCGAGGACGTGCTTGCCGATGCGGCCGTCCTCGGGCAGCTGGATCGGGTACTTCCCGGTGAAGCAGGCGGAGCACAGCTCGTCGGCGGGCTGGTTCGTCGCGCCGATCATCCCCTCCTCGGAGATGTACCCGAGCGAGTCGGCGCCGATCGAGGCACGGATCTCCTCGACACCGAGCCCGGTGGCGATGAGCTCGGCCCGCGTCGCGAAGTCGATGCCGTAGAAGCACGGCCACTGCACGGGCGGGGAGCTGATGCGCACGTGGATCTCGAGCGCCCCGGCCTCGCGCAGCATCCGGATCTGGGCGCGCTGGGTGTTGCCGCGCACGATGGAGTCGTCGACGACGACGAGGCGCTTGCCGCGGATCGTGTGCTCGAGCGGGTTGAGCTTGAGCCGGATGCCGAGCTGGCGCAGGGTCTGCGACGGCTGGATGAAGGTGCGCCCGACGTAGGCGTTCTTGACGAAGCCCTGCCCGAACGGGATGCCCGACTCCTGCGAATAGCCAACAGCCGCAGGCACGCCCGACTCGGGCACACCGATGACGAGGTCGGCGTCGACGGGGTGCTCGCGCGCGAGGACGCGGCCCATCTCGACGCGGGCCTCGTGCACGACCCGGCCGCGGATGACGGCGTCGGGTCGGGCGAGGTAGACGTACTCGAAGACGCAGCCCTTGGGCTGGGGCTCGGCGAACTTGTGCGAGCGCAGGCCGTCCTCGTCGATGACGATGAGCTCACCGGGCTCGACCTCGCGGATGACGGCGGCGCCGATGGTCTGCAGGGCGGCGGTCTCGGAGGCCACGACCCAGCCACGCTCGAGGCGGCCGAGCGCGAGGGGACGCACACCCCAGGGGTCGCGGGCGGCATACAACGTCGTCTCGTCCATGAAGACGAAGGAGAAGGCGCCCTTGAGCTTGGGCAGCAGCTCGAGCGCGGCCTGCTCGGGGGTGCGGTCCTCGTCGGCGGCGAGCAGCGTCGTGACGAGCGCGGTGTCGGAGGTGTTGCCGCGGGCGAGCTCACCGGTGATCCGGGTGCCACCGAAGTGCTCGTCGACGAGGGCCTTGAGCTCGACCGTGTTGATGAGGTTGCCGTTGTGCGCGAGGGCGAGGGTGCTGCGGCCGGCGCCGCCGAGGGTCGGCTGGGCGTTCTCCCACGTCGAGCCACCGGTCGTCGAGTAGCGCGTGTGACCGATGGCGATGTGGCCCTTGAGCGAGCTGAGCGCGGTCTCGTCGAAGACCTGCGACACGAGGCCCATGTCCTTGTAGACGAGGATCTTCTCGCCGTCACCGGTCGCGATGCCGGCCGACTCCTGCCCGCGGTGCTGCAACGCATACAGCCCGAAGTACGTCAGCTTGGCGACGTCCTCCCCGGGGGCCCAGACGCCGAAGACCCCGCAGGCGTCCTGCGGGCCCTTCTCGCCGGGGATGAGGTCATGGTTCAAACGACCGTCGCCACGTGCCACGGCCCCAGTGTCCCACACCGGTGCGGTCAGTCCGTCCGCGGTGGACGCACCCGCAGGGGCAGCTGCGCCAGCACCTCGTAGCGCGGCCGACGCCCCCGCCCCTCGCCGAGGTGGGACTCGACGAGGGCGAGCTCGGACGCCCGCCAGGCCGGCCCCTCCCACGCGTCGAGCGCCCGGATCCAGCGGGTCGCCTCCGTGGGACGGTGGAAGCGCCCGAGCGTGACGTGCGGCGAGAAGCGCGTGCCGTCGGGCGACGCCCCCGCCGAGCTCGCCGCACTGCGTATGCCGTGTGCGACCGCTCCCAGATCACCGCGGACCTGCTCCACACCCGCCCAGAGCACGCGCGCGGCATACGGGTTCGGGAAGGCGCCGGCCCCGGCGAGGCGCAGCACGAGGGGGTCGCGCCTCGCGGCGGAGCGGGTCAGGGCCTCGGTCAGCTCGTCGAGGCGACGCTCCGGGACGTCGCCGAGGAAGGCGAGCGTGATGTGCCACTGGTGGCGGTCGGTCCAGCGGATCTCGGGTCCGGCGTCGCGCCGGGGCTCGAGGTGCTCCTCGAGGTCGTCGAGCGCGTCGTCGGGAGGCACGACGGCGACGAAGAGCCTCATGACGGGTCGGGGTCCGCCGCAGCGCCCGAGGCGATGAGCCCGTCGACGTCGCCGATGCCCCAGGCCGCCAGGGCCGAGCGGGTGCCCGAGCCGGGCGTCGAGGGCGGCGCACCGAGGACTGCCGGGGTGCGCGAGAAGCGGGGCGCCGGAGCCGGCTGGACGACGCCGCGGTGCTCGACGTACGTGCCGCGGGCGGCGAGGTGCGGGTGCCCGGGGGCCTCGGCGTAGCTGAGGACCGGCGCGACGCAGGCGTCGGTGCCCTCGAAGACGGCGGTCCACTCCTCGCGCGTGCGGGTGCGGAACGTGTCGGCGAGCAGGGTGCGCAGGGCCGGCCACCGGCTGGGGTCGAGCCGGTCCGGCGCGGTGTCGGCGAGGTCGAGCAGCCGGAGCAGCTCGGCGTAGAAGGTGGGCTCGAGGGGGCCGACGGCGAGCCACCCGCCGTCGCTCGTCTCGTAGACGTCGTAGAAGGGGGCGCCGGTGTCGAGGAGGTTGGTGCCGCGCTGGTCGGACCAGAGACCGGCCGAGACGAGGCCGAGGACGAGAGAGGAGAGGTGGGCGGTCCCGTCGACGATCGCGGCATCGACGACCTGACCCCGGCCGGACGTGCGGGCCTCGAGGAGCGCGGCGAGCACGCCGACCACGAGGTAGAGCGACCCGCCGCCGAAGTCGCCCACGAGGTTGACCGGCACCTGGGGCGGCCCTCCGGCGCGCCCGATCGCGTGCAGGGCCCCGGTGACGGCGACGTAGCCGATGTCGTGGCCGGCGGCCTGGGCCAGCGGGCCGTCCTGGCCCCAGCCGGTCATCCGGCCGTAGACGAGGCGCGGGTTGCGGGCGAGGCAGGTGTCCGGGCCGAGGCCCAGCCGCTCGGCGACGCCGGGACGGTAGCCCTCGACGAGCACGTCGGCGCGCTCGACGAGGGCGAGGGCGGTCTCGAGCCCGTCGGGGTGCTTGAGGTCGAGGGCGACCGACGGGCGGCCACGCCTCAGGAGGTCGGCCTCCGGGGGCAGTGGGATCGGCAGGGACGGCTCACCGGGGCGGTCGATGCGGACGACGTCGGCGCCGAGGTCGGCCAGCAGCATCGCCGCGAAGGGGGCCGGACCGATGCCGGCGAGCTCGACGACGCGCACTCCGGCGAGGGGTCCCCCGCCGGGCCGAGCGGGCCCGTCACCGCCCGGCGCGGTCACGACCGGTCGCGACCGGACCGGTCGATGAGGATGCCGAGCACCCCGGCGAGGCCGGTGCCGAGGAAGGCACCGAACGCGCCGATGTAGAGCGCGCCCGTCGTCGTGGTGTAGCCCTGGACCTCGTCACCGACGATGGAGATCGCCGCACCGACGATGAACCCCAGGATCGCGCCCGTGATGAGGAAGCGCTTGAAGTTCGGGATGCGCACCTTCTCCGGTCGCGGGCGCGGCGGCGAGTTCGGCGGCAGGTTCGGCGAGGACTGGGTCACGGGTCAAGCGTAAGCGAGGTGAGCGGGAGGAGTCCGTCGAGGTGTGCCCGCAGGCCGCTGGCACGCACGAGGGCGCCGCCGGTCGCCTCCTCCCAGGAGAGGTCGCCGACCGCGAGACGCAACCACGTGGCGGCGTCGGTCTCGATGACGTTGGGCGGGGTGCCACGGGTGTGCACCGGGCCCTCGATGCACTGCACCGCGCCGTGGGGCGGCACCCGCACCTCGACCGTGCGGCCCGGGGCGACGGTCGCGAGCTCCTCGAGGGTGTAGCGCACCGCGGTGGCCGTCGTGCGGCGGTCGGCCGCCCAGCGCGCCGCACGGCACGCCAGCAGGGCGGCGTGTCCCTCGGCGACGGGAGTTCGGCGGCGTGGCGGCATACCTCGCAGGTTATCCGCGCGCGCCGACGGCGATCCTCCGGGGCGGCCTGCGACCGCGCGCACGACCGCAGCCGCTCAGGGGCTCAGGGGCTCAGGGGCTCAGCGCAGCCGGGGGATGACGTCGGCGACGACCTCGTCGAGGACGTCGCGGGAGCCGTGGAACGGGTCCGCCGGCCTGGGCCAGTGGGTGATGACGTCGGTGAAGCCGAGCTCGGTGGCCCGGCCGACCGCGTCCTCGAACGCGGCCGCGCTCGTCAGCGAGAAGGTCGGGGCCGAGTCGAGGTTGAGGTAACGGGCGAAGCCGGCGACGTCGCGACCGGCCGTCTCCAGCGCCTCGTCGACACGGCGTCCCAGGCCGGCGACGAGCCCCCACCACTCGGCGTCGGTCTCGGCGTTGCCGCCGTAGGTCAGCCAGCCGTCGCCGCGCTCGACAGCCAGGCGGATCGACTTCGGACCGTTCGCCGCGACGACGAGCGGCACCCGGTTGCCGGTGTCGCCGCCACGCACGGGGCCGGGCAGGGTGCGCACGTCGCGAGCGGCGTAGAAGCGCCCGTCGGCGGTCACGTGGTCGTCCGTCAGGAGGCGGTCGATCAGGTCGGTGAACTCGTGGAACCGGGCCACGCGGTCGCGCAGCGGCAGGTCCTCACCCATGATGCGCGCGTCGATGTCACCGCCCGTGCCGATGCCCAGGACGAAGCGCCCTCCGGAGATGTCGTCGAGCGCCAGCACCTCACGCATGAGCTGCACCGGGTGGTGGTTGTTCGGGGAGGACACGAACGTGCCCAGGCCGATCCGCTCGGTGACGGCGGCGGCAGCCGCGAGCGTCGGCACGGCACCGAACCACGGCGACTCGGGCAGGCCGCCCCACGTCACGTGGTCGAACGTCCACGCGTGGTCGAAGCCCATCTGCTCCGCCTCGCGCCACATCGGCGCCGCCACGGACCACGGGTGCTCGGGCAGGATCGTCAGGCCGAATCGCATGCCCCGACGGTAGTCCCGGACCGTTGTCGCCGCGCCTGCCGGGTCGTAGCGTCGGAGGGGACCACCTGCACCCGGCGAAGGAGCCGTCATGTCCAACCTCGTCGTCCACTTCGAGATCCACGGCTCGGACCCCGCGCGCCTCGCCGACTTCTACGGCCGGCTGCTCGGCTGGTCGTTCCAGCAGTTCGGTGACATGCCCTACTGGGCCATCGACACCGGCGAGGAGGCCGGCAGGCAGGGCGGCGTCGGCCACGGCATCAACGGCGGCCTGACCCAGCGCCAGGGCCCGAGACCGGAGGTCGGCGGCGCCGTCAACGGCGCCAACCTCGTCGTCGCGGTCGAGGACGTCGACGGCCTCTTCGCCCAGGGCCTCGAGCTCGGCGGTTCCGAGGCCCTCGCACCCGCCGACATGCCCGGGGTGGGACGCCTCGCCTACCTCCACGACCCCGACGGCAACGTCTTCGGCCTCATCTCGCCCGTACTGTCCGACGGCACCACCGCGATGGGTTCCTGAGGCCGCTGCCTCCTACGCTGGTCCGGTGCCGCCAGACCACCGCGCCGGGTCCACCGACCCCGCAGACCCCGCAGACCCCGCAGACCCGGACGACCCTGCCCACCACGTCTCGCTCGAGTGGGACGAGCGCGGCGGCGTGACGGTGCACATGGACGGCTCGCCGCAGTCCCACGTGCAGCCCGACGACCCGACGCTGCTCGTCTTCGAGTACGTCCAGCACCTCGCCCTCGCCATCGAGGCGCTGCCGCCGGGACCGCTCGGCGTGACGCACGTCGGCGGCGCCGGCCTGACGCTCCCCCGGTGGGTCGAGGCGACGCGGCCGGGCTCGCCGCAGATCGTCCTCGAGCCGGACGAGGCCCTGACCGACCTCGTGCGACGCGAGGTCCCGCTCCCCCGCCGCCACCGCATCCGGGTGCGTCCGGTCGACGGGCTGACGGGCGTGCGGGCGCTCAAGGACGCGTCGGCCGACGTCGTCGTGACGGACGCCTACGCCGGAGCGCGGGTGCCTGCGGAGCTCGTCGGGACGGCATACGCCCACGAGGTCGCACGGGTGCTCAAGCCGACCGGACTCGCCCTGTGGAATCTTGCGGACGAACCCGGGATGCGGTGGGTCGCAAGGGTGGTCGCGACCGTGGCCGCGTCCCTCCCGCACGTCGCGGTCGTCGCGACGCACGAGGTGCTCAAGGGCCGACGGTTCGGCAACTCGGTGCTGCTCGCCAGCGCCTCCCCGCTGCCGGTCGACGCGCTGCGCCGCGAGGTCGCGCGCGCCAACCTTCCCACCGGGATGCGTGAGGGCGCGGCCCTGACGAGACTCCTCGCCGGGGCAAGACCCTTCGAGGAGAGCGGGATGCAGAGCCCGCCACCCCCCGAGGCCGGGAAGTGGCGGGCTCGCTGAGCCTGGTCGGGTCAGGCGGCGTCAGCCCCCGAAGACCGCCGGCAGCGTGAACTGGTGCGCCGACCGCAGCTCGGCGACCGACACGGAGAAGTGACCGACGACATCGAGGTCCCGGCCTCCCGTGACGCCGATGCGCGCGTGCGGCACGTCGCCGAGCAGCGCCTCGAACTCGGCCGCGTGGCCGGCCGGGACGGCAACGAGGGCACGCGCGCTCGACTCGGAGAAGAGCGTGGTGAACACGTCGAGCGGGTTGCCGTCGGCGTCGGCCCCGAGCTGGTCGAGGCCGTCGACGGTTACGCCGACGCCGTGGCGCATGCACGCCTCGGCGAGCGCGATCGCGAGACCACCCTCGGACAGGTCGTGCGCCGCCTCGACGATGCCGCTTCGCGCAGCCTCGACGAGGACGCGACCGAGTGCCTGCTCCGCCGTGAGGTCGACCTGCGGCGGCACGCCACCCAGGTGCTTGTGGACGACGTGCGCCCACTCGGAACCGTCGAGCTCGTCGCGGGTCGTGCCGAGGAGGTAGACGTGCGCGTCGTCGCTGCGGAAGCCGGAGCCGGACCGCTTGGACACGTCGTCCATGCCGCCGAGCACGCCGATGACGGGCGTCGGGTGGATGGCGACGTCGCCGGTCTGGTTGTAGAAGCTCACGTTGCCGCCGGTGACCGGGATGCCGAGGAACTTGCAGCCCTCGGCGATGCCGCGGATCGACTCGCGGAACTGCCACATGACGCCCGGGTCCTCCGGCGAGCCGAAGTTGAGGCAGTCGGTGACGGCGAGCGGAGCGGCACCCGAGGTGGCCACGTTGCGGTAGGCCTCGGCCAGCGCCAGCTGCGCGCCGGTGTACGGGTCGAGCTTGGTGAAGCGGCTGTTGCAGTCAGTCGAGATCGCGACCCCACGGCCCGTCTCCTCGTCGACCCGCACGACGCCGGAGTCGTCGGGCTGCGCCAGCGCCGTGTTGCCGAGGACGTAGCGGTCGTACTGGTCGGTGATCCACGACTTGTCGCAGAGGTTGGGCGAGCCGAGCAGGGTCAGCAGCTGCGCCCGGATCTCGTCGCCGGTCTGCGGCTTGGCGAGTGCAGCCGTGCCCGACGCGTTGAGCTCGTCGAGGTATGCCGGCCGGGCCAGCGGGCGGTCGTAGGTCGGGCCCTCGTGGGCGACCGAGCGTGGCGGCACGTCGACGATGGTCTCGCCGTGCCAGGTGATGACGAGGTGCTCGCCGTCGGTGACCTCACCGATGACGGTCGCCTCGACGTCCCACCTGTCGGTGATCGCCATGAACTGCTCGAGGTGCTTCGGCTCGACGACCGCCATCATGCGTTCCTGCGACTCGGACATGAGGATCTCCTGCGGCTGCAGGCTCGCGTCGCGCAGGGGGACGAGCGAGAGCTCCACCTGCATGCCGCCGTCACCGTTGGAGGCGAGCTCGCTGGTGGCACAGGAGAGCCCGGCTCCGCCGAGGTCCTGGATGCCGTCGACGACGCCCGCGGCGTAGAGGTCGAGGCAGCACTCGATGAGCACCTTCTCGGCGAACGGGTCGCCGACCTGGACGGCGGGGCGCTTCGTCGGGCCGCCCTCGTCGAAGGTCTCGGAGGCGAGGACCGAGACGCCGCCGATGCCGTCGCCACCGGTGCGTGCGCCGAAGAGGATGACCTTGTTGCCGACGCCGGACGCCTTGGCGAGGTGGATGTCCTCGACGCGCATGGCGCCGACGCAGAGCGCGTTGACGAGCGGGTTGCCCTGGTAGCAGTCGTCGAAGACGACCTCGCCGCCGATGTTGGGCAGCCCGATGCAGTTGCCGTAGCCGCCGACTCCGGCCACGACGCCCGGCAGGACGCGCTGGGTGTCGGGGTGGTGCAGGTTGCCGAAGCGGAGCGGGTCCATGACGGCGATCGGGCGGGCACCCATCGACATGATGTCGCGGATGATGCCGCCGACACCGGTCGCGGCGCCCTGGTAGGGCTCGATGTAGGACGGGTGGTTGTGCGACTCGACCTTGAAGGTCACCGCCCAGCCGTCGCCGATGTCGACGACGCCGGCGTTCTCACCGATGCCGACGAGGAGCTTCTCGCGCATCTCGTCGGTGGTGTTCTCGCCCCACAGCTTGAAGTGGATCTTGCTCGACTTGTAGGAGCAGTGCTCGCTCCACATGACGGAGTACATCGCGAGCTCGGCGATGGTCGGACGCCGGCCGATGATCTCGCGGATGTTGGCGTACTCGTCGGGCTTGAGCCCGAGCTCGGCCCACGGCTGCTCGACGTCGGGCGTCGACGCGGCGTGCTCGACGGTGTCGAGGACGGGAGCCGCCGGCGCGGCCGGGGCGGTCTGGGTCTCGCTCATGCGGTGGCTGCGCTCTCGAGGGTCTGCTTGATGATCGAGGTGAAGAAGCCGCGGCCGTCGAGGCTCGGGCCGTAGCCCGCCTCGACCGCGTGCTCCGGGTGCGGCATGAGTCCGACGACGTTGCCGCGCTCGTTGGTGATGCCGGCGATGTGGCGGTAGGAGCCGTTGGGGTTGCGCCCGTCGGCGTCGGGGACGTAGCGGAAGACGACCCGCCCCTCGCCCTCGAGCACGTCGAGGGTCTTCTCGTCGGCGACGAAGCCGCCCTCGCCGTTCTTGAGGACGATCGTGATCTCCTGGCCGGCCTCGAAGTCGGAGGTCCAGGCGGTGGAGGCGTTCTCGACGACGAGTCGCTGGTCGACGCAGTTGAACTTGCGGTGGTCGTTTCGGATCAGCGCGCCGGGCAGCAGGTGGCTCTCGGTGAGCACCTGGAAGCCGTTGCAGATGCCGAGGACCGGCAGGCCGCCCTGGGCGGCGGGCACGAGCGCGTCCATGACCGGGGCGAAGCGCGCGATGGCGCCGCACCGGAGGTAGTCGCCGTAGGAGAAGCCACCGGGCAGGATGACCGCGTCGACGCCCTTGAGGTCGGCGTCGCCGTGCCAGAGCGGGACGGCCTCGCCGCCGCACTCGCGGACGGCGCGCGCCGCGTCACGGTCGTCGAGGGAGCCGGGGAACGTGACGACGCCGACCTTCACTGCTCGCCGTCCTCCGCCTCGCCTGAACCCTCGGCCGCGGCCGCCTGCTCGTCGAGCACGTGCACGGCGACGACGTCCTCGATGACGGGGTTGGAGAGGAGCTTCTCGGCGGCCTCACGGGCCGCGGCGAGGTGCTCGTCCGTGACGTCGCCGTCGACGGTGAGCACGAAGCGCTTGCCCTGACGGACGTCGGTGAACCCGTCGAACCCGAGCCGCGGCAGGGCGCCGGCGACGGCCTGTCCCTGGGGGTCGAGGATCTCGGGCTTGAGCATGACGTCGACGACGATGCTTCCCATCAGTGGTGCTTCTCCCTGCGCTGGATGGGCGATGGTGGCGTCCGGGGGGACACCGGGAGTCTATCGGGCGCCACACAGGCTCCTGGACCGCGTCTCAGCACGACCGCAGGGCGTCGCGCGCGACCGCTGTCCCCCGCCCTGCCGACCGTCGACCGCCCCGGCCCTCCGCGGGGCCGTCGGGAGGGCCACGGCGCCACCGCACCACGTGCGTATGCCGCCCGGCCGGACGGCATACGCACGTGACCTCATCGATCGGCGCGTCGATCGGCGCGTCGATCGGCCCGTCGATCGGCGCGCCGGACGACGGGTCGGGCGACGGGTCGGGCGACGGGTCGGTCAGTCGGGGCGACTCGGTCAGTCGGTCTCGGTCGGGCGGGCGGCAGCCGGCTCGGGCCGCGCAGCCACGTGGCCGGCGTGGCGGGCGCGGAGCGGCAGCCAGACGGCGACCGCCATCGTCGCCATCGCGAGCGGCACGTGGACGGCGGTCAGCGAGTCCTGGCTGTCGTCGACGATGAGGCCGCCGATGTAGGACTCGAGCACGAGCAGCACGACAAGGGCAGCGCTGCCGACGAGCAGGTCCCGGCGGTTCCGGAGCTTGACCCAGGCGACGACGAGCGCGACGACGGCGAGGGCGAGGGTGATCTCCCCGCCACGGGCGTGGACCTCGATCCACGAGCCGGCCGCGTCACGCTGGCCGTCGTGCTCGAGGAAGATCCCGGCCCAGAGCCCCTGGAGCAGCACGAGGAGGGCAGCGAGGCCGGTGACGATGCTGAACAGGCGACGGCCGGGGGTGTGGGCGCTGGCGGCGGCGGTCGAGCTGGGCTCGACCCGGGTGGAGGCGGAAGTCATGGCAGTGCTCCTCGGCGAGGGAATCGATCAGACGGAGCCGAGGACGCTTCCGGGCTCAGGTGAACGCGAGGTGAACACGGGGCATGGCCCAGCCCAGGGGAGCCTTGGAGAACCCTGGCAATTGCCGTCCGCGAGCACGCCGACGCTCACCGCTCGCCCGTCGCTCGGCGACGGGCGACGCGCGACCGACGACGGGCGACGGGCGACGGGCGACGGGCGACAGCTCGCGTCAGAAGGTCTCGCCGGTGAGCCGCTCGTAGGCCTCGACGTACTTCGCCCGGGTCTGCTCGACGACGTGCCCGGGCAGCTCCGGCGGCGGTCCGCCTGCCTTGCGGTCCCAGCCGTACTCGGACGAGGTCAGCCAGTCGCGCACGAACTGCTTGTCGTAGGACGGCTGCGGGTGCCCCGGCTCCCACTGCTCCGCCGGCCAGAAGCGCGACGAGTCGGGGGTGAGCACCTCGTCGGCCAGCACGAGGCCGCCCGTGCCGTCGGGCGAGAGGCCGAACTCGACCTTCGTGTCGGCGATGAGGATGCCGCGCTCGGCGGCGATCTCGTTGCCCCGGGCGAGGATCGCGCGCGTCAGCCGCGACACCTCGGCGGCGACCTCGACCCCGAGCTCGGCCTCGACCTCGTCGGGCGCCATGGGCAGGTCGTGCTCCCCCACGGGCGCCTTGGTCGTCGGGGTGAAGACCGGCTCGGGCAGCCGTGACCCGTCGACGAGGCCCTCGGGCAGCACGACACCGGACACGGAGCCCTTCTCGCGGTACTCCTCCAGCCCGCCACCGGTCAGGTACGCGCGGGCGATGGCCTCGACCTTGAGCATGTCGAGCCGGCGCACGAGGACGCCGCGGCCCGCCACGGCGTCGGGCACGTCCGTGGACACGACGTGGTTGGGCACGAGGTCCGCGAGCTGGTCGAACCACCAGAGGGAGAGCCGCGTCAGGACGGCACCCTTGTCGGGGATCTCCGGCGACATCATCCAGTCATAGGCCGAGAGCCGGTTCGAGGCGACGAGCAGCAGCCGCTCCTCGTCGGGCCGACCCTCGGCGTCCAGCGGCGCGTAGAGGTCGCGCACCTTGCCGGAGTAGACGTGGGTGTAGCCGGGCAGCTCGAGCGGTAGGTCGGTCACGCGCACAGCCTGCCATCTCGCCAGACGATCTGGCACGGGGCGTTCGGGGGGCAGGGGCAGGGTCACGTCAGGGCCTCCTTCAAGGCGTCGATCTCGATCACTGAGGTCAGGCTCCGGCGTGCCCGGTGCAGGCGCGACTTCACGGTGCCCTCGGGCACGCCGAGCGCACCGGCCGCCTCGGCGACCGAGCAGTGCGACCAGACGACGAGCTCGATCACCTCGCGCTGCACCGCCGGGATCAGCGCCAGGGCCCGGCGCACCTCGCTCATCCGCCGCTCGTCGTCGACGCGGGTCGCCGTGGAGCCGGCGTGGTCCGGCGACACGGCGCCACCGGAGTCGGTCTCGATGCGTCCGCGCAGCAGCCGCTGGCGCCGGGCCCAACGGGCGACGTTGGCGCACTCCTGGCCGGCCATGACGAGCAGCACGGGCCGCGCCGTCTCGGCTCGCAGCGGGTCCACCGAGCCCGATCGGGCTCGGCGCAGCAGGGCGGTGAAGGTCGCCTGCACGACGTCCTCGGCGGCCGCCCACGACGCCGTGCGCCGGAAGGCGAAGTTGTGCACCGCGTCGCAGTGACGGCGGTAGAGCTCCGTCAGCGCCGCGTCGTCCCCCGCGACGAGTCGGGACCACAGGGCGCGGTCGTCCTCCGACGTCGCCGCCTCAGGCGTCGGTGCTCCCGGGCTCACGGTGACGGCGCTCATGTCAGGAAGAGTCCGGCGCGGGCGCCGGGGTTCGCCTCAGCCGACCGCGATCTCGCCCCGCTCGGCCTTGAGCGCGATGTCGGTGCGGTGGTGCGAGCCCTCGAGCTCGATGACGGCGACGGCGTCGTAGGCCGCCTTCCTGGCCTTCTCGAGCGAGGGCGCGACCGCGACGACGTCGAGCACCCGGCCGCCGGCCGAGACCAGCGCGCCGGCCTCGTCACGCGCCGTGCCCGCGTGCAGCACGACGACACCGGGCACCTCGGCTGCCGCGTCGAGCCCCGAGATGAGGTCGCCGGTGCGCGGGGACGCGGGGTAGCCGTCGGAGGCCACGACCACGACGACGGCGTGGTCGTCGGACCAGCGCAGCCGTCCGAACTCGGCGAGGCCACCGGTCGCGGCGGCGAGGAGCAGCTGCGCGAAGGGCGTCTCGAGCCTGGCGAGGGACGCCTGGCCGTCGGGGTCGCCGAGGCGCGCGTTGAACTCGATGACCTTGGGCCCGCGCGACGTCAGGGCGATCCCCACGTAGAGGACGCCGACGAAAGGCGTTCCGCGCCGGCGCATCTCGTCGACGGTCGGCTGGGCCACCCGCCGGACGATGTCGTCCGCGAGCCCCTCCGGAGCCCAGTCCAGGGGCGAGTAGGCGCCCATGCCACCGGTGTTGGGCCCGGCGTCCTCGTCACCGACGCGCTTGAAGTCCTGCGCCGGGGACAGCGCCACGGCGGTCTCGCCGTCGCTGATGCAGAAGACCGACACCTCGGGGCCGTCGAGGAACTCCTCGACGACGAGCGAGCCGCCCGGCTTGGCGAGGCAGGCCCGCGCGTGCTGCACGGCCACCTCGCGCGAGTCGGTCACGACGACGCCCTTGCCGGCGGCCAGGCCGTCGTCCTTGACGACGTGCGGGGCGCCGAGCGCGTCGAGCGCCAGCTCGACCTCGTCCAGGGTCGTGCAGACGTGGGCCAGCGCGGTCGGCACGTCGGCCGCGGCCATGACCTCCTTGGCGAACGACTTGCTGCCCTCGAGGCGAGCCGCGGCGGCGGACGGCCCGAACACGGCGAACCCGGCCTCACGGCATACGTCCGCGACACCGGCGACGAGGGGAGCCTCCGGCCCGACGACGACGAGGTCGACGGCGTACTCCCGCGCCAGGGCGGCCACGGCGGCCCCGTCGAGGATGTCGACGGGGACGCACAGCGCCGTCGCGTCGATGCCCGGGTTGCCCGGCGCGGCGATGACCGCGTCGACCTCGGGATCGGCCGCGACAGCCTTGACGAGTGCGTGTTCACGGGCGCCGGAGCCGAGCACGAGGACCTTCACGGCGACCAGCCTAGGGGGCCTCGAGGCGCGCCAGCAGGCCTGCCCGGACCGTGGGCCACTCGTCGACGAGGATCGAGTGCACCGCGGAGTCGCGCCAGCTCCCGTCGGCCCGGCGCACGTCGCGGCGCGTGACCCCCTCGAAGGTCGCTCCCAGCTTGAGGATGGCTGCCCGGGACCGGGCGTTGACGACGTCGGTCTGGATCTTGACCCGCCCGAAGCCGCACGTCTCGAAGGCGTGCGCGAGGAGCAGGAACTTCGACTCGGGGTTGACCTGCGTGCCCCACCAGCGCGAGCCGTACATCGTCCAGCCGAGGTGGACGTGCTCGCGCCCCGTGTCGACGTCGCCGAGGGAGCTCGAGCCGACGACGGTCCCCGCGGGGCCCAGGTCGCCGTCGGCGACGAGCCTGATCGTGTATGCCGTCCGGCCCGTCCCGTCCGCCGCGCGGGCGGCGACGGCCGCCTCCACGAGGGCCTCGGTCTCGGCCGGCGTCCGGTGCGGACGCATCATGAGGAATCCCTGCTCGTAGCAGCGCTCGTCGGAGTAGACGTCGAACAGGCCGGGGGCATCGGCGGCGGTCGTGACGTCGAGCCGGACGAAGCGGCCGACGAGCGGCGCGCCGGTCGGGGGGACACAGGCCTCGGAGAGCATGAAGTGACAGTAGACTTGATGGTTCCCGCGCCGCCCGAGGCGCCCTCAGAGTCCTTGGATGTCAGTGAGCACTTCGAACGCATCGTCACAGCGGAGCAGCGCGCCCGGTTCTCGCGGCGTGTCACCGGTGTCGACCAAGAACATCCCCGACGAGCTCGCGCGCGAGATCGCCGTCGAGCAGGCGCACGTCGACCGGGTCCACGAGGAGCTGGAGAAGGCGGGCGTGCGAGCCGACAGCGTCCAGGCCGAGGGCCTCGCCCGCAGCCAGTTCGGTCGCCAGGTCGAGGTCGGCGACGCCGAGGGAGCGGCCCTCTTCGAACGCGACGCGCTGATGTTCCACGCCGCGAAGCGGCGCACGGCGCTCGACACGCAGTACGAAGGTCTCGTCTTCGGACGCCTCGACATCGACCACGCGATGCTGCGCGCCTCGACCACCGGCTCCAACGGCGACGGCGGCCGGGACGGCCACCGCCCGGCCGACGGGTCGTCCGGCGAGGACCGCGAGGTCCGCTACATCGGGCGCCTCGGCGTCCGCGACGACGACTACGAGCCGCTCGTCATCGACTGGCGCGCGCCCGCGGCCTCCGCCTTCTACCGGGCGACGCCGACGCAGCCGATGGGCGTGCTGCGCCGTCGCGTCCTGCGCAGCCGAGGTACCACCGTCATCGGCATCGAGGACGACCTCATGGTGCCCGAGGCCCCGGACGACCTCGTCGTCGTCGGGGACGGCGCGCTCATGGCGGCGCTGACCCGCAGCCGCGGTGGCCGCATGCGCGACATCGTCGCCACGATCCAGGCCCACCAGGACGAGGCGATCCGGGCCAGCGCCCGCGGCATCACCGAGATCACGGGCGGTCCCGGCACCGGCAAGACGGTCGTCGCCCTGCACCGCGCCGCCTACCTGCTCTACTCCGACCGGCGGCGCTTCGAGTCGGGCGGCATCCTCGTCGTCGGTCCCTCGGGTGCCTACACGGCATACATCGAGCGCGTGCTCCCGTCGCTCGGCGAGGAGAGCGTCATCCTGCGCGCCCTCGGCGACGTCCTCGACGTCGTGCACACCGAGCGGCTCGACCCGCCCGCGGTCGCGCGCACCAAGGGCTCGACCCGCATCCGTCCCCTGCTCGGCGCTGCGTCGCGCGGTCGGGTGCCCGGCACCCCGACCGAGTTCCGCGCCATGGTGGCCGGCCGACCGGTCCGCCTCGAGGCCCGCGACCTCGACCGCGTGCGCTCGCAGGTGCTGCGCCAGCACCAGCGCAACACGGCGACGGCCGCCGCCCAGGACGCCCTCGGCGAGCTCGCCTGGACCTCGCTCGGGATCACCGGCGACCGTGAGGCCAAGGAGGAGTTCCTCGACAAGTGGGAGGACCACCTCGACGTCGAGGCCTTCATGCAGGTCTGGTGGCCGCAGGTCGACCCCCGCGAGGTGCTGCTCTGGCTCGGCGACCCCGAGCTCGTGCGCCGCCACTCCCGCGGCACCCTGCGCGACGAGGAGATCGAGCCGCTCGCCGCCTCGTTCCGGCTCGCCGCCGAGACCGGCACCTGGTCGGTGGCCGACGTCGCCCTCATCGACGACATCTCCGCCCGCGTCGGCCCGGTGCAGGAGGCGCCCAAGGAGGAGCGCGGCTTCTACGAGATCGAGGAGCTCGAGGACCTCAGCCAGTACGGCGTCACCGAGGTGCAGCCGGTCGTCAGCGCGGCCCGCGACGCCGGCGCACCTCTCGTGCTCACCGACCCGCGCGACAAGCTGCTCGCCGGTCGCATCGGCAAGCCCGACGAGTACGCCCACGTCCTCGTCGACGAGGCCCAGGACCTCTCCCCCATGCAGTGGCGCATGATCGGCCGCCGCGGTCGGTATGCGTCGTGGACCGTCGTCGGCGACGCGGCCCAGGCGTCCTGGCCCGACGCGTCCGAGGCCACCGCCGCCCGCGAGGAGGCGTTCGGCTCGCAGGCGCGCCAGCAGTTCCACATGGACACCAACTACCGCAACGCGCGCGAGATCTTCGACTACGCAGCCGAGGTCGTGCGCCGTCAGGTCCCCGACGCCGACATCCCGCAGGCCGTGCGCGAGACCGGCATCGAGCCGGTCGAGGGCCGGCTCGGGCCTGACGCCCTCACCGCGGTGCGCGAGGCCGTGACGGCGCTGCTCGAGCAGGTCGAGGGAGCCATCGCCGTCATCACGCCGTCGACCCACGCTGCCCGCCTCGCCCCCGTCGCCGAGCTGGGCGAGGGACGGGTCCAGGTCATCGACCCGATGTCGACGAAGGGCCTCGAGTACGACGCGACCGTCGTCGTCGACCCCGACGAGATCACGCGCGAGTCGCCCGGCGGGGTGCGGGTGCTCTACGTCGCGCTGACGCGAGCAGCCCACCGCATGACCGTCCTGACCTGAGTCGTCGCGACCCGGGTCGGGCACACCCCGTCACGCGCGCCCGCGCCGGAACCGCGTGGTGTGCGTGATCCCGGCAAGGTAAAGACTTGTTCAAGGATTGTGCGAAGCGTCGACTGGCCCCCTGAGCAGGGGGATGATTGCCTCAACGTCAAGGAGCGCGACACCACCCTCCCCGCCGTCTCCTCCCCCCTGAGACCCTTGGCGTCCAGCGAGGTCCCGCCCCCCAAATGTGGACATCGCTCCGGGCGAGGGACGAGATGCAACCCCCCTGCATCTCGCCCCTCGCTCGTCCCATGTCCGGGGCCGCTGCGCCGCCGGCCCTGCAACGGCAGCGTCGGCGTCGGCGTCGACCCGGCCC
>NZ_BJYX01000034.1 GCF_007991735.1 Terrabacter aerolatus | reverse complement strand
TCATGACCGGGTACACCTACTCGGCGGCCAAGGCCTGGGTGACGACGTTCAGCGAGGGCCTGGCGAGCGAGCTCGCCGGCTCGGGCGTCACCGTGACCGCACTGTGCCCGGGCTTCACCAACACCGAGTTCCAGCAGCGGGCCGGCATCTCCAAGCCCGGCCCGGACTTCATGTGGCTCGACCCGACGAAGCTCGTCTCGGACTGCCTCGACGACGTCGGCAAGGGGCGCGTCCTGTCCGTGCCGGGACTGCAGTACAAGGCGATCGTCGGGCTGCTCCGGGTCGCTCCGCGCTCGCTGGTGCGCAGCAGGGCGCGCCTCGTCCGCCGCTGACCGCGCCTCTTCCGTCGTCGACCGCGCCGCCTCGCCCGGCGTCGAAACCCGAAGACGTCGTGCGGCTGGAGTCCTTCCGTCCGGGCTTTGACTTCGAGTACTTCAAGTTCCTAGCGTCGTAGGGGTGAGTGCACCCACGACCGGACACACCTACACGATCAAGGAGGCCGCCGCCCTGACCGGGCTGCCGGCCAGCACGCTGCGCTACTACGAGTCCATCGGCGTCATCGCGCCGGTGGGTCGGGGTGCCAGCAGCGGGCACCGCGTCTACGACGACGCGGACCTCGACCAGCTCATGTGGGTGGCCTGCCTCGCGGCGACGGGCATGTCGGTCAACGACATGCGGCGCTACGTCACGAACGGTCGGGCCGGTGCCGAGGCCGCGGGTGAGCAGATCGAGCTGCTCAGCGGGCAGGCGCGCCGGCTGGAGCTCGAGGCGGAGCAGGTCGCCCTGCGCCGGCGTTACGTCGCGATCAAGATCGACTACTGGCACGCCGTCGCCGCGGGCGACACCGACCGGGCCGAGCTGCTCTCGGGCGAGGCCCGCACCCTGGCCGACGCGCTCAAGCGCGCCCGCCCCTGACTCCGAGGAAGGGAACCACCCATGCAGATCACCCGCAGCTCCGTCGACACCGTGAAGGGGCCGGCCGACTGGTTCACCGGAGACGTCTACATCGACGCGGTGGCCGCCGCCCCCGCGCCGTCCCGGATGACCGCCAACCTCGTGCACTTCATGCCGGGAGCCCGCACCCACTGGCACCGTCACCCACTGAGCCAGACGGTCTTCGTCACCGAGGGTGTCGGGCTGTGCCAGCGCCGCGGTGGCTCGGTCGAGGTCATCCGGCCCGGTGACCGCGTCCTCTTCGAGGCCGACGAGGAGCACTGGCACGGCGCCGCCCCGAACCGCCTCATGGTCCACGTCGCCATCAACGAGGGCGACGACGACCACGCCGTCGTGCACTGGCTGGCCCCCGTCACCGACGAGGAGTATGCCGCCGCGCCGGCTGAGGGCTGACCCACCCACCGCGAACCCTCCCTCACCGACAGACACCCGCACCCACCTCCCAGTCCCCACCTCCCAGTCCCCACCTCCCAGTCCCCACCTCCCCAGGAGATCCTTCATGCGCGTCAACGCCTACGCCGCCCCCGCCGCCGGAGAGCCGCTGGCCCCCACGACGATCGAGCGCCGGGCCGTCGGCCCGAACGACGTCCTCATCGAGATCGAGTTCGCCGGCATCTGCCACTCCGACATCCACACCGTCAACGGCGACTGGGGCCCACAGCCCTTCCCCGTCGTCCCGGGCCACGAGATCGTCGGCCGGGTCACCGAGGTCGGCTCCGGCGTCAGCCGCCACGCGGTCGGCGACCGGGTCGGCGTCGGCTGCATGGTCGGGTCGTGCGGCGAGTGCACCAACTGCCGCAACGGCGACGAGCAGTACTGCGTCAAGGGCATGATCGGCACCTACGCCGCGACCGACCGCGACGGCACGAGCACCCAGGGCGGCTACTCCACCCACGTCGTCGTCGACGCCGACTACGTCCTGTCCGTCCCGGACGGCATCGACCCGGCGGCTGCCGCGCCGCTGCTGTGCGCGGGCATCACGACCTACGCGCCGCTGCGCAAGTGGCAGGCCGGCCCGGGCACGAAGGTCGCGGTCGTCGGCCTCGGCGGTCTCGGCCACATGGCCGTCAAGATCGCGCACGCCCTCGGGGCCGAGGTCACCGTCCTCTCGCAGTCGCTCAAGAAGCAGGAGGACGGGCTGCGGCTCGGCGCCGACGACTACTTCGCGACCTCCGACCCGGACACGTTCGAGGCGCTCGCGGGCCGCTTCGACCTCATCGTCAACACGGTGAGCGCGAAGATCGACCTCGACGCCTACCTCGGCCTGCTCGCCGTCGACGGGACTCTCGTCAACGTCGGCGCCCCGGCCGAGCCGCTCGACGTCAACGTCTTCTCCCTCATCGGTGGCCGGCGATCGTTCGCCGGCTCGATGATCGGCGGGATCGCGCTGACCCAGGAGATGCTCGACTTCTGCGCCGAGCACCACATCGGGGCCGAGGTCGAGGTCATCCGGGCCGATCAGGTCAACGAGGCCTACGAGCGGGTGCTCGCCTCGGACGTGCGCTACCGGTTCGTCATCGACGCCTCGACCCTGTCCTGATGGCCCCCGGGGTCTCGCCCCGCCGCGACGGCGGCGATACCCCGGGCGGCTCGCCCCTACGATGGAGCCTCGTGACCACCATCGACGCCTCCGCCGCCCGTGCCCGCCTGCTCGAGATCATCAAGGACAAGGCGATCGTCCACGGTCGCGTGACCCTCAGCTCCGGCAAGGAGGCCGACTACTACGTCGACCTGCGCCGCATCTCCCTCGACGGCGAGGCCGCGCCGCTCGTCGGCATCGTCATGCGCGAGCTGACCAAGGACCTGTCCTATGCCGCCGTCGGTGGCCTGACGCTCGGTGCCGACCCGGTCGCGACCTCGATGCTCCACGCCGCCGCGGCCGCGGGCGAGCGCCTCGACGCCTTCGTCGTGCGCAAGGCCGGCAAGGCGCACGGCCTGCAGCAGCGCATCGAGGGGCCGTCGATCAAGGGCCGCCGGGTGCTCGTCGTCGAGGACACGACGACGACCGGCGCGTCACCGCTCGCCGCCGTCGAGGCCGCCCGCGAGGACGGGGCAGAGGTCGTCGCCGTCGCGACGATCGCGGACCGCGCGACGGGTGCCGGCGAGAAGATCACGGCCGAGGCGGGCGTGGAGTACCGCTACGCCTTCTCGCTCGAGGAGCTCGGGCTCGCCTGAGGCGCGCCGCCGGGTGGGGTGACCTGTACGGCGTAACCGGCCCGCAGGGCCGCGACCGACGACGGGGGCGTGATGACCGTCGCCGTGCCGGTGGCGGGTCGCTCGACGAGTGACCCGGCATACGCGTTGTCGGGCTGCCAGCGCAGGAGCCCGCCGCTCGTCACGACGGCCGGCCCCGGCCCGAGCAGCACGTAGGCGCCGTCGGGGACCTCGTCCCACGCGTACGCGTGCAGGCGTCGCGTGCGCCGTCTGGTGTCCCAGCGCTCGTCGTGGAGCAGCCGGTCGAGCCCCGCTGCGGGCAGGTGCGACGTGCCGTGCTCGGCGGCGACGAGGTCGCGGAAGCGCGTGTAGTCGGCGCGGCGGCACTCGGCGCACGGACGGTGCCCCGCGGCCAGCGCGAGGGCCTCGTCGAGGAAGAAGAGCGGCGTGTAGTGGCCCGGGTCCCACTGGCGCACCCGCCGCCCGCGGAAGTCGAGCAGGCACGTGATCCAGGCTCGCCCGACGTGGTGGCGACGGACCTCCCGGCTGCCGGCCCCGTCGTGCAAGCGGCCGCGGTTGCCCATGAAGGCGCCGAGACCCGGAGCCGCGACGACCGCGCCGAAGGGGTCGACCCGGTTGTGGGCGGGGGAGTCCGAGCTGCTCACTCGAGCACCTCGAGGACGACCTGCGCCGGGTCACCCTCGCCGAGCCCCTCAGCCCGCCGGACCGCCTGCTTGACCGGGAGCACGTAGGCACCCCGCTGCGCGTCGGGGAAGACCGACGTCGTCCACGAGGTGGCTCCGACCGTCGCGCGGACGCGTACGGACCCGAACCCGCGGGGCGCTCGCGGCACCTCCCGGATGCGCGCCGACGCCTCGGGACCGACCGTCACGAAGAACCACCCCGTCTGCGCCTCCCAGCGCCACAGGTCGGCCGTGAAGCGCAGCGTCGTCATGGGTCCACGCTAGGACCCGGCGCCGACAGGAACCGGGGGAGCGGTGCCGGCGTCGCACCCGCGACCCGGTCCCCGTCCCGGTGCCCAGCACTAGGATCGGCTCGATCGGCACACCGACCCGCCGCCCTCACTCGGGAGAACCCATGATCATCGTCTGGATCCTGCTCGGCCTCGTCGTGCTTCTCGCCGTCGTGGGCGTCGTCATGTACAACGGCCTCATCGGCCTGCGCAACAAGGTCGAGGAGGGCTGGCGCCAGATCGACGTCGAGCTGAAGCGCCGCCACGACCTCATCCCCAACCTCGTCGAGACCGTCAAGGGCTACGCCTCCCACGAGCGCGGCACGCTCGAGGAGGTCATGCAGGCCCGGTCCGCCGCCATGTCGGGAGCCTCGACGCCGGCCGCCGCCGCCCAGGCCGAGGGCCAGCTGAGCCAGGCGCTCGGTCGGCTCATGGCCGTCGCGGAGGCCTACCCCGACCTCAAGGCCAACCAGAACTTCCTCGCGCTCCAGCAGGAGCTCACGAGCACCGAGGACCGCATCGCGAGCTCGCGCCGCTACTACAACGCGCTCGTGCGCGAGCTCAACACCAAGGTCGAGTCGGTGCCCTCCAACATCGTCGCCAACATGGCCGGCGTGAAGCGTGCCGAGTACTTCGAGACGCCGGCCACCGAGGCCGTCGCCCCGAGCATCTCCTTCGGGGACGACGCCCCCGCAGGAGCGCCTGCCGTCTCGCCGTCGACGCAGCCCGGCGCGGTCGGCGGCCCGTCGACGGCGCCCGGGGGCGCCCCCGGTGCACTGCCCCAGGCGCAGGCCCCGGGCGCAGCGCAGCCCGACCCCACGTCGGACGCCGCGCCGGGACAGCCCGACCCCCGCACGCCCGGAGCCTGACGGTCCCGGCCCGGCTACCACCCAGGACGCCCCGAGCGAACGCCCGGGGCCTCCTGGGTGCCCGGGTCAGGCGCCGGTCAACCCTTGACGTACGAGAGCTTCTCGCAGACCTTCCCGGCCCGGAGGCGCACGACGTCGACGCCGCGGACGTGCCCGGGTGAGCCGTCGGGTGCCACCCAGTCGAACCGCCAGCGCAGCACACCGCGGTCGCCCGCCACGAACGACTCCTCGGCCGTGAAGGCCGGGCTGCCCGTCTCGGTGAAGAGCGACTCCCACACCGAGCGCACGTCCGCCGCCCCGACGTGCCGGATGCCGTCCGGCGCGGGGCCGGTGGCCTCGAAGACGCAGTCGTCGGTCATCAGGGCCATGATCGCGTCGACGTCGCCGCGCCCGAAGGCCGCGACGAACGCCGCGAAGCCGCCGTGGTCCGGGCCCCACGACGCATCGCGTCCGAAGCGGGCGAGGAGGTCGGACTGCGGGTCGCCGGCGGACGGCATACGTGCCCCCACCGCCCCGCCCGAGCGGTAGGCGTCCTCCATGCCGTCGAACCAGGCGGCGACGTCGGCGACGAGCCCCGGGTCGAGGTCGCGCTCGCGACCCGTGGCGACCGCGAGGTCCCACCCGTGGACGAGATGGTCGGCCACGAGCTGGCGCACGTACTCGTCCATCGACTCCTCGCCGTACGACAGCTGCACCGTGCCGTGGGCGGGCAGCGTCTCGTCGACGACCCCGACCGCCTCGGTCGCGGCCGACACGGCCGCGCCGCGCGGGTCCTCGCCGAGGAGGTCCCCGGCGAGTCGCGACCCCACGTCGGCGATGGTGCGACCGCGCATCAGCGGCGCGGTCCAGAGGTCCTCGCCGACGACGTGGTTGACGAGGTCGCGCACCGTCCAGTCGGCGCACGGGGTCGGCAGGTCCCACTGGTCGTCGGCGACGCCGCTGGCCTGCTGCACCCACCAGTGGACGCTGCGACGGTAGGCCTCTCCCGGGTCGGGACCGGCCTGCCGGGCCTCGGTCGTGGTCATGAGAACGCCCTCCCGTCACCCCTGCACACACCAGTGTGCTCCGGGGGACGGGAGGGCGTCACGACATCAGGACATCAGGCGAGGTCCGCGGCTCGACGGGACCACGCGGAGGTGGCTCAGGAGGCCCGGTCGGGTCCGCTCACGCGGTCGCTCGCGTCGCCGACGGCGTCAGTGGCCTCGGCGGCGATCGCCTTGGCCTCCCGACGGTGCTTGACGAACTCGTAGACCATGGGCAGCAGCGACACGAGCACGACGAGGAGGATGGCGTACTCGATGTTCTTCGTCAGGCCCGGGAACGCCTGGCCGAGGAAGTAGCCGAGCAGGGTCACGCTGGCCACCCACGCGACCGCGCCGACGGCGCTCCAGCCGAAGAAGCGCTGGCGGTGCATGCGGCCGATGCCGGCCACGACGGTGATGAAGGTGCGCACGATCGGCACGAAGCGGCCGATGACGAGCGCGCGGTTGCCGTACTTGTCGAAGAACGCGTTCGTCTTGTCGAAGTTGGCGGTGTTGATGAACCGGCCCTGCCGTTTGTAGAGCGGACGGCCGACGGCGCGACCGATCTCGTAGCCGACGACGTTGCCGAGGAAGGCCGCGACCGCCAGACCCGCCATGGCGAGCCCGAGGTTGATGTGGATCTGGCCCGTGGCGATGAACAGCCCCATGGCGAAGAGCAGCGAGTCGCCGGGCAGGATCGGGAAGAGCAGACCGCACTCGATGAAGACGATGACCAGGGCGATGGCGAAGAACGCCCCCTGGTACTGGTCGAGCAGGTAGGTGGGGTCCATCCACTTCGGGCCGAGGGCCGGAGCGACGGCCGGCAGGGCGGCGAGTAGGTGCATGGGAGACAGGGTATGCCGTGTCGCCGGGAACGCCTGAATCCACGCTGGCCGTCGCCTGGGGTCGCGAGCGGGTCTCGAACCCGTATCGATTGCCCCGGCCCGCCTTCCGTCGGCGGCGGACCGCGGGTCACCATGGGCGCAGGGAGCGCGGGAGGAGGACCCGCACCCGCCGGGCACTCGGGGCCACCCCGTCTCGGTGGGGTGGGACGGCGGACGTGCGGTCCTCCTCCCGGTCCGACCGGATGCGGCTGCGATGCCGCCGCCGGCCCACGTGGTTCCCGTCCCGTCGGGGACGCGACCGGATCGCGGACCGGATCGGACGGCATACCTCCCGCTCGTAGACTCTGCACGTCGAAAACCACCCGTCCGCAGGAGCCCGCATGCCCCGTCCCCGCCTCGCCCTCGCCGCCGTCGCCGCGCTCGCCGTCGCCGCCCTCGGTGCCTGCGGATCGTCCACCCCCGACGCGTCGACCGGCGCCGCCGGTGGCACCGGGACCGCCGCGGCCGCCTCCTGCGCCAAGGACTCGCTCAAGCTCGTCACGGCCGGCACCCTCACGGTGGGCACCGACAAGCCGGCCTACGAGCCGTGGTTCAGCGGCGACGACCCGAGCAACGGCAAGGGGTACGAGTCCGCCGTCGCCTACGCCATCGCCGGCAAGCTCGGCTTCGCCAAGAGCGAGGTCAAGTGGACCGTCGTGCCGTTCAACACCGCGATCTCGCCCGCGCCCAAGAGCTTCGACTTCGACGTCAACCAGGTCTCCATCTCGCAGGACCGCCGCAAGGCCGTCGACTTCAGCTCCGGCTACTACGACGTGCGCCAGGCCGTCGTGACCTACAAGGGCAGCCCGATCGACGGCAAGACGACCGTCGCCGACCTCAAGGGCGCCAACCTCGGAGCCCAGGTGGGCACGACGTCGCTCAAGGCCGTGCAGGACCAGATCAAGCCGAGCAACGACCCGAAGGTCTTCGACACCAACGACGTCGCCGTCCAGGCCCTGAAGAACAAGCAGATCGACGGCATCGTCGTCGACGTGCCGACGGCCTTCTACATGACGGCGGCGCAGCTCGACAACGGCGTCATCGTCGGCCAGCTCCCGACCGCCGGCTCGCCCGAACAGTTCGGCGCCGTCCTCGACAAGGACTCGGCCCTGACGCCGTGCGTCTCCAAGGCGGTCGACGCGCTGCGCGCCGACGGCACGCTCGAGAAGCTGCAGCAGCAGTACCTCGCCAACGCGGGCGCCCCCGAGCTGAAGTGAGCGAGAGCACCTGGTCGCCCTCGTCGATCGAGACGGACCGCCGGGCCTTCCGGCGCTCGCGCACGGTGCGGTCGGCGGCGGTCTCGGCCGTCAGCACGGTCGTCGTGCTCGGCGTCCTCGGCTGGCTCATCACGCACTCGGCCGGCTGGCCCCGGGTCCAGGAGACCTTCTTCAGCTGGGACAAGGCGGTCGAGTCGTTCCCGGCCGTGCTCAAGGGCCTGTGGCTCAACATCCGCCTCATGGTCGTCTGCGGGCTCTCGATCCTCGTCCTCGGACTGACGCTCGCCATCATGCGCACCCTGCGCGGGCCGATCTTCTTCCCGCTGCGCCTGCTCGCCACGGTCTACGTCGACCTCTTCCGTGGGCTGCCGCTGCTGCTCCTGCTGCTCCTGCTCGGCCTCGGGGTGCCGGCGCTCCGGCTGCCCAACGTGCCGACCGAGCTCGTCTTCTGGGGCGCCGTCGCGATCATCCTGTCCTACTCGGCCTACGTGGCCGAGGTCTTCCGCGCCGGCATCGAGTCGGTGCACCCTTCGCAACGCGCCGCGTCGCGCGCGCTCGGGCTCTCGAACGGGCAGACCCTGCGCCACGTCGTGCTCCCGCAGGCGGTTCGCCGGGTGGCGCCCCCGCTCATGAACGACTTCGTCTCCCTCCAGAAGGACTCGGGACTCATCGCCGTGCTCGGCGCGATCGACGCGATCCGCGCAGCCCAGATCGAGACCGCCACGGACTTCAACTACACGCCGTACGTCGTCGCCGGTGTCCTCTTCCTCTGCCTGACGATCCCGATGGCTCGGCTCACCGACCGCGTCGCGCGCAAGCAGGGCTGGCACGGAGCAGGAGGCACGCTGTGACCGGACAGCCCGCACTCGAGGCCCCGCTGCTGTCGGTGCGTGGCCTGCGCAAGAGCTTCGGCGACAACGTCGTGCTCGACGACGTCGACCTCGACGTGCAGCCGGGGGAGTGCGTCGTGCTCATCGGCGCCTCCGGCTCGGGCAAGTCGACCCTGCTGCGCTGCATCAACCTGCTCGAGCAGGTCGACGACGGCGTCATCACGCTCGCCGGGCTCGACATCACCGACCCGAGGGTCGACGCCGACGAGGTGCGCTCGCGCACCGGCATCGTCTTCCAGGCCTACAACCTCTTCCCGCACCTCACGGTGCTCGACAACGTCACCCTCGCGCCCCGGCGCGTGCACAAGGTCGCCCGGGCCGAGGCCGAGAGCCGGGCCCTGGCGATGCTCGAGCGCGTCGGCCTCGCCGAGAAGGCCCGGGCCCGGCCCGACGACCTGTCGGGCGGTCAGCAGCAGCGGGTCGCCATCGCCCGCGCCATGGTCAACTCGCCGCAGCTGCTGCTCCTCGACGAGGTGACGAGCGCCCTCGACCCCGAGCTCGTCGGGGAGGTGCTCGACCTGCTCGGCGAGCTGCGCGAGGAGGGCATGACGATGATCCTGTCGACGCACGAGATGGGCTTCGCCCGCAACGTCGCCGACACCGTGTGCTTCCTCGACGGAGGGCGCGTGCTCGAGCAGGGACCGCCGGCGGAGGTGCTCGGGGCTCCGCGCGAGCCGCGCACCAGGCAGTTCCTCTCGCGGCTCGTGTCGTGAGCGGCTCGGGCGACCGTGGCAACGCGGGCGTCAGGCACGACGCGGACGAGCGGGCCGACGGCGACGACACCGCGACGTCAGCGGACCGGGTGGGGGTCGGGCCGTGGGAGGGTCCGTGGCCCGACGGCGACCACTGGGACCCCGAGCTGCTCGAGCACGGTGACCGTCGCAACGTCGTCGACGCGTACCGCTACTGGCGGCACGACGCGATCGTCGCCGACCTCGACACGAGGCGCCACGACTTCCACGTCGCCGTCGAGAACTGGGGCCACGACTTCAACATCGGCTCGGTCATCCGCACGGCGAACGCCATGGGCGCCCAGGCCTTCCACATCGTCGGGCGGCGGCGGTGGAACCGCCGCGGCGCCATGGTGACCGACCGCTACCAGCACGAGCACCACCACCTCGATGCCGCCGCCCTGGCCGAGTGGGCCCGTGCCGAGGGGCTCGCCCTGCTCGGCATCGACAACCTGCCGGGCTCGGTGCCGCTCGAGACCTTCGACCTGCCGCGCCGGTGCGTGCTCGTCTTCGGCCAGGAGGGCCCGGGGCTCTCGGAGCCGATGCGCGCCGAGTGCCAGGCGGTGCTGCACATCGAGCAGTTCGGCTCGACCCGCTCGATCAACGCGGGGGCGGCCGCCGCGGTCGCGATGCACGCCTGGGTGCGCCGGCACGTCTTCGACCAGCACCCCTGACCGACCGACCGCCCACCACCACCACCCGCAACACACCGAGCAGTGGGCAACGCCGGCGGTTGCAACCGGTGGGTGTTGGCCACTCTTCGGTGTGTTGCGGGGTGGGTGGGTCAGCCCGTGGGGTCGCGGCCGCGCCAGCGCAGCGGCTCCTCGGCGTACTCCTCGGCGACGTGGGCGGCGACCCCGATCGAGCGGGCGACCTGGAAGGCGACCTCCCCGGCCCCGGCCGGCAGGCCCAGCGCGTGCAGCACGGCGGCGCTCGCGAGGTCGATGTTAGGCAGAGCGCCGGTGCGGTCGGAGACGATGGCCACCAGCCGCTCGACCCGCCGCCGCAGGCGCGTCGTGCCGCGCCGGCGCCACAGGGCCTCGAGGACGACCTCCGCCCGGGGGTCGCCGTCCGGGTAGAGGAAGTGCCCGAACCCCGCCACCCCACCACGCTCCCGCAGCGAACGGGCCACGAGGACCTCGGGGTCGACGCCCTCGGTGAGCAGCGGGTGGGCGGCGACGGGAGCCGCGCCGTGGAGCGGTCCGGCCATGGCGGCATACGCGGCCGAGAGGCAGTCGTGGAGACCGGCGCGCGTCGAGGCCGACACCCGGGCCGCCACCGTCGAGGCGGTCAGGCCGTGGTCGAGCAGGGCGACGAGCAGCACCCGGAGCACGGCGACGTCTCCGGCCGAGGCGCGAGCGGGCGAGCCTCCCAGTGCGGCGAGCGCGAGCGTCGCCAGGTCCGGAGCCCGACCCGGGTCCGAGCCACCGGCAGGGGTGCGGTCGCCCGAGGAGCCGCCGGACCCAGTACTTCTCGCCGGTGCGAGCGCGACTCCCCCGGCCAGGGCCACGGCGGCGCGCAGCGTGGGCACGGCGGCGGCGCGCACCCGATGGGGATCGGTGTCCGACGCGAACGGGTCGGCCGCGGCGAGCAGCTGCACGGCGACCGGCATCCGGCGTTCGACGGGGAGCGATCCGAGGTCCACGGTGCCCACCGTCGCGAGGGTCGGTGACGGAACCGCTGCTGCCACCGGGGTGTCCAGCACGATCGCCGCGGCGTCCTCGAGCGACCCGAGCGCGACGACCTCGTGGAGGGGATGGCCGCGGTAGAGCAGGTCGCCCTCGACCTGGCTGCTCACCGCCGTCGCGATGCTCCGGAAGCGCAGCACCGGCTGCGGACCGCCCGGCGGGCGGGTCGCCGAGGCCATGGCGTCGATCTGCGCGCGGTCGAAGAGGCTCTCCTGCTGGCCCGGTCGGCGCTCGCTGCGCAGCAGGCCCCGGCTCACGTAGGCGTAGAGGGTCGCCCGTTTGACGCCGAGCCGCTGGGCGGCCTCGGTCGTGGTGATCCATGTGCCCGGTGCCTGGGTCACGTCGCCTCCTGCACGGTCGGGGTTGATCGCGTCAACAGTGGACGCGATCAACATTGACGGTGTTGATCAACATCGCTGAGAGTGACGAGTGAACCCGAGAGGAGCACCCCATGTCCACCAACCCCACCGGCTTCATCACCGTCCCGAAGGGCCTGGCCAAGGTCGTCGTCACCGACACCGAGCTCGGCGACGTCCGCGGTGACGAGGGCTTCTTCCACTACCGGCAGTACTCCGCCGTCGAGCTCGCGCAGCAGGTCGGCTTCGAGCAGGCCTGGCACCTGCTCGAGCGCGGTCACCTCCCCGACGCCGACGAGCTCGCGTCGTTCACGGCCGAGGCCGGGCGGCTGCGCGTGCTGCCGCAGGGCCTCGCCGACCTGCTGCCCGCGGTCTGCGCGACGACGTCCGACTCGCTCCAGGTGCTGCGGACCGCCCTGTCGGCGTGGGGTGGCATCGCCGGCCTGCGCCCCCTCTACGACTGCCACGAGGACGAGAAGCGCGCCGCCGCCATGGCGGCGGTGGCCATCACGCCGACGATCCTCGCCGCCGCCCATCGACTCCACCGGGGGCTCGAACCGATCCCGGCCGACCCGACCCTGACCCACGCCGCGGACTACCTGCGCATGGTGACCGGGCAGCTGCCTGCCGCCCGTGACGCGCGGGCCGTCGAGCAGTACCTCGTCGCGACGATGGACCACGGCTTCAACGCTTCGACCTTCACCGCCCGGGTCATCGCGAGCACCGGCGCCGACCTCGCGGCCTGCCTCGTGGGCGCCATCGGCTCCTTCTCGGGTCCCCTGCACGGGGGTGCGCCGAGCCGGGCGCTCGAGGCGCTCGACGAGATCGGCTCGCTGGACCGGGCCGACGGCTGGGTGCGCGAGCGCATCGGGTCGGGCGCCCGCATCATGGGGTTCGGGCACGCCGTCTACCGGACCCGCGACCCGCGCTCGGAGATGCTCAAGACGATCGCTCGTGGCTGGGACGACCCGCTCGTCGACCTCGCTGTCGGTGTCGAGGACGCCGTCGAGGCCGCCCTCGCCGAGCTCAAGCCGGGGCGGGAGCTGCACGCCAACGTCGAGTTCTACGCCGGCGTCGTGATGAAGCTCGCGGGGCTCGAGCCGTCGATGTTCACGCCGACCTTCTGCGTCGCCCGAGCGGTCGGCTGGACCGCGAACGTGCTCGAGCAGAGCCGCGACCCGAAGATCATCCGCCCGGCCGCGCGCTACGTGGGCCCGCCGCCGCCCCAGCCGGTACCGAGCGGCACGCGCACCCCGCTGCCCGCCTGACCCGGGCGAGAGGGCATCGAGCAGGCCCCGACGCATCCGGTTGCCGGGGCCTGCTCGGCGCGACCGGGGGAGCATCCGGTCGCTGTTCGTCGCCCGGAGCCCTCCGAACGTCACGTCCACGGTAGGGCAAGATGGCGCGCCTCGGCTCGCCCAACAGGTCAGAACTCGACAAGGTGGTGTCAAGGAATCGTCGGTAGCGGGTCAGAGGGGGAGAAACGTGGGCGTCCAGCTGGTCGATACCTCCCGTTCCGGGGCTTTCGTCCGTTACTGGGTCGCCGACGGCATCTCGAACCTCGGGACGTTCGTCTCGACCCTCGCCCTGCAGCTGCTCCTCATCGAGACCCTCCACGCCGACCAGACCGCGCTCGGCCTCGTCCGGGCCGCGCAGTGGCTGCCCTACCTGCTCTTCGGCCTGCTCGCGGGCGTCGTCGTCGACCGGGTGCGCCGCAAGCCGCTCCTCGTCGTCGCCGACCTGCTCTGCGCCGTGCTGCTCGGCGCCGTCGGGGCGCTCGCCCTGACCGGTCACCTGACGGTGGCGGTCCTGGCCGTCCTCGTCTTCTGCGCCGGGTCGGCGTCGATGTTCTTCACCGCCGCCCACCTGTCGCTGCTGCCGGCCATCGTGCCGAGCGCGGGGCTCGCCCCGGCGAACGCCCGCCTCTCCCAGACCTACTCGGCGACCCGGTCGCTGGGCCCCCTCGTCGGGGGCGCGCTCGTGCGCCTGCTGTCGGCGCCGGTGGCCGTGCTCGTCGACGCGGTGTCGTATGCCGTGTCGGCCCTCGTGCTCGCCACCGTCCGCGTCGAGGAGGCGCGTCCCGAGCAGGCCACCGAGCGGCACCTCTGGACCGAGCTGCGCGAGGGAGCCGCGTGGGTCTACCGGCACCCGACGTTGCGCCCGTACGCCGTGTCCCTGCACCTCTGGTTCTTCGCCAACGCCATGGTCACGACGGTGCTCGTCTACTTCGCCACGACCGAGCTGCACCTCGACGCGCTCGCCGTCGGCCTCGTCCTCGCCGCGACCGGCGTGACCGGCGTCCTCGGGGCCGGGCTCGCCCCGCGCCTCGGTCGACGCTTCGGCACCGGCCCGGTGGTCACGACGGCGGGGTGGCTCAGCCCCGCGGCATACGCCCTCCTGCTGCTCGCCCGGCCGGGGACGTATGCCGTCGTGTGGCCTCTCGTGGCCAACGCGCTCTTCGGGATCGCGATGGGGCTCAAGGGGCCGCTCGACATGAGCTACCGCAACCTCGTGACGCCCGACCGGCTGAGGGGGCGCATGAACGCGACGATCCGCTCGTTCAACTGGGGTTCGATCGCCGTGGCGGCGCCGCTCGGTGGCGCGATGGCGGCCGCGTGGGGGAACCGAACGGCCATCGCGGCCGGGGTCGTCGGGCTCGTGGTGTCGGCGCTCGTCCTGTGGTGCTCGCCCTACCGCGGCATCACGGTCGAGGGCGAGCGCCCGGGACGGACCGGGCTCAGTCGCGAGCCGTGAGCGCCTGCTTCCACGACACGCGGCCCCGGTTCTGCAGGAGCGAGCGGCGGTAGATTCGCTCGCCGACGACGACGGTCACGGCGGAGAAGGCCGCCATGATCAGGAGCGCGAGCACCGGCTCCCACCAGGCCGCGTCACCGGCCAGCAGGCGCCCCGGCATCGACACGACCGACGCGATCGGCACGAACGAGGCCACCTCGAGGGCGCGACCGCTCAGTCCGAAGCTCGCGACGTAGACCGCCATGATGATCATCGTCATCGGGGCCGTCGTCGACTGGAGGTCCTCGGTGCGTGAGGCGAGGGCGCCCGCGACGGCGTAGAGGCAGGCCAGGGCGAAGAAGCCGACGGCGAAGAAGAGCACGAACCACACGACGGCGGTCGAGAGCGTGGGCAGGAGCGTCGACGCGTCGGTGAACGACACCGCGACGAGACCCACGGCCGCGAAGAGGACCACCTGGCCGAGGGCGATGACCGAGTTGCCGAGGATCTTCCCGGCGAGCAGCTGCCGCAAGGGGATCGCCGTCGCGAGGATCTCGACGAGGCGCGACTGCTTCTCCTCGACGACGCTGGCCGCGATCTGCTGGCCGAACATCATCGCGGCCATGAAGAAGAGCAGGGCGAAGGCGAACGTCGCTCCCTTGACGAGGCCGCTGTTGCCGATCTGGCCGTCGAAGCGGGTCGTCGTCAGGGTCGTGCCCAGCTCGAGGGCCTGGACGGTGGTGCCCGCGGCCGCGGCGTTGCGCTCGAGCGCCGTGTCGCGCAAGGCGGTCTCGACGGCCGTGCGCAGGGCGAGGTCGGCGTCGTCCGCGGACGTCAGCGTCCAGCCCGAGCCGGTCTGGTGCAGCCACGCGTCGGCGGTGCCGCCGTCGACGAGGGCGCGCGCGGCCGGTGCGCCCGAGACGACCGTCGCCTCGACGGTGACCTTGTCGTCGGCGCGGTGCGCGGAGGTGGCGGCGCGCTCGACGAGCTGGCGGCCCTCCGCGCCGGCCACGGCCACGGTGTAGGTCGTCGTCCGGCTGCCCTGCCACACCGAGAAGGCCCCGAAGCCGGCGATGAAGACGAGGGTGATGAGGGTCGAGACGATGAAGGCGCGGTTCGTCAGGCGCACGACGATCTCGCGCAGGGCGACGATCGCCCACGGGCGGCCGACCCCCTCGTCGAGCGAGAGGGCGTCGCTGACGGTGTCGTCGACGGGGGGTCGGGTCACGGTGGTCATGCGGTCACCTCACGGTAGATCTGGGCCAGGCTGGGTCGCTGGGGCGAGAACTCGTGCACCTCGCCGCGGCGCAGAGCCTCCTCGAGCAGGCGCCGCTCGGCGCCGTGCTCGACGACCTCCAGCAGGGCCGTCGGCCCGTCGACGTCGACGGCGTGGATGCCTGCGACGTCGCGGACCCAGCCCGCGTCGCCCGACAGGACGAGCCGGTGCCGCGCGACGGAGTGCGAGCGCAGGTCCTCGGGGGTGCCAGAGGCGACGACGTGCCCCCGCGCCAGCACGACGAGGCGCTCGCAGAGACGCTCGACGAGGTCGAGCTGGTGGGAGGAGAAGAGCACCGGCACGCCGCGTGACGTGTGCTCGCGCAGCAGGTCGGCCATGCTGTCGACGGCTGCCGGGTCGAGGCCGCTGAACGGCTCGTCGAGCACGAGGGCCCGCGGGCGACCCATGAGGGCGGCCACGATCTGCACGCGCTGCTGGTTGCCGAGGGAGAGCTTCTCGACGTGGTCCTTGGCGCGGTCGGCGAGGCCGAGCCGCTCGAGGTGGCTCGTCACCGAGGCCCGGGCCGCCGTGGCTCCCAGCCCGCGCAGCCGGCCGAGGTAGACGAGCTGGTCGAGCACCGCCTGCTTGGGATAGAGGCCGCGCTCCTCCGGCATGTAGCCGAAGGTGCGCCGGTCGAGCTGGGTGATGGGCCGGCCGTCCCACAGCACCTCGCCGCCGGTGGGGGACAGGACGCCCATGACCATGCGCATCGTCGTCGTCTTGCCCGCGCCGTTGCCGCCGACGAAGCCCGTGAGGGTGCCGGCGCTGACGGTGAAACTGACGTCGTCGACGGCGCGGATGTCGCCGAACGTGCGGGAGAGGTGCCGCAGCTCGATGTCGGCGGTGGCCCGCGGGCCGGCGCCCGGTCCGGTGGTCTGGTCCCCGATGGTGCTCATGCCCCCGACGGTAGGCGCCCGACGGTAGGCGCGGGATCAGCCGCGGGGTGGATCCGCTGCATCCCCCGGCAGGATGAGCCCGGCCTCGTAGGCGAGCACGACGGCCTGGACCCGGTCGCGCAGGTGCAGCTTGGCGAAGACGTTGGACAGGTGGGTCTTGACGGTCGCCTCGCCGACGAAGAGCCGGGAGGCCACCTCGGCGTTGGACAGGCCCCGCCCGACGAGACCGAGGACCTCGAGCTCGCGCGGGGTCAGGTCGTCGAGACGCTCGTCGCGGGACCCTCGGCGACCGGTGTTCTCGGCGGGGCCGGTCGAGCCGGCCATCTGCTCGATGACCCGGCGGGTGACCTCGGGGGCCAGCAGCGCATGACCGCCCGCCACGGCACGGACCGCCTCGACGAGGTGCTCGGCGTCAGAGTTCTTGAGCAGGAAGCCGCTGGCCCCGGCGCCGAGACCGGCGAAGACGTAGTCGTCACGGTCGAAGGTCGTGAGGATGACGACCTTCGACGCGCCGTCTGCCACGATCCTGCGGGTGGCCTCGATGCCGTCCATGACGGGCATCTGCACGTCCATGAGCACGACGTCGGGGCGCAGCTCACGAGTCAGTCGCACGGCCTCGTCCCCGTCGCTCGCCTCACCGACGACCTCGAGGTCCTCCTCGACCGACAGGATGAGCGAGAAGCCCGACCGCACGAGCCGGTGGTCGTCGACGAGCAGCACCCGCGTCGGCGCGGTCACGACGCCTCCTCGGGCAGCGGCATGCGCACGCGGACGCGGTAGCCGCCCGTGACGCGCGGTCCGATCTCGCTCGTCCCGCCGTGGGTCGAGAGGCGTTCGCGGACCCCGAGGAGGCCGAGGCCGGTCCCCGACGTGCCCGAGCGCGGGCGACCGCCGTCGAGCACCTCGACCTCGGCGTACCCGTGCGCGAAGCCGTGCTCGGGTCGGCGGTCGACGCGGACGAAGACGGTCGCCGAGGTGGCCGTCGAGTGGCGTCGCACGTTGGCGAGGGCCTCCTGGGCCGTGCGGTAGAGGGAGAGCCCCAACGGTGCCGGGACCGAGGCGACGGCGCCGGAGGAGTCCTCGACGACGTGGCACTCGACGTCGAGACCCTGCGTCGAGGCCGCTCGCGCCAGAGCGGGCACGTCGGCGAGCACGGGCTCGGGCGCCCGGGTGCGCTCGCGTGGGGGCGAGCCGTCCGGTGACGCCTCGACGTCGTCGGCGCGCAGCGTCCCGAGCAGTCCCCGCATCTGGGCGACGGCCTCGCGCGAGGACGTCTCGACCGAGCGGAGGGCGCCTTCGGCCGCGTCGGCGTCGCGCCGCAGCACCCGCCGCGCGGCCGCCGCTTGGATCCCGATGACGGAGATGTGGTGGGCGACGACGTCGTGCAGCTCCCGGGCGATGCGCAACCGCTCCTCGACGACCGCCTGGCGCCGCAGCCCGGCGGCCTGCGCCTCGATGGTCCGGGCCTGGTCGGTCACCCGGTCCCGGCGCATCGCCGAGCGCCACGCGGCCTGCCCTCCGACGATGGCGCCGCCGAAGTAGAAGGCGTTGATGAGCAGGCTGTAGACGACGTAGGCCGTCGCCGGACCGAAGAGGCCCTGCCGCCGGGGCAGCCGGCCGTTGCGGCTCAGCGCCTGCTCGATGCCCGAGCCCACGGCGAACTGCCACGTCAGCCAGCCGAACATCAGCAGCACGATCGCGACGACGACACCGATCATGAGGCGGCGGTCGCGGGCCCAGGCGACACCGGTGAAGATGGCGACGAAGTAGACGACCTGCATCGGCACCGACGCGACGACCCCGGGCATCGTGATGCCGACGACGAAGAAGTGCAGCGACAGTCCGGCGGCCACGACGAGCGGCCATCGCCGTCTCCAGACGAGCGGCAGCGTGCCCGAGAGGACGACGAGGTGCGGCCACAGCCACGAGTCCTGGAACGAGCCGAGGGCGTCGACGCTGCGCAGCAGCTCGACGCCGAGCGAGCCGGTGACGAGGAAGGCCAGCGCCAGCCACGTGTCGAGCCGTCGGGTCCGGGCAGGGTCGGCCGGGACGCGGACCCAGTCGGTGTCGACGCCGAAGTAGGTCTGCACCCGCGCCACGAGCGCTGTCCACCGGCGGTCCATGGGCCCAGCCTAGGCAGACGGGGCACGGACCCGGGTCCCCCTCGAGGGGGAGACCGTGGCGGCGGTACGGTCGGCGCATGGGTGTGACCTCCTCCGTCCTCGACGTCCCGACGATGCGCTCCCGCCTCGATCGCCTGCGCCGTCACGCGGCCGTCGCCGGTGTCGCTGCGACCGTGGTCTCCCCGGGCTCGGACCTGCGCTACCTCACCGGGATCGCCGGCTCCTCGTTCGAGCGGCTCACGGCCCTGGTCGTGCCGACCGACGGCGCCGTGGCTCCGGTGTTCGTCTCGCCCGCGCTGGAGTACGCCGGTCTCGGCCACGTGCCGCTCGCCGACCTCGGCGTCGAGGTGCGCACGTGGGTCGACGGGGAGGACCCCTACGCCCTCGCGCTCGGCGGCGTGCCGACCGGACGGGTCGCCGTCTCGGACATGACGCCGGCACTGCATCTGCTGCGGCTGCGCGATGCCGGGGCCGCCGACCAGCAGCTCGCCGGTCCCGTCCTGCGCGAGCTGCGCATGCGCAAGGACGCCGCCGAGCTCGCGGAGCTGCGTGCGGCCGGGGCGGCGATCGACCGGGTCCACGCGCGTGTCCACGAGTGGCTCCGCGCTGGCCGCTCCGAGGCCGACGTGGCCGCCGACATCGCCCGCGCCATCGTCGAGGAGGGCCACGCCACAGCCGATTTCGTCATCGTCGGCTCGGGTCCCAACGGCGCGAGCCCCCACCACTCCGTCAGCGACCGCGTCATCGAGGGCGGGGACGTCGTCGTCGTCGACATCGGCGGCCCGTTGCCCTCCGGCTACGGCTCGGACAGCACGAGGACGTATGCCGTGGGCACGCCCCGTGAGCGCGACGTGGCCTCGGCCTACGCCGCGTTGCAGGCGGCGCAGCAGGCGTCCGTCGAGTCGGTGCGGCCGGGCGTGACGTGTGAGGCGATCGACCGCGCGGCCCGGGACGTCCTGGCCGAGGCCGGTCTCGCCGAGCACTTCATCCACCGCACGGGGCACGGCATCGGTCTCGACGGTCACGAGGAGCCCTATGTCGTGGCGGGCAACGACCTGCCCGTCGAGGCGGGGATGACGTTCAGCATCGAGCCCGGCGTCTACCTCGCCGGTCGCTGGGGCGCCCGCATCGAGGACATCGTCGCCGTGACCGACGACGGGGTCGAGCGCTTCAACACCCGCCCGACCGACCTCGTCGTCCTCTGACCCCACGCCCCGTCGGGCGGGCCCGTCCCCACGTCGAGTGGGCACTTTGCTCCGGGTCGACACGTCGACCGGTGACTCGGGACGCCTGACGGTCGTCAGGAGTCGAAGCCGACGCCCACCCGGTCGAGGGCGCGCAGCCACAGGTTGCGACGACCGGTGCGGTCCTCCGCGGCGAGCGACGACCGGGTGGCGCGCACGGCGGCATACCGGATCGGCTCCGGCGGGAAGGGGATCGGCTTGCGGCGCACCATGCCCAGCCTCGTCAGCTCGGTGTCCCGGCCGTCGACGAGGTCGAGCGCGACGGCCGCGCCGAAGCGCGTGGAGGCGACGCCGAGCCCCGTGTAGCCCACGGCATACGCCATTCGTCCGCCGAGCGCGGTGCCGAAGACCGGCGTGAAGCGTGACGTCGTGTCGATGACGCCGGCCCAGCGGTGGGTGAACCGGATGCCCTCGAGCTGCGGGAAGAGGTCGAGGAAGTGGTCGGCGAGCAGGCCGTGCGACGCGTCGCTCTGCTCGAGGGCCGGGTCGATGCGGCCGGGGAAGTGGTAGTTCGCGTCGTAGCCACCGAAGAGCACGCGGTCGTCGAGCGTCCTTCGGTAGTAGTGGAACTGGTTGCCCGCGTCGGTCAGGCCCTCGCGTCCCTTCCAGCCGACCGCGTCGAGCTGGGCCGGGGTCAGGGCCTCGGTCATGAGCACGTGGTCGTAGACCGGGAGCACCCACGCGCTGAACCGTCTGAGCACCCCCTGCGACGCGTTGGTGCCGAGCACGACGCGTCGAGCGTGGATCGAGACGCTGTCGAGCGTGACCCTGACGCCGGCGCCCTCGGTGTCGAATCCCGTTGCGCGCGTGTGCTCGTGGAGTCGCACGCCGAGCGACTCGGCAGCCCGTGCCAGCCCCCAGACGAGGCGTGCGGGGTCGACGAGCGCGACGTCCGGGTCGTACATCCCGGCGAGATAGCGCGGCGAGTCGACACGAGCCCGGGCCTCGGTGGCGTCGAGCAGCTCGACGGGCAGGCCGTGACTGCGATGCAGCTCGAAAGACTCACGGACAGAGGGGATCTGGTGCTCGGTGAGTGCGAGAGTCAGCTCGCCCGGCACGTGGTGGTCCGCGTCGATGTCGTATGCCGTCAGCGTCCTCTCGATGGCCGCGACGTTCTCGGACGCGAGCCGCTCGAGCAGCTCCACCTCGTCGGGCCAGCAGCCGACACCTTGGGCGAGCCCGTGGGTCAGGGACGGCGCCATGAAGCCACCGTTGCGACCGGACGCGCCGTCGGCCAGGCGCCCGGCCTCGATGACGACGACGTCGCGCGAGGGGTCGGCCTCCTTCGCCTGGATCGCGGCCCAGAGTCCGGTGAAGCCACCGCCCACCACGAGCAGGTCGGTGCGCGGCGCGGCGCCCGTCAGGGGAGCGCGCGGTTCGGGCCGCTCGGGGCGGTCGGTCCAGAACGGCACGGGTCGCGCGTCGGCGAGGGCGGCAGCGGCGCGGGGCGAGAGCGGGGAAACAGGCATGACGAGACGGATTCGACCATGCTTGGCTGGGGCCTGTGAACCCCAGTTCGTTCCAGAGCGAAGTCCCTGCCGTGACCGCGACCCCCGACCAGCTCCTGCGCGCCTTCCACGACCAGTCGCGCGCCCCCGTCCCGCTCGGCACACCGGAGCGGCCCGTCGAGCTCGATGGTCCGGTGCGCATGGAGTACGACCTCGACCCGGCCGGTCACTTCGCGATGGTCGAGAGCCCGGACGGGCTCGGAGACGATCCGGACGGCCGCATCGCCCGGGTGCGTGACTTCTTCGCCGAGCGCGGGCGACGCGTCGAGTGGAAGACCTACGACTACGACGAGCCGAGCGACCTCGGCGCGCGCCTCGAGGCAGCGGGCTTCGTCCGCGAGGACGACGAGGCGCTCATCCTCGGTGAGGCGGCCCCCCTCGCGGCCCAGGATCTCGCGCTGCCCGAGGGTGTCGTCGTGCGTGCCGCGGACTGCCTCGAGGACTTCGAGCGGATGCGTGTGATGTCCGAGACCGTGTGGAACGACACCCATGCCTGGGTCACGGAGTCGCTCTATCCCGAGTGGGTGAGCCGCCCGCGCTCGATGGACGTCGTCGTCGTCGAGGAGTCCCGTGGGGGACCGGTGCTCTGCGGCGCCCGCGCCGAGTACGACGACAGCGGGTTCACCGGCCTGTGGGGCGGCTCGACGCTGCCCGAGTGGCGCGGTCGCGGCCTCTACCGCGCGACCCTGCTGCACCGTGCGCGACTCGGTCTCGAGCGCGGCAAGGACTACGTGAGAGTCGACGCCTCGCCCGACTCCGAGCCGATCCTGCGCCGCCTCGGCCTGCACCGCGTCGCCACGACGACCCCCTACGTCTTCGACCCTGCCACGGGACGCCTCTGAGACACTCCTGTGGTGACGAAGGGGCGCGGGAGACGGTGCTGACGCGGGCATCCCGGGATCCGCGGGCCGAGCCGGCCGGTCGCCGACTGCCGGCCGAGCGCCGACTGCCGGCTGAGCGCCGACTGCCGGCTGAGCGCCGACTGCCGGCTGAGCGGCGGTCGCGGTCGCGCGCTCCGCGCACCGCCGTGGTGCTACCCGCCGTCGCGGCGGCGGTCTGGGTGCTCGGCGCGTGCACTGCCGCGGGCACCGACCCGGTTGTGGGAGGCGCCACCGCGGCTGCGCCTGCTTCCGTCTCCGCCGGCACCACCGCGTCGGCGGTCCCCGGACCGGACCCGGCCACGACCCAGCCCGACCCGGGGATGACCCCGATCGAGGCGGCGCCGCAGTGCACCACGACCCGTCCGCTGACGGGCAAGGGACGGGTGCCCCTCGACGCCGTCTTCCCCGGGGCCGAGACGAGCGCGTTCTCCGCCCCCAAGGAGGTCGTGCCGGGTCCCGACGCCGCCGACCCGGCCCGCTGTCCCGGTGGGCTGCCGTCCCGGCCGCACTGCGACGGCCTCGTGCCGTGGACCGACCAGCTCGCCGACGCGTTCGTCCCGGCCAGCCGGGCGCGCCGCCTCGTCGAGGGCTACCTCCTCACGATGCCGAAGCAGGCCGGCAACCAGGCCCCGCCGGAGAGCTCAGCCGGGACGAAGGCCGTCACCTACAGCCTCGTCGACCTCGCCGCGGGCGACCCCGGAGGTCTCGTCGACTACGTCCGCGCCGCGTTCGCGTCCTGCGCCAAGGCCGTGCCGAGCCGCGTCGACGGCGTCGACGCCCTTGTGGGGACGGTGCGGTCGGAGTACGGCGCGGGGTCGGCGGAGGTCGTCCTGCTCCGCCGCGGCAGCCACCTCGTCTGGGCCTCGCTCGACGGCAGCGGATGGGAGCAGGGGGAGGAGCAGCGCGCCCTCGTCGTGCTCGTGGCACGACTGCTCTGAGCGGGCGCTCACCGATGGGTGGGCACCCGTGGGCACGTGACGGCATACGTGGCAGGATTTCCGAGGATCGTGAACCCGCTTCCCAGACAGCAGGAGTTGCAATGCCCATCGCCACCCCCGAGGTGTATGCCGACATGCTCGACCGCGCGAAGGCCGGCTCCTTCGCGTACCCCGCCATCAACGTGTCGAGCTCGCAGACGCTGAACGCCGCGCTCAAGGGCTTCGCCGACGCCGGCTCCGACGGCATCATCCAGGTCTCGACGGGTGGCGCCGACTACCTCTCCGGCCCGAGCATCAAGAACATGGTGAGCGGCTCGCTCGCCTTCGCGGCCTACGCGCACGAGGTGGCCAAGAACTACCCCGTCAACATCGCGCTCCACACCGACCACTGCCCCAAGGACAAGCTCGACGGCTTCGTGCGCCCGCTCCTCGCGGCGAGCACCGAGCGGGTCCAGGCCGGCGGCACGCCGTGGTTCCAGTCGCACATGTGGGACGGCTCGGCCGTGCCGCTCGACGAGAACCTGTCGATCGCGCAGGAGCTGCTCGCCCTCGCCAAGGCCGCGAACGTCATCCTCGAGATCGAGGTCGGCGTCGTCGGCGGCGAGGAGGACGGCGTCGAGGGCGCCATCGACGAGAAGCTCTACTCGACCCCCGAGGACGCCATCGCGACGATCAAGGCGCTCGGCGCCGGCGAGAACGGCCGCTACCTGACGGCCCTGACCTTCGGCAACGTCCACGGCGTCTACAAGCCGGGCAACGTCAAGCTGCGCCCCGAGATCCTCCTGCAGGCCCAGCACGCCGCCGCCGAGGAGCTCGGTCTCTCCGACGACGCGCGCCCCTTCGACCTCGTCTTCCACGGCGGCTCGGGCTCGCTGCCCGAGGAGATCTCGGCCGCCGTCGACAACGGCGTCGTCAAGATGAACGTCGACACCGACACGCAGTACGCCTTCACCCGCTCGATCGCCGGCTGGATGATCGGCAACTACGACGGCGTGCTCAAGGTCGACGGCGAGGTCGGCAACAAGAAGCTGTACGACCCGCGCGCCTGGGGCAAGGCGGCCGAGGAGGCCATGGCAGTTCGCATCGTCGAGGCCTGCACCGCGCTGCGCTCGGCGGGCACGCACCAGTGAGCGACAACCTGCTCGGCATCCCCGAGACCCGTCTCGCCGTCGACCCGGCGGCCGAGAAGCTCGACGCCGGGGTCGACCCGGTGCAGGTGGCGGCCTCCTACCCCGCGAGCTCGCTCGCGTGGGCGGTCCTCGCCGAGGACGCGCTCGCCGACGGCGACCGCGACGTCGAGGCGTACGCCTACGCGCGCACCGGCTACCACCGGGCGCTCGACTCGCTGCGCAAGTCCGGCTGGCGCGGCCAGGGCCCGGTGCCGTGGTCGCACGAGCCGAACCGCGGCTTCCTGCGGGCGCTGGCGGCGCTCGCTCGCGCCGCCCGCGCCATCGGCGAGAGCGACGAGGAGGCCCGCTGCACGCAGTTCCTGCGCGACAGCTCGGCCGAGGGTGCGCGCGAGCTCGGTCTGTGACCGGCCTGACCGGCCTGACCGGCCGCACCTGCGCATGACGCTCTTCTGCTCCGACGTCGACGGCACGCTGCTCGACCACCGGCGCACCCTCTCCGACCGCACCGTCGCCGCCATCCGGGCGGTGCGGTCGGCGGGGCACACCTTCGTGCTCTGCAGCTCGCGCATGCCGGCGTCCCTCGAGGGTCTCGAGCGTCTCTGCGGCGTCGAGCCGACCCCGCTCATCGCGTACAACGGCGGTCTCGTGCTGCGTGCCGACCGCACGGTCGTCACCGACGTGCCGATCACGCCTGACGACGCGCGGGAGGCGTATGCCGTGTGCTCACGGCTGGGCCTGCACGCGAGCTTCTTCGCGGGTGACGACTGGCACGCCTGGGGCCCCGACGAGTGGGCCGAGCGCGAGGCGACGATCACCGCCGTCGACCCGAGCGAAGGCTCGGCCCACGACTACGTCGCGTCGGGCCGCGTCGACCGGCACCCGCCGCACAAGGTGATGGCCATGGGCGACCCGGCGCTCGTCGACGAGCTCGAGGCGGCGCTCGCCGACCGCCCCGGCATGGTGACGTACCGGTCCAGGGCCACCTACCTCGAGATCGCCAACTCTGCCTGCTCGAAGGGCGACGGGCTGCGCGCCCTCGCCGGCGAGCTCGGCGTCGACCTGGCCGACACGGTCTTCTTCGGTGACAACCACAACGACGTCTCGGCGTTCGCCGTGGCCGGCACGGCCGTGGCCGTCTCCAACGCCGTCGAGCCGGCGCTCGACGCGGCGCACGTCGTCACCGCCCACCACCGCGAGGACGGCGTCGCCGCCTACCTCGAGGACTGGCTCGCCGCCCACTGACCGCGCTCGCTGCCCGATGCTTGACCCTGACACCGTGTCAGACGATCCGATGGACGCACCATGTTGAGTATCGGAGACTTCGCCCGGCTGGCCGGGGTGTCGGTGCGCATGCTGCGCCACTACGACGCCCTCGGCCTGCTGCGACCTGCCCGCGTCGACCCGTCGTCGGGCTACCGGTCCTACTCGGCCGGCCAGCTCGACCGGGCCAACCGGCTCGTGGCGCTCAAGGACCTCGGGTTCACCCTCGAGGACTGCGGGCGCCTCCTCGAGGACGACGTGCCGGCCGAGCAGCTGCGCGGCATGCTGCGGCTGCGTCGGGCCGAGCTGGCCGAGCAGATCCAGGCCGACCGCGCACGGCTCGAGCAGGTCGAGCGACGTCTCCGGATGATCGAGAAGGAGCACACCATGTCATCGTCCGTCACCCTCGACGTCTTCCGCGAGCAGCCCCTGCCCGCCGTCCGCGTCGTCCGGCGCAGCAGCCGCGTCACCGAGGGCCAGCAGGTCGGCGAGGTCGTCGGGCCTCTCTTCGGCCAGGTCGAGGAGGCCGTGCGCGGCGCGCACGTCGAGCCGGCCGGGCCCTCGATGGGGCACTACACGATGGAGGGCGACGAGCTGGTCGCCGCGGCGGCCTACCCGGTCGGGCCCGAGGTGGGCGAGGCCGAAGCGTCGGCCGCCGGCCTCGAGCTGGCCGAGCTCGAGGCGCAGCCCCGGGCGCTCGTGACGACCCTGCGCGGGCCGCTCGGCGGCATCGGGGAGGCGTGGCAGACCCTGTCGCGCGAGGTCGAGTCGCGCGGCCTGTCGTTCGCGGGCCCGTGCCGCGAGGTCTACCACGTCGCCGACCTGGACGACCCCGACCACTGGGTCATCGAACTGCAGCAGCCCGTCGCCTGACGCCCCCAGCCCGGCGACACGTGCTGGGCACTCCCAGTCGGCTCCGGTCCGTCGACCTGTCGGCGGACCGGAGCCGGATGGTGGGACCGAACCGTCGTCCCCACCCCCTCGCGACCACACCTGACGGTCCACAGGAGCAGGGCTGTGGCTGGTGCGCGCCGACGCGACGCGCGACGGTCGGTCCATGCAGCTCTCGCTCATCGCCCGCGAAGACGTCTTCCCCTGTCGCGCGCCCTCGCGGTCGGGATCGACCGGCCCGAGCTGCGGCGGCTGGTTCGTACCGGGGCCGTGCACCGGCTCCACCACGGATGGTTCGCCACCCGCACGCCCGTCGACGACGAGGATCTCCACGGCCTGCGCCTCGCGGCCCTGCTGCAGCAGTATGCCGGTCGCGCCGTCGCGAGCGACGCCTCGGCCCTGCTCCGGCTGGGCTTGCCCACCTACGAGCCGGACTGGTCGGTGGCGCACCTGCTGCGGACGGAGCCGACCGGTGCCCGTCGCGACAAGGCGCATCGCAAGGCCGACCTCGTCGTGCGCCCGGCCCTCGTCCACCCGGAGGCAGCACGGCTGCACTCGGCCGACGGTGCCGCCCATCCAGCCGTCGCCGCCGTGCTCGCCGGGCTGTCCGCCCCCTGCGCGCTGCTCGTCCCGGCCGACGCGGCTCTGAGGGCCGGGCGGGTGACCCGCACGGACCTCGCGCTCGCGGTGGAGGTGGTCGGCCGCCGCCCCGGCATCGAGCGGGTCCGGGCCGCCCTGCCCCGGTGCGACGCCCGGCACGAGTCGCCGGGCGAGACCGTGGCCGCCTGGGTGCTGCACCACCTCGGTCACCGCACCGTGCCCCAGTTCGTCGTGCCCGGCACCGAGGCCCTGACGCCGGGCGGACGCGGCTACCGGGCCGATCTCGGGATCGTCGGCACGCGCGTGCTCGTGGAGTTCGACGGCCGCGCGAAGTACGCCGCTCCGCAGGACCTCTGGGAGGAGAAGCGACGCGAGGACCGTATCCGCTCGCTCGGCTGGGAGGTCGTCCGGCTGACGTGGGCCGACCTGCACCGACCCGAGCGCGTGCGCGCGCTCGTCGAGGCGGCGCTGCGCCGGGCGGCAGGTCGGGCCTCCGGCACGGGTTCGGCGCGCTGAGCCGGCTTCGGTCCCGTGACCTGTCGTGGGACCGGACCTGCCTTGCGCGACCCGGAGCGGATCGCAGGACCGAGGGCGCAGGCGGGCGGCGTCCGTGGCACGGGCCGGCAACCGATAACCTTGCGGTTGGCTTGGACCACAACCGGAAGGCAGACCGATGCCGGCAATCGTGCTCGTCGGAGCGCAGTGGGGTGACGAGGGCAAGGGCAAGGCGACCGACCTGCTGGGCAGCAGCGTCGACTACGTCGTCAAGTTCAACGGCGGCAACAACGCCGGCCACACCGTCGTCATCGAGAAGGACGGCAAGCGCGAGAAGTACGCGCTGCACCTGCTGCCCTCCGGCATCCTCAGCCCCAACTGCGTGCCCGTCATCGGCAACGGCGTCGTCATCGACCTCTCGGTGCTCTTCGAGGAGCTCGACGGCCTGGAGGCGCGCGGCGTCGACACGAGCAAGCTGCTCGTCAGCGCCAACGCGCACGTCATCCCGAGCTACAACCGCACCATCGACAAGGTGACCGAGCGCTTCCTCGGCAAGCGCCGCATCGGCACGACGGGTCGCGGCATCGGCCCGACCTACGCCGACAAGATGAACCGCGTCGGCATCCGCATCCAGGACCTCTACGACGAGGGCATCCTGCGCCAGAAGGTCGAGGCGGCCCTCGAGCTGAAGAACCAGCTCCTGGCCAAGATCTACAACACGCGCGCCGCCGCCGTCGACGAGGTCGTCGAGGAGCTGCTGTCGTATGCCGCCCGCCTCGCTCCCATGGTCGCCGACACGAGCCTCGTGCTGAGCCAGGCGCTCGACCGCGGCGAGACGGTGCTCTTCGAGGCGGGGCAGGCGACACTGCTCGACGTCGACCACGGCACCTACCCCTACGTCACCTCGAGCAACGCGGTCTCGGCCGGCGCGTGCACCGGCTCCGGCGTCCCGCCGACCCGCATCGACTCGGTCATCGCGATCCTCAAGGCCTACACGACCCGCGTCGGCGAAGGGCCGTTCCCGACCGAGCTGCACGACGACATGGGCGAGTTCCTGCGCAAGACCGGAGCCGAGTACGGCACCACGACCGGCCGTCCGCGCCGCTGCGGCTGGATGGACACCGTCGTCGGTCGCTACGCGACCCGGATCAACGGCGTCACCGACTTCGTCATCACCAAGCTCGACGTCCTCACCGGTCTCGACACGGTCCCGGTGTGCGTCGCCTACGACGTGGGCGGCGTGCGCCACGACGAGATGCCCGTCAACCAGACCGACTTCCACCACGCGACCCCGATCTACGAGGAGCTGCCCGGCTGGTGGGAGGACATCACCGCCTGCCGCACCTTCGAGGACCTGCCGGCGAACGCGCAGGCCTACGTGCTGCGCGTCGAGGAGCTCATCGGCGCCCGGGTCTCCGCCATCGGGGTCGGTCCCGGCCGCGACGAGATCATCGAGCGCTTCCCGCTCAAGCCCGCCGTCGCGGGCTGACGCGTCCACGCGTCACCTGAGCACATGGCATACGAAAGCCTCTGTAACTGAAGGGAACCCATGACTGAAGAGGTCACCCCGATCGACTGGGTCACACGTCTGGCCGACGACGTGATCGCCGAGGCGCAGGAGCGCAACCCCGGCGAGACGATCGTCTGCGCGTCGGGCATCAGCCCGTCCGGTCCGATCCACCTCGGCAACTTCCGCGAGCTCATCACGCCGCACCTCGTCGCCGACGAGATCAAGCGGCGCGGGATCGACTGCGAGCACATCCTCAGCTGGGACGACTTCGACCGCTTCCGCCGCGTGCCCAAGAACCTTGCGGGAGTGGACGACTCGTGGGAGCAGTACATCGGTATGCCGCTGACCGCGGTGCCGCCGCCGGCCGGGTCGCCGCACGCGAGCTGGGCCGAGCACTTCAAGGCGCCGCTCATCGAGGCGATGGAGGCCACCGGCATCGAGGTGCGCCAGATCAGCCAGACCGAGCAGTACCGCGCCGGCGTCTACCGCGACCAGGTGCTGCTCGCGATGCGTGAGCGCACCGCCATCGACACGGTGCTCGACCAGTACCGCACGCTCGAGGCCGTCGAGGCGGCCCGCCAGAAGTCGAGCGGCAAGGCCAAGGGCGGTCAGCAGCAGCAGCAGAAGGCGGCCAAGCTCACCGAGGAGCAGGCCGCCGCCGCCACCGAGGCCGAGCGCGGCTCCGGCGCGGCGTCCGAGGACGACGGCAGCGAGGGCAAGGCGGGCTACTACCCGTTCAAGCCCTTCTGCAGCTCGTGCGGCACCGACTTCACGACCGTCACGGCCTACGACGACGACAGTCACGAGCTCAGCTACGACTGCACGAGGTGCGGTCACACCGAGACCGTCGACCTCGACACCTTCACCAACGGCAAGCTCGTGTGGAAGGTCGACTGGCCGATGCGCTGGGCCCACGAGCGCGTGATGTTCGAGCCGTCCGGCGTCGACCACCAGAGCCCCGGCAGCAGCTTCGTCGTCGGCAAGGACCTCGCGCCGATCTTCGGCTGGGAGCGCCCGGTCGGCCCGATGTACGCCTTCGTGGGCATCGCCGGCATGGCCAAGATGAGCTCGAGCAAGGGCGGCGTGCCGATCCCGACCGACGCGCTCGAGGTCATGGAGGCGCCGGTGCTGCGCTGGCTCTACGCCCGTCGCCGCCCGAACCAGAGCTTCGACGTCGCGTTCGGTCCGGAGCTGCAGCGCCTCTACGACGAGTGGGATGCGTTGGGGCGCAAGGTCGCCGACGGATCGGCCCAGGCCGGAGACCTCGCGGCACACCTGCGGGCGACGTCGACCGCCTCGGGTCCGCTGCCCACGACGCCGCGCCCGATGCCGTTCCGCACCATCGCGTCGGTCATCGACGTCACCCAGGGCGACGAGGAGCAGGCCGTCCGCATCCTCAGCGAGCTCGAGCCCGACCACCCGGTGGGCTCCACCGACGACCTGAGGCCCCGGCTCGACCGCGCCGAGCGCTGGATGCTCGGCTACGTCCCGGCCGAGGACCGCACGATCGTGCGAACCGAGCCCGACGCCGAGCTGCTCGGCAGCCTCGACGAGCAGCAGCAGGAAGCACTGCGACTGCTCGCCGACGGCCTCGACCAGCACTGGTCGCTCGACGGGCTGACCCACCTCGTCTACGGCGTCCCCAAGGTCCAGCGCGGCATCGACCCCGACGCCAAGGTCAAGGACCCCGAGCTGTCGGCCGCCCAGCGCGCCTTCTTCGTGCTCGTCTACCGCCTGCTCGTCGGCAAGGACACGGGACCGCGACTGCCCACGCTGCTCCTCGCGGTCGGCGCCGATCGCGTGCGCACCCTCGTCGGGCACTGAGCCCGGCGCCCTGACCGCGCCCCACCCGCCGCACGAAAGTGCCCACTCGACGTCGGTCGAGTGGGCACTTTCGCGCGGCGGG
>NZ_BJYX01000033.1 GCF_007991735.1 Terrabacter aerolatus | reverse complement strand
ACCGCCCTGACCGACGGTGCGGGCGTGGTGGCGCACCGGCCGGCGGTGTTCGAGCGGCTCGAGTGGACCCTGGCCGACTGGGACGACGCCCGGGCCAAGCTCGCCGACATCGAGGCGCGGATGGTGTCCGTGCTCGATGAGCTCGGCTTGACGGCGCTGGTCACCAGCATCGACGGGTTGTCCCCGGTCGGGGCCGCGGCGATCCTCGCCCAGACCGGCGACCTGACCCGGTTCACCTCCGCTCGGGCCGTCGTCAAGCACGCCGGCCTGGCCCCGCGGGAACGCAAGTCCGGCACGTTCACCGGCAAAGCCCGGGTCACCGGCGCCGGACGCCCGCAGCTGCGCGTCGCGGCGTGGCGGGCGGTATGGGGATGCCTGCAGACCAACCGGGTGTACGCCGCCCGCTACCGACACCTCACCAGCCGGGAGCACCACCCGCTGACCCCGACCCAAGCCCAGACCGCGGTCGCCGCAGCGATCCTGCGGCAGCTGTACGCCGTCGTCACCCAGCAGCGCGCGTGGGACCCGGTCATCGCCGCCCACGGCACCACGAGGTGGAAGGAGACCACGGGCACCGCTGCTGCGTAACGAGATCCAGTACCAAGCCACCAGCACGAGGCGCTAACCACCAAGAGCTGGGGCGGGGTGAGCCTTCTGCGGCATTGAGAACCCTTGCGGTATCTCGTCGGACATCGCAGGCCGCCCCGTCCCGTCGTCGACACAACCCGATCACACGCTGCCGAGCACGAACTCGATTAGCTATGCAGGGACCGACGACGAGGACACCGGCACCCGCTCAGCCCTTGACGCTAAACACCTCACGCTGATGTCCGGTAAAGAGCGAGCACATGGGGTTGGTGGGGGAGGACCTCCGGATCCGAGGCCGCGTCCGGCTCGCGTCGAGGGTGGCCGCCCGACATGGACGGTCCGTCGGACTCCGTTAGGGACGGCGCGGCGCCTGACAACGCTGCCGGCGAGGCTGATGAGTCGAGCGTGCAATGACGCTGTCTTTCCCATCCCGAACGCTCGAGCCCCAGACCTCGGTAGCGAGCTCCCGGTCGTCCTGGCTGATGTCTTGACGTCGAGACGGCGTGCGATAACTCGTGCGATAACTCGCGGCGATCCTCGGCGTGTCGTGGACACTGACGGTTACTCGGTAGAGCCGCCGAGCGGCTGGCCGAACAGCCCAGGAAACGACAAAACCGCAGGTCAGAGGCTTCTGACCTGCGGTTTCGGGTTGTGGCCAGGGGCGGGGTCGAACCGCCGACCTTCCGATTTTCAGTCGGACGCTCGTACCAACTGAGCTACCTGGCCGGGACAACGAGTGGAACTATAGCCGACCCCTCGGACCTTCTCGCAAACCGTCTCCCAGAGGCCCGAGCCACGGTGGCGACGACGGCGCTCGTCGTCGCGAGCAGGGAGCGGGCGAGGAGGGACTCGGCCGATCGGCGGCCGTGGGCGGCGTGGCTCTTGCCATCGACGCCGGCCGAGTGAAAGATTCAAGCATCCTCGGTCGTGAGACGATGCCGCGACTCCATCATCGACCCGCAGGGGAGAGACCATGACCGACCACGGATCCGCGCTCAGCGGGGACTGGGACTTCGACCCGGCCCACACCCGGATCGGGTTCTCGGCGCGCCATGCCATGGTGACCACCGTCCGTGGGTCGTTCAACGACGTGACGGGGCGCTTCTACGCCGACCTCCAGGACATGTCCGCGTCGTACGCGGAGGTCGTCCTCAAGGTGGCCAGCGTCGACACGCGCAACCAGCAGCGCGACGACCACCTGCGCAGCGGCGACTTCTTCGACGCGGAGAAGTGGCCCGAGATCCGCTTCGAGAGCACGCACATCGAAGAGGTCGAGGACAACGCCTACATGGTCTCGGGCAACCTGACGATCCGCGACGTCACCAAGCCGGTCACGATCCCCATCGAGCTCGTCGGCGTCCAGGCCGACGCGCAGGGCGCCCTGCGCGCGGGCTTCGAGGGGTCGCGCCGGATCAACCGCCGCGACTTCGGCCTCGAGTGGAACATGCCGCTCGACGCCGGTGGCGTCCTCGTCTCCGAGAAGATCTCGCTCGAGTTCGAGATCTCGGCGGTCAAGCGCGGCAGCGACCAGCAGGGCTGAGCTCCGGGCCGGGCTGGGCGCCCGCGTTCGAGGTATGCCGTCGCGCCGGGTGGCGCGCCGACACCTCGAACCGACGTGGCGGGCTGCTCAGGCGGCCGGCCCCTTGGTGCGCACGTCGGCGACGTGCGACATGGCCTCGCGCAGCTCCCCGAGCCAGTCGCTCTCGTGCTGGCCGACGAGCTTGACACACCAGGCCAGCGCCTCGGCGCGCGACCGGGCGACCCCGGAGTCGACGAGGGTGTCGAGGACGAGCCGCTCGGGCTGGCGCAGCCGCGTCATCGCAGGGGCGGCGACGTGGGTGAACAGCTCGGTGCGGTCACCGACCCGCACGGCCCAGGAGACCTTGCGCTCGAAGCGGTGCTCCGCCTCGCGCGCGATCTCGATGCGGCGTCCCCGGGTGTCCTCCCGGAAGGCCTTGGCTCGGCCGGCGCGGGCCTCGTCGCGCTCGGCGTCGCTCGACCCGTCGGGCAGGTCGACGTCGGCGACGGTGAGCACGACGGTGATCTCCTCGCGGTCGACGGTGATGTCGGGCGCGGTGCTGCGCCACTCCTCGGGCAGGCGGCCGACGAACCAGCCGCGCACCCGCTCCAGTGCTTCGTTCGTAATCATGTAATCAGCATTACTCCATTACTGGCAGAGCTCAAAGGGTTACGCCCACGGCAGAGGGGGTCGGCGGCTACCCGCCGGACCCCCCGGGCGGTCGGCGACGCCTAGAGTTGGTGACCGTGCAGTTCCTCAACGGTCTCCAGCCCCAGCTCGACCTCACCTACGACGACGTCTTCATGGTCCCGAGCCGCTCGTCGGTGACGAGTCGCCTCGACGTCGACCTGTCGACCGTCGACGGGTCGGGCACCACGATCCCGCTCGTCGTGGCCAACATGACCGCCATCGCGGGGCGCCGCATGGCCGAGACCGTCGCCCGGCGCGGGGGGATCGCCGTCATCCCCCAGGACATCCCGGTCGAGGTCGTCCGGGACGTCGTCGCCTGGGTCAAGCAGCGCGACCTCGTCCACGACACCGCCATCACCCTCGAGCGGCACGTCACCGCGGGAGAGGCGCTCGTCCTCATCGGCAAGCGGGCCCACGGGGCAGCGGTCGTCGTCGACGGCCCCAAGCCGGTCGGGATCGTCACCGAGAAGGACCTGACGGGCGTCGACCGCTACACGCAGGTGCACGACGTCATGCACGAGGACATGGTCGTGCTGCCCGACTCCATCGACCCGCAGGAGGCCTTCGAGCGCCTGTCCGCCGCGCGGCGCAAGGTCGCTCCTGTCGTCTCGGAGCACGGCGAGCTCGTCGGCATCCTCACCCGTGGCGGCGCGATCCGCGCGGGACTCTACGCACCCGCGGTCGACGGAGCCCGGCGGCTGCGCGTCGCCGCCGCCGTCGGCATCAACGGGGACGTGGCCGCCAAGGCCGCCGAGGTGCTGGCGACGGGCGCCGACGTCCTCGTCATCGACACCGCCCACGGGCACCAGGACAAGATGATCGAGGCGCTGCGGGCGGTGCGGGCCCTCGACCCGCGGGTCCCCGTGGTCGCCGGCAACGTCGTCTCGGCGGCCGGCACCCGTGAGCTCATCGAGGCCGGTGCCGACATCGTCAAGGTCGGGGTCGGTCCCGGCGCGATGTGCACGACCCGCATGATGACCGCCGTGGGTCGCCCGCAGTTCTCGGCCGTGCTCGAGTGCGCCACGGCTGCCCGGGATCTCGGCAAGCACGTCTGGGCCGACGGCGGGGTCCGCCACCCACGTGACGTCGCGCTCGCGCTGGCCGCCGGCGCCTCCAACGTCATGATCGGCTCGTGGTTCGCCGGCACGCTCGAGTCGCCCGGAGACCTCTACACCGACAACGACGGCCGGCAGTACAAGGAGTCGTTCGGCATGGCGTCGTCGCGCGCGGTGCGCAACCGGACCGCCACCGACACCGAGTACGACCGCGCCCGCAAGGCCCTCTTCGAGGAGGGCATCAGCACGGCGCGCATGTACGTCGACCCGGCGCGCCCCTCCGTCGAGGACGTCATCGATGAGATCGTCGCCGGCCTGCGCAGCAGCTGCACGTATGCCGGTGCGCGCACTCTCGAGGAGTTCCACGAGCGGGCCGTCGTCGGCCTCCAGAGCACCGCCGGCTTCGCCGAGGGCCGCCCCCTGCACACCTCCTGGTGACCTCGCCCGCCCGCACCCCCGCCCTCTTCCCCCGCAACACACCGAGCAGTCGCCAACCACTGCGGTTGTAGCCGCAGGGGTTGGCGACTGCTCGGTGTGTTGCGAGGGGGTGGTGGGGGTCAGTGGCGCTTGCGGCCGACCTCGACGACGCGCCAGCCGCGCTCCCGGGCCACCTCGCGCAGCTCACCGTCGGGGTTGACGGCGACCGCCGTGCCGACGCGCTCCATCATCGGCAGGTCGCTGATCGAGTCGCTGTAGGCGGCGCACCGGTCGAGGTCGTAGCCGCGCTCGGCGGCGAGCTTCTCGATCTCGACGACCTTGCCCGCGCCGTAGCAGAACTCGCCCGTGAGGTGACCGGTGTAGCGGCCCTGCTCGTCGAGCTCGCTGCGGGTGGCGACGGCGCCCTCGAGCCCGAGCGCCGTCGCGATGCGGCTGACGAGCTCGATGGGAGAGGCCGAGACGACGATGCGGTCGTGCCCGACCTCGCGTGCCTCGGACAGCAGGCCCATCGAGGCCGGGATCGCCTTGCGCACGATGCCCGGCACGATCGCGTCGGTGAGGTGGATGATGTCGGACTGCGGGATGCCCGCCACGGCCCGGAGGATGCGCTCGCGCAGCGCCTCCGAGCCCTCGTCGGTGGATCCCTTGCGGTGGAAGGAGATCGCGTTGACGGTGTCCTTGACGAGGTCCCTCCACGGCACGTGGCCGCCGCGGAAGGCCGCGATCGCCAGGGGGTAGTTGGCGGACCCGCGGATCAGGGTGCGGTCGAGGTCGAAGAAGGCGGCCGTGGGGACCGGTCGTGCCCCGGCGTCACCCGACACTGGCCACCATCGGCAGGGCGGAGCGCCGCGGCGGGACCGGGGCGTTGACGGCGCGGGTGGTGGTCTTCGGCAACGGTCGCGGACGGTTCGGCAGCGCCAGGCGGAAGACCTTGGCCCAGGCCTGGTAGACCTGCTTCGGCAGCGGGCCGGTCGTGTAGGGCAGGCCGTAGCGCTGGCAGATCTCGCGCATCTCGACCGCGACCTCGTGGTAGCGGTTGCTCGGCAGGTCGGGGAAGCAGTGGTGCTCGATCTGGTGGCTGAGGTTGCCGGTCATGAGGTGCATGAGCTTGGACCCCGAGATGTTGGCCGAGCCGAGCATCTGGCGGATGTACCAGTCGCCGCGGGTCTCGCCCTCGATCTCCTCCTCCGTGAAGGTGTCGACACCGTCGGGGAAGTGGCCGCAGAAGATGACGGAGTGCGCCCAGACGTTGCGGATCGCGTTGGCCGTGAAGGTGCCGAGGAGGGCCTGCTTGCCCGAGCCGAACGGCACGGCGGCGAGCGGGGTCGCCGCATAGTCCTTGGTGAACTGGCGGACGACCTTGCGACCCATGGCCTTGAGGTCCTTCCTGAGGTCCTCCTTGGACTTCTCGCCGTCCTTGACCGCCTCGAGCTCGAGGTCGTAGATGGCGATGCCCCACTCGAAGAACGGCGCGAGGATCATGTTGTAGAGCGGGTTGCCGAGGTTGCCGGGGTGCCACGGCTGGTCCTCGTCCATGCGCAGGATGGAGTAGCCGACGTCCTTGTCCTTGCCCAGCACGTTGGTCCACGTGTGGTGCAGGTCGTTGTGCGTGTGCTTCCAGGCGGCGGCCGGGGTGACGAAGTCCCACTCCCACGTCGTGGAGTGGATGTCGGGGTCGCGCATCCAGTCCCACTGCCCGTGCAGGACGTTGTGGCCGATCTCCATGTTCTCGAGGATCTTCGCGACCGAGAGCATCGCGGTGCCGGCGACGAACGCCGTCTTCTTCCGCGACAGCAGCAGGGTGGCGCGACCGGCGACCTCGAGGGTGCGCTGGACGCGGATGACGCGACGGATGTAGGCCGCGTCGGACGCGCCTCGGGTCGCGATGATCCGGTCGCGCAGGGCGTCGAGCTCCTTGCCGAGCTGCTCGACGTCGGCGTCGCTGAGGTGCGCCGCGGCGCTCGGCCGCTTGGCGGGTCCGCCGGACGCCGCGAGGACCGGCTTGCGGGGCCGGGTCGTCGGGGCGGTGCCCTGGACGACACCGGCGGCGGCGTCCTCGCGGGGCGTCGTCGTCGGTCGGTTCGTGGTGGCAGTCATGGTGGTTCCCTTCTCAGATGTCCAGGTGGACAGGTCCGGCGGCCGCGTTGACGCAGGTCTGGATGAGCTCGCCCTCGTCGCCGTGCACCTCACCGGTGCGCAGGTCGCGGACCCTGCCCGCGACGAGCGGCACGAGGCAGCTGCGGCAGATGCCCATGCGGCATCCGCTCGGCATGACGACGCCGCAGTCCTCGCCGGCCTCGAGGAGGGGGACGTCGCCGCCCGCCTCCACCTCCTTGTCGGACTTCTCGAACGTCAGCAGTCCGCCCTCCCCGCCGGATCCCTCCAGCAGGACGGGCGCGAAGCGCTCGATGGTGAGGTTGGTGTGGGTGGCGTCGTCCCCGTCGTGCAGCCACAGCTCGGTGGCCGCGTCGAGGAAGTCGGTCGGACCGCAGGCGTATGCCGCGCGCTCGCGCCAGTCGGGACACAGCGTCTCGAGGTCGGTGACGTCCGAGAGGTCGAGGCGCCTGGCGCCCTCCTCGCGGGTGAACCAGTGCCTGACGGTGAGGCCGGGGAACTGGTCGGCGAGCTCGAGCAGCTCGTCGTGGAAGAGGGCCTCGTCGCGGGTCCGCGCGGAGTGCACGAGCACGACGTCGGCGTCGGGTCGACGCGGCACGAGCGTGCGGATCATCGACATGACCGGCGTCAGGCCGCTGCCGGCCGTCAGCATGAGCAGGGGCCTGGGGTGCTCGGGGAGCACGAAGTCGCCCTGCGGGGTGTCGAGGAAGAGGATGTCGCCGACCTTGGTGTCGCGTGCCAGCGCCGTCGAGACGTAGCCGATCGCGGTGACCGTGATGGCCGGGTCGTGCCCGACGGCGGCCGAGAGCGAGTAGCTGCGCCACTGGCGCACGCCGTCGATCTCGACGCCGATGCGGGCCCACTGGCCGGCGGCGTGGGGGTTCCACCCGCGGCCCGGTCGGAAGTGGATCGTCGTGGAGTCGGCGGTCTCGCGGACCACCTTGGTCACGACGCCGCGCAGCTGGCGCGCCGACGAGAGCGGGTTGACGAGGTTGAGGAAGTCCTCGGGCTCGCGCGGGGTCGTCAGGATCGACGCCACACGTCGGAGAGCACGGAACTGGGTCATGGTTCCATCATGGTGTTCACAGGGTCCGCACGTCTTGGGGCGACGCGTACTCTTTGACGCGAGAAACTGTTGCGTCACGACAATTTGCTGGAGGCCGACGTGGCACAGGACACATCAGACCCGCCGTGGTTGTCTCTGCCCGCCGAAGTGGCAGTCGTGCTGCGACCGGTCGTCCGCGACATCGTCGAGGCGATCATCGCCGGCATCCCGCGGGACGTACCGGTCTACGCGATGCCCATGGAGGGTCGCTTCGGCCAGGGGGTGCGCCAGGGTGTGACCATCGCGCTCAACCGCTTCCTCGACCTGCCCGGGACCCGGTTGCCCGCGCTGTCGGAGGACGGCAAGTGGGTCTACGAGAACCTCGGTCGCGGAGAGGTGCGTTCCGGGCGCAGCCTCGAGTCGCTCCTCGCGGCCTACCGTTACGGGGCCCGCGTCACCTTCCGGGCGATCTCGCGCACGGTCGACGTCTCGCAGCTGCCTCCGGACGTCCTCCTCTCGCTCGGTGAGTCGCTCTTCGCCTACATCGACGAGCTGTCGGCCGCGAGTGCCCAGGGCTACGCGCAGGAGCAGTCCGAGCGGGCCGGTGAGCAGGTGCGCCTGCGCGCCGAGCTGCTCGAGATGATCCTGCGGGGCGACTCGAGCGAGGGCGGTGTCCCGCGCCTGTCCGCCGCCGTGGGCTGGACCCTGCCGGAGGTCGTCGTGGTCGCGCTCGTGCCGTCCCCGTACGTCGAGGGCCTGCGGGCGGCGCTGGGTCCCGACGCCCTCGTCGCCGAGCGTGGCAGCGACGTCGTCATCGTCCTCCCCTCGGCCGGCCGCACCGCGCGCCGGCGGGACCTCGCGCGGGCGCTGCGTGGGCGCCGCGCCATCGTCGGTCCGCCTCGTCCGTGGCAGCAGGCAGGTGAGTCGCTGCACCTCGCGACGTCCGCGGGGGCGCACGGCGTCGGCCACAGCGACCCCCACGCCGTCGGGTCGGCCGCCGGGACGGGGGACGGGGCCGCCGACGCCGGCAGGTCGGGACCGGCAGGCGCGGGCTCACCGGTCTGGGTCGAGGACCACCTCGCCGAGCTCGTCGTGCTCGCCGAACCACTCGCCACCGAGGACCTCGCCCGCACGCGCCTCGCACCGCTCGACGGGCTGCGGCCCGCCGTCCGGGAGCGCCTCACCGAGACGCTGCTGTCGTGGCTGCGACACCAGGGGCAGCGAGCGCCGATCGCCGAGGAGCTCTTCGTGCACCAGCAGACGGTGGGCTACCGGGTCGCCCAGCTCAAGGAGCTCTTCGGGGACGGCCTCGACGACCCCGAGGTGAGGTTCGAGCTCGAGCTCGTCCTGCGCGCCGGCCACCGCTGAGCGCGACCGGGCGGACGGCATACGCCCTCGGTTCAGAGGGTGCGCAGGGGAGAGCCGTCGAGGTATGCCGTCAGGTCCTCGACGACGCCGCCGAAGAACGTCGCGTAGACGTCGTGCGTGACATAGCCGAGGTGCGGCGTCAGGAGCGTGCGGGGCGCGGTGCGCAGCGGGTGGTCGGCCGGCAGCGGCTCGGTGTCGAAGACGTCGAGGCCCACGCCGCCGAGGTGACCCCGTTCGAGCGCTGCCAGCAGGGCGACCTCGTCGACGATGGGCCCTCGAGAGGTGTTGACGAGCAGGGCGTCGGGTCGCATGAGGGCCAGCTCGCGCTCGCCGAGCAGGCCGCGCGTGCTCTCGGCGAGGACGAGGTGGACCGAGACGACGTCCGACGCCGTCAGCACCTCGTCGAGCGACGCGGCGCGCACGCCGACGGCCCCGGCGCGTTCGGGCGTCAGGCTGCGACTCCAGGCGACGACGTCCATGCCGAAGGCCTGACCGACGGCCGCCACCTGGCTGCCGATGCGCCCGAGGCCGAGCAGGCCCAGCGTGTGGCCGGCGAGGTCACGGCCCACCGTCGTCTGCCAGCCGCCCTCGCGGACGCCGGTGGCCTCCGGTACGAGCCGTCGGGCCAGCCCCAGGACCAGCGCCCACGTCAGCTCGGCCGGAGCGGTGGCCAGGCTGTCGGTGCCGCACACGGTGATGTCCGCCGCCGCGGCCGCCGCGAGGTCGATGCTCGGGTTGCGACGGCCGGTCGTCACGACGAGGCGCAGGCGGGGGAGGGCCCCGAGCACCTCTGCGGGCAGAGGCGTGCGCTCGCGCATGACGACGACCGCGTCGTACGGGGCCAACCGCCGCACGAGGGCGTCCGGCTCGCCGACGTGGTCGCGGAAGACGTCGACGCTGCACGGCGAGCCGGGACGGTCGGTGACGGGCGACCAGTCCGCACTGGTCAGGGCCACGCCCTGGTAGTCGTCGAGCACCGCGATCCGCACGGAGCCCACCCTAGGAGACGGGTGCGGCGCGGCCGGCCCCGGAACGGCAGAAGCGCCGCTCTCTGCTGAGAGCGGCGCTTCTGGTGTGAAGCGACCCCGACCGGGCTCGAACCGGCGACCTCCGCCGTGACAGGGCGGCGCGCTAACCAACTGCGCTACGGGGCCTTACTGGGTGGTGCGTGTCGAACTGTACTGCGTATCCCCAACGGGATTCGAACCCGTGCTGCCGCCGTGAAAGGGCGGAGTCCTAGGCCGCTAGACGATGGGGACCTGCCCGACCTATCCGTTGGGACGTCGAAACTATATGGGAGTTTCTGGCACCGACCAAATCGGCTCCCGAGGCCCCTCCGAGGGGTGCCGGACAGGGTGTCGGACGGGGTGCCGGATCAGCCCTTCGCCCACGCGCGGACGTCCTCGACCGGCCACGTCGTGACGATGCGCTCGGCGGTGATGCCGAGTCGCTCGGCGCGCTCGCAGCCGAGCGACTTCATGTCGAGCTGACCGGGGGCGTGCGCGTCGGAGTCGATGGTGAAGAGGCAGCCGAGGTCGCGTGCCAGCTCGATGAGCTCGTCCGGCGGGTCGCACCGCTCGGGACGGGAGTTGATCTCGACGGCGACGTCGTTCTCGAGGCAGGCTCGGAAGACCTTCTCGGCGTCGAACTGCGACGGCGGCCGCTTGCCGCGGCCGCCGGTCACGAGCTGTCCGGTGCAGTGGGCGAGCACGTTGGTGTGCGGGTTGCGCACCGCCGCGACCATGCGGGGCGTCATCTCGAACGAGGGCTGGCGCAGCTTCGAGTGGATCGAGGCCGTGACGACGTCGAGCTGGTCCAGCAGGTCGTCGTCCTGGTCGAGGGTGCCGTCGAGGTGGATGTCGACCTCGATGCCCTTGAGCAGGGTGAAGGCGTCGCCGAGGCTCGCGTTGATGGCCTCGACGCGCTTCAGCTGGTCGGTGAGGCGCTCGCGCGAGAGGCCGTTGGCGATGGTGAGCCGGGGGGAGTGGTCGGTCAGGGCCATCCACTCCTGACCGAGCTCGACTGCCGCCAGGACCATCTCCTCGATGGGGCTGCCGCCGTCGCTCCAGTTGGAGTGCGCGTGCAGGTCGCCGCGCAGGGCGGCGTAGAGCTCGGCCCCGCCGCGCGTCAACGGCTCGCCGTGCTTCTCCTCCGCGGACACGAGGTAGGCCGGCAGGACGCCGCGCACGGCCTGCCCGATGATCGCGGCACTCGAGTCGCCGATTCCCTTGATCTGCTTGAGGGTTCCCGCCTCGACCCGCTCCTTCAGCTCCGCGTCGCCGATGAGCGTGATCGCCTCGATCGTCGTGCGGAAGGCATCGACGCGGTAGCTGCTCTCACGGCCTCGTTCGAGGAGGAAGCAGATGCGGCGGAGCGCGTCGATCGGGCTGATCGGTGCCTGCGGAGGTGTCGGCTGCTCCATGTCGAGCAGCCTAACCGCGCCGACCGACCGAGAGCGGTCTCACTGCTGCAGGGGCGGCAGCGTGCTCCCGTCCGGCAGCCTGCCCGGGGCCGTCTGCGTGGTGGGGACGACGCGGACGATGTCGCCGTACTGCTGCTCGACGAGACCCGGCGAGGGGCCCTCGTCGGCCAGGACCACCACCTGGTCCGTGCGGGCATCCTGCTGGACGGCGATGATCTGGACTCCCTTGGAGCGCCACAGCATTCGCTGGTCGACGATCTCCTTGGCGACCCTCTGCTTCTCCTCGAGCGAATGACTCATGACGACGAACTCCACATCGGTCGGTGACGGCATCGCCCGGGCGACGAAGGCTTCGAGGCCGGGGTCGTGGCGGGTGACCACGACGGCCACGCGGGCACCCGCGGCGTCGACGGCATACGCCCCCGAGAAGACCTGCGGCCAGCGTGAGGCCACCGTGGGCTCGATGGCGGTGAAGGCATTGGTCTGCGGGGTCGACAGGGTGCCGAACCAGCGGGTCGTGTCGCGAGCGGGCGGCGCCGAAGGGACGGCCCCCGCGCCGTTCCCGGAGAGCGACTCGGGGCCCCGGGACCCGTTGCCCTGGACCGCGCTGCCGGACGAGTCCTTCTGCACCCCGGCGGAACCCGCGCTCGCGGTTGTCGACGAGGCTCCGTGGTCGAAGGTCACCCACGCACCGCCCACGGCTCCGACGACCACGACGGCGGCCGCGGCGCCGAGGAGGGTCGAGCGGCGTCGGGACGTGCGGGCGCGGCCGCGCATCAGGGCACGCTGGGCGAAGAGGTCGTCGCGAGGTGGCTCGAGGTCGTTCATCGTGGACAGCGCCTTTCGCAGCTGCAGCTCGCCCTCCTCCGGAGCGGCGCCCTGACCCCGCGTCGTGTCGTCGCTCATGGCAAGGCTCCTGCCCCGGTCAGTGGCGGTTCGGCGAGCCGGCCGCGCAGGGCGGCGAGGCCTCGCGAGATGTGGCTCTTGATCGTTCCTTCGGCGACGCCGGTGCACTCGGCGATCTGGGGGACCGTGAGGTCCTCCCAGAAGCGGAGCACGAGCACGGCGCGCTGCTTCTCGGGGAGGTCGTGCAGCAGGTCGGTCAGGGTCAGCGCGAGCTCGCGGTCGTGGTCGGTCGTCGGGGGCTCCGGAGCCTCGTCGGTCAGGACCTCACGGCGACGCTTGCGCTGGTCGTTGAGGTAGAGGTTCATCATCGTGCGCCTCGTGTAGGCGGTCTCCGCGCCGGTGGCGATCCGGGGCCATGCGACGTAGACGCGGGCCAGCGCCTCCTGGACGAGCTCGTCGCCGTCGGCCCAGTTGCCGCAGAGCAGGTAGGCGCGTCGGCGCAGCATCGTCTGCCGCTCCTCCACGAAGGTGCGGAACGCCGCCTCGTCCCTCCGTCTCATGAGCTCCTGCCGGTTCCGGTCGCTGGTGCCGATCGCGTACGTGTCAGTGTCGTACACCCCCTTGGACACATGGGACGGCCGAACCGTTGCACCCGCCCGCCGGCTCTTTCGCGGGGTATGCCGTGTGGCCGAGAGGCTGCCCCCGCTCAGGCGACGCGCCCCAGCGCCACGAGCGCGAACATCAGGGCGGCGATCGTCTCGCCGTCGGTGATGGTGCCGTCGGCGACGAGGCCGAGCACGTCGGCGAGCGGGACCGGGCGGACGTCGCGGATGCCCTCCTCGCGCCGGGCCGCGGTGTCGTCGGTGTCGGGTGCGGGCGACAGGTCCGTCGCCAGGAAGACCACCTCCGGCGCTCGACAGATGCCGTTGAGGGCGTTCATCGTTCCCACCTGCCGCCAGCTCCCGGCGACGAGCCCCGTCTCCTCGGCGAGCTCGCGCCGGGCCGCGACGAGGGGGTCCTCGCCGTCGGTGCCCCCGGCGGGGACCTCGACCGACGTGCCGACGGTGTGGCGGTCGAGGGTGACGAGCACGACCTCGTCGTCGTCCGTCAGGGCCACGACGAAGACCGCGGGGCGCTGCACCTCGACGACGCCGAAGATGCCGTCGCTCCCGTCCGGGCGGGTCACGGCATCCTCACGCACCCTGATCCACGGGTTCTCGTAGACGACACGGGTCTCATGCACGGGCCAGGTCACGTCGGCTCTCCAGGGCGCATGCCCTGATGGTCCCACCCGTCCGGCGGAAGGGCGGCGGGCACCTCGTCGAGCGCCGTGGCCGGTCCCCCTCAGGCCGCCCGCTCGAGGGCCAGCAGGCGCTCCTTGGCCGGCAGGCCGCCGAGGTAGCCGCCGAGCGAGCCGTCCGACCGCACGACGCGGTGGCACGGGACGACGATGGGCAGCGGGTTCGTCGCGCAGGCCGATCCCACGGCCCGCACGGCCCGCGGGCTGCCCGACGCCACGGCCACCTCGCCGTAGCTCTCGGTCGAGCCGTAGGGGATCTCGCTCAGGTGGCGCAGCACGGTGAGACGGAAACCCCGCGCCAGGCGCAGGTCGAGGGAGACGTCGAACGCGTGGCGCCGTCCGGCGAAGTAGTCGTCGAGCTCACGGGCCAGGGCGTCGAGCCGGGTGCCGCCGCGCAGGATCCGCGATCCCACGGACGCCCCGAGCGACTCGAGGACCCGGTCGTGGTCCTCGACCTCGAACGCGACGCGGACGACGCCCTTCGCGGTCGCCGCGAGCAGGAGCGGACCCACGGGCGAGTCGACGACACGGTAGGAGGCGTCGAGCGAGGACTCGCCCGACGCCCGCTCGACGAGGGTGGCGTGCAACGAGGCGAGGCGCTCGTCGTCGCCGGGCGACGAGGTGGTCAGGAGCTGGATGGGGTTGTCAGACATGGGTGCTCACCCTTCCGTGGGGCGCGTAGGTGGACCGGAGGCGCGCGATGCCGTCGGCCGCCGCACGGCGCGCAGCCGCTGGCGTGCCGCCGACGATGCGGGCGACCTCGGGGTGGGGCAGGCCCGCGACGTGGTGGTAGGCCACGCAGAGGCGCTGCTTCTCGGGGAGGGCGGCGACGGCGCCCCAGAGCTCCCCGTCGGGCAGGGACTCCTCGGGCTCGTCGGCGCGTGGGGCGGCGGCCTCGGGCACCTCGGCGACCGGGACCGCGTGACGCGCGCCGGCTCGGACGACGTCGACGGCCTTGCGGTGCGCGATGGTGACGAGCCACGCCCGGACGTTCGCGTCGTCCGGCAGGTCGGGCCAGGCCCGCAGTGCCGAGAGGAAGGTCTCGGACCACGCGTCGTCGGCCTCCGCCGGTCCGAGGACGGCGCGGCAGACGCGCAGCACCACGGCCCCGTGCTCGGTGACGGCCTGCTCGAACGGATGCTTCATGCCCTGTAGACGCTCCGGCCCGCGGAAGTGTGAGGTCCCCAGTGTGACGGACGGGCCGACGCCGTCGCTCGACCCCCGCCGGCGACCGGAGATCCGGAGAGGGAAGGGTCAGAAGAGGCGGCCGGACTCGTCGGCGGGTGGTTCCTCGAGCGAGAGGAGGTAGCGCTTGCGGTCGAGGCCACCGGCGTACCCGACGAGGGAGCCGTCGGCGCCGATGACCCGGTGGCACGGCACGACGACGGCGATCGGGTTCCGGCCGTTGGCCGTGCCGACCGCCTGGGCCAGGTTGCGGTCGCCGAGCGCCCTCGCGAGGTCGCCGTAGCTGCGGGTCTCGCCGTAGGGGATCGTGCGCAGCAGCGCCCACACCCGCTGGTGGAACTCGTCGCCGCGTGGGGCGAGCGGCAGGTCGAACTCGGTCAGCGCGCCGCTGAAGTAGGCGGCGAGCTGCACCACCGTCGCCGCGAACGGCTCCTCGCCCGGGTCTCCGGCCTCGCCGAGCACCGCAGGGTCCTCGGGTCGGTACTTCGCGGCATCCATGAGCAGGTGCGTGACGGCGCCGTCCTCGGCGACGACGGTGAGGTCACCGATGGGCGACGGCACGACGACGTGCGTGGGACTCATGCTCCGTCGTCGCCCCGACCCGGCCGCGGCGTCCCCGTCGTCCCCGTCGTCCCCGGCGCCCCGTGCGCGGCGACGATGTCGTCGTGCGTCGGGATGGGGAACTCGGCGGTGTAGTCGCCGTAGGCGCGGGGGTCCTCGGAAGGCTCGAGGTGGCAGGTCAGGGCGATGTCGCCGAACTCGCGGTGCACGGTCTCCTCGACCTCCTCGACGAGGTCGTGGCCCTGCTGGACGGTCCAGGCGCCCGGGACGAGGACGTGGACCTCGGCGAAGCGGTGGTGCCCCGCGACGCGCGTGCGCAGCGCGTGGAAGTGGACCTCGCGCGTGACGAAGCGCGACAGGATCTCCGCGATGGCGCTGTTGTCCTCCTTGGGCATGGAGATGTCCATGAGCCCCTCGGTGGACTCTCGGACGAGCTTCCAGCCGGTCCAGACGATGTTGACACCGACGAGGAAGGCGATGATCGGGTCGAGCCGCTCGACGTGCGTCAGGCCGACGAGGAGCACCCCGAGGACGACGCCGGCCGAGGTCCACACGTCGGTCATGAGGTGCTTGCCGTCGGCGGTGAGCGTCAGCGAGCGGTAGCGGCGTCCGGCCCGGAGCAGGACGACGGCGACCGCCCCGTTGACGGCGGAGGCGACGACCGAGATGGCGAGACCGAGCCCGACGTTCTCGATGGGCTGCGGGTTGAGGAAGCGCTCGACCGCGGTGTACATGATGACGAGCGCCGCGACGAAGATCATCATCCCCTCGACGGCCGCCGAGAAGTACTCGGCCTTGGTGTGGCCGAAGTGGTGGTTCTTGTCGGCGGGCATGGCCGCCACCTTGAGCGCGATGAGCACGGCGATCGCGGCGACGAGGTTGACGACCGACTCGGCCGCGTCGGAGAGCAGCCCCACGGAGCCGGTGATGCGCCAGGCGATGACCTTGAGGGTGATCGTGACGACGGCGGCCACGATGGACAGGTAGGCGAACCGGCTGAGGTCTCGCGTCTGCGGCGCCCGGGAGGGTGCGGCGGGGGGCTCGGAGGCGGGGTTCGGGATCGTCGTCACGGCTCCAGTGTCGCAAAGACCACCGACGAGATCGACGCGTGACCACGGTCACTGCCGCTTCGGACGTGGTGGCGAACCACGGCGACCGGGTAGGGGCACAGGTATCCGATCGAAGGCGAAAGGGGCCCCGACATGGGAATCGAAGACAAGGCCAGCAACATGGGTGAAGACCTGAAGGGCAAGGCCAAGGAAGCCGCCGGAAAGGTCACCGACAACGAGCGACTCGAGGCCGAGGGCGAGCGTGACCAGGCCTCGGCGGACCTCAAGCAGCGGGGCGAGCAGCTCAAGGATGCGGGCAAGGACGTCAAGGACGCCCTCGACCGCTGACCTTTCCGGAGTGGGGTGGGTCGGTCCCGACGGGGGCCGGCCCACTGCTCTGTCCCCGACCGGACCACGACGACCCCGCCGCGACCACGACGGGCCTGGGGGGAGACGAGGGGGCCATGAGAGTCCGTGACGGTTTCCTGAGGTGCCGGGACGATCCACGAGGGCGTATGCCGGGTGGCCGGGATCGGGACGTCCGACCCCTTGCCAGGACCCTCCCGGCTCGGTGAGGCTCGACGGGACGCACGATGCCGACCGCTCGAGAGGCCCCTGCCGTGACGACCCAGACCCGGACGACCGCTGCCGTGCCCGCTCCCACCCCCGACGAGATCGCGTCGATGGACGCGTGGTGGCGAGCCAACAACTTCCTGACGATCGGACAGATCTACCTCCAGGACAACGCGCTCCTGCGACGTCCGCTCGTGCCCGACGACATCAAGCCGCGCCTGCTGGGCCACTGGGGCACGAGTCCGGGGCTGTCGTTCGTCTACACCCACATGTCCCGGGTCATCCGGCACACGGGGCAGGAGACGATCTACCTCACCGGCCCCGGGCACGGCGGACCGGCGCTCGTCGCGGCCGGGTACCTCGAGGGCACGTACTCCGAGATCTACCCGAAGGTGACGGCCGACGCCGAGGGAGTGCGCCGGCTCTTCCGGCAGTTCTCCTCGCCCGGCGGCATCCCGAGCCATGTCTCCGTGACGACGCCCGGGTCGATCCACGAGGGCGGCGAGCTCGGCTACGTCCTCGTCCACGCCTTCGGGGCCGTCATGGACAACCCCGACCTGCTGGCCCTGGCGGTCGTCGGCGACGGCGAGGCCGAGACCGGCCCGCTCGAGGGCTCGTGGAAGGGCATATCGTTCCTCAACCCGCGACGCGACGGCGCCGTGCTGCCGATCCTGCACCTCAACGGCTACAAGATCGCCGGCCCGACGGTCCTCGGCCGCAAGGACCCGGCCGAGGTGCGCAGCCTCCTCGGGGGCCACGGCTACGACGTGCTCGAGGTCGAGGGTGACGACGTGCCCGGCATGCACGAGCGCTTCGCGCAGACGCTGGCGACGGCATACGACCGCATCCGCGAGATCCAACAGGAGGCCAGGGCGGACGGCTGGACGCTGGGGGAGCGGCCGCGGTGGCCCCTCATCGTGCTGCGGACCCCGAAGGGGTGGACCGGGCCGGTGGAGGTCGACGGCATCCCGGTCACCGGGTCGTGGCGCTCGCACCAGGTGCCGCTGTCGGGCGTCAAGGAGAACCCCGAGCACCTCGCGGTCCTCGAGACGTGGCTGCGCTCCTACCGGCCGGAGGAGCTCTTCGACGAGTCGGGCAGACCCACCGAGCTGGTGCTGCAGGCCAACCCGGCGGGTGATCTGCGCATGAGCGCCTCGCCGCACGCGAACGGTGGCCGCCTGACGACCGAGCTCGACCTCCCCGACTTCCGGGACTACGCCCGCGACGTGCCGTCCCCGGCGTCCGTGCGCGAGGAGTCGACGCGTGCGATCGGCGAGCTGATGCGCGAGCTCTACGTGCGCAACCCGACGACGTTCCGGCTCTTCAGCCCCGACGAGACCAACAGCAACCGGGTCGGCGCCGTCTTCGACGTCTCGGACCGGATGACGGCCGAGCGCGTGCTCGAGCAGGACGAGAAGCTCTCGCACGAGGGCCGCGTCATGGAGGTGCTCTCGGAGCACTCCTGCCACGGCTGGCTCGAGGGCTACACCCTGACCGGGAGGCACGGGCTCTTCGCGACGTACGAGGCGTTCGCCATGGTGAGCGCGTCGATGACGGTGCAGCACAGCAAGTGGCTCCAGGAGGCCAACAAGCTCGAGTGGCGGGCCAAGGTGCCGAGCCTCAACATCCTGCTGACGTCGACGGCGTGGCGCAACGACCACAACGGGTTCTCGCACCAGGGACCCGGGCTCATCCAGACCGTCCTCAACGCCCGCGGCGAGGTGGCCCGCATCTACCTGCCGCCGGACGCGAACTGCCTTCTGTCCGTTGCCGACCACTGCTTCCGGTCGAAGAACTACGTCAACCTCGTCGTCATCGACAAGCAGCCGCAGCCGCAGTGGCTGACGATGGACGAGGCCATCGCGCACTGCGCGGCCGGGGCCGGCATCTGGGACTGGGCCGGCACGGACGACGGGGACCGCGACCCCGACGTGGTGCTCGCCTGCGCCGGCGACGTCGTGACGATGGAGGTCGTGGCCGCGGCACAGATCCTCAGGAAGAGACTGCCGCAGCTACGGGTCCGCGTCGTCAACGTCGTCGACCTCATGACCCTGCCCCGGGCGCGCAGCCACCCGCACGGCATGGACGACGTGCGCTTCGGGGAGCTCTTCACCGACCACGTCGACGTCGTCTTCGCCTTCCACGGCTACCACGGCGCCATCCACCAGCTCGTTCACGGCCGCCCCGATGCCGACCGCTTCCACGTGCGCGGCTTCAGCGAGGAGGGCACGACGACGACGCCCTTCGACATGGTCGTGCGCAACGGCGTCGACCGATACTCCCTCGTCATGGACGCCATCAACAACGCCGGCCGCCAGGTGCGCGGGTCGAGCGAGCTCAAGACCTGGTGCGAGGCCAAGCTCGCCAGACATCACGCTTACATCGTCGAGCACCTCGAGGACATGCCCGAGGTGCGCGACTGGGTCATGACGACCGTCGTCGAGGACTGAGACCGGGCCAGGTCCGGTCAGGAGTGCGCGCTCGCGTCACGGGTGCGGGTCTGTCCCACCAGTGTGGCGCGGAAGGCGCACTCCCGCCGTGGAGGCGCACCCGTGGGTGGGGCGCGTATGCCGAGTGGCCGGGCCACGCGGCATACGCCCGCTCTCAGTCGCGCCGGGGTGCGACGACGACCTCGATGCCGTTGTCGCGGAACGCTTGCAACGCAGAGGGATCGGCGGACTCGTCGGTCACCAGCGTCCACGCGCGCGGCATGACGGCCCAGGCGTGGAAGGGGCTCTGGCCGAGCTTGTCGGCGTGTGCGAGGACGTAGGTGTGCTCGGCCCGGCTCATCATCAGCTCCTTGAGCCGGGTCTGCTCGAGGTCGGCCTCGCAGATGCCGCGCTCGGCGTGCACGCTGTCGGCGCCCATGAAGGCCCGGTCGAAGCTGAGGCGCTGCACCGCGGCCTCGGCGAGCGGTCCGACGAAGGCCTGGCTGAGCGGCCGCAGCCGGCCGCCGAGGGCGATGACGTCGATGCCGACACTGTCGGTGAGGGTGACCATGGCGCTGATTCCCGCGGTGACGACGGTCAGCTCGGTCAGCTCGGGCGTCTTGGTGATGGCGTCCGCGAGGGCTCCCATCGTCGACCCGGCGTCGAGGAGCACCGTCTCGCCGGGCTCGATCTGGTCGGCGGCCCACCGCGCGATGTCCCGCTTGGCCGCGTGGGCCTCGCCGAGGCGCTGGCGCAGCGAGGCCTCCGGGTGGTGCGCGAGGCTCATCACCCCGCCGTAGGTGCGGGCGAGCTTGCCCTGTGCCGTCAGCTTGGCGAGGTCGCGCCGGATCGTCGATGCCGTGACCCCGAGCTGGTCGGAGAGCTCCTCCACGCTCGCGAGCCCACTGGTGGTGGCGAGGCGGACGATCTCGCCCCGACGCGTCTGTGCGGTGTGCTTCGCCACGCTGGGCACCTTAGGCGTCGACGGGCCGCGGCGCCATCTCCGCGCCGAGTCGAAGGGCCTCGATCATCGACCGGTGGTCGGCGATGCCGGTGCCGGCGATGTCGAACGCCGTTCCGTGGTCGACGGACGTACGGATGACGGGCAGCCCGATGGTGACGTTGACCCCGGCCTCGAGGCCGAGCACCTTGACCGGCCCGTGGCCCTGGTCGTGGTACATCGCGACGACGAGGTCGTAGTCGCCACGGCCGGCGAGGAAGAAGAGCGTGTCGGCCGGGAGGGCGCCGTGCACGTCGATGCCGTCCGCGCGGCAGACCTCGATCGCGGGGTTGATCTTCGACTCCTCCTCGCCGTAGCCGAAGAGGCCGTTCTCGCCGGCGTGCGGGTTGATGCCGCACACGCCGATCTTCGGGGTGGGGTTGCCGGCGTCGACGAGCGCCCGGTGGCCGCGGCGGATGACCCGCTCGACGAGGCCCGGCTCGATGCGGTTGACGGCGTCGATGAGGCCGATGTGGGTCGTGACGTGGATGACCTTGACCCGCTCGGTCGAGAGCATCATCGACACCTCGGGCGTGCCGGTGAGGTGGGCGAGCAGCTCGGTGTGGCCGGGGAAGACGTGGCCGCCGGCGTGCAGCGCCTCCTTGTTGAGCGGGGCCGTGCAGATGGCCTGCACCTGGCCGGCCATCGCGAGATCGGCCGCGACCCGGATGTAGTGGTATGCCGCGTCGCCGGCGACCGCGGACAGCTGCCCGAAGGGCAGGTCCGCCGGGAGTAGGGCCAGGTCGATGACGTTGATGCGCCCCGGGATCTCGCTCGCCTGCTCGACGTCGTCGATGGTGACGATGTCGACGGCGACGTCCGCGACGGCCGCGGCCTGCTTGAGGCGCAGTGCGTCCCCGACGACGACGGTGCGCGCCATGGTCGCGACGTGCGGGTCGGCCAGGGCCTTGACGATGATCTCCGGGCCGATGCCGGCGCCGTCTCCCATGGTCACGGCGATGCGGGGAAGGGCGGCGCTCATGAGTTCTCCTCGGTGGTCGCGCCGGGGGCGGCGCGGGTTGCGGTGTGAGTCGTTTCGGGCGAATGGGGCGTGGGACGGTCGAGCAGGTGCTCCGCGACGCGGACGAGGGAGGACGGGCCGCCGAAGCTGCCCGGGCGGGTCACGACGAGGCGGCCGCCGGGACGACGGCTCACGACGGTGCCGTGCTCGACGGCGTCGATGACGTCGAGGGAGCCGGCGCCGACCCGGTCGAGCACGGCGCGTGCGGTCTCGCCTCCGGACAGGAACGCAGCGTCGTAGTCGTCGAGCAGCGGCGCGACCGCATCGGCAAGGGCCTCGGTGAGCGCGCGGGACCGCCTGGGGTCGGCGGGGGCTGTCGGGTCGAGGGCGACGACGACGACGCCGTCGCGCGGCAGCCCGGCCAGCACGGCGACCGGGTCGCCGGGAGCGGAGAGCAGCAGCTCGGGCTGCACGAGCACGACGTGCGCCCGGCGCGCAGCTGCCACCTGCTCGAGCTGGGCGGGGACCACGCTGGCGCGCGTGCCGAGCACGAGCAGCAGCGAGCGGGCCATCGGTGCCTCGAGGTCCGGTCCGGGCCGCCGGTCACCGACCGGGAGGGCGGCCGCGGCGACGGCTGCCAGGGCGCCGGACCCGACGAGCAGCGCGTCACGGCCCCGGGTGGCCGCCTCGTAAACGACCGCGAGGTCGCTCTCGGTGACGGCGTCGCACACCGCGAGGAGACCGGCCGTGGTGGCCTCGGTCAGGGCGCCGGCGACGGCGTCGACCCCGAGTGCGACGACGGTGTGCGGGACGAGCACGGTGGGCAGCGGGTGCAGCGCCTCGGCGACCCGGGACGGGGCCGCGGTCGGCTCGACGTCCCACAGGTCGGTCTCGTGCAGGGGCGTGTCGCCGACGTGGAGCACGCCGTCGCGCACGACGCGACCGAGGGCTGGGTTGGCCACGGCCACGACCGGTGTGCGGCCCAGCTCGTCCGCGAGGGCAGCGACCTCGGCGGCCAGGTGGCCGCGCAGCAGGGAGTCCACCTTCTTGACGACGACCGGCGCGCCGGCCACGAGGGCTGCGGCTGCGCGTACCGCGCGCACCGCGTCCGCTGCGTCGAGCCTGCGGGAGTCGGTGTCTACCGTGAGGACGTCGTCGGGCTGCGCGGAGATGGACGGGTCGCCGGACGAGTTGGAGGCGATGAGAACGACGCTGTTGCGCGAAACGCGCAACAGCAGGTGTGATGCGCTCTCTGCGGCGCCGCTGAGGTCATCGGCGACGATGCCCAGAACCGGTGCGCTCATGTCTCCTCCTCGCTGCGTGCTGTCCGGATAAATCATTGTGCAGCAAGGACTTTGGCGACCTTGCCGGTGGAGCTGAAAGGCGTCGGGCGAACCCTTGTGACCGTGCCGGACGGCATACGCTCACCCGCCTTTCACAAAAAACGCTACAGGTATTGCGCAGATCACGCAATGGTGCGAAGGTTGGTGAACCCGAGGGGCGCAGCGTGCGCCGCCGACGGGGAGGCCACCGCTCAACGAGGAGTCCCGATGCCCCAGCAGCCTGCACTGCTTCCCACGTCTGACCAGCCGACGCGGGAGGTCTCGCGTCGCTCGATGCTCAAGCTGGCCTCGCTGGCCGGCGCCGGAGCGCTCTTCGCTCCCGCACTCGCCGCCTGCGCCGGCCCCAAGACCGCCAACACCGCGAGCACTGCCGGGGGAGGGGCGGCAGGGGGCACACTGAGCATCGTGCTCAACCGCAACCTGGTCAGCCTCGACAACAAGCTGAACCAGTACGACGCGGCCGTCACCGTCCAGCGCGCCGTGCGCGAGGCGCTGACGAAGATCGGTGACGACCTCAAGCCCCAGCTCGTCCTCGCCGAGTCCTTCGAGCAGACCAAGCCCACCGAGTGGACCGTCAAGCTGCGCAGCGACATCCACTACTCCGACAAGTCGCCGGTCACCGTCGAGGACGTCGAGACTGCGCTCAAGCTCTACTTCGAGGTCAAGGCCGGCTACGTCGCCTCCCAGTTCCCGGAGCAGCCGACCTTCACCAAGGTCGACGACAAGACCTTCACGCTCACGACGAAGACCCCCGTCGTCACGCTCAGCTCGCTGATGTCCAACATCCTCATCACGCCGGCCAAGGACAACAAGGCCGAGGAGCTGAGCAACGGCCTCGGTACCGGCCCGTTCGTCATCGCGAACGCCGACACCGGCACCGGCACCTACAAGCTGACGCGCAACGACAACTACTGGGGCGAGAAGGCCAGGCTCCAGGAGGTCAACGTCAGCTACCAGGAGGAGGAGGGCGCTCGCGTCATCGCCATCACCTCCGGCCAGGCCGACGTCATCGACACCATCACCCCCGAGTCGGCGGCCTCGCTCAAGACCAACGCCGACGTCGACGTCATCGAGACGCCCGGCACGCGCCTGATCCACCTCTTCTACAACTTCCGAAAGCCGGCCAGCAGCCCGCTGTCGAAGCCCGAGGTGCGCGAGGCCCTCACCTACGCCATCGACCACGACTCGCTCATCAAGGCCCTGATGAACAACCAGGTCAGCTCGGCCGAGGGCGTCGTGCCCAAGACCCTCGCGGGCTTCGCGCGGACGGGGACCTACACCTACGACCCGAACAAGGCCAAGCAGATGCTCGCCGCCGCTGGCGCGAGCGACCTCAAGCTCACCTTCATCTGGGAGGACTCGGAGTTCGCCGGCGCCTCCCGCGTGCTCGAGGCCATCTCGCAGATGCTCGCCGCCGTCGGGGTCACGGCCACCCTGAAGATGATCCCCAAGGGCGGCGAGATCAACGCCTGGCGTCGCGGCGAGGCCGGCGACTGGGACGTGCTGGCCAACGGCTACGGCAACCAGACCGGTCTCGCGCTGACCAACCTCCAGGGCCAGTACGGCGGCACGGCGGAGAAGGAGAAGACCCGCGACACCTACCAGGGCTTCGTCGCCCCCGAGATCTCCGCCCTGCTCGACCAGGCCGGGGCCGAGGCCGACGAGGCCAAGCGCGACGCCCTGCTGGGGCAGGCCCAGACGAAGATCTGGGCGCTCTGGCCGGCCATGTGGGCCTGGACGCCCAACAACGTCCTCGCCAAGCGCAAGCGCGTCACGACGCTCAAGCTGCGCGCCATCAACTCCTACGACCTCGGCTCCGTGACGGTCTCGGCCTGACCGGGTCCGCCGACCCGCCCACCTCCAGGTGATCCCATGCTGACCTACGTCCTCAAGCGCATCGGGCAGACCGTGCTCACCGCGTTCCTCGCGACCGCGACGGTCTTCGTCCTGCTGCGGATGGCCCCGGGTGACCCGGCGGCGAACTACGCGCCGCCGAACCCGACCTCGGAGCAGCTCGCGGCCATCCGCGAGCAGTTCGGCCTCGACCGGTCCATCCCCGTGCAGTTCGTGACCTTCCTGCAGCACCTGTTCCAAGGGGATGTCGGGACCTCGTTCTTCTTCAAGCGCCCGGCGCTCGAGGTCGTCATGGAGCGCCTGCCGTACACCATCACGCTGGCGGTGGCCGCGATCGTCGTCACGGCGGTCGTCGCCATCCCCCTCGGGGTGTGGATGGCCCGGCGGGCCGACACCGCCAAGGAGCTGGGCTCGAACATCGCGACGATCGCCGGGCAGTCCATGCCGGACTTCTGGATCGGCTTCGTGCTGCTCATCCTCTTCGCCGTCCAGCTCGGCTGGTTCGAGCCGGCCGGTTTCACGTCGGCCAGCTCGATCGTCCTGCCGACGGTGACGATCGCGATCCTGCAGGTCGCCCTCATCAGCCGGCTCGTGCGCCGCGAGATGGTCGTCAACCTCGCCTCGCCCTACCTCACGGTGGCGCGGTCGCGCGGCATCTCCGAGCGTGCCCTGACCTGGCGCTACGCCTTCGGCAACTCGGCCATCCCCGTCGTCACGGCCCTCGGCACCCGCTTCGCCGCGATGCTCAACGGCGTCGTCATCGTCGAGGTCGTCTTCAAGTGGCCGGGCGTCGGCGAGCTCGTCGTCAACGCACTCAAGCAGCGCGACTTCCCGCTCATCCAGGCCACGGTCCTCGTCACGGTCGTGCTGGCCCTCGTGGTGCAGCTCCTCGTCGACCTGCTCTACCCGCTCATGGACCCGCGCGTCCGACTCGGAGAGGCCAGCTCATGACCACCTCGACGAACCTGCCCGGGCACCCGCAGGTGCCCAACCTCAGCGAGGTTCCGGGCTCGATCCTCGGCCGCGACTCGGCCGTCACCAAGGTGCTGCTCCGCCGTTCGGCCGCGGCCAGGCGGGCGCGCTACAGCACCATCAAGATCTGGGTCGGTGCGATCTGCGCGGGGCTCGTCGTCGTCCCGGTCGCGCTCGCCCAGCTGCTGCCCCTTCCCGACCCGATCATCGGCCAGCTGTCGGAGTCCTCGCTCCCGCCGTTCAGCGCCGGCCACCTCTTCGGCACCGACCCCAACGGCCGCGACCTGCTGAGCCGGGTGCTGCACGGCGGTCAGACCTCGCTCGTCATCGGCGTGCTCGCCATCTTCGTGTCCGGCCTCGTCGGCATCGTCGCCGGCGCCGCGGCCGGCTACTTCGGTGGCTGGGTCGACACCATCGTCTCGCGCCTGCTCGAGGCACAGATGTCGCTGCCGCTGCTGCTCATGCTGCTGCTCGTCGTCGCCCTCTTCGGGCCGTCGATCCCCGTCATCACCCTCGTCATCGCCTTCGCCCAGTGGCCCGAGCCGGCGCGCATCACGCGCGCCCTCGTGCTCGTCGAGCGGGAGAAGCCGTACGTCGCGGCAGCACGGGTGCTCGGGCTGCACCGCATCTCGATCATCACCCGGCACCTCATCCCCAACATCCTCCAGCAGGTCCTCGTCGTCGTCCTGCTGCTGCTCGCCCAGGCCGTGCTCCTCGAGAGCGCGCTCAGCTTCCTCGGCGCCGGCGTGCAGCGCCCCTACCCGACGTGGGGCGGCATCATCTCCGACGGGCGCGAGCTCTTCGTCACCGGAAAGTGGTGGCTCGTGACCATCCCGGGCATCGTCATCGCCCTGCTCGTCGTCGGGGTCAACCTCGTCGGGGACGGCCTGCGTGACCGGGTCCGCCGTGCGAAGGGAGACCAGTGATGAGCGTCCTCGAGGTCAAGGACCTGCAGGTCGAGCTGATGACGGGCACCTCCGTCGTCCGCGCCGTCGACGGGGTCAGCTTCCACATCGACGCCGGTGAGACCGTGACGATCATCGGCGAGTCCGGGTCGGGCAAGTCCACGACGGCCATGGCGATCCTGCGGCTGCTTCCCGACGACCTCGCGGTCATCTCGGGCGAGGCCCGCATCTCGGGCCAGGACGTCACCGGCAGCCGCGCCGTCATCGACAAGCTCCGCGGACGGGCCGTCGCGCTCATCCCGCAGGACCCCATGACCGCCCTCAACCCGATCCGCACCGTCGGCCGCCAGATGACCGAGGCTGTGCGGGTCAAGTACCCCAAGCTCGGCCGGGGCGAGGCCAGGGCCCGCGCACTCTCGCTCATGGAGCAGGTGCACATCCGCAACCCCGCCAAGCAGTTCGACGCCTACCCGCACCAGCTCTCGGGCGGCATGCTCCAGCGTGTGCTCATCGCGATGGCGGTCTCGACCGACGCCGACCTCATCGTCGCCGACGAGCCGACGAGCGCCCTCGACGTCACGGTGCAGGCCGGCATCCTCGACCTGCTGCTCGAGCTGCAGGAGCGCACCGGCATCGCGCTGCTGCTCATCACCCACGACCTCGGCGTCGCGCGGCTCATGAGCGACCGGATCCACGTCATGAAGTCCGGCAGCTTCGTCGAGAGCGGCTCCGTCACCGATGTCGTCGACCACCCCCAGCACCCCTACACCCAGAAGCTGCTCGGGGCGATCCCCGAGCTCGGCCCGTGGGAGGACCCGGCGCTCGCCGTGCCCGAGCTCGCGAAGGAGGCCAGCCGTGGCTGATGACCTGCTCACCGTCAGCAACCTCGCCGTCGAGTACCGCACCGGCAAGGAGGTCTTCCGCGCGGTGGACGACGTGTCGTTCCGCGTGCCCCGTGGCGGGACGCTCGCCATCGTGGGCGAGTCGGGCTGCGGCAAGTCGACGATCGCCAAGGCGCTCGTGCGGCTGCTCAAGCCGACGTCCGGCGTCCTCGACCTCGACGGCACCGACCTGGCCCAGCTCTCCGAGAAGCAGCTGCGCCCGATGCGTCACCGGGTGCAGATGGTCTTCCAGGACCCGTACGGGTCCCTCGACCCGCACCTGACCGCCCAGGAGATCGTGGCCGAGCCGGTCAGGGTGCGCGGCGAGAAGTCGCGGAAGGTCCAGCGCGACAAGGCCGCCGAGCTCATCGACCGGGTCGGTCTGCCGAGGACGGCGCTCGAGCGCAAGCCGCCGGAGTTCTCCGGTGGCCAGCGCCAGCGCATCGGCATCGCCCGGGCGCTCGCGTCCGATCCCGAGCTGCTCGTCTGCGACGAGGCGACGAGCGCCCTCGACGTCTCCGTCCAGGCGCAGGTGCTCGAGCTGCTCCGGGACATCCAGGCCGAGACCGGCCTGACCTACCTGTTCATCTCGCACAACCTCGGCGTCGTGCGTGCCATCTCGCAGGACACCGTCGTCATGCGGGCCGGACGCATCGTCGAGAGCGGTCGCACCGATGACCTCCTCTCACGGCCGCAGGAGGAGTACACCCAGCGCCTGCGCCGCTCGGCCCTCGAGCCGGGTCTCATGACCGGCATCAAGCCCCGACACCTCATCCGACACATCGCCGCGTCCCGCACGGCGGAGACCGAGAAGGCCTCATGACGAGCCCGACCACCCAGAGCAGCACGACCCTGCCCACGCGCGACCTGCCCACGCTCGACCTGCCGGGGCTCGCCCGCCCGCTCTCGCGTCTCGTGCTCGGCACGATGACGTTCGGCGACACCGTCGACGTCGACACGGCCCGCACCATGGTCGACACCGCGATCGAGGCCGGGATCACCTCGATCGACACCGCCAACGGGTATGCCGCGGGTCGCAGCGAGGAGATGCTCGCCGAGATCCTCGTGGGACGGCGAGACGCCGTGACCATCGCGACCAAGGCGGGCATCTACCCCGGCGACGCCGGCTCTTCGCCACTGCTCTCGGCGGCCGGTCTGCGCTCCTCGCTGGAGGCGAGTCTGCGTCGACTGCGCACCGACCACGTCGACGTCTACTACCTGCACCAGCCGGACCGCTCGGTGCCGATCGCCGAGACGGTCGCCGCGCTCGACGACCTCGTCACCGCGGGCAAGGTCCGCGCGATCGGCATCTCGAACTACTCCGCCTGGCAGATCGGTGACGTCTTCGCCGCCTGCGACGCGCTGGGCACCGCTCGTCCCGTCCTCGCGCAGCAGCTCTACAACCTCGTCGCCCGGCGCATCGAGGCCGAGTACGCCGAGTTCGCCACGACGAAGGGCCTCGCGACGATCGTCTACAACCCCCTCGGCGGTGGCCTGCTCACCGGACGCCACTCGTTCGCCGAGTCGCCGGGCGAGGGACGCTTCGGCTCGTCGGCGCTCGCGTCGATGTACAAGGACCGCTACTGGAACGTCGAGACGTTCGCGGTCATCGAGGCCCTCGGCGCCATCGCGTCCGAGGCCGGCATCACCCTGCCCGAGCTGTCACTGCGCTGGCTGCTCTCGAAGCCTGTCGTGTCGTCAGTGCTGCTCGGCGGGTCCAAACCACACCAGCTGGAGGCCAACATCACTGCTGCACAAGCCGGTCCGCTCCCCGACGACGTCGTCGCCGCGTGCGACGAGGCAGGCCTGGCGATCGCCGGGTCGATGCCGGGGTACAACCGATGAGCGGCGGAGGGACGGCCGTCGAGCGCAGCCGCGAGCGAGTGCTCGACTACGCGCGGCGGCTCAGGTCCCGCGAGACGATCGTCGGCTACTGGGTCATCATCGACTCCCCGGTGTCGACGGAGCGGCTCGCCCGCCTCGGCTACGACTACGTCTGCTTCGACGCCCAGCACGGGCTGCTCGACTACAAGGGGCTCCTCTCCGGCATGCAGGCCGTCGACGCCGGTGGCGAGTCGCTCGGCATGGTCCGGGTCGGCGCCAACGACCCCTTCCTCATCGGGCAGGCGCTCGACGCCGGAGCCGCCGGGGTCATCGTGCCGCTCGTCAACACGGCCGAGGACGCCGCCCGCGCCGTCTCCTTCGCGAAGTACGGACCCGAGGGCATCCGCTCGTACGGTCCGATGCGGTCCCAGCTGCGGATCGGCCCCAACCCGGCCGACTCCAACGCCGCGACCGTCGTCCTGGCCATGATCGAGACCCCGCAGGGCCTCGAGAACGTCGAGGCCATCGCAGCGACGCCCGGCATCGACGGCCTCTACATCGGCCCGTCCGACCTGCGGCTGGCCGTCGGTGGCGCGACCTCGACCGACCCCGCCGTCGACGACGTCTTCGAGGCCGCCGTCGCACGGATCCTCAAGGCAGCAGAGGACGCCGGCATCGCGGCCGGGTTCCACACGCCCAGCGGGGAGGTGGCCTCCAAGCGCCTCGGCCAGGGCTTCACCCTTGTCACCGTCAGCTCCGACCTCATCCACCTCGAGCAGGCGGCCACGGCCCACCTCAGGGCGGCGCGGGGCGAGTCGTGACGCTCGCCGAGTCCGCCGACCCGATCCTCGCCGACGGCGTCCTGCGCGCACGCGACGGCGGCGGCCACACGGCATACCTGCCCACCCCCACCGTGCAGTGCCACGCGGCGAACCTCGCGTGGCTGCCGAACGGCGACCTCGCGTGCGTCTGGTTCGGGGGCACCCAGGAGGGCGTCAGCGACATCACCGCCTACCTCTCGCGTATGCCGTCCGGGGCCGACGCGTGGTCGGACCCGGTGCCGCTCAGCGACGACCCGACGCGATCGGAGCAGAACCCCGTGCTCTTCACGGCGCCGGACGGCGCGGTCTGGCTGCTCTACACGGCGCAGCTCGCCGGCAACCAGGACACGTCCGAGGTGCGTCGTCGCGTCTCGCGCGACGGCGGCCGGACGTGGGAGGCGCCGACGGTGCTGCTGCCCGCGACGGACGCGGGAGGTGTCTTCGTGCGCCAGCCGCCTGTCGTGCTCGCGAGCCGACGCATCCTGCTGCCCGTCTTCAACTGCGTCACCGTGCCGGGCGAGAAGTGGGTCGGCAACGAGGACACGTCGAGCGTGTGGTGGAGTGACGACGGCGGTGACTCGTGGGCAGAGGCGCCCGTGCCCGGGTCGCTGGGGTGCGTGCACATGAACATCGTCGTGCGAGAGGACGGCTCGCTCTGGGCGTGCTTCCGCAGTCGCTGGGCCGACCACGTGTGGGAGACGTCGTCGACCGACGACGGTCTGACGTGGGCCGAGCCCACCCCGACCGGACTGCCGAACAACAACTCCTCGATCCAGGCCGTCGCCATGGGCGGGGGAGAGGTCGCGCTCGTCCTGAACCGGAGCTCGGCGCGCGACGCCACCGAGCGGCGCGTGTCGCTCTACGACGAGATCGACGACGAGGGCGTCGTCGACGGCCTCGACGGCCCGGTCGTCGCCGAGCCCTCGCCGAAGTCCGCTGAGGCCCAAGGGCGCCGGACAGCCTTCTGGGGAGCGCCGCGTGCACCGATGACCCTCGGCCTCAGCCCCGACGAGGGACGGTCCTGGCCGGTGCTCGTCGACCTCGAGACCGGCGACGGCTACTGCATGTCCAACAACTCGCGCGACGGGCTCAACCGCGAGCTGTCCTATCCCTCGGTGCTGCCCGGACGCGACGGCGACCTGCACGTCGCCTACACCTACCACCGCCGCGCCATCAAGCACGTGCACCTCACCGCCGAGGTCGTCGACCGGCTGCGGCGGGGCACGTCCCCGTGACGCAGGCGGCGGCCACGGCACGGCCCGAGCCGGCCCCCACCCCACCGGGCGAGCGCGTGACACGCAGCGCGGTCGTCACCGGGGCCAGCTCGGGCATCGGCCTCGCCATCGCCCACGACCTCGTCGGTGCCGGGTGGCACGTCCTCGGACTCAGCCGCACACGTGGCTCGCTGCCGGGCGCTGCCACGTGGGTGCCGTGCGACCTGGCTGACGTGATCTCAGCCGACGAGGCCGTGCAGACGGTGCGCGAGGCGGCGGCCGGCGGTGTGGACGCGATCGTCCACGCCGCCGGCCTGCAGTACTCGGCCGGCATCGGCGACCTGCGACCCGAGCACGGCGAGCGGATGTGGGCCGTGCACGTGCGCGCGGCAGAGCTCGTCGTGGGTGGGCTCGTCGGTGACCTCACCGAGGGCGGTCGCGTCGTCCTCGTCGGCAGCCGCACCATGACGGGCGTGCCGGGCAAGAGCCAGTACGCCGCGACGAAGGCCGCGCTCGCCGCCATGGCCCGCGCGTGGGCGGCCGAGCTCGCACCACGCGGCATCACGGTCAACGTCGTGGCGCCGGGTCCCACCCGCACCCCGATGCTCGACGACCCCGCCCGCGCCTCGGTGCCACCGGTCGTCCCGCCACTCGGTCGGCTCGTCGAGCCCTCGGAGGTGGCAGCGCTGACCCGGTTCCTGCTCGAGCCGTCCGGCTCGATGGTCACCGGTCAGACGCTGGTGATCTGCGGAGGTGCATCGCTTTCCTGAAGGTCGAGGGCTCGGGCGCTGGCGAAGCGCTCCGGGCCGACACTGCGGTGCCAGAATCGGCACATGGTGGCTTGGGCAGAGCTCAGCGGGGCCGAGCGAGAGGTCATGATGCTGGCGTCCGAGGAGTCCCCTCTCTGGGAGCTCGCCGTGCCCACCACGATGGACGACGAACCCACTCGGCCTCCCATGGGCGTCGGTGCCGGGAAGGCGGTGGTCCGGCGGCTCATGGACCTGGACCTGGTGTGTATGTTCCGCCCCTTGGAACCGCAGGTCGTCATGAGCAGCGGCGAGGTCGAGGAGGTGATGGGCGCGTCGTTGGCTTGGGACCCGGAGACCGGTCCGGGCGTTTGGGTGAGTCTCCACCTGACAGCTGCGGGGGAAGAGCTCTACTACCTCGACGTGGAGACGAGCTGACTCGCCCGTGCCGACATGTCGTGGACCGTCGACGCACTGCGCCCGATCGTCAACGACATCCACGCCGTGACGTCCTGCGCGCCAGCGGTTGGTGGGGCCCCGTCGGGCTCGAACCGACGACCGGCGGATTAAAAGTCGGTCCGAGGGGTGCGGTGCCTCCCGCCCGTGAGGACTTTCAGGCACGAAAGTTCAGTGCACGTTGCTGTGGACTGTCGTCGCCTTCCGAGCCAGCGTGCCCCTTTTGCGCCCCCAAGCAGCCCCGCGACGCGTGTGGCAGAGCGCCTTCCGCTCTGGGAGCCGAGTATGGCCTGTTCTCGGGGGCTCTGGGGTGGGTGCTCGCCTGCGTGATTGCCTGTTGTTATTGGAGCCTCGCAGGCGACCTTCTCGGACGCCGTGCGCGACGAATGCGCCACGCGGGTCTGCGCAGTGACGCGGACAAGTTGGGCTGGAAGGTGCCGCGCAGAAAGCGCTTGCGGATGCCGACGGAGCGGGTCGTCGACCGAGCCCCGCGCTCGAAGTGGGCAGTGGTCCTCTGTGGGCCTCGGCCCCGAACGCAACGGCCGGGGCTTCCCTCCTCCCCAGCGCCTGAAACGCAGCGATGGGCCAGGGTGGCCACCCGGTCGCGTGTCGGCGGCAGGTCGCGTGAGGGGTGGTCGACCCGGCGCCACTCGAGTCACGAGCGGCACCGGGTCGGATCGAGAAGGTCAGCTCACGGTCGCCTGGTACGTGAGGATCTCGGTGCCGTTGCCTTCGTCGCCGTTGTCGGGCGCGACGCGCATGGTCAGGTGGTTGCCGTCAGCGGTCATCTTGAACGGGTTGCGGGTTGCCACGTGTCCGGCCGTGGACCACTTCTGGAAGGGAATGTCGCGGGTGACCTGCTCGCTGGTCAGATCGAGCATGGCAACTCCACCGAGCTCGTAGGTGGCTGCGGTGCCACCTGCGGCCGGCGTCTGCGGCAGGTTGGTGACCCCCGCGCAGAGCATCTTGCTGCTGGGCACGTACTGGCAGTCCTGGTAGTCGATGAAGAAGTTCGGGTTGTCCCACGTCTTGAGCTGCTTGCTCTGCAGGTTCCATTCGGCGAAGCGCCGCGAACCCCAGGTGTTGCCCACCAAGTGACCGGTCTGCTTGTCCATCACGATGCCACCGAAGTGGTCCTTGACCTCGAACTGCTTGTGGACGTTCAGAGTACGTGCGTCGACGCGGTAGATGATGGCGCTGGAGTTGGGGCGGTACTGCGCGACCGGCACCCACACGTTCCTGCCGTCGAAGTCGATGCCGCCGGGGTGGTACATGTCGCCCTCGCCGAGGGTGATGTCCTTCTGGAGGTGGCCCTGCAGGTCCATGACGAACAGGTGCCCGATGCCCTTGCCGGGCGTCCGGTCGTAGCCGCCCTGTGGGCTCGGGTACTTGACGGTGTGCTCGATGATCTGGACGGCGGACAGGAAGATGTGGTCGGGCGTGAAAGCGATGCCCTCGGTGTGGAACGTCGGGAAGTTGAGCTTGAGCTTGCTGGTCAGCTGCCAGTTGGTGTTGCGGGTGACCTTGCCGAATGCGTCGGCGAGGGCCGTGTTGGTGCTGTGGCTGGCGGCAGGCTCGGTGGTGTGAGCGGTCGCTACGGCAGCGCCGGTGAGCGTCACGGCACCTGCAGCGATCAGCGCGTAGACGTGGGTACGGATGCGCTTCATGGGAACCTCTCGGGTTTGGTTGGCCCCTGTCGTCGATCGACGCTAGGTAGGTGGGGTGAACTCCCGGGGGCGATGGGCCCTATGGCGCCTGAACGTGAGTGGGCGTGGCCCAGCGAGCGCAGGCCCGATGTGGCGCATGTTGCAGCTTGGACTGGCGGGAGGGTGATGGCCGGTTGGAGAGCTGATGGGCGGCCTCCCGGACGCTCTCCCGATTAGGCGCGGGGTGCGGTGGGGTGCGCGTAGGCGCGCCAGCGCCGGAGCGCGGGGTCCCCATCGCGGGGTCCCGCGCTTCTTTGCGCCGGAGGCGCGCTTGAGCCAGTACAGAAAGTCCTCACGCCATCAACTTCGAGAAGCGTCCTGTGCCGGGTGATGGGCGACAGCGACGCGCCACCTGACGTGCGACACCTGCCCGAGCCGTCAGCGGCTTGTTCGTGCGTTGCGGTCCTCGCTCATACAGGATTGCGGCATGGTCGAGCAGCAGTGGTTTGCGGTCCGCATGATCGTGGCCGAAACCGAGAACCAGCCTTGGGGGCCGCGGGATCTGGAACCGGGTGAGATCGACTTCGAAGAGCGCATCACGCTTTGGAGGGCCGAGAGCGTTGATGCAGCCATCGCGATGGCGCAGGACGAGTGTGAACGCTACGTCGACGACTTGGGAGGTGAGGTGCTCGGGTTGAGGCAGGCGTATGCGCTGGCCATGAAGCCGGGGCACGGGGTCGAGGTGTTCTCTCTCATCCGTCGCAGCGAGCTCTTGCCGGGCGAGTACCTCGATCGGCACTTCGACACCGGAAGCGAGCATCAGTCGAGTCAGTCCGACTGAGCTGACCGCGGCAAAGTCGGACGAGCGTAGCCGTCCTCAGCGCGGCATGTCCGGTAAACGCCTCACGCTGAAAGTCAGTGATCCCGTTCCTAGTGGTCTTCCTTCAAGTACGCGAGGGATTCAGAGGCGCGCTTCTCGATGCCGCCCTCTGCAGGGCCGGGTCTGCGGCGCGGCCATGTGGGTCCGCGCCAAAGGACATAGCCGGCGGCCAGTACACCCAGGACGATGAGGATGATCCCGCTTGCAATGTCGGAATACTGCGCCGCCCAAGGTCGACCAGGCGGGTAATTGTCGAACTTCCTGAGCACGAACGGCTCCATCATCGCCCCCAGCGGGACAACGAGGCGGGCGAGAAGGCTAAGCCATCCCCGACGAGCGGCCAACCAGCCAACCAAACCCATAGGTCCACAGAGCACCATGGCTGCCTGGAACCAGATGCCGTTCATTCCGACTTCGCCTGCCTGGTAGATGTGCAGCGCGGATCCAACCATGTAGTGGATCAGCAGCGTGGCGATGGCGGCTCCGATGCCGACAAGAAACGCCATCCACGGCTTGGCCATCTTCCAGCCGGCGTAGAAGGGGACGGCGGCCCAAGCTGTGCCGGAGTTGAGGACGTCGCCGATGGTCTTACGGACGAACGACCACGTCTGCAGGTTGCCCTCAAGCTCTGCGTGCAGCGTGATGTTGAACAGTAGAGACAGCAGCCCCAGCCCAACGCATGCCTTGGCGATGGGCTTCCATGGATCCTGCATCCTCCCCATGCGCAGGAACTTAACAGGTCAAGTC
>NZ_BJYX01000032.1 GCF_007991735.1 Terrabacter aerolatus | reverse complement strand
GATCGCTGGACTTCGAGGCGGCGCGTCTTTTCGCCGCGAAGCGGCAGCATCCCACCGCCGCCACGGGGATGCCTCCTCCGCGTTATAGCCGAGGGCCTCTCGATTGATCCGGGCGCCTGAGCCCCGTCGGCGCGGAATTACATCCCCCGGCGCAGACTCTCTTCCTCGAAGCCGGGCCTGCAACGCTCCACAAGGTAGCCAAAGCCGGCATGCCCAGCAGTGACGAAGGGCTTCCGCCAGTTTCGGCAAACGCATCAGTAACTCCGCGCACATCCATCACACTGACACCCGCAGCTACGTAAATTGACAGGGGTCAAACACATGAGCGATCAGCCTCACTACGGCGCGTACCCTCCCGCCGCCTCGCCCGACTTGCCCACGCACGAAGACGGAGTACCGCCGACCGCCGGATGGGGCGAGCCACTCATCCCCACGCGGGCTATGCAGCACGCAGCGAAGAAGCGAAAGTCGCGGCTCATCGCCGCCTGCGTCCTGGCTCTACTTCTCGTCGCGGTCGCCGGCTACGGCGTGTACTCGGCCATTAGCAAGCCGAGGCCGATCGAGGCTGCAGCGGAGAAGTGCACAACGGTTGCCAAACCCGAAGACGGCGGGCACACCCTGACACTCCGCAACGTGGGGGCCAAGGAGGGCCCCGGTCCCGACTCTTACACCGCCGCTGCCTGCGTCCTGCTCGCACTCGAAACTCCGTCTCGGGTCAATGACCACATTGGCCAGACCCGTGCCCTCGACGGCACACAAACCGACACCTGGGAGGACTTCACCGCTCGGTGGACCTACCATCCCGACAACGGAATGACAATCACCATCACTGACTCCAAGTAGTCGACTCGTCGACCGCGCGGATCCATGAACGGCTCGACGATTGCTCTGGGCCGGCGCAATCTCCGGGTCAAGCGTCCTTCCGCCGCGTAGGCGTGGCCCCAGTCGCACGGCCATCCGCGGACGCCCGCGAGATGGAGGAGATTGACGGAGCGACAGGCGCCTCCCGAGTTTGACGTGCACAACGTGCGGGTGCCGCCCAGGAGCGTTACTACGCAGAACCACCATCTGGAGCCGAGCCCTTCGCAAGGGCAAACGTCACTTCCCCTATCGCTTCCGAGGCCGAGGCGTGATCAACGGACTTCACCCCCTCGTCACCTACTCGACTTAGGCCCGCACCCAGTTCATCGAAGTCTGCTTCGAGTTGGTGCGACCGGGCCTTGTCATGTGTTTGACGAAGTTGTGCCACCCGAGCATCGCCCACGGGTCCGGCCGCCTCCCTGGTGGCCGCTTGACGTGACTCGAGCTCGTCCGACAGCACCTCTTTCGCCGTCTTTGCCCGCTCTCCCGGCTTGGCAGCGAAGGCGACACCTACCCCGCCAACGGCGACTACCACGCCTGCAGCAGCCGTCACCGGCGGAAAGATGACGCTCAAGACTGCGGCCGCCAGGACAGCGATCGACAACAGCCGAGATGGCGTCCGTTCATCCTTCTTGATGGCCTTGAGCTTGGCCTTGAAGGAGCCGGCCCGAAGTTCAAGGACCTCCAACTCCCACCCCGCCTCGGACACAAGATCCCTGAGACGGTCGCGGACCACTCTCTCGTCCGGGTCGCTATCACGCTCTTGGTAGTCGCCGGCAAACCTGATCCGATAGGCCACCGCGGCAGCCGCCGCATCGAAGGCCAACTGGACGGCGTCCAGAGCCGAAAGGGTCGACCGCAGGCGACTCGAGGCTCCCGACACATCAATCGTCAACTCCGAGAAGTCATCCGACTCAAGCAGGGCATAAAGCTGGGTGCCACGACGGTACGCGGCTCCGGAGTCCCGCGGAGCCGCGAGACCCAGCAACGTACCCGCCAGCACCACAACATCAGACTCATGAACCGCCGTGGCCATGAAGCCACGCTAGAGATGTCGGGACCTCAGCGTCTCTAGTTTCGCGGCTTCTCGCCAAAGCTATCGGGTGACACGACGCCGGGACAGAGCCCTCACGAGTCAGCTGCGTCTTACCGGCTCCCTTCTGTTGTCATCCGGTGGCGTCGAGGTGGGTCTTCCGCGCGGTTCCGGTGCGGCGTAGCGTCGTTGATGCGGGTCCGGGAAGTGGCTGATCCGAAGCGCTGGTAAGCGGGTTCGAGCCGGCCGCGCTGGATAACTGAGACGCCCCGTAGTGCCCTCCCGGACTCGCATCTGCCGCTGCGCGCGCCGTGGCGTCGACGGCTGCAGCGTCGGCGAGAAGCTGGCGATAGATGGCATCGGAGATCCTGCGCTTCAAACACCGGATCGCCTCCAAGGGCCACTTCCCCTCGGCGCGCTTACGTCGGTAGTAGGCCCGCCCGTCGGTGTCCAGCCGGATCTGGGAGATCGCAGCGATGTGGATCATGTGGTTCATCCGCCGGTCCCCAGCCCGAGAGAGCCGGTGCCGAGAATGCTCCCCCGACGAGGCATCCAGCGGCGCTGTGCCACTCCAGGAGGCGAACCGGTTCCGGTCAGCGAACCGGGACACGTCCCCGACGTCCGCCAGTACCCGCGCCGCGACGACCGGGCCCACACCGTGCAGGCCCATCAGGTGTGACCCGCGGGCCAGGACGATCGCCTTGAGCTCGACGTTGGCCTTCTTCATCTTCGCCTCGACGGCGACCAGTTCAGCAAGCTCTTCGGCGGCGATCCGGCGCCGGGTCTTGCCGGCGATGTCACGCGGGCGGACCGAGGCCAGCATCCGCTTGGCCTGCCCGGTCGTCAGGTCCTTCTTCGCTTGTCCCGGAAGCAGTTCCGCCAACAAAGCCTGGAGCCGGTCCACCGTTTGCACCCGCCTCCGGCTCAGCGACTCGCGCCGGTCGACCAGCATCCGCAGCGCCTCGAGCTCACCGTCGGGGCGCAGCACCCGCAACCCTCGGGTGCGCACCGCGACCATCGCGATCGAGTGCGCGTCATGGGCATCGGTCTTGCGGTTGTGACCGGTGTCGAACAGCCGGACCCGAGCGGCCAGCTTCGCCGGGACGTCGACGACGGCCTGCCCGTCCTCGATCAGTCGCAGCGCCAGCGGGCGACCCACCCCGTTCGCGCCCTCGACCGCCCAGGTTCGCGCCGGCCACGCCTTGGCGTACCTCAGCATCGCGGCATAGCCGGCCTTGTCGGCGGTGAACCGGCCGTGACCGAGCCGGCGCTCGTGGCCGTCGACGACCTCGATCGTCGCCGACAGCTTGTGGGGATCAACCCCGATGATGACGCCTTCCATACTCGTGCTCCCACCTTGCTCGTTCCGGTGTGGACGGCGAGGTGGGCAGTGCTACTACGAGCAGGGCAGTCCCTTCTTGAGCCACGCCTCGTCACGGTGACGGACGAAGGTGCCCCCGCCTCGTTGTAGCAGCGATGAACAGGAGGGAGATCTGATGACAGCCTTGGACAGCGCCCGTTGGCCCGGCACCTCGACAACGCTGGCCAGCGAGGTGGGCCGGCTCTTGAACTCCGCCGAGGTCGCTGAGATGATCAGGGTTCCTGAGGCGACGCTCCGCTACTGGCGGCACGTCGGCATCGGACCGCGCAGCTTCAAGATGGGCCCCCGCCGCGTGCTCTATCGAGCAGACGACGTCGATGTTTGGGTGGCCGCGCAGTACGCCGACCAGCGCTAGTTGACTCCATGGGCAACGTCGCAAAACGCCCGGACGGGAAGTGGCGCGCCCGCTACCGCGACGCGTCGGGCCGCGAGCGCACCAAGCAGTTCGCGCGCAAGGTCGACGCCCAGCGTTGGCTTGCCGAGACCACACAGTCCCTGCGAGACGGCCGCTACGTCGATCCGCAAGCCGGCCGAATCACGCTGAGCGACTACTCGCAGGAGTGGCTCAGCCGCCAAGTTCACCGCCCGACAACCGCTGACCAGATGGAGGGCGTCATCCGTCGCTACGTCGACCCCCACCTGGGCGCCATGCGCCTCGCGACGATTCAGCACTCCGATGTCCAGAGGTGGGTCAAGCAGCTGAGCCTCACCCTGGCCCCGTCCACGGTCGGTGTCGCCCACCGCATCCTGTCGGGCATCCTCAAGTCGGCAGTCGCCGACCGGCGCATCGTGTCCAACCCGTGCACCGGCACCAAGCTGCCCAAGGTCACCAAGCCCAAGGTCCAGCCGATCACCGAGGACCAGCTTGCCGCCATCGTCGGGCACATGCCCGGGCGGCATCAGGCGCTCGTGATCCTGGCCGCCGGCACCGGCCTCCGCCAAGGCGAGATCTTCGGCCTCACCATCGACCGGCTCGACCTCGATCGACGCACCGTCCTCGTCAACCGTCAGCTCATCAACGTCAACGGCCGTGAGCCGTTCTTCGGTCCGCCGAAGTCCCAGGCGAGCGTGCGCGTCGTTCCCCTACCCGAGGTGGTTGTCGACGCCCTTCGACAGCACTTGCGCACCTTCCCCTCCCCCACGCTGGTCTTCACGAACAACGTCGGTGCCCCCCTGCGCCGATCAGCCTTCTGGACGGAGTGGAACCGTGCCCTCGAGCAGGCCGGCGTGCCGGCCATCCGCTTCCACGAGCTGCGCCACTACTACGCCTCGCTACTCATTCGCCACGGCGAGTCCGTCAAGACCGTCCAAGCTCGCCTGGGGCACGCCAGCGCGAGCGAGACGCTCGACACCTACAGTCACCTCTGGCCCGACAACGACGAGCGCACGAGGGCCGCCGTCGATGGAGTCCTCCGAAATTTTGCGGACTTTTTGCGGACTAACGGCGATGCCCAAACGCATCACCGCAGGTCAGAGGCCTAAAAGTGGATGAGTCGGCCGATACGCCGGGTTCTGTTCCGCGCCCCCGTCACCGGTGGCGCAGCGACGGCCATCCATCTGGGCCGGCCATTGCTGACCGGCTCTAGCGTCCTACCCGCGCACTCGACCGGGCCGGTCTCCCCGGCGCCCGAGGGCACCGTGCATGCGCTGTCTGGACTTGCTCCGGGTGGGGTTTACCTAGCCGCTCCAGTCACCTGGACCGCTGGTGGTCTCTTACACCACCGTTTCACCCTTACCGGCTGCCGAAGCCGCCGGCGGTCTGTTCTCTGTGGCACTGTCCCGCGGGTCACCCCGGGTGGCTGTTGGCCACCACCCTGCCCTGTGGAGCCCGGACGTTCCTCGGCAGGGCCGAGGCCCTGACGCGACCGTCTGGCCGACTCATCCGCCCACCAGCATAGGGGGCGTATGCCGGGTGCTCCGTCCGCGCCCCCCGTCCACTCCCCCGGTGGCCGGGACCGGCCGCACCGTCCCGACGTCAGTCCGCGCGTCGGAAGGCGAGCACGGCGACGTCGTCCTGCCGGTCCGGGTCGGAGACCGAGTCGGCGAGCTCGGCCAGCACCTCGTCGAGGTCGGTCTCGTCGTCGACGGTCGTGAGCAGCTCGTCGGCGGCGGCCTGCAGGCGCGCGAGGCCGACGTCGATGATCTCGCCGCGGCGCTCTATGAGCCCGTCCGTGTAGAGGAGCAGCAGGTCGCCGGGGACGAAGGCGCGGTGCACCGACGACCGCGAGACCTGGCCCAGGCCGTGCACCGGCGAGCCGTCCTCCGTGACGAAACCGGCCCTCCCGTCGTGGACGAGCAGCGGCGGCGGGTGGCCCGCGACGACGAGCGCGACGTCGTCCCGTCGCGGGTCGAAGAGGACGTAGACGGAGGAGGCCATCTGGGTCGGCGGCTCGATGGTCATCATGCGGTCCATGGCCTTGGCCAGGGCGTCGGGCGCGGGGTCCTGGGTCGAGAGCACGCGCGCGGCCGACCGCATCAGCGAGCCCGAGACCGCGGCGTCGACACCCCGGCCCATGACGTCGCCGAGGACGGCGATGACCCGGCCGTCGTCGAGGCCACTGACGTCGTAGTAGTCCCCGCCGACGTCGGTGCGACCCGCTTGGCGGTAGACGGTGCCGATCTGCCAGCCAGGCAGGTCGGGCAGGTCCTGCGGCAGGAGCGTCGCCTGCAGCACGGACGCGACGCGACGCGTCTGCGAGTAGAGGTCCGCGTTGTCGATGGCGAGGCCGGCGCGGCGCCCGAGGTCCTCGGCGAACGCCACGTCGTGCGGGGTGTAGCGCCGGCCGGACTCGGCCGAGATGAAGCTCAGCACCCCGAGCACGCGGTCCTTGGCCGTGAGGGGGACGGACATGGCGCTGCGCAGGCCGAGCTCACGGGAGACCCGGAGGTGCTCGTCGTCTTGTGCTGCCGCCACGAGCATCTCGTCGGTCACGACCTCCACGAGCAGGCTCTGACCCGTCCGGACGACGTCGGCGGCGCCCCCGGACCGGTCGGGGTCCGCCGGCCACCGGGTCTCGAGCTCGCGCGCGAGAGCCACCTTGGCCGGGTCGACGTGGGCGATCGCCAGCGTGCGCAGCACCCCGTCGTCGACCATCTGCACCGAGCACCAGTCGGCGTGGGCGGGGACGGCGAGCGAGGCGACCTGCCGCAGCGTCTGCCGGTAGTCGAGGGAGGTCGCGAGGGCCTGCGAGGCGTCGGCCAGGAACTCGAGCTGGGCCGCCCGGTCGGCGCTCTGTGCCTCGGCCCGGAGCCGCAGCATGGTCTGCGCGCACACGTCGCTCAGCACGCCGAGCACCCACAACAGGTCGGGTTCGACCGGTCCGACCTTCCCGTCGAAACGGAAGCCGAGGGCTCCGATGGCCGAGCCGTCGGTGCGCGAGATGAGCGGCAGCGTCACGGACGAGCGCTCCGTGCCGTCGTCGAGCGCCGGGTACCTCGCCAGCAGCTCGGCGCGGCTGGCGACCTGGACGACCTGACCGGTGCGCACGGCATCCGTCGGGGGCGAGTGCTCGTCGAGACCGAGGTCGGCCCACATCTGCGCCTCGGAGGGTGTCAGCCCGTGGGTGGCGATGGTGCGCAGCCGGTCGGCGCCCTCGCGGACGGCGCGCTCGCGGACGGCGAGCATGGCGCGCGAGGCGCCCATCACCATCGACGCGTGCTCGGTGATGGTCTCGGTGAGCTGGTCGAGGGTCGTGGCGGCGGCGACCTCGGCCGCGAGGCGCGCGAGCGACGACAGACGGGGCGAGACGGAAGCGCGGCTCGCCTCGGGTGTCTGCCACGGCGCATTCATGGGGTCATCCTGACAGTCGATGTGCCGTAACACCCACGGATGCCGCAGAAGTGGGAGCATGCACATGTGACAGGTCCGTCGGTCGCTGCAGGCAGGGAGCTCGGCCGGGTCGAGTTCGGCCCCGACGACCTCCGCCGCGTGCGCGAGATGGTGCGGACCATCGCGGGGGAACTCATCCCCGAGCGGGCCGACAACGCCGTGCTGGCCGTGCACGAGGTCGCGGTCAACAGCATCGTCCACGGCGGCGGGCACGGCGTCCTGTCCATCGACGAGACGTCCGACTCCCTCGTCTTCACCATCGAGGATGCGGACGGCACCGGGTCGGTGCCGCACCTGCGCACGGTCGACGGCGAGGCCACGAGCGGGCGCGGTCTCTGGATCGCCCAGCGACTGAGCGATCGGCTGACCATCGAGGCGCGCCCGGCGCGCACGCGCGTCCAAGTGCACCTCACCCTCGCGTCCTGACGGACCCGGGCTCCGCGCGGAGCCCGGTCAGCGAGGCGTTGGCTCGGAGGTGGAGGGCGAGGCGGCCGGTGCCGACGTCTCCTCCGGCTCCGTGACGACGTCCATGACCTGGTCGAGGTGCATCAGCTGCACGAGTCGCGACGTCACCGCGCCGCAGACCAGCTGCAGCCGTGCCTCGCCGGCCGTCGCGCGGTGGAAGAGCGCGATGACGGCGCCGAGCCCCGACGAGTCGAGGAAGGTCACCTCGCGCAGGTCGACGACGACGGTCCCCCCGGCGGGGACCGGAAGCTGCTCGAAGGCCGCGCGCACGTCGGGCACCGAGTAGGTGTCGATCTCCCCCGTCAGGCGGGCGGTGGTCACGGGTCCGGCGGTCGACACCATGACGCTCATGGGACGACCTCCTCCGGACGTAGGGACCTCACCCACCAACCTAGGACCTCGCCGTCGGGCGCGGAGCCACTTCCGCCGAGCCGCCGGACCAGCAGAGGGGCGTATGCCGGGTCGCGCGGACCCGCTCCTCCTGCCCTCACGTCCCGGCCCGGGAGCCGCCCGGCCCGCGACGGTCGCCCCCGGCCGACGTCGTCGCGACGTAGACGGTGTTGGCGGAGGTCCCGCCGGTGAGCGGGTTGGCGAAGGCCACGTCGTGTGCGGCGGCGTCGGCGAAGACGTCGACGAGCAGCCCGGTGAAGGCGTCCTCCGGCGGGTCGTCCGACCAGAGCGCGAAGACCCCGCCGGGGTGCAGCCGGGCGGCGAGCCTCCGGAGGCCCTCCCGGGTGTAGAGGTCGGCGTGGCTCGGGTGCAGCACGTGGTGCGGCGTGTGGTCGATGTCGAGCAGGATCGCGTGCAGCAGCCCCGGCGCGCCGAACCCCCGGCCGGCCCGGGCGAGAGCGAAGAAGTCCCCTTCGAGGAGGGTGGTGCGCGGGTCGAGGGTCAGCGACGCCGTGTCGGGCAGCAGCCGGCGCTCGTGCCACGAGATGACCGGTCCCAGCGCCTCGACCACCGTGACGGTGCGCACCCGCTCGTCCTCGAGCGCCGCCACCGCGGTGTAGCCCAGGCCAAGTCCGCCGACGACGACGTCGAGGTCCGTGCCCTCGAGGGCCGCGAGCCCCAGTCGGGCGAGCTCGACCTCGGCGACGGTGAAGAGGCTCGACATGAGGAACTCCTCACCGAGCTTGACCTCGTAGACGTCGACGAGCAGTGACGGCTCGAGGCGGCGCCGCAGGCTGATCTCGCCCCAGGGCGTCTCCTGCCAGTCGATCTCCTCGAGGCGTCGGCTCACCGGGCTCAGCCGAAGATCGGGATGAAGGAGCCTGCTGGCACGTCGCGTTCGACCGACGCGAGACGCCACTTGTCGGCGAAGACCGCGACGTCCAGTCCGTCCTCGCGGGTCAGCACCTCGGCACCGGATCGGCTGTTGACGATCGGGATCGCCTCTGCGGCAACGGCTCTGGCGATGGAGTAGCCGAGCGGCTCCAGCCGGATGGCCGAGCCGAACTCGTGCTCCATCCGGTGCTGGGCGACGTCGAACTGCATGGGCCCGACGGCGGCGAGCACCGGTGCCTGCGCGCCGCGACGGTCGGAGTGGAGCACCTGGACGACGCCCTCCTCGCCGAGCTGCTCGATGCCGCGCCGGAACTGCTTCTGCTTGCCGGTGACGGCGGCGCGGGCGACGGCGAAGTGCTCCGGCGCGAAGAGCGGGATGCGCGGGAAGGCCACCTTCTCGTCGGCGTAGAGCGTGTCGCCGACGCGCAGGGCGTTGGCGTTGACGAGGCCGATGACGTCACCCGGGAACGCCTCGTCGACGGTGGACCGGTCACGGCCGAACACGCTCTGTGCGTACTTCGTCGTGAAGGGCCGGCCCGTGTCGGCATGCGTGACGACCATGCCGCGGGTGAAGTGGCCCGAGCAGACCCGCACGAAGGCGAGCCGGTCGCGGTGGGCGCGGTCCATGCCCGCCTGGATCTTGAAGACGAAGCCCGAGAACGGCGCCGACACGTCGCGGGGGGCACCCGACCGGTCCGGCCGCGCACCGGGGGCGGGAGCGAGCGCGACGAGCGTGTCGAGCAGCTGGCGCACCCCGAAGTTGAGCACCGCCGAGCCGAACAGCACCGGCGACGCGGCGCCGGAGAGGAAGAGCTCGTGGTCGTAGGCGTGGCCGGACGAGCGCAGCAGGTCGTACTCCTCGACCGCGTCGGTCCACGTCGACCCGAGCAGCTGCTCGGCCTCGTCGCCGCTCATGCGGGTCGTGATCGCCTCGGTGGCCCCACCGGGCGTGCGGGTGAACTGGACGAACTCGCCCGTGGCGCAGTCGAGGACGCCGTGGAAGTCGCCGGCCACCCCGACGGGCCAGGTGAGCGGCATGGGGTGCAGGTCGATCCGCGTGGTCAGCTCGTCCATGATCGCGAGGGCGTCGAGCCCCGGGCGGTCCCACTTGTTGACGACGGTGATGACGGGCACGCCTCGGGCGCGGCACACCTCGAAGAGCTTGAAGGTCTGGGGCTCGATGCCCTTCGCCGCGTCGACGAGCATGACCGCGGCGTCGACGGCCGCGAGCACCCGGTAGGTGTCCTCGGAGAAGTCGGCGTGGCCGGGGGTGTCGAGCAGGTTGACGACCGTGCCGTCGTAGGCGAACTGGAGCACGGCGGAGGTGATCGAGATGCCGCGGTCCTTCTCCATCTCCATCCAGTCCGAGACGACGCCGCGCCGGTTGCCCTTGCCGTGGACCGCGCCGGCCTCGCCGATGGCGTGGGCGTGCAGCGCGAGCGCCTCGGTCAGGGTCGACTTGCCGGCATCGGGGTGCGAGATGACGGCGAAGGTGCGGCGACGGGCAGCCTCCTGGGCGACCGCTCCCCCGTGGTGGCCTGCGCCGCCCGGGTCTCGGCGGTCCGCGGTCTCGCGGTCGTGCAGTGCGATGGCGTCCATGCTCCTCCAGTGATCGTCCCCGAGTCTGTCATCCGAGGGGCCGAACCTCCGCATCGGCGCAGCCTCGCCAGCCCGCGGCCACCGCACCGGGACGCGCCGGGGACCGGACGTGAGCCGAGTCACACCCGAGGGCAGATGCCAACGATCCGGCACTCCCGTTCGTCGTGCAGGGGAGAAGACGATCGCCACAGACCCCTCAGGAACATGACCGAACAGCTGACCGACGACCTGTCCGACACCCGAACCGGCACCCGTGTCGAACCGGCCCCCACGCCGGAGCCCGATGCGCGACCGAGAGCGAAGCTGCTCGACCTCTCCGTGACCCAGCTGATCGGCGGTTCGATGGCGGCTGCCACCGCGGCCGCCCTGGGCTCGCGTCTCGGGGTCGTCGGCACCATCGCCGGCGCGGCCGTGCTCAGCGTCGTCTCCGCCACGGCAGCCAGCCTCTACACGAACTCCATGGCTCGCGCCAAGGAGGCGGTCGTGCTCGTGCGCTCACGCCGGGGCGTCGACGGCGCCGAGGTGGCCGTCGTGACCGAGCGCCGGTGGCGCGGGTGGCGCCGCCCCGACCGTCCGACGACGCGGCGCGTGCTCGCGACGACGGCCGCGGTGTTCGCGATCGCCGCGGCCTTCGTCACGGGGGTGCAGCTGACGACCGGCGCCCAGGTCACCGGGACGAACCTCGGCGGGCGCACCGCCGCCGGCGCCGTCGTCGACTCCCCCGTGGCCTCCCGCGCCGACGCGGCTCAGCAGGGCAGCCGCGCCGGGGTCGCCCCCGTCCCGCAGGGCTCTGCAGCAGCCCCCTCCACCCCCGCCACCACGACCCCCGCGACGGGCGCCGGCGCGACGGCCGCCCCCTCCTCGGCCGCGAGCTCCGCCCCCGCGCCCACCGGGACACCGGCGACCACCGGCGCCGGCGGTGCGACCGCGACCAGCGGCTCGACGGTCACGGGGACGCCGACCGCCCCGGCCGGTGGCGCCTCGACCCCCACCGCGCCGTGACCACCTGACCTCCGTCCTCCGGGAGGGGCAGACCCAGCCGGTGTGCCCTAGGGGGCACACGGCATACGCCGGAAGGGGCCGCGAGGCCGGCCGCTCAGACGACTGTCAGGGTGATCGTGCCCGTCGAGACCTCGGCCGCGTCGACGCGGACCCTGACGGTGTCCCCCGCCCTGGCCCGACCGGCCGCCTTGGCGACGACGGCGAGCTCGATGAGCTGCACGACGACGCCCTTGTCGTTCTCGTCGACGACGACGGCCTCGAGCGTCCCGCCGACGCGGGGGCTCAGCTCGGCCGCCTCGACGGCGTCGGTGCACGCCCGCTGGACCCCGTTGGTGCGGCGGTCCGAGGTCGACATGATCTCGGGCAGCGTGGGCAGCGCGTCGCGTGCCCACTGCGGCACGTCCCGACCCGCCGACAGCGCCTCGCACACGACGAGGCCGAAGCGGTCGACGAGGCGGCGCAGCGGCGCGGTGACGTGCGCGTACGGGCCGGCGACCGCGGCGTGCAGCGGCTGCTCCGGCACCGTCCCGTCGAAGGGGGTGTAGCCGGCGCCGCGGAAGAGCGAGGTCGCCTCGTGGATGAGGGCCAGGTGCCGCGGGTTCGCGCGGTCCAGCGTGCGGAGGAACTCGCCGTAGGGCTGCCCCTCCGGCCAGGACACCCCGGCCGCCGCGGCCTGCCGACGGAACCGGGCGAGGTCGCGAGGGTCCGGGGCCGGCATCGTGCGCAGGATCCCGACCTTGCCCCGCAGCATGAGGTCGGCCGCGCCCATCCCCGTCAGCAACGAGATCTGCGCGTTCCAGTCCTCGGCCGGCACGAGAGGACGGAAGGAGATGCTGAAGTCGCCCTTCTCGTCCTCCTCCACCTCCTGCTCCGGCAACGGCAGCGAGGCGCCACCGCGCTGGCGCTCGAGCAGGATGCGCTTCTCGCCGACCTCCTTGAGCAGCAGGAGACACTCCTCGCCGGTGCCGGCGTCGACCTCCTTCTGCACCTGCTCGTAGTCGTAGCGCCGGACGCTGCGCACCATGGCCCGGTGGACCTCGACCGAGGTGCCCTCGCCGTCGGCGGAAAGCCGGATGTCCCACACGAAGGCCGGCCGCACCTGGTCAGGGAGCAGGCTCGCGGCGCCCTCGCTGAGCGCGGTCGGGTGCAGCTGGATGCGCTCGTCCGGGCAGTAGACCGTCTGACCCCGGCGGCGGGCCTCGGCGTCGACGGCTCCACCGGCGCGGACGAAGGCCGGCACGTCGGCGATGGCGTAACGCACCCGGTAGCCGTCGTCGTGCCGCTCGATCGACATCGCCTGGTCGAGGTCCATCGAGCTCGGGGGGTCGATGGTGATGAAGGGGATGTCCGTCTCGTCCTGGTCCGGCAGGCTCGCGGCGCCGGCTGCGGCGGCTGCCTCGGCCAGCACGTCGGGCGGGAACTCGTCGGGCACCTCGAACTCACGGCGCACGGCCTCGAAGCGGGCGGTCAGCTGCTGTGCCACGTCGCCGGGCTGCGTCGCCGGGCGGAAGACGATGTGTCGCTGGGCCATGGCGCCACATTACGCACCGGGCCCCCGCGCGGACGGCCACCGCGACACGCGGACAGATGCGACATCGCCGAGTGGTTTGCCTAGGCTGACCCCCGTGCTCATCCTGCTCCCGCCGTCCGAGGGGAAGACGGCCCCCCGGCGGGGACGGTCGCTCGACCTCGGCACCCTCTCCTTCCCGGAGCTCACGCCCCTGCGCGAGTCGCTCGTCGAGACCGTCACCCGGGTGAGCGGTGAACCCGACGCCGCAGGCGTGCTCGAGGTCAACCCCAACCTCGTGACGGAGATCGAGCGCAACACCCGCCTGCTGAGTGCTCCCACGGCGACCGCGTCCCACGTCTACACCGGCGTGCTCTACCAGGCCCTCGACGTCGACTCGCTCGACGCGGCCTCCAAGCGCCGGGCGAACCGCTGGGTCGTCGTCGTCTCGGCCCTCTTCGGCGCGCTGCGGCTCGCCGACCGCGTGCCGGCCTACCGCGTCAACATCTGCAGCACGCTCCCGGGGGTGGGCTACCTGTCCCACGAGTGGCGCAAGGAGCTGCCCCCCGCCCTCGACGCCGCGGTGAAGCCCCGCGAGCTCGTCGTCGACTGCCGGTCGAGCACGTATGCCGGCCTGTGGCGTCCCACGGGTGAGCGCGCCGAGCGCTGGGTGCACGTCACCGTCCCCGGCGCGTCGCACATGGCCAAGCACACCCGAGGCCTCGTGACCCGTGAGCTCGTGCAGGCCGAGGCGCCCCGCACCCCGCAGGCCCTGGCCGAGCGGCTCGCGGAGCGCTTCGAGGTCGACCTCACTCCCCCGCCCCGCGCGGGCCGACCGTGGCTGCTGGCCACGACCCCGAGGACGTGACGTGGTCTTCGACCTGAGCCAGCTCGTCGACCGCGTCGCGCCGATCCTCGTCTTCCTCGTCGCGATCACCGTCGTGGCCGAGATCTGCGACCTCTCCGGGCTCTTCGACGTCCTCGCCCACCACGCCGCGGAGCTGGCGCGCGGGCGGGTCATCCTGCTGTGGCTGCTCATCGTCGCGCTCGGCGTCGCGTGCACCGTCGTGCTCAGCCTCGACACGACGGCCGTGCTGCTGACACCCGTGGCGATCGCGGTCGCCCGGCAGGTAGGAGCGCCTCCGCTGCCGTTCGCGATGACGACGCTCTGGCTGGCCAACACCGCCTCGCTGCTGCTCCCGGTCTCGAACCTGACGAACCTGCTGGCCCTGCACCCGTTCGCCGGGCTCGGCGTCGGGACGCTCGGCTACATCAGGCTCATGGCCGTGCCGGCGGTGGCCGCGGTACTCGTCACCATGGCCGTGCTCTGGCTGCTGCACCGGCGCGACCTGCGCGGCTCCTACGAGACGCCTCCAGCGGCCGACCCGCACGACCGCGTGCTCATGCAGATCACCGGCGGCGTGTGCATCGTGCTCGCCCCGGCCTTCGTCGTCGGCATCCAGCCCGCGCTCGCCTCGCTCCCCGCGGCCGGTCTGCTGCTCGCCGCGACCTACTGGCGCGCCCCCGAGCTGCTCCGGCGCATCAAGGTGCCGTGGCTCACCGTCATGGGGATCTGCGTGCTCTTCCTCGTCATCGACGCCGCACTCCGCCTCGGGCTCGAGTCGTGGCTGCGCACCGTCGTCGGGCACGGCACCGGCATGGCCGACCTCTTCCGGGTCAGCGGTCTCGGCGTGCTCGCCTCCAACGGCATCAACAACCTGCCCGCCTACCTCGCCCTCGAGCCGGCCGTCACCGACTCACCGGCGCGGCTCGCGGCGCTGCTCATCGGCGTCAACACCGGCCCCATCATCACGATGTGGGGCTCGGTCGCGACCCTGCTGTGGGCCTCGCGCTGCCGCTCCGCCGGGCTCACCGTCGACGCCGGCCGCATCGCGCGCACCGGGGCCCTCTGCGCCGTCACGGTCGTGGCCGCGGCGACCCTGGCCCTCGCCGTCACCGCCTGACCCGGCGCGACGGCATACCCCCTCCCCCGTCGAGTGGGCACTTCGACACATCGAGTGGGCAGTTCCGCACGCAGCACGGTGCCCACCCGACGTGCGTGACGTCGAGTGGGCACTGTGTCACGCGTACGCGTGCGGCGGGCTCAGCCGAGCGCGCGAGCCAGGTCCTCGACGAGGTCGCGGACGTCCTCGAGCCCGACGGAGACCCGGAGCACGCCGTCGGTGATGCCGACCGCGGTCCGCGCCTCCGGAGCCAGGCGCCGGTGCGTCGTCGTCGCCGGGTGGGTGATGAGGGACTTCGAGTCACCGAGGTTGTTGGAGATGTCGATGACCTGCAGCGCGTTCATGAGCGCGAACGCCTCGTCCTTGCCGCCGTCGAGCTCGAACGTCACGACGGTCCCCGCCGCCCGCATCTGCCGCTTGGCCAGCTCGTGCTGCGGGTGCGACTCGAGGAACGGGTGGACGACGCGGGTGACCTTCGGGTGCGACTCGAGGAAGCGGGCGACCTCGAGCGCGCTCTCGGCCATCCGCCCGACGCGCAGCGACAGGGTCTCGAGACCCTTGAGCAGCACCCACGCGTTGAACGGTGACATCGACGGACCGGTGTGGCGCATGAGGTTCTGGACTGGGCCGTCGATGAACTCCTTGGGACCGAGCACCGCTCCGCCGAGCGCGCGCCCCTGGCCGTCGATGTGCTTGGTCGCGGAGTAGACGACGATGTCGGCGCCGAGCTCGAGGGGCTTGGAGAAGACGGGGGTGCCGAAGACGTTGTCGACGACGACCTTGGCCCCGGCGGCGTGGGCCAGCTCGGTGACGGCCGAGATGTCGACGAGCTCCTGCATGGGGTTGCTCGGCGTCTCGAAGAAGACGGCGGTCGTCGGCTCGGCGAGTGCGGCACGCCACTGGTCGAGGTCGGCGCCGTCGACGAAGACGGTCTCGACGCCCCACCGCGGCAGGATCTCGTCGAGGATGACGAAGCACGAGCCGAAGAGGGCGCGCGAGGACACGACGCGGTCGCCCTGGCCGAGGAGGGCCGCGAGCGCGACGAAGACGGCGGACATCCCGGAGCCCGTGGCGAAGCACGCCTCGGCGCCCTCGATCTGGCGCAACCGCTCCTCGAACATCGTCACGGTCGGGTTGCCGTAGCGGGAGTAGACGAAGCGGTCGACGTCGCCCTTGAAGGCCGCCTCGGCGTCCTCGGCCGTCTCGTAGACGAAGCCGGACGTCAGGTAGATCGCCTCCGAGGTCTCCTCGAAACCACTGCGGGACAAGCCTGCCCGCACCGCGAGGGTGTCGGGGCGCCAGTTCGAGGTCACGTCGGCCGGGTTGGTCTCGTCGGCACTCATCCCTGCACCCACGGCAGGCCCGCGACCTTCCACCCCGAGACCGAGCGGTGACGCTGGTCGTCGTGCGGGCCCTCGAAGCCGTCGAGCACGTTGTGCGACCGCGTCCAGCCCTCACGGGTGGCGGCCTCGGCGGCGGCGACCGAGCGCACGCCCGAGCGGCAGAGGAAGTAGACGGGGGCGTCCTTGGGCACGCCAGCCGCAGCCAGGTCCGCGGTGAAGCCGTCGTTGACGGCCCCGTCCGGGAAGGTCTGCCACTCGACGAGGACGACGTCCTTGCCTGCGGCACTCAGGTCGGGCAGTCCGACGTAGGACCACTCGGCCCTCGTGCGCACGTCGACGAGCACCGCACCGGGCTCGTCGCGCAGGACCGACCAGGCCTGCTCGGGGGTCACGTCACCGGCATAGCTCATGCTCCGAATATCGCACAGCGTCCGTCAGGCGAGATGGGCAGTCCGATTGGTGAAAGCCACCGACGCGGAGCCGTCCTCCCAGACCTCGACGGCGGTGAGGCTGCCGGGCGCGGTGGCGAGCGCCCAGAAACGCTCGGCGGGGGTGCCCAGCACGTCGCTGAGCACGGACAGCACGCCGCGTCGGCTCGTCACCGCGACGACGGTGCCCCCGGCCGTCACGAGCGAGTGGTATGCCGTCCGCACCGTCGCGTCGGCGCCCTCGCCGGGTGCCCGGCCGGACCAGTCCGCCGACGTGGCCGCCTCGGAGTCCAGGGCCGCCGCGAGCTCGCGCGCGACGTCGGCGGCGACGGGGTCGTCCGCGCTGACGACCTGCGCCGAGGACACAAGCCGGGACACGGCCGCCACGATGCGCGGGGTCGGGGCAGGGTCGAGCGGCGCCTGGACGAGCAGCAGCCGCAGGGGGCGGGCCGCCGGGGCCTGTCCCGGCCCGGTCGGGGCCTCGGCCGTATCTGCTTGGGGCGCAACAGGACCGGAGCTGCTGTCCACGTGGCCTGCATTGTCGTCGGTCGAGGTGAGGATGCGGTGAATGCTCTTGCCGTCCATCGCGTCGTTGCTCAGCGCGTCGGCGTCCTTGTTCTTCTCGCGGGGGATCCACTGGAAGTCGACGCTGCCGCCGGCGTCCGAGATCTCGGCGCACAGGTCGCGCGCCTCGAGCGCGAGGCGACGCATGTCCTCGTGCTTGATCTTCCAGCGGCCCGACATCTGCTCGACGACGAGCTTGGAGTCCATTCTGACGTGCACGCTCGCGCCCGGGTCCAGCTCGAGCACGGCGCGCAGGCCGGCGAGCAGGCCGGAGTACTCGGCGACGTTGTTGCTCGCCGTTCCGAGCGGCTCGGCCAGCTCGACGAGGACCCGGCCGCTCGACGGGTCACGGACGAGGGCACCGTAGCCGGCGACGCCCGGGTTGCCCCGTGAGCCGCCGTCGGCCTCGATGACGAGCCGACGTCCCGACCCGCGAGACGCAGCCGTCACAGACCTGACTCGCCCGTGCGGATCATGATGCGACGGCACTCCTCGCAGCGCACCACCTCGTCCTCGGGGGCGTTGCGGATGCGGGCGAGGTCGACGTTGCCGAGCTCGAGGCGGCAGCCACCGCACCGGCGGTGACGCAGCTCGGCGGCGGCCATGCCACCGCTGCTGGCGCGGATCTTCTCGTAGAGCGCGACGAGGTCCTCACCGACGCCGGCGACGATGTCGGCACGTCCGGACCCGACCTTCTCGGCCTCGGCGTCGAGCGTCGAGAGTGCGGCGTCGCGCTCGGACTCGAGGGCCTCGACCCGCGCGACGAGCTCGGTGTGACGCGACTCGAGCTCGGCGACACGGGCCGTCAGCGACTCGCTGCGCTCCATGACCTCGAGCTCGACCTCCTCGAGCTCGGACTGGCGCCCCGCGAGCGACGTCAGCTCGTGCTGCAGCGCCTGGAGGTCCTTGGCGTTGCCCTGGCCGGCGTCGAGCCGCGACTGGTTGCGGGCCGCACGGTCACGCACGAGCTGGACGTCCTGGTCCGACTTGGTGAGCTCGCGCTGGACGTCACCGGCCGCCGTGCGCGCGTTGACAATGTCGGTCTCGAGCGCACCGAGCTCCCGGCGCGCCGCCTCGACCGCAGGCGTCTGCGGCAGGGTCGCCTTGGCGTGCCGGATCTGGTCGAGACGTGTGTCGATGGCCTGCAGGTCGAGCAGGCGCCACTGGCGGGACGGGTCGGCTTTCAGGACACACCTCCGGGTTCAGGAGCCGCGCGGTCGGCCCGCTCGGCGTTCGCACCGACGACGAACGTCCACGGCTCGGTGCGGATGGTTGAGACTCTGGTCTCGACCCTAGTGGCTCCGGGAGCCTCCCCCAGCGCCGACAGCAGCCGGTCGCGGCCGCTCGTCAGCCACAGCGACTCCGTGGCCCAGTGACCCGCGTCGACGAGGTAGGGCCGCCCGCCGCGTGCTTCTTCACGCGCCTCGAGGACCGGGTGGTGGCGCAGGTCGGCGGTGACGTAGACGTCGGCGCCGCTCGCGCGAACGTCGTCGAAGCGGTCGTCGCCCGAACCGCCCATGACCGCAACGGTCCTCACGAGGCCCTCCGGGTCACCGCTGACGCGGATCCCCCCGGCCGTGTCCGGCAGGGCCGCTGCCACGGTGTCGGCGAACTCGGCCAGGCTGACGGCTGCGACGAGCTCGCCGACCCGCCCTGCGGCACGGGACCCCTCGACCGAGAGTGGACGCTGGTCGGTCAGGCCGAGGGCGTCGGCCAGCACCGTCGAGACGCCGGGGTCGGCGACGTCGGCGTTCGTGTGGCCCACCCACAGGGCGACGCCGCCCTGCACGAGCGCGGTCACCGAGGCGCCCTTGGCCGACGACGTCGCCACCGAGTGCACCCCGCGCAGGAGCAGCGGGTGGTGGGTCACGAGCAGGTCCGCGCCCCACTCTCGCGCCTCGTCGATGACCGCCAGGGTCGGGTCGAGCGCGAAGAGGATGCGGCGCACCGGCTGGTCGAGGTCGCCAGCCACGAGGCCGACCCGGTCCCAGTCGGCCGCGCTCTCGAGGGGGTAGAGCGCCTCGAGCGCCGCGACGACGTCGCGGAGGCTGAGGACGGGGGCGGGATCGTGCACGTGGGCCCGGCCGGGCTCGAACCGACGACACCCGCGGTGTAAACGCGGTGCTCTACCAACTGAGCTACAGGCCCTCACTCACCGGCCGGCGTCACCGGCAGGCGGCGGTCAGCCTACGGCATCGCGCTGGCCCGCGCGGAGGGTCGCGAGCGCCTCGCGGTAGGCCCGGAAGTCGCGCCCCTGGCCGATGCCGCGGACCTCGGACCACACGAGGCGACCCGACCGGTCGAGCAGGAACGTCCCGCGCAGCGCGAAGCCGTCCTCGTCGTCGAGCACGCCGTAACGACGGGCCACCTCGCCGTGCGGCCAGAAGTCCGACAGGAGCGGGAAGAAGTGCCCCTCGGCGTCGGCCCAGGCCCGCAGCGTGTACATCGAGTCGCACGAGACCGCGAAGATCTGGATGTCGTCGTGCTGGAAGTCCTCGAGCCCGTCGCGGATCTCACGCAGCTCGCCGCGGCAGATGCCCGAGAACGCCGCCGGGTAGAAGACGACGACGGCGTTCTTCAGGTCGCGCACCGCGGACAGGCTGACGTCGACGCCGTACTGGTCCACGAGGGTGAAGTCGGGGGCCAGGTCCCCGACCTCCAGCGGCGCGGACGCCTGCACCGGCGACTCGCTCGGGTACGCGTTCGTCATGCGGGCCAGTGTGACACCACCGGGACGTCCCCCGCGCCACCCTCGACAGCCACCGGACGTCGACCGCCAGGTCCGGGTCACGCCGGCAGAGCCGGGTACCTCTTCAGCGGCGCGGGCTCAGCGGCGCGGGCCCTTCGGCGGCATGAGCCGCGTGGCGGCCCAGTCGGCGGCCACGTTGACCTGGCCGCCGGTCGTCAGGCCCGCCGTCGACGCGGCCTCCTCGACGACACTGGCATCGACATGACCGGAACGTCCGGCCTTGGGCGTCAGCAGCACGATGAACCCCTGGTCGAAGAGCTTCGTCAGCCCGTCCACCATGAGGTCCACGAGGTCGTCGTCGCCGTCGCGGTACCAGAGCAGCACCCCGTCCGCGCCGTCGTTGAAGTCCTCGTCCTCGAGCTCGGTCCCGATGACGTCCTCGAGCCCGAACCGCAGGTCGTCGTCGACGTCGTCGTCATAGCCGAACTCCTGGATGACCTGCCCCTTGGCAAATCCGAGCTTGCTGAAGGACGCCGCTCCCGCGGTCTCGCTCACTGTCACCGGTCCTCTCGATCGTTCGCGCGTCGTGTCGTGGCGTGGGTGCCACGAGATCAGTGCACTGGCTCCGACGCTATCGCGCAAGCCCGACCCGATGGGCGCACAACGCCCGCGCCGCGCCCGAGGGAGCACACGGCATACCACCGGGTGGGACGGCGGTGGCGTCGAAGCGCCCGCCCCGGCGCTGGACCCGAGTGTGACGGCCACCACGGTTTGGTAGAGGATGGGTGGGTGCAGCGCCGTGGCCGACCGGCCGCGGGCGCCGCCTCGCGACGAGAAAGGACCCACGACGTGGCATCCGAGGCCGGACCGATCCTCAACGGCATCCCCAGTCAGCTCCCGGACATCGACCCGGACGAGACGCAGGAGTGGATCGACTCGCTCGACGCCGTCCTCGACGAGAAGGGCCGGACGCGGGCGCGCTACATCATGCTCAAGCTCATCGAGCGCGCGCGCCAGCAGCAGGTCGGTGTCCCGTCCCTGACGGCGACCGACTACATCAACACCATCCCGCCGGAGCGCGAGCCGTGGTTCCCGGGCGACGAGGACGTCGAGCGCGAGATGCGCCGCTACATCCGCTGGAACGCCGCGATCATGGTGCACCGCGCACAGCGACCCGGCATCGGCGTCGGCGGCCACATCTCGACCTACGCGTCCGCCGCGACGCTGTACGAGGTGGGCATGAACCACTTCTTCCGCGGTAAGGACCACCCCGGCGGCGGCGACCAGGTCTACTTCCAGGGCCACGCCTCCCCCGGCATGTACGCCCGCAGCTTCCTCGAGGGGCACCTGACCGAGGCGCAGCTCGACGGCTTCCGCCAGGAGAAGAGCCACCTCGTCGACGGCAAGGTCGAGGCCGTCCCGTCCTACCCGCACCCGCGGCTGCTGCCCGACTACTGGGAGTTCCCGACGGTGTCGATGGGCATCGGCCCGATGAACGCGATCTACCAGGCGCAGTTCAACAAGTACCTCCACAACCGGGGCATCAAGGACACCAGCCAGCAGGACGTCTGGGCCTTCCTCGGCGACGGCGAGATGGACGAGCCCGAGTCGCGCGGCCTGCTGCAGCTCGCCGCCAACGAGGAGCTCGACAACCTCAACTTCGTCATCAACTGCAACCTGCAGCGGCTCGACGGCCCGGTGCGCGGCAACGGCAAGATCATCCAGGAGCTCGAGGCGTTCTTCCGCGGCGCCGGCTGGAACGTCATCAAGGTCGTGTGGGGCCGCGGGTGGGACCCGCTGCTCGCCGCCGACCGCGACGGCGCACTCGTGCACATCATGAACCAGACGAGCGACGGCGACTACCAGACCTTCCGCGCCAACGACGGCAAGTACGTCCGCGACCACTTCTTCGGTCGCGACCCGCGCACCGCCAAGATGGTCGAGGGCTGGAGCGACGACCAGGTCTGGTGGGACCTCAAGCGCGGCGGCCACGACTACCGCAAGGTCTACGCGGCCTACAAGGCGGCGCGAGAGCACACCGGCCAGCCGACCGTCATCCTCGCCAAGACGATCAAGGGCTACGGCCTCGGCTCGCACTTCGCCGGCCGCAACGCCACGCACCAGATGAAGAAGATGACGCTGGACGACCTCAAGGCCTTCCGCGACAGCCTGCGCATCCCGATCACCGACGAGCAGCTCGAGGCCAACCCCTACCAGCCGCCGTACTACCACCCGGGCGCCGACAGCGAGGTCATCAAGTACTCCGTCGACCGGCGGAGCAAGCTCGGTGGCACCCTCCCGAGCCGCCGCGTCGACTTCGAGCCGGTCAAGCTGCCCGGCGACGAGGCCTACGCCCAGGTCAAGAAGGGCTCGGGCAAGCAGGAGGTCGCCACGACGATGGCGTTCGTCCGCCTGCTCAAGGACCTGCTGCGCGACAAGGAGTTCGGCCCGCGCATCGTGCCGATCATCCCCGACGAGGCACGCACGTTCGGCATGGACGCGTTCTTCCCGACGATCAAGATCTACAACCCCAACGGGCAGAACTACACCCCGGTCGACGCCGAGCTCATGCTCGCCTACCGCGAGAACGTCAGCGGCCAGATCCTGCACCTCGGCATCAACGAGGCCGGCTCGCTCGCGGCGTTCACGGCCGCCGGCACGTCCTACGCGACGCACGGCAAGCCGATGGTCCCGATCTACGTCTTCTACTCCATGTTCGGCTTCCAGCGCACGGGCGACTCGATCTGGGCGGCCGCCGACCAGATGACGCGCGGCTTCCTCATCGGCGCCACGGCCGGTCGCACCACGCTGACCGGTGAGGGCCTGCAGCACGCCGACGGCCACAGCCCCCTGCTCGCCGCGACGAACCCCGCGGTCGTGCACTACGACCCGGCGTACGCCTACGAGATCGCGCACATCATGCAGGACGGCCTCACGCGGATGTACGGCGAGGGCAAGACGCCCGAGGAGTCGAACGTCATCTACTACCTCACCGTCTACAACGAGCCGATCCAGCAGCCCAAGGAGCCCGACGACGTCGACGTCGAGGGCATCCTGCGCGGCATGCACCGGATCTCGACGGCGAACACCGAGGGCTGGACGCACGAGGCTCCGCGCGCGCAGATCCTCGGCTCCGGCGTGGGTGTGCCGTGGGCGCTCGAGGCGCAGCAGCTGCTCGCCGACGACTGGGGCGTGGCCGCCGACGTGTGGTCGGTGACCTCGTGGAACGAGCTGCGTCGCGACGGCCTCGCCGCCGACGAGCAGGAGTTCCTCTCCCCCGACGCCGAGAAGCGCGTCCCCTGGGTCACCCAGTGCCTCGAGGGCACCGAGGGCCCGGTCGTCGCCGTCTCCGACTACATGCGGGCGGTCCAGGACCAGATCCGGGAGTGGGTGCCCGGCCGCTACGCCTCGCTCGGGGCCGACGGCTTCGGCTTCTCCGACACCCGCCCGGCGGCACGCCGGTTCTTCCACATCGACGGCCCGTCGGTCGCGGTGCGGACGCTCCAGCTGCTCGCCAAGGACGGCAAGGTCGACGCCGACGTCCCGCGCCGCGCCGCCGAGAAGTACCAGCTCGACGACGTCACCGCCGGCACGTCCGGCAACGCGGGCGGCGAGAGCTGACGCTCACCCGCTGACGTATGCCAGGTGGCCCGGTCCCTGCCCAGGGACCGGGCCACCCGCGTACCCCCGGGCGCTGGTGGACGACGTGCGCTTGGCGTCACCGCACCCTGTTGCGTCGAGGGTGTGTGGCGCCAAGCGCACGGCGTGCGGTCAGGCGGCGGTTGCGAAGGCCGCCTGCAACCGCGCCAGGACGACCTGGGGCCGGCTCAGGTCGGCCCAGACGATGCGCACGACCACCCAGCCGGCCCTGCGCAGCGCGTCCTCTCGCTGCTTCTCCTCGAACAGGGCTCGCCGGTCGTCGTACTTGACCGCTCCGTCGAACTCGACGAGCACTTTCGTCCCCCGGAGGCGGAAGTCGGGCCGGTAGCGGCGACCCTCGACGACCAGTTCGACCTGCGGCTCGAGCTCGAAGCCGAGTGAGCGCACCAGGTGGGCGGTGCGCGTCTCACCCGGGGACTCGTGCCTGCCGTCGACCCACGACAGGGCCGCCCGAACCGGGCCGATGCCCGTGTGACCGCGGAAGAGTGTCGACACCTCCGCGAGCTCCTCTCGCGTCGTCGCCCCCGAGCGCACGGCAGCGTCAGCGGGCACGAGGAACGCCTCGGGGCCCCCGAGCAGGCCGGCCTGCAGCAACGCCACTGCGACCGGCACCACACGCATCCGCCAGCTGACCGGCCCGTCTGACGATGGCCCGAGGCGCAGACCTGCGAGCGGCTCGTGAACCACCACACCCGGACGCCGGACCGTCGCGTTGCGCCGACTCACGGCGCCGCTGTCGACGTCGGCACGAAAAGGGTCCACGACGGAGGTCAGGTGCACGGTCGCGAGGTCGGCGGCATAGGTGGGCAGGCCGGTGAGCAGGAGACGCGAGTGGTGGCTGACGGCCGCCCGTGCGGCGTACTGCCGTCCCAGCGCTCCTGCCCTGAGGACGTGCAGGCGCTCCGCCGAGATGGCGTGTCCGTCGTGGACGGCGAACCAGCCCCGGGCGAGCCGCAGGCACCGCCCCTCCCGGACGAGGCGGCGGAGCGTGTTGGAGTCGAGACCCACTCGGGTGGCGTCGGCGGTCGAGAAGACGCCGCCCCGGGCGATCTGGCGCAGGTCCATGGCGACCACCGTGGCACTCGCGCCGAACGGCGCGGCAGCCGCGCGCAGCCGCTGTGGACGGTGCCCACGCCTGCCCCGGGGCTGTGGACGCCCGTATGCCGTGCGCTTGCGAGCACGCCACGCGCCTGCGTCCGCGTGGGCAGACGGGAAGCGCACGGCATACGCCCCCGAGGCGATTGGATAGGTATGCGCGACTATGCATATACTTACATCCATGTCCAAGGTCCTGACCTCGCTCCCCGTCGGTGAACGTGTCGGCATCGCCTTCTCCGGCGGTCTCGACACCTCGGTTGCTGTCGCGTGGATGCGCGAGAAGGGCGCCGTGCCCTGCACCTACACGGCCGACCTCGGGCAGTACGACGAGCCCGACATCGACTCCGTCCCCGGCCGGGCCGGCCAGTACGGCGCCGAGATCAGCCGTCTCGTCGACTGCAAGGCCGCCCTCGTCGAGGAGGGCCTGTCGGCCATCGCGTGCGGTGCCTTCCACATCCGCAGCGGCGGCAAGACGTACTTCAACACCACCCCCCTGGGTCGTGTCGTGACCGGAACCCTGCTCGTGCGCGCCATGCAGGACGACGGCGTCTCGATCTGGGGCGACGGCTCGACCTTCAAGGGCAACGACATCGAGCGGTTCTACCGCTACGGCCTCATGGCCAACCCCAACCTGCGCATCTACAAGCCGTGGCTCGACGCCGACTTCGTCACCGAGCTGGGCGGCCGGCACGAGATGTCCGAGTGGCTGACCGCTCGCGAGCTGCCCTACCGCGCATCCGCCGAGAAGGCGTACTCCACCGACGCCAACATCTGGGGCGCCACGCACGAGGCGAAGACCCTTGAGTTCCTCGACGAGTCGATCGAGGTCGTCGAGCCCATCATGGGCGTCAAGTTCTGGGACCCGTCCGTCGCCATCGAGACCGAGGACGTCACCGTCCGCTGGGAGCGCGGGCGTCCCGTCGCCATCAACGGCACGGAGTATGCCGATGCTGTCGCCCTCGTCGACGCGGCCAACCGCATCGGCGGCCGTCACGGCCTCGGCATGAGCGACCAGATCGAGAACCGCATCATCGAGGCGAAGTCGCGCGGCATCTACGAGGCCCCGGCCATGGCGCTGCTCCACATCACCTACGAGCGGCTCGTCGCGGCGATCCACAACGAGGACACGATCGCCAACTACCACGCCGAGGGCCGCAAGCTGGGCCGCCTTCTCTACGAAGGCCGCTGGCTCGACCCGCAGGCGCTCATGGTCCGTGAGTCGATCCAGCGATGGATCGCCTCCGCCGTCACGGGCGAGGTGACGATCCGCCTGCGCCGCGGTGACGACTGGTCGATCGTGGGCACCGCTGGGCCGGCCTTCAGCTACCACCCCGAGAAGCTGTCGATGGAGCGCACCGAGGACGCGGCATTCGGTCCCGTCGACCGCATCGGCCAGCTGACGATGCGCAACCTCGACATCGCCGACTCGCGCGCCAAGCTCGAGCTGTATGCCGCCCAGGGCCTGCTGGGTGCCGACGCTCGCGAGCTCGTCGGCGAGCTGACCCCCGGTGGCGCCGCCGCGATCTCGGCCAACCCGGCCGCGCTCGGCGTCGACAACGAGGACGACGCGCTCGACCGCGCGGCCATGGAGTTCGGCACCGACTGACCCTCCCCATCCCGTCGTTCGAGGTGATCCCGGTGGCCGCGTGGCCGCCGGGATCACGGCGTCCCGGGGTCGGGGTCGGCTGCGGGGTCGGTCCCGGCGGACCTCCGATCGGGTAGGGGCCCTGTATGAGCGACAACGGCAGAATCACCGTCCAGCGCACCATCGACGCCCCGGCAGCCGAGATCTTCGACGTGCTCAGCAACCCGAAGCGTCACCCCCAGCTCGACGGATCCGGCTTCGTCCGCTCCGACGAGAAGGCCGAGCGCATCCAGAAGGTCGGCGACGTGTTCCGGATGAACATGGCCGGCGACCACATGGGTGGCGAGTACCAGACCGACAACACCGTGTCGGGCTACTCGCACAACGCCCTGCTCGCATGGAAGACCGCGCCCGCCGACACCCCGCCTCCCGGCTGGGAGTGGATGTGGGAGCTGACGCCGGAGGGCCCGAACGCGACCCTCGTGACGTTGACCTACGACTGGAGCCACGTCACCGACAAGGAGACCCTGTCCAAGGTCAGCTTCCCCCTCGTCGACAAGGGCCAGCTCGAGGACAGCCTCGGCAACCTCGCCTCGGCCGTCTCCAGCTGACCGGAACCTGCTGCTGACACCGACGGCGGCGACCGCCAAGCTTCCCCGGTCGCCGCCGTTAGGGTGCCCACCATGGACACGACGACCTCGATGACCGATGCCGGGCGCGTGGCGGGCCAGTACGCCACCACCGACAACCTCAGCACGCGGCGGAGCGTCTGGGGTCCCGGCCCCGAGTGGGTCTCGCCGGTCGACGTCCTCCGGACCCTCGTGGTCTCGTCCCAGCCGAGCCACGTCGTGGAGATCGGCTGCGGCACCGGACAGTTCGCCCGATCGGTGCTCGACGAGGTTCCGGGGCTGCACTACGTCGCGACCGACCTCTCCCCCGCGATGGTCGCTGCCACGCGCGCTCTGGGCGTCACCGCGACGGTGGCTCCCGCCGACCGCCTCCCGTTCGCCGACGGCTCCTTCGACGGCGCCGTCGCCGCCTGGATGCTCTACCACGTGCCCGACCTCGACACCGCCCTCGGCGAGGTCCGCAGGGTGCTGCGTGACGGAGGCACCCTGCACGTCGCGACCAACGGCCGTGAGCACCTCGCCGACCTGCTGCGTGACGCCGGCGGGAGCCCGCTCGTCACCCAGTTCACGTCGGAGGACGCCGCGGAGGTGCTCGGGCGACACTTCGGGCGGGTCGTCCAGCGAGACGTCGAGACCCGCGCCACGTTCCCCCACCACGCCGCTGCGTGCGCCTACCTCGCGACCTTCGCGCCGGCGCTCGCCCGGGCGCTGCCACCCTTCGAGGGACCGAGGACGTATGCCGGCCACACCGCGGTGCTCTCGGCCCGCTGACCCCTCGTGGCCGCGCGCTCGCGCGAGCGCGCCGACGCACGGTTTGTGAACGGCATACAAAGTTGGTGGCGGCCCGCCCCTAGGCTGGCACCGTGACCGACCGGCGGCAGCATCCGAGCGAGGCGACCTCGCGCGCCGTCGAGCGCAGCGCCGGCGAGCTCTCGACGCTCGCCTCGCAGCGGATGGAGGAGCACCTGCGGTGGTACCGCGAGCTCTCGGCCGAGGAGCGCTCGCAGGTCGGCCTCGTCGCCCAGGCGGGCATCTCGCAGTTCATCGCCTGGTTCCACCAGGAGGAGAGCCACCAGCCGTCGGCCATCTCGATCTTCGCCAACGCGCCCCAGGAGCTGACCCGGTCGGTGAGCCTGCGCCAGACGCTCGACCTCGTGCGCACCGTCGTCGACGTCGTCGAGTCGCGCGTCGAGAGCCTCGCGGGCCCCGGTGACGAGCAGCTGCTGCGCGAGTCGGTCCTGCGCTTCTCGCGCGAGATCGCCTTCGCCGCGGCCGAGGTCTATGCCGGCGCGGCCGAGGCCCGGGGCGCGTGGGACGCCCGGCTCGAGGCGCTCGTCGTCGACGCGGTGCTCCGCGGCGAGGCCGACGACTCCATGCAGTCACGCGCGAGCGCCCTCGGGTGGGGCGACGTCGCCGACGTGACCTTCGTCGTCGGCAGCACGCCTGCCGTCGCCGGCGGCGCCGTCCCCGCCGTCGACGACCTGCGCAGGTCGGTGCGCCAGCACCGGGTGGAAGCGCTCGCCATCGTCCAGCGCTCCCGCCTCATCGCGATCCTCGGCGGGACGCGCGACGCCTCGCGCGTCGTCGAGGCGGTCGCCGACTGCTTCGGTCCGGGGCCTGTCGTCGTCGGGCCCACGGTCCCCCACCTCTTCGCCGCCGGGAGGTCGGCCCGGGCCGCCCTCAGCGGTCTCTCGGCCGCGGCCGCGTGGCCGGACGCGCCGCGCGTCATCGAGTCGGACTCGGTCATGCCCGAGCGGGCGCTCGCCGGCGACCCACCCGCCCGGCGGATCCTCGTCGAGCGCATCTACCGGCCCCTCGCGGCCGCGAGCCACGCACCCCTGCTGCAGACGGCGACCGCCTACCTCGAGACCGGAGGCTCCCTCGAGGCCAGCGCGCGAGCCCTGTTCGTGCACCCCAACACCGTGCGCTACCGGCTGGGGCGCATCTCGGACGTCACCGGCTACGACCTCACGTCACCGCGCGAGGCGTGGACGGTGCGCATCGCCCTGGCGCTCGGCCGGCTCGGAGCGACGCCCGTCCCATCGTCAGCGTCGGGTGCGGCACGCGGCGGCTGACACAGCGGCCATTGGAGGAAACCTCCAAACTATCCACCGCGACTTCGTGGCATTCGGTGACGAGGTCCTCACCGGTAACCCGGAAAGGTTGACCACGTGCTAGCGATCGTGTGCCCAGGACAGGGCTCCCAGACTCCCGGCTTCCTCACCCCGTGGCTCGAGCTCGACGGGGTGCGTGACCAGCTGACCGCGCTCGGTGGGCCAGCCGGCCTCGACCTCGTGACGCACGGCACCGAGTCCGACGCGGAGACCATCAAGGACACCGCGGTCGCGCAGCCCCTCATCGTGGCAGCCGGGCTCGTCACGGCCGCGGCCCTCTTCCCCGCCCGGGACGACCTCGCCGCCACCGGCGCCGTCCTCGCCGGACACTCGGTGGGAGAGCTGACGGCGACAGCCCTCGCGGGCGTCGTCACCGACGAACAGGCCATCTCGCTCGTCGCCACCCGAGGCCGCGCCATGGCCGAGGCCAGCGCGGTCACGCCCACCGGCATGGCGGCGGTGCTGGGGGGCGACCCCGACGAGGTGCTGGCCGCCCTCGAGGCCCACGGCCTGACGCCCGCCAACATCAACGGCGCCGGACAGGTCGTCGCCGCCGGCACGCTCGAGCAGGTCGCGGCACTCCGCGAGGCCGCGCCCGCCAAGGCACGGGTCATCCCGCTCCAGGTCGCCGGCGCCTTCCACACGACCCACATGGCTCCGGCGGTCGAGGCCCTCGCGGCCGCTGCGGCCGGCGTCACCCCGTCGGCCCCGACCGTGCGCCTGCTGTCCAACGCCGACGGCGCCACGGTGGCCGACGGCCCGGACGCGCTCGACCGGCTCGTCCGCCAGGTCAGCAACCCCGTGCGGTGGGACCGGTGCATGGAGACGATGCTCGCGCTCGGCGTCACCGGCCTGATCGAGCTGGCTCCCGCCGGCACCCTCGTGGGGCTCGCGAAGCGCGCGATGCCCGGCGTCGAGACCCTCGCCGTCAAGACCCCCGACGACCTGGAGGCCGCCCGGACCCTCATCGGGGCCCACACGGCCTCGTGACGCACCATGACTGGCGCTCCGCCCCCGACAGGGGCACGCTCATGGAGAGGCGGCACCACAGCGGCGGCGACCCCGTCACTGCCGGACCGCTCCAGCGCCGGTCGGCGAACCCTTCGACCCACCTGAACCCTCACCCTCGAGAAGGCCTCACGTGACATCCCCCAGCGCCACCGCGCCGACGCCCAAGGGCACCGGCACCCTCGTCGATTCCGGCGCCGCACGCCACTCGCGGATCCTCGGCGTCGGTGCCTACCGCCCGGCCCGCGTCGTCATGAACTCCGAGATCGTCGACAAGATCGACTCGAGCGACGAGTGGATCCGCGAGCGGTCCGGCATCATCAGCCGCCACTTCGCCGCCCCCGACGAGAGCGTCATCGACATGGCCGAGGCGGCCTCCCGGCAGGCCCTCGAGCACGCCGGCATCGCGCCGGAGCAGATCGGCTTCGTCCTCGTCGCCACGGTGACGCACCCGTACCAGACCCCCGCCGCCGCGCCGGAGCTCGCCTCGCGCCTCGGGTCGACGGCACCGGCCCTCGACATCTCGGCCGCGTGCGCCGGCTACTGCTACGGCGTGGCGATGGCCAGCGACATGGTCAAGGGCGGCTCGGCCGACTACGTCCTCGTCGTCGGCGTCGAGAAGCTCAGCGACTTCACCGACCCCTACGACCGTGGCAGCGCGTTCATCTTCGGCGACGGCGCGGGCGCCTGCATCGTCGGCCCGAGCGACACCCCGGGCATCGGCCCGACCGTGTGGGGCTCGGACGGCACGCAGCGCGACGCCATCACGCAGAAGCAGGCCTGGACCGACGTGCGCGAGTCGTGGCAGACCGCGCAGGCCGACAAGAACGTGTGGCCCGCCATCGGCATGGCCGGCCAGACGGTCTTCCGTTGGGCCGTCTGGGGCATGGCCCCCGTGGCGCAGCAGGCCATCGACAAGGCCGGCATCAAGGCCGACGACCTCGACGCCTTCATCCCCCACCAGGCGAACATCCGCATCATCGACGCGATGGTCAAGCAGCTCAAGCTGCCGGCCGACATCCCCGTGGCCCGCGACATCGTCACGACCGCCAACACCTCAGCCGCCTCCATCCCCATCGCGACGACGCGCATGCTCGCCGAGGGGGAGATCCCCAGCGGCGGCCTCGCACTCCAGATCGGCTTCGGTGCCGGCCTGGTGTATGCCGCGCAGGTCGTCGTGCTGCCCTGAGCAGGCTCGTCCCGGGCAGTCCCACACTCCCGCCGGTCCCGACGGGTCATTCGGGCCAGGGACGTCATCCAGAGCGGATGCCGGCCCCGCAACACCCCGGCAACACCCCAGCACCACCCAGAGCACGAACCGCCAACCGAACCGAACCGAACAAGGAGCAGACAGATGGCTCAGTCCGAGCAGGAGATCCTCGAGGGTCTTGCCGAGATCGTCAACGAGGAGACCGGTCTCGACACCGCGTCCGTCGAGATGGACAAGTCCTTCACCGAGGACCTCGACATCGACTCCCTCTCGATGATGACGATCGTCGTCAACGCCGAGGAGAAGTTCGGCGTGCGCATCCCGGACAGCGAGGTCAAGAACCTCAAGACCGTCCGCGACGCCGTCACCTTCATCGCCGGCGCGCAGTCCTGACCCACCCGGTCGGCGCCCGGCCCGTCCGGGCGCCGACCGAGCCGCACCACCCGTTCCACCCGCACACCAGCTCCACCCCTCGCACGACCTCACCCCACTCGACTCAGAGGAGCACGTCACCATGACGTCCAATCGCGACCGACGCGTCGTGGTCACCGGTCTCGGCGCCACCACGCCCCTGGGCGGAACCGCCACGGAGACGTGGGAGGCCCTGCTCGCCGGCCGGTCCGGCGCCCGCCCGATGGAGTTCGACTGGGTCGCCAAGTACGAGCTCCCCGTGACCTTCGCCGCGACGATCCACACCCCGCCCGGCGACGTCCTGACCAAGGTCGAGACCCGCCGCCTCGACCCGTCGAGCCAGTACGCCCTCATCGCCGCCCGCGAGGCCTGGGCCGACGCGGGCAAGCCCGAGGTCGACCCGGAGCGCCTCGGCGCGGCCATCGGCTCCGGCATCGGCGGCGTCTGGACGCTCCTCGACCAGTGGGACAACCTGCGCGAGAAGGGCCCGCGCCGGGTCTACCCGCTCGCCGTCCCGATGCTCATGCCCAACGGACCGGCGGCCGCGGTCTCGCTCGACCTCGGGGCCCGCGCGGGCGCCCACACCACGGTCAGCGCCTGCGCCTCGGGTGCCGAGAGCATGGGCTACGCCATCGACATGATCCGCACCGGGCGCGCCGACGTCGTCGTGGCCGGCGGCACCGAGGCTGCGGTCCACCCGCTGCCGATCGCCGGTTTCGCCGCGATGCAGGCGCTGTCGACCCGCAACGACGAGCCGGAGAAGGCGTCGCGTCCCTATGACACCGGCCGTGACGGCTTCGTCCTCGGCGAGGGTGCTGCGGTCATCGTGCTCGAGTCGGAGGAGCACGCCCGCGCCCGCGGGGCCCGCATCTACGCCGAGCTGGCGAGCGTCGGCATGTCGGCCGACGCGCACCACATCACGGCGCCCGAGCCCAACGGCTCCGGCGCGTCCCGGGCGATGCTGTATGCCGTCGAGCGGGCCGACCTGTCGCCCACCGACATCATCCACATCAACGCCCACGCCACCTCGACCCCGGTGGGCGACGTGGCGGAGTACAACGCGATCAAGCGCGCCTTCGGCGACCACACCGACGACCTGACGGTGACGGCGACGAAGTCCATGACCGGCCACCTCCTCGGTGCGGCGGGCGCGCTCGAGGCCGTCATCACGATCCAGTCGATCTACAACCGCCTCGTGCCCGCGACGATCAACCTCGACGACCAGGACCCCGAGATCCACCTCAACGTCGTGACCGGCGAGCACCAGAAGCTCCCCGACGGCGACATCGCTGCCCTCAACAACTCCTTCGGCTTCGGTGGGCACAACGTCGCCCTGGCCGTCCGCAGCATCTGAGTCGCACCCCACCACCGGCGCCGACGCAGAGGCCCCTCGACCATCGTTGGTCGAGGGGCCTTGCGGTGCAACGGATCTCCTCGGTGCGAAGCACCGTCATCCCTTCACGCAGAGAAGCGTGTTGAGCCGGGCGACGACCTCGACGAGGGGGCTCGGTCCCGTCGTCTGCGCCGCGATCACCGACTCGAGATCCTTGTAGGCCGAAGGGATCTCGTCGATGACGCCGGCGTCCTTGCGGCACTCGATTCCTGCGGTCTGGGCCCGGAGGTCCTCGACCGTGAACCGGCGCTTCGCAGCGTTGCGCGACATCCGGCGACCGGCACCGTGGCTCGCGGAGTTGAAGGACGCCTCCTTGCCCAGGCCACGGACGACGTAGGAGCCCGTACCCATGGATCCCGGGATGAGGCCGAGGTCGCCGACCCCGGCCCGGATGGCGCCCTTGCGCGTCACGACCACGTCCACGCCGTCGTAGGTCTCCTCCGAGACGTAGTTGTGGTGGCAGCGCACCGGCTCGTCGAAGACGACGTGCGGGAAGTGACGCGTGACGACCTCGCGCGTCGTCGCCATCATCACCTCGCGGTTGAGCAGGGCGTACTCCTGGGCCCAGTAGAGGTCGTGGAGGTAGGCCGCCATCTCACCTGTCCCGGCGAGGAACACCGCGAGATCGCGGTCGGGCAGGCCGAGGTTGTGCTCGAGCGTCTTGGCCGTCGCGATGTGCCGCTCTGCGAGCTCCTTGCCGATGTTGCGCGAGCCCGAGTGCAGCATGAGCCACAGCCGGCCGTCGTCGGCCTCGCACAGCTCCCAGAAGTGGTTGCCACTGCCCAGCGACCCACACTGCGCCGCAGCGCGATTCACCCGGTCCGAGATCTTCGGCGCACGCAGCTCCACGAACCGCCCCATGAGCGTGTCGAAGCGACCGGCGAGACCGGCGTCGCGCGCCAGCACGGGCGCGCTGCCGTCGTTGGAGTTCCAGCCGACGGGCAGGACCGACTCGATCGCCGAGCGCAGCGGACCGAGGTCGTCGGGCAGGTCTGCCGTCGTGAGGTTGGTCCGCACGCCGGTCATCCCGCAGCCGATGTCGACGCCGACGGCGGCGGGCGACACGGCGTCGCGCATGGCGATGACGGAGCCCACGGTCGCGCCCTTGCCGAGGTGGACGTCCGGCATGACGCGCAGGCCGTGGACCCACGGCAGCCGGCTGATGTTGCGCAGCTGGTCGAGCGCGGCCGTCTCGACGTCGTCGGGGTCGGCCCACATCAGCGTGGAGGCCTGCGCGCCCGGGAGCGCGACAGGGAAGGTGGTCATGGCGGTCATCCTTTCGTGATCCGGGCGGTCGCCCCATGGTCGTCGAGTGGTGCTGCAGGCGTATGCCGGGTGGCGCAGGTCCGCTGGGAGCCAGCCACCCGGCATACGTCCTCGGTGTGTCAGGCGATGCGCGCCGTGTCGTGCGACGACGGGCGCACGTTGCCGGGGAGCTCGGTCGTCGGGCGGCCCTTGGCGAGCAGCTGCCCGCCCCAGACGCCCCACTCGAGCCGCAGCCGGGCCACGGCGAGGCAGGTCTCCACGAGCGGGCACGCCCGGCAGACGGTCCGGGCCTGCTCGGCGTCGGCCTCGGTGGCCGGCCAGAAGAGCTCGGGATCGTGGGAGGCGCAGCTCGGCTCCACGCCCGCCGGCTCGAAGGGGTGCTCGGTCGCGGCACGGAAGATCCACGCGTCGAGGCCTTTGGGGCTCCCGGCGGCGGCGCGGAGCCCGACCTGTCCGAGGGACTGGGTGTGGACGATCGTGCGGTTCCTGGTCATCTGGCGGGCTCCTTCCCGGAGTCGGTGAGGTGGGTGACGTGCGGCGAGGTGGTTCGGGCGAAGTGCAGCTGCACCCGGGTGGGGACGTACGGCTCCCAGCGCAACGGCATCCGTGCCTCGTCGGGCGTTCGGTCACCCTTGCGGAGGTTGCACGGCTCGCACGCCGCGACCGCGTTGGCCCAGGCCGTGGCGCCGCCGCGGGAGCGCGGCAGGACGTGGTCCATCGTCGTGGCCGTGAACCGGCCGCAGTAGGCGCAGCGGTGTCGGTCGCGGAGCAGCACACCCTCGCGGGAGTAAGTCGCCCGCGTCCGCGAGTAGAGCCACTTCTGCTCGACGTACCGCACGAGCCGGACGACGACCGGCACCCGGTAGGGCCCGATCCGCTCGGTCGCGTGGACCTCGACGGGGGTGGCGACCCCGCGCCAGATCATCTGCACCGCGTGCCGGACGGAGACCCGGTGCAGCAGGGTCTCGTCGGCGTTCCACACCTCGACCTGGGTCATGGCCGGGCCTCCTTCCACCATGTCGTCGCGTCGTCGTCCGGTCGTCGGGTCGTCCGTGTCCGTCGGTTGCCTCAGAAGGGCGGCATGAGAAGAGCCGCCCGACCGGTCATCCCGGTGGGCGGCTCGGAGGACGGAGCCGGTCAGGCTCTCGCGTCAGCGAGATGGCAGCGGGGGACGCCGGGTCTGGTCGTGCCGGATGCGGCACTCCCCTGGAAACGGGTAGGCCACATCGGCGAGGCACAGGCTGCGCTTCGCTTCCATGGTGAGTCCCGTTGCCATGACTGGCTCCTCGTTGCGGATGGTCTCGGTGAGGGCGCCACCGGGTGGTGCGCCCGCTCGATGATGACACGGGCCGTCGGCGGTCGCCCACTGCTTTTCGGCGGAGATGGCGAGCGGAGATGGCGAGCGGAGATCGCGAGCGGAGGTGGGGCGCGCGTGGAGGCGCGACGAGGGCCCGGGAGCACGAACCGCCCGGGCCCTCGTCACGGAGGACGCTGCGCTGGAGGTCGCGGCGCCCGAGCCGGGTGGTGGGTCACCCCACCTTGTGCATCCACCGGACCGCGGCGCCGTCGCCGGCGTAGCGGAACACCTCGAGCTCCTCGTCCCACGGGAGGCCGAGGAGCAGGTCGATCTCGTCCTGGAGGGCCTCGACGTCACCGCGCGTGCGCAGCATCGCCTCGCGGAGCCGGTCCTCCTGCACGACGGCGTCACCCGACGCAGACGTCATGGTGTGGTGGATGCCGAGCCTCGGGGTGTAGGACCAGCGCGCTCCGTCGCACCCCGGCGACGGGTCCTCGGTCACCTCGTAGCGCAGACCGTCCCAGCCGCGCAGGGCGCTGGCGAGCTCGGCCCCGGTGCCCGGGGCGCCGGACCACGACAGCTCCGTGCGCATCATCCGCGGTGCGGCGGGCTGGGCGATCCAGTCAAAGGTCACCTGTTGGTCGAGGACGGCCTCGATCGCCCACGTGATGTGCGGGCACAGCGCGGCCGGGGCTCCGTGGATGAACAGAACCCCGCCTGTCTGGGTGCGCGACATCGCGACAGCCATCCGAACCTCCTGAAGTTGCAGGGACGTCTTCCCCAACGCCTGCTACTTCGTGATCCGGTCGTCCGTCTCGGTGACTGCTGGCCGTGCGTGCTCGCCTGCGAGCACCCGCCCATTGTGCACCATGCGGCACACGGGCACCAGCAGTCTCAGGAGTTGATTTGTCCCGTTTCGACCTGAGCCGGAACGCCGGGAAAGAGGTAGACCTCCTCGCCCCTGACCTCGACCCGATGGGTGCGGACGGGCTTCGTGGCGGGCAGGCACATCGGCCTGCCGTCGGCCAGGCAGAAGCGCGTCGCGTGCAGCGGGCACTCGACCTCGCCGGCCTCGATCCAGCCCTCCGCGAGCGAGGCATCCTCGTGCGAACACGTGTCGTCGAGGGCGTAGTACGTCCCGTCGTCGTCGCGGAAGAGCGAGATCGCGTCCGCCGTCGCCGTCAGCGCCGTGTCGAGCACGAGCGCCTCGCCCGGCTCCACGTCGTCGACCGCCGCCACCCGGATGCCGTCACTCATTCGCTCTTCCTCACCTGATCGGGGCTTCGGTCACGGCGAGCCTAGAGGGTGCGCGGTGTCCCGGTTCGGGGCACCTCGCCCCTGGAGCACCGCGGACGCCTCGCTAGACTCCACGCGACCTCGTCGGCCAGCGCCGCCGTCGGTCCCGGGGCAGTAGCTCAGCCGGTCAGAGCAGCGGACTCATAATCCGTCGGTCCAGGGTTCAAGCCCCTGCTGCCCCACCACACGCTGTGTCGTGATTCGCCCCGTGCCCGAACGTTCGAGATTCGCCTGAGGCGCGACTGCCGGAGCCCACGACCACTTTCACCGGGTCGCCCACCGGCGCGCGTTTGCATCGACCGCCAGCGGCGGATTCGCCCAGGACACGCACGGGGCGGGTTCTGCCGACTCCCCCGGCAGAACCCGCCCCGCAACTTCCCCCCAGGCCGGCCCCCCACGGCCGACCCATCCCGGCCGCATCCCCCACGGTTCTGCCGGAATTCCTCCCCCTCGATCTCTACTGTGCCCTCCCGTCTGCAAGATCCGGCCTGTCGAACTGACGGGCTTTGCGCAAGATCCGTGCAAGGAACCGCCAAGGGAGTCGTCGATGCACAAGGCCTCGCCGCGCCACTCCTGGGGGTTGTTGCCGCGGACTACAGGCCCGGGACCGGCACGACTGGGAGATCACCAGATGCCGAACAGCCCACCCTGAGCTGGATGGAGTCCCGGGCTAGTCAGAGACGGCGACTTCGGAGCCATCACTTCGAGGCCACCGTCTGCGCCGCCCGACCCCATCGAGCTGTCGCAGTGGGAGCGGTTCATCACCGCGCACAGGACGGTGCCGAACGACTCCCACGCGCGATGGAGGGCTCCCGATGCCGCGAACTCACCGTTCCGCTTCTCGCTCGACAGGATCCACGACACCGTGAACACACCGTGAGGCCGGGCGGAACCCCGTGCGATATGAAGAAGGTGCTCACCCCCGGCAAACGACGCCTGCGCGTGCCTCATGTGGTATCCACCGCCTGAGGCACTGGCCGCTTGAGGCACTGACCGCCTGAGGCACTCCCGCCGCCTGGTCCCGACCGTCCGCC
>NZ_BJYX01000031.1 GCF_007991735.1 Terrabacter aerolatus | reverse complement strand
GCGAGTATTCGTCGGTGATCCGAATGCCGTGGCAAACGACGGGGACTTCATCCACCAAGATGGCGGTATGCGACGTTCGTCCCTTGATGTCTGGTCTCGTTCGGCCACCCTGGCCGAGGTCACGGCCCGTGGCCAGCGCACCGCCGACGACGTCACCGGCCGGCTCGGCTGACGGTGCCCAGACGTTCGCGGCACCGGCACCAGCACCAGCACCGGCGGCCCCGCAGCCGCTCAGCTGACCTGGCTGTCCTGCTCCTCCCTCTCGCCCTCCTCGGCACGGCGTGGCTCGCGGGCCACCCTGGCCACGGTGTCGTCGAAGCGCCCGCGTCGAGGTCCCTCGTCGACATCGTCGACACCATCGCCATGGTCGCGCCGGCCGCGAGCAAGGCCGAGGCCTCGTCGGCGCCGACCGGCCACGATGCAAGCGCGACAGGGTCCGTGGTCGAGCCCGACCCGACGTGGTTGGCACGCACCGCGAAGCGCACCGGGATCCCGGTCGTGGCGCTGCGCGCCTACGGCAGGGCCTCGATCCTGGAGGCGACGGAGCGACCCTCGTGCCACGTGGGTTGGGCGACCGTGGCGGCCATCGGTGAGGTGGAGTCCGCCCACGGGACGATCGGCGGAACGCGCCTGCTGCAGAACGGGCGCACGTCTCGGCTGATCGTCGGCCCGGCACTCGACGGCGAGGGCGGGGTGGCTGCGATCCGACCCGACGGCGGCGGGACCCGCCTGCACGGTGACGACAGCTGGGAGCATGCGATCGGTCCGATGCAGTTCCTCCCGGGATCATGGCGCACCTTCGGCGCCGACGCGGACGCGGACGGCGTCGCAGACCCCTCTGACATCGACGATGCAGCATGGGCGGCGGCGCGGCACCTGTGCTCGGGCGGACTCGACCTCCGCAACAGCACCGACTGGACGCGGGCCGTGCTCCGCTACAACGCCTCTGACGCGTACGTCGCAACGGTGGCCAACGTCGCGCAGGCCTACGCACGCTCGGCCGTGAAGCGCTGACACACGACGCTCAGGCGGACAGGCGCTTTCACCACCGACGGTGAGGCCGTGGTCGCATCCTGACGTGCGGCGGGGAACGGGAGCAGCCGTGGTCTGCAGTGCCAGATCAGGGCTGCTACCCGGGTGCCCGGTCGTGGTCGCCGCCGTTCCCGCGGCGGTCGAGGACGTGGAGCTTCGCGTCCACCAGGCTTCTGACCACGTCATCGGGCAGCGGTTCGTCGACCGGGAAGTGCAACGAGCCCTTGGTGCACTCGTACGCGGCGAGACGGTCGCCGAGCATGGTGAGCACCTCCCCACTGTGTGGCAGGTAGGCGAGATGGTTCTTGAACGCCGCGAAGCCCGCGACCACCTTCCCGTCGATCCGGAAGGCGGGCATGCCGTAGGACATGCCTTGCTCGGCGTCCGGGGCGACAGCCAGGATCGATCGGCGTAGCGCTTCCAGCGTGGTCCGTTTCGGCTCCTGGACCCCCGCCAGGTAGGCATCGACCTCGTCGACTGTCATGACAGACAGTGTCCTCGGGTCCGACGGGCTGCGCTGGTGTTCGCAGCGCCGGGTGCCGTGGACGTTCCGGTCGGGCACGTCTCACGAACGGCGTGCGCGAACACCCTCTGGGGGGCCGGGCGCTGGTCCCGGCCCCGTCAGGGACACTGGGACGACACCGACCGCACTCGACAAGGAGTCAGCCGTGACCGAAGGAACCGTCCGCTGGTTCGATGCCGACCGTGGGTTCGGCTTCATCGCCCTCGGGCCCGACGCAGAGGACCTGTACGTGCACGCGTCCGAGATCGTCGGCGGGGACGGGATGAAGCTGCTCCGGGAGGGGCAGGTCGTCGAGTTCGAGATCGGCGAGGGAGACCGCGGCCCGCAGGCACGCCGTGTCCGGGTCACAGCCGAGCAGAGCGCCGACACGCCGCTGGGCGTGCTCGGCACCGTCTCCTGGTACGAGCCTGCGAAGGGGTACGGCTTCATCACACCCGACGGAGACGGTCCCGAGATCTTCGTGCACAGCTCGTCCATCGTGGGGGGCGGCGTGCTCTCGGAGGGCCAGCGGGTGGCGTTCTTCGTCGCCGAGGGGGAGAAAGGACCGCAGGCTGACCACCTGATCCCCCTGGGAGCCCAGGCCGCCCAGGCCGCCCAGCACGCTGCGCCCTCCGACGGGGCCGACGGCACCGTGTCCTGGTACGACGCCGACAAGGGTTTCGGGTTCATCACGCCCGAGTCGGGAGGCCCCGATGTCTTCGTCCACGTCCGGTCGCTGGCCGACGGTCTCCCCGAGCTGGGCGAGGGCGACCGGGTGACCTACGACGTCGTCGTCGGCGAGAAGGGCCCGCAGGCTCGTGACGTCCGCCTCGCGCGCCGCTCGACCCCGAGGGGAGCACCCGCCACGTCGACGAGCCCCGCTCGGCCGGGACGTCGCGAGACATCCGACGGCCCGACGCGGGGCGGTGAGGGCGTCGTCGCACGCTTCGACCCGGAGCGGGGGTTCGGCTTCATCACCCCGGATGCGGGGGGCGCGGACCTGTTCGTGCACGTCTCGGTTCTCAGCGGCACCGACGAGCTGTACCAGGGCGATCGGGTCCGCTACCACGTCCGGCAGAGCGATCGCGGACCGCAGGCCGACCGCGTCGAGCTCATCTGAGCAGGACGGCGGTTCAGGCGGAGGCCGTGCTCAGGCGTGTCGAGGAGCGTCTCCTCGGCCCGCTTCACACTCGCGCGACCGGAGGTGGCACGGACGCCCAGCACCTCCTCGGCCGTCAGAGACGAATGCCGAGGAGCGCGTCGAGCGCCCGTCCGAGCACGCCGGGGGCCCCCGGGTCGTCTCCTCCGCGCGACCGCGCCTGGCTCGCCCAGCGGTCGACCGCCTCGAGCGCGCGCGGGCTGTCGAGGTCGGCGGCCAGAGCGGCGCGGATGTCGTCGACGGTCTGGTCGGCCACGGGTCCGCCGTTGCCCGACAGGGCCTCGCGCCAGGTCGCGAGACGCTGCTCGGCCTCGTGCAGCTGGTCGCGGGTCCACATCCAGTCGTGGGCGTGGTGGCGGGCCAGCAGGGCCAGCCGGATCGCCATGGGGTCGACGCCCTCGCGCCGCAGCTGCGAGACGAGGACGAGGTTGCCCTTGCTCTTGCTCATCTTCTCGCCGTCGAGGCCCACCATGCCCTGGTGGACGAAGGAGCCCGCGAAGGAGGCGGAGCCGCTGAGCGCCCGGCCGTGTGCCGAGCTCATCTCGTGGTGCGGGAAGATGAGGTCGCTGCCGCCGCCCTGCACGTCGACGGGAATGCCCAGGTGGTCGAGCGCGATGCACGCGCACTCGATGTGCCAGCCGGGACGACCTGATCCGAGACTCGCGCCGTCCCACTCCGGCTCGCCCTCACGATGAGCACGCCACAGCAGGGCGTCGAGCCGGTTGCGCTTGCCCTCACGGTCGGGGTCTCCCCCGCGCTCGGCGAAGACCTCCATCATGCCGGCGTCGTCGAGGTGGCTGACCGAGCCGAAGCGCGGGTCCCTGGAGACGTCGAAGTAGACGTCCTGCGCACCGTCGCGTGACGCGTCGGGTGCCGGGACGGCATACGCCCACCCGTCGGCGACGAGCTTCTCGATGGGTCCGACGAAGGTCGGGATGCTCTCGACGGCACCCAGGTACTCGTCGGGCGGGATCACGGCGAGCGCGGTCATGTCCTCGCGGAACAGCGCGATCTCGCGGGTCGCGAGGTCCCGCCAGTCCAGCCCGTCCCGATCGGCGCGCTCGAGCAGCGGGTCGTCGATGTCGGTGATGTTCTGGACGTAGCGCACCGGGTGTCCGCTGTCGCGCAGGACCCTGCCCAGCAGGTCGAACGTCACGTAGGTCGCGGCGTGCCCCATGTGCGTCGCGTCGTAGGGCGTGATGCCGCAGACGTAGAGCGTCACGACCTCGCCGTGCGCGGCGGGGACCAGCTCGCCGGATGCCGTGTCGCGGACTCGCACCTCGGGTGCACGGCCGGGGACCTTGGGGATGAACGGCATCGGCCAACTTCTCACGGGCAGACTCTATCCCGGCCCCGAGCTCGCCCCGGGACGGGTCGGGCTCGTCGGCTCTCAGGCGCGCCGCGGCGCCAGGACCGTGCACGACCGTGTCACGACGACGTCACAGCGGGGGCCACGGTACCGACGGCCAGTCCGGGCTCGGGAAGGGGTGCACGCCGCGCTCGAGCAGCGACGCGACCCGCATCGCCAAAGCCTCGACATCGTCGTCGGGGAGCAGGGCGAGCAGGCGGTCCAGGGAGGCGTCGTCCTCCAGGGCGCGGCGCAGGCGCACGAGCCGGTCGACGTCGGCCTCGGCGAGGGGCTCCCCCGCCCAGCCCCAGAGCACGGTGCGCAGCTTCGGCGTGGGCGAGAAGGTCACGCCGTGGTCGATGGCCCAGAGGCGTCCGTCGGCGTCGCGCAGGCAGTGCGAGCCCTTGCGGTCGGAGTTGTTGAGGACGGCGTCGAGCACGGCGAGCGAGCGCACGTCGTCGGCACCTGAGTGCACGACGGTGACGGCCGAGCCTCCGGGGGTCTCGCCGTCGAGGACGGCCCTCCAGCCGGTCGGGGTGCGGCCTTCCGGCACGAGGTCGACGACCACGTCGTCGGCGACGGGGTCGAACGGGTCACCGATCCACACCTGCACGGACCCCGGGCCCAAGGGACCGTCGCGCAGCACGGTCGGCGGGACGACGTCCCAGCCGCCGAGCGAGGACACCACCTCGGCAGCCACCTCGCGCCCGGCCAGCGTGCCGTCCGGGAAGTCCCACAGTGGCCGCTCACCGCGGACCGGCTTGTAGATGACGTGACCGCCGGGCAACGTCGAGACCCGCGCCAGGACGGCGAGGTTGGAGGAGTCGGTGATGCGGCCGAGGACCTCGAGCTCGCCGGTCAGGTCGACCGACGACGGAGTCCGGTCAGCGCTTGTAGCCATTGGCCCGCGGGCAGATGTGGCCCGTGGGGTCGAGCGGGTTGCCACAGAAGGGGCACGGGGGACGACCGGCCGCGACGAGGGCGCTGCTGCGCCGCGCGAAGGCGCGCGCCTCGGCCGGGGTCAGCGCGACCCGCAGCGAGTTGCGCCCCAGCGGCCCCACCTCGTCGTCGGCGTCCTCGTCGGGGTCGTGGTCGTGGCACTCGATGACGAGCTTCTGTGCGTCCTCGTCCCAGGCGAGCGACAGCGTCTGCACGCGCCAGTCCTCGTCGAACGGGGTCTGGAGCGGGTCGGTGTCCTCGGGAGCGCCGCCCGGCTCCCCCGGCTCCGTCGCCGCTGCGGGTGCCAGCTGGTCGAGCACGTCGTTGATGCGGTCGGCCAGGATCGAGACCTGCTGCTTCTCGACACCCACGGTCACGACCAGTGGACCGGTGCTCGCCTGGAGGTAGAAGGCCCGCTGTCCGGCGGGGCCGACCGTCCCGGCCACGAACCGGTCGGCGGGATCGAAGTCCTGGACCGTCATGCGTTCGACCCTATCCGACGGCGCCGGAGGCTCCGGCGCCCCCGCCCACGACGGCGTCGCCGTCGTCGGCAGCGGGCTTCTCGTGAGGCCGCAGCCCCGACAGGTCTCCGCCGATGTCGTTGAGCCTCAGGACGAACGGCTTGCGGCTCGTGTAGCGCACGACGCTGACCGAGGCCGGGTCGACGTTGATCCGCTGGAAGTCGTCGAGGTGGGCGCCCGTGGCGTGCGAGAGGATCGACTTGATGACGTCCCCGTGCGAGACCGCGACCCAGACCGCGTCCTTGCCGTGCGTCTCGAGGATCCGTGCGTCGATCTCTCGGACGGCGCGCAGCGCTCGGTCCTGCATCTCGGCCATGGACTCGGCGGGGTATGCCGTGGAGTCCGGGAAGCGCGCCTCGCTGGGTCGGTCCTGCACGACCTTCCAGAGCTCCTCCTTGGCCAGCTCCGCGATCGGGCGTCCGGTCCAGGCGCCGTAACGGCACTCCCCCAGACCGACGTGGACGCTGCGCGCGACGTGCTCCGGCAGCGGCGCGGCCAGCAGGTCCGCCGTCTGCACACAGCGGTCGAGCGGCGAGCTGACGACCTCGACGACGGGCAGGACGGCCGACGCCAGACGTTGCCCGACGGCAGCAGCCTGCGCCTCCCCCGTCTCGTCGAGGAACACCCCGGGCATCCAGCCCGCCAGGGTCCCGGCGGTGTTGGACGTGGAGCGCCCGTGGCGGACGAAGAGAACGGTCGGCACGCTCGTCACCCTAACCCGCGCCCCGCGGGCCAACACGCCCCACCGGCATCGACCCGACGTGCGGGACGCCATCAGGTGGACGTGGTGAAGTAGTGGGCGTGATCGTGGACAAGGCCATCTACCGCAACGGCCGTCGCCAGGGCTGCGGGGACCTCAGCGACGAGCTCGACGTCCTGCGCCTCAGTCAGGACGGCTTCCTCTGGATCGGGCTCAAGGACCCGACCGACGAGGAGTTCGAGCTCGTCAACGAGGAGCTGCACCTCCACCCGCTCGCGGTGGAGGACGCCGTCAACGGCCACCAGCGGGCGAAGATCGAGAAGTACGAGTCGTCCGTGTTCGTCGTCCTCAAGACGCTGCGCTACATCGAGTCCACGAGCGACATCGAGACCGGCGAGGTCATGCTCTTCATCGGCGACCGGTTCGTCGTCACGGTGCGACACGGGGAGGGCAACCCCCTCGCCGGGGTGCGCCAGCGCCTCGAGACCGAGCCCGAGCGGCTCGAGCACGGCTCGATGACGGTGCTGCACGCCGTCATGGACTCGGTCGTCGACAACTACCTCGTCGTCGACCGCGAGGTGCGCAAGGACCTCGAGGCCATCGAGGAGCAGGTGCTCGGCTCGGAGGTGGGCGGGGAGGCCAACACCATCTACCGCCTCAAGCGCGAGGTCCTCGAGTTCCGACGCGCGAGCCAGCCGCTCGCGGACACCCTGACCCAGTTCATGGAGCGCGCTCGGGGGCAGGCGCTCAGCGAGGAGATGCTCCCCTTCTTCCGGGACGTGGCCGACCACCTGCGCCTCGTCAACGACCACGTCGAGTCCTACGACCGGCTGCTGACCGACGTCCTGTCGGCCCACCTGGCCAGCGTGTCGGTCAAGCAGAACGAGGACATGCGCCGGATCTCGGCCTGGGTGGCGATCGCGGCCGTGCCGACGATGATCGCCGGCATCTACGGGATGAACTTCCAGAGCATCCCCGAGCTCACCGTCAGCATGCACGTCGGTGGCCGGGAGATCTACTACGGCTACTTCATCGCGCTCGGGGTCATGGCCGCGGCGTGTCTCGGCCTCTTCCGTGCCTTCAAGCGCTCGGGGTGGCTCTGAGGCTGAGCACGTCGATGGCCGCCTCCCGTGCAGGAGGCGGCCATCGACGTCCGGACGAGCCGACCCGGCCGGCCGGGCGCCCGACTCAGCGGGTCAGGTCGCGTTGATGACGCCCGCCACGAGCAGCGCGATGAGCACGACGCCCAGGACGACGCGGTACCAGACGAACGGGATGAGGCTGTTGCTGGCGACGAAGCGCAGCAGCCAGGCGATCGAGGCGTAGGCGACGACGAAGGCCACGACGAGGCCCACGATGACCGGGCCCAGCCCGAGGGTCAGCAGCCCGTCCTTCTCCTGGACGGCCTGGAAGAGGCCGGCCGCGGTCAGCGCCGGGATCGCGAGGAAGAAGCTGAGCCGGGTGGCCGTGACGCGGTCGAGGCCACGGGCGATGCCGGCGGAGATCGTCGCGCCGGAGCGGGACACGCCGGGAATGAGCGAGAAGCACTGCATGAGCCCGATGACGAGTCCGTCCATGGGCCGCACGTCGTGCTCGCCGCGCAGGACCCCACGCGCCTCGAGGCGGGTGTGGATGCGCTCGGCGATCACGATGACGACGCTCCACAGCAGGAGCGCACCGGCGACGACCCAGAGGCTGCGCAGCGTGCTCTCGATCGCGTGGCGGCCGAGGAAGCCGACGACGCCCACCGGGATCGACCCGATGACGACGGCCCAGGCGAGGCCGTAGTCGGGATCCTTGCGGGCCTCGACGTTGCCGAGCCCGCGGAACCAGGCGACGGCGAACCGGACGATGTCCCTGAAGAAGTAGAGGAGGGTGGCGGCGATCGCACCGAGCTGGATCACGGCGGTGTAGGCCGTGACGGCCAGGTCGTCGACCTTGAGACCGAGCAGCTGCTCGGTGATGGTCAGGTGACCGGTCGAGGAGACGGGGAGGTACTCGGTGAGGCCTTCGACGACGCCGAGGATGACGGCATCGAGGTAGCTGAGGTCAGCCATGGTTCAGGGTGGGCCTTCTGCGCAGAGGGACGGGACGGGCCGTCGGCCCCTGACGAGGTCCACGGCCGCTGGGCACAATGTCGCACCCTATCCGCAACGTCCACCGGGAGCGCCCGCAGCGGGGCGACGCGCAGGCGAAGTCCCGGCAAACGCCCGGGGGCGACGCAGGCGCGCGGGGGTCCTCCTAGGAGCCGGAGGCGTCGTGGGTGGACCCCGCCCCCGGCGCCTCGAGCCCGGCGATCCCGGCCACGACACGCAGCGTCGCCAGGGCCTCGTCCCGCGACATGCCGCCACCGACGGCGACGGCGAGCGTCGTCACCCCGGCCGCCTCGTAGCGGCCGAGTCGGCGGGCGACACGCTCCGGCGAGCCCAGCAGCGCCGTCTCGTCGATGAACTCGAGCGGCACCGCGGCCGCCGCCTGGCGGTGGCGACCGGCGAGGTAGAGGTCCTGGATGCGCGCGGCGTCCTCCTCGAACCCCATCCGACACGCGAGCTGGTTGTAGAAGTTCTGCTCGCGCGAGCCCATGCCGCCGATGTAGAGGGCGCAGTAGTCGCGCACGTGGTCGGCCGCCGCCTCGACGTCGTGGACGAGCACGACCGGCGTGGCCGCCACGACGTCGAAGCCCTCCATCGGCGCCTCGGCGGGACCACGCCCACCCGTGCGTCGGCCCTTCTCGAGGGTGGCCAGCAGGTCCCCGGCGTGCTCGGGGCTGAAGAAGATGGCGAGCCAGCCGTCGGCGATCTCACCGGTGAGCTCGAGGTTGCGGGGGCCGACCGCCGCGAGGTAGACCGGCACGTCGGGACGCACCGGGCGGGCCGAGAGCTTGAGCGGCTTGCCCACGCCGCCGGGGAGCGGCAACGGGTAGTGCGGGCCGGCGTGGGTGACCGTGTCACGCCGGATCGCGGCGCGGACGATCTCGACGTAGTCGCGGGTGCGGCCCAGCGGGTTGCGGAACGGCACCCCGTGCCAGCCCTCGCTCACCTGGGGCCCCGAGACGCCGAGACCCAGCCGGAAGCGGCCGCCCGACATCGTGTCGATGGTCGCCGCCGTCATCGCCGTCATCGCCGGGGTGCGACCCGGGATCTGCATGACCGCCGACCCCAGACCGACGTGCTCGGTCAGGGCCCCGATCCAGGCGAGCATCGACGGGCTGTCGGAGCCGTAGGCCTCGGCGACCCACACGCTGTCGTAGCCCAGCCGGTCGGCTGCCACCGCGACCGCCACCTGGTCCGCTCCCGTCGTGCCGCGTCCCCAGTAGCCGAGATTCACACCGATCCTCATGTCGGGCAGGCTACCGGCGCCGCGCCCGTCGTGCCGGTGGCCCGGGATGCGGTGTCGCCCACTACCGTTCGTGGCATGCGCAGGCGTCTCGGCTCGTCCGGTCTCACGGTCACCCCACTGGCACTCGGGACGATGCTGTGGGGCAACTCGGTCGACCGCCACGAGGCCGGGGACCACCTGCGCGCGTTCGTCGAGGCGGGCGGCAACCTCGTCGACACGGCATACGGCTACGGCGGCGGCGACGCCGAGACGATCCTGGGCAGCCTGCTGGCCGACACGGTCCCCCGCGACGACGTCATCATCTGCACCAAGGCGGGGATCTCGCGATCCGGTGGGCAGCGCCGCGTCGACGTGTCGCGGCGCGGACTCATGTCCCAGCTCGAGTCGTCGTTGCGTCGCCTCGGAACCGACCACGTCGACCTCTGGCTCGTGCACACGTGGTCCGACGACGTGCCCCTGTCCGAGACGCTCTCGGCGCTCGAGTGGGCCGCGGCCTCGGGGCGCGCGCGCTACGTCGGGGTGTCGAACTACTCCGGGTGGCAGTCCGCGCGCGCCTTCAGCCTGCTCGAGTCTGCGCGAATCCCTCTGGTCGCCAACGAGATCGAGTACTCCTTGGTATGCCGTGCGCCCGAGCACGAGGTCGCCCCGGCTGCCGCGTCGCTGGGCTTCGGCCTCATGCCGTGGTCGCCCCTGGGGCGGGGTGTGCTGACGGGGAAGTACCGCAATGGCATCCCGTCGGGCTCGCGCGCGGCCTCGAGCGACTTCCCGGGCTTCGCCGAGCGGTTCCTCGACGAGCAGACGACCCGCGTCGCGGACGCCGTGGCGATGGCGGCGCGCGGTCTGGCCGCGAAGCCGGCGGAGGTGGCTCTCGCGTGGGTGCGCGACCGTCCGGGCGTGGCAGCCCCCATCGTCGGCGCCCGCACCGCGGCCCAGCTGCGCTCGGCGCTGGCGAGCCTCGAGCTGACCCTGCCGTCCGAGATCGTCGCTGCCCTGGACGACGTCTCCGCGTAGCCCGCGTCAGCTCCTGGGGTCGCTCCCCCGGCGTGGAGCGGACGTGCCGGGGGCGGTCGTCGCACCGTTCACGCCGGAGGGCAGGTCGTCGAGGTCGTCCTCCTCGTCGTCGTCCTCGTCCTCGTCGTCCTCGTCGTCCTCGTCGTCGTAGTCGAGGTCGTCGTCGTCATCGTCATCGTCGTCATCATCGTCATCATCGTCATCATCGTCATCGTCATCGTCGTCATCGTCGTCATCGTCGTCGTCGTCGTACTCGTCGGAGTCGAGCCCCGCGTAGACGTGGGTCTCGGCGCCGTCCTCGTCCTCGTGGCCGTCGAAGTCGTCCCCGTAGATCGCGAGCGGTGTGGCGACCTCGGTGGCCTCGTAGAGCGCCTCGTCGTAGTCGTCGAACGCCTCGGCGAGATCCTGGGCTGCGGCCATGACCATGGGGTGGTCGGGGTCTCGGCTGGCGCTCGCGGCCTCGAGGTGGCGTTCGAGTGCGGCGATGAGCTGCTCGAGGGCGGCGCGGGGGTCGACGGTCATGCCTCGACCGTAGTCGACCCACGAGAACGGGAGCACGCTTTACGGAGGCGCAAACACCCCCGGAACGCCGCGATCCCGCAGCGAGTCGTGCTCGCTGCGGGATCGTTCACGCGCGGTTGGCGGGCCGTTCACCCGTCGCCGCGGCGGCGTGTCAGCTGCTCGTCACATGGGAGCCTTGACGGTGTCAGCGGCGGGCGGCGCCGTGACGTCGACCGGCTCGCCGTACTTGCCCATCGTCATCTCGGCCTTGACACCCGACAGGTCGAAGGTGACCTTGCGCAGCTGGTTCTTCTCGTCGAGCCACGCCGTGTAGGCGATCGTGCTCGGCATCTGCGTCTTGGCGTCGGCAGGCAGCTGGGCCTGCATGGCCTTGGTGTCGAGCGTCAGGTCGTACTTCCAGGTCTTGTCACCGTCGACCGTGTCCTCGCCGACGAACTTGACGTCCTGGACGGCCGCGCCGAACTGGTCGTACATCTTCGTCGGGTCCGCCTGGTCGAGCGACTTCGAGAGCTGCTTGCCCAGGGTCGAGTTGCTGTCGATGACGGCCCACTTGCCGGCCGGCAGCCCCGGGAAGCCCTTCATGTAGACCTTCTTGTCGACGAGGATCATGTCGAGCTTCATCGACGAGCCCATGTCCATCGACATCTTCATGGCGGGGTTGTTCGCGTCGACCTTGGTGTCACCGGTGATGGCGATCTTCTGGCCGGCGGCGTCCATCGCCATGGTCACGTGTGCGGTGGTGGCGTTCTTGCCGGCCGCTTTCATCGCGCTGATGAACGACGCCTTGTCCTTGTACGGCTGCCCGGAGACGGGTGCGTCGCTCGTCGCGGCCGAGGTGGCCTGGGTCTGTCCGGCCGCGGGCGCCGGGCTCGCGCTCTTGCCGCAGGCGGCGACCCCGAGGACCGCCGGAAGGACGATGGCTGCTGCCGCGATGCGGCGGGTGTTCCACTTCATGTGTTGACCTCCTGGGCCCTTGACGCCGGGCGGTCCCGGGCGGTTCCCCCGTTTCGCCGCGCCGCACGGGGTGGTGCTCGGCCCCGGGCCTGCGATTCGGATGACCCAGAGACGGTACCGCGGGCGCCTGACCGCCACGCGACGCATACGGTCTCGGTGGGGTCACGGTTGGTGTCAGAATGGTGGACGATGACGGATTACGAGTACCGGGTCCTCACGTTCGACCGCCACACGTCGAAGGCCCAGGCGCGACAGGCGGTGCGCGAGCACGCGGAGTACGGCCGATGGGAGCTCTCCCGCACGGTGATCTACGAAGGTGGCGTGCGGCGGATGTGGCTGCGGCGCAAGATCATGCGCGTCCAGCGCACGGCCTGACTCAGCCGCACTGAGCCGCACTGAGCAGCCCTCAGCAGGTCCGCAGGAAGTCGCCGAGCACCCGGGCGCCGAAGCGCAGCGAGTCGACGGGCACCCGCTCGTCGATGCCGTGGAACATCGGCGCGAAGTCGAGGTCGGCGGGCAGCCGCAGCGGCGCGAAGCCGTAGCCGCTGATGCCGAGCCGCCCGAGGGCCTTGTTGTCGGTGCCACCGGACAGGCAGTACGGCAGCACGGCGGCCCCGGGGTCCTCGCGCAGCAGGGCCTGCTTCATCGACTCGACGAGGTCACCGGAGAAGGGCGCCTCGAGTGCGACGTCGCGGTGCACCACCTCGACCTCGACGTGCTCGCCGGCGAGCTCACGGATCGTCGCCATGAGCGCGTCCTCGTGTCCGGGGAGGAAGCGGCAGTCCACCGCGGCCGTGGCCGTCTGCGGGATGACGTTGTGCTTGTAGCCCGAGTCGAGCATCGTGACGTTGGCCGTGTCGCGCAGCGTGCCGCGCACGAAGCCCTGCGCGCCGCCGAGCGTCGCCAGCAGCGGCTCGAGGTCCCCGTCGGACGACGACAGGCCGGTCATCGTCCCGAGGGTGTCGAGCAGCTCACGCACCGAGGCGATGTACTCGCGCGGCCACTCGTGCCCCGCGATCCGGCCGATGGCGCCGGCGAGCCGGACGATGGCGTTCTCGTCGTTGGGCACCGACCCGTGACCGGCGCGTCCGTGGGCTCGCAGGCGCAGCCAGGCGATGCCCTTCTCGGCGGTCTGGAGCAGGTAGGCGCGCTGCGGTCCCTGACGCGTGGGCACCGTGACGCTGTAGCCGCCGACCTCGCTGATCGCCTCGGACACGCCCTCGAAGAAGTGCGGGTGGTGGTCGACGAGCCAGTGGCTGCCCTGCTCGCCCCCGGCCTCCTCGTCGGCGAAGAACACGAACGTCGTGTCTCGCGCGGGCTTGGTTCCGGTGCGGGCGAAGTGGCGGATGTTCGCGAGGATCATCGCGTCCATGTCCTTCATGTCGACCGCGCCACGACCCCAGATGCACCCGTCGCGCTCCTCGGCGCCGAAGGGGTCGACCTGCCAGTCCGCAGCGTCGGCCGGGACGACGTCGAGGTGCCCGTGCACGGCGAGACCGGGTCGGGACGAGTCCTCGCCCTCGAGCCGCACGACGACGGTCGCGCGGCCCGGCTCGCTCTCGAGGAGGGTGCCCTCGAGACCGACCTCGGCGAGCTGCTCCATGACGTACTCGGCGGCCTGGCGCTCCCCCGGGCCCGACCCGTCGCCGTAGTTGGACGAGTCGATCCGGATCAGCTCGGCGCACAGCCGCGCGACCTCGTCCTCGGGCGCGGGACCAGACACGGGACGGGGCGCCGGGGCGGGCGCCCCGCCGGGCTGCTCGGTGATCGTCACGGGGCGGTCGGCGTCGTCGTGGCTCATGCCGATCAGCGTATGCCGCGACCGTTCGCCGCCCGCAGGAGCCCGTTTGGTCTTTTGGTCGGGCCCCGTGTAACGTTTCGCCTCGCCGCAAGGGAATCCCACGAGCCCCTTGCATCACCTTGTCGGGGTGGCGGAATGGCAGACGCGCTAGCTTGAGGTGCTAGTGCCCTTAACGGGCGTGGGGGTTCAAGTCCCCCCCTCGACACCATGAGACCCCCGGGTTCCTGTCCAGGAGCCCGGGGGTCTTCTCGTTCCCTCGGGCCTGCGCTGACTCGTGCCGGACGCCGTTCGTCCCCTCTTGGCCACGCCTCTGCGACAGACGTAATCTTCGATCGTGAGCGACGAGAACGTGGCCGGGCTGGCAGACGACCTCTACGACGTCATCGGGCTGCTGCGCCGACGGTCCCGGCGCCTGGTCGGCGCGCCGCTGCCCGAGCTGGCGCTCTCCGCCGCCCAGCTCGAGCTGCTGCGCGTGGTCCGTCGCAACCCGGGCATCACGGTGGCCGAGTCGGCTCGCGTGCTCGGCCTCGCCGCGAACACCGTCTCCACCCTGGTCGGCCAGCTGCTCACCCTCGGCGTGCTCGTCCGGGAGCGTGACACGAATGACCGCCGGGTGGCCCGTCTCGACCTCACGGCGTCGGCCCGCGCAGCGCTCGAGCAGTGGCGTGACCGGCGCGCCCAGACGACGGCCACGGCGCTGGAGGGCCTCACCAGGGTCGAACGTGAGCGGCTGGCCGATGCCCTGGGCACCATCGCGCGCATCGCAGCAGCGCTTCCCGACTCCACGGCACCGATCAGCCTGGGCGCGCCCGGCCAGCGCACCGCGACAGACGAGCCCGTCGGAGCCACCCCGAGCCCCGGGTCACCGGCAGCGAGGCTCGCGCAGGAGCCGGCCGGGAACGACAGGGGCGACGGGGGCGACGGGGGCGACGGGCCGTGACGGCCGCCATCGACATCCGCGCGCTGGGCTACAGCTTCGGCAGCCACGTCGCGGTCGACGACCTCACCCTCGAGGTCGAGGCCGGTGAGTGCTTCGGCCTGCTCGGACCCAACGGTGCGGGCAAGACGACGACGATCCGGCTGCTCAACACCCTGCTGCCACTGCAGTCCGGCGAGGTCGAGATCTTCGGCCGCTCGGTGCGCACCGACGCGATGCTCGTGCGCCGGCTGCTCGGCTACGTGCCCCAGCAGCTGTCGATCGAGGGTGCCCTGACGGGGCGCGAGAACGTCGAGTGGTTCGCGCGCCTCTTCGACGTGCCGAGGCGGGAGCGGTCCGCCCGCGTCGACGAGGTCCTCGAGATGGTCGACCTGCGCGCCGACGAGTCACGCCTGGCGTCCACCTACTCCGGTGGCATGGTGCGCCGGCTGGAGCTCGCGCAGGCCCTCGTCAACCGTCCGGCCCTCCTCGTCCTCGACGAGCCGACCGTCGGTCTCGACCCGGTCGCACGGGACAGCGTCTGGCAGCGCGTGGCCCAGATGCAGCGCGACCACGGGATGACCGTGCTGCTCACGACGCACTACATGGAGGAGGCCGACGAGCTGTGCGACCGCGTCGCGCTCATGCACCGCGGCCGCCTGCGCGCCCTCGGCTCCCCCACGGAGCTCAAGGCCGCGGCAGGCACCGGCGCCTCCCTCGAGGACGTCTTCCGCCACCACACCGGCGAGGCCCTCGACGACGGCGAGAAGGGAGGGCTGAGCAGTGTCCGAGCGACTCGTCGAACCGCCCGCCGTCTGGGCTGACCTGCGCACCCGCACGGGGCCGGCGCTGCTCGTCTCGCGCGTCGGCACCTTCTGCCTCGTCGAGCTGCAGAAGCTGCGGCACGACCGCAGCGAGCTCGTGACGAGGGCCGTCCAGCCGATCCTGTGGCTCGTCATCTTCGGCACGACCTTCAGCCACATCCGGGCGATCCCCACCGGGGGGATCCCGTACCTCGACTTCCTCGCGCCGGGCGTCATCGCGCAGTCGGCCCTGTTCATCGCGATCTTCTACGGCATCCAGATCATCTGGGAGCGCGACGCGGGCGTGCTGACCAAGCTGCTCGTGACGCCCACTCCCAGGGCGGCGCTCGTGGCGGGCAAGGCGTTCGCAGCCGGGGTCCGCTCCGTGGCGCAGGCCGTCATCGTCGTCGTCGTGGCGGCCCTCATGGGCGTCGCCATGACGTGGAACCCGCTCCGGCTGCTCGGCGTCGTGCTCGTCGTCATGCTCGGAGCCGCGTTCTTCTCGTGCCTGTCGCTGAGCATCGCGGGCCTGGCCCTCAAGCGCGACCGCCTCATGGGCATCGGACAGGCCATCACCATGCCGCTCTTCTTCGCCTCCAACGCCCTCTACCCGGTCGAGATGATGCCGGGCTGGCTCCAGGTCGTCAGCCACGTCAACCCCCTGACCTACGAGGTGTCCGCCCTGCGCGGGCTGCTCCTCGGCACGCCCACGAGCTACTGGGTCGACTTCGGCGTCCTCGTCGGCAGCGCGGTGGCCGGCATCGTCTGCGCCGCCGCCCTCATCGGCCGACTCGCGCGCTGACACCCTTGCCGACACCGGCTGTCGGCGTCAGGACCGTACGCTGTGCCGCGTGACCTTCCTGCGTGCCCTCTTCACCCTGCTGCGCGGGCGCGATTTCCGACGGCTCTTCGTCAGCCGCGTCACGTCGTCGTTCAGCGACGGCGTCTTCCAGGTCGCCCTCGCCAGCCACATCCTCTTCAACCCCGAGAAGGCCGCCGACGCTCAGGGGATCGCGATCGCGTTCGCCATCGTCCTGCTCCCCTACAGCGCCCTGGGTCCGTTCGTCGGGGTGCTGCTGGACCGCTGGCCACGCAAGCGCGTCATCGTCGTCAGCCAGCTCATCAGAGCGGCGGCGATCCTCGGCGTGGCCGGCCTCGTCTCCGGCTCCGGGACGGGCCCCGCCTTCTTCGGCCTCGTGCTGCTCGTCTTCTCGGTCAACCGCTTCATCCTCGCCGGCCTGTCGTCCGCCATGCCGCACGTCGTCTCCCGTGAGGCTCTCGTCAGCGCGAACTCCGTTGCCCCCACGTGCGGTTCGCTGGCCTACCTCCTCGGTGGCGCGATCGGTACCGGCCTCCGTGCCGCCGGAGGCAGCGACGTCCTCGACGTCGTCCTCGCCGCAGCGGGCGTGCTGGCCGCCACGTGGGCAGCGACCCGACTGCCGTTCATCGGACCGGACGACACGAGCGGGGCGCCCTCGGTCGGCCAGATCACGCGGTCGGTCGTGACCGGGCTCGCGGAGGCGGTGCGCACGCTGCCGCGCCGGGCGCGCCTGCTGCTCGTCCTCGTCTTCCTCACGCGCATCCCGTTCGGCTTCCTCCTGCTGCAGACCCTGCTGCTCTTCCGGGGTCCGTTCGAGTCCGGCCACGGAGCCCGAGGCTTCGGCGTCGCGGCGGCCGCCTCGGCGGTCGGCTTCGCCTCTGCCGCGTTCATCACCCCGTGGCTCGCCCCCAGGCTCACGGCGGTGCCGTATGCCGCGCGCATGCTCGCGCTCGGCGCGATCGTCTGTGCCGTGCTCGGTCCGTTCCTCACGCCGTGGAGCATCGTCGTCGTCGGCTTCGTCGTGTCGTTCACGTCGCAGTGCGTCAAGATCACCGTCGACTCCCTCCTGCAGGCGCACGTCGACGACCACCTGCTCGGCCGGGCGTTCTCGGCCTACGACGTCGTCTACAACGCCGGCATGGTCGCCGCGGCAGCCCTGGGCGCGTTCGTGCTGCCCGCGTCCGGGCTCGCGTGGTGGCCGCTCGTGTCGTTCGCGGTGATCTACGGCGTGACGGCGACGCTGCTCGGGCGGCTCTGGTCCCGGGCCACGGTGCTCGACCACGAGCGGCCACTAGGCTGACGCCGTGCTTCCCGAGCTGACCGCCACCCGCTACGTGACGCCGCTCAAGGAGGGCGGGTCGCTGCCCGGCATCGTCGAGGCCGACGACGACGGCACCTACGTCCTGAAGTTCCGTGGCGCGGGGCAGGGCCTCAAGGTCCTCGTGGCCGAGGTGCTCGTGGCCGGGATCGCACGACTCATCGACGTCCCCGTGCCCGACCTGGCCGTCGTCCGCCTCGACCCGCGGATCGCGAAGTACGAGGCCGACGAGGAGGTCCAGGACCTGCTCACGGCCTCGGTGGGGACCAACCTGGGCGTCGACTTCCTGCCGGGGTCGCTGGGCTACGACGGTTCACGGCCGCCGGGGGCCGACCTCGCCGAGCGGGTCATCTGGCTCGATGCCCTGACCGCCAACGTCGACCGCACGTGGTCCAACCCCAACCTGCTCGTCTGGCACGGACGCACGTGGGCCATCGACCACGGCGCAGCGCTCTACTTCCACCACTCGTGGCCGAGCCGCGCCCCCTCCCCGGAACGCTTCGCCGCGCAACCCTTCGACGCGAGCCGTCACGTGCTGCGCGACGTCGCCGGAGACGTCGCGCGCCGCCACGACGAGCTGGCCGCAAGGCTCACTCCCGCCACCCTCGAGGCGGTGGTCGCCGAGGTGCCGGAGGAGTGGATCGAGCCCACGCCCGACCTCGCCGACGCGTCCACGGTCCGGGCGGCATACGTTCAGATGCTCCGAGCCCGGCTCGACGGGCCGCTCACGTGGGTGCCCGAGGGAGCGGCGGCGTGAACGCCTACCAGTACGTCCTGCTCCGCCTCGTCCCGCGCGTCGACCGCGAGGAGTTCATCAACGTCGGGGTCGTGCTCTACTCCCGGGACGCCGATTTCCTCGACGCCGCCTGGGAGCTCGACGAGGCCCGTGCCTCGGCCCTCTGCGGCGCGTGCGACCTCGACGGCGTGCGCTCGATGCTCGACAGGGTCCGCGCCGTGTGCCGCGGCGAGACCGGACGGGGCCTGCCCACGCTCGACAAGCCGGGGCAGCGCTTCGGCTGGATCATCGCCCCCCGCTCGACCGTCGTGCAGCCGGGACCCGTCCACGGCGGCCTCTGCGACGAGCCTGCCGTCGAGCTCGAACGCCTCCTGGACCGCCTGGTGCGGCCCGTCCGGGCCTGACGCGGCCCTGTCCCTGACGACGCCGACCGACGGTCGGTCAGGGCCGCTGCGGCGCACGCAGGGCCCACATCGCGACCGCGCTGGCGGCGGCGACGTTGAGCGAGTCGACGCCCCCGGCCATCGGGATGCGCAGGGTGAGGTCTGCATCGGCGACCGTGCGGTGCGAGAGGCCGTCGCCCTCGGTGCCGACGACGAGCGCCAGGCGCTCCGGCGGGGCCGACTCGAGCTCGTCGAGCGACACCGAGTCGTCGGACAGCGCCATGGCCGCCACGGTCAGCCCGGCCTCGTGGAGCAGACCGATCCCCTGCGGCCACGGTTCGATCCGCGTCCACGGCACCTGGAAGACGGTGCCCATCGAGACCCGGATCGAGCGACGGTAGAGCGGGTCGGCGCAGCGCGGGGTGATGAGCACCGCGTCGACGCCGAGCGCCGCGGCCGACCTGAAGATGGCACCGACGTTGGTGTGGTCCACGACGTCCTCGAGCACGATGACCCGGCGCGCGTCGGCGATGAGCGACTCGACGCTCGGGAGCACGGGCCGCTGCATGGCGGCGAGAGCGCCACGGTGGAGGTGGAAGCCGGTCAGCTGCTCGATGACGTCGTGCTCGCCGAAGTAGACCGGGATGCCCTGCGCCTCGGCGTCGGCGACGATGTCGGAGAGGTCGTCGAGCCAGCGTCGGGCCATGAGGTAGGACCTCGGCCGGTGCCCCGCCCGCAGCGCACGCCGGATCACCTTCTGGCTCTCGGCGATGTAGAGCCCCTTCTCGGGCTCGTGGCGCCTGCGCAGCACGACGTCGGTCAGGGACACGTAGTCGGCCACGCGCGGGTCGGCGGGGTCGGAGATCTCGATCGGCACGCCGACAGGCTAGTGCGGGTCGCACCCTCCCCCGGCATCGCGCTCGCGGCGTCGGACGCGGTTCAGGGGAACCAGACGAGCTTGACGATGGCGACGAGGCCGATGGCGATGATGAGACCGCGCAGGACGTTCGGCGCGATGCGGCGGCCCACCCGGGCGCCGATGATCCCGCCGACGAAGGCACCGACACCGATGAGCACCACGACGAGCCAGTCGATGTGCTCGCGCGCGAAGAGCACGAAGACCGCGGCGGCGACGAGGTTCACGACGAGCGACAGGACGTTCTTGTAGCCGTTGAGCCGCTGGAGCGGCTCGAGGCTCAGCGCGCTGAGCAGGCCCATGATGAGCACGCCCTGGGCGGCGCCGAAGTAGCCGCCGTAGACACCGGCGAGGAAGACACCCGCGGCCATGGCGGGGGTGTGCCAGCGCGGCACCGGCTCCCCCTCCCCCTGGGAGTGCACGCGCGCCTGGATGCGCGGCCCGGCGAGGACGAGGACGAGCGCGACGAGGATGAGGACCGGCACGATGGCCCGGAAGGCCGCGGCCGGCAGGACGAGGAGCAGTCCCGCACCGACGACGGACCCGACGAACGACATGGGCATCAGGCGGCGCAGCGTGGGCGCCTGTCCGCCGAGCTCGTGCCGGTAGCCCCAGGCCCCCGTGACGCCGCCGGCGACGAGACCGATGTTGTTGGACACGTTGGCGACGAGCGGGTTCACGCCGAAGAAGAGCAGTGTCGGGAACGTGATGAGCGTGCCCGAGCCGACGATCGCGTTGATGATCCCGGCCCCGGTGCCGGCCATCGCGACGGCGACGGCGGACCAGAACGACACCCGGCCACCCTACAGAGGGGTGGCCGGGTGTCGTCGGTGGCGTTCGCCGAGGGTGTCCGTCAGCGCTGGGCCGGTGCCTCCGGCGGGACGTCCGGCAGGTCCTCGGGGCCGGCCGACGCGGCGATCTCCGGCTTCACCGACGCGGGGAGCTCGGGTGCGGCCGGCGGTGCGGCGACCGGCGGGGGCGGCACGTCGCCGCTCGTCGGGAACGACGTGTGCTGGCGACCCGCCGGGCCGGTGTGCTCGGTGGACTCGGCGCTCGCGGCCGCGGCCTGCCCGCGGGCCTCGGCCAACGCCTTGGCCGGGTCCTCCAGCACCGTCTCGGCGAAGGCGTCGTCGGTCGCGTCGCCGGTGTCGACCCACTGGTCGTCGTCACTGCCACCGGTCGGCCCCTGCTCGCTGCCGCCCAGCGCGTTGCCGATGCCCTTGAGGGCGTCCGTGAGCTCCGAGGGGATGATCCACATCTTGTTGGAGTCGCCGCGGGCGAGCTGCGGGAGCACCTGGAGGTACTGGTAGGCGAGCAGCTTCTGGGTCGGCTTGCCGCGGTGGATGGCCGCGAAGACCTGCTGGATGGCGCGGGCCTGGCCCTGTGCCTCGAGGATGCGGGCCTGGGCCGAACCCTCGGCCCGCAGGATCTGGCTCTGCTTCTCACCCTCGGCGGTGAGGATGGCCGACTGCTTGAAGCCCTCGGCCGTGAGGATGGCGGCGCGGCGGTCCCGCTCGGCGCGCATCTGCTTCTCCATCGTCTCCTGCACCGAGTGCGGCGGGTCGATGGCCTTGAGCTCCACGCGGTTGACCCGGATGCCCCAGTTGCCCGTGGCCTCGTCGAGGACGCCCCGGAGCTGGCCGTTGATCTGGTCGCGGCTCGTCAGGGCCTGCTCCAGGTCGAGCGAGCCGATGACGTTGCGCAGCGTCGTCACCGTCAGCTGCTCGATGCCCTGGATGAAGTTCGCGATCTCGTAGACCGCGGCCTTCGCGTCGGTGACCGAGTAGTAGATGACGGTGTCGATGTTGACGACGAGGTTGTCGCTGGTGATGACGGGCTGCGGCGGGAACGTGACGACCTGCTCGCGCAGGTCGATGTTGGCGCGCACCTTGTCCACGAACGGGATGAGGAAGTGGATGCCCGCCGTCAGGGTCTTGTTGTAGCCGCCGAGCCGCTCGACGATCTGGGCCGTCTGCTGCGGCACGATGCGCACGGTGCGCACGACGACGACGAGTGCGACGATCACGATGAGTATCGGAATGATGTAAACCGGATCCACGACCTTCTCGACCTTCTCCCTGTGTGGTCCGTGCTCCCCCGAGGAGGCACGGTTGGTGCGAGCCGACCGGTCGGTCTGCTCGGTGGTTCGGTGGTGCGGCTGGTGCGTTCGGAGGTGTCGGCGCGGCGGCGTCAGGCCCCCACGACGTGCGCGCGGCTCACGATGGCGGTGGCACCGTCGATGGAGTCGACGACGACCTCCTCGCCGGGCTCGATGTCGTCACCGAGGGTCCGGGCCGACCACGTCTCGCCGGCGAGCTTCACCCGGCCCCCCGCCGGGTTGACGCGCTCGATGGCGACGGCGGAGCGGCCGACGTGGGCCGCGGCACCCATGAGCTGCTGGGGCGTGCTCGCCGCCAGACGCTTCTTGAGCCAGGGGCGGACGATCGCGAGCAGCGCAACGGCCACGAGGGCCGCGACGACCGCCTGGACGGCTGGAGGCGCGCCGAAGGCTGCGGCGACGGAGGCCCCGACGGCACCGCCGGCGAGCATGAGGAAGGTGAAGTCGACGGTCACCGTCTCGATGGCGACCAGCACGAGAGCCACCCCCAGCCAGACCATCCAGGCGTGCCCCTCGAACACGTTCCCACCCTGCCTTCGTCCGAGTCGGCGATGGACGCCGACGTCCCGTGCGTCACACCAGTGACGTTCTCGATTCTGCCTCAGTTCCCTCCGTCGACCTACGGATCGAGCGACCGGGGCAGGTTGCGATCAGGACTCGGCTCGCGCCGACCACCGCTCACCGTGCTGCTCGAGCACGAGCGGGAGCCCGAAGGTGGAGCTGAGGTTGGCCGCCGTCAGGGTGATCGGGATCGGTCCGGCGGCGACGACCCGGCCGTCACGGATCATGAGGACGTCGGTGAACCCGGGCGGGATCTCCTCGACGTGGTGGGTCACGAGGACCATCGCCGGCGCCTCCGTGTCGGTCGCGAGGTCGCCGAGCCGGCGCACGAGGTCCTCGCGGCCCCCGAGGTCGAGACCGGCAGCCGGCTCGTCGAGGAGCATCAGCTCGGGATCGGTCATGAGGGCCCGGGCGATCTGCACCCGCTTGCGCTCGCCCTCGCTCAGCGTGCCGTACGCACGGTCGGCCAGGTGCTCGGCACCCAGGGCCTTGAGCAGCTCCATCGCCCGGACGTAGTCGACGTGGTCGTAGGTCTCGCGCCAGCGGCCGATGATGCCGTAGGACGCGGTGACGACGACGTTGCCGACGAGCTCGTCACCGGGGATCCGCTCGGCCATCGACGAGCTCGCCAGGCCGATGCGTGGACGCAGCTCGAACACGTCGACGGCCCCGAGCACCTCACCGAGGATGCCGGCCACGCCGGACGTCGGGTGCATGCGGGCGGCGGCGATCTGCAACAGGGTCGTCTTGCCGGCACCGTTGGCGCCCAACACGACCCACCGCTCGCCCTCTTCGACCTCCCACGTGACGTCGTCGAGCAGCGTCGAGGCACCGCGGCGGACGGTGACTCCGGCGAAGGCGAGGACATCGCTCATGGCTCGACCCTATGGCAAGGCCCACCGGGACGCCGACGCGGCGCACCCTAGGATGACGAGGTGTCCGAGCTGCCCGCGTCCGTCCGTCTGGCGCTGTGGACGACCGCCTCCTGGCGCGGCGACCTCGGCACCACCGACGCCCTCCGCCGGGCCTTCCCGGACCTCGACCACGTGGCCGGTGACCTCGCCCGGCTCGACGTGTGGCGCGACCTCGGGGAGCGAGCGCTGTTCGTCGCGCTCCCCCGCCCCGGGGACCTCAGTCGTATGCCGCGTGGCTCGGCAGCGGCCACCGCCCACGCCGCGGACGCCGGCGAGTGCGTCTTCGTGGCCGGCATCGGTGGCGTGCTCGTGCCGACGCTCTCGGAGTTCGGGCCGGACGGTGACGTCGGCGTCCGCGCGGACTGGACCGCCTACGAGGCGGATCCGGTGCCCCGGTACCGCCTGGAGATGCTCGACCTCCGGGACATCGAGCGCGAGCTCATGACCCGGCTCCGCGACCACACCGCCCGGTTCGAGGAGGTGGGCGGACACCCGTGGGGCCAGGAGGCGCGGGCCGAGGCCCAGGCCGACCTCGACACCGCCCTGTGGGGCATCCCGGCGGAGACCTCCGGTCGGGCCCTGCGCCTCATGTCGCTCGCATCGAACCTCTCGCGGGTCGCCCACCGCAACGCCAACCGCACCTCGCTCGGATCCGCGGGTCTCGATGCCGGGACCGCCGCGACGAGGACGCGACTGCTGCGCGACCTCGCCGCCGACGCGGACGCGGCCCTCGCCGACGCGACCAACGTGGCCGTCATGACCATCGCCGGATGGCGCCCGGCCTGACTCCGCACGGACAGGTTACCCTCTCCCCGCACCCCTCCCCGGAGGGCTCAGTCGGTCCGCTCACCCTCCGGACCGGACTCGTCGAGCCGGGCGAGCAGCGCACGGGCGTAGGCCCGCTCGGGGTCGATGTCGGCATGACGCTCGACGGCGCCGTCCCGCCCGCGGCACGACACGGCATACCCACCCTCGAGGGACTCGAGCGACACGAACGCGTCGCCGAGGCGGTCACGCAGCTGGTCCTCGCGAGGCAGCCAGAGGACCTTCTCCTGCTCGACGCTGTCGAGCGCCCACTCGGTCGTCCCGTTGAAGCCGATGACGTCACCGGTGGCGAAGTGGTGGACGTCGACGGTGATCTCGCTGATGACGAAGACGTCGTCCTCCATGCCGGTGACGGGCACCACGAAGCGGTCCCCGGAGACGGGCTCCCAGCGAAGTCCCGCGTCGGAGAGCCTGCGGGCGAGCTCGAGCGTCAACATGCTCCCCATCGTCACATCCGCCCCCGAGATCGCCAAGCAACCCTAGATTTGGTCCATGACGGAGCAACCGGAGCTGAAGCCGCTGGACGAGAGCACCTTCGAGACCGTCCTCTGCGTGGCGGCCCACCCCGACGACCTCGAGTACGGCACGGCAGCGGCCGTCGACAAGTGGGTCCGCGCCGGCAAGACCGTCACGTACCTGCTCGCCACGCGCGGCGAGGCCGGCATCGACACGATGCCACCGGAGCAGGCCGGGCCCCTGCGCGAGCAGGAGGAGCGCGCCGGGGCGGCCGAGGTCGGCGTCGACGTCGTGGAGTTCCTCGACGGGTTCACCGACGGCGTGGTCGAGTACGGCCTCCCCCTGCGCCGCGCGATCGCGCGCGAGATCCGGATCCGCCGACCCGACCTCGTCATCACCTCGACGTACGCCGACCGCTTCCCGGGCGGCTTCGCCAACCAGGCCGACCACCGTGCCGTGGGTCTCGCCGTCGTCGACGCCAAGGCCGACGCCGGCAACCGGTGGATCTTCCCGGACCTCGTCGACGAGGGCCACGAGCCGTGGCAGGTCGCGCGCCTGCTCGTCGTCGCGGACCCGGACCCGACCCACGTCGTCGACGTCTCGGACCACTTCGACGCGGCGGTGGCGTCGCTGTCGGCCCACGACGCCTACCTCGCGGCGCTCGGGCCGGACTACCCGAAGCCGGCCGAGCTGCTCGGGATGATCCTCGGCGGCCCGTCCGAGGTCGTCGGGGTGCCGTATGCCGTCACGGGTCGCCTCATCGGCGGCTGACGTCCGCTGCACCTCCGGCAGCGGCCCGCCTGACACGGCCGGAGGTCAGGGTCGAGCCTGCGACTCCTCGCGGAGCCGCGGCTCCGTGCGACGCTCCGGGTGGATCCCCCGCTTGTCGCGGTAGAACGCCCGCACCAGGTCCATATCGGCGACGACATCCGACGTCGCGCGGATGGTCGGACCGAATCCGGCTGTGCGAGAAGGGCCGTCGATGAACGCCAGCGCAATGGGCAGCTGGGCCGACCGAGCGATGCGCCAGAATCCGGACTTCCAGTACTCACCCCTGCCGCGAGTGCCCTCCGCCGCCAGGATGAGCAGGAACGGCTCACCGCTGCGGGCCTCGTGCACGAGCTTCCTCACGACGTCGCCCGGGTTGTCACGGTCGATGGGCAGGCCACCCAGACGGCGCAGGAGCCAGCCGAGCGGACCGCGGAAGAACTCCTTCTTGATGAGGACCCGAGGGGTCACGCCACCGCGCCACATGACCAGCAGCATCATGACGAAGTCCCAGTTGGACGTGTGGGGAGCGCCGACGAGGACGCCGGTGCGGGGCACGTCCCCGACGGCGGTCCAGCCACTGAGGCGCAGCACGATCCGGGCCAGTCGACTCCTCATGGTGCTCCTCTCCGGTCTCGACGACCGGGTACGACCCGGGCGGCGTCAGACGTCGAGGACGGTGCGGTAGACCTCGAGCGTGCGGTCGCCGATGGAGGCCCACGAGAACGCGTCGACGGCCCGCTGCCGGCCGGCCCGACCGAACGCGTGGGCGCGCTCGACGTCGGAGACCGCGTCGTTGAGGGCTGCGCCGAGGTCGGCGACGAACCGGTCGGGGTCGACGGGCGTGCCGGTGCCGTCCTGGACCTGCTCGATGGGCACGAGCCACCCCGTCTCGCCGTCGACGACCACCTCGGGGATGCCGCCCGTGGCCGTGGCCACGACCGCCAGCTCGCACGCCATGGCCTCGAGGTTGACGATGCCGAGCGGCTCGTAGACCGAGGGGCAGGCGAAGACGGTGCCGTGGCTGAGGAGCGCCACCACCTCGTTGCGGGGCAGCATGTCGGGGATCCAGACGACGCCCTCGCGCTGCGCCCGCAGCTCGTTCATCAGTCCCTCCACCTCGGCGAGGATCTCCGGGGTGTCGGGGGCTCCGGCGCAGAGCACGAGCTGCACGTCGGGCGGTAGCTGGGCACAGGCGCGCAGCAGGTAGGGCAGCCCCTTCTGCCGGGTGATGCGGCCGACGAAGACGACGGAACGCTGGTCCGGGTCGACGCCGTGCCTGCGCACGGTCGCGGCGGCCTCGTCCGAGCGGTCGGCCTGCCACTGCTGTGAGTCGATCCCGTTGTGCACCACGTGGACCCGCGCCGGGTCGAGGGACGGGTAGCTCTTGAGGATGTCCTCGCGCATCCCCGCGCTGACCGCGACGACGGCAGCCGCCGACTCGTACGCGGTGCGCTCGGCCCACGACGAGACGCGGTAGCCTCCACCGAGCTGCTCGGCCTTCCACGGCCGCATCGGCTCGAGGGAGTGAGCCGTCACGACGTGCGGCATGCCGCCGAGCAGCGAGGCCAGGTGGCCGGCCATGTTGGCGTACCACGTGTGCGAGTGCACGAGGTCGGCGCCGACGCAGTCGCCGGCCATGCTGACGTCGACCCCGAGGGTCTGCATGGCCGCGTTGCCGTCCGCGAGCTCGGTCAGGTCGGCGTACGCCGTCGTTCCCTCCTCGTCGCGCGGGGCGCCGAAGCAGCGCACCTGCACGTCGATGTCGCCCCGCGAGCGCAAGGCCCGGACGAGCTCTGCCACGTGAACACCCGCGCCTCCGTAGATGGCCGGCGGGTACTCCTTGCTGAGGATGTCGACGCGCACGTTCCGACCCTAGTGCGACGGCGATCCCGAGGCGCGGAAAGCTCTGTCCATCTTGCGTGCTGAACCTGTCGGGTGACCGACCGCTGCCCTAGGGTGGCGTCCATGGCCCGACGAAGCCCAGCAGCTGGTCCGAAAGTCCTCGCGATCGTGCTCGCTGGCGGTGAGGGCAAACGGCTCATGCCGCTCACCGCCGACCGGGCCAAACCCGCCGTGCCGTTCGCCGGCATCTACCGCCTCATCGACCTGGCGCTGTCCAACGTCGTGAACTCCGGCTACCTCAAGGTCGTCGTGCTGACGCAGTACAAGTCGCACAGCCTCGACGCGCACGTCACCAAGACGTGGCGCATGTCGACGCTGCTCGGCAACTACGTGACGACGGTGCCGGCCCAGCAGCGCGTCGACAAGAACTGGTACCTCGGCAGCGCCGACGCGATCTACCAGAGCCTCAACCTCATCCACGACGAGCGGCCCGACATCGTCGTCGTCGTCGGCGCCGACCACGTCTACCGCATGGACTTCAGCGCCATGGTCGACCAGCACATCGAGTCGGGGGCGGCGTGCACCGTCGCCGCCATCCGTCAGCCGATCTCGCTCGCCAACCAATTCGGGGTCATCGAGGTCGACGACGCCGACCCGTCCAAGATCGCCGCGTTCCTCGAGAAGCCGAGCGACCCCAAGGGCCTGCCCGACAACCCCGACGAGGTCCTCGCCTCGATGGGCAACTACGTCTTCACCGCCTCGGCCCTCGAGGAGGCCGTGACGAGCGACCGCGAGACCGACTCGAGCCACGACATGGGCGGCGACATCGTGCCGTACTTCGTCGCCCGGCGAGAGGCCGGCGTCTACGACTTCAAGGACAACGACGTGCCCGGCGCCACCGACCGCGACCGCGGCTACTGGCGCGACGTCGGCACCATCGAGTCCTACTACGACGCCCACATGGACCTCATCTCGATCCACCCGGTCTTCAACCTCTACAACTACGAGTGGCCGATCTACACCCAGCACAGCCCCTACCCGCCGGCGAAGTTCGTGCACGGCAGCGGTGACCGCATCGGCGAGGCGCTCAACTCGGCCGTCTCCCCCGGTGTCGTCGTCTCGGGCGCGCACATCTACGCCTCGGTGCTCTCGCCGCTCGTGCACGTCCACTCGTACGCCAGCATCCAGGGCTCCGTCCTGCTCGACGGCGTCGAGGTGGGACGGCACGCGCAGATCCGCCGCGCCATCATCGACAAGAACGTCGTCATCCCGGAGGGCTGCCAGATCGGCATCGACCACGAGCACGACCGGGCGCGGGGCTTCCACGTCACCGAGACCGGCATCGTCGTGGTCGGCAAGGGCCAGACCGTCACCCGATGACCGACACCACGCCCGCGAGCGCCACCGACCCACGACCGGCGCGGGTCGGCATCCAGATCCCGCCGCAGCACGCCACGTGGGCCCAGATCCGCCGCACCGCGAGCACGCTCGAGGAGATGGGCGTCGACGTCCTGCTCAACTGGGACCACTTCTTCCCCCTGAGCGGCGACCGGGGTGGGCAGCACTTCGAGTGCTGGACGATGCTCGGGGCATGGGCCGAGTCGACCGAGTCGGTCGAGATCGGCGCGCTCGTGACGTGCAACAGCTACCGCAACCCGAGCCTGCTCGCCGACATGGCGCGCACCGTCGACCACGTGAGCGACGGACGCCTGATCCTCGGCATCGGCTCGGGCTGGGCGCAGCTGGACTACGACGAGTACGGCTACGACTTCGGCACCGCAGGTGGGCGCCTCGACGACCTGGCGCGCGACCTGCCGGTCATCCGCGAGCGGTGGACGCGGCTCAACCCCGCGCCCACCCGCGACATCCCGATCCTCATCGGTGGCGGCGGTGAGAAGAAGACGCTGCGGATCGTCGCCGAGCACGCCGACATCTGGCACGGCTTCGGCGGTCCGGACGAGATCGCCCACAAGCACCGGGTGCTCGACGCCTGGTGCGCCCGACGCGACCGCGACCCCCTGGAGATCGAGCGGTCGGCGGGGGTCGCGTTCGTGCCCGGCCGCAACCCCGACCAGTCGGGCGACTACGCCGGCAACGCCCAGCAGCTCCACGACGTCGGGACCCGTCTGTTCACCGCGAGCGTCGCTGCCGCCGACCCGGACCTCGCGCGCGTGCGGGACCTGCTGCAGTGGCGCGACGAGGTCAACGCTGCCCGTCCGGCAGGCGTCGACGGCACCACGTGACCGACGGCACCCTCCCCGGACCTCGCCTGCCGGCATACGACCTGGTCGCATCGCGGAAGGTGACGCGACATCGTCGACGGCCTCACTAGCCTGACCCGGGTGACCGAAGCGAACAGCACGGACGGAACGGACATCCAGACCCTCAGCGTGACCGTCACGGGGGACGACCGCCCCGGAGTCACGGGGACTCTCCTCGGGGCGCTGTCCGGCTTCGACGCCGAGGTCCTCGACATCCAGCAGGTCGTCGTCAACCGGCACCTGACGCTGACCGTCCTGCTGCGCCCCGGCACGCACGTCGACGAGCTGCGCGACGCCGCCGCCGTCGCCGCGCACCGACTCGGGCTCAGCCTGACGGTCGTCGAGGGCACCGGTGTCAACGCGCGGTCGCGCCAGGGACGCGCGGCAGTCGTCGTGCTCGGCGCACCGCTCCGCACCGACGCCGTCTCGCTCGTCACGACCCGCATCGCCGACCACGGGGCCAACATCGACCGCATCCGCCGCCTCTCGCGCTACCCGGTGACGACCGTGGAGTTCGACATCTCCGGCGCCGACGTGGCCTCCCTGCGCACCGAGCTCGCGCTCGTCGCGACGTCCGAGGGGATCGACATCGCGGTCGCCCCAGGTGGGCTCGCGCGGCGCGGCCGTCGACTCGTCGTGCTCGACGTCGACTCGACGCTCATCCAGCAGGAGGTCATCGAGCTGCTCGCGGCGCACTGCGGCCGCGAGGCCGAGGTCGCCGAGGTGACGGCGCGCGCCATGGCCGGTGAGCTCGACTTCGAGGAGTCCCTGCGCGCCCGCGTCGAGACGCTCGCAGGGCTGCCCGCCTCCGTCCTCGACGAGGTGCGCGAGGCCGTGCAGCTGACCCCCGGGGCGCGGACCCTCGTGCGCACCCTCAAGCGGCTCGGCTTCACCGTCGGGCTCGTCAGCGGCGGCTTCATCGAGATCGTCGGCGAGCTGGCCGACGACCTCGGCATCGACCACGCCCGCGCGAACCGTCTCGAGATCGTGGACGGCCGTCTCACGGGCCGTGTCGTCGGCGAGGTCGTCGACCGCGCCGGCAAGGCCCGGGCCCTGAGGGAGTTCGCCGAGGAGGAGGGCCTGCCCCTGAGCCGCACGGTCGCCATCGGCGACGGGGCCAACGACCTCGACATGCTCGACGTCGCCGGCCTCGGGGTCGCCTTCAACGCGAAGCCCGTCGTCCAGGAGCAGGCCCAGACCGCGGTCAACGTGCCCTACCTCGACTCGGTGCTCTACCTGCTGGGCATCTCACGCGAGGAGATCGAGGAAGCCGATCTGGACGACGGCACGCCGACCCAGGCTCCGCCGGTCCCCCACGCCGGTCACTAGGCTGGCGCGATGCAGTCCGAGGATCCATCGTCCGCACCCGCGCACCCGGGCGCCGTGCGCCGAACGTTGCTCATCATCGGAGGCGCCGAGGACCGGGTCGGCCGGTCGGTCGTGCTCAAGCGCTTCATCAAGCTCGCCGGCGGTCGCCGGTCGCACCTCGTCGTCATCCCGACGGCCTCCTCGTACGCCGGCGAGGTCTCCGAGGCCTACCGCGACGTCTTCACCCGGCTGCGCGGCGGCGACGTCTCGGTCGTGCACCCCGAGACCCGGCGCGACTCCGACGACCCGGCGATGGTCGAGGCGCTCGACACGGCGACCGGCGTCTTCCTCACCGGCGGCAGCCAGGTCAAGCTGGCCCAGAACATCGTCGGCACCCCCGTGGGCGACGCCATCGTGCGCGCCTACGAGCGCGGCGCCGTCGTGGCCGGCACGTCGGCCGGGGCGTCGATCATGAGCCGCTTCATGATCTCGCTCGGCGAGGAGGGCCTGACGCCCAAGCAGCGTGCGAGCCAGATCTCCGCCGGCCTCGGCCTCGTCGAGGACGTCATCATCGACCAGCACTTCGACCAGCGCGGGCGCTACGGCAGGCTCATGTCGATGGTCGCCGCCTCGCCGAACCTGCTCGGCATGGGCATCGACGAGAACACCGCGGCCGAGATCCGCGACGGCAAGGTCATGTCTGTCATCGGCGCGGGGTCGATCTTCCTCGTCAACGCCCGCAACGCGATCACCGACGCACCCGACGCGCGTCGCGGGGCCCCGCTCCTCGTTTCGGGCGCGGTCGTGCACTCCCTGCCCACGGGCAGTACGTTCGACCTGGACCACGTCGAGCTGACCGCCTTCGTCGAACGCCACCCGGACATCGAGGGCGCCGTCGTCCCCGCCAAGGTCCGTGCGGCGCGCTCGGCGACGAGCAGCGCCGCTCACTGAGTCCCGTCCGCCCCGCAATGCAGCGCACCCGCCGTCGACCGACCGCCGACGAGGTATGCCGCACGGCACGTCCCGCACGACCCCTGTAGGAGGAGCTCCATGGCCGTCGAGGTACCCACGCCCACAGGACCGGCGCGACCGGACCTGAAGATCCTCGAGACCCGGATCTACCGCGGACCCAACGTGTGGTCCTACCAGCAGGCGATCCACCTCGTCGTCGACCTCGGCAGCCTCGAGGAGTACCCGACCGTCTCGCTCCCCGGCTTCACCGATCGTCTCGTCGAGCTCGTCCCGGGGCTCGAGCGGCACACCTGCTCGCTCGGGCGACGCGGCGGCTTCATCGAGCGCCTGCGAGAGGGCACCTGGCTCGGCCACGTCGCCGAGCACGTCGCGCTGCAGCTGCAGACGCTGGCCGGCCACGACTCGCGGCGCGGCAAGACCCGCGCCGTCCGCGGGAAGCCGGGGCACTACAACGTCGTCTACAGCTACACCGACGAGACCGTGGGCGTCGCGGCGGGCAAGCTCGCCGTGCGTCTCGTCAACCACCTCGTGGACGCCGAGGACGGCTTCGACTTCGAGACCGAGTTCAACACGTTCCTGCGACAGGCCGAGCGCGTGGCCTTCGGTCCCTCCACGGCGGCGATCCTCGAGGAGGCCGCCGCCCGCGACATCCCCTACATCCGTCTGAACTCCGCGTCGCTCGTGCAGCTCGGGCAGGGCGTCCACGCCCAGCGCATCCGGGCCACGATGACGTCGAAGACCGGTGCGCTCGCCGTCGACATCGCCAGCGACAAGGACCTGACGACCAAGCTGCTCGGGTCGGCCGGACTTCCCGTGCCGAAGCAGGAGTCCGCGCGCACGGAGCGGGGCACGATCGAGGCCGCGCGCCGCATCGGGTTCCCCGTGGTCGTCAAGCCGCTCGACGGCAACCACGGCCGCGGCGTCTGCCTCAACCTGCAGACCGAGGAGGAGGTCGCCAAGGCCTTCGAGATCGCCAAGGGCGAGTCCCGGCGCGGCACCATCATCGTCGAGTCGTTCGTCACGGGTCGCGACTACCGCTGCCTCATCGTCGGCGGCCGCATGCAGGCGATCGCCGAGCGCGTCCCTGCGCACGTCGTCGGGGACGGGTCGCACACCGTCGGCGAGCTCGTCGAGATCACGAACGCCGACCCGCGCCGCGGGGTCGGTCACGAGAAGGTCCTGACGAAGATCAAGGTCGACGCCAACGCGCTCGAGGTCCTGGCCGGCCAGGGCCACACCCTGGAGTCCGTGCCGCCGGAGGGCGAGATGGTCAAGCTCGCCCTGACCGGCAACATGTCGACCGGCGGCATCTCCATCGACCGCACCTTCGACGCGCACCCGGACAACGTCGAGATCGCCGAGGAGGCCGCGCGGATCGTCGGCCTCGACGTCGCCGGCATCGACTTCATCTGCCCCGACATCACCTACCCCGTCCGCGAGACGGGCGGCGCGATCTGCGAGGTCAACGCGGCACCCGGCTTCCGCATGCACACGCACCCGACGGTGGGCGAGCCGCAGTTCATCGCCAAGCCCGTCGTCGACCTGCTCTTCCCGCCGGGCGCCCAGTCGCGCGTGCCGATCGTCGCCGTCACCGGCACCAACGGCAAGACGACCACCTCGCGCATGATCGCCCACATCTTCAAGGGCCTCGGGCGCAAGGTCGGCATGACCTCGACCGATGGCGTCGTCATCGACGAGCGCCTCGTCATCAAGGCCGACGCCTCCGGTCCCCGCTCGGCCCGGATGGTGCTGCAGAACCCGCGCGTCGACTTCGCCGTCATGGAGGTGGCCCGCGGCGGCATCCTCCGCGAGGGACTCGGCTACGACCGCAACGACATCGCGGTCGTCACCAACGTCGCGCCGGATCACCTGGGGCTCAAGGGGATCGACACGCTCCGGCAGCTCGCCGACGTCAAGGCCGTCATCGTCGAGGCCGTGCCCCGAGACGGCTTCGCGGTGCTCAACGCCGACGACGTCAACGTGCGCAACATGCGCCGACGCTGCTCCGGCGGGATCGTCTGGTTCACCATGTCGGAGCCGGGCAGCGAGGTGCGTGAGTTCGTCGACGACTACTGCCGTCGCGGTGGTCGCGCCGTCGTGCTCGAGCCGAGCGACCGCGGCGAGATGATCGTCATCAAGCACGGTCGCCGGAGCATGCAGCTCGCCTGGACGCACCTGCTGCCCTCGACGTTCGGGGGCGCGGCCCGCTTCAACGTCGCGAACGCCCTCGCGGCCGCGGGTGCGGCGTTCGCCGCGGGTGCCCCGCTGCACGACATCCGCCAGGGACTGCGCACCTTCGCCACGACGTACTACCTCTCCCCCGGTCGCCTCAACCTCGTCCAGGTCGGCAACGCGGACGTCTTCGTCGACTACTGCCACAACGCTGCCGGCATGAAGGAGCTCGGTGCCTTCGTCGACCGCTACGCGGCACAGAAGGAGGGCCAGTCCGACCTCGGTCGTACGTCACGCATCGGCATGATCGGCGCCGCGGGCGATCGGCGCGACGACGACATGCGCGAGCTCGGCGCCGTGGCCGCACAGCACTTCGACGTCATCGTGGTCCGCGAGGACGAGCGCCTCCGGGGCCGCAAGCCGGGAGAGACGGCCGCTCTCGTCGCAGAGGGTGCCCACGCGGCGATGAAGGACGGCGCCCGCTGTCGTCAGGTCGAGGTGGTCCTCGACGAGCTCGAGGCCGCGCGGCACGTGCTGGCCCGGACCAACCCCGGCGACCTCGTCGTCATGTGCGTCGACCAGCACGCCCTCGTCGTGGCCGAGCTCGAGGAGCGCACCAAGCACGCACAGGCCGGCGCCCGCATCGGCACGCCGGCGGCAGCCACGAGCGACCCCGACCTGGACCCGAGCACCTTGACCGAGACGGCGGAGGCCGAGGGCGAGGAGGCCGAGGGCGAGGCCCTGGGCTCCGTGCCGTCGGACGCCCACCCCGAGCCGGCCGACGACACCGCCGTCTGACCCCCGGGCCTCAAGCCAGCCCACGACCCCGCCCCGGCCGACCGCACCAGGTCCGCCGGGGCGGGGCTGGTGCACCCGCGAGCGCGCTGGCCCGTCCACAACTCCGCCCCGGCGGGGTCGAGACGGCGGCGAACGGCCACAGACCACCACAGCTCCGCCCCGGCGGGGTCGAGACGGCGGCGAGCGGCCCCAGACCACCACAGCTCCGCCCCGGCGGGGTTGTGACGGCGGCGAGCGGCCACAGACCACCACAGCTCCGCCCCGGCGGGGTTGTGACGGCGGGTGTCCCCGCAGCCGGGGACGTCTGGGCGGGACCGGGCGTCAGTCGGCGGCGGGGGCCAGCTCGTCGGCGTAGGCGCGCAGGGCGCGGCGGTAGGCCTGGGTGTCGACGTCGGTCGTGGCCTCCAGCGTGGCCCGGATGAGGTCGGCGACGGCCTGGCGCTCCTGGCCGAGGTCAGCCTGCACAAGGGCGCGCAGCATGAGCGCCGCCGTGTTGTGGGGCCGCGCCTCGAGCACGTCGGCAACGAGGCCCTGGGCCTCGGGGGCACGCCCCACGACCCGCAGGCTGGAGGCGAGCTGGAGCTGGGCGCGGTGCCGGTGCGGCTCGCGCAGACCGTCGGCCAGTGCCTCCTCGTAGAGGCCGATGGCGCCCTGCTCGTCGCCCATCGCGTCCTTGACGCCGGCCAGCTCGAAGACGAGCCGGGCGTCGCCGGGGTGGTCGTCGACGAGCTGCTGCGCCGCGGCGAGGCGGGTCGGCTCGTCGTGGGTCTCCCAGAGCGCGGCGATCTCCGCCTCGAGCTCGTGCTCACCGCGCGCGGCCACGACCTTGCGGCGGATCGAGCGAGCGTCGTCGACCTTGCCGCCGTGCTCGCGGACCCATCGGTCCACCTCGGTGCGCTCCGCGTGGCACATGAGGGCGATGACGTCGCCGTCCAGCGCGTGCGGCACGAGGGCGACGAGGGCCTCGAGCTCGGTGTCGTAGCCGGGGACGTCGAGCACGCCGACCTTGGCGAGCCCCTCGCGGAAGAGGCCGAGCAGGTCCTCGGCCTCACGTCCGCGCAGGTAGTGTCGGGCCACCTTGAGGGCGACCTCTTCGGCGCCGCGGCCGGCGATCTCACCCATGGCGACGATGGCCTCGTCGGCACGGTCACCGGCGCAGCCGAGACCGAGCCGCACGGCACCGCCCGGGGCGGCCAGGCCCCGCGAGACCTCGAGCAGCGCCTCGAGGCCGGCCTCGTTGTGCGCCATGTCCATGATGACCGTGGCCTTGCCACCGCTCGGCAGGGGCAGCGAGTACGTGTTGAGCCGTCCCCAGTTGTGCTCCGGGTCCGGGGCGAAGGTGCGCAGGCCCTCGACGACGGCCGAGCGCGGGACACCGAGGCCGAGGGCGGCAGCCGCGCCGGCCAGGGCGTTGGCGATGTTGTTGTGCGACAGGCCGCTCAGGGTCATCGGCACGTCGACGATCTTGACGAGCCGGTCGGGGTCGCCGTTGGGCGACAGGACGACGATCTCCCCGTCGAGCACCGTGATGCCCCGACCGCCGGAGTTGATCGACTCCCACAGTGCCGGTGACGCGGGGTCGAGGCTGAAGGCCCACGTCTTGGCCTTGATGCCGAAACGCATGGCCCAGACGCGCGGGTCGTCGCCGTTGAGGACCACCCAACCCTGGGGCTTGGTGACCGTCGTGACGATGGCCTTGACCTCGGCGAGCTGGTCGAGGGTGTCGATCCCCTGGAGCCCGAGGTGGTCGGCGCTGACGTTGGTGACGACGCTGACGTCGTTGGCGGTGACACCCATGCCCTTGAGCAGCATGCCGCCGCGGGCGGTCTCGAGGATGCCGATGTCGAGTCCCGGGGTCTCGAGGACACCACGTGCCCCGGCCGGTCCGGAGAAGTCGCCCTCCTCCTTGGTCTCACCCATGACGACCACACCATCGGTCGAGCTCCAGGCGGTGGTGAGACCGGCACTCATGCACATGTGCGCCATGAGGCGGGTCGTCGTCGTCTTGCCGTTGGTGCCGGTGACGGACGCGACGGGCACCGTCGGGGTGATGACGCTGGGGCCGGGGCCGTCGGGTGCCGCGACGATGACGGCTGCGGCCTCCTCGATGACGTCCTCGGCACGTCGCGTCGGGTCGAGCAGCCCGGCCATGACGGCCCCGAGCTGCTCACCGGCCACCCGGCCGCGCGTGCGGTGGACCCACGGGAAGGCGAGCACGACGTCCTCGACCGTCTGGCCGGCCCGCACGCGGACACCCAGGCGCCCCGCACCGATCTCGGTGCCCACCCGGCGCGTGACGGTGCGGATGACCCGCATGACGAAGCGCTGGCGCAGGGCGGTCCCGCGCTTGCCTGGGCGGGCCGAGCGCATGCCGAGGCGACGGGCCAGGGCCTCCGCGTCGGTGCGCTTGAGCTCGAGGTAGCCGGGGACGTGCAGGCTCACCTTGATCGTCGGCCGGGCGAAGTACAGGTTGGGCCCGTCGAGCACCCTGACCTCGTCGACGCGCACCTCGTCCACCGGTGCCGGATCGGCCTCGCGGTCGGTCGGCGTCAGGGGGCTGGACTCGGTCCCGGCGTGAGGCATGGGCAGGACTCTAGCGAGAGCGGCCCGGGGCCTGCGACGTCACTGCCCCATGGCGTGCACGCCGCCGTCGACGTGGACGATCTCACCCGTCGTGGCGGGGAACCAGTCGGACAGCAGCGCCGCGCAGGCCTTGGCCGCAGGCACCGGGTCGTTGACGTCCCAGCCGAGCGGCGCGCGGTCGTCCCAGACCTTCTCGAACTGCTCGAAGCCAGGGATCGACTTCGCCGCGGTCGTGCGGATCGGGCCGGCCGCGACGAGGTTGCAGCGCACGTCGCGGGGCCCGAGGTCGCGGGCGAGGTAGCGGTTGGTCGACTCGAAGGCCGCCTTGGCGACGCCCATCCAGTCGTAGACCGGCCAGGCGAACTTCGCGTCGAAGGTCAGGCCGACGACGCTGCCACCTTCGGGCATCAGGGGCAGGGTCGCCACGACGAGCGACTTGAGGCTGTAGGCAGAGATGTGCAGCGCGGTCGAGACGTCCTCCCACGAGCCCTCGAGGAAGTTGAACGCACCCTGGGGCGCGAAGCCGATCGAGTGCAGCACGCCGTCGAGCCCGTCGACGTGCTCGCGGAGCCGTTCGGCGAGGGTGTCGAGGTGCTCCTGGTCGGACACGTCCAGCTCGATGACCACCGGCGTCTCGGGGAGCCGCTTGGCGATGGTCTGGGTGATCTTCATCGTGCGCCCGAAGGAGGTCAGGACGACCGTCGCCCCCTCCTGCTGGGCGATCTTGGCGACGTGGAACGCGATCGAGCTGTCCATGAGGACACCGGTGATGAGGAGCTTCTTGCCTTCAAGGATTCCCATGCCTGCGACTTTCTCGAGTGGGTGGGGAGGCTTGCTGCACAAGGACGTTGACGGCATACGTGCGTATGCCGTCAGGCGGGGTCAGTGCCCCATGCCGAGGCCGCCGTCGACGGGGATCACCGCACCCGTGATGTAGGCGGCGTCGTCGCTCGCGACGAAACGCACGACCGAGGCGACCTCCTCGGGCGTCGCGAAACGCCCTGCGGGGATGTTGGCGAGGTAGGCCTTCTTCTGCTCGTCCGGCAGGACGGCGGTCATCTCGGTGTCGATGAAGCCGGGCGCCACGACGTTGGCCGTGATGCCGCGTCCGCCGAGCTCGCGGGAGATCGAGCGGGCCAGCCCGACGAGGCCCGACTTCGACGCGGCGTAGTTGGCCTGGCCCGGCGAGCCGTAGAGCCCGACGACACTGCTGATGAGGACGATGCGGCCGCGGCGCTTGCGGATCATGCCGGTGGCGGCGCGGCGTGCGCAGCGGAAGGCACCGGCGAGGTTGGTGTCGATGACGGCGTCGAAGTCGTCGTCGCTCATGCGCATGAGCAGGGTGTCGCGGGTGATGCCGGCGTTGGCGACGAGCACCTCGACGGGTCCGGCGAAGATCTCCTCGGCGGCGGTGAACGCGGCGTCCACGGACGCGGAGTCGGTGACCTCGCAGGTGACGCCCTGCAGGCCCTCCGGCGGCTCGCCCGAGCGGTGGGTGATGACGACGTTGTCGCCGGCGTCGGCGAACGCGCGCGCGATCGCCAGGCCGATGCCGCGGTTGCCTCCGGTCACGAGCACGTTGCGCGCCTCGGTCGTTGACACAGTGCGTTCCTCCATCCGTCCGGCCGCTGCCGGGTCGCTTCAGGGTCGCTGCCCTGCCCCGAAACCTAACGGACTACCGAAGGGTAGACAGCACGGCGGCGCGCGGCTCGGACAGGCTTATGGTGGATGGGTGCCAAGAGCCAAGAACGAACCCGTGGTGCACACCGTCACCTCGGCCTCGACGTCGTCCACGGACGACCAGGACCAGCGCGTCCGCCGCTACCTCACGATGATGGGCATCCGCGTCGCGTGCTTCGGCCTCGTCTTCGTCACGTCCGGTTGGGTGCGGTGGACGGCCGTCCTCGCCGCGGTCTTCATCCCCTACGTCGCGGTCGTGCTCGCGAATGCCGTGAGCCCCCGTCAGCCGGGCAGCATCCAGTCGGTCGTCCCCCGCGACGACACGCAGCGCCTCGAGCGGTGAGCGACCCTCGACCAGCATCTCCCCTGGGCGGCCCGGAGGTCGACCACGTGTGCAGCGCCAAGGGATGCCGGGCGACTGCTGCCCACGCCGTCGTCTGGAACAACCCCAAGCTCCACACGGCCGACCGCCGCAAGGTCTGGCTCGCCTGTGACGAGCACGAGAAGTCCCTCGCCGACTTCGTCGCGCTGCGTGGCTTCCTCATCGAGGTCGTCCCCGTCGGTCAGCTGACCGACGCCGACGGCTGAACGGTCCGCGCCCCGCCCTGCTGACCCCGCCCTGCTGACCCGGCCCTGCTGACCCGGCCCTGCTGACCCGGCCCTGCTGACCCGGCCCTGCTGACCCGGCCCT
>NZ_BJYX01000030.1 GCF_007991735.1 Terrabacter aerolatus | reverse complement strand
CCGCGCAGAACGCCTTTCTATGCCGAGAAGCGGACGTTGCCGAGAGCACCAACGGATCTGCCAGGGCCGGCCGAACTAGTGGCTTTGCGCTGCTCGCGCAGGCACGGCCTGGCTCGGCGGCCCTAGATGCCGGGAGGCCTCGTCGCTCCCGCTGCGCCTCACCGGAAGTCCTTTGGATCCCGGTGGCACAGCAGCCCAATCCCAGCGGGGCGTGAACCCCGGAATGGGACGCGGATCGGGAACCCCGTCGGGCGCACGTCGACCAGCGCATCAAAGACCGCGCACGCCGCCCGCGTGTCGTAGTCCTCGGCGCGCTCGGTGGCCTGCAGCCTCAGAGCACCATCCGACAGGGTCCGGACCGAGTGAAGCTGCTGTGCTGCCTGCTGCAACCTTGCCGGCTTCACGGCCGCGGCCAGGTCAGCGCGGACGTAGGTCACCCAGTCGTAACCGATCTGCACGTCACGCTGCCATGCCTGCACCCGACCAAGCGCCGCAGGCAGCCGTCGCAGCAGCGCCGGTTCGTGCCCCGGACGAGGCGCCGACCTGACCAAAGACGAAGCGCCGCTCGGCGACGAACGCGTCAGCCGCGTCGAGGACCTGTGTGCGGGTACCGGCATCGAACGCCCAGAACGGTGAGGTCAGTGCCACATAGAGGCGCCCGTCCTCCTCACCTGGATCCGACGGCTCGGGCCCGATGAAGAAGTCCGTAACGGTGTCCGCCACGGCCCCCGTGCGCGCCAGCCGGCACACGCCGCCGGCGACCTCCGACAGGTTGACGGACGCCTCGGCAAATCCACGCCGGGATCCCAGCTGACGGGTGCGCACGTCGAAGGCACCGGGACGCACCGGGACGCACCGGGACCAGCAGGGAGCGGATGACCTTGTAAGCGCCGTTTGGGTTCACCACCGCCGCGACCTGCTCAGACCAGGCATCAGCCACACCCGCCGCCTCGTGGGGCGAGTCGACCCGGTACACCAGCAGCAGCTCAAAGTCGCGCAGCCACCGCTGTCGGGCCAGCTCGAGCTCGGCATCTGTCGGCGTCACGGGGCCAGTATCGCCGCAATTAACTCGCACCGATGGAACGCACGCCTATGCCGCGAAGCGCAGAGAATGTGTCAGGCTGCCCGCTGTGCCAGCCGATTCTGTGGTCCTCCGCCACGATGACCAGCGATACCCGTCACTGATCGAGGAAGGCTGGACGGTCATAGCGCGGTCCTGGGCGGCCCGCGTGGAGGTGACATCGCAGCAGCTGGCGCGGTGGACCGAGATCCTCGCCTCCCTGCCACCGCAGACCACCTGCCGCGAACTTGAGGCGGCCGATGTGCCCGCGGCGTTGAGTTTGGACGCTGACACGGTCAGCGACTATCCCGGCGGCGTCGCGACTGCTCACTCGCCGATGACCGTAGCTTCGGCCGCCCCGTCGGCGAGTCGCCGCGGCTTCGGCGTCTTCGACAGCGACGCGAACCTGGTAGCAATGACCTTCGTCGACGTCGATGGCAATCGCGCCGAGGTGGACTTCACCGTCGTCGCGCAGCACCGACGCTGCAGCGGGTTGGCGACGGCGGTCAAGGCGGCCTCGCTGCTGGCGTTGAGCTGCGACGGCGTGACGGTGGTTCGCACCGGCGGTTCAGACGAGAACCGCGGCATCCTCGCGGCGAACGCCGCCTTGGGCTTCGAAGTGGACGAGCACTGGCTCACCCTCAGCGCCCCGCAGGCCTAGGCCAACCGCGCCCCGAGCGACGTCCGGAGATGCCGCCGAGCGGTCGTGCCGATGAGCGCTCGTTGGTAGAGCCTCGGTCTGCTGAGGCAACATCGAGCCCGCTCGGTCGCGTGTTGGGAGTGACCGAAGTAGTTGGGCTCGTAGCATGTGGCGTGGCTTCACGCACACCGCGGGTCCCGCCCCGCCCCATCGCTCCCGGTGACGTTGTGGCGACGTTCTGCCCGGAGCTCGGCGAATGGTCCGCGGCCCAGATCATCTCGGTGAACGACCGGTCCCAGGAGGCCGACGTGCTGGATCTGGGCTGGTCCGGGCCGGAGCCTGAGAACGTCGCGGACGTGGGACACCTTTCCGCGTTACGCCTGAATCACCACGGGTACCGCAACGCATTGGAGCAGTCGCACCGCGAGTGGGTGCTGCCTCGCAGCTACAAGAACCTCGGCCCTGCACCGCTGGTGAGGACAGAGGAGTCGGCCACGTGGTCGATGGGTTGGGACGTTGGTACTCAGTTGCACTGGCAGCGACGCTGGGATGCGGGCGAGCGAGAGGACCTTGAGGACGAGCCAGGCTTCCGGCAGTACGAGGACGGGCAAGAGCTCCCACCGGTGACGACCGCCCCTGAGATCCGCGCTTTGGCGATCTACGCCATCCAGTCGGTCGACTGCGCTCTCATCGCCTCGTCCTTCCCGAACTTGACGCGGCTCACCATCTGGGGCGAGATGGGAAGCCTGCTCAACGCCTCGGAGCTGAACCAGCTGCAGCGGATGCGACGCATCGACGTCCACGAGATGTTCGGCATGACCGGCCACGACGTGCTCGACCCTGCCCGGCTGAACGAGATGGAGTACATCTCCCTGGACTGCGTCCCCGTCGACTACGCCGGTGCCGTGCGACGCGCGTGGACCCCGGAGGCAGGCAAGGGCGTCTATCTGTCGATCAGCAAGGCGCGGACCCCGGAGTGGGTGCGGGAGAACGTCGACAACCCCCTGCGTGCCTGGGACGGTCGAGAAGGCATCTCGAGCCGCACTTACAAGAGGGCCCTGAGCGCTTGGAAAGGCAGCACGCGCCCCATTCGAGAGGCCCTTCAGGCCGACATCGGTGAAGCCGAGCGCCGCGAACAGCTGACCGCCCTCGGCGCGCAGTTCGCCGAGGCGTTCAATGAGGTGGCCGGGCCCGCGCATCTGCTCATGACCGAGGAACGCGACGAGCTCCTCGAGGCGCTGCACCGCCTCGTCACCGACGCCGCGGCCGACACCGCCGTCGACGCCGAGGAGGCCGCGCTAGTCGTCCTGCACGCCGTGAACACGCACCGCGACTGGTAGCACCGCAGTAGGCCCACGCCCCGCACTGCTGAGCCACCCGGCCCCGTCCTGAAGCGGCGCACGCTCATGCCGCGCAGAGTGAAGTCGCCACATGCCGATGCTCGGTGATCATCCTGAATGGGATGACAGGATCGAGCCGTGCCAGATGCCCCTCTGAGATACCCGGATCCCCCGCTGAGTGATGGGCGCATCTGCCTCAGGAGGTGGCGTGAAGGAGATGTGGAGTGCATCCGGCTCGCTGGTACCGATCCCCGCATCCCGCGAGGCACGACCGTTCCCGCCACATTCACCACCACTGAGGGGCTTGCATTCATCCATCGGCAATGGAGTCGCGCGGAGAACGGCGAGGGGGTGTCTCAAGCGGTTGTCGAGGTCGGTAGCGGCCGTGCCGTCGGCCTTATGTGGGTGGCCCTCCGGCCGCAGCCGCACGTCGGCGGGTTGGGGTACTGGATCATCCCGCCTGCACGTGGCTTGGGCCTGGCGACGGCCGCCGTCCGCCTCGTCCTCCCCTGGGCGCTGAACGCGTTGAACCTGCGGCGCCTGGAGGCATGGGTGGAGCCGGACAACGTGGGCTCACAGCGCGTGCTCCGCGGCGCGGGGTTCCAGCAGGAGGGGCGCCTCCGGAACTTCATCACGGTTGAGGACCGGTCCTCAGATGCACTGGTCTTCTCGGTCATTCCGCCGAAGCTGTGACCCCGGAACGCATGCACTCACATGCCGCTGACAAGAGACTCGGTGCCGTTAGCCAACAGAGCAACGCGCATCGTGCCACCGCATGGCGTTAGGCCGCCCCGTCGCGACCCCGCACCGATGGGCGGCGCCTGACGGATCTGCCGGGAGGGGGCTGCGCGCGGACCGGTGGAGGCGGGCATACGCCAAACGGTGGATCCGCTGGCGCGGTGACGAGATGACGCTGGGAGGCGGCCTCGGGTTGGCCGCGGCCGTCTTCGTCATTAGGGGGAAATCGTGAGACGACTCGTTTCAACTCTCGCCGCGCTCACCTTGGCCGCTGCCGTCCCGGTCGCCGCTGCCGGTAGCGCCTCTGCCCACGACAGCGGCCACGACCGTGACCACGGGCATGTCACCAGCGTCTGGGTCACCGGAGACGGTTCCCATGTGAAGCTGAGCCGTTGGCGCGTTGAGGAAGGTCCCGTGCTCTTCCACGAGTCCACCACGAACGCCAGCCCCGGCGGGAGCCAGATCAGCCTGTTCCGCCTCCTCGGGAAGGCCACCGTCAACACGTTCAAGGCGGACCTCGCGGACGAGTTCTCGCCGAACCCGAAGACCGCGGCGAAGGGGACCAGGGAGCTCAACCGCGACGTCCGAGCAACCGGACTGGCTGATGTCCAGAAGGGCTACCCGGCATCGGTGCGGGTGAACCTGCATCCCGGCACGTACTACCTGATGGACCTCGGTAGCTTCTTCGGGCCCATGGGGCCCTCCGGAGCGCCCAACCCGGCCCTGACGAAGCTCGTCGTCCGCGACAGCGACGACGACGGCTGGTCGTGGTCGGATAGTTCAGCCCGGGAGGACGGATCGGGTTGGCACCCGACAATCTGGCTCACCGCCGCGGACCGGTTCGTCGGCCCGGGCCGCCTGCCCGCCGAGGGCAGCGTGACGTTCCGTAACGTCGGTGACTCGATCCACGTGGCGCAGTTCTCGCCGGTGAAGAAGGGGACGACCGACAAGCAGATCCAGGCGTACTACGACTCCGGGGTGATGGCCCCGCCGCCGTTCGCGCTCAACGGTCCGACCTTCGGTCTGGACGTCCTGTCGGCGGGTTCCAGCGCGACGCTGAGCTACGACATGCCGCCGGGCACCTACGTGCTGCAGTGCTTCGTGGCCGACTCCGTGACCGGGATGCCGCACGCGATCATGGGGATGCACAAGGTCGTCGTCCTGAAGTGACGTCGGCAGCATGATTGGTTTGCCGCCGGGCACCCGGGTGCGACGCACCCGGGTGGCTGGGAGCGCCGGTGGAACATCCTCTCCTACCGGGCCGGCCGGACCCGCCGGATCTTGAGCCCTACCGACCGCGACCGGGCATCAAGGGCGTCGGCCCCTCGGCCCACGAGCCGTCGTAGACGCGGACGTGCTCGCGACCGTGCAAATGCGTCAGCACGAGCCATGCCGGCGCGGCCCGCCCGCTGTGCCGTAGACGATCAGCTCGGCGCTATGCGGGGAAGGCCTGTGTCCGGCGAAGGCACGACGGCTGTACGACGGCGAGGCCTTTGGGCAGAGGATTCGGCCGCTGCCATCGTTGAGGTCACTCCGCGACGGCAGCGACCTCGTAAGGTTGCGCACAAACCGAAAGTGGGGGGACTTGGCGGGCTGATGCTGAAGCAGAATCGGTCACTCGCCCTACAGCTCGCGCATGCCTGAGTCGCGTGCTGACGCGCTGACGCTGGCCCGTCTGAGCTGGTGGGCGGCGAGAACTGCAGCCCCCTCGGCCCCCAGCCGTGCCGGGTTGACGCTGTTGTCCCGCTCCCGCTCGCGCATCTCCGTTGAGCTGAGATCTGCACTCGAACGGGTCAGCACCTGCTCTAGGACGAGGGTCGGGTCTATGGCGGTGGGTGGCTCGTGCGCCGTGGGCGCGTCGGGGTCGTACATCGTGTCGACGTACAGGACGTTGCTTTCGCGGCCGCGGGTGGCCATGACGTAGAGCGGTTCGCGCATCGTCGTCGTGGTGACGAAAGCGTGCGTCGTGTCCACGGTCCTGCCTTGAGCGCGATGGGCCGTGGTGGCGTATCCGAGCTCGACGTGGTCGCGGACGTACGCCTCAGGCAGGCGGGTCGTTCCCCCACCGGACTCGCGCCGGACCGTGACACCCCCGTGGCTGTCGACGGTAACGACGATCCACTGGTCACCGTTCTTGACCCACCCCGTAGAACCTAGGTCGCGTTGGTTCTGACGGGTCACGATGAGGTCCCCCACGCCGATCACCGACCCGTCAGCCGCTGTGATGCCGCGCTCCGCGACCTTCCCTGCGGCGACTCGCTGGGCCCGGGCGCGCTGGTTCAGGTCGGCCACGGTGGCGGTGTCGGCGGCCACCATCAGCGACCGCCGGCCGGCCGCGACGTCGTCGCTCCAGTTGGCGAAAAGCTCGTCGAGCACCGCTTCGCGATCACCGCCGCGCACCCGGCCGTGACGCGCGTACTCCGCGGCGACGCCCGTCGCTCCGGTCCGTAGCTTGAGCGAGGCGTCGCGTTCCCATTCGTGCCGGAACCGGCGCACATCCAGCAGTGATGGCGCGTCCTGGCGGTCGGTCGCGAGGAGCTTGAACGCCCCGCCGGCGGCGACGGGCGATAGTTGGGCCCAGTCCCCGACGAGGAGCACTTTCGCGCCGGCAGCGCGGGCGTATGCCGTCAGCGAGTCGAGCTCGAAGGTGCCGGCCATGGACGCCTCGTCGACGATCACGAGCTGCCCTCGCCGCAGGCCCCACCGGTCGATCTCGGTAGAGAGCTCACGGGCGCGGCGCATCAAGGCGCGCGTCCGCAGGGACGGGCTGGCACGGTCGAGCGCAGCCTTCAACCCTTCCAGCTCGGCCACTCGGGCTGGTTGCCGTGCCGCCTCGGTGAGCCACTTGGCCGTGTTCTCGGTCGACACGCCGACCGCGTCCGACAGCACCTCCGCAGCCGCCGCGGACGGGGCCAGACCCACCACCGAGCCTGACCCGAAGCGTGACTCCCAGACGGCGCGGACGCCGGCCATGGCGGTGGACTTGCCGGCACCGGCCGGGCCGACGAGCACATCGAGCGCACGACCGGACGTCGCGATTCGGCGAACGGCAGCGGCCTGCTCAGCCGACAAGGGATGGTCACGACCTGGCAGGTTCGCAGCACAGACGGCGGCAGCCTTCGCCTCCTCGACCGTTGGAGCGTCGACTGCGCGGCCGGCCGCCAGCAGCCGTTCCTCGGCATCGAGCAGCGCCTGGGTCGTGTAGACCTCGGAGTCGCGGGGGCGGAAGCGGGAGGTGCCATCCGGGCGCCGCAGCTCGGCCGGAACGTAACCCACCTCGGGCGGCGTAAGCATGACCGCACGCTGGAGCCCGAGCGCAGTGACGCGCTCCGTGACCGCGACCCGGTCGTCCGGTGAGGCGAACCGGACGCCGTGGATCTGGCGCAGCACCTCGGCGAAGATGTTCGCCCGCGTGAACGTGGCCCGCTTCCCGGAGACGACATCGAGGGCGGCCCGGGCCGCGTCCTCGAGCATCGCCTCGGCGAAGTCGCCGGCATGGAGCAGCGGCAGGTCGTTGCGCCCGGCGAGGCCGGCGACCCACGCCTGCGGCTCGTCTCCCACGAAGGTCGCGGCCCGCGACCGCCACCCCGTGACGAGGTCGCCGAGTGAGTGCAGCTCTTTGGCCGGGCGCGTCTCCAGCGTCGCCCGCTGCCGCAGCTGCAGCACCTCCCGCGGTGTCGGCTGCCGCCCGTGCCCAGCCACGAACTCCTGGACCATGACGTCCTTGGCGGCGTCAATCTCCGTGCTGCGCTGCGAGAACTCCGCCCGCAGCGCCTCCCCCACCCCGGCGACCTCCCACTTCTCCACCGGGGAGTGACGGCGCTGTTCCGGTGTCCAGCCGTAGCCGAGATCGGCGGTCACGAGGTCGGCGAGGACGCCGTTGTACAGCTCCGACATCCCCACCGCCGCGCGGAAGAGGGCCTTGCTGTCGAGCGTGCGCCAGCGCCCGTCCGAAACGGCCTGCACCCGGTTAAGCACAACGACGTGGGTGTGCAGCTGAGGGTCCCCGGAGCGGGAATCCCAGTGATCGAACGCGGCCCCGACCACGCCGCGCACGTCCTCCGAGACGACTCCCCCACGGCCGGTGCGCGTCGCGAACACCGTCCGTTCGGCGTACTCGAGAACGAACCCCAGCGCCGCCACATGGGCCGCGTGGATGCGCCGCCGGGTCGGCTCGTCCGCGAGACCCCACGCCACCGACACCGACTTCGGAGCACTGAACGTCAGGTCGAACCCGGCGACCGTCTGCGGCGCCTTCCGCAGCCGCTTCAACCCGTCGACGTATGCCGTGCGCTCGGTTCCGGGGGTCCGGCCCAGCGGGTCGCCGGTGACCGGGTCTTGCAGCATGCCGAGCATGCGCCAGAGGTGCTCCTCGCTCACCGTCGAGCCCACCTCGACGCCCCGACCACCGTTCAGGCCCGCCAGGCCGGCACCAAAGAAACGGCCGGGTGGGGTGCCGGGCTCGGTGTAGTACGCCGTGAGCGGCGACGCGGCGGAGGCGCCGGCGTCGCCGCGGGCGACCGACGCCATCAGGTACCGGTAGCCCGAGCCCAGTGTCACCCTTCGGATCGACATCGTCACCCACAACCAACCCGGCGCAGGGGGCACCCGGGGACCCCGCGCCCACCTTGGTGCCAGACGTGTGGAGCGAAGGATGGGCGTCTGAGAGCGGTGTCGGTGGTCGGCCTGCGGACGTGGTCGGCGGAGATCGACGGACAGGTCGAGGGCCCGCACGAGTGAGACCAGTGATGGCAGCTTGGACGGCGCGGAGGGTTGCGCGAACGGGTGCCCAGAGGTGGACGGTTCGGCGTCGTCGTGCGTATATGCTTCCGGGGCCGGCGTCCGCTCCCCCTGTGCGGGCGCCGGCTCTTGTCTGTCTGGTTCCGAATCATTTGCATCGAACACTTGTTCGTACGTTGCGAGACACTAGGCAGATGGCTGGTGGATCGGGACGAGGGCATGAGCACCCCATTCCGGTGCCTCCGCCAGCCCGACAGCACTGCTGGGTGACTGGTCCGGCGTCGTCGCGGGGACCGCACCCGGGACTGGTCCTCGAGTGGTCACGCCGTGATGGCGGGTGGTGGGCCCTGGTCACCTATGTCATCGAAGCCGACGCCGCTGTCGTCCAGCAATGGCTGCCAGCGCACCTGCTCACGCCGACCCGCCCTCCCCGACAGTGACCCCCTCATCGCGTGATGTGAGGACAGGGACCGCGGGAGGAAGGACTACTGATGCGACACCCGGTAGATCAGGGAGCCAGGCAGCGCTTGCTCGAAGCTCAGCGCGCCGAGGCGAACGCGCTGCGAAAGGTCCAGGCTGCAGCAAGAAACTGCGACGCGGTCCGGAGTCGGCTCGCTGCAGCAGACGTCAAGCTGCTCGAGGCCCAGCGGAGCCTGGTGCGCACTTCGGGGGCGGCTCGAGCAGCTCTGCTGCTGGGCGTCGAAGAGGCGACGCTACGCCGGGGGCTGCGTCGCACTGACGACACGACGAGCAGGCACCCCACCTCGCCTTCAAGCAGTGGTCACATCGATGCTGAAGCTGACGACTGACCAAGGTCGTGAGGTGACCCGCGAGGCAGCGCTCCTCTGGAGCCTCCTCGCCGTGGTGGATCGAAGACGTCAGGGGTCGGGCAGGATGGTGGTGATGCAGAGCCACGAAGCAAGCGACCTGGCGGCCCGCCACCTTGCCAACATGGGATCCCGCTGGGCCCACGTGCAGGCGGTGGGACGCCTGGCGGACGCCCTCGCGGCCCAGGGCCGTGTCTCGAACGATGTGGCCGCTGCTGCCTGGCTCCATGACATCGGCTACGCGCCTGAGCTCGCGGACACGAACTTCCATCCGCTCGACGGGGCCGTCTATCTGCAGGGGCTCTCGGTGCAAGCCAACGTCGTCGCGCTGGTTGCGCATCACACCGGTGCGGCATACGAGGCCGCAGAGCGCGGCCTAAGTGGAGCGCTGGCGGCGTTGCCCGTCCCGAATCCGACAGACCTGGAGGAGCTCAACCTTCTCGATCTCGTGATCGGCCCTAGCGGATCGCCGACCTCCCCCTCGGCACGATTATCCGAAGTGCTCGAGCGTTATCCCACCAACGACCCCGTGCACCGGGCTGTTGCTGTGTCGCGCCCCGTCCTGCTGGGCGGGGCGGAGCAAGCTCGCCGCCGACTGCGCCTAACCGATGAATGGCCGCTCTCTGTCACTGAGGGCGTGTTCGAGGCGTAGGCGCATCGAGGGGTGGATCGGAAGCGAGTCGATCTCGGCGCTCGTCAACCACTCGACCTCGCTGCTCTCGCTGCTGGTCCGTCGATCGCCTCCGACAAGCCGGGCCTTGAACGCGATCGAGAACTGCTGCCTGACCTCGCCGTCGTCATATGCCATCACGTGCCGCGGGTTGGTGTAGACGCCGGTTATGGCTTCGACCGTGACGTCGTAGCCGGTCTCTTCCTTGACCTCTCGCTCGACCGTCTCGGAGATGGACTCACCAGGCTCGTGGCCGCCGCCTGGCAACGCCCATTTGTCGTTGTCGGTCTTGTGGATCATGAGGACGCGGCCGTCCTCGCGCTGGACGATCGCCACGACCGAAGGCACGACGCTGTTGATGGCGGGTGCCGCTGGGTCGTCGATGTAGTCAATGCGTCCCATGCTCAACGAGCCTATCTACGGGGGCGGATTCATGACGGTGCTGACGATGCCCACACTCGCTCGAACGAATCGAGGTAGTGCGTGAACAACCGCCCTCCTGGGATGCGACAGAGGTGGAGGACGGGAGACTGCGAGGCGCTGCTTCCGTAAGTATGTCCATTGGCCAGGAGCGTGTCGTCGAACCTGAAGAGTGAGGCATAGAGGGTCGTGTTGTGTCGTCGCGCCTCGATCGGGTGGGCGGCCAGCAGGGGCGTCACGTAGACCCAGGTGAGCTTGCATCGCGCGGCCATGAGCTCACCGATGCCTTCCTCCTGACCTCGCACGTCGACGGCCTGACCGTTGGGGTCGCCGAAGAGGAGCCTCACCTGCACCCCTTGGCGTGACCTCTCGGCCAGCCTGGTCATGAACTCCGGGATGCTGTCGTGCAGGAAGCTGGCAGCGTAGGCGAGGACGTCGATGCGCTCCTTGGCCTGCGCGACCAGCTGGAGCCAGGTCGGGGGCTCGATGGCACTTCGGCTGGGATAGACGTGAACGAGCTCCGCCTGCGTCGAGGAAGTGCTCGCCCGGTCGGAATGGGTTGCGGGCCAGAGGAAGCCATCGCTCTTGCGGAGGATCTCGGAGGCGCGGATCCGGTGGGAGCGGTGTGGCAGGCGGTCTGCCGAGATCCATCGCTCGACCGTCTTGGGGTCGACGGCGACCATCTCGCTGAATGTCTGCGTCGTGAGGCCGGCTCCCGCGATTGCGGCCCGTAGGCGCTCATTGGACATGACTCCTCCTTGGACGATTCGGGACGTCTCCGTCGTGCCGAGGACGTCCGCAGACGTCCCCACCGCATGGTGTTGGCGTCCCTGCGCCGGCTGGTCGAGTGAAGGGCATGAACACGCACCCCAAGCCAGACCGGCAGAGATTCCCCACGACGCCTGAACTCGGCGTCACGGCGACGTCCCGGGCGCAGACATGCGCGGCTGCGGGCGCATCCCCGAATCGTCCGGCCTTTCGGCGCGAGCACAAGACCCGGACCGCGCCCCTGTGGACAACTCCTTCAGGCCCCCCGGTTGTCCACAGCCGAGGCACTTCCAAGCGGCGAGGTCTGCCGCAAAGCGGGACAAATGGTATTGGGCGCGGAGCCGCCATGGCTTCGCCGATCTCACCGAGGAGCAGGCGATGACCGGTCAGGATCTGAAAGCAACAGCACTCGTGGACGCCCTGGTGCGGTGCGAGACCCTCAGCCAACCTTCCCCCGAGCGGGACGAGCTCTGGATCACGGTCAGGGAGACGGTGTGCACCAAGGGGCTGTGCCTGGTCGTGCCGATGGGGTCGAGCGCGCCGGTGCCCGTGACGGCAGACCACGCCACCGACGAGCTGATCGCAGCCATGGACTGGCTGAGGACGCACGAGTCCCAAGCCAGAGCGATGGCGCCGCAGCAGCTCTTCATCATGCTCCGCGGTGTCGCGACCAAGGGCGCCTTTGGCTCGGCGCGAGCTGCGCAGTCCGACGCCCTTCACGGGATGACCCACGTGCGTCCCGGCGAGCCGGTCGTCTTTGCCGACCTCGACCGAAGCGAGGTGGCTTGATCATGCTGCGCTCCACCTTCAGCGACTGGACGGCCGAGCAGCTCCACGTCACGCAGGAAGAGCTCGACGACGTCAAGCTCAGCCCCGTGTTCGATCTCTTCATCTCGCGGATAGAGGAAGCCCGACGGCGAGGCGCCGCAGACCCCCTCACCACGATCACAACGAAGCGGGCAGGCGGAAACTCGCGGGCGTGCACCAAGCGGATGCTCGAGCAGCTCGGCTTCACGGCAGCTCAGCGACGCGCGGTCCACCGGCTCCTGGCTGGCTCCCCCTCGGGGTGGCCGGGTCTCCTTCGGCTGTATGCGGTGTCGGCCGACCTCACCAGCAGGCAGCGCCAGTACGCGCGTCGTCAGCTGCAGACCCTGCGCAGTCATGAGCCGGCTCGCAGCCGCTCCAGGGCCGGGTGTTCTGTCAATCCGGCGACGCCATAGAGCGCCATGACTCCAGCTACCGCCACCACCGGAACCTGTCCCCCTGACAGCAGCCGGGGCACCCCGTCGCCGTAGTCGAAGATGACGTAGCCCCTCGACAGCGCTGGTTCGAAGCGCACCAGGGTCCCCCACCACAGCGAGATGCAGTTCCCGGCTGACGTCCTGAGGAGCACCCGCCTGTCAGTCACAAGACCCGTCGCGGGCATGGCCGCACACCACTCTCCCTCGACACGATGCCGCAACTCGACGCCCACTTCGCGCCAGGCGCGTTCGCCCGTCTCCAGGACGATGCCCCGTCGCATGACGTCGACGACGGGCGACGGAACCAGGCCTGCGGCCTCCAATGCGAGATGTCTCGCGTCCTCGTGGATCTCGCTCACGTCGGGTTCCTGCCGGGGCTTCTTCAAGCGCAGCATGCGGCATACCTCCTCGGCGAGGACAAGCCCGTGCGCAGGGGCACCATCGGGCGACGCGTGCCGAGTAGTGCCCCGAAAGCACGGTTCGCGCACCATGTCGCTCACCCATGTCGTTGCCGGCCTGTCCGTGAGTGGACTGGCGGCGCTCGGCGGACTCGGTCTCGTCACGGTTGCCGCCGGCCAGAGCGGGGCGCTTCCATCGCGGCCCCCAGCGTGCGTCTCCAGCGGGCCGGTCCAGGGGCTGTCCGCGGCTCAGGCGGAGAACGCCCGCATCATCGTGGCCACAGCAGAGCAACGCACCGGCAGGGCCGGCGCCTACATCGCGCTCATGGTGGCGCTGACGGAGTCCGACCTCCGCGTCCTCTCGAACCCGAATGACCCCGTCGGGGCCGCGTTCCCAAGCCAGGGCGTCGGCCACGACCACGACTCGCTGGGCCTGTTCCAACAGCGCCCCGGCTGGGGCAGTGCGTCCAAGCGCATGGACCCGACCGAGTCGACCCAGCTCTTCGTGGATGCCCTCCTTCGAGTGAACGGCTGGCAGTCGATGACACCTTGGTATGCCGCCCAGACCGTCCAAGGGTCAGCCTTCACCGGGTTGCCCAGCGCAGCCAACGGCGGCTCCCGTGCAGTGGGCGAGAACTACCTGCGACAGGCCGGCCGAGCTTCCGCGATCCTCAGCGTCGTCGAAGGTGGCAGCTCCCCTGTGGGCTGTGGCGGCGCTCCCGCAGACACGCTCGCCCCCGCTGCACCAGGTGCCCACGGACTCCCGCCCACCTTCACGCTTCCAACGACCACGAGCCCAGCGGGCCGGGCCGCTGTGGCGTTCGCCCTGGCCCAGCTCGGGAAGCCGTACCTGTGGGGCGGCAACGGACCGGGCTCGTTCGACTGCTCCGGGCTGACCCAGCAGGCGTGGCGCCGTGCCGGCGTCTCGATCGGCCGCGTAGTCACAGAGCAGCTGCTCGACGGCGCACCCACGACGCAGACAGCCCTCGCGCCCGGTGATCTCGTGATGATCCCCGGCTCCGAAGGGACGCTCGCCTCCCCCGGCCACGTCGGCATGTACATCGGCCACGGCTTGGTCGTCAACGCACCTCGGACCGGAGACGTCATACGCGTCGTCTCGTACCAGTCCTTTGTCTCCAAAGGTCTTTCGGGCCTGCGTCACATCTCTTGACGACGCCTTCCTGCCTCCGGTTAGTGGTCTTGGACGCATAGTGCCCCTGCTTGCTCGCTATCGCAGCCATGCGCGGAACCAGTCCTCGCAAGCTGCGAAAGGCACACCGATGAAGACCTGGATGATTCCCTCAGTCGACGTCACGCCGAACCAGAACGGCCTACCGGGCATCGCCGCGATCGAGAAGATCGTCGGCGCCCTCCTGACCTTCGGGCTCATCGCCGCCGTCGCCGGCATCGCCATCTCGGCGATCGCCTGGGCGATCGGCTCCCACTCGTCCAACCCTCACATCGCCGGCCGTGGCAAGACCGGAGTCCTCGTCTCCGCGGGAGCCGCCATGCTCATCGGCGCAGCGAACACCCTCGTCACCTTCTTCAGCGCCGCCGGCTCTGCGGTCCAGTGACATGAGGTGGAGAGCCCTCCGCCCGTTCGTGGTCGTAGCCGTCATCGCGCTGCTGCTCACGGCCAGCGTCGTCGGGGTGGTTCTGTCCCGACGACAGGGACCGGCGTCACAGGCCGCGCGCCGCCCGGCGACAACCGACTCGGCAGGGATGCAACTGAACTCTCCTACGGCACAACCGGGAACCACTGCGCGAGAGGCGGACCCGGTTGCCGCTGACATCGAGCGGCTGCGCGCGGTGAGCTGGGTGTCGCCGCCGACGAGAGAAGCACGGATCGCCGGGGAGGTCACTCAGCAACCGGACCTGTATGCCGCCGAGTTCGTCCGTCGGCTCCTCGTGCAGGACTACCGCCGGCCACGCGCCGAGCACCTCGCGTGGGTGCAGGCCGAGTCCGCCCAGACGTCCGAGCCACTCGTCGTCGGGATGGTCCCCAAGGAGCTCCGCAGCCGCCTGGCGGTCTACTCCGTCACCGAGGCGGCCGGGCAGACACCGGCCGTCCCCGGGGCGAAAGAGTGGGACGCCCTTGCGCTTCAGGACGCCTACACCAGCGTCCACATCGAGCATGTCGAAGAGCCGATGGCCTGGAGCACTGCTGTTTCCAGCGGCCGCATCGGTGACCCCGGCGTCACCGGCAGGGAGGTGTCCGCCACGGTCACCCTCCACTACCTCAAGGCCGGTCGGCCTGCCACCACCACATCGTCCGTCGCTATGGCGCTCAACCTCGAAGGCCCTCCCAGTCGCTCCGCGTGGGGCTTTGTGACAGCCGTGACCTACTCATCCCTGCCGGTGAGTGCATCATGAGCTGCGACGGCATCATGGCTGCCAACCCGATGTGTCTCGTCGCCCAAGCGGCCACAGGCGCCGCCGGTGCCGCCTCCAACGTCGTCGACGGCGCGTTCTCCACCATCGCCGGCTACTTCGGGCTCGCAGCACAGAACGCCACCACATGGCTCTGGCAGCAGATCGGCTCCGCCACCACCCTGGACCTCCGGTCCGCAGCCTTGCTGCGGGAGATGACCATCACCGGCGCCATCGCCGCCACCCTCTGCCTCGGCCTCTTCGTCATCCAGGTCACCGGGGGTGCCCTGCGCGGACATCCGGTCGCTCTGGGGCGAGCGGTCAGCGGCCTCCTCATCAGCTTCGTCGGCTCAGCCCTAGCACTGGCCACGACCCGCGTGCTCCTCGGCGCCGTGGACGCCCTCAGTGACGGGGTCGTCCGGTTCTCCATGGACACCCAGATCGGAGGCCTCGGCAGCAAGCTGTCCTTCGTCGGCCTGGCCCAGATGCAGAACCCGGCGGTCGTCATCTTGCTGGCTGTCGTCATCATCGTCGCCGCCGTCGTGGTGTGGGCAGCCATGATGATCCGCAAGCTCATGCTCATCGTGGCTGCCGTGCTCGCACCACTGGCCTTCGCCGGCGCCACGGCCGACTTCACCCGGGCGTGGGTCCGTCGGTGGATCGAGCTCGTGGCCGCGATGATCGTCTCCAAGCTGCTCCTCGTCATCATGCTGACGATCGGCGTGGCCGTCCTCGACGGCGCTGGGCAGTCCGGTGCGGGCCTCGGACAGACGGTCACCCAGCTCGCGGGCGGTTCACTCATCCTGCTCCTCGGCGGCTTGGCGCCTTGGGTCGCGATTCGCATGTTCCACTTCGCCGGCGACACCCTGCATTCCGCCCATGCGACGGCGCGGCAGGCGTCGGCCGGCGCCCAGACCCTCGTCAGCGCCCCTCAGAAGGTGAGCGCCATCCAGGCCCAAGGTCGGGCGCTGGCGTCCATGGGTTCCTCGGGCGCTGGCAGAGGTGGCCGAAGCAGCGGAGCTATGCCGCCTCCTCCCCCGCGCCCCGCCCCCTCGCTGCCGCCCGGCCCGCCAGCGCCAGGCGCCGGCGCGGGCCTTGGCGGCGGCGCCGCTGGACCGGCTGGAGCAGCCAGCGGAGGCGGCGCCGCAGCCGCCGCCTCGGTGGCTGCTCCAGCTGCCGCCGTCGGCTCGCTCGCCCTTGCCGGCAAGTCGATGGTCATGAAGGCCGGTGATGTGGCGACCAACCCGCCAGGGACGTCGCCGGGCACATCAGTCGGCGCGAGCGCACCAGCGCAGAAGTCCCCGATGAAGCAGCCACCCGCCTACAGCTCGAGGAGCTGACCGATGACCGACACCACCACCAACCCCATGACGGTCCGCTTCGGGCGGCTTCCTCGCCGGGGACTGCTTCTCGGGCTCTCTGCGTCCCGGGTCCTGTGCCTGTGCGTCGCCGTCCTCGTCTTCGTCCCATCAATCTTCCTCGGCAGCTCCACTGGTGCAGGGCTGAGTGCTCCGCTGTGGGGAAGCCTCATCGCGCTCGCCTTCGTGCGCTGGCACGGCCGCCCAGCCGTCGAGGCGATGCCCACGGCCGGGCACTTCGCCGTCCGCAAGATGCTCGGCCAGACGAAGTACCGCGCCCGCCCGTCGGCGCCGCGGCCGGGCGGAACTCTCGCCCTGCCCGGGGACGCAGCCGCCCTGCGCTTCCTCATCGACGAGGACACCGGCACCGCCATGCTGCATGACCCCCACGCCCAGACACTCACGGCGGTCGCGCTCGTGCGCCACCCGGCATACGTCCTGCTCTCGAACGACGAGCAGGCCCGACGCGTCCACGGATGGGGACGTGCCCTGGCCAGCCTCGCCGCGTCCGGGACCGGCTGCCGCCTACAGGTCCTCGAAGTGTCGCTACCCGACGCCGGCCGCGGCATCACCGGCTGGTGGGACCTCAACGGCGTGAAGCAGCCCGGTCAGTGGGCGGTGCAGCAGTACGAGTCACTCATGCGCACTGCGGCGCCGGCCGCCTCCACACACCGGACCCTCATCGCGCTCTCACTGGACCTCCGCGGCGCCCGTGCTCACATCAAGCAGGCAGGCCGCGGCCTCCGAGGCGCAGCCGCGTTCCTGCGCCAGGAGATGACTTCTCTCGAAGCGGGACTCCGCGCTGCCGACCTGTCCCTTGCGACCTGGTTCAACGAACCAGAACTCGCGGCCACGCTGCGCGAGTCGTTCGAGCCTGGCTTCCAAGGACGGGACGACCTCCACCAGTCGCTCGCCGATGCTGGTCCCGTCGCGATGGACGAGGAGTGGGACCACGTCCGCCACGACACCGCATATTCCGCGGTGCTGTGGATCAACGAGTGGCCGCGGGTGGCCGCACCGGCCTACTTCCTGCACTCTCTGGTGTTCCAACCGGGCATCCGCAAGACGATCTCCTTGACGATCCAGCCGATTCCCGCCGACGCCGCCATGCGCGACATCCGCAAGGCCAAGGTCGAGTACGCGACGGAGGCGGCGCAGAAGGCGAAGATCGGTGCCATCGCCGATCTGTCCGACGCCGCAGAACGCGACGACGTCATTGAGCGCGAGCGAGCCCTGATCAGGGGCCACGCGGACGTGAAGTTCACCGGACTGGTCTCGGTCACCGCCCCGTCAGTCGATGAGCTCGAAGCGGCGGTCGCCGAGATCGCCCGAGCGGCGATCCAGTGCGGCTGCGAGACGCGGCGCCTCTACGGGCAGCAAGCCCGAGCGTTCGTGTCGGCGTCCCTACCCTTGGCACGAAAGGTCAGCTGATGGGCGCCACCCAGCAGTCGGCTTCCTTCTACGTGCCGCACGGCACGAAGCGCCGAAATGGCGGTCGGCATGCCAAGCCCGCCCGTGCTGGGTTGCTCGCGACAGCGTCGAGCGCCCAGGACTCCGAGCCGAAGGCCTTCCTGCCGGCCGAGGGGGAGAGCGGGCCCGCGGCCGGCCGCTCCTACCGGCGGTTTCGCCTGCCCGGGCACCGAGCCACGTCTGACATGGTCGCAGGTGCCTATCCGTTCCTGGCCGAGGGCGGCCTGGGCAGCGAGGGCGTCTACGTCGGTCAGGACGCGTGGTCCGGTGGCGGATTCTGCTTCGACCCCTGGGTGCTCTACCGCGACGGGGTTATCACCAACCCCAACTGCCTCCTGGCCGGCGTCGTCGGCAAGGGAAAGTCCTGTCTCGCAAAGTCACTCGCCACGCGGTCGATCGCCTTCGGGCGTCGCGTCTACGTGCCCGGGGACCCCAAAGGCGAATGGTCCGTGGTCGCCGAGGCCGTCGGTGGGGTGGCGATCCAGCTCGGTGGCGGGTCGACGAACCGCCTGAACCCGCTAGATCCCGGACCTCGCGGGGCCGCGTTGTCCGACACCCAGTGGCGTGCCCTGGTCACGAATCGTCGCCGCGCCCTCGTCGGCTCCTTAGCCCAGTCCTCACTCGGGCGTGCACTGCACTCCGTCGAGCACACAGCGCTCGATGTCGCGCTGGCCGACGCTGCGGCTGAGGCAACCGAGCCGACGCTGCCGCTGGTGGTGGATCTGCTGCTCGAGCCTCGCACCTCGCTGCCTGGCGCCTCCGCCACGGACCTGGCACGCGATGGTCGCGACCTCGCGCACGCGCTTCGCCGGCTCGTGGCCGGCGACCTCAGCGGCCTCTTCGACGGGCCGTCGACCATCACCTTCGACCCGTCCCTGCCGATGGTGACGCTGGACCTCTCGAACATCCAGGGCTCGGACCAGCTCATCGCCATGGTGATGACCTGCGCGTCTGCCTGGATGGAAGCGGCCCTCTCGGCACCCGACGGAGGTCAACGCTGGGTGATCTACGACGAGGCGTGGCGCCTCATGCGACAGCCGGCCCTACTCGCGCGCATGCAGTCGCAGTGGAAGCTGTCCCGCGGCCTCGGCATCGCCAACCTCCTCATCGTGCACCGGCTCTCGGACCTGGACGCCGTCGGCGACGCCCGCTCAGAGTCACGGGCGCTGGCCCGAGGACTGCTCGGTGACTGCTCGACGAAGATCGTCTACCAACAGGAGGTCAGCGAGGCGCCCCAGACCGCAGTCGAGCTCGGTCTCTCGAGCGCCGAGCGGGCGCAATTGCCGGACCTGCAGCGAGGCGAGGGACTCTGGCGGGTTGGTCAGCGCGCGTTCGTCGTCAGGCACGTGGCAACGGACGGTGAGCTGTCGCTCTTCGACACCAACACCCGCATGTACCTACCTCGCTGATCGAGGCGCCGCGCCAGCTGCCTACCGATTCGCATCTCGTTTAGGTCGAATCGACTCCCCGATGATGCAGCGTGGGCGGCATGCCTGCGGTGTCGGTACATGTCCCGGTCACATCGGCCCGCGTCGTCGGCTCTGCGCGAGCGCTCGGACGTCCTAAGGGGAGTTGCCATGCGGGCTTATTCGCCCAAACCTCCCGGTAGTAGTCCGCGAGGTCGAGCCGACAGGCAGCAGCCGGGTCGAGAAGCACGGTGACATCTGGGTGATGCTGTAGCGCGGTGGCCGGCCACCTGGCGCTGACCGGCCCCTCGACGGTCTGCCGGATCGCTTCTGCCTTACCGCGTCCTGCAGCGATCAAGATGATCTTGCGGGCTTCGACGATGGTGCCTATCCCTTGCGTCAAGCAGTGGCTTGGAACGGCGTCGAGATCACCGCCGAAGAAGCGAGAGTTGTCGATCCGCGTCTGTTTGGTGAGGGTCTTGATGCGGGTCCGGGAGGCCAGAGAGGAGGTCGGCTCGTTGAAGGCGATGTGCCCGTCGGTTCCGATGCCGAGAATCTGTACGTCGGTGCCTCCGGCGGCGCGAATGGCCTGCTCGTATTCGATGCAGGCTGCCTCGACGTCCTTCGCGGTCCCGTCGGGCCCGTGGACTCGGGCGGGGTCGATGTCGACCTTTCGGGTGAAGATGTCGTCGATTACGGAGCGGTAGGCCTGAGGATGGTCAGGAGACAGGCCGACGTACTCGTCCAGCATGAACGCCGACGCCGCGGCCAGCGAGATCCTGCCATCGTTGACGCGCCGGGCGAGTTCGTCGTAGATGCCGACGGGGCTGGACCCGGTGGCCAGACCCAGCACGAGCTCGGGCTTTGCGCGGACGGCGCGCTGGATCAGGTCGGCTGCGATGGAGGCCGCCTGTGCTGCTGACTCGGCGATGCCGACGTCCACGGGCTTCCTGCCTTTCAGGGGGTATCGCGGTGGGGATAGGGGTCAAACCCGGTCGGCCGTCGTGGCGCGGAGCCGTTCGACGAATGCCTTGGTGATCCGTGTGGGGTGCGTGATGGCAGTTCCCACCACGACGGCATGGGCGCCGGCGGCGAGGCAGGCGGCTGCATCCTCTGGGTTACGCACCCGCCCCTCGGCGATCACCGGGATGTCCACCGAGCTGACGAGCTGCTCGAGGAGCTCGAGGTCCGGTCCGAGGGTCACCGGCCGCTCGCCGGTGTAGCCCGCCAGTGTTGTTCCGACGCAGTCAGCGCCGGCCGCGACGCTGTACTCCGCGTCGCGGAGGCCGCCGCAGTCGGCCATGACGAGCGCCCCCGCCCGGTGGATCGCCTCGATGCTCTCGCGCAGTGGTCGGCCGTCTGGGCGGTCCCGCAATGTGCCGTCGAGGGCGACCATGTCGGCGCCCGCGGCGACACAGTCGACGGCGTCCTGGACGGTCGGGGTGATGAAGACGCCGTCGCTGCCACGCTTGACGAGCCCAATCAGGGGGACGTCGATGAGAGGGCGCATGGCACGCAGGTCCTCGATGCCTTGGGCGCGCACCGCCCGGGCCCCACCTTGGACGACGGCGAGCGCGACCGCGGCCATGATGGCAGGCGCGCGCATCGGCTCTCCGGGGTAGGCCTGGCAGGAGACGACGAGCTGTCCTTCCACTTCCGCGAGCACATCTCGTTGCCTGTGGGCGGTCATGCGTTCATCCTCCTGAGTGCGTAGTGGGCTGCTCCGCGCAGCGCGGTGTCGGGACCGGACGCGGTGATGGCGATCGGGGTCTGGCTCAGAGCCGGCATAAGGGTTGCGGCATAGGTTGCGCGCAGTGCCGCCTCCCAGACGCCGCCCGCCTTGGCGACGCTGCCGCAGACAACCACGAGGCGTGGATCGAGGGCGTTGACCAGGGCTGCGGCGCCGGCGCCGAGGGCGGCGCCCCCGGTCTGCAGGGCCGCACGAGCCAGGTCGTCCCCGGTCCGCGTCGTCAGCTCGAGCGTGCTCGCGACTTCCGGGTCGCCGCCGTTCGCGTGGTACCAGGCGAGGATGCCGTGTCCGGAGGCGACGGCCTCGAGGTGGCCGGTGCTTCCGCACGGGCAGGGCAGTCCGCTGGCCTGCGGGGAGACGATGTGGCCGAAGTGGCCGCCGGCGTGGTGTGCGCCCGTCAGTGGGGCGCCGTCGACAATGAGACTGCCGCCGATGCCGGTGCCGGCGATGAGGGCCACCAGGCTGTTGACGCCGTACTCGGCCGCCAGGCCCAGGCCGAAGGCGTTGCCGTCGCCGAGCACCCAGGTCGGCAGGGTGAGGGTTTCACCTACCAGCGTGGCGAGCGGGGTTCCGCCCCAGCCGGTGATGCTGCTCGTGGCGGTCAGGATGCTGCCGGTCTTGGTGTCGACCACGCCGGCCGTCGCGACTGCGACGGCGGTGTCGTGTCCGGTTCTCAGCCGTTGAAGCAGCTCGATCGTGGTGGCCACGACGGTGGCAGCGCCGGCTTTCGAGGGTGTGGGCGCCTCGAGGATGTTTGAGCAGAGCACGCCGTCGGGGTCGGCGCGGGCGGCGGCGATCTTCGTTCCGCCGATGTCGGCGACGAGGATCATCCGGCGTGCCTACTGATGACCAGGTCGTAGCCGTATCGGTCGCCCCGGTAGATGGTCATGGCGTGCTCGACGGGTTGGCCGGCGTCGTTGAAGCTGACGCGGGTGACGCGTAGCGCGGCTGCGCCGACGGCCTGGTCCAGGGCGCGGGCCTGGGTGTGGTCGAGGTTCACGGCCTCGATGGTCTGCGCGGCGCGTTCCACCGTCCAGCCGCGGGCTTCCATCTGGGCGTAAAGGGAGGTGGCCGGGTCGATGGTGGCGAAGTCGATCCCGAGCGGGGGCAGGTGCACGCGCTCGAGTGCCATCGGGCTACCGTCCGCGAGCCGTAGCCGCTCGAGGCAGAAGACCTCGTCCCCGGGCTGGATCCCGAGCCGTCGGGCGACCTCGGCGGTGGCCTGGGTCGTGGCGGAGCTCAGCACGGTGGTCGTCGGCGTCAGGCCGCGCTGGACCATGTCTTCGGTGAAGCTGGTCAGGTGCAGGGTCTTGGTGACCACGGCGGGGTCCGCGACGAAGGTGCCGGAGCCGTGGACCTGGTAGACGAGCCCTCGGCGCACCAGCTGCTCGATGGCGCGCCGGACGGTCATCCGGCTCACGTTGAGCTGTTGCATCAGCTCGCGTTCGGAGGGCAGGGCGTCGTGCGGGTTGAGCTCGCCGGCGCGCCGGTCGATGGCGTCGGCGACGAGCTCGTACTTCGGGCGCGAGGTGTCTGTGTCCATGGACATGGTCATCCCTTCACCGCCCCAGCGGAGAGGCCGCTGACCAGGAACCGCTGCGCGAAGACGGCGAAGAGGACCGGCGGCAGGGTGGACAGGACCGTGGCGGCCGAGATGTCGCCCCAGCGGATGCCGGTGCTGGTCACGAAGTTCGCGGCCCCAAGCGTGATCGGGGTCGCGTTCGAGGAGGACAGGACGAGGGCGAAGAGGTAGTCGTTCCAGGAGAAGATGAACACCAGGACCGAGACGGCGACCAGTGTCGGCGCGAGGATCGGCAGCAGCACGGAGTACAGGATGCGGTATGTGCTGGCCCCGTCGACCTGAGCGGCTTCCTCCAGCTCGATGGGCACGTCGCGGAACCCGGCTCCCAGCAGGATGATCGCCAGCGGGAGGTTGAGGAACGTGTTGGCCAGGATCAGGCCCGGCACCGTGTCGAGCAGCCCCAGGTTCGACATGAGCAGGAAGTACGGCACCGCGAAGAAGATCGCCGGCAGCAGGCGCAGGGCGCTGGAGGCGTTCATGATGAACCGGCCGCCGAACCCGAGTCGGATGGCCGCGTAGGTGCTCGGGACTGCGATGAGCAGGACGAGCGCGACGGCGCCGAGCGCGATCATGCCGGAGTTGAGGAAGAAGCGCGGGAAGTCGTACCCGGCGGCCCCGAGGGAGTTGGCGTAGTGGTCGGTCGTCGGGTGCCCGAGGGCCAGCGCCCCGCGGGAGATGTCGCCGTCGGACTTGAAGCTCACGATCAGGGCGTTGAACCAGGGGACGTTGACGATGACGGCTACGACGCCGACCGCGAGGGTCGTCCACCAGAGACGGCGGTGCTTCGAGCGGTGGGGGCCGGGTGTCTTTCCGGTGCTGTTGTCGGCGGCCTTGGCGCGCGAGGCTCCCAGTTGGTCTGGCGTGCGGGTGCTGATGTTGGCGGTGCTGCTCATGCGGCGCCCCTCCCCGGGTGGACGATGCGCTTGACGAGCAGCGGGACGAACGGAACCAAGGCGATCATGACGATGGTCGATGCTGCCGCGGCCATGCCGAACTGTCCTGACTCGAAGGCCGTCTTGTAGATGTAGATGCTCATGGTGGTGGTCTTCGTGCCGGGGCCGCCAGCGGTGAGGACGTAGATGACGTCGAAGGTGCGGATCGCGTCGATGAGGCGCAGGAACACGGCGGCGAAGATGATCGGGCGCATGATCGGCAGGACGACCGAGCCGAGGGTGCGCCACCAGCCGGCGCCGTCGATCTGCGCCGCCTCTAGGACGTCGGTCGGGAAGGACTGCAGCCCGGCGTAGATGATCAGGAAGGTGAAGGGCGTCCACTGCAGGACGTCGAGCAGGACCAGCAGCGGGACGACCGTGTCGGGGGCGAAGAGCGAGATGTCGATGCCGACCCCGTGCAGCAGGGCCGGCACGAGGCCGATGTCGCCGTTGAGCAGCAGCCGGAACATGACCCCCATGAGCGCGGGCGCGATCATGATCGGCACCAGCAGCATGGTGAAGAACACCCGCTTGCCGGGGAACTGGCGGTTCATGAGCAGGGCCAGCCCGAAGCCGAGCACAGTCTCCAGCGCGGTCACCGCCAGCGCGAAGAGGATGGTGAACCGTGCCGCCGCGAGGAATCCGGGGTCGGTCAGCACCGTCGTGAAGTTGCTCAGTCCGGTGAAGGGAACCTCCGGGTTCTGCAGCGAGAGGCCGAAGAACCCGGTCTGGATGCCCTGGTACACCGGGTAGGCCACGAAGATCGCGGCGAAGAGGATGAGCGGGGACCCCAGCACCCACTTCGCGGCGGCTCCGCGAGAAGCCGTGGTGGCAGCCATGGACTGTCTCCTTCGGGTTGGTATGTCGTGGGTCAGAGGCCCCGGGGTCGGGGCCGCGGCAGACGCCGCGGACCCGACCCTGGGCCCGGTCGAAATAGGTGACGGTCAGCCGAGCAGCTTCTGCAATTCGTCGTTTGCGTCCTTCAGGGCTGCGGCGCCGTCCTGCTGGCCGACCCATGCCCCGCTGAGCACTTCCGCGAGCTTGCTGTACGCCTGGAAGGTGTTGGGGAACACCGGCTCCGAGTAGCCGTACTTGTCGATCGACTCGGCGATCTTGTCGAAGGCCGGGTTGATCGAGGCGTTGGCCTTCAGGACGCTGGGCATCGCGGGGATGCCTCCGGCCTTCGCGTAGGCGGTCATCGCGTCAGTGGTGGCTAGGTAGTTGAGGAACTTCGTGGCTGCCGCCTTGTTGTCCGAGTACTTGTTCAGCGCCACCGCCAGGGCGTGCACGTGGGTCTTCTGTCCCGGCACGGGGGCGATGGCGATCTTGCCGGCGACCTGCGGCGACTTGGCGGGGTCGTTGAGCTCGGCGAAGCCGGCCGACCACTGCAGGGCGAACGCCGCACTGCCGGCCTTCAGGGCCGCTTGGGTCTCGGGGAACTCGGCCTGCGAGCTGTCCTTGGAGGTCCACCCGTTCTTGTAGATGGTGCTGTAGACGTTGACGGCCTTCAGCGCCTGCGGGGTGTTCAGGTTGGCCTTGCCGTCCGGGGTGGTCCAGCTGCCACCTTCGCCCCAGAGGACGTCGTCCCAGATCATCGTGTTGAAGAGCAGGTTCTTGGCCTGCAGGATCGTGCCGTACTGGGTGGGCGAGGTCGGGTTGGCCGACTTGCTGAACCACGCCGACATCGCGATGTAGTCGTTCCAGTCCCACTGGTCGGCGGGCTTGGGGTCTCGCTTCTCCCCGATCGCCTTGGTGGCGACCGCCTCGTACGCGGGCCACTGGCTCTTCGACGACAGCAGCTTGTCTAGTAGGTCCTTGCGGTAGAGCAGGAAGTGGTTGGATACATCCAGCGGCAGCGCGAACTGCTTGCCCTGGTACTTCAGGCCGTCGACGGCCACCGGGAAGTAGTTGCTCGCATCGACGCTCGTCAGCGGATCGAGCGCGTTGGCGAACTGCCCGACGTTGTAGGTGGCGACGAAGTAGATGTCCTGCTGGCTGGACTTGGCCGCCATCAAGGTCGACTCCTTGGAGAAGGTGTCCTGCCGCGACAGCAGGGCCATGTCTACCTTGACCTTGTCCTTCTGCCCCTGTCCGGCGTTGTACGCCGCGACGACCTTGCTCATCGCGTCGCCTTCAGGTCCGGGCCACAACACCATCTTCACCGTGCCCTGACCGTTGCCCTGATCGCCTGCGGCGGAGCTGTTGCCGCCGGCGCCCGTGCTCGGCGCGCAGCCGGCCAGGGCGATGCCCACAACGGTGAGCGTCACCAACCGAGTGGCCTTCGCCTTCATGTGTGACTCCTTAACTGGTACGGACCAATACAGGGAGGCTAGAACGAGAGGCTGCGACATGTCTACACCTCTCCGCAGATTGGTACGAACCACTTGATGCCCTCTAACTCCGACTGATGCTGGCCAGGGACGGCGAACAAGTTGAGGTCGATACCCGCTGAAGTCAGCTCTGGCCCGAAGACGCCAACACGCTCACGCCTCACGAGAGCCGGTATCTCCTGGCCCACTCACAACCGCCCGCCTGCATTGGCGTGCATGTCAGACCTTGGACAGTTTCGGATGCTCACGCCCCTGTCACCGCTCACGGCCGTGGTTCGTGCCCCGAGGCGGTCGTCCTCGGAGCATGCGGCACGAGAAGCTCCCCCAGTCCCAGAGCGATCGAGCGATGCTGTGTGCTCTCGCCGGTGCCTTCGCCGGATGCCTGCTGCTCTGGCTCGCAGCCCTCGCTGGAGCTTGGCTCAGAGACAGCCCGACCCCGTCGTTCTCGGGAGTGAGGGTGGTACAGCTGCTAGTGCATCCCTCGGAACCGGGTGCGGCTTGGGGTGTCGACGTGGGATCCGCACCCGGGTACTGGGGGCTGCTTCTCGGGCTAGTCGCTACCCTGGCCGGCCCCGCAGAACTCTTCCGACGCAACCGCGCCCACCTCTCTTCAGACAACACCTGGGCCACACGCGCGGGCATCGCGTCACGTTCGGAGGCCAGGGATGCCGCTGGAGCGGCCCGCGTCAAGCACCGTGTCGTCGCGCTGCGCCCGTCCTCCCCCGGCGGCTCTGTCGAGTCGGTGGCGCATACCGTCGGCCACAGCCGCGGCGTCCAGTGCTTCGTGACGGTCGAGGACTCGACCGTCATCCTGGGGCCCCCGCGTTCCGGCAAGGGGCTGCACCTCGTCATCCCGGCCATCCTCGAGGCGCCAGGAGCCGTGGTGACCACCAGCACCCGGCCGGACAACCTCACCGCGACACTCCTGGCTCGGAAGGGCGTCGGCCCGGTAGCCGTCTTCGACCCGCAAGGCCTCGCCCCCGGCATACCGTCCACCGCGCGCTGGTCGCCCATCCGTGGTTGCGAGGACCCGCACGTCGCGATGGTCCGGGCGAAGGCACTCACCAAGGGCGCCGCGTCCGGCACCACCGACGCCAACTTCTGGCAGTCCTCCGCCGAGCAAGCCGTCCGCGCGCTCTTGCACGCCGCCGCCCTCGGCGGCTGCAATGCTGGCGACCTCTACCGGTGGTCCCTCTCCGCGGTCCACGCCCGCGAAGCCGTCATGATCCTCGGCACCCACGCCGCCGCCGCACAGGCCTGGCACCAAGGCCTCGACTCCATCATCAGCGCCGACCCGCGACAGCGAGACTCAGTCTGGGCCATGGTCTCGATCGCCTTCGCCGCCCTCGCCGACCCCCGAGTCCTCGATGCCGTCTCCCCTGCCGAGGGCGAGCAGCTTGACCCTGCAGAGGTCCTCGCTAACAACGGCACCGTCTACCTCCTCGGCACCTCCACCGGAGCGGCCGCCACGGCCGGACTCGTGGGCGCCTTCCTTGAGGACGTTCTCGAGGTCGCGCGCCGCAAGGCCGCGTGCTCCCCGGCGTCCCGGCTTGACCCTCCGCTGTCGATGATCCTCGACGAAGCCGCCAACTACCCGCTGCCCTCGCTTGCCTCGCTCATGTCCGACGGCGGCGGCTCCGGTATCGCCACGACCGTTGTCCTGCAGTCGCTGTCCCAGGCCCGCGCCGTCTGGGGCGAACACGCCGCATCAGCCATCTGGGACGCCGCCATCGTCAAGCTCATCCTCGGCGGCGGCTCCAACGCCCGCGACCTCGAGGACCTGTCCAAGCTCATCGGCACACGCCCCAAGGAGGTCACCAGCCGCAGCACCGGACACGACGGCCGCCACTCGACATCCACCTCGACCAGCGAGGTCCCCATCCTGACGCCGGCCGAGCTGCGCACCCTGCCGTTCGGATCCGCCGTCCTCCTCCTGCGCTCCGCCCCGCCGATCGCGCTCACCATGAGCCCGTGGACCAAGCGCAAGGACGCCAAGGACCTCATGGCCGCCCGCTTCGACCTCGAGCAGAAGATCCGCCATGCCAGCCACACCCACGTCTGAGGGACTGGCCGCGCGCAGCCGTCGGGCCTCCTACGACGCCTACATCAACTCGCGCGCCTGGAGTCACAAACGGAAGCAGTGGTATGCCGCGTGGCTGACTGCCGCCGGCATCGAGCCTTCCTGCCTGGTGTGCGGCCGACGCTGGACCCTCAAGGCCGGCCACCTGCACCACGCGACGTACGACCGGCTCGGCGCCGAGTCTCTCCGCGACCTGCTACCCCTTTGCCGGCGAGACCACAAGGCTTTGCACGCGATCATCGACTCGCACCCGACCTGGCAACGGGCTGACCGCCAGACCGCAACGGCCGCGATCATCGCTGGCCTCCGCCAGGCGCGGGCCAAACGTCCTGAGACGGGTCATCAGCGCACTGTCACGCGGACGCCGTGACCGCTGACGAGCCCCTCGACTTCGGCGAGGACCCATTCGAGCGGACCTTCGGCCAGCTCCGCGGACCCATTCACTGGCCCTCCCTGACCGAGGACGAGACCCGCAACCGGCTGCGCGAGCTCGACGAGTGGGTCAACGACCTCGTCCGCCGCTTCGCCCTCGAGCCCCGCGTCATCCCGTCCTGCTGGGCCCAGCACCCCGCGCTCGTCGAGATCCTCTCCGCGCTCCGGGACCACGAGCGAGCCGACTACGCCGACACCGCCTCCCCCACCGCCGCGATGGACTTCCTCCGCGCGCTGCACGACGCGCAGCTCTTCCTTGCCGACCAGGTCTCCAAGACCCAATGCTCGGTCGCCGGCCACCGCGACGACCTGGTCGCCTCATGGACCACGACGAAACCGATTGGCTAGCAAGCCAACTGACCTGACGGATGGTGTCCCGGACGGAAAGTCCTCCCTTCAGAAGCGCGGGAGGCTCCCGCGAAGGGAAGGGTCGTCATGTCAGCCCACGCGCACCCCACACAGTCTGCGGCGTTCCCAGGTGACCGTGTCGTCGACCAGCTCATGGCCGTGGCCCGCAACGCCAGCCTCAACATCGAAGAGCACGACCCCATCGACTACTGGTACCGCCTCGGCCAGCGCAACGCGTACGCCCACGCCACCGCACAGCTCCTCGCCCCCGAGCTCGGCCACGACCCCTTCACCATCGCCGAGCGCATCACGACCGCGCTCGACGCAGGGACCACCGACCTCCGCGAGCTGCGCGACGCGGCATACGGCGCCCGAGCGGTCACCACTCCCCCGGAGCCCAGCATCGAGTGGGTCGGCCCGAAGGCGTTCGACGCCCAGCACCGCAACATCCGCGGCGTCGACCGCGACTACGGCATGCGCTGGGGACCACGCAGCAACCAGCGGATCTCCCTGCGCCTCGACGGCGACGCGGCCACTAACGGCCTGCTCTACGCCTACGACCCGACGTGGCAGGAGTATGCCGTCCTCTCCACCAGCGCCCCTCGCGCCGCGGTCGACCGTGCTTTCGCACACGCCACCGACACCGACATCCACATGCCGATCGAGACCTTCGTCCAGCTCGTCGGCTCGTACCGCGCCGCGCTCGAGTGCGCCCGCCGCGACCCCGCGTCGGTGGCCGAGGTGCAGCTGTGACCCTCCAACGACCGTCCGTCGACGTCGAGGCGATCCGGGCCCGGCACCCGCTCCCCGAGGTGATGGCGGCCGCCGGCGTCGAGCTGCAGCCCCGCGGCCACGGCTACATTGGGTGCTGCCCCTTCCACGAAGATGCGACACCGTCGCTCTCGGTGGACGGCGTCCCTGATCGCTTCCACTGCTTTGGGTGCGGCGCGAGCGGCGATGTCATCGACTTCGTCCAACGCACCCGCAACCTCGGCTTCCTCGAGGCCGTCGCCGAGCTCGACGGCGGCCAGTACCGCGAGCATGCCCTCACGCTCGTCCGACCCGGGCCGCGGCTTCGCGCGGCCCCGGATCTTGCCGCCGCGGCGATCGCGTCGGAGCGGGCGTTCGAGATCAACCAGCTGGCGTGGGAGCACTTCGCCACCCCCGTCGGGACGAGCTTCGCCGCCCACTACCTGCAGCGCCGCCGCGGCCTGGACCTCGAACCGCTGACGCACGAGTTCACCGGCCAGCGGTTCGTCGGGCACGCCACGCACGGCTGGGCCGCCCTCACCGAGCACCTCAAGTCGAAGGGCCTCAACGACGACGAGCTCATCGGCATGGACCTGGCCATGCGGACCCGCGGCGGCCGGCTCATCGACACCTACCGCAACCGCCTCATCTTCCCGATCACCAATGCCAGCGGTCAGATCCACGGCTTCATCGGCCGCGATATCAGCGGCCACCCGGCCGCACCCAAGTATCGCAACCCCACGCGGACCCCGGTCTTCGACAAGTCACAGGTGCTCTACCGCCCGACCCACCAGCCGCTCGCCGTGGACGCGCAGGTGCTCGTCGTCGAAGGGGCTATCGACGCCCTGGCCGTCGCGGCCGCGACCGCCGCCAGCGGGACAACGCAGCGCGTCGCTGCCTGCTCCACCAACGGGGTATCCGCCTCCCCTGCGCAGGTACAGGCCGTGCTGGCGCTGACGCATCGGCCTCCACGCATCGCCTTCGACGGAGACGACGCGGGACAGCAGGGCACCGTCCGCTGGGTCGCAGAGGCTTGCCTCAAGCAGCGCTCCCCGGTCCTGGCAACCCGTATGCCGCCCGGCACCGACCCGGCGGACTGGCTCGCCACGCATGGGCCCAACGGCCTTCAAGATCTCCTCGCGGCGCCCTCTGGGTCGGCCGCCGACGACGTTCCGACCACGATCGTCCCCGGGCGAGACATCATCCGAGCCCTGCTCTACAAGGCAGACGACCCCATCCGAGACGCCATCGACCTCATCGCCACCCTGGCCTCTCAGCTGCCCAGCACGGAGCGCCGCCAGCTACTGCGCGACTCGGCCGCCGAGATGACCCGGCATGGCTGGAACCCATGCGACACCTACGCCAAGGCGCTCGAGGAAGCGATGTCCGAGCAACCCAACCATCGTCCCGCTGTGTGGCGCCCGGCGGCCAGCCCATCACTCATCTGAACCAGAAAGATCCCCGATTCCTATGTCCTCGAGCAACCTTCTCGATCGCGCCTCGGCCGAACTGCACTGTGCGGCAGACCAAGCCGAGGCGCGAGCCCAAGGCAACCCTCTTGACCCCTGGTCCGCAATGGCGGGCACCGTTCGCCTTTTGGCCGCTGCACTCAACCCGATGCCCGTGATGGCACCCGTGGCGGCGCGCGAGCTCCAAGGACATTTCACCACCGCACTCGGCGCCCTCGACGAGCTGGCGTTGACCGACGCGCCGCGTGACCTGCCGTTCTGGCGCGCCCACATCGTCGACCTAAAAGCCAACGCCCAGATGCTCGAGCTCGGCGCACCGAAGGCCGGCTCCTGATGGGCACGACCGCCATCGACCTGATCGACCGAGCACGAAACGTCCTCACCGAACTCCAGCAGACTGCAGCTCCCATCTCGCAAGAGCAGTGGGAGTCGTTCGACCAGACCGTCTACCGCCTGCTCCACGAGCTCGACGGCGCCGTCACCGGCTGGCTCTCCAGCGAAGAGGCCGCAGCACAGCTCCATCGCGTCATGCGTGACTACCCGCAGCCACTCCAGCCCGTCGACGACCGACCCGACTTCTCCACCAGTGAAGCGGCGCACCTGCTCGGCACCAGCGACAACGCCATCCGGAAGCGGATCCACGCCGGCACGCTGCTGGCAGCCCCCACCGGCATCGGCTACCGCGTCCCTCGGACAGAGGTCATGGCCAGCCGCGACGTCGCGCCAGCCTCTAGCGACGACGCGCACCCCATCGCCCGCCTCTCATGCACTCTCGGCGCGCTGAATGACATCTTGGTCCTCCACCGGCTCGACCCCAGCGCCCCTGCACTAGAAACGACCCCGGCCCTCTCACTCGCCGCACAGACGCTCGCCCTCAGCGAGGCAGCTGCCAAGAGAGCCCTGGCTCTCTGCGACCCGATGGCCGCAGACCGACCCCTGCTGATCGCTCGATACGCAGCCACAGCGGCGGCGATGCTGCCCGCCTCCGCCCCACTCCGTGGGCTCCAGAACCTTTCGATCCCAGCGGCCGCTCACTCGCCGAAGACACCTGGCGCAGAACTCGAGCGCTCCCTGCACGAGTGGACCAACGCGGCGCGCGACGAACTACGTCACGCCGTACCGAGCGTCGCCGTGCTGCAAGACATCAACCGCCAAGGCGTTCACCTCTACGCGGCCCTTGATGCGGTGCTAGGGACCGCCCTCGATGGCACCGACCATGCCGCGGCTCGTGAGCAACTCCGCACGTCTGCCCTGGCGCTCCAGATCGCCGCCGACGCGTGGAAGCAGACGTCCACCGGTATGCCGCCCTCCCGTGCCTACGTCGAGGCGGCCCGTCGCCTCTACACGGCGCTCAACTGCATCACCGGAACCGCCGGCGCCCAGCGCGAAGACTCGGCAGGCGCCTACCAAGCGCTCCTGCGAGGAGCTAACGACGTTGCGTGGCTAACGACCCTGGTCACGCCGTCCGCTTCTCGGCTGCAGAACTCAGGAGTCCTCTTCATCCATGCCCGGCATGCGCAGGGTGACCCGTCGCGCCTCAACGCGCACCTCGGGGGACGGATGGTCGAGGCAACTATCCAAGATCTGCCGAGCCTGCGTGAGCGCCTCTGGGCTGCGCAGAGATCCGCGGATCAAGCAGTCCGAGCGATGCCGGTCCACCTTGCCTCTCCCGAGGTGCTGCAGCACGATTCGTACGCACCCGCCCTCTGACTGCGGCGCGCCAAGCGGGGCTTCGCCGGCGGCGTGCGGCGCCTACGTCGTGGGCCTACGGAGTAGCTACCTACCGCCCACTGTGGGCTACAGCCCGTCGCCTGGAAGGGCCGTTGGGCCGGCCAACCGTCCCGTCGGGCCGAGCAGTCTGTGTGCTTGGCCGATTGCCAACGCTTGCAACGTCTCCCATCCCATTTCCACAGCCAGGGCTCGGCTAGATTCGGCTCATGCCTGACCAGCGCTATGACGCGAATCGCCAGACCATCGGCACGCTGCTGAGCACGACGAGCCCCCGCATCGAGGTTCCTGAGTGGCAGAGGTCCTACGCGTGGGGGGCGGATGAGATCGAGGCATTCTGGCTTGATCTGTTGAGTTTTGACGAGGCATACCCGGGCCGCAACATCGACAACGAGGAGTACTTCCTTGGATCGGCTGTTCTCGTCACGGGCGGAACCACCAACCTGCTACTCGACGGACAGCAGCGGCTAGCAACCGCGACAATCCTGCTGTCGGCACTCCGAGACGCGCGGAGAAAGTTCAAGGCGGACTCCGCCACCCGGCTGCAGAACAAATACATCGCTGACCAAGACGACGCCACAGGGCAGACCACGCCAGTCTTGACCCTGAACGTCTACGACCGCGACTACTTCCGGGCCGAAGTGCAAGATGAGCGTCTGGGCGAGCAGCCGCGACCGACCGCCACGCTGAAGTCACATGGGCTGGTGCGGAAAGCGCGAGACTACTTCGCAGAGAAGGTTGACCAGCAGGAGGATTCTGCCGGAGGCGGCACGGCGGGATTCCAGAGGAACCTGCGGATCTCCGACGTGCTGTGCAACCACATGTCGCTGGTCATTGTCCATTCCAGCGACGAGGACAACGCCGCTGCGGTATTCGAGACGCTGAACGACCGTGGGATCGGGCTCTCCACTCCAGACCTTCTCCGAAACCTTCTCCTTCGTCGAGCCGCTGGAGAGGACGCACGGAGCCGCGTGGTGTCGGCGTGGCAAAGCGTTCTCGGCATCGCAGACGAGGCTTCTGTCGATGAGTTTCTGCGCCACTTCTGGGTCAGCAAGCGAGGCGACGTCAAGGCTCGCAAGCTCTACCGGGAGATCAAGGACGCCATCCTCAGCGAAAGCATCGACTCCGTCGAGCTCTCCCTGGAGCTTGCTGAGGCCGCCCCGGTCTACCGCGACCTAGCGCGAGGCCGTGACACTGATAAGGACCTCCAGCGGCTGCTGGAAGGAATCCGGATGCTCGGCGCGAAAGTATTGCTCCCCGCCCTGCTGTCTGGGATAGCGACTCTGGCCGAGGATGAGCCCAAGGACAGCCTTCGCGTTCTGGCCTCAGCGCTTACGACATTGTTCGTCCGACACACAGTCATTGGCGGACGGGAGTCGACCACCCTTGAGTCGACCATCTACTCGGTGGCTGCCACACTCCGGAAAGATGGGGACTTCGACGCCGCGGTTGCGGCATTGCACGAGTTCGCGCCGGACGCTGACGACTTCGGGGTCCGGTTCGCGCGGGCCAGTGTGAGCCGCATCGCCACCGCCCGCTATTTGCTGCGCGAAATCGAGCATGCCAAGCGTGTCACCGGGGAGGTTTCTGTCGAACTCGGGGACCGCGTCCATGTAGAGCACATCTACCCCCAGACCCCCGAGACAGGCGCAAAGTGGCAGAACCATGCACAGATGATCAACCGACTAGGCAACCTGACGTTGCTCGGCAAGCGACTCAACACCTCGATCAAGAACGCTGACTTCGCGACCAAGAAAGAGAAGGGATACACAGGCTCCGACATCCTGCTTACCAAGGAACTGCTTCAGCGCGACGACTGGTCACCTGGGGCGGTCGAGGCACGCCAGCGGGAGATGTCAGCGTTGGCCTTCGGCATTTGGAGCTTCCCCGGCGAGACGCCCCCCGCGACTGGGACCGGCGCACCGTCGGACCTAGTGGTGCACGACGACGAGGATGACGCGCAGACCCTCGACGAGCTCCCGGAGGTGCCAGAGTGACCGGCCAGGACCTACGGACCGGGCTGGATAGCCACCGCTTGAGACTCCCCACTTGGTCGATGTCGACGAGCCTGTGGCCAAGAGGTCGGTGATGGTTAGGGCCTTGGCGGCGCTCTATGCGATTCAGCCCCCATCTGCCAACACCGGTTGACGAGCAGAGGCCCTTATTGGACTCTCCGACGGACGGACGAGCTAGTCGGTGCCTCTTAACACGCACGCCTCAAGAGGCGGGAATGTTTCGCTGTCGACGCCACAGTAGGCACGGAGGTCCAACTGCTGACCCCGAGTCGGCTCGAGCCCGTAAGCGCACGATGTCTGAGCCAAGAGGTCGACGATGCGGACCGGCTCCCAGCACCAGGCCAACACGGATTCAGGGCTCATGAGGCCTAGCGCGTCGTGGGGTTGCGTCACACCTGCTGCAAGATGCCCGACATGCTGGTTTCGCAGCCGCGTCTTTAACGGGTTGATGGTCTGACGGAACTTCTTCACTCGAGCGTCTATAACTTTAATGTCGGCGTCCCTCAGGCCCGCGGCCCGCGCAGCTTTGGCAGCGTAACGCAGCGACACCTGGTTTGGCCCCTCGTCGTCGAAGCGGCAGATGCGGACAACGATGTCGTTCTCGATCGCGCGCAGTTGGATCATGGCCATATGCAGGTCGAGGCGCGATCCCCGATTGGGATCGAAAGTCTCGCTGAAATGACGGAAGGAGGCGGTCGTCATCAGAAGATGAAGACAGTCGTCTTGGATTGCCTCAAGCGCGGCGGTGTCTGGCATAGCCGTTAAGGCTACTGGTGACCCCCTGCACTGTCTGCCGGTCATGCGTCTTTCCGCCGACGGCGGAGGTGGCCACGAGCGGACTGCAGCCCCTCTCGCCCCGGAGATGCCGGCGTCCCGGAGTGCGGCTGTAAGAGACTTCACCCAGGAATCGATGTCCGGCCACACGCGATCCAGGTGCTCGGCGGGGTGCTCTCGACCGCGGTTGCGCACACGGCCGGTCCGGGGGTGGCTCTCCCAAGAACGCCGCGGGTGTGCCTCATTAGCCCGTTCGGGCGATGGCACGTACGGTAGCCCAATGGCTGGTCCTGGCTCCGACACTCTCGTCATTGGCATCGCCTCAAGCGCACTATTCGACCTCGCGGAGTCGCACGCCGTCTTTGAGGGACAAGGAGAGGACGCTTATCGGGCGTTCCAGGAAGCGAACTACGAGGTCCAACTCCGTCCCGGGATTGCGTTCCACTTCATCAAGCGACTCCTCAGCCTGAACGACCTTCGGCCAGACCACGCCTTGGTTGAAGTCGTGGTGCTGTCACGGAACGATCCCGAGACAGGCGCCCGGGTGATGAGATCCATCGAGACGCACGGGCTACCAATGACCCGCGCTGTGTTCATGCAAGGTCGATCTCCGTTCAAGTTCATGCCCGCGTTTGGAATGAAGCTGTTCCTATCCGCGAGCCCTCAAGACGTCGCGGACGCTACAGCCCAGGGCTACCCAGCGGGCCAAGTCGTAGGGACTCCAGCGGAGCTCGCGGCAGACAATCCGGACGACCAGGACCTGCGCATCGCGTTCGACTTTGATGCGGTGCTTGCGGATGACTCGGCCGAGCAGATCTACGCGACGGCAGGTATTGAGGGGTTCCGCGAGCACGAGGTCGAGAAGGCAGCGATTCCGCTGCCCCCCGGGCCCATGCGGGACCTCCTTGGCGCAATCAACAACATGCAAGACCTAGAGGACGCCAAGTCGGCTGAGGACCGCGACTACAGGCGCCGCTTGTTCGTCTCCATCGTGACCGCTAGGAATGCGCCGGCGCACACGCGCGCCATCCGGAGCCTGAAGGCGTGGGGATTGCGCGTCAACGACGCCTTCTTCTTGGGAGGCTGGGAGAAGGCCGCGGTGCTGCGGATTCTCAAGCCCCACATCTTTTTTGACGACCAGCTAGCTCACCTCACGGGCACTCAATCTCTCGTTCCCAGTGTCCACGTTCCGTTCGGCGTCAAGAACGCACCACCTTCCTCGTGATTCGCTGCGCCAGGGAGTTGAAAGGGTCCGGGCCGACGTTTGAGGCGTAGCTATCGAAGGACCGCCCTCCAGAGCACACGCGCTCGTGGCTGGTGAGGGGCGCGTCTTACCGCCGCTGAGGGGCGACGTCCTGTGCCTCTGGGTTATGCCAGTTGTTCGCGACGACACCATGAGGGCAGCCTGCATGCCAGGCACGTCGGCTTCCCAGGCACGTCGGCTTCTCAAGCCACGTGTTCGGAACCAGCGTCGGCAGGCCAGCGCGTTGTCCCGCCGTTGTCGGCTGAGTTGGATCGGGTCCGCGTGTGACCCGCTATCGGTCTAGCGGCGCCTTCGGGCCCCGGGTCTGGCCGAGTCGGCAACCGAAGGCGCATCAGGTGACGACGCACGGGGCCGTTGGCTTCCATCTCTTGACAGGCCCACGCCGACCCCTCAGGATTCCCAACAAGAAAGTACGTCCCGATAAGCGTCCGGGTCTCGACTGAGGCTCGGGCGCTTTTGCGTCCCCTCCTCGAGACCCTCGCTCGAACGATCAAAAGGATGGACAAGATATGGGGAAGAGACGTAAGCGCAGCCGTGGACTCAGCTCTCGGGTACGCGCCATCGGCAGCAAGAGACGACAGGTCCCGGGACACGTGCGGGACGGAGTGGGCCGACGAGCGCGGCCAGGGCAAAGCGTGGCCGAGCGGATGCCCGAGTTTGCCCTTGACTGGGATCCAGAGTTAAACGGCTCAGCCCTCCCAACTGAGGTCGCCTGGAAATCGGGGCTGCGCGCGGCCTGGCGCTGTCACCGCTGTGGCCTAGGCAGCGAGCGGACTGTCGCGGGAAAGGCAAGGACCTACGAAACAACAGGTCCGGCCGGCGGATGCCGGTCACGCATCTGCGCTCAATTGCCACGCGATCTCGCCCTTCCCAGCGACTCGATCCGGGGTCGCTATGGCGAACACCTTGTTCGTTCCTTTGACTTGGAAGCGAACGCCCCAAGTACGCCCGACACTGTGAGTTACGGGTCGAAGCGCACGTTCGTGTGGCGCTGCCTAAGGGATGAGGGCCACCCGCCATATGCGAGGTCACTCCCCAGTCGTCGACGCCGGGCCTGCCCCTTATGCGAGAGCCTTGCGGGCACCCACCCTGAGATCGCCGCACAGTGGCACCCGGACCGAAACGACGATCTCGAGCCGACCGATGTCACCCGGGGTTCAAGCAAGAAAGTCTGGTGGCGCTGCGCCAGGAGTCATGAATGGCCAACGTCGGTGGCGCTCCGCACCAGCCAAGGCACTGGCTGTCCCCAATGCTGTCTCACCCACCGCTCGGCCACGGAGGTGAAACTCTGGGCCGAACTGGTCGCAGTCCTTACGCCGGTGCTGGGAGCTGGCGCAGTCCGCCGAGACGCCAGCCTCAACGGCGTGGACGGTCGTCGAGGCAGGATTGACATCGCGGTCACCGCGGAAGGATGCACGATCGCTATCGAGTACGACGGTGAGTACTGGCACCGCACCCGCGCGCAGGCCGACGCACGCAAGAGTGAGTCGATTCGGGACGCTGGCTACAACTTGATTCGGGTGCGTGAATCACCGCTTCCATGCGCACACCCCGACGATCTATCAACTGAGGTGCGAGACCCACTCGGACTTGCTTCACTGGTGCTGCAGCGAATGCTCGAGAGAGCATGGTTGACTGGCGCAGCCGCTTCGGCAGCCGCACGGTACCTGGCCGCAGGCCGGCCGCAGGGAGTCGACCTCGCCGCGGAGCTACTTAAAGATGTCGCCTACCGCGACATGGGGGAAGAAAGCCTCCAGGCAACCCACCCAGCCCTCACCAAGGAGTGGGACCACGACGCGAACGGTGAACTCACTGCCCGCCATGTGACGGCCAATCGGCACACGCCCGTCTGGTGGCGGTGCGAACTTGGCGACTCGTACCAAGCGACGCCGAGCGACCGTGCGAGGCGCGGTCGCGGCTGCCCCTACTGCCGCGGGAAGAGGGTCAACCTACGCAACTGCCTGGCGACCACCTTCCCTCACCTGGCCGCCCAACTTGCCGTCACCAATCCGTTCACGGCCTGGGAAATCTATGGCGGCGGGCACACCACGGTCTACTGGCAATGCCCTTTGGAATCGTGCCGACATGTCTGGCCAGCCGAGGTGAAGCAACGAACACAATTGGACACCGGCTGTCCCGCGTGCGCCGGAAAGGTGGCAACGCCCGACCGCAATCTGCGTACGGAACGTTACGACGTGGCCGCGATCTGGCACCCCACGGAGAATCTTCCTCTCACACCTGAGCAGGTTCTTCCCGGCTGCAACTCGTCGGTGACGTGGCTCTGCCCTGACTGTGACAAGCCGTTCCCGGGCGTCGTCCTTGATCGCTGTGCCGCCAAGCATCAGTGTTGCCCGCGCTGCGCCAAGAAGCGGGCTTGGAAGGCGCGGTCACGCTAGCCCCGCTTGGCGGCAGAGGTTGAAGTGTGGAAGAGCACCCACCCACTTATGCCGGATCGGGACCGCGTCTCTCCGCCGCGATTCGGGCCGGACGATCACCCTCCGTGCAGTTCTCCACTTTGATCGAGCCACCACACTTCGATCTTGGTCGCGCTTCGAGATCCAACCGTCTGGGAATGCAGTCACCGTTAGCGCGGGAAATCGGGAAGCGCGATGACGCTGCGCCACGTCGGTTCCTTGCCACGGAGCCACATCGCGGCAAGAACTGCCTGGGTATACCAGTGGCTGGGCTGCCCGCTGCGGCTCGTCCGTTTTCCCTCACCCGCCCGTAACCGCCAGAACTAATCCGAGGCCATCAGAATGGCTAGCCCGGATCATCCGGGGCCAGTGAGTGCTCGCCTGCTGAGCGAGCCGACGCTCGGCGTGTTCACGCCCCTGATCTCCAGCGCCTAACCGCTGCCTGCGACCAGCCAGCAACGTCACGTCTCATCACCTCTGCCGCGGCCGTCAGCCCGGAATCCACCCAACTCGGCTTACGGCTCGTCGTCCACCTTGATCGAGTCGACCCATCTCTTCATGTCTCTTGGAATGTGTCTGCTCCGCTTTAGCAGGGTGAGGTGCATCTTTAAGTCACGGTCAACCGTGACCGAATGACCACCAGTCGCCACGGTGTGTCGAATGCCGAACAGGGCAGCAAGTGCCTGACGTTCAGGGCTAGCACCCTCTAGCTCCCCCCGGATAAGTTTCAAGGCCAGTTCATCGAACCGCCGCGAGTCCGTGTCCCTTGTATGCCCGAATGCAACGTGTGCGGATCTACGGAAGAAGTGACCCGCACTGCGCGACAACCTCTGCCCTCGCCAAGATGGCGCAAAGACCCCGGCCTCCAACATCTCAAGTATCACATTGGGCCCCGCGCTTGCCGACAGTTTCAAAATGCTCCGCTGTGTCACGTCGCGCCAAAAGGGAAGATCAAGGTTACCTGGACCTCCGTCTTCGCCGACGACGGTAAGGAAGCGCGCCAGCGTTTGAAGCCACGCAACGCGCCTTGAGGGGTCCTCGAACGACAGTTCAGCGACCACAGCACGGCTGAGAGGTTCTGCAGTGCGTGGCGTCGACATCCGGTGGATCAATGTCAACGCTTTGTGAGCATCACGCGGCACCGACCAGTTGACGCGACGGACAAGTCCTTGCAGGACGAGCAGGAGGTATTCCTGCAACCCGGTCCGGTTGGCTTGATTGGCCACTCGATCGGCAAAGCGAAGGTGGTCTAGAACCTCTCTTGAGGAAGGTTCCTCACAGAGGCGCAACATTCGCAACGCCCAGAACGGCTCGTCATCGGCGACGTCTGCGACCGCCAAGGCCTCAGAGATAAGTCGTGACTGGACGCCGCTCGGAAGCACAGTCGCGGCCTCCCACAAGACATCGTTGGGCAGGTCGGGGTTCCCAAGCCAGTGGAGATACGGTCTCTGGGACTCTGGCTCCGATCTTTCAAACTCCAGCGCAGAAGCGACGAGCAGGAAACGCAGCACCGTCTTCAGTGACTCAGTCCTTATCCCGTGGTCGCGCCCCGCTATGGCAAGCAGAACCTCCTTGGCGTAAGGCAGCCCTGCTAACCCAAGCTGAGGTGAGCAGCGCTCGACCTCCCTGCTCGTGAGGAAGCCCCACAGCAATTCCACGGACGGCGAAGGAAGCAATCGGTCTCCGGGAGAGGCCACCACCACGATGCTGCGATTTCGAAGGCACACGACCGCGGCCCGCAACGCCGACATCCACTCCTGTTCGAGGTATCCGTCCGGCGCGCGAGACAGCCCAACGTCGCTGAAGGAAGCGCTTCCTCCTGCGAGGCGTGCGAATCCGATCGCCTCGCACACAGCGTCGACGGCGTCAGGGCTGACCCCGTCGGCCCGCGTCAGACTGCTCTTCATCAGGCTCCAATACTCGTTCATCAACGTGACGACGTGGATCTCGTCGAGTGGGAGAGAGGGACTGAGGTTGAGCTTGAGGAGAGCCACGACGGGGGTGGACAGACTCCGTTTGATCATTCTTGCGTTTCGCTCTTCTAGACCGGCTCTCTCCACTTCGAGAGCGCGTCGGCCAGGAAGTGTCCCCGCGATAATTCTGAGTCCGACGGACTCGGACTCGTTCTCGTCATCCAGGAGCAGCCACCCAGAAACGATGCTTCGGTCCGGTTGGAAGACCGGTCCAGTGCATCCGTAGCGTTCCCAGAACTGCATCCCATCATTGGAGAGGACCTTGGGAAGGGCAGACTCGTCTAGAGAGATCGCCCACCTCACGTTGAGGTCGCTTAAGCTTTCGATCAGCTGCCCAAGCTCGCGAAGACGAGATGGTTCTCTTCGAGACAACACGTCCCAGTCGTCCACCACGACGATTGATCCCCGCCGTCCGTCCAGTACGCTTCGCAGCTCCGGCATGGAACCAACCCGCATCCCGAGTGATTCCTCGAAGCAGGAGAACACTTCATCTTTGAGTGGTCGGTTAGTCATGGCTTCAAGGTGGATGGGCAGCCAGCCTTGATTAGAGCCGGTTTCGGCGATGCGGTCGAGCAGGCGAGTTTTCCCGGCCCCCCAGCTACCTGACACCGCGAAGGCCAGCGAGAATTCCGGCCTCTTGACCTGACGTTCAAGCCAACGCAAGGCAAGGTCGTACTGCACAGGTTGGAACAGGTTGCTGTCACGAGCCAAGAAGCTGCGAATGCGGGAGATTGCTTCCCGCGTCTCGGGAGCTTGCAGTTCTCGCCAAACTGAGGGGTACGTGCCATGGAACTGTAACCGCTCCAACGTATTCAGAGCCACTCGCGTTCGCGAATCCGCGGAGCGCATGTCACATAATTCCGTTACGTGAAGCCTTAAGTCATCTCTCCAGTCCCGCGCAAACTGCTTCAACGCAAGTTCTGGGAGACGACCCACATAGAGTTCGAGGTGCAACGGGTCCGACAACCTGTGGCTGTCCACTATGTGCTTCGACCTGATACCGAAAGGTGCGTGGGCTCGCGATTGCTCGTGCAGAGTCCTGACTCCGCGTTCTATGGTTTCGAGCGTTCCTCGGCTTTGACGACTGTAGGCTCGAAGGTCATCATTCGACTTTTTTGCTTCATTGATCGTTGCTTGGAGGGAAAGGCGCACTGCATGCATCGCTACTAGGCGTTCTTGTTCGAGCAGCGAGCTGTCGAGGTGCGGCTCGATGCGCCTAGCAGCGCGGCTTGCATCGAAGTCGTCAGCCGCAAGTTCGTCGAGCGTCAGAGCGGACTTCTCCAGTGCATCAACCGCGTATCGAAGCCCGTTCGCACGCTCCTGTGAGGTGGCTGTCGGAGTGACTTTTCGCAAATTGCGCTCGACCTGAGCTGCGGGCCGATCCCACTTCTTGCTGGCGAAGTCAAAGGCGGCTTCCCCGATGCTGAGTACAGGTGTCGGCAAGACGGAAGATGCTGCGATCACAACAAGCTTGCGGATCAGGTGACTCGCGTCTGACTCCATGCGAACTGAGCCTAGAGGCTCAGTTCCTTGCCTCGAGGGTTCGGAGCCGGGAATCGTTCAACTGTGCAGGCGCGACTCGCGGCGGAGGCGCCCCTAGACTCCCCGGCCTCGCGACGGCCGGACCTTGACGTGTGCCCAATTACGACGTTGATGCCCGCTAGGTGTACCCGGTCATGG
>NZ_BJYX01000029.1 GCF_007991735.1 Terrabacter aerolatus | reverse complement strand
GGGTGTGTCGAACTGCCCACTCGACGTGGGGGGCGTATGCCGGGTGGGTCAGTCGGCCTTGACGGCGAGCACCGGGCAGGCGGCGTCGAGCAGCAGGCGCTGCGCCGTCGAGCCGAGGAGGAGCTTGCCGACGGCGCTGCGGTGCCGGATCCCGATGACGAGCATGCGCGGGTGCTCCCGGTCGATGACCTCGAGGATCTGGTCGGCCGGGTCGGTGCCGTGCTCGATGCGGCGCACCTCGTGCGCCACCCCGGACTCGGCGAGGTCGGCATCGAGCCGGTCGAGGTCGGAGCTCTCGGCGCGGTGCGCGTCGACGAGCTTGTCGTCGCGCGACATGTTGATGACGAGCACCGAGTCGTCGTGCGCCCCGGCCTCGGCGATCGCCGCGGCCAGCGCGGCCTCGCCCTGCGGGGTGGGGATGTAGCCGACGAGGATCGTCACGCCGTCACCTCCGCCGCGGTCGGGGAGGCCGCCGGGGTGCCCGAACCGGGACCGCCGGCGTCGTCGCCGCCACGCCCGCGCAGCCTCGCGACGAGCGGCCACAGGAGCACGGCCGCGATGATCGCGAAGCAGACCCACGCGACCGGACCGCCGACGAGACCGCTCAGCTCGCCGCCCGAGAGCTGGAGCGACCGGCGGCCCTGCAGCTCGGCCAGCGGCCCGAGGATGACGCCGATGATGAGGGGCAGCACGGGCAGCCCGAACCGGCGCAGCGCAAAGCCGATGAGACCCAGCCCGAGCAGCAGGAAGAGGTCGAACGGCTGGGCGTTGACGGCATACGCCCCCATGGAGGCGAAGAAGAGGATGCCGGCGTAGAGGTAGGGCCGCGGGATCTGGAGCAGCTTGGCCCACGCGGGCGCGAGCGGCAGGTTGAGCAGCAGCAGCATCGTGTTGCCGATGAAGAGGCTCGCGATGAGGGTCCAGACGAGGAGGGGCTGCTTCTCCATGAGGAGCGGTCCCGGCTCGAGGCCCCAGCCCTGCAGGGCGGCAAGCATGATCGCCGCGGTGGCGTTGGTCGGCAGGCCCAGGGCGAGCATCGGCACGAGAGTGCCCGCGGCCGAGGCGTTGTTGGCGGCCTCGGGGCCCGCGACGCCCTCGATGGCGCCCTTGCCGAACTCCTCGGGACGCTTCGAGAGCCGGCGCTCGGTCATGTACGACAGGAAGGTCGGGATCTCGGCGCCACCGGCCGGCAGGGCGCCGAACGGGAAGCCGAAGGCGGTGCCGCGCAGCCACGGCTTCCACGACCGGCCCCAGTCGTCGCGCCCCATCCACGGGCGACCGACGGGGATGACCCCGGCAGCCTTGCGCCGCAGGTGCGCCGCGACCCAGAGCGCCTCGCCGACGGCGAAGATGCCGACCGCGACGACGACGACGTCGATGCCGTCGGCGAGCTGGGCGACGCCGAACGTCATGCGCTGCTGCCCGGTCACCTTGTCGATGCCGATGACGCCGATCGCGAGTCCGATGAGCAGCGCCGCGAAGCCGCGGATGCGGGAGCTGCCGAGCACGGCGCTGGCGCCGACGAAGGCGAGCAGCATGATCGCGAAGTACTCCGGCGCCCCGAGGCTGACCGCGAACTTCACGACCTGAGGCATGAGCAGGGCGAGCAGCAGCGTGCCGATGGTTCCGGCGATGAAGGAGCCGATGGCGGCGGTGGCGAGGGCCTGCGCGGCACGGCCGGCCTTGGCCATCTTGTTGCCCTCGATGGCCGTGACCACCGAGGAGGACTCGCCGGGGGTGTTGAGCAGGATCGAGGTGGTCGACCCGCCGTACATGCCGCCGTAGAAGATCCCGGCGAACATGATGAGTGCCTGGGTCGGCTCGAGGCCGTACGTGACGGGGAGCAGCAGCGCGACCGTCATGGCCGGGCCGATGCCCGGCAGCACGCCGACGGCGGTGCCGATCGTGACGCCGATGAGGGCGAAGAGCAGGTTCATCGGGGTCAGGACGTGGCCGAACCCGTCGATGAGGTTGGCGAAGTTGTCCATCAGAGGATCCCTTGCAGCACGCCGGCGGGCAGGTTGACGTCGAGCCCGATGGCGAAGGCGTAGAAGGTGGAGAGCGCGAGCGCGAGGCCGAAGAGCAGGCCGCGCACGTGGTGGCGGTTGCCGAGGGCGAAGGCCGAGCCGGCGAAGAGGATGGTGCCGCTGATGACCCAGCCGAGCGGCTCGATGAGCACGGCGTTGAGCACGAAGAAGCCGGCGAGCAGGCCGAGCGTCTTCCAGTCGGCGCCGGTCGAGAGGTCGACGTCCTCACCCTCCTCGGCACTGCCGACGCCGCCGCGGAAGACGTCGACGGCATACAGCGCGGCGGTGACGAGCAGGAGGATGCCGAGGATGACCGGCACGGGACGGGGGCCGACGGGGTCGTTGCTGCTCGTCGCGTGCCCGATGCGGGCGGCGTCGGCGAGCAGGAGGGCGCCGAGGACGGCGAGGCCCGCGCACAGGCCGTACTGTGCGCGGTCCCCACCGGTCGTCGACGTGACTCCGTCGCGGGTGGCGTCGGGGGGTGAGTCGGACGTCGTCTGGGACATCGTCAGCTCGCGAGCCCGAGGGTGGTGAGGATCTCGGCGACCGAGGCGTCCTGCGCCTTGAGGAAGGTGCCGAACTCGGCGCCGGTGACGAAGGCGTCGGTCCAGCCGCGCTTCTTCATCTCGTCCTGCCAGCCCTGCGAGGCGTGCATCTTCGTCAGCGCGTCGATCCACGTGGCCTTGTCGGCGTCGGAGATGCCGGGAGGGGCCACGATGCCGCGCCAGTTGGTGAAGACGAGGTCGATGCCGGACTCCTTGAGGGTCGGCACGTCGGGCAGGGCGTCGATGCGCTTGTCGCTCGTCACGGCGAGGACCTTGACCTGGCCGGCCTTGACCTGGTCGAGGAACTCACCGAAACCGCTGGCACCGAAGGAGATCTTGTCGCCGATGAGGGCGGGGAGCAGCTCGCCGCCGCCGTCGAAGCCGATGTAGCTGACGGTCTTGGGGTCGATGCCGACGGCCTTGGCCAGCTGCATGGGCAGGAGGTGGTCGGGGCCGCCGGGGGACGAGCCGCCGCCGACGTTGACCTTCTTGGGGTCGGCCTTCCACGCCGCGACGAGGGCGTTGACGTCCTGGTAGGGCGAGTCCTTCGGCACGACGATCGCGCCGGCCTCCTCGATGAGCTTGGCGATCGGGGTGGTGTCGTTGAGGGTCGCCTTGCTCTTCTGCGTGTAGGCGGCTCCGACGACGCCGAGCCCCATCTGCATGGCGAGCTTGCCGTTGCCCTTCTCGTTGACCGTGCGCTGCAGGCCGACGGTGCCGCCGGCGCCCGGCAGGTTGAAGACCTGGATCGAGCTCGTGATCTTGGCGGTCTCCATCATCTTCGCCGCGGTGCGGGCGGTCGTGTCGTAGCCACCGCCCGGGGCGTTGGGGACCATGATCTGCAGGTTGCTGGCGGGGGAGCCGCCGGCGGCTCCGGTCCCTCCGGCGGCCGAGTCGCCCTTCTTCGCGGTCGCGCCGCAGGCCGAGAGGGCGAGGGCGGCGACGCCGACGGTGACGCCGAGCAGGACGGACCTGCGGGCGGGGGTGCGAGTGCTCATCGTTGAGGTCTCTTTCGCGTTCTGTGGCTGGAACGGCATGATCGTGGCCTGCGTCACGACGCCGTGTCGCCCTTGTGTCAGCAATGAAGGTTGAGTTCGTTTTGGTCACGCAGAGACCGGGCCGCTTCGGTCGCCTCTCCCTCGCCGGGCAGCTGCTCGTCGTGCAGATGGTCATCCTCCTCGGTGTCCTCGTGACGGTCGCGCTCGTCTCGCTGGCGCAGTCGGACGCCACCTTCACGCGCACCGAGGGGCGCCGCGTGTCGGCGATCGCCGAGCAGCTCGCCAGCACCCCGATCGTGCGCTCGGAGATGAGCCCGGGTGGCGTCGTCAACGTGCTCCCGGCCGTCGTCCAGTCGGTCGTGACGCAGTACGGCGTGACCTCCGTGACGATCGCCGACGCGGACGAGGTCGCGCGGGTCTCGTCGGACCCGACGATCGACCGGACCCGCATCCCGCTCGGTGCCCCCGCCGTCGGCGAGGGCGCGAGCTGGACGGGGGTCATGGACGTGCGGGGAGAGCGCATGCTCGTCGCGCAGAGCCCGCTGCTCTACACGCCGACGAGCTCGTCGGAGTCGGCGCCGCTGCCCGTAGGCGCCCAGCTCGGCACCGTCATGGTCGCCGTGCGTATGCCGTCTGCCTGGGACCGCCTGCAGGGCAACAGCTCGTACCTCCCGACCTATCTCGGCATCGCCCTGGTGCTCGGCGGCGTCGGCTCCTGGCTGCTCGCGCGCCGGATCAAGCGGCAGACGCTCGGGCTCGAGCCGGCGGAGATCACCGGGCTCGCCGAGAGCCGCGAGGCGATGCTCTTCGGGCTGGCCGAGGGCGTCGTGGCGCTCGACACGAATGAGCGGATCACGTTGGTCAACAACGTCGCCCAGCGTCTGCTCGACCTCCCCGAGCACGTCGTGGGGATGCGTCTGGACGACCTGCCCATCGGTCCGCGGCTGCGCGACGTGCTGCGCGGCGTCACCGACGACGTCACCGACGAGGGGAGCGGCGATGGGAGCGACGAGGGGACCAGCGAGCGGATCGACGGGGTCCAGCGCGACCAGGTGGTGCTGCGACGCGGGAAGGTGCTCGTCATGAACCGTATGGAGGTCAGCAAGGACGGGCGCCCGCTCGGCTCGGTGACGACCCTGCGCGACCGGACCGAGCTCGCCGACCTCGAGCGGGAGATCGGCTCGTTCCGCAGCACGACCGAGCTGCTGCGGGCCCAGGCGCACGAGTTCGCCAACCAGCTGCACACGATCTCGGGCCTCATCCAGCTCGGGGAGTACGACGAGGTCGTGGGCTATGTCGACTCGGTGAGCGAGCACCGCGCACAGCTCGACCTCACGGTGTCCCGGCGCATCCGCGACACCGCCGTGACGGCGCTCGTCATGGCCAAGGCGGCGCAGGCGACCGAGCGCCGCGTCGAGCTGCGGGTCTCGGACGACACGTCGCTGGGGCGCATCGGACCGCGCGACTCCGCCGACGTGGCAGCGGTCGTCGGCAACCTCGTCGACAACGCCATCGACGCGGCGGCCTCGTCCGACGGGGACGACACGTGGGTGGAGCTGACGATCCGGCAGGACGCGAGCTCGCTCGAGGTGAGCGTCGCCGACTCGGGGCCCGGCATCGCGCCCGAGGTCGTCACCGAGGTCTTCACCCACGGCTACACCACCAAGGCGGCCCGGGCGGGGGAGCGCGGCATCGGGCTGGCGCTGACGCGGCTCATCTGCCAGCGTCGGGGCGGCGAGGTCGAGGTGGAGAGCACCCCGACGGGTGCGAAGTTCGTGGCCCGCCTCACCGTCGAGGCCGCCGAACCCGTTGCGGCAGTGGAGGAGGAGCGATGACCACGGTCCTCGTCGTCGACGACGACTTCATGGTGGCCCGCATCCACCGCGGCTTCGTCGAGCGGGTCGACGGCTTCGAGGTGGTCGGGACCGCCCGCACTGGCGCCGAGGCGCTCGCACTCGTCGGTTCGCTGCGGCCCGACCTCGTGCTGCTCGACCTCTACCTGCCCGACGCGTTCGGGCTCGACGTGGTGACACGGCTGCGAGCCGCCGGCGAGACGTGCGACGTGCTCGTCATCACCGCCGCCAAGGAGGCCGACGCCGTGCGCGGGGCGGTGCGCCAGGGCGTCGTCGGCTACCTCCTCAAGCCGTTCTCCTTCGCCGATCTCGAGCAGCGCCTGCTGACGTATGCCGCCGAGCGGGCGCGCGACCTCGGCGACGACCTGACGCAGGCCGAGATCGACGCCGCCTTCACGTCGGCGCAGCCCGTCGGGCGGGCGCCCGTCGTGGTGCTGCCGAAGGGCCTGAGCGCCGAGACGGCCGAGTCCGTGGAGGGCGCGCTGCGCGACAGCCACGAGACGCTCTCGGCCACGGAATGCGCTGAGGTCGTGGGGATCTCGCGCGTCAGCGCTCGGCGTTACCTCGAGCACTTCGTGTCGGTCGGTCAGGCCGAGGTGACGCTCCGCTACGGCTCCACCGGGCGACCCGAGCGCCGCTACCGCCGCGTCTGAGACCCGGCCACGCGGGACCCGCCCGGCCGGCGTCGGGAGGGGGACACGGCATACGGCAGAGGGTGTGTGGGCAAAGGTGCGGCCCGCCGACCACAGGGGAGGATCGGCGGGCCGCGGCGGTCTGCCGACCCAGGGGAAAGTCGACGAACCGCGTTCGGGGAGGGCTGGTTCAGCCCAGGTGGGCGGCGTCGAGCGCCGACTGGAGGCTCTGCTGGTAGGCGTCGCTCGTGTAGGTGGCACCGCTGACGGTGTCGATCTTGGCCGACTGCGCGGCCAGCGCCTCCTGACGGAGGATCGGCGCGGCGCCGGCGCTGATCGAGACCGACGTGCCGGAGCTGTCGGTCAGCTTGAGGGCGTGGACGTTGGTGATCTTCTTGCCCGTGAAGCTGACCCGCACCTGGACCGACCCGTACTGCGTGCCGACGACGGCGCCGTCGACGGTGCCCGACTGGGGCGCTGCGGGAGCCTTGGACGCCGAGGACGCCGAGCTGGACTTCGAACCGGACGACTTCGAGCTGCTGGAGCTGCCCGAGGGCTTCGGCGGCGCGGCCACGACGGGGGTGCCGGCCTTCGCGCCGGCCAGGACGTGGACGCCGCTGACGGCAGCGTGCTTCGGGGACAGCCCGGTGGCCCAGGACGCGCTGATCGTGACGATGCCGGCCAGGCCGACGAGAACGGTCGTTGCCTTCCTCACCAGGAGAACCTTTCGTCGTGGATGTGGGACTTGGGGATGCCGCCCTCGAGGAGGCTGCGGTGGACGAGGCTCATCCAGCCGCCGGGGCCACAGAGGTAGGCCTCGTGGCGGCGCAGCTCGGGGACGAGCTCGGCGAGCCGCTCGGCGTCGGGGGCGGGCGTGCCACCGGAGTCGTCCGGCGGCAACCACGATCCGTCGACCGGGGGACCGACGAGCAGGAGCAGCTGGTGGCCACCGACGGCGGTCAGGTGCTCTAGCTCGTCGCGGAGCGCGAGCTGCGAGGCGTCGTTGGCGCGGTAGACGACCGTGACGTCGCCGGGCCCGGCGTGGCCGTGGCGCACGAGCTCCTCGAGGATCGAGCGGACCGGCGTGACGCCGATGCCGGCGGCGAGGAGCAGGACGCGGCGGCGGACGCGCTGACGCGAGGTGAAGGCGCCGTAGGGGCCTTCGAAGAGGACCCGGGTGCCGGGACGCAGGTGGGCCAGGCGGCTGGAGTGGTCGCCGAGCTCGCGCACCGTGATGCGCAGGTGGCGGCCGTCCGGGGCGCTGGAGATCGACCACGGGTGGGCCGTCGCGAGCAGGCGCGGGCTCATGAAGCGCCAGTTGAGGTACTGGCCGGCGCGGACCGGGAGACGGTCGAGGTCACGACCCTTCATCCAGACCGACCACACACCGGGGGCCTCCTCGACGACGTCGGTGACGCGCAGCTGGTGACGCAGGCTGCGGGCGACGGGGACGAGCACGCGCCACCACACGACGCTGGCCGCGACGATGACGAAGAGGGTCCACCAGTAGGTCGAGACCCACTGCGAGGCGGTGAAGTCCGAGCCCATCGAGAGCTCGTGGGGCACGGCGAGGACGACGGCGGCATACGCGGTCAGGTGCACGAGGTGCCACCACTCGTAGGAGAGGCGCCGGCGGGCGATGCTGACCGACGTCACGGCGATGACGACGAGCAGGGCCGTCGCGACGAACGCGAAGAGCAGGTCGCTGCCGCCGGTCAGGAGACGGAAGCTCTCGACGACCGGGCCGAACGGGCCGTGCAGGGCGTCGCGGCCGGCGTAGCCGAAGACGATGGCGCCGACGTGCACGAGCACGAGCGGCACGGTGATGCGTCCGAGGATGCGGTGCGCCTTGAGGGCGCGGTCCATGCCGTAGACGCGGTCGATCCACGGCACGCGGGCCGCGAGGAGCAGCTGGATGAGCAGCAGGTCCATGGCGACGAGGCCGGTGAGGCGCCCGACGGCGATGAGCATCGTGCTGCCGGTGCCCGCGACGAGGTCGTGGCTGCCACCGCCGAGGAGGAACTGCGCCACGACGGCGAGCAGGCTCGCGATGGCGAGGGTCTCGAGAAGGTCGCCGGTGCGTGCCTGCCAGCGGCGGAAGTCGCGGCCGGCACGCAGGGCTCGACGGACCCGGTTCGGGGTCCCGCGGTGTGGTGCGATGGTGGTGCTCACATAGACGATGGTGGGCAGCCGATCTCAGAAAGTTATGAGACGCCGCAGAAAGGGTGAAAATTCATGACCGTGCCGGCGCTGCGCCCGCGGCTGCTGCTCGTCGAGGACGATCCGGACCTCTCCCAGATGCTCGCCGAGCTGCTCGACGAGGAGGGGTATGCCGTGACGGCCGTTCGTGACGGGCAGGCCGGGTTGCACCGTGGTCTCGTCGACGACTGGGACGTGCTCGTCGTCGACCGGGGGCTGCCGGGCATCGAGGGCGTCGACCTCGTGACGCGGCTGCGCTCGCGCGGGCTGACGGCACCGGTGCTCTTCCTCACCGCACGAGGGACCGTGGCCGACCGGGTCGAGGGCCTCGACGCCGGGGCGCAGGACTACGTCGTCAAGCCGTTCGACGTCGAGGAGGTGCTGGCGCGCCTGCGAGCCCTGCTGCGGCCGATGGGTGGGGCTGCCGGGGAGCTCACGGTCGGGTCGCGGCGGCTCGTCGTCGGCGAGCAGCGCCTCGTCGGCGGCGACGGGGAGGTCATGCTGTCGGGTCGCGAGGCGCGGCTGCTCGAGACGCTGGCGCGCCGGCCCACGCGGGTCTTCACCCGTGACGAGCTGCTCAGCGCGGCGTTCGACAACGCCGACACGCTCGGGGCCGTCGACACCTACGTCTACTACCTGCGGCGCAAGCTCGGGAAATCGGTCATCGACACGGTGCACGGTGTCGGCTACCGCCTGGGCGCCTCGTGAGGTGGCGACGACGGCGGCGGTCCCCGGCGGGTGACGACCCGCTGCGCAAGGCGTCGCTCTCCGTGGCGCTGCGCGTCGGGGCGACGACGGCGCTCGTCGTGCTGCTCGCCATCATCAGCACCGCGGTGATCTTCGACCGTCAGCAGGTCGCCGAGATCCGCTCGCGCACCGAGACCGCGGCGCGCACGGCTGACGACGTCGTCGACGCCCCGCCCGGCATGTGGCTCGTCAAGCTGACCGACTCGGGCCACGAGGCGACACGCACCATGCCGTCGGACCTCGTCGAGCAGGTCGTCGCCTACGGCCAGGACATGTCGGGCCAGACGAGCTTCATGGCCGACGGACACCCCTGGCCGGCGTGGGTCGACCAGCGCGAGGGTGCCAGCTACGTCGCCGTCTACGACATGCGGCTGCACACCGGCGAGGAGCAGCGGCTGCTCATGTCGACGATCGCCGCCGGCATCGTCGGGGTGCTGCTCGCGGCGCTGACCGGGCTGCTCGCCGGGCGCCGGGCCGTGCGGCCCCTGGGTGAGGCCATGGAGCTGCAGCGCCAGTTCGTCGCCGACGCCTCGCACGAGCTGCGCACCCCGCTCGCTGTCATCAGCACGCGGGCCCAGATGTTGCGCCGCCACGTCGCGGGCGACGCCGCCGGTGGCGGGGACGAGGCGGCGGCGCGCCGCCTCGCCGAGGTGGACCAGCTCGTCCACGACACCCAGGCGATGGCCGACGTCGTCTCGGACCTGCTGCTCTCGGCCCAGCTCGAGCACGTCGACGAGGTCGCCGACCGGGTCGACCTCGCGGCGCTCGCCTCCGAGGTGGTGACCTCGCTGATGCCGTATGCCGCCGAACGCGGGGTCACGCTCGTCGACGAGGGTGCGGCGGGTGCGGCGGGTGCGGTGGGCGCGGTGGGTGGTGGGACCTGCGTCGTGGAGGGGGTGGGCCCCAGCCTCAGACGCTCGGTGCTGGCCCTCGTCGACAACGCGACCGCCCACTCCGACAAGGGTTCTCGGATCGAGGTGCGCTCGTCGGCCTTCGGCGGTCAGGTGCGGGTCGACGTCGTCGACCACGGCGACGGCGTCGAGGTGGCTGACATCCAACGGCTGACCCGGCGCTTCTCCCGAGGCGACGGCGCGTCCGGTGGGCGGCGGGTCGGCCTGGGGCTCGCGCTCGTCACCCAGATCGTCCGGTCGCACGGCGGCCGGCTCGACGTCTCCGAAACCCCCGGCGGGGGAGCGACGTTCACGATCCTGATCCCGGCCGCCGCCGACGACTGAGCCCACACCCTCCTAGAGCTGGGCAAGGACCTGCTCGCCGAGGTGGTGCATGCCACGCAGGACGGCCCAGACCGTGAGGTGGTCGAGGGTGGTTCCGGGGGAGGGCTCCCAGTTGGCGATGGCGGCCCATGTCACCGTCCGACCTTCGCGCGTCACTGCGCCGACGTCGGCCCGGACTCCCGCATCGGTCCCGGTCTTGTTCCAGAAGGTCGTCGGCAGGTCGAGCGACGAGTGGTGGGCGATCGGGTCCAGGCCCCCTTGCTCGACGAGGGCCGAGCCGACCATCGACTGGTCGACGTTCGCCGAGAGCCATTGGCGCACCAGCCGATCCGCATCCGGCCCGGCGGCGGTGTCATCGGCCAACCGGCTCATGAGCTGGCTCAGCTCGGCGGCCGTTCCGGTCGAGAGGGTCGGAGGGTGCTCGACGCCGCGGACGTCGCGCACCCGGTCGTGCAGGGCGGTGGCACGCAGCCCGAGCGCCGTGGCCCGTGCGGCAACCTCGGCGAGTCCCACCCGCTGGAGCAGGACGTTGGTGGCGAGGTTGTCGGAGACCGCGCCCACGAGAGCGGCCACGTCGATGAGCGGGAGCGTCTCGACGGAGAGCGTGTGCCACAGTCCGGAGTCACCGACCCACAGGTCGACGGACCGCGTCAGCGGCTCGTCGGGGGAGAGCTCACCGGCGGCGATGAGCCGGGCCGTCTCGACGAGGAGCAGCACCTTGCCGACCGATGCCGTGCGCAAGGGAACGTCTGCACCCGCCGCGGCGAGCGGCATACCTGATCCGTCCCGGACGCAGACCGACCACGTGACCCCGCCCGCGTCCGGGAGGTCGAGCTCCATGTCAGGCAAGGGATCCGAGCCACTGGAGGAGCGCGGCGTTCACCTGGTCCGGGGCCTCCTCGGTGAGGAAGTGCCCGGCGCCGGGGACCTTGACCTGGCGGTAGTCGCCGGGGACGAAGGCGCCCGAGCCGTGGTTGACGGCAGCGATGACGCAGCCGTCGTCGCTGCCCTGCAGCTGCAGGACGGGAACGCGGATGGCGCGACGGATGCGGCGCATGAAGAGCGGCCCGTCCGGGCGCACCGATGAGCGGCCCAACCAGCGGTAGTGCTCCGCGGCGGAGTGGGCCACGAAGGGGATCATCATGGCGTCGCCGTAGCGAGAGACGTCCTCGGCCGCCGGGAAGGTCCCGAACGGCGAGGCCCACGAGCGGAGGAGCTCCCCGACGTAGTCGTGCGACCTCGCCATCTCCCGCTCCGGGGCGAAGGGCTTCTGCAACCCGGCGATCCAGGCGGACGCCCGGCGCTGCTTGGGGTTGGACCATGTCGAATGCCGCATGATCCGCGGGTGGGGCATCGACAGGGACGCGACCGCACGGGTCACGTCGGGCCGGAAGGTCGGCATGCACCACGCGATCCAGCCGCCGAGGCCCTGCCCCATGACGACGGCGTCCTTCTCACCGAGCGCGCGGATGACGCTCGCGGCATCGAGGGTCGACATGTACGTGTCGTAGCCCCGCGGGGGCTTGTCGCTGCCGCCGTAGCCGCGGAGGTCCATCGCCGCGACGTGGTAGCCGGCCTCGGCCAGGGCGACCATCTGGTGGCGCCACGCGTACCAGAACTGCGGGAAGCCGTGGAGCATGAGGACGAGCGGCCCCTCGCCCATCTCGGCGACGTGGAAGCGGGCGCCGTTGGCCGAGACGTAGCGGTGCTCCCAGGGCCCGTCGATGTTGACGAACGCAGCGTCGACGGACATGGGTGAGGGGTGTCGTCAGGTCAGGCGTCGCGAGACGGGTTCGGCGTGCTCGCGGCCGTGCCGGCGCTCGAGGATGCGGCGACGGTCGACGACGCCGGGAGGTCCTTGCGGTCCCACTCGGGGCGCGGCGCCGGGACGGTCGCGCCCGGGTGCTCGGTCGCGGACTTGAGTGCTGCGACCGTCGTCTGGGCCTCGGTGATCGCCTTCTCTGGCGTGGGCTTGACGGTCTTCATCTTCCGGATGCCGAGCAGGGCGAGGACGCCCGCGACGAGGAGCATGAAGACGGTGACGATGAGGAAACTGAGCCAGCGCGGGAGGCCGAGCGCCTGGATGCCCTCGGCGATCGTCGTGAAGATGAAGTAGACGGAGTAGAAGCCGATGACGGCCGCGCCGGCGAGCAGTCCTCCGCCGACGCCTGCCTTCTTGACCTGCACCGAGACCTCGGCCTTGGCCAGGGCGATCTCGCTGCGAACCAGCGTCGAGAGGTCCTGGGTCGCAGACGCGACCAGCTGGCCCAGTGTCCGCTCCTGCCGGGGATCCGTGCTCATCGGCTCACTTCCTCGGTGCTTGATGGTGACTACGCGGTCGCGCCTACCAGGTGCAACCCTACTGCGCAGTCCCTACCCGAACGTGCAGGGCAGTCACCATCACGCCGGATCGAGTCGCGCGTCGTCTGCGTACACGTCCGGGACGCCGTCCTGGTCCTCGTCCGCTGTCTCACGGGCCTCGACGAGCCGGTAGTGGCGGTTGCGGACCCTGAGCACCACGGTCGCGAGGAGCGCCGCGATGAGACTGCCGCACAGGACGGCGAGCTTGACGTGGTCGTCGCGCTCCGAGCCCGTGCCGAAGGCGAGCTCGCCGACCAGCAGGCTGACCGTGAAGCCCACGCCGGCCAGCACCGAGAGCCCGAGGACATCGGTCCAGGCCAGGTCCTCGTCGAGCTCGGCCCGGGTGAAGCGGGCGACCGCCCACGTGCCGCCGAGGATGCCGACGGCCTTGCCCACGACGAGGCCGACGACGACGCCGATGGCGGCCGGGTCGCGCAGGGCAGCATCGAACCCTCCGCCGACCACGGTGACGCCGGCGGCGAAGAAGGCGAAGACCGGCACGGCGAACCCGGCGGAGAAGGGACGGATCCGGTGCTCGATGCGCTCGGCGAGGGAGTGTCGCTCCGGGTCGTCCTCGACCTCGCGGTTGACGGGCACGAGCAGCCCGAGCAGCACTCCGGCGACCGTGGCGTGGACACCGCTCGAGTGGACGAAGGCCCACGCGAGGAGGGCTGGCACCGCGAGGACGATCGGGTTGGTGATCTTCCGCTTGAGCAGCAGGCGCCACGCCGCGAGGGGGACGACGGCCGCGAGCAGCCACAGCAGGTTGACGGTGTCGGTGTAGAAGACGGCGATGATCGTGATCGCGATGAGGTCGTCGACCACGGCTAGGGTCAGCAGGAACGAGCGCAGGGCGCTCGGCAGGTGGGTGCCGATGACGGCGAGGACCGCCAGGGCGAAGGCGATGTCGGTGGCCGTCGGGATGGCCCAGCCACGGAGTATGCCGGCCACCTCGCTCGCGCTGTCGCCCCGGCTCATCAGCGTGGCCGTGACGACGAACAGGATCGCGGGGAGGGCGACACCGCAGACGGCGGCAGCGATGGGCAGGGCCGCCTTGCGACGGTCGGAGAGGTCACCCGCGACGAACTCGCGCTTGAGCTCGATGCCGGCGACGAGGAAGAAGACCGCGAGGAGGCCGTCGGCCGCCCAGGTCCCGAGCGACAGGTCGAGGTGCAGGGCATGCGGGCCGATGACGGTGTCGCGCAGGGCCGCGTAGCCGTCACGCCACGGCGTGTTGGCCCAGACGAGGGCCGCCACGGCGGCGGCGAGGAGGATGGCGCCGCCCACGGTCTCGGCGCGCAGGAGGTCGGCGACGTAGCGGGCCTCGCGCCAGGTGCCGCGTCCGAGCAGCCTGTTCCCGGCGCCGTCCCTGGCGGAGGTCGGCGGGGTCGTGGCCGGCTGGGGGTCGCTCACGTTCGGGGTCCCTTCGGGGATGGGTCATGGGCCGCCGACCAGACTTCCCGGCACACCATGGCCACTCGCGTCGTCGCCGTGAGCCGGGTCCGAGTCTACCGATCGGTCGGCCCCGGCCTCGACGCGTTCCGGGAGCCGGACGAGTGAGCTGGGCATGCGACATCGCCTCGGCCGCGATGGGGGGTTGGGGATGGGTGGAATCGACTGAGCCATCGTCAAATCGGACTAATTAGACATCGGTGGAATGCGGGAGTTGCCGGACGTAGATTGAGTCTCGGGAGGGGGGCTCCCACAACGGGTGAGTGGATTCGGGGGTCTGACGATGAGCGACAAGCCAGCGGGTTGGTACTACGTCGGCGACGGGACGCTTCGCTACCGCGACGACTACGGGTGGACCGACTACTACATGGACACCAAGGACCCGCGAGCCCGGGACTGGCCGCCTCCGAAGCCCAAGACCCTGCTCCAGCAGCTGCGCGAGGCCGAGGCGGCCCGGTCGCTGGCTGCCGCACACCGGGGCTCCCGCGTGGCGATGCTCTTCGGCAGACGGCGTGCGCGCCACTGATTCCCTTGACGCTCTGTCAGCGCGGTCCATTGGATCGGGCGGCGTTCCGGTAGACATCGGCCGCGGCTCCCTCCGTGCTCGAGGGTGCAGTACTGCCGGATTCCCTCGAGCTCGGAATTCTCGGTGCGCATTGATCGGTCAGGCGAACAGCCACGAGATCGTCGTTCACCCCGAAGGTCGTACGACGCGACGATGGCCGCCCACGATCCGTGCCGCACCGGTCTCAGGGCCGACTCGGTGGGCGCGGCCGCATGGCGGGTCTCGAGGCGGGCCACCGTGGGCGACGAAGAGCCCGTTCCACCCGTTGACTCGTCCCTGTCCAGAGCACGGTCGATGACCGGGCCGGGGGCGTGGTAGCAGGTGGGCTGCGAGAGCAGAGGGCCAGATGCGGCACGGTCACCCAACGCGCGAGGATTCAGCGTCAGCCCGACGCCGGCGAACACGACGATGCTCCAGGGCGAGTGATGCTGAGGCGCCTCAACAGAGGATCAGGCACCACCACAGGCGCAGGACCGGGGAGAGTCTCTGGGAGGAGCCGGCCGCATGCCGAAGTGCCGACGTCAGGCAGGCGACATCTCGGGCCGGATGCGGTGGCGGGCTCTGGAATTGCCCGATGGAGGCATCGGGCAATTCACCCGTTTTGCGGACACAGTGCACTCCACGGGGCATTCTTTTGTGAGGAGGCGGGGCGCAGCCGGTGTCACGCGATAGGGGGCCATGACAGTGACGGCGGACGCTGACTCGGTAGTCGGCCATGGTGCAATATCGCACCAGTGGGCGTTGTCGTGAGCGTGTGGGACGCGGCCGATTCTCCCTTCGAGGAAGGCGGCACCGGCGTGAAACCGGCTGAGTGGAGGCCGACCGTGTCCGTCGTCGTGCCCACGTACAACAGTGCGGCCTTCGTGGACGCGACGGTGTCATCCATCCTCGGGCAGACCTTTCGCGACTTCGAGCTGATCATCAGTGATCACTCGAGCACCGACGGGACGTGGGAGATCCTCCAGCCATACGTCGCCGACCCGCGCGTCACTCTTCTCAGACTCGAGCGCAGCAACAGGCCGGAGGACAACTGGCAGCACGCCACGGACGCCGCCTCGGGGACCTATCTGAAGCTCGTCTGCGGCGACGACATCCTCGCGTTGACCTGTCTGGAGCGTCAGGTGCAGGCGATCCGGGCGAACGCAGGTGCCGTCATGGTGGCGTCACGTCGGGACGTCGTGACCGCGTCGGGGGAGGTGGTCCTGAGTTCTTGGGGGCTACCGAACCTCGTGGGCAGGCTTGACGGCCGCCACGCCATCCGCGAAGCCATCCGTTCCGGGACCAATCCCTTCGGTGAGCCTGCGTGTGTGCTGCTCGACAGGGAGAGCGTGACCAGGGCTGGAGGCTGGGACGGTACCTTCTCCTACGTGCTCGACCAGCACACCTACGCCCGGGTCCTCCTGCAGGGCGACTTCATCGGGTTGTCCGATCCGCTGGCCACGTTCCGGCTGAGCGACACCCAGTGGAGCCACGCGCTGGCACGCAGCCAGTACCGGCAGGTCGTGGACTTCCACGAGTCGTTGGCCCGAGAACACCCCAACCTGCTGAGTGGGAGTGACCTGCGCCGTGGCCGGATACGGGCGAAGCTGCTGGCCTACGCCCGCCGCTTCGCCTACTTCTCGATGGCGCGCCGGCTCAAGACTCCGGTGTCGCCGATCGAGGGCGATGTCGTCCGTTCGATGACTCTCCAGCCGGCGTCGTCGTCCTTGGGCTGACGCGGCCAGCTCGACCGCGTGGCGTCAGGGGACCTGCACGAGCTGCGGGGAGACCGTCATGCAGTAGCGGATGTACCACCACTGCGCCGCGAGGCCGAGCACGCCGACCAGTGCGTAGATGGCAATGCGCTGAGACGGGCTCCGCTCACCGGCGGAGGGCCTGAGCAGCGGCCAGAGGACCGGGAGCGCCAGCAGGTAGTAGCGGACGTTGCTCCAGTTCCAGTCGGTCACAGCAAGCAGGTAGGCGACATACATGCCGCTCCAGATCGCCAGGAGCGGTTCCTTCTGCCCCTTGGTGAGGAACCAGATCAGGAAGGTGGCCCAGACGGCGACGATGACTGCTGCGCCGGCCGTCCCACCCACCACGTCGCTGTTGCGGTCGATGAAGCGGATGACCGGGACCACCGTGAGCTCGGGATTCCAAGCCTTCTGTGTGGCCACGTAGGCATCGGGCCGACCAGTGACGAGTGCGGCGATCCCGACCCAAGCGAAGGTCAGGCAGGCTGCCACGGCGGACAGGCTGAGAAGGCCGATCGCGTCGCGTCTCGCGAGGAGGCCCCGCCTCCAGAGGTAGGCGCCGTAGAGCAAGAAGGTTGGTACAAGGGGCGCAGCAACGCCGCGGGTGAGAGCGAGGAGCAGCAGCAGGGCGGCCGCTACGGCATACCGCTTCGTCAGGGTGGCCAGGAGCGCGCCGAGAAGGAGGGCGAGCGCCAGACCCTCGGCGTAGGCGATCTGGAACACGGGAGAGCAGATGAAGGTGCTCAGTCCGACGACGCCGAGGATGCCGCCGACGTGGCCGTAGCGTCGGTGCGCGATGCGGTAGGCCAGGAGCATGGCGATCGCCCCGCAGGCCAGTGACACCCCGACTGCCGCGATCGGGAAGTCGAGCCGAGTGACGAACATGACCCCGCGGACCAGGTAGGGATAGAGCGGGAAGAAGGCCCACGCGTTCTGCTGGACGTGTCCAGACCCGTCGGTCGGCAGCTCGAACGGATAACCGTGGGCTGCGATCTCCCAGTACCACTGTCCGTCCCAGCTGGTGGCCGTCGTGAGGTAGCCGGGGCGCGCCGTGCCGGCGTCGGTGCCGAAGTGGCGACCGCCCAGGCTGACGAACTTCTCCAGCGTGATGGCCGAGCTGCTGGCGACGACCATCATCACTGCGTCGAGGGCGCGACTGACCAGGTAGATCGCGAGAGGCCAGACCCACCAACGCCTTGCCATCGGCTCACGGGCCTGTTCGTCGTGGGTGTCCCACCGCGTGGGCAGCCGAACACCATCGGCAACCTCAGGTCGAGCCATGAAGGGTTCCCCGTCCCTGATCTGGGTTCGGAGTGTCCTGCAGGCACTCCAGCGGTCACGCTATCGCGACAAATGGGACAGCCCGCGATAACGAGAGAAGTGTGCCCACCTCGTCGACGGACGTCTCGCCCGAGGCACCCCGTCAACGCGCCAGCTCTTCGGAGGCCCTCCGGAACCACGAGCGGTGCCCCGACCCTCAGGGTGGGCCACGCGAGGGGTCCACGGTCGCCCCTACGAGCGGAGACACGGATGTGGCACCGGTGGCGCGGCTGCGCCGGACCCGCCTGACCTGCGCTCGCGGAGGAACCCTCCCGTCGCCCCCCTCAGGCCATGGGGCGCCCGCGCGCACCCGGCGCCGAGCCTGGGTCGAGGGATGTGCCGCACGCTCTGGATCATCCGCCGGTCACCGGGCCCTCCGGTCGAGCCGTTCGTGCGCAGCTAACCCCGACGAAGCAGCACGTAGGAGCCTACCTCCTGCCGCACGGTGAACCCGCGGGCCAGTGCCGCGCGTGCCTGGGGTGAGCCGGGCACTGCCACGACGACGTCTGCTTGGCCGAAGGCGCGTGAACCTCCGGTCGCGTCGCCGGCCATGAAGGCGAGGTATGCCGTCTGGTCGGCGTGATCGAACGCGTCGAGCGGGTTGCTCAGCCACACGGTCGCTCCCGCAGCCGCCATCGACTCGGCCAGCGGTTCCGCCACGAGCACGATGTGCCCACGGGTCGCCTCGACGAGACGCGACGCGTTCGCGTCGACGGACTGAAACGTCGGAGCGCGCAGCGCGAGAAGCGCGACGACGACCCCTGCGCAGGCGGCCGATGTCGCTGCACGCGGGAGACGGGACGTCGGCGCCGGTGCCGCCGGAACGTCGTGCGTGCGCGTCATGGCCAGAGCCGCCGGGACACACACGAACAGCAGCAGCCAGATGCCGTTGCGGGCGGCGAGCATGGTCGCGCCACCCAGGCCGAGCGCGGCGGCATACTCCCACACAGGCTGTCGGCGGCGAAAGGCCATGAAGGCCAGGCAGATTGCGGCTACGAGGAGCAGGAGGTCCAGCGGGTTGGTGAGCGTGAGGTGGCTCCACATCCCGGATTCGTCGCTCGTGGCAGCGCCGCCGAAGACGCCGAGGTAGTAGCGAGGGGCCAGCGCGAGTCCCGGGTTGAGGCACGTTGCCACGAGGGAGGCGATCCCCACCCCGAGGGACGTCCATGGGTCGATGCGAAGGCGGGAGAGCGCCAGGTAGCAGCCGAGGACGGCGACGCCCACCAGCACTGCCCCGTGGAGGTTGCCCCAAACGGCGATGAGTGGGATGACTGCCCAGATCAGCCTCGACGGTCGGTCGTGCTCGCGCCGTAGCAGCACCAGCAGTGCCGCATACGGCACCAGGGACAACAGCTGAGCCCGCGCGATGAACAGCGGGGCGACGCCGCCGGCGAGGATGAGGAGAAGCGCGGACACCAGACCGATGGGCTGTGCGCCGCGCCGGTGCCCTGAAACCATGAGCAGCCACAGCGCCCATGTGACGGCGACGACGTGGGCGGCGACGACGCCCACGCTGCCGCCTAGGTGGAGGGCGGAGAAGACGACCTGTCCGAGTGCCGTCGTGTTGACCCAGTCTCCGGAGGGAGCGGCCGCGAACGGCACCCCGGCAGGGATCCGGCGAGCGGCACTGATCGCGTCGCCGAGGGCGCTCAGCCACAGCGCGTCGGATCCGAGGACCGAGGTCGCGGCCACCACTCCTGCCACGGCGCCCAGAGCGACGATGACGAGTACCGGTACAGCTGCGTAACGGACTGTGCTCGTGGGCCGTTCGACCAGTTCGGTCCTGTTCATGCGCTGCCCTGGGCTCGGGCCGGCCGACGGTCCACCATCGCCTTGGCGACGGACGTCAGGAGAAGGATGGCGGCTACCGAGAGGTAGCAGTAGGCGAGGATGACCTGCGCGGGGCTCAGCGGACCGGACTCCGGCACTGACCACATGGGAGCGAGGTAGAAGACCAGCGCCACGACCGCGGCGGCGACAAGCTGCCGTCGGTGAACGAGTGCGACGAGCATCGGCACGACCCACACCCAGTGATGTGTCCACGAGATCGGCGACAGCAGGAGGGTCGCTCCGGCCAGGCTCAGTGCCACCCAGGCCCACTGACCCCGCCGCGCGCGAAGGAGAGCGGCCGAGAGGGACAGGGCAGCTGTGACGAAGATCGCGACCCACAACAGCCAGTCCGGGCCGTTCGCCGCGACGCGCGCTACGAAGGACCGCATGGACTGGTTCACGGGCGAGAAGGCCAGTTCACCGAAGCGATCGAACTTGTCGAAGCCCCCGAACCAGTACGCACGCGAAGGGTCGGGCGCGGCGAGCCAACCGATGCCGATCGTGGCTGTCCCGGTGACTGCCGCGATCGCGGCGGCACGCCAGTCGCGGCGCAGGACGAAGTAGAGGGCGAAGGCTGCTGGCGTCAGCTTGATACCGGCCGCGAGACCGATCAGGACCCCACGGAAGCGAGCCGGAACGAGGAAGAGGTCCGCGAGGACGAGGCCCATGAGGATGATGCCGATCTGACCGAGGACCAAGGTGCGAACCACAGGCTCGAGTGACAAGCCGGCGGTGCCCAGCAGGACGACGATCGACCAACGCGCGTCGAGTGCCCTTCTGATGGCGACGAGGCTCACCAGGTAGGCGCTGATCGTCGTCGCCGTGAAGACCACCTTGGACGCTGACAGGCCGATGATGCCGAGAGGGGCGAAGGTGACGGCTGCGAAGGGTGGGTAGTTGAAGGCCAGGACCCCGGGTCGTGGCGCGTAGATGTCGACACGGTCGAGGACGGACAACCCACCGTGATAGAAGTCTGTCAGATCGACGAAATTCCATGGGGGAGAAACGATCCAGCGCAGACAGAGGGCGGCGATCGCGACCATCCAGCCGGTCGTGATCCCGATGCCGGGACGTGTCCTCCGGTCCTGTACTGCTGCAGTCAGCGCGCCATGAGCCGCCACCGGTGCTCCGATCCTGGTCGTGTCCTGGTCCGTCTCGAGAGTGTCGTGAACGGTGTCTCGAGGGTCCGATACGCCGACGCGCGGACCGTTCCTACCGTGCCATCTTGGGGTGTCCGAAAGGCGAAGAATGGGAAGGTGGTGCGAAGTTCAAGGATTTTCGAGACACGGCGTGGCGCGCCACCTAATCTTCCATCCAGCGGGGGGCACATCGGGTGGCCCTGCATCACTGGGAGGAACCCATCACCATGACCAAGATTGCTGCCAAGGTCCAGACGCTGCTCAACAAGGAGCGCGGCGCGACCGCCGTCGAGTACGGCCTCATGGTCGCCCTGATCGCTGTCGTGATCATCGCTGCCGTCTCCCTGCTCGGCAACAACCTTTCGACGACGTTCAACAACGTCGCCGCCAAGGTCTGAGCACTCGACCGTGGGCGCGATGCTGAGGAAACGGTGTCGCGCCCACGTCCCGCTCGTGGTGGGGGCCCCACGAGCTCGTACGGAGTAACTGAGTTCTCGGGCCCGTCATCAGGGAGGGAAAGAAGATGACCAAGCTTGCTGCCATGGTCCGGTCGATGCTCGATGAGGAGGGCGGCGCGACTGCCGTCGAGTACGGCCTGATGGTTGCCCTGATCGCTGTCGTGATCATCGGCGCTGTCTCACTGCTCGGCAACAACCTGTCGACGACGTTCAACAACATCGCCGCTCAGGTCTGACATCCAGCTCGACGTCCGGACCGGGGGGCACCGGACGGTGCGACACAACTTTGGGGAGGACGATCTGGCATGGCCAGGAGTGAGCGCGGCGCATCCGCCGTTGAGTTCGCGATTCTCCTCGACGACTGTGTCGAGGGGACCCAGTCATCGAGGAGAATCGCGAACAACGTCGGTCCCGCCTGTCGCAAGGCGAACGGTCAGTACTACCCCGGTGGGTTCGGGTGGCTCACCGAGACCAACTGCGTGACCAACATCGCCGCGGACGCGACCGCCGTCGGAGACACCGATGCCTCCGTTCCCAACGGCTGCAAGACCCCCGCGAACCTCGACCAGTACCTGGGCAGCGAGGTCTTCATCCCGGTCAGCGAGTCCGTCACGGGCAACGGCAGTTCGGGCACGTACACGATGTCCGGTGTCGCCTCGTTCTTCTTGGCTGGGTACTCGTCGCTGCCGGCGGCTGGCTCCAACGCTGTCTACAACGACGAGCTCAACGTGTGCAGCTCCAAGTGCATCTGGGGCTGGTTCACCAGTGGCCTCCTACCGTCCGGGTCATCCATCGGCTCCGGTCCGTCCAAGGGCGGCAAGGTTATCGGCCCGGCAGGCTGACACCAGGCGAATCACCATGAACATCATCTCTGGGGGGACCTCCGCATGAACCGTCGTATCCTTGCCATCGTCGTGGCGTTGGCCCTCGCCATCGGGGGCGGCTTGCTGGTGGTCACCTACGCACACAACGCCGACGCGCGAGCCATCGCAGCCGAGTCGCCCGCGCCCGTCTGGGTGGCCCAGCAGCCGATCCCGGCAGGCACAACGCTGAAGGACGCTCAGCGCACCGGATTGATCGTGCAGACATCGGTCTCGGCCAAGGCCGTCCCGGCCGGCGCGCTCCAAGAGATCAACGCCGACAACAACGAGTTGCTCGCCACGTCCGACATCCAGGCCGGGGAGTACCTCTTGGCCGCACGGTTCGGCAACACACCAGCGGGCACGAAGGCGATCGAGGTCCCCAGCGGAATGCTGGCCGTTTCCGTCTCCCTGTCGGACCCTGCCCGTGTCGGCAAGTTCGTCACGCCCGGCTCCCACATCGCGCTCTACCAGTCCTACAAGATCAAGGACCTCCGCAACACGCCCGAGGCCAAGATCTTGAACGACAACGACATCCATGGCACGAGCCTGCTGTTGCCAGACGTCCTCGTCATCGGCATGGGCGACGCGCCCCTGTCCGGGCAGGCTCCACAGCCGACCGGCGACGCGCAACCCGCCACGGCTGCCGGTGCCAGCGGCAACTACCTCGTCACGGTGGCCGTCAAGCCGGCCGATGCTCCGGTGCTGATCCATGGCATCAACAACAGGGTGCTGTACGGGGCACTGCGAGGTTCCGACGTCAAGATGGACACCGGCCTGGAGGTCACCGACCTCCAGCTCCGTAGTGGGGTGACCGGTCAATGACCATCCTCTGGGACTTCGACCCCGCAGCCATCGAGACGTACCGGTTCGCTCTCGGCGGCGACGCCCTGCAGCTCAACTCCGCGCCGCGCGTCAGCCGAGCTCTCGAGGAGGACCGCGACCAGTCGCTCGTCGTCATCGGACCGGACATCGATCTGGACTCGGCGTGCGATCTCGCGGAACGCGAGCGCATCGACCGCCCCGAGCTCGGTGTCATCCTGCTTCGTCACCGACTGGACGTGACAGCGCTGGCCCAGGCCCTGCGCAGCGGTGTCCGGGAGGTCGTCCAGGCTGACGACCAGACGGCGCTCGCGGACGCGGTCCGGCGTTCGGTCGCTCTGACGCAGCAGCTCAGCGGCCACGGCACAACGGTTGGTGGCCGTGATGGAAAGATCATCACGGTCTTCAGCGCCAAGGGTGGTGTCGGCAAGACCACGATGTCGACCAACGTCGCCGTCTACCTGGCCTCGATCGGCGCCAAGACGCTCCTCGTCGACCTCGATCTCATGTTCGGAGACGTCGCGATCAGCCTGCAGCTCATGCCGCACAGCTCGGTACGCGACGTCGTCGCCATGAGCGGACACCTCGACGACCAGGGCGTGCAGTCCGTCGTCACGCGACACGAGGAGAGCGGCCTCGACGTGATCGCCGCGCCCGCGGACCCCGCTGACGCCGACCGGGTGCCGTCCCACGTCATCATCGAGCTGCTCCGCGTGGCCCGGGGCCAGTACGACTACGTCATCGTCGACACGCCCCCGTCGTTCACGGAGCACGTCCTGGCGGCCTTCGATGTCAGTGACCTCACCGTCCTGATCGCGACGCTCGACATCCCCGCGGTAAAGAACCTGCGTATCGCCATCAACACGCTGGACACGCTCGGAGCCTCCAAGGAGTCGCGGACCATCGTGCTCAACCGTGCGGACGCCAAGGTGGGGCTCAAGCCGGACGATGTCGAGGCAGCGCTCAAGGCGCCCATCTCGGCGAACGTCCCCAACAGCCTCACGGTGCCCGCATCTGTCAACCGTGGGGTCGCAATCGTCCTCGACGACCCGCGCAACCCGGTGTCCCTGGCCATCCGCGAGCTGGCTGACCACGAGATCCGTCGCCGGTTCGGCGAGGACCTCCAGAACGGCGCCAAGCGCAGCTTCAGCCTGTTCGGAGGCAAGAAATGAGCAACCTCGCCGAACGCCTCGAGCGGGCACGTCAGTCGAGCCAGATCAACGAGCCATCGGCGGGCAAGGGTGGCCAGGTCCGTATCACCAACGGAGCAGCACCGGTGCGTCGCCGGGGCGCAGACCCGTTCGCAGGAGTGAAGGAGCGCGTGCACCAGGCGCTCGTCGCCTCCTTGGGTCCTCGCCTCTACGACCCCAACCTCAGCGAGAGCGAGCTCGCGTCGCAGGTTCGGACGACCCTGCAGGAGGTCATCGACTCCGAGCAGACGCCACTCTCGCACGCGGACCGCACGCGCATCGCCCAAGACGTCTCCGACGACATCCTCGGACACGGGCCGCTCGAGCCCTATCTGCGCGACGCAGAGGTTTCCGAGATCATGGTCAACGGCGCCGAGGACATCTACATCGAGCGCGCGGGCAAGATCTTCCCCGTCGATGCACGATTCTCCGACGAGACCCACCTGCGCCGGACCATCGACAAGATCGTGGGTCGCGTGGGACGGCGCGTCGACGAGTCGAGCCCGATGGTGGACGCTCGCCTGCCCGACGGCTCACGTGTCAACGCCGTCGTGCCACCGATCGCTCTCGACGGCTCGATGCTCACGATCCGAAAGTTCTCGGCTGACCCGTTCACCGACCGGGACCTCATCTCGTTCGGCACGATGACCGAGAACGTGCGCGACTTCCTCGACGCCTGCGTCAAGGGGCGCCGCAACATCATCATCAGCGGCGGTACCGGCTCGGGGAAGACGACGACACTCAACGTCATCAGCTCGTTCCTTCCCCACGACGAGCGCATCGTCACCATCGAGGACGCCGCCGAGCTCCAGCTGCAGCAGCAGCACGTGCTCCGTCTCGAGGCCCGCCCGGCCAACATCGAGGGCCGCGGGCTCGTCTCCATCCGTGAGCTCGTGAAGAACTGCCTGCGCATGCGCCCCGACCGCATCATCGTCGGTGAGATCCGTGACGGCGCAGCGCTCGACATGCTCCAGGCCATGAACACCGGTCACGACGGCTCCATCACGACGGTCCACGCCAACACGCCTCGCGACAGCCTCGCGCGTCTCGAGACGATGGTCCTCATGGCCGGTGTCGACCTCCCGGTCCGCGCCATCCGCGAGCAGGTGGCCGGCGCCGTCGACCTCATCGTGCAGCAGTCACGACTCAAGGACGGCACGCGCCGCATCGTCGCCATCTCCGAGGTCGTCGGCATGGAGTCCGACGTCATCACGCTCCAGGACATCTTCACCTTCAACTACGGCGCCGGCCGGGACGAGAACGGTCGCTTCCTCGGCGGCCTCGTGCCGACCGGCATCCGTCCGAAGTTCACCTCCGACCTCGCGGACGTCGGAGTGGAGCTGCCCGTCACGCTCTTCTCCCGGTCGGTGCTGTGAACGTCGTGACGCGTCGTCTGCTGGTGGGGGTGGCTGCCGCTGCGACCTGTCTGGTGCTCCTGCCCGCAGGTGCCGCACAGGCGGACGACGTGTCCGTCGGCCTCAGCAACGTCAAGGCGACATCCTCGGGCACTGGATCGACCGTCACGGGAGTCATCACGCTGCGCAGCAAGGTGGACGTGCAGCTCAGCCCCCAGTCCCTCAAGCTCCTCGTCGACAACGAGCCGTTCCCGGCCACCGTCAAGCAGGCCGCCAAGCTCGACCGCCGAGCCATGCTCGTCATCGACACGAGCGGCTCGATGGGCGCGCAGGGGATGGCAACCGTCCGCAAGGCGTCAGCGACCTACCTCGGCACCGTGTCCACGGACGTCAAGGTCGGCGTCGCCTCATTCGCGAACACCGCCGGCGTCGACCTCGCGCCCACGCTGGACCGTGCGGCCGCGCAGCGCGTCATCAACGGTCTCGAGTCACGGGGTGACACCAGCCTGTATGCCGCCATGCAGAGCGCCGCGGCCGTGTTGGGCGGGTCGGGCGACCGCAGCATCGTCCTGCTGAGCGACGGTGCCGACACCACGGCAGACAACAAGGCCCTGGCTCTCAAGAGCGCCGTCGCCAAGCTCAAGGCCGGCGGCATCCGAGTGGACGTGGTGCGCTTTAACACCAACGACCCAGAGGCGACGAAGGCCCTGCAGGCCTTTGCCGACGCCAACGGCGGGACCGTCGTGGCGGCGGACAACGGCGCGGCCGTGTCGGCCGCCTTCGCCGCCTCGGCGCAGGCCCTCAACCGGCAGGTCCAGTTCTCGTCCGCGATCCCCAAGCCGCTCACCGGCCCGCACAGCTACGAGATCTCGGGCGTCGCAGGCAACACTCCGTTCGGCTTCAGCCGCGAGGTCACCTTCACCGCAGCGTCTGCGGCGGCACCTCGTCCTTCCGGGTCTCCGTCGCCGGCTCCGGCCGTTGCGGCGCCCGCTTCCGCGGCGGCCAGCCTCGGACCGGTCCCGATCACCGACCGGACCCCTTACATCGCCGGCGGCCTCCTCGCCCTCGGTCTCTTCGTGATGCTGGGGACGTCGCTCATGCCGACGCTCGAGACCAAGCGCGAGCGGCGCGTCGCCTCGATCGACTCCTACGTCGTCGGCGACGTCGTCGCCCTGTCGCGGCAGGAGATGAAGGCCGCGCAGAGCACGATCACGGCTCAGCTGCTCGACATGGGCGACCGGGTCATGAAGGACCGGAAGTCCACCAGCAGGACCATGGCCCTCATCGAGCGTGCCGACCTGCCCTTCCGGGCGGGGGAGTGGCTCGTCCTGCGCGTCGTCGCCGTCATCGTCGGTGCGGCAGTCGGGATGGTGCTCGCGGGAGAGGGTAAGGCTCTCGGGCTCCTCCTCGGCGGCGTCCTCGGTCTGCTGGTCATGCCCGGGGGACTGCGCTTCGTCGCATCTCGACGTGCCCGGAAGTTCGAGGCCCAGCTACCCCAGATCCTGCTGCTCATCTCGACGAGCCTCCGCAGCGGTTTCGGCCTGCCGCAGGCGCTCGACGCCGTGGCACGCGATGCCGCCGAGCCGGCCGGCAAGGAGTTCAGTCGTGCCCTTGCCGAGACCCGGATCGGAACCGACATCTCGGATGCCCTCGAACGGGTGGCTGTTCGCATGGAGAGCAAGTCGATGCACTGGACCGTCATGGCCATCCGCATCCAGCGCGAGGTCGGCGGCAACCTTGCCGACACACTGCGGACGACCGCCGGCACACTTCGCGAGCGGGAGTCCCTGCACCGGCAGGTCGCCACGCTGTCAGCTGAAGGACGCCTGTCCGCCTACATCCTCGTGGCGCTCCCGATCTTCATCTTCATCTACATGACTCGCGTCAACTATGAGTACGTCAGCCTGCTGTGGACGACGACGGTCGGTCTCTTCATGAGCGTGGGCGGCGTCGTCTCGCTCGGAGTCGGCATCATCTGGATGCGCCAAGTCGTGAAGATCGAGGTGTGATCGTGAACCTGAACCCGGTCTACCTGGCCGCGGGGCTCCTCGCCGTGGGCGTTCTCATCGCCGTCCTCAGCGTGGGCTCCAGCGGTGGAGAGCCCCGAGGGGTCGCCAAGTCCCTCCTGCTCATCGACCAGTCGGTCGATCGGCGCGAGGTGGTGACGACCGAGCTGGCCGCGAAGGACCGTCTCGTGGCCCCCATCCTGGAGCGCACCAAGGGACTAGCCCGTGCCCTGTCGCCGGGGGGCGCCGACGACCGGTACACGAAGCTGCTGGACCAGGCGGGCAATCCTGCTGGTTGGACGGTCGAGCGCATCCTCGGCCTCAAGGGAGCGGCGCTGATCCTCGGCATCGTGATCGGGGCGTTCTACGCCAAGTTCCAGCTTCCCAACGCGCTTCTCTACGGCGTGATCGGCGGATCAGTTCTCTTCTTCCTGCCGGACCTCCTCCTGAAGAACGTCGCCCTGCGTCGTCAGGAGGAGACGAGCAAGAGCCTCGCCGACGCACTGGACATGCTCAGCGTCTGCGTCGAGGCCGGCCAAGGGTTCGACGCAGCCCTCCTCCAGGTGGCGCGCAACGTCGACGGTCCGATCTCCGGTGAGTTCGCGCGTGTGCTGTCCGAGATCCAGATCGGCAAGTCACGCGGCGAGGCGTTCAGCTCGATGGGGGATCGGGTCACACTGCCCGAGGTCAAGAACTTCATCACGGCGCTCGTCCAGGCCGATCGTCTCGGACTCCCGATCGCCGGTGTGCTTCGTGAGCAGACGGTGAACATGCGTCTGGTCCGACGGCAGAAGGCGGAGGAGAAGGCGCAGAAGGTCACCATCAAGATCCTCTTCCCGCTGATGTTCTGCATCCTTCCGGCCCTCTTCATCGTCATCATCGGCCCGGGTGGCATCCGCATGATGCAGGCCTTCGGGGGCTGACCCCCGCCGTGCCGGTCGCCACCGACGCGGAAGCCCGGGTCGTGCCACATCCTGGCGGTGGCTCACCACTCGCTCGGATCGGCTGGCTGCTGCCACCGCTCGTGCTTACGCTCGTCGCGCTCAAGCCGCTCGGGCCGGTGAAGGACCCAGATGCCTTCTGGCACGTGGTTGCGGGCGGGCACCTCGTGAGCACAGGGCAGTTCGTCCTGGACGACCCGTTCGGTGCTGCCACCGAGAAGACGTGGATCCTCAACCAGTGGCTGCCCGAGGTGCTCATGCACCGGGCGTACGCGGCATACGGTCTCGCTGGTGTGGCGTGGCTCCTCTGCCTGGGCTCGCTGATCATCGGCATGTCCGTTCTGGCTGCCTGTCGCCGCCGGGCTTCGCCGTTGGCGAGCGCGCTGGTCCTCGCCGTGACTTTCGTCGCCCTGAGCGGGAGCCTGTCACCGCGGCCGCAGCTCGTGACCTTCGCGCTGACCGCCGTCACGACCAGCGCGTGGCTTCTCACCCGGGATGACGGGCGGGTGCGATGGTGGCTCGTGCCGGTCACGTGGCTCTGGGCGTGCAGCCACGGCATGTGGTTCGTCGGTCCGGTCGTGGGTGTCGTCGTCATCGTGGGGATGGTGGCCGAGCGCCGGGCACCGATCCGAGAGGGTGTGCGGCTGGGCCTCGTCCCAGTCCTGTCGGTGGCCGCCGCAGCAGTGACGCCCGTCGGTCCACGACTGTTCACGTCACCCTTCCAGGTCGAGGGAGTGACGGCCTTCATCACCGAGTGGCAGCGCCCGAGCCTCACGGACCCGCCAGTGCTGGCAGCCCTGGCCCTCATGGTTCCGGTTGCCGTCCAGCTGATCCGGCATCGGCGGCGTGGGTGGACCACGGTCCTGCTCGGGCTGCTCGCGCTTGGGCTGGTCAGCACTTGGTCGCGGACCGTGGGACTGGGGGCGGTGATCCTGGCTCCGCTGGCTGCCACGGCTATTCAGGACCTGGTGCACGAACCCGTCGTGGGTCCGGGAAGGCTCGAGCGGGCCGGGCTGACACTCTCGGCCATCGGAAGTCTGGTCGTCGCCGCGTTGCTGTCGCCGACCGTCGCGGCCGTTCCGGCCATCGGGCCGAACGGCCTCGACGAGGCGCTCGACCGGCTGCCGGCCGGGACGGTCGTCTGCAACGACCAGGCCGATGGTGGCTGGCTCATGCTGCAGCACCCCGGGCTCCGGCCCACGATGGACACTCGCGTCGAGCTCTACTCCGTCGAGCACATCTTGGCCTACCTCGGCTTCATCGCTGCGGACGACGGGTGGCAGTCCTACCCCGCCCGCGTCGGTTGTTCGTATGCCGTGCTACCCGTCGATGTCGCAGTCGTCCACGTCATGCGGCCACCCGGCAGCTGGATCGACGTCGGCCATTCCGGTGGTTACGTGTTGCTGCGCTCATCACGGTGAGGGCGTCCCGCTCATGGCTTTTGACCGATTTGTCACATTATGTCTGGATATGAATTCTTTTTATCGATAGTACTTTTCCCGTTAGTCCGAGCAGTTACCTGATGTGCGGCACCCTGTTCCCATGTTTGTCAGGGGGACAACGGGTTCGGCGCCGCGCACGGTCGACCCGCCGGGGAATGCGGTCTCTTCAGGTCGAAAGAGAATCGTCGTCGACATCGCGATGATGGGCGTGGGTGCAACAGCGCTTGCCTTGCCCTCCTTCGCATGGCCACTCACGTCGTTGGATGAGTCGATCCTGCTCGTCTACGCGGACCAGGTCAGGGCCGGTCTCGTGCCCCATCGCGACTTCTACACCGTGTACGGTCCAGCGCCGTTCTACGCCTTGGCAGGGCTGTTCGGTGCCTTCGGGGGCTCCTTGGTGGTCGAGCGCGCGTTCGGCCTGTTCATCCACCTCACCGTCGCCTTGGGCTGCTACATGCTCGGTCGCTCGCGCAGCCGGATGACGGGCCTTCTGTCGGGAGGGGCCTGTCTGATCCTCCTGGCGCCTCTGGGCTCCGTCGCCTATGCGTGGCTGGGAGCAATCGCCTGCCTCATCGCGGCCTTGGCGCTCGCCGAGCGGCGTGGTGGCCCGACGCACTTCGGGGCCGGGCTGATGGTCGGTCTCGCTGCCGCGTTTCGTCCAGAACTGGCGATCGTCGGCCTCCCGGTACTTGTTCCTTTCCTGTGGCGGTCCTCGACGTGGCGTTGGTTGGTGGCGGGCTTCGCTGCGGGTCTCGCCCCGACCGCCTGGCTCTTCGTCGTCGCCGGGTCGCGGATGTGGCGGAACATCGGCCCCGGACGCGCGGGGATCAACGGGTCCTTGCGCCTGATGGACGACCCCCTTCGGTCAGTGACCCTCGTCGTGGCCGTCGTGGGTGTCACATCGGCCTTGGTCTGGTTGGCGTTGAAGCACCGCACGCGTTCCTCTGCCGCGCACGCTCTGCTGGCGCTGGCGATCCTGCCCCAGAGCCTGCAGCGGGTGGACCCGGAGCATGCGCTCTACACGCTCTGCGTCACAGTGCCCCTGGTCGCCGTCGCCGTCGTCGGTTCCGAGTCCCCGGATGCTCTCCGACGCCGCAAGATGGTCCTCGTGGCCATGGCTGTCGCGGCGGTCGGGAGTGTGATGGCGGCGGTCCTGCGCCCGTCGCCGGCGACCGTCGCGTTGCAGTTCGGCGACAGGTCAGCGGTCATCCCCCTCGCGGAGTACGCGGGCCTGATGGAGACCCGGTCTGCGCTGCTGGCTCACGCTGCACCCGGTGGTTCGCTGTTCGTGGGCTCTACCGACCTGAGCCGAGACTCCATCACTCGGGTCGCGGCCTACCACCTGATCCCGGAGCTGCGGCCCAGTTCCTATTTCCTTGATCTGACCGGTGGGGCGGCGTCGCGTGCTGGCTCCGGGCTCGCAGAGGACCTGCGTCGGTCGGATGTGCTCCTTCTGACGCCGATGCCCGAGGGCCTCATGGAGAAGGTTTCGCCCTATGCCGTTCGTGGCTCCGACGAGGCAAACTCCGTGGTCCGGACGGAGTTCTGTCGCGTCGCAGAGACTGGGTGGGGAGTGATCTACGCGCACCACCCTTGTAAGTGAGGTCGGCCAGCGCCTCGTCAAACCATGGTGTGCTGCGCAGCAGCGAGACGGGTCAGAACTTCTTGGGCGCGACACGTGCTGTCCGAGCGGCCTCAGGGCCGGAGTCAATCCACCCAAAACGCCCTCGGGTGAGTCAGTGAGCAGGGATGATCCTCCAGTGACGAGCGACACGAGGGTTGCCAGGTCGGCTGCGGGGCCCAGCCAAGGGCCTCGCTCCGAGGCCGCTGGCACGCAGCAGGCCCCGTCCGCCGGCCGTCGTGGTCCCCTGCCGCTGGCGGTGCGCCAGGCGTTGCCCGGCCTCGTCATCTTCGTCGCGGTCATCCAGATCGCTCGTCCGGTCGGGGACTCGGACACGTTCTGGCACCTCGCCGCCGGCGACCGTCTCCGTCAGACCTGGACCTTCAACGGGCCTGACCCGTGGAGCACGATGTCGACCCAGCCCTGGCGGTTGCACGAGTGGCTCCCGGAGCTCGTCATGAGCCTCGCGCAGCAGTTCCTGGGGCTGCCCGGTGTCGCGTGGCTGCTGCCCCTGGGCGGCGCGATCATCGGGCTCACTCTCTGGCGCGCCACCCGTGCGCGGGCTTCGCTGCTCGCCTCGGGCGCTGCCACCTCCGTCGCGTTCGTGGCCATGAGCCAGAGCCTGTCGCTCCGCCCGCACCTGCTCTCCTTCGCCTTCGCCGTGGCCTTCACGGCAGCGTGGCTCCGTTCGGCAGCGGACGGCCGGCCGCGGTGGTGGCTGGTGCCGGTCACGTGGGTGTGGGCGTGCACGCACGGGATGTGGTTCTTCGGCGTCGTCATCGGCGTGGTGGCGCTGGCGGGGATGGCGCTGGACCGGGCGGTCTCGCGCCGGCAGTGGAAGCGTCTGGCCCTCGTGCCACTCGGCTCGCTCGCGGCCGCCGCCCTGACGCCGACCGGGCCTTCTCTGCTGCTCTCACCCTTCGCCGTCAACGAGACGACGCAGTACATCCAGGAATGGATGCCGCCGTCGATCCGGCAGCCCGGCTTCCTCGCCTTCGTCGTGCTCGCGGGCACCGTCCTGCTCGTCTGGGCGCGTGCGCGACAGCCGACACGGTGGACCGACATCCTCCTCGTCGCCCTCGCGATCGGTCTCGCTCTGCTCTACAGCCGCACCGTGGCCGTCGGCGCCGCGATCATCGCGCCCGTCGCAGCCGCGACGGTCCAGGGCCTGCTCCCTCCCGACCGGGAGCCCGAGGCCCGTCGCGAGGTCGCGATGACCATCGGCCTCACGACGCTCGCCCTGCTCATCGCAGCGCTGATCCTGCCCACGAGAGCCGCGGTTCCCGCGTGGGGTGCGAACGACCTCGACGCGCAGCTCGCGGCCCTGCCGAACGACACGGTGGTGTGCAACAACTACGGCATCGGCGGATGGCTCATCTGGAGCCACCCCAACATTCGTCCGACCATCGACGGCCGGGTCGAGATCTACGCAGCCGGCCACGTCAAGGAGCACCTCGACTTCGAGGCCGCAGCCCCCGGCTGGCAGGACTACGTGCGCAGGACGAAGTGCTCCTACGCCCTGCTCGGCAACGGAGAGCCGGTCGTCGAGGCGCTCGTCGCGCAGGCCCGGTGGACTGTCGTCGACCGGGGGAGCGAGTACGTCCTCCTCCGGGCCCCGCGTTGACGACACCCGCCCGTGCCCGCGGTGACCCAGGGCGCCTGGCGTGGTTCCTGGCGTGGACGGCCGTCGTGCCTCTCGTCGTGCTGCGTGCCGGCACGCTGGCCGAGACCGACACCTTCTGGCAGGTGCGCACAGGGCTCCTGACCATGGAGCATCGGTCCCTGCCGCGCGTCGACCCCTTCTCGTGGACCGCCCACGGCGAGCCGTGGACGCTGAACTCCTGGGGCTACAACGTCGTCGTCGGAGCCGCGTACCAGCTCGCAGGTCTGCCGGGCGTCGCGCTGGTGTGCGGCGGGATCGTCCTGGCCACGGCGGCGGTCGTCCTCGTGTCGGCGAGACGGTTGGGCAGCTCGCCGCTGATGGCCGCGGCGGTGCTCCTGCTCACGTCGCCGGTCCTCGTCCCGTGGCTCTCGGCGAGGCCGCAGCTGGTCGACTACGTCGCGGTCATGGTGCTGTTGCTTCTCCTGGTTAACGTCGTGGACGGGCGGCGCCCCTGGGTCGCGGTGCTCGCCGTCGGCCTCGTCATGGCTCTCTGGGTCAACCTGCACGCCGCGGCTCTGCTCGGGGTGGCCATCGCCGGGTTGACGGCTCTGCTGCTGCTCACGCGGCGCACGACACGAGGCGCGGGCCGGCGCTGCCTCGCCGCAACGGCTGCGGCGGCGGGCGGGGCCCTGGCGAACCCCTACGGCATCGGACTCTTCACCCAGACCGCCTCGGTCAAGGACGCCTCGTCCGACGTCGTCGTGGAGTGGCAGCACCTCGACCCCACGAGCCCGGCCCAGCTGGTCATGCTCCTGATCGGCATCGCAGGCCTCGTCGTGGCGGTGCGGCGTCGGGACGCGGTCTTCACCTCGGCGCTCATGGTCACAACGCTCGGTTCGCTCCTGGCCATCAGGATCCTGCCGGTCCTCGTGCTGGCCGCCGTCCCCGTCGTCGCGGCTGCCCTGACCGGCCTCACCTCCGACGGGCGGTCCCGACGGGTGTACCGGGTCGTCGTCGCGGTCTCGGCCGCCGTCCTCGTCAGCCTGGTGGCCCTCTCGGTCCCGAGCCTCGGGCACGTCGGCCGGCCCGACACCGAGCTCTACCCCGCTGCGGTGGTCACGCAGATCCCCGACCGGTGCCACGTCTTCAACTCCTACCTGGTCGGGGGCTTCGTGCTCCTCGAGCGGCCGGACGTCCTCGTGTCGATCGACTCCCGCAACGACTTCTACGGCACTCAGCGGGTGCTGGCCGCCGAGCGCCTCATCCGCGGGGAGGGCGACGTCACCGCCGGGCTCGCGGGAGCAGGGTGTGTCCTGGTGCCTCCGAGCAGTGGGCTGGCCCAGCGGCTGACCGCGGACCCGACGTGGCGACTGCGTGCATCGGAGCCCGGCGGTGCGCTCTTCGTCCGGGCGTAGGGCCGCCCGCCCTCGACCCGCCGGCCGTCAGTAGCGCAGATGGCGCAGGTACCGCTCGGGAGCCTCGAGGAAGCGGCGGTGGTGCTCGACGACGTCGAGGTCCTCCCAGGTGCGCTCATGGATGCCGTCCTCGTCGAACTCGAGGATCGTCGCGCCGGGCAGGCTCGCCACCACGGGCGAGTGGGTGGCGATGAGCACCTGCACCCCGGGCTGCGACACGAGCTGGATCAGGGCGTCCACGAGAGCGAGCTGCGCGCCGAACGACAGCCCCGCCTCGGGCTCGTCCATGACGAAGAAGCCGTCGCCGCTGAACCGGTTGCTGTTGAGCATCGCGAGGAACGACTCCCCGTGGCTCAGCTCGTGGAAGCGGGTCTCGCCACGCGCAGAGGCGTTGTCCTCGAGGTAGGTGAAGAGCCCGTGCATCGTCTCGGCCCGCAGGAAGTAGCCCCAGCGCGAGGCGCCCGCCCCGCGCACGAGCGAGATCGACTGCGACAGCGATGATTCCGTGACCCGGGTCGAGTGCATCGCCCCCGTCGAACCTCCCTCGGGGGAGAGGCCGTATGCCGTCGCCACCGCCTCGACGAACGTCGACTTCCCGGCCCCGTTCTCTCCGACGACGACGGTGGCCTGGGCGAGCTCGAGACCTCGGTCGAGCACCTGCGCCACCGGGGCCAGCGTCGCCGGCCACTGGCCGTCCGACAGCGTCGCGTCGTCCGACCGTCGGATCCGGCGCACCGGCAGTGGCGTGGTCCACTCGTCCCCCATGACCCGACCCTAGGAGAAGGCGGCGGTCCACGGGCCGAAGGGGACGGCATACGTCCTCGGTGGGGTGGCTGTGCGGGGTGCGGGCGGGTCAGCCCTTGTCCTGGATGGAGGCCCACCACGTGGCGGCAGCGGCGCGCCCGCTCCGTCCCGACTGCTCGTAGACCGAGCTGGGGTGCTTGCGCACGGTTCGCTCGGTGATGCCGAGGCGCCGGGCGATGCGTGCGTTCGTCCAGCCCGCCGAGGCCAGCGACAGCACCTCGGACTCGCGGCGCGTGGGCCGGTACTCGGAGCAGAGGGCGGCCACCGGGTCGAGCGCCTCCGGGTGCGGTTCAGAGGGGTCGTCGCCGCGCAGGAGAGCTGTCGTGGCGTCGAGCGCGGCGCGGAAGGTCAGAGCGGCAGCGAGCGGGCGCTGGATGGTCTCGAGCGCCTCCACGTCGTCGGGCCTGAAGTCCGACCGCGAGCGGTGCGCGCCGAGGAAGAGGATCTCCTCCGGTGAGGCGTGCAGCAGGATCGCCATCGGGAAGCGCCCTCCGACGTGGCCGTGCATGCGCTCGTAGACCTCGGTGTGCCAGAAGTCGGGGAGGACGACGAGGTCGCTGACGAGGGTCGCATGGTCGGTCGAGAGGGTCAGGATGGCCGGGTGCTGGTCGGCGACGTCGGCGGCGAGGCGTCCGACCTCCGCCGCGACGGGCGCGGACCCGGCGGTCTCGACCGACACCTCGACGGACCCGCCGACGTGTCGGATCCGGGTGATGCCGACGCCGGCGTCAGCCCGGATGGCGTCGACGACGGCCGGCAGCAGCGGGGCCAGGGACTCGCCCCGGGCCGCAGCGACGGCCAGGTCGCGGGCGGTGGTCGCCGTGAGCCTTCGCTGGTCCGACACCTCTCCTCCTCCCGCAGGGCAGGTGCGGCGCTCCCGGGCGCACGAACCCCTGTCGTGGTGGCGGTCGCGGCTGGCGTCAAGGTGTCCGATGAGGCACTAATGTCGTGATCGCGTTGCTCATCACAATGGCACGACGGGGGACCGTCAGGGGAGGTTGCGACGCATGGCTCGTTCTCGGAGGTCCGCCTCCGGCGCTGTGGGGCGCCGCCGGGTGTGGACCTCCGAGACGCCAGGCGCGTCGTGACGGCGGTCGGAGAGTTGCTCGGGGGTTGGGAGGTCTTGCAGCCCCGGTGAGCGCAACCGGTCGCCATGGAGGCGCCGACGCGCCGCCGGGGCTGCCGGAACGCCGCATCTCGAGAGCGCGAGGAACCGGGGGGTGTGAGGTGGCGTGAGGTGGCGTGAGGTGGCCGCCCGCGCCCGTCAGTCGCGGGGTCGCTGGGTGCGCGGCCCCTTCGCGTCGTCGCGGCGCGCCGCACCGCGGTCCTCGGACAGCTCGATGAGCTGACCGGAGATGCGCGTCGAGCGCAGCTTGTCCCACGTGCCCGGCGGCAGGGTCGCCGGCAGCTCCACGAGCGAGTGATCGGTGCGGATGTCGATGTGCCCGAAGTCGCTTCGACCCAGGCCACCTTCGTTGGCCAGGGCCCCGACGATCTGGCGGGGCTCGACCTTGTGGCGACGTCCGACGGCGATCCGGTAGGTCGCCATCGGGCCGGAGGCACCGCGACGCGGGCCACGGTCGCCCCGGTCGCCTCGGTCCCCGCGCTCGCTGCGGCCACGCGAACCACGGTCGTCGCGTCGGTCGTCGCGGCGGTCGTCACGTCGGTCGCGGGGGCCGCGGTCGTCGAACGTCCTTGCGGGACGGACCTGCTCGGGGTCGAGCAGCATCGGCTCGTCGCCCTGGAGCACCACGGCCAGTGCCGCGGCGACGTCGGCCTCGGGCACGTTGTGCTCGTTGACGTAGTGGGCGATGACGTCCCGGAAGAAGTCGACCCGATCGGTCGAGAGCGCCTCGGTGATGGCGTCGTCGAAGCGCGTCAGGCGCGTGGCGTTGATGTCCTCGACGCTCGGCATGCTCATCGGCACGAGGGACTGGCGCGTCGCCCGCTCGATCGCCTTGAGCAGGTGGCGCTCTCGCGGCGTCACGAACGAGATCGCGTCGCCACTGCGGCCGGCGCGGCCGGTGCGCCCGATGCGGTGCACGTAGGACTCGGTGTCGGTCGGGATGTCGTAGTTGACGACGTGGCTGATCCGCTCGACGTCGAGCCCGCGCGCCGCCACGTCGGTGGCGACGAGGATGTCGAGCTTGCCCGACTTCAGCTGGTCGACGGTGCGCTCGCGCTGGTTCTGCGCGATGTCGCCGTTGATCGCCATGGCCGAGAAGCCGCGGGCGCGGAGCTTCTCCGCCAGCGTCTCGGTCTCGTTCTTCGTGCGGACGAAGACGATCATGCCCTCGAAGTTCTCGACCTCGAGGATGCGCGTCAGGGCGTCGACCTTCTGCGGGTAGCTGACCGTGAGGTAGCGCTGGGTGATGTTCGGCGCCGTCGAGGTCGTCGTCTTGACGGTGATCTCGACCGGGTCCTGGAGGTACTTCTTCGAGATCCGGCGGATCTGCGCGGGCATCGTCGCCGAGAAGAGCGCGACGTGCTTGTCGTCCGGGGTGTCGGCGAGGATCGTCTCGACGTCGTCGGCGAAGCCCATCTTCAGCATCTCGTCGGCCTCGTCGAGCACGAGGAAGCGCAGCTCGCTGAGGTCGAGCGTGCCCTTCTCGAGGTGGTCCATGATGCGCCCCGGGGTGCCGACGACGATGTGCACGCCGCGCCGCAGCGCGCTCAGCTGCACGCCGTAGGCCTGGCCACCGTAGACGGGCAGCACGTGCACGCCCTTGAGGTGGGCGGCATACCGCTCGAACGCCTCGCACACCTGGAGGGCGAGCTCGCGCGTCGGGGCGAGGATCAGCGCCTGGGGCGACTTCTGCCTGAGGTCGAGCCGGCTGAGGATCGGCAGCGCGAAGGCCGCCGTCTTGCCCGTGCCGGTCTGGGCCAGTCCGACGACGTGGCGCCCCTCGAGCAGGGCGGGGATCGTCGCCTCCTGGATGGGGGAGGGGTACTCGTAGCCGACGTCGCGCAGTGCCTTGAGCACCTTGTCGTCGAGGCCGAGGTCGGCGAACGACACGCGCTCGTCGTCCGGCGTAGCTCCCGCTTCGATCTCGGGCGCGTCGGACTCGGGGGACTCGGACTGGTTGCTCTGCTCACTCACCCCCCTGACGGTAGTGCGTCCGGCAGGGGCGGGCGACATGCCGTCGGCGCGGGCGGTGGGCTCAGGTGGCAGGCAGCGGGAAGACGTCGCCGATGCGGCAGGTGCCCCCACCTCCCGTGATGGGAGGTGTCGAGCGGTTGCCGCTGCAGATCGTGACCGGTCGGGAGCCCCCGACCGTCGGCAAGCAGTCGCACCGGTAGCGGACGTAGGTCGCGCAGATCTCGGTGTTGGCGCTCACTGGTGGTTCGTCTGCGCCCTTCCGCAGGACGAGCACGCGGCAGGCCCACCCTCGACGAGAGTGAAGTGCGGCTGGTGACGTCGAGGATCGTACGATGGACGCTGCCGCGGGGACCGGTCCGGCGATGAGCGCCGCAGGCACGGCACAAGCGCTGCTCTTGACGACCGTGCGTGGGCTCGGGTGGTTCGAGGCGTGCACGTCGGCGTTCGTGCATCCCCCGAGGGTGCTCGCGCGAACGGCCGGGAGCGTCGCGCAATGCAGGAACGGCGGCAGAACGGTCCGTTTCGTATCACCGTGCGCCTTTGTCGGTGTGCAAAACGGACACAGTGGCGGGGTGGAGCGCCAAGGGCCACCCGGCATACGCCATCGGAGGACGTGAAGCGCCGACAGGCGAGGCGGCAGGCGAGCCGGCAGGTGCGGAGGACGACGACGGGGGCCGCCCGGAATGGGCGGCCCCCGTCGGGGAGAGCGTGCGGTCAGGCGGTGGCGCCGACGGGCTCGTCGACCTTGGCCGCGAGCGCGTCGAGGAGCGCGCCCAGCTCGGCCCGGCGCTCGTCGGTGACATCGAGGTCGCCCGCGGGGGAGACGTCCTGGGTGAAGACGAGGCCGGTTGCGCCGACGACGTCGGCCTTGACGTGCTCGAGGACCTTCGTGAGGTCGGCGGTGGCGTCGCTCGCGCCGCTCCAGCCGTAGCCGACGAGCGCGATCGGCTTGGCGTCCCACTCGGCGAAGAGGTAGTCGATGGCGTTCTTGATGGGGGCCGGGAAGCTGCGGTTGTACTGCGGCGTCACGACGACGATGGCGTCGGACTCAAAGACCTTGGAGGCCCAGTCCTTGGTGTGCGGCTTGGCGTAGTTGCCGTTGCGAGGCATGTCCTCCTCGTCGAAGAACGGCAGCGACGACAGGTCGAGCAGTTCGACCTCCCACTCGCTCGTGGGCGCCTGTGAGGCGACCCACTCCGCGACCTTGGGGCCGATGCGGCCGGGGCGGGTGCTGGACACGACGATACGAAGTTGCTTCACGCTTCAACCAACTATCACGGGCTGTCGGGCATTCCGGACCACCCCGTGCGTCCGTTGTGAGCCATGCCACACGCAACCGCGTCGGGCCGCAGGCCCCTTCGGCGAGCCGCCCGAGAGCCCTCCAAGTCCCTGGGACGTTCGGCGGGACGGGAAATGTCGACCGGATAAAAACGACATGTCAAACAATATCGCGAAAAGCGTTTGTGATTAATTGGTCGACAATTCCCAAAGCGATCTCACGAATTCATCATCGCTGCATTCTCTTCCTATGAGAAACCTACGAATTGCGAGCCTCTCGCTCTTCGCGGCGCTGGCCCTGGTGGCACCTGCCGTGTCCGCTTCAGCGGTGGTGCCCACGCCACCGGCGACGGTCACGGACCTGCCGACCGTCTACGTGACGCTGACCGACCTGCCCGCGAAGGACACCCTGAGCTTCATCCAAGCCAACAAGGACATCCCCGTCGCGAGCCAGGTCGACATCGCCGACGGCACGACCACCCAGACCCTCAAGTGCACGACCCTGCCGACCGATGCCGCGCCCGACGGGGTCGCCTGCCCGAACATCAAGGGACACGGCAACTTCACCTGGACGCTCGACAAGAAGTCGTACCAGCTGAAGTTCGACAAGAAGACCGCGGTGCTCGGCATGCTGCCGGGCAAGACGTGGATCCTCATCGCCAACCGCGCCGACCCGTCACTCCTGCGCAACAGGACGACCCTCGAGCTCGCCCGGCAGTTCGGGATGTACGGCACCCCGGAGTCGCGGTTCGTCGACCTCGTCGTCAACGGCCAGGACCTCGGCAGCTACCTGCTGACCGACAAGGTGACCGTCACGAAGTTCGACGCGACCAAGCCCGACAGCCACGTCGCGCTGACCAACACCCAGGGCGTCCTCGTCGAGATGGACAGCCACTACGGCGCCGCCGACCCGTTCCACTTCACGACGGCCAAGAGCAAGTCGATCTTCACTCTCAAGGACTCCTACGTCGGGTTCAAGAACGACCCGGGAGTGGTGCTCGACGCCGACACCCAGGCCGGCTGGAACGACGCCCAGAGCACGATCAACACCCTCGAGGGACTGCTCTACGCGCCGAATCCGGACTGGACCAAGATCAGTGCCCTCATCGACGTCGACTCTTTCATCAAGTACTACTTCGTCTCCGAGTTCGTCGAGAACCCTGACGTCGCCTCGTCGAGCGTCTACTTCTACAAGGACGGCCCGACCGACAAGCTGCACGCCGGACCGGTCTGGGACTACGACATCTCCCTCGGCAATTACGCCAACGCCAACCGCGGCGGCAACCCCACCGAGGACTACGTCAAGAACGAGCTCCTGACGGTCAAGGGCAACGGCCCCTTCGACTGGTGGACGCAGCTCTTCCGCAACCAGTCGTTCGCCGCGCAGGCCAACGCGACGTACGAGACGCTGAAGTCGTCCGTCAGCGACGTGCCGACCAAGATCGACAGCTACCAGGCCCATCTGCTGCAGTCGGCCGCGCACAACTTCGTCGTCTGGCCCAACATCCTCGGCCAGGCCTCGGTGATCGCCTTCAACGGCGGGCACTCGCCGATCACGTCGACGTGGGCCGCCGAGGTGGCGCTGCTCCGCACGTGGGCCTCGCAGCGCGCGTCGTACCTGGCGCACGCCTACGGCGCGAACGTCCCGGTCCTGCGCTACTCGGCGCAGGTGCAGAACATCGGCTGGCAGCCGACGGTCTCGACCGGCCAGATGGTCGGCACGACGGGGCGGTCCCTGCGCGCCGAGGCCATCAAGATCACCGACACCAACACGACGACGACCGGCGCGATCGTGGGCAACGCCCACGTGCAGAACCTCGGCTGGATGGGCTACCAGGCTCCGGGTGCCGTCATCGGAACGATTGGACGGTCGCTCCGCATGGAGGCGATCCAGCTGAAGCTCACCGGCGCCCTCGCGACGAGCTACAACATCAGCTACCGGGTGTTCGTGCAGAACCGGGGTTGGATGAGCTGGGTCTCCAACGGTGCGACGGCCGGCACGACGGGCCTGTCGCTGCGCATCGAGGCCCTGCAGATCCGCATCGCCAAGAAGTGAGGGTCGCTCCGGCGTCCCCGTGACCGACCGGCGCCGTCCACCTCCCGAGGTGGGCGGCGCCGGCCTGTCGGGGTCCGGCCCGCGTCGGGTCGCACGATGACGTATGCCGTGTGCCCCCTCGGGCAGGTCGGCTCAGTGCCCGCCCGCGCACCTCTCGAGCGCCTCGACGCGCGTCACGAGGTCGGCGGCGAGCAGGGCCTCGAGACGGGCTCGGAGCTGTGCCTCGAACGTGGAGTCCTCTGCGGGACGGGTGGCAGGGGCGGGTGAGGCGGCAGGCGCGGAGGGCTCGGAGGGTGCGGAGGGCGAGGGCGGCGAGGGGGTGGTGGTTGCCGTGGCGGCCAGGGCCTGCCGCACGAAGGTGCGCGCGAGGGTGGACGGGCCGACGCCGATCTCGGTGGCCCGTGTCGACAGTGCCTCGAGCTCCTCCTCGGTGAGGCGGACGGACAGGACCTTCGTGCGGTCGGCGCCGCGGCGGGTGTCGGGCATCGGTCTCCTTCGCGTGCGGGCGGTGATGGTGGGGGTATGACGACGTAGTGCATTGTCAGTGGTCGACCCTATCGTGGTCATCATGCAGACAGCAGCCCCCGTCGCGCCGGCCACGAGCCTCGTCGACGTGCTGCGCTCGATGGCCCAGACCCTGCGCGACCTGACCCGGGACTTCCCCACGTGGTCGTTGCCCGAGGGGGAGGTCGGCGAGGTCATCGGCCAGGCGCAGGCCGTCCGGGAGCTGAGCCACTCGCTGACGGCCGTGCTCGCGCGCGAGGCGGACTCACGTGGACTCGGCGCGGACGACGGGTTGTCCCGCACCGACTGGCTGCGCCAGCAGGCCGGGGCCGGGCTCGCGGGTCATGGCAGCGGTGGCGGGCTCGACGGGCCCGCGGCAGCGGCGGTGACGCGGGTGGCTGCGGCGATGAACGAGCACCGATGGGCGCGGCTCGCCGAGCGGGTGGCTGCTGCCGAGGTGCCGGTGGGCCATGCCGCTGCGATCGTCCGGTTCCACGACGACGTCGCCCGGATCGCCGACCCTGACCACCTCGCCGGCATCGTCGACTCGATGGTCGAGGCGTGCGACGCGCTGACCGCTCGCGAGCTGGGCCGACTCATCGCGCACGCTCGAGCGACGCTCAAGCCCCCGGCCGAGCGTGAGTCCGAGGAGGCCGGGCTCCGGTTGGGGAGGTCGTTCCGCAGGGTCCGCTCGTGTGCCGGGTTCACCGTCTTCGAGCTGCGCGTCGACCCCGAGGGGGCGGCCATCATCGAGGCGGCCATCGACCGGCTGTCCCGGCCCCGGCCCGACCTCGCCGCGGACCTCGCGCCCGCCCCGGCCGAGGAGGCTGCGGCAGGGGCAGGGGCAGGGGCAGGGGCAGGGGCAGGAGGGGCAGGAGCAGGAGGGGCAGGAGGGGCAGGAGCAGGAGGGGCAGGTGCACGGGCAGGTGCGACGGCAAGCGGCGGTCGACCGGACGCCACCGGGGCCGGACCGTACGCGGCGAGTCAGCCGTCCGAGGGTCCACGAGCGCGTCAGGGATCCGCGGCCGGCGACGTCGATCCGCGCACCGCGGCCGCGCGCCGGGCCGACGCCCTTCTCGAGATCATCGGGCGCGGCGTCGCCTCCCCTGAGGGGGTCACCCGTTCGCCGCGCACCACGCTCGTGGTCACCATGACGCTCGAGGCGCTGATGGATGCGCTCCGCGGCGTCGGCATGCTCGACACCGATGCGGCGCTCTCGCCCTCGGCGGTCCGCCGCCTCGCCTGCGAGGCAGGCATCGTGCCCATGGTCCTCGGGGCGCCGTCGGAGGTGCTCGACCTCGGGTACACGCGCCGTCTCTTCTCGCCGGCGCAGCGCCGGGCGCTCGCCGTCCGCGACCAGGGGTGCAGCTATCCGGGGTGCACCGTGTCTCCGATGTGGTGCGAGGCGCATCACGTGACCCACTGGCTCCACGGTGGACCCACCGACCTGGCCAACGGCGCCCTGCTCTGCGGCCGACACCACACGGTCGTCCATCGACGCGGCCTCACCGCCACCGTGACGGCAGCCGGCGTCACCTGGCACGTCTAGCTGCCTCGCCCCGCACCTCGCCCGACCATGGCGGGGTCGGTGGCATGCCGCGGCGGTCCGCACTGCGGTCCCGGGTGCGATCCGCTCCCGGGTCCCGCGTGCGGCCCGGCCCCCACTGGATCGGCCTTCGACCTGTCGGCCTTCGACCTGTCGGCCTTCGACCTGTCGGCCTTCGACCTGTCGGCCTTCGACCTGTCGGCCTTCGACCTGTCGG
>NZ_BJYX01000028.1 GCF_007991735.1 Terrabacter aerolatus | reverse complement strand
GGGGCACCACGACGGATGTCGTGGTGCCCCGCTTCGGATTCCGTGGGCCGCACGGCCCGGGACCCGGTCCTGCCTAGACGTCGCCGCCGAGGTAGGCGGCCTTGACGGCCGGGTCGTCGGCGAGGTCCTTGCCCGTGCCCTCCCGGACGATCTCGCCCGTCTCGAGGATGTAGGCGCGGTGCGACCGCTTGAGCGCCTGGGCGGCGTTCTGCTCGACGAGCAGGACCGTGGTGCCCTGGCTGTTGATCTCCGTGACGATGTCGAAGATCTGCTGGATCAGCTTGGGCGCGAGACCCATCGACGGCTCGTCGAGGAGCAGCAGCTTCGGCTTGGCCATGAGGGCACGCCCCATCGCCAGCATCTGCTGCTCACCGCCCGACATCGAGCCGGCCGCCTGGTTGCTGCGCTCCTTGAGCCGGGGGAAGAGCTCGAAGACCCGCTCGAGGTCGTCCTTGACGGCCTTGCTCTTGCGGTCCGGGCGCGCGTACGTGCCCATGTCGAGGTTCTCCATGACCGTCATGCCGACGAAGCACCCGCGGCCCTCGGGCGACTGCGAGATGCCGAGGACCGGCCGCTCGTGCGACGGCAGGTGCGTGATGTCCTGACCGTTGAAGACGACCGACCCGGCCCGCACCGGGCGCAGGCCCGAGACGGTCTTCATCGTCGTCGTCTTGCCCGCGCCGTTGGCGCCGATGAGGGTGACGATCTCACCCTCCTCGACGGTGAAGCTGATGTCGCGGATGGCCTCGATGCGCCCGTAGTTGACGCACAGGCCCTTGACCTCAAGAAGCATCTTCCTCATCAACTCCCAGATAGGCGGCGATGACCGCCGGGTTGTCGCGGATCTCCGCGGGTGAGCCCTCGGCGATCTTGCGGCCGAACTCGAGCACGACGATCCGGTCGGTCACGCCCATGACGAGCTTCATGTCGTGCTCGATGAGCAGGACCGTGTAGCCCTGGTCGCGGATGGTGCGGATCAGCTCCATGAGCTTGACCTTCTCGGCCGGGTTGAAGCCGGCCGCCGGCTCGTCGAGACAGAGCAGCTGGGGGCTCGTGGCCAGGGCCCGCGCGATCTCCAGACGACGCTGGTCGCCGTACGGGAGGTTGCGGGCGAGCTCGTTCGCCTTGCCGTCGAGACCCATGAACGTCAACAGCTCCATGGCCCGGGCGAAACCCTGGGCCTCCTCCCGGCGGTGCTTCGGGAGCCGGAACATCGCCGAGACGACCCCGGTCGAGTGGTGCGCGTCCACCCCGACGAGGACGTTCTCGAGGGCGGTCATGTTGGCGAAGAGGCGGATGTTCTGGAACGTGCGCGCGATGCCCAGCTTGGTGATCTGGAACTTCTTGCGCTTGCCGAGGGGCTTGCCGAGGTAGCGCACGGCTCCCGACGTGGGCTGGTAGACGCCGGTCATGACGTTGAAGCACGTCGTCTTGCCCGCGCCGTTCGGGCCGATGAGACCGAGGATCTCCCCCTTGTTGATGTGGAAGCTCACCTCGTTGAGGGCCACGACACCACCGAAGCGGAGGGTGACCTCGTCGACCTCGAGCAGCTTCTCGCCCTCGGCGACGTCGGGCACGCCGATGTCGACGGGAGCGATGTCGGCGTCCGGGTTGATCTCGGTGACCTCGTCGCCGGTGGTGGGCTGAGTCGGCTCAGGCACTGGCTTCTCCTTCCTCGAGAACGGCCTGTCTGTCGTCGGCCCGCTTGGCCCGGACGGTGCGTCGCGGCGGCAGCAGGCCCTGGGGACGGAAGATCGCGAGCAGCATCAGCGCGAGCCCGAAGACGAGCACGCGGAAGTCCGCGAAGTCGCGGAAGCGCTCCGGGAAGTAGCCGACGACGATCGCACCGACGATGACGCCCCAGCGGTTGCCGGCGCCACCGACGACGACGGCCGCGAGGAACAGGATCGAGAGCAGCAGCTGGAAGCTATCGGGCGAGATGAAGCCCGCCTTGGTCGCGAAGAGCGCGCCGGAGAGACCGCCGATGGCGGCGCCGAGCGCGAAGGCGAGGAGCTTGAACCGGAAGGTCGGCACACCCATGAGCTCGGCGGCGTCCTCGTCCTCGCGCGTGGCCTCCCAGGCGCGACCGACGCGGCTGCTCTTGACGAGGATGTCGAAGAGCAGGACGAGACCGATGATGCCGAGGGCGAGCCAGTAGTACGGGACGAAGTCGTTGATCCCGAACTTGAGGAACGTCGACGTCGTGCTGAGGTCGACGACGGGCACCCCGGCGCTCCAGTCGAGGCTGGGCACCTTGAACAGCTCGACGCCGGGAGGCTTCGGGATGTCGCTGATGCCCTGGGCGCCACCGAGCCACTGCGAGTTGACCAGCGTCAGGCGCACGATCTCGCCGAACCCGAGGGTCACGATGGCGAGGTAGTCACCGCGCACGCGCAGCGTCGGGGCGCCGAGGATGACACCGGAGACCATGGCGACGACGATCGCGATCGGCACGACGAGGACCCACGAGAGGTGGGCGTGCTCGGAGGTCAGGACACCCACGGTGTAGGCGCCCACGGCATAGAACCCGACGTAGCCGAGGTCGAGCAGACCGGCGTAGCCGACGACGATGTTGAGGCCGAGGGCGACGAGCACGTAGGTGGCGACCGTGAAGAGGACGCCGCCGAAGTCCGAGCCCTCCGTCGTGATGAACGGGATGTTGAGCAGGGGCAGCAGGAACAGGAAGACGGCGAACACGACCCAGAGGACGATCTTGACCGCCCGGGGCATGGTGTCGACGCGTTCCTTGAAGCTGCGCGACGACGGCTTGCGACCCGCGGGGGCCGACGTGGTGGTGCTCATGCGCGCGCCTTTCCGAGGGACTCACCGAGCAGGCCGGTGGGTCGGAAGAGCAGGATGAGGACGAGGAGCACGAAGGCCACGACGTCCTTCCACTGCGAGCCGACGACCGCGGAGCCGTAGTTCTCGGCGAGGCCGAGGACGAAGCCGCCGAGGAGCGCGCCGCGCAGGTTGCCGATGCCGCCGAGGACGGCTGCCGTGAAGGCCTTGACGCCGAGGATGAAGCCGGCGTCGTAGCGGGTGATGCCGATCTTGAGCATGTAGAAGACCGCTGCCGCACCGGCCATGACGCCGCCGACGAGGAAGGTCACCTGGATGACCCGGTCGCGGTTGACGCCCATGAGGGCCGCCGCCTCCGGGTCCATCGCGACGGCGCGGATGCCACGGCCGAGGCGCGAGCGCTTCACGAACTGGTCGAGGATCACCATGATGACGATCGCCCCGACGATGACGAAGATGTCGACGTTCGTGACGTGGTAGCCGCCGATGGTGAAGATCGGCTGGGGCTGGATGATCGTCGGCAGGCCGGCGTTGTTGCGGGAGTTGCGCACGTAGTCGCGCAGGGTGTCGTCGAGACCCACCCAGCCGACGATGCGGCTGCGCAGGCCCATGATCTCCGCGAGGACGAACGAGGCGCCGATGGCGGAGATGAGCGCGATGAGCGGTGGGGCGTTGCGCTTGCGCAACGGCCGGTACGCGACCCGCTCGAGCAGCACCGCGATGAGGCCCGACATGGCCATGGCCGCCACGAACATCATGGCGACCCAGAAGATGACCTGCCCGACACCGGCACCGGGGTGCCCGCCGAGGATCATGACGACCCACAGCGCCGCGAAGGTGCCGTACATGAACACCTCGGAGTGGGCGAAGTTGATGAGGCGCAGCACGCCGTAGACGAGCGTGTAACCGAGCGCGATGAGCGCGTAGACCGCGCCGATCGTCAGGCCGGTGATGGTGTACGAGAAGAAGTTGTCGATCAGGTTCTGCATCCAAGACCTCCTGGGCCGGGTGCGATGGGCTGGATCAGAAGTCGGACGTCAACCGAACGAGGGCGGTCGGAGCGTACTGCCCCGACCGCCCCCCTTCGTTGACGTTCGCGTTACTTGATCTCGCCGACGGAGACGATCTTGCCGTTCTCGACCTTGTAGGCGAAGACCTTGATGTCGGCCGACTCGCCCTTGGCGTCGAACTTCAGCTGCTTCGTGACGCCCTTCTTGTCGTAGGCCTTGACGAAGTCGACCATGCTCGCGCGGTCCTTGCCGGCGGCGATGCCGTCGAGCAGGATCGTGGCGGAGTCGTAGCCCTCACCGGAGTAGGTGTTGGGGTCCTCGTTGTACTTCGCCTTGTAGGCCGCCTGGAAGGCCGGGGCCACGTCCGGCGGGACGCACGGGCAGGTGATGATGGTGCCCTCGGCGGCTTCCTTGGCGTTGTCGATGAAGGACTGGTCCTTCACGCCGTCGGCCACGACGAACGTGCCCTTCCAGCCGGCGTCGCGCAGCTGCTTGATCATCGGGGCCGCCTCGGGCGAGTAGCCACCGAAGAAGAGCGCGTCGGCACCCGAGCTCGTCACCTTGGTGACGGAGGCGCTGAAGTCGGTCTGCTTCTGCTGGATGGTGTCGTTACCGACGACCTGGGAGCCGAGGTCCTGACGGACGATGTCGGCCAGGCCCTTGCCGTACTCGGACGCGTCGTCGATGACGAAGGTCTTCGTCGACTTGAGGGTGTCCTTGATGTACTTGGCGGCCGCGGGGCCCTGTGTCGCGTCGTTGCCGAGGGCGCGGAAGAAGGTCTTCCAGCCGTTGTCGGCGAGCTTCGGGTTGGTCGCGGAGGGCGTGATGGTGACGAGGCCGGCCTCGTTGAACGCCGGGTCGGCGGCCTTGGACTCACCGGAGAACGCGGGGCCGACGATGCCGACGACCTTCTTGTCGTCGATGGCCTTCTTGGCCAGGGCCGGCGCCTGCGTCGGGTCGCCCTGCGAGTCGTAGTTCTCGAGGGTGACCTTGCAGTCGGCGTGCTTCTTGTTGTAGTCGTCCAGGGCCAGGTTGACACCGTTCTGGATGTAGATGCCCAGGTTGGCGTTGGGCCCGGTCAGGGCACCGAACATGCCGATCTTGTAGTTGCCGCAGGCCGCGGCGCCACCGCTGGCGGCCGGGGTCGTGGTGTCGCCGCCCTTGGTGCCACACGCACCGAGGGCAAGCGCCGCAACCGCGAGCGGCACGGCGAACTTGAGGGTGGAACGCACGGGTGTCCTCCTGATGTCACACGTCCCTCAGTCGAGGGCTGTGACGGGAGACTAAGCCGTAACTCCCACTGCGGTCATCAGAAACCGGTGATCGGTGACCGTGTCGTGACCTGCGCGGGTGGTGGTCGCCGCAGGATCTGCGGCGACTCCCGCGTCAGGCCGCGGGGAAGCCGTTGATGACGGCCTCGGCGACCTCTTTCATCCCGAGGCGGCGGTCCATCGCGGTCTTCTGGATCCAGCGGAACGCGTCGGACTCGCTCAGCTTCAGCTGCGTCATGAGCACGCCCTTGGCGCGGTCGACGAGCTTGCGGGTCTCGAGGCGCTCACCGAGGTCGGCGATCTCGGCCTCGAGGGCCTTGAGCTCCTGCCAGCGGGAGGTGGCGATGTCGATGGCGGGGCGCAGGTCGTCGGCCGTGAAGGGCTTGACGATGTAGGCCATGACGCCGGCGTCGCGGGCCCGCTCGACGAGCTCGGTCTGCGAGAACGCCGTCAGCATGATGACGGGGCAGAGCTTCGCCTCGTGCAGCTGCTCCGCGGCTGACAGCCCGTCGAGGATCGGCATCTTGACGTCCATGATGACGAGGTCGGGCTTGACCTCCTTGGCGAGCTCGACGGCCTGCTCACCGTTGCTCGCCTGGCCGACGACGTCGTAGCCCTGCTCGCCGAGCATCTCGACGAGGTCGAGGCGGATGAGCGCCTCGTCCTCGGCGACGAGGATCCGGGTCGCGCCCTGGGCCGCGCCGCTGTCGGACGCCGGGGCCGAGCCGGACAGCTCCGTCGGCGTGGCCGCCTCGGTGGCCGCAACGCCGTCGGCGCCCTCGGTGGGGGCGGTGCCGGTCGCAGGGGTCGGCTTGGGCGTCGTGCTCTCGTCGGTGCTCACGGGCAAATCCTATCGGGGGCCAGGTTTCGGGCGCGTTTCGGGACCGTCACGCCATTCCCCCCAGCGCGACGTCGCTCGAGGCGTCGCCGGGACGGCGCGGCGTCGTCGGTGCCGAGGGCGGGACTCGAACCCGCACGGCCTTGCGGCCAGAGCATTTTGAGTGCCCCGTGTCTGCCATTCCACCACCCCGGCCGGAGTGCCGCGCCAGCATACCCGTGACGGCAGGGCGGCCGCGGCCCGCGCCGTCCGGGGCTCCCCACCCTGCACGCCCCGTCGTGGACGTCGTGAGCCGCGTCCGCCCCGAGACGCACGTATGCCGCCGGGTGGGCCCGACGGCATACGTGGTCACTTCAGGGGTGCCGGGGACACCTCGGAGCGTGCGGTCAGCTGGTGACCTCTTCGGGCCGGTAGGCCGGGGCTGCCCGGTTGACGGCGTCGCCGACCCGGTGGACGCGCAGCGCGTTGGTCGAGCCGGGGATGCCGGGAGGCGAGCCGGCGACGATGACGACCCGGTCACCCTCGGCCACCCGGCCCTCGGGGATGAGCTTGAGGTCGACCTGCATCGCGAACTGGTCGGTGTGGTGCATGCGCGGCACGAGGTAGGTCTCGATGCCCCAGACGAGGGCCAGCCGTGACCGGACGCGCGGCTCGGAGGTGAAGGCGAGCATGGGCTGACGGGGCCGGAGGCGGGCCATCCGGGTCGCGGAGCCGCCGGTCTCGGTGAAGACGATGAGGAACTTTGACCCGACGACCTCGCCGATCTCGACGGCGGCCTTGGTCACCGCGCCGCCGACCGTCTTGGGGTTGGTCGGCATGCGGACGATCTTGTCGAAGCCGTTCTCCTCGGTCGACTCGATGATGCGGGCCATGGTGCGCACCGAGTCGATGGGCCACGCGCCGACCGAGGTCTCACCGGAGAGCATGAGCGCGTCGGCGCCGTCGAGCACCGCGTTGGCGGCGTCGGAGGCCTCGGCGCGGGTCGGGCGGGGGTTCTCGATCATCGACTCGAGCACCTGCGTCGCGACGATGACGGGCTTGGCCTCGCGGCGGGCCAGCTCGATGGCGCGCTTCTGCACGAGCGGCACGTCCTCGAGGGGCATCTCGACGCCGAGGTCACCGCGGGCGACCATGATGCCGTCGAACGCCGCGACGATGCCCTCGAGGTTCTCGACGGCCTGCGGCTTCTCGATCTTGGCGATGACGGGGATGCGGTCGCCGAACTCGTCCATGATGGCGTGGACGTCGACGATGTCCTCGGCCGAGCGCACGAACGACAGGGCGATCATGTCGGCACCGAGGCGCATGGCGAACCGGAGGTCCTCGCGGTCCTTGTCGGACAGGGCGGGCACGCTGACCGCGACGCCGGGCAGGTTGATGCCCTTGTTGTTGCTGACCTGGCCGCCGATGACGGTCTCGGTGAGCACGTCGGTGTCGGTGACCTCCACGGCACGCAGCATGACCTTGCCGTCGTCGATGAGCAGCACGTCGCCGGGCCGCACGTCGCCCGGGAGCCCGGCGTAGGTCGTGCCGACGATGGAGTCGTCACCGTCGACCTCGCGGGTGGTGATGGTGAAGCGCTGGCCGGGGCTCAGCGTCACCGGGCCGCCGGAGAACCGGCCGGTGCGGATCTTCGGGCCCTGCAGGTCCACGAGGACCGCGACGGCGCGGCCGGAGGAGTCACCCGCGGCGCGGACGTCCCGGTAGACCTGCTCGTGCACGGAGTGGTCGCCGTGGGAGAGGTTGAGCCGGGCGACGTCCATGCCGGCGTCGACGAGGGCGCGCAGCTGGGAGGGCGATGAGGTCTTGGGGCCGATGGTGCAGACGATCTTGGCGCGACGCATGCTTCAACCTTAGGGGTGCTGTGACGTGGGTCACCGGGCGGGTTCGATCCGTGGGACGAACGCGGCCGGTGCGGGGCGTGAGCTGCCCTGCCACACCTGACGATCGTGGTCGTATGCCGTGTCGCCGAGGTGGCGACACGGCATACGTCGGGGTGTCCCCGGGTGACGAGCGGGCCCTCAGGCCGTGAGCGGCCGGTCGGTCGGCGCGATGGGTCGGGGCAGCGAGCTCGACCCGGTGAGCCAGGCGTCGACGCCGGCTGCGGCGGCACGGCCCTCGGCGATGGCCCACACGATGAGCGACTGCCCGCGACCGGCGTCGCCGGCCACGAACACGCCCGGGACCGAGCTCATGAAGTTCTTGTCCCGGCGGACGTTGCTGCGCTCGTCGAGCTCGACACCGAGCTGCTCGAGCACCCCGCTGCCCTGCGGCCCGAGGAAGCCCATGGCGAACAGGACGAGCTGCGCGGGGATCTCGCGCTCCGTGCCCGGCTTGGACGTGGGACGACCGTCGACGAACTCCACCTCGGTCAGGCGCAGCGCCGCGACGTTGCCCTCGTCGTCGCCGACGAACTCGGTCGTGCTGACGGCGTAGATGCGGTCGCCACCCTCCTCGTGCGCGCTGGCGACGCGGTAGAGCATCGGGTAGGTGGGCCAGGGCTGGCTGCCCGGACGGTCCTCCCCCGGCTGCGGCATGATCTCGAGGCTCGTCACCGAGGCCGCCCCTTGGCGGTGCGAGGTGCCGATGCAGTCGGCGCCGGTGTCACCGCCGCCGATGACGACGACGTGCTTGCCCGTGGCGAGGATCTGGCCCTCGACGTGCTCTCCGAGAGCCGCGCGGTTGCCCTGCGGGAGGAACTCCATGGCCTGGTGGATGCCACCGAGCTGACGCCCGGGGGCGTCGAGGTCGCGTGGCACCGTGGCACCGAGCGCGAGCACGACGGCGTCGTAGCGGTCGCGCAGCTGACGCCCGGTGATGTCGACCCCGACGTCCATGCCGTTGCGGAAGCGGGTGCCCTCGGCGGTCATCTGGTCGAGCCGGCGGTCGAGCACCGACTTCTCCATCTTGAACTCCGGGATGCCGTAGCGCAGCAGGCCGCCCGGCTTGTCGGCCCGCTCGAAGACCGCCACCGTGTGGCCCGCCCGCGTCAGCTGCTGGGCCGCGGCCAGCCCGGCAGGCCCCGAGCCGACGACGGCCACGGTCTTGCCCGACAGCCGCTCCGGCGGGAGCGGTGTCACGAGGCCCTCGTCGAAGGCCCGCTCGATCGTGGTGACCTCGACCTGCTTGATCGTCACGGCCGGCTGGTTGATGCCGAGCACGCAGGCGGTCTCGCACGGCGCCGGGCAGAGGCGACCGGTGAACTCCGGGAAGTTGTTCGTCGCGTGGAGGCGCTCGATGGCGTCGGCCCAGTCGCCCTTCCAGGCGAAGTTGTTCCACTCCGGGATGAGGTTGCCCAGCGGGCAGCCGGAGTGGCAGAACGGGATGCCGCAGTCCATGCAGCGGCCGGCCTGTCGCTGGAGCTGCCCGAGCTCCTGCTCCTCGTAGACCTCCTTCCAGTCCCGGATGCGCACCGGGACGGGACGGCGGGCCGGGAGCTCACGCTCGCGGGTGGTGAGAAAGCCTTGGGGGTCAGCCACGGGAAGCCTCCATGATCCGGTTCCACACTTCGGGTCCGTCAAGGTCGAGGCCCTGTTGCTCGGCCTCGGCGCGCACGTCGAGGACCCGCTGGTAGTCGCGCGGCAGGACGAGGGTGAAGCGCTCGCGCGCCGCCACCCAGTCGTCGAGCAGCGCTTGTGCGACGGGCGACTCGGTCCACCTCACGTGGGCCTCGAGCAGCTCGCGCAGCGGTGCGTCGTCCTCGTCGCGCAGCGGCAGCAGGTCGACCATCTCGCGGTTGACGAGGTCGGCGTCGAGGTCGAGGACGTAGGCGACGCCGCCCGACATGCCGGCCGCGAAGTTGCGGCCCGTCTGCCCGAGCACGACAGCAGCACCACCGGTCATGTACTCACAGCCGTGGTCGCCGACGCCCTCGACGACGGCGTGGGCGCCGGAGTTGCGGACGCAGAAGCGTTCACCGACGATGCCGCGCAGGAAGAGCTGCCCGGTCGTGGCGCCGTAGCCGATGACGTTGCCACCGATGACGTTCTCCTCGGCGACGAGCGCCGCGTCGCGGTGGGGTCGCACGACGACCCGTCCGCCCGAGAGCCCCTTGCCGACGTAGTCGTTGGCGTCGCCGAAGAGCTGCATCGTGACACCGGCCGGGAGGAAGGCTCCGAAGGACTGGCCGCCCGAGCCGGTCATCGTCAGCTCGATGGTGTTGTCGGCGAGGCCGTGCGGGTGCGCCTTGGTCACGTGGTGACCGAGCATGGTGCCGACGGTCCGGTTGACGTTGCGCACGGCGATCTCGGTGCGCACCGGCTCGCCCGACTCGATGGCCGACAGGGCCCGGCTCAGCAGCTCGTTGTCGAGCGCCTTGTCGAGTCCGTGGTCCTGGGGTGCCGACTGGTGGAGCGTGCCGCCGGTGGGGTTGTCGGCGACCGCGAGGATCGGGCTGAGGTCGAGTCCCGAGGCCTTCCAGTGCGCGATGGCCTTGTCGAGGTCGAGGCTGCCGACCTGCCCGACGGCCTCCTGGATCGAGCGGAAGCCCAGCGACGCCAGGTGCTCGCGCACCTGCTCGGCGATGTATTCGAAGAAGGTCTCGACGAACTCGGGCTTGCCGGAGAAGCGCGAGCGGAGCTCGGGGTTCTGCGTCGCGATGCCGACGGGGCACGTGTCGAGGTGGCAGACGCGCATCATGACGCACCCCGACACGACGAGCGGCGCCGTCGCGAAGCCGAACTCCTCGGCACCGAGCAGGGCCGCCACGACGACGTCCCGACCGGTCTTGAGCTGGCCGTCGACCTGGACGACGATGCGGTCGCGCAGGCCGTTGAGCACCAGGGTCTGCTGGGCCTCGGCCAGGCCGAGCTCCCACGGCGCACCGGCGTGCTTGAGGGAGGTCAGCGGCGACGCGCCCGTGCCACCGTCGTGGCCCGAGATGAGCACGACGTCGGCGTGCGCCTTGGAGACGCCCGCGGCCACCGTGCCGACGCCGATCTCGGAGACGAGCTTGACGTGGATGCGGGCGGTCGGGTTGGCGTTCTTGAGGTCGTGGATCAGCTGGGCCAGGTCCTCGATGGAGTAGATGTCGTGGTGCGGCGGCGGGGAGATGAGGCCCACGCCCGGCGTCGAGTGACGGGTCTTGGCCACCCACGGGTAGACCTTGTGGCCGGGCAGCTGACCGCCCTCACCGGGCTTGGCGCCCTGGGCCATCTTGATCTGGATGTCGTCGGCGTGTGTGAGGTAGAGGCTCGTCACGCCGAACCGGCCCGAGGCGACCTGCTTGACGGCAGAACGGCGCTCGGGGTCGAGCAGGCGGTCCACGTCCTCGCCGCCCTCGCCGGTGTTGGAGCGACCACCGAGGTGGTTCATCGCGACGGCGAGGGTCTCGTGCGCCTCCTTGGAGATCGAGCCGTAGCTCATGGCGCCGGTGTTGAAGCGCTTGACGATCTCGCTCACCGGCTCGACCTCGTCGATCGGCACCGGCAGGCGGCCGGTCACCCCGGTCGGCCGGAAGCCCATGAGCCCGCGCAGCGTCATGAGGCGCGAGGTCTGGTCGTCGACGCGGTCGGTGTACTGCTTGAAGACGTCGTAGCGGCGCTGGCGCGTCGAGTGCTGGAGGCGGAAGACCGTCTCGGGGTCGAAGAGGTGCGGCTCGCCCTCGCGCCGCCACTGGTACTCGCCGCCGACCTCGAGGGTGCGGTGCGGCTGGTGGACGCCGTCCGGGGGGTAGGCGCGGGCGTGGCGCTCGGCGGTCTCGCGGGCGATGACGTCGAGGCCGACGCCACCGAGCTGGCTGACGGTGCCGGTGAAGTAGCGCTCGACGAGGGCCTGCGACAGGCCGATGGCCTCGAAGACCTGCGCGCCCCGGTAGGACGCAACGGTCGAGATGCCCATCTTCGACATGACCTTGAGGACACCCTTGCCCAGCGCCTTGATGAGGTTCGCGACGGCCTTCTCGGGGGTGACGCCCTCGATCTCGCCGGCGCGCACGAGGTCCTCGACGGTCTCCATCGCGAGGTAGGGGTTGACCGCCGCGGCGCCGAAGCCGATGAGCAGGGCCACGTGGTGGACCTCGCGCACGTCACCGGCCTCGACGAGCAGGCCCACCTGGGTGCGGGTCTTCTCGCGGATGAGGTGGTGGTGCACGGCAGCGGTGAGCAGCAGCGACGGGATGGGCGCGAGGTCGCGCCCGGAGTCGCGGTCCGAGAGGACGACGAAGCGCGCTCCGCGCGTGATCGCCTGGGACACCTCGGCGAAGATCTCCTCGAGGCGGTCGCGCATGGCGGCCGCTCCCCCGGTGACGTCGTAGAGACCACGCACCACGTGGGTCGCGTAGCCCGGCAGGTCGCCGTCGGCGTTGATGTGCACGATCTTGGCGAGCTCGTCGTTGTCGATGACCGGGAAGTCGAGGACGAGCTGGCGGGCGTGCGACGGAGACGCGGACAGGGCGTTGCCCTCGGGCCCCATGTAGGTGCCGAGCGAGGTGACGAGCTCCTCGCGGATCGCGTCGAGCGGCGGGTTGGTCACCTGGGCGAACAGCTGGGTGAAGTAGTCGAAGAGCAGGCGCGGCCGCGACGACAGGACGGCGATGGGCGTGTCGGTGCCCATCGACCCGAGCGCCTCGCCGCCGGTGCGGGCCATCGGCGTCAGGAGGATGCGCAGCTCCTCGGCGGTGTAGCCGAACGTCTGCTGGCGCCGGGCCACGGACGCCGCCGTGTGGACGATGTGCTCGCGCTCCGGCAGGTCCTCGAGACGGATGAGACCGGCGTGCAGCCACTCGGCGTACGGCTTGGCGGCGGCGAGCTGGGACTTGATCTCCTCGTCACCGACGATCCGGCCGTGCTCGGTGTCGACGAGGAACATCTTGCCGGGCTGGAGGCGCCCACGCTGGACGATGCTCGCGGGGTCGAGCTCGAGCACACCCGACTCGGAGGCCAGCACGACGAGACCGTCGTCGGTGACGGTGTAGCGCCCCGGTCGCAGGCCGTTGCGATCGAGGACCGCGCCGACGAGCGTGCCGTCGCTGAAGCAGACGTTGGCGGGGCCGTCCCACGGCTCCATGAACGTCGAGTGAAACTCGTAGAACGCCTTGCGCGCCGGGTCCATGGTGGCGTGGTTCTCCCACGCCTCGGGGATCATCATGAGCACCGCGTGGGGCAGCGAGCGGCCGCCGAGGTGGAGCAGCTCGAGCACCTCGTCGAAGCTCGCCGAGTCCGACGCGTCCGGCGTGCAGATCGGGAAGACCCGCTCGAGGTCGCCGGGGATGATGTCGGAGGTCAGCAGGCTCTCGCGGGCGTGCATCCAGTTGCGGTTGCCCTTGACGGTGTTGATCTCACCGTTGTGCGCGATGAAGCGGTAGGGGTGCGCGAGCGGCCACGACGGGAACGTGTTGGTCGAGAAGCGCGAGTGCACGAGGGCCAGCTCGCTGGCGAAGCGCGGGTCGGACAGGTCGGGGAAGAACGGCTCGAGCTGGCCGGTGGTCAGCATGCCCTTGTAGACGATGGTGCGCGAGCTGAGCGAGGCGAAGTAGACGTCGACCTCGTGCTCGGCGCGCTTGCGCAGGCAGAACGCGAGGCGGTCCAGGCCCAGCGCGACCTGTCGTCCGATCGAGCTGCTGACGAAGAGCTGCTCGAAGAACGGCATGCAGTCGCGTGCCACGGTGCCGACGAGGTCGGCCTCGACGGGCACCTCGCGCCAGCCGAGCACCTTGAGGTTCTCGGCGACCGCGATCTCCTCGATGCGGGCCTTGGCGGCGGCGCGCTCTATGGGGTTGCGCGGCAGGAAGGCGATGCCCGCGGCATACGCCCCGGTGTTCGGGAGCGTGAACGGCACGCTCGCGCGGAAGAACTCGTCGGGGATCTGCGTCAGGATGCCCGCCCCGTCGCCGACGAGCGGGTCGGCGCCCGTGGCGCCGCGGTGGTCGAGGTTGCGCAGCGCCGTGAGGGCGTGGTCGACGATGTCGTGGCCCGCCGTCCCCCGCATCGTCGCGATGAGGGCGACACCGCAGGCGTCGTGCTCGTGCTCGCGTCGGTAGAGACCGGAGTTCTCCGGATGTGCGCTGAACAGGGCACGGGTGGGGGTGTGCGGCGGCATCTTCACCGTCCTTCTGCTGGGTCCCGGGCGACGATCGCGCCGGGCCACGCGACATGACTGAGGGCATGTGGACGGCACTGGCCACAGGCGTTGCTGACGACGATATCGGAGGGACCGCTCGTCCTACCTGTTGATACGGCGGATTCCGCATCCTGAGACGCCGTGCTCACGCCCGTGACCGGGACGGGACCGCAGGGGATCAGGACGGGGTGGGACGGTCCGCCTCCGTCGCGCTGCCGGAGGCGGCGTTCGGCCGGTCGGAGGGGGCCTCCGCCGAAGGATCTTCAGGGGCCGTGACCTCGCCCACGTCGCCGTCCGGTGACGGCTCGACCCCGTCGGGTCCGAGGGATCCGTTCAGGCCGTCGGCACCCTCGGCGGGAGCATCGGCGCGAGCATCGGCGGGGGCTGGGGCCGTCGGCTGCTCCAGGCGCGCGAAGCGGCGCCACAGCACGATGCCGAGGACGAAGACGAGGATCGAGACCCACGTGTTGACCCGCTGGCCGAGGATGAGGTTGGCCGAGTCGCTGCGCATGTTCTCGATGACGATGCGCCCCACGGGGTAGCCCATGACGTACGCGGCGAAGACCTGGCCGGCCTTGAGCGGGCGGCGGCGACCGAGCCAGATGAGGAAGGCCGCGAGCAGCAGGCACCAGATGGCCTCGTAGAGGAAGGTCGGCTGGAAGTAGCCCTTGATGATCGGGTTGCCCTGCGCGTCGACGACCGCGCGGCCGGCAGAGGTGTCCCACTCGTAGATGCGCAGCCGCCACGGCAGGTCGGTCGGAGCGCCGTAGATCTCGTTGTTGAACCAGTTGCCGAAGCGGCCCATCGCCTGGGCGATGGCGAGGCCCGGAGCCGCGGCGTCGACGAAGTCGCGGAACGCGACGCCGTTCTTGCGGCAGCCGATCCAGGCCCCGACGGCGCCGAGCGCGACGGCACCCCAGATGCCCAGCCCACCCTCGTAGATGGCGAAGGCCTTCCACGGGTGGCCGTTCTCCCCGAAGTACGGCTGCGGCGTCGTGATGAGGTGGTAGAGGCGTCCGCCGACGATGCCGAACGGCACGGCCCACGCGGAGATGTCGATGGCGACGCCCTTGCGGTGACCGCGGGCCTCGAGGCGCTTCTGGGTCAGCCACACCGCGACGACGATGCCGGCGAGGATGCACATGGCATACCCCCGGATCGGCAGCGGACCGAGGTGCCAGACCCCGACGCTCGGCGACGGGATCTCGGCCGGCAGGGCGGCACCGAGCACGGCCGGGACGCCAGCGAGCAGGCTCATGACCGGCTCCGTCGGACGCCGTCGGCGAGCTCGCGGGCCAGGGCGCCGAGCGCCTCGAGTCCCTGCGCCTCGGACTGCGCCTCGGTGAGGCAGCGCACCAGCGCCGAGCCGACGATGACGCCGTCGGCGTAGCGACCGACCTCGGCCGCCTGGTCGCCGGTGGAGACCCCGACCCCGACGCACACGGGCAGGTCGGTGTGCTCCCGGGTGCGCGACACGAGCGCGTCGGCAGCCTCACCGACGGTGGCCCGCGCCCCGGTGACGCCCATGACGGCGGTGGCGTAGACGAAGCCGCGGCACTGGGCCGTCACGGCCTCGAGGCGCTCCGGCGTCGAGCTGGGTGCGACGAGGAAGACCTTGTCGAGGTCGTGGGCGTCGGCGGCCGCGATCCAGTCGCGGCCCTCGTCGGGGATGAGGTCGGGCGTGATGAGCCCGGAACCGCCTGCGGCGGCGAGGTCGGCGGCGAACCGCTCGACGCCGTAGCGCAGGACGGGGTTCCAGTACGTCATGACGAGAGCGCCCGCACCGGCCGCGGAGACCTCGCGGGCCGCCGTGAAGATGTCGGTGAGGTGCACGCCGGCGGCGAGGGCGCGCACGGCGGCGTCCTGGATGACGGGCCCGTCCATGACGGGGTCGCTGTAGGGCACGCCGATCTCGACGATGTCGACGCCGGACTCGACGAGGACCTTCATCGCGGCGATCGAGCCCTCGACCGACGGGAAGCCGACCGGGAGGTAGCCGATGAGGGCGGCGCGGTTGTCGGCGCGGCACTTCTCGATGATCGTGGCGACGCTCACTGCTGCTCCCCCATGCCCTTGGCGCCGTCGTCGTCGGGCAGGCGGGGCGACCCGTCGTCGCCGATGAGCCCGAACCACTCGGCCGCCGTGTGGACGTCCTTGTCGCCGCGACCCGAGAGGTTGACGAGCAGGACCGCGTCGCGACCGAGCTCGCGGCCGACCTTCATCGCGCCGGCCAGGGCGTGCGCGCTCTCGATGGCCGGCAGGATGCCCTCGGTGCGGGACAGGAGCGAGAAGGCCTCCATCGCCTCGTCGTCGGTGACCGGGCGGTACTCCGCCCGCCCGGACTCGAGCAGGTGGGCGTGCTCGGGGCCGACACTCGGGTAGTCGAGACCCGCCGAGACGCTGTGCGACTCGACGGTCTGACCGTCGTCGTCCTGCATGACGTAGGTGAAGGCGCCGTGCAGCACGCCGGGGATGCCGGCCGAGAAGCGTGCGGCGTGCTTGCCGGAGGCCACGCCCTCACCGCCGGCCTCGAAGCCGATGAGCCGCACCGACCGGTCGTCGATGAACCGGTGGAAGATGCCGATGGCGTTCGAGCCACCACCGACGCACGCGAGCACGGCGTCGGGCAGACGGCCGACGAGGTCGAGCACCTGCTGGCGCGCCTCGACCCCGATGATGCGGTGGAAGTCGCGGACCATCTCGGGGAACGGGTGCGGCCCCGTGACGGTGCCGAGGACGTAGTGGGTCGTCGCGACGTTGGCCACCCAGTCGCGGAACGCCTCGTTGACGGCGTCCTTGAGGGTCTTGCTGCCGTTGTCGACGGGGACGACGGTGGCGCCGAGCAGGCGCATGCGCGCCACGTTCAGGGCCTGCCGCTCGGTGTCCTTCCGGCCCATGTAGACGACGCACTCGAGCCCGAGCAGGGCGGCCGCGGTGGCCGTCGCGACGCCGTGCTGGCCGGCGCCGGTCTCGGCGATGACGCGGGTCTTGCCCATGCGCTTGGTCAGCAGGGCCTGCCCGAGGACGTTGTTGATCTTGTGCGAGCCGGTGTGGTTGAGGTCCTCGCGCTTGAGGATGACGCGCGCGCCACCGCAGTGCTCGGCGAAGCGCGGCACCTCGGTGATGATGCTGGGCCGACCGGTGTAGGTCCGGTGCAGCCGGTCGAGCTCGCCGACGAACTCGGGGTCGACGACCGCCTTGCGCCAGACCTCCTCGAGCTGCTCGAGCGCGGGGATGAGGGCTTCGGGGACGTAACGCCCACCGAACCCGCCGAAACGGCCGTATGCCGGCACGCTGGATGTCGTGGTCATGCTCACTCTCCTGCCGCGCCGGCCCGGAGCGTGGCCCGGGCGGCGTTCGCGGCGTCGATGAAGCCGCGGATCGCGGCCTCGGGGGCGCCGTCCTTGACGAGGGCCTCCCCGACGAGGACCGCGCCGGCTCCGGCGCGGACGTAGTCGGCCACGTCGGCCGGCCCGCTGACGCCGGACTCGGCGACGCCCACGACGCCGGCAGGGACGCGTGGCAGCAGGGCGGTGACGGTACCGGGGTCGACCTCGAGGGTCTTGAGGTTGCGGGCGTTGACGCCGACGAGGACGGGGTCGAGCGCGAGGGCCCGGTCGAGCTCGGCCGCGTCGTGCACCTCGATGAGCGCCGTCATGCCGAGGTCGCGCGCCTGGTCGTGCAGGTCGCGCAGCAGGACGTCGTCCAGGGCTGCGACGATGAGCAGGATGAGGTCCGCGCCGTGCGCGCGGGCCTCGGTGACCTGGTAGGCGTCGACCATGAAGTCCTTGCGCAGCAAGGGAGTCCGGACGGCTGCACGCACCTCGTCGAGGTCAGCGAGGCTGCCTGAGAAGCGACGCTCCTCGGTGAGGACGCTGATGACGCTCGCGCCGCCGGCGGCATACGACCTCGCCAGCAGCCCGGGCTCGGGGATGTCGGCGAGCGCGCCCTTGCTCGGGCTCGACCGCTTGACCTCCGCGATGACGGCGACGCCGTCGGCGGATCGGATGCCCGGCATCGGGTCCAGGGCGGCCGCCACGGAGCCGAGCCGGTCCTCGAGCTCGGCCGGCGGCAGGGCGGCACGACGGCGTCCGAGATCCTCGCGGACGCCGCTGATGATCCCGTCGAGAACCGTCGCCACCGCGCTCAGCTCTTGCCGATGGTCTCGACGCCCAGCTCGTCGGGGGCGTCGACGATGGAGCCACCCTGCGCGTGGTGCCCGTCGCTGCCGTAGCCGGCCATCGACAGGAGCTTGCCCGCGACGATGCCCGCGACGATGACGACGGCGCCGATGATGCCGAGCACCAGGCTGGGGACGACGACCGCGACCGATGCGATGGCGGTGCCGAGCAGGATGATCCCGACCCCGGTCCAGGCCGCGGTGCTGTGACCGTGGTCCTCGTGCTGCTCTTCCATGGCGTCCTCTCTCGTCCGATCGGCACCACGCCCGTGCGGGCCGACGGCGTCCATTCTGTCAGGTCTCCTCGGGGGCGTCGCGCAGGGTCGGGTCCCGCCCCTCGGACAGCTCGTCCCACGGGGTGCGCACCTGTCCCCGGGGTCCGCCCGCCGGCTTGTCCCCGCGTTCGTAGCGTCCGGAGAGACCGGCCCAGGAGCGGCTCGAGACGGCCGTCAGCACCGCACCGACGGCGAGGAGCGCGGCGGCGACCACCGCCAGCCACACCCACACGGTGCTCGAGCCGGTGGCCGCGGGTGCGGTGGTGCGGGCCAGCTGCCGGGCCACGGCCTCGGCCACGGTGGCGACCGGCCGCAGCGCGACGAGCAGCGTCATGGCCAGCGCGCCGAGCGAGGCCAGCACGATGACGGCGGCCGAGACGGCGCGGATGACCCGTCCACCGGTCATGAGCCCGAGCAGTGCGACGGCGCAGACGGCGAGGAGCCCGACCACTCCCGGCGCCGCAGCGCCACCGGTCACCTCGGTGAACGCCTGGCTGAGGACGTCGCGGGACTCCCCGCTCGCCCACGGGCGCGTCGTGAGGCCGAGCAGCAGGGCGGCCGGCACGAGGACGACGAGGGCCGCGCGCTTCTTGTCGAGGACGCGGGAGGGACGGGTCGGCACGGTCGACGTCATGCGCGGTGCTCCCCCAGCGGTCGCAGGCCGGCGGCCGCGGCGACGGCCCGCAGGGCGGCTGCGGCCTTGTTGACCGTCTCCTCGTACTCCAGGTGCGGCACGGAGTCGGCGACGATGCCGGCGCCCGCCTGGACGTGGGCCAGGCCGTCCTTGAGCAGGGCCGTGCGGATCGCGATGGCCATGTCGAGGTCGCCCGCGAAGTCGAGGTAGCCGACGACGCCGCCGTAGAGGCCGCGGCGCAGGCCCTCGTAGCCGTCGATGAGCGCCATGGCGCGCGGCTTGGGGGCGCCGCTCAGCGTGCCGGCGGGAAAGGTCGCGACGAGGGCGTCGTAGGCGCTCCGGTCGTCGCGGAGGTCACCGACGACCGTCGACTCGATGTGCATGATGTGGCTGTAGCGCCGGATCGACATGAAGTCGACGGTGTCGACGGTGCCGGCGCGGCAGATGCGCTGGAGGTCGTTGCGCGCCAGGTCGACGAGCATGAGGTGCTCGGCCCGCTCCTTGGCGTCGCCCAGCAGCTCCTCGGCGAGGTGGGCGTCGTGGTCGGGGCTCTTGCCGCGCGGTCGCGATCCGGCGATCGGGTGGGTGATGGCCTGGCGCCCCGTCACCTTGATGAGGGCCTCGGGGCTCGACCCGACGATGTCGTAGGCGGTGCCGTCGGGGTGCGGCAGGCGCAGGAGGTACATGTAGGGGCTCGGGTTGCTGACCCGGAGTGCGCGGTAGACGTCGAGGGCGTCGGCCCGGCAGGGCACCGTGAAGCGCTGGCTGACGACGATCTGGAAGGCCTCGCCGGCCCGGATCGCCTCCTTGGCCTCCTCGACCATCTCCTCGAACTCCGGCTGGGTGTGGCTGCTCGTCGGTTGGCTCTCGATCGGCTCGATCGTGGCGACGGTGCTCGGGGCCGGGGCCGCGAGCTCGTCGGTCATCCGGTCGAGCCGGCTCACGGCATCGGCCCAGGCGTCCTCGATGCGCTCGTCGGTGGCGTCGTGGTTGACGGCGTTGGCGATGAGCAGCAGGGAGCCGTCGCTGTGGTCGAAGACGGCGAGGTCGGTGGCGAGCATCATCGCCACCTCGGGGAGGTCGAGCTCGTCGCGCCCGCTGTCGGGCACGCTCTCCCAGCGGCGCACGGCGTCGTAGGTGATGGCCCCGACGAGGCCGCCGGTCAGGGGCGGGAGTCCGGGTGTGCGGGGCGTCGCGAGGGCGGCGACGGTGTCACGCACGGCGACCGTCGGGTCGCCGCCGGTCGGCAGCCCCACCGGGGGGTCGCCGATCCAGTGGGCGTGGCCGTCCTTCTCCGTCAGCGTCGCCGCGCTGCGGGCGCCGACGATCGAGTAGCGCGACCACACTCCCCCGTGCTCGGCGGACTCGAGCAGGAAGGTGCCGGGCGCGTCCTTGGCGAGCTTTCGGTAGACGCCCACGGGGGTCTCCGCGTCGGCCAGCACGCGGCGTACGACCGGGATGACGCGACGGTGCTCGAGCGCGAGCTCGGTGAAGACCTCGAGGCTCGGCCACGTGCGGCCCCACGCGAGGTCGGCGTGTGGCGCGGGCGCGGCGGCGAGCGAGGTGTTCGAGTCGGGCACCGGCCCATTCTGGCGCACGCGTCGCAGCCGCTGTCCTGCACCTCACCCACCGGACGCCGCCGGGACGGTGTCCCGACGGCGTCCGGTGGGTCGACGAGGGTCGTCAGTGGTGGTGTCCACCCGTGTGGGTGGCGGATGCCGTGCTCGAGCCGCAGCCTTCGGTGGGGGCGAGCTCGTGCACGGCGGCACGGGGGGCCCACCCCGTGGTCTCCCCGCCGACGACCTGCACCCGGACCTGCCGCGCCTTGACGTCCAGGACGACGGCCTGCTGTCCGGCCGGGAGGGAGTGGCCGTCCAGCGCCGACCGGCAACCGGGCGGGGCACCGACCAGGTGGATCTCCCTCCGAAGGTAGAAGTCGTCCACCCACCCCTGCACGGGCGGGCCCTCCAGGGTCCTGACCTGCAGCCACGTGCCCTGGATCGCCACCACGCGCGCCAGCGTGCCGTCCGGGACGTCCCCGGTCACGGTCGCGCTGCCGGCCTCGGGGTGCACGGCGACGACGGCCGAGGCCAGCTCGCCGTGGTCGTCCCGCCCGCTGACGAGCACGACCGGCCCCGGTGCCGGTGGCCGGACGACGGCGACCGGTCGCGGCGGGGCGGGGGTGCCTGCCGCGTCGCTGCCTGGGGCGGGAACGGCGCCCACGCCGCCGGACGCCGAGGCGGTCGTCACGGCGAGGCCGCCGCCCACCACGAGCAGCACCCCGGCGAGGCCCGTGGCCAGTCGGCGCCTCATGGGCACGTGGCGGGGTTGGCGGTGCCCTTGGTGACGTTCGCCGAGATCGTGGAGCACCAGGCCCCGCCGTCGGACGTCCGGTGGAAGACCTTGTCGTACTGCGTCGACCCGAGCGAGTAGGTGTACGAGTCGTACACGGTCTCGACGCCACCGGCGATCTTGAGGAACCGCACCGACTCCGAGCCGGTGTTGTTGAGGTAGCCCGTACCGACGTCCATCACCCACCGACCACCCGCGGGGATCGTGGTCCCGGCAGGGACCGCCTTGGGTGCGCCGCCACCACCGGCGACGTCGTCGACGTAGTAGCCGCCGATGTCGACGGGGCTCGTCGTGGGGTTGTAGAGCTCGACCCATTCCGTCCCCGTGCCCGAGGGGGCCATGAGGAACTCGTTGACCTCGACCTTGGAGGGGTCGCCGGTCGAGCCGCCGCCGCTGCCGGCGGTTCTCGTGGCGTACGTCTTCGTCCCGCCGTCGTAGTCGACGGTGAAGCCTGCACCGGCCCCGGTCGTCGCGAGGTGGACCGTGCCGTTGTGGTTGAAGGTGCCCGTGTAGTCGATGGGTGCGCCGCTCGGGTCGGTCGTGTCGCACGGGTCGTTGGCCAGGAAGATGTCGGCCCCGACGGCGCGGAAGGCGTTGAGCGTGCGGTTGCCCGGGTGGCCGAAGGAGTTGGCCCCGCAGGAGATGAACCCGACCTGCGGCCTCGTGGCGTTGAGGTAGGCGTCGGACGAGGAGTGGCCCGAGCCGTGGTGGTTGGCCCGGAGGGCGTTGAGGGCGCCCATCTTCGTGCTGAGCAGGGCCTCGATGTTGTTGTACGTGTAGCTGTTGGCACTCGTCGCGTACTCGCCGTCGCTGTCGCCGGCCGTGCCGTAGACGAAGGGGCCGAAGGTGGTGCGCAGCCCGATGGAGTAGTCGTTCTCGCTGGGCGGGAGCGCGTCGGCGCTGTGGTCACCACTGACCGGCGTGACCCCGTCGGCCTCCTTGACGTCCTTGCCGTTGGCCTCCACGACCGCCGACGTGACCCCGGTGCCGAGGTCCAGCGTGGGCCAGGCCGCCGTGTTGGTCACCCGCAGCACCTTGCCGTCGATGTCGGCCCGGTCGGCCTGGCCGCTCGGACCGTAGAGCCAGCAGATCCACCGCTTGGACGTCTGGGAGGTCGTGCCGACGTTGTGCCAGGCGGTCTCGGTGCTGGGGGCGGCCGTCGTGCCCACGTCGCAGTCCTTGTCGCCGTTGCTGTCGGTCCAGATGCCGCCGTCGTGGTCGAGGACCTGTCCGACGGTGAAGCCCAGCCCTCCGACCGCGGGTGGGGTCAGCAGCTGGTAGAGGCCGTTGCCGTATGCCGTCGGCGCGTCGTTGGGATTGCCGGGGTAGCCGATGTGGTCGAGGTGGTGGTGGGAGGCCATGACGTAGTCGAGGTGGACAGGTCCCGAGGCGACACCGCAGATGCTGCGGATCTGGGCGGCCACGGACGTGGCCTCGGTGCTCGATCCCGTCGAGTTCCAGGCGGTCTCGCCGAGGTCGATGAGCAGCGTCTTGCCGGTCGGGCCGACGACGAGCTGGGAGTCGCCCTGCTCGACGTCGAACCAGTAGACGTTGAGCTCGCCCTGGCGCCACGTGCCGGACGTCGAGCAGTGCGGCGCGTCGGCCACGGCGGCGACCGCGGGGGTGGGGGTGATGAGGGTGGCGGGCGCCGCGAGGGCGGCGCCGATGAGCAGTAGCGCGGCAAGACGGGGTCGGTGCACGAGCGGTCCTCCGGGGTGCGTCATCCATCGCGCGGGGATCCGCGCGGGGAGGAACGTAGCGCCGGTGACGTGTCCGACAGGGAATAGGAAATGTCCGATTTGGGTGGGTTCAGGTAAAGGTCGGGTGCCGGTGTCCCGGCGGGACGCCGACCGCGGTTGTGCCTTCCTCCAATTCCGCATTCCCGTCCGTCGTGCCCCGCCGTCGTCGGGCCCGGGCGCTCAGTCCGCGGAGACGGGCTCGCCGACCGTGGCGGGCAGCACGCGGGCGTCGAAGCAGGTGCGGTCCCCCGTGTGGCAGGCGGCCCCGACCTGGTCGACGCTCACGAGCAGGGCGTCGCCGTCGCAGTCGAGACGCACGGCCTTGACCCACTGCGCGTGCCCGCTCGTGTCGCCCTTGCGCCAGTACTCCTGGCGGCTGCGCGACCAGAACGTGACCCGCCCCTCGGTCAGGGTGCGGCGCAGCGCCTCGTCGTCCATCCACCCGACCATGAGGACGTCACCGCTGTCGTGCTGCTGCACGACGGCCGCGACGAGGCCCTGGTCGTCGCGCTTGAGCAGCGCGGCGATCTGCGGGTCGAGGGTCGTCGGGTCGGGCACCTGGTCGTTGGCGTCGGTCACCCGGACATTCTGCCGGGCGGCGACCCGGGATCACACCGGCCCGGCTCGGCCGCCGCGGCCGCCGGCCGCCGGGGCCGGGGCCGGGGCGACCGAGTCGGACGTCAGACGGCCTGCTGCTGGGCGACCCACGACTCGTGCAGCTTCGAGTAGACGCCGCCGAGACGGACGAGCTCGGAGTGGTGGCCTCGCTCGACGATGCGGCCCGCGTCGACGACGATCACCTCGTCGGCCGCCTGCGCCGTGGACAGCCGGTGCGCGATGGCGATGGACGTGCGGCCCCGGGTGAGCGAGTCGAGCGCCCGCTGCAGGCGCACCTCGGTGCTGGGGTCGACGGCCGAGGTGGCCTCGTCGAGGACGAGCAGGTCGGGGTCGGCCAGGTAGGCGCGGGCCAGGGCGACGAGCTGCCGCTCCCCCGCGGAGAGCGACTCGCCGCGCTGGCCGACGTCGGTGCCGAGCCCGAGCGGCAGCGTGGCGACCCACGCGTCGAGGCCCAGCTCGGTGAGGGTGAGACGGACGTCGTCATCGCTCGCCTCGGGCCGTCCGAAGCGGATGTTGTCGAGCAGCGTGCCGTCGAAGAGGAAGCCCTCCTGCGGCACGAGCACGACGCGCGAGCGGAGCGAGGAGAACCGGATGGTGCGCAGGTCGACGCCGTCGAGCAGCACCTGCCCGCTGCTCGAGTCCATGAGCCTGGTGAGCAGCTTCGCCAGGGTCGACTTGCCGGACCCGGTCTCGCCGACGATGGCCACGCGGCTGCGGGGCGCGATCGTCAGGTCGATGTCGTGGAGCACCGGCGCGCCTCCGGGATAGGCGAACCCGACCCCGTCGAACTGCACGGTGATCGGGCCACGCGGCAGCGTCACACCGGACTCGCCCGGGTCGGACACGTCGGCCGGGGTGTCGATGATGCCGATGACGCGACGCCAGCCGGCGACGGCGTTCTGCATCTCGTTGAGGATCTCCGTGGCCTGCTGCACCGGCTGCGTGAAGAGGTTGACGAGGAAGAGGAACGCGAGCAGCTCGCCGAGGGTCAGGCTCCCGCGGGCGGCGAGGATCGTGCCGACGACGAGGACCACCGCGGTGGTGAGCCCCGAGACGAGCTGGCCCGACGTGAAGGCGACGACCGAGCGCGCCTGGGCCCCGTTGGCCGCCTTGCGATGGGCCTCCACGGCGGCGTCGATGCGCTCGGCCGTGCGGTCCTCGACCCCGTAGGCCCGGATCGCCTGGGCCCCGACGACGGCCTCGGAGATGGCGCCCAGCATGTCGCCGACGCGCTCGCGCACCTGCGTGTAGGCGCGACCGACGATGCCCTGGAACTTGCGGATGATGACGAAGAGCGGCACGAAGCAGAGCCACACGACGAGCGCGAGCAGCGGGCTGTAGACGACCATGAGCACCGTCGCGAGCGAGATCTGCGCGATGTTGATGAGCAGCATGAGCCCGCCGAACTGCACGAACATCGAGATCGTGTCGACGTCGGAGGTCACGCGCGAGACCAGCGACCCACGACGCTCGGTGTTCTGCGTCAGCATGGCGAGGTCGTGGATGTGGCGGAAAGCCTTGAGACGCAGGGTCGCCAGGCCGTTCTCCGACGAGCGGAAGAGCCGGATGTTGACGAAGTAGGCCGAGAACGCCGTGACGACGACGCCGACGAGGGCGATCCCGATGTAGCGGGCCACGACCGCCGTGTCGGGACCGCCTGCGGCAAGGATCCCGTCGTCGGTGATCCGCTGCACGACGAACGGCACGAGCACCCGCCCGAGCGTCGAGAGCACGGCGAGGAGCACCGTGACCCAGATGCCCTTGCGCAGCTCGGGTGAGAGCTCGACACCACGACGCAGCGTCTGCCACGTCGTCATCTCCCTGCCCGTCGCGACACCGTGGTGCTCGACGAGGACCTGGGACCGCATGCTCATCGGGAGACCTCCTCGTCGGCGGCGATCGCCTCTCGCTCGGCGGCTTCGCGGGCGTATGCCGTGACGAGCCGTTCGTAGCCCACGCACCGGCCGAGGAGCTGCTCGTGGGAGCCGTGGTCCACGACGTGGCCGGCCTCCATGTAGACGACCTCGTCGGCGAGCAGGATCGTGGCCATGCGGTAGGCGACGACGAGGACCGTGGTCCCCGAGCTCGCCTCGCGCAGCCGCGCGAGGATGGCCTGCTCGACGCTCGGGTCGACGGCCGAGGTGGCGTCGTCGAGGATGAGCAGCTGCGGCTGGCGGATCACCGCGCGGGCCAGGGCGATCCGTTGCCGTTGCCCACCGGAGAGGCTGGCTCCGCGTTCGCCGACGTGGGTGTCGAGGCCGTCAGGCAGCTTCTCGACGAAGGTCGTGGCCTGCGCCACGTGCAGCGCCTGCCAGACGCTGTCGTCGTCGTGCGCGGCACCGAGCGTGATGTTGCCCCGGACGCTGTCGTCGAACATGAACGTCTGCTGCGCGACGAGGGCCGCCACCTCGCTGATGCCGCCGCGGCGCACCTCGCGCAGGTCGATGCCGTCGACGAGGACGGCACCGCTGTCGGGGTCCACGAGACGCATGACGAGGTTGGTCAGGGTCGACTTGCCGCTGCCGGTGGGTCCGACGAGCGCGACCGTGGCACCGGGGGCGACGTCGAGGCTGACGTCGACGACCGCGGGGTTGCGGTCGGCCTCACCGGCCTCGGACTGGATCCCGTAGGCGTACGCGAGGCGCTCGGTCTGCAGGTGGCTGGCCCGGCCCGACGGCAGGGCGCGCTCGCCGTAGGTCATGCTGCCCGTCGCGTCGAGCACGGCCGACACGCGGCTCCAGCCCACGACGGCGCGTGGCAGCTCGGCGAGGACCCAGCCGAGGGCGCGGACCGGGAAGGCGAGGATGGAGAAGAGGTAGGCGATCTGGACGACCTCGGCAGCGGTGAGCAGCCCGCTGCTCACGCGCAGGGTCCCGACGAAGAGGACCGCCAGCGTCCCGACCGTCGGGATGGCCTCGATGGCGGGGTCGAACCGTCCGCGGGTGCGGCCGACCTCGATGTTGGCGTCGCGCAGCTCGTGCGTGACCGCACGGAAGCGGTCGGCCTCGTGGTCCTCACGGCCGAGCGACTTGACGATGAGGGCGGCTTCGAAGCTCTCGTGCGCGACCTCGGAGACGTCGGCGCGCAGCTGCTGGGCGCGCGTGACGCGCGGGGACATGGCGCGCTGGAAGGCGACGTTGGCGAGGAAGAGCATCGGGAAGACCGTGAGGCCGACGAGCGCGAGCCAGGGGTCGACGACGACCATCTGGATGATGCCGAAGACGAGCATGACGACGACGCCGAGAGCCATCGGCAGCGGCGCGAAGATGTTCCACGTCGCCTCGACGTCGGCGTTGGCGTTGGAGAGCAGCTGGCCGGACGGGTGGCGGTGGTGCCAGCTGAGCGGCAGGCGGAGGTACTGCCGGGTGACCCGCCGGCGGTACATCGCAACGAGGTTGTACATCGCGACGCCACCGGCGACGCGGCGTCCGATGACCCCGACGATGGTCGTCAGGACGACGGCGGCCATGACGCCGCCGATGAACCACAGCTGAGCCGCGGTGACGTGACGGGCCGCGATCGCCGGGGCGACCGCCTGCTTGACGACGTAGCCGATGGCCGCGGCGGTCAGGCTCGTCATGACGCCGTAGACGACGCTGCCGAGCACGGCGAGGGCGAACCAACGGGGTTGGCCCTTGATGCCCCGGCCGATGACGGCGAGACCCTCCCGAAGGGTCGAGGTGGGCGGGACGTTCACGGTGTGCTGCTCCCCTGGTGGTCTGCGTGCTGGCGTGCTCTCCGGACGACCCCCCAGCCTCTCACGGCTCGCCGACACCGTCGGCAGCAGCACCACTGGCCCAGAACCACTCGGCACGGGCGTCCGCTCCGGGCTCCTCGACCCGCCGGAAGCCGAGGCGCGCCAGGACCCGGTGGCTCGCGAGGTTGTCGGGCTCGGTGTGGGCCACGACGCGGAGCCCGGACGCCTCGAGCGAGCGCACCATCGCCGACAGCACGTCGGTCATGAGGCCGCCGCCCCGAGCGGCCGGCACGAGGCCGTAACCGACCTCGACGACGCCGTCCTGAGGCGGCCCGAAGCAGCCGATCGACCCGACGGCGAGCCCGTCGGAGCGGCGGACGACGTGTCGCGGCGACCAGGCGTCCGGCGCGGAGGTCATCATCCCGATCGCGTCGAGGTCGTCCTCGCGGGGGTAGCCCTCGGCCCAGCCGGGTCGGGACTCCCCGGCCCTCATCGCCGCGGCCTCCTCCGCCGTGATGGGGACGAGCCGGGCCTCGCGGCCCTCGACGGGTCCCGGGCCGATCGGCTCCGCCGGTGCGCCGGTCCGGATCCAGTGGCGCAGCACCCCGTCCCGCTCGTCCTCGAGCACGCCGCCGCACGACGTGATCGTCCTCGCGGACGCGGTGTTGTCCACGTCGCACGTGACGAGGACGGGATCGATGCCGCGAGCCGCCGCAAGGCGCAGCGCCTGGCCGAGCGCCGCGCGGGCGACCCCCTGGCGGCGCGCACCCGGCGCGACGGCATACCCGATGTGACCGCCCTCGGCGAGGAGGGACGGGGTGAGGGCGTGACGCACCGCGACCGTGCCGACGACACGGCCGTCGCGGACGATCCACCGGTTCGAGGACGGCACCCGCCCGACGGGGAGGGCCTCGTCGGACCGCTCCATCCGGCCGAGCCAGTCGACCCACTCCTCGAAGGCCGCCGGGTCCCGCAGGACGTCGCGGTCGCTCGGTCGGTAGCCGGAACCGTGGATGGTCGCGCCGGCGAAGTCGTCGACCATCTCCCACCACGAGCCGGACAGGTCGACGGTGGGGCGCACGAGCTCGATCACGCCCTGACCCTAGGTGTATCCGGTCAGGACGTTGGTGACAGCCGGCTGGCTGGCGGGTGCCCGTCGAGTGCGGTGTGGCGTCGTCGAGTGTTGTAGTGCTCAAGCCAGGGTGCAAGGGCTGTGGTGCGTTCGTTGTTGCTGGTGAACACCTGCCGGTAGGCCCACTCGCTGGCCAGGGTGCGGTTGAACCGTTCGACCTTCCCGTTCTGCCAAGGGCAGTGGGGCTTGATGAACTTCTGCCGGCCGCCGGTCGCGGCCACGACCTCACGGAAGGCTCGTCCGTGGCGGTAGGCGAACGCGTTGTCGGTCATGACCCGCTCGATGCGGGTGATGCCGTGCTCGGCGAAGTAGGCGATGGCTCGGGTCAGGAACGCGGCGCAGGTCGTGGCGGTCTCGTCCGGGTGGATCTCGCTGTAGGCGAGGCGGCTGTGATCATCGACCATCGAGTGGACGAAGTCGTAGCCGATCCGGGGTCGTTTGCGTTTCGCGGCCTGGGTCGCGGCGCGGCCGCGGGCCTTCCACCCGCCGCCGTCCGGGATCCGTCCGATCTTCTTGACGTCGACGTGGACCAGCTCCCCGGGACGGTCGCGTTCGTAGCGGACCGCGGTGGCCTTGCTCGAGCGGATCACCTCGCCGGTGAGCGGGTCACAGTCGCGCAGGTAGGGCGTCCGGTGTCGGCGCAGGACCCGCCCCGCGGTCCGCGGCGCCAGGCCGAGCTCGGGCCCGAGCCAGTCCTGCCCGCGGCGATGCCTGACCCGGGCCGCGATGAGCGCGGCCTCGACCGAGGCCGGCGTGCGGGCGGGGCTGGTGTGCGGCCGTGAGGACCGGTCGGCCAGCCCGGCCTCGCCCTCGGCGTCGAACCGGGCCACCCACCGGTGCGCGCACTGCCGGGAGATGCCCATCGCCTTCGCGGCGTGCGCGACCGGCCACCCTTGGCGGCGGACCCGGTCCACGAGCAGTCGGCGGCCATGGATGTTCAGACGGGCGTTAGCGTGGGACACGAGAACCTCCGGGCGGTGCGGGACGTAGACACTCCTCACCTCACCCGGAGGTTCTCCTCGTCGTCAACGCCTACGTGTCACCAACGTCCTGACCGAGTACACCTAGGCAGCGCAGGGCCGTCAGGGCCACTGGATTCGGACGGTCGCCCGTGCTGAGAGGATGGGGCCATGACCCGCCACGCCCAGTCCGAACGCCTCCAGCTCTGCGACGAGCTCGACCGGCTCGGGCCCGACCAGCCGACCCTGTGCGAGGGCTGGGACACCCGCGACCTCGCGGCTCACCTCGTCATCCGCGAGGGGCGCCCCGACCTCGCCGTCGGGGCCGTCCTGCCCTTCCTCGCCGGCCGACTCGAGCGCGAGCGGCGGCGCATGGCGCTCGGCGACTACGCCGCGCTCGTCGCGCGGGTGCGGCAGGGCGCCCCCGCGTGGAACCCCATGTCGCACCCCAGGGTCGACGAGCTGACCAACCTCGTCGAGTACTTCGTGCACCTCGAGGACGTGCGTCGGGCGCAGCTGCACTGGGAGCCGCGCGACCTCGCCCCGGCGCTGCAGGGCAAGCTCTGGTCGGCGCTCAAGCGCTCGTCGCGGCTGATGTTCCGCAAGTCCGCCACCGGTATCGTGCTCATCGGCGAGGGCCAGGGCCGGCACGCCGCCAAGCTGCCGGACGAGCACGGCGCGGTCGTGCTCCGTGGCACCCCGGCCGAGCTCGTGCTCTATGCCTACGGCCGCAAGGACGTCGCACGGGTCGAGCTCGAGGGCGACGCCGACGACATCGCGGCGCTGCAGCAGGCCGAGCTCGGGATCAGCTGAGCCGGCCCGGAGGGCTCAGCGGACCGTGACGCCTGCCGCGCGCAGGGCGTCCTTGACCTGTCCGACCGTGAGCTCGCGGAAGTGGAAGACGCTCGCCGCGAGCACCGCGTCGGCGCCCGCCTCGACGGCCGGGGCGAAGTGCTCGACCCGACCCGCTCCCCCGCTCGCGATGACCGGGACCGACACGGCGGCCCGCACCCGGCGGATGAGCTCGAGGTCGAACCCGTCCTTCGTGCCGTCGGCGTCCATCGAGTTGAGGAGGATCTCGCCGGCGCCGAGCTCGGCGGCGCGGGCGCACCACTCGATCGCATCGAGGTCGACCGGGGTGCGACCGCCGTGCGTCGTCATGACGAAGTCGTCGGTCGGCCGCCCGTCGTCGCCGAGGCGGCGGCGGACGTCGGCCGACAGGACGAGCACCTGCGCCCCGAAGCGACTCGCGATCTCGGCGATGAGCTCCGGCCGGGCGATCGCCGCGGTGTTGACGCCGACCTTGTCGGCCCCTGCGCGCAGCAGACGGTCGACGTCGTCGACGGTGCGCACCCCGCCACCGACCGTGAGCGGGATGAAGACCTGCTCGGCGGTGCGGCGCACGACGTCGTAGGTGGTCTCCCGGTCGCCGCTGCTCGCCGTCACGTCGAGGAAGGTCAGCTCGTCGACGCCCTGCGCGTCGTAGAGCTCGGCGAGCTCGACGGGGTCACCGGCGTCGCGGAGGTTCTCGAAGTTGACGCCCTTGACGACCCGGCCCGCGTCGACGTCCAGGCAGGCGATGACTCTCGTGGCGACCGGCATACGACAAATCTAGGGCAGGCCGCACGAGGGCCCCGGGTGGGTAGTGTCGCGCCCATGTGGGACGAGGTGACGCGGGCGCCGCGCGAGGAGCACGTCCGCGCCGTCGTGTCGCTCGCCCTGTCGGCGGTGCCCCGGTGCGGCGACGTCGTCGTCGTGGCCCTCGACGGCCCGAGCGGTGCCGGCAAGACGACGCTCGCGAGCGGCGTGCAGCTCGCCCTGTCCGCGACGGCTGCGACCGCTGTCGTGCACATGGACCACCTCTACCCGGGCTGGGACGGCCTGGCCGAGGCGCCGGGCCTGCTCACGACGGAGGTGCTCGAGCCGCTCGCGCGGGGAGATCGCGCGGCCTACCGCGTCTGGAGCTGGGTGCGGGAGGAGTGGGCCGGCACGCGCGAGGTGCCGGCCTGCCGCTTCCTCGTCGTGGAGGGGTGCGGTTCCAGCGTGCAGCCGGCCGGGGCGTATGCCGCGGTGTCCGTGTTCGTCGACGCGGACGTCGCGCTGCGGATGCGCCGCGGCATCGAGCGCGACGGGGAGGCCTACCGGCCGCAGTGGCTGCGGTGGGCCGACCAGGAGGCGACCCTCTTCACGGCCGATGCCACGAGGGAGCGCGCGGACCTCGTGCTCGACACATCTAGTCTCTGACGGTGCGCACCCGTTCCCGAGCGATCCGTCCCCTCCCGGCCGTGTGGGTCATGGCCGTCGCCCTCGTGGCCGTCGCCGCCAACCTGCGGATCGCCATCACGAGCATCCCTCCGTTGCTCGACACGATCTCCGGTGACCTCGGCCTGAGCCACGCTGCGGCCGGCGCCCTGACGACGCTGCCGGTGCTCTGCATGGGCGTCTTCGCGCCGGTCGCCAGCCGCATCGCCCACCGAACCGGGGCTGCGGGCGCGGTACTCGGGGCGGTCCTCGCCATCCTCGCCGGCACCGCCAGCCGCTTCGCGGGCGACCACGTCGTGGTGCTCTACGCGGGAACGTTCCTCTGCGGGGTCGGCATCGCCGTCGCCGGCACGCTCCTGCCCCGGCTCGTCAAGACCTACTTCCCTCCCGAGCGCGTCGGACTCGTCACGGGTCTCTACATGCTCGCCATGATGGGCGGCGCGGCCGCCAGCTCGGCGATCGCCGTCCCGCTCGCCGACCGGCTCGGCAGCTGGCAGGCGTCCCTCGGCTCCTGGTCGGTCGTCGCGCTCGTCGGCGCCCTGGCCTGGGCGCCGTTCACCGTGCGAGCCAACCCGCACCACACCCCCGACGAGGAGGGCCCCGGCCGGCTCCCCTGGCGCCACCCCACTGCATGGCTCGTCGCCGCCTACCTCGCGCTGCAGTCCTGGTGCTTCTACTCCGCCGTCACGTGGCTGGCGCCGACGTACGTCGAGCACGGCTGGTCCCGGGCGTCGGCCGGCTACCTCGCCGCGGCGTTCAGCGGCGCGCAGATCGTCTCCGGGCTCCTGGGTCCCGTCCTCAGCGACCGCACGAGCGACATGCGCCGGCTCCTGCTGCCGGCAGCGGGGCTCGGGGTCGCCGGGTCGCTCGGCATCTGGCTCGCACCGCTCGCCGCTCCCTGGGTGTGGGCGGTCGTCACCGGGCTCGGGCAGGGCGCGGCCTTCTCCCTGGCGCTCGTCCTGCTCGTGCGCTACGCCCGCACGCCCGAGGCCAGCGGACGGCTCACCGGCATGGCCTTCCTCATCTCCTACGGCATCGCCTCGATCGGCCCCCTCGCGATGGGGCTGCTGCGCGACGTCACCGGTGGCCTGTCGGTCGTCTGGACGGTGCTCGCGGCGATCGGCGTCGCCCAGGGGCTCGTCGTCCTGCGCCTCCGGCCCGACCTGCGACGCGTGGACTGACGGAGCCGCCCCGCCCACATCTGGGGCTGGTGGGGCGCTTGTTGTCCCCCAATTAGGTCCAAACCGCATACAACGGACGAAATGCCTGTGCAGAATGCTCGCCGGACGTGCTGACTGCAAGGAGACCGACGTATGTTGCCTGGGCCCCACCCGCGAACACACCGAGACGGTCCCGCCGACTCCTCCTCGCTGCGGCGCATCGTGTCGCTGCTCGTGGCGCTCGGCCTGCTCGCCGGGGTGCCCGGACTGGCCGGAGCGATGCCTGCGACGGCCGCGCCGGTCGCAGCGGCCTCGGCCCCCACGTCCCCGACATCCCCGACCGCCGCGACTCCCGTCGCCGTCTCCACGGCCGTCAGCCTCTCGGTCGTGGCCGGTCCCGTCCGTGGAGGCACGACCGTCGAGCTCTCGGGCGCCGGCGTGGGCGCCACGACCGCGGTCTGGTTCGGCACCGTCCGCGTCACCGCCGTCACGCACGTGTCGAGCACCGTGGTCCGGGTGGTCACCCCGGCCCACCCCGCCGGCGCCGTCGACGTCCGCGTCACCACCCCGTCGGGCCCCTCGGCCGTGTCGCCGGGCGCGACGTTCTCCTTCGACGCCGTCCCCACGGTCTCGGACCTGTCCACGCACAGCGGGACGACGCGTGGCGGCAGGACCGTCGTCGTCAGCGGCACGAACCTGCAGCGGGTCAGCGCGGTGCGCTTCGGCACCACGCTCGCGACCGGTCTGACCCGCGTCTCCGACACGCAGGTCCGCGTCACTGCTCCGGCGCGGGCCGCGGGGACCGTCGACGTGACGGTCACGACCCCGGGCGGCACCTCGGCCGTCATCGCGGCCGACCGGTTCACGTATGCCGCGGTGCCCGTGCCGTCAGTGCCCTCGGCACCGACCGTGACGGCCCTCTCGGTGACGGCCGGACCGGTGCGTGGCGGCACCGTGGTCCTCGTGACCGGTACCGGCTTCCGGGGATCCGCCATCGTCACCGTCGGCGGGACGGCCCTGCGTCCCACCGTGCTGTCGAGCACCCAGCTGCGGATCACGACGCCGGCCAGGGCGGCCGGGCCGGCTCCGGTCCAGGTGCGCACGACGTCCGGCACGTCGCGCACGTCGGCCGCGAGCACGTACTCCTACGAGGCCGTCCCGACCGTCACCGGCGCCACGCCCCCCGCGGGGCCCACGGCCGGCGGCTCCACGGTCACGCTGACCGGCACCGCCCTCGGCACCGCGACGGCCGTGCAGTTCGGCGCCGCGAGCACCACGAACGTCGTCCGCGTCTCACCGACGACGCTGCGAGTCACGACTCCCGCCGCGGCGATGGGCACCGTCGACGTACGCGTCACGACGCCGGGTGGCACCTCGGCAGCCACCTCGGTCGCGCGATTCACCTACCAGGCCCCGCCGGCCGTGACCGCGCTGTCGACCGTGGCCGGGCCCGTCCGCGGCGGCACCGCCGTGTCGATCACGGGACTCCACCTGACCGGCGCGACCCGGGTGACCTTCGGGGGCGCACCGGCGACCTTCACCGTGGTCTCGCCCACGACGATCACGGCCACGACGCCGGCCCACGCGGCCGGCATCGTCGGTGTCGTCGTCACGACCCCCTGGGGCACCTCGCCGCAGAGCGCCGTGACGACGTTCGCCTTCGACCCCGTGCCGACCCTCACCGCCCTCTCCCCCCAGATCGGGCCGCCGGCCGGCGGCACCGTCGTCACCCTGACCGGCACCGGCCTGACCCGCGCCACGGCCGTGCGCTTCGGCGCCGCGGCCGCGACGAACCTCGTGCGCGTCTCCGACACGAGCCTGCGCGTCACCACCCCCGCCCACGTCCCCGAGCAGGTCGACGTCGTGGTCACGACGCCGGGTGGCACGTCGACGCCAGGGGCCCGCACGCGCTTCGCCTACGGCTTCCCGCCCTCACTCACCTCTCTCTCCGCGACGGCCGGTCCCCTCCAGGGCGGCACCGTCGTGACGATCACCGGTACGCACCTCGCAGCGACCACCGCCGTGACCTTCGGCTCCGTGCCGGGCACCGGACTCGTCCGGGTCTCCGACACGACGCTGCGCGTGACCTCCCCGGCACAGGCCGAGGGCGCCGTGCCGGTGCGGGTCGTCAACGTCAACGGGACGAGCCCCGACAGCGACCGCAGCGTCTTCACGTACGTCGGTGTCCCCGCCGTCACGGCCCTGTCGGTCCCCGCCGGCCCGCTCGGTGGCGGCGTCACCGTGGTCGTCACGGGCACCCGGCTCGGCCTCGCCACGGGCGTGGACTTCGGGGGTTCGCCAGGCACGTCCGTCGTCCGCGTCTCCGACACCCAGCTCCAGGTCACCGCCCCGGCCCGGCCCGTCGGCACGGTGAACCTCCGGGTCACCACGCCCGGAGGGGTCTCCCCCGTCGTCGAGGCGGGCCAGTTCACCTACCAGGCCGTCCCGACCGTCTCCTCGGTCTCCCCCGCCCTGGCCCCCACCAAGGGGGGCGATGCCATCACCCTGACCGGGACGGCATACGACCGGGTCTCGTCGGTGACCTTCGGTGGCGTGGCCGCGACGGGCGTGACCCGGCTCTCCGCGACCCAGCTGCGCGTCACTCTCCCGCCCCACGCCGAGGGGGACGTCGACGTGCGCGTCGTCACTCCCGGTGGCACCTCCCCCGTCGTGACGGGCAGCCGGTTCACCTACCAGAACCCGCCCGTCGTCACCTCGGTGTCACCCGCGTCGGGCCCGTTGGCCGGCGGCACGGTGGTCACCCTGCGCGGCACCTCCTTCACCGACGTGAGCGCCGTGCAGATCGGCAACGTCGCGGCGACGTCCTGGAAGCGGATCTCGGCGACCTCGCTGACCGCCGTCGTCCCCGGCCGGCTCTCGACCGGGACGGCCGCGGTCCGTGTCACGACCCGGGCCGGGACCGTCGTGCGGGCCGACGGCTTCACGTACTCCGCCGGGGCCACCCTCGGGTCCGGCCAGGTGCTCTCGTCCACCACCGCGCTCCGGTCCCCGTCCGGGGCGTACGTCGCCACGATGCAGGCCGACGGCAACCTCGTCGTCGCGACCTCAGGGGGCTCCCGCCGCTGGTCGAGCGCGACCCCCGGCGCCGGCAACCGCCTGGGCATGCGGACCGACGGCAACGCCGTCCTGACCCGCCCCGACGGTAGCGTCGCCTGGTCCAGCGGCACGAACGGCTGGACCGGAGGGGTGCTCACCCTCACCGACTCCGGGCTGCTGCAGGTGCGCCAGGGCACCACCACGGTCTGGGACCACCGGGGCATCCGCTACGACCGGATGCTCGCCGGGCAGGTCCTGCGACCGGGTGAGTCGATCGTCTCGGCGAGCTCGGCGTGGAGCCTGCTCATGCGCACCGACGGCAACCTCGTGCTCAACTCGGCCGGCGGCGTGCGCCAGTGGTCGGCCTTCACGAGCGGTGCCGGCAACGTGGCGACGATGCAGACCGACGGCAACTTCGTCGTGCGCAACAGCCGCGGCGTGACCCAGTGGGCGACCCAGACGAGCGGCGCCGGCTCCTTCGTGCGCGTGCTGGGCACGGCGAACGTCGCCGTCTTCCAGGGATCGTCGATGACGTGGGCCATCACCGGCGGACCCGCACCGGCCGGCTGGACGTGCTACTCCCGGGCGACCCAGAACTGCATCGAGCGCTTCGGCTACTACGGCCAGCGCGCCTGGGGCTACCCCGTCGACGCCTGGGGCAACAACTGCACGAACTTCTCCGCCTACCGGCTCGCGCGGGACGGCGTGAGCAACCCGGGCAACCTCGGCAACGCCATGGACTGGGACACGAGCGCCCGCGCCAAGGGTTTCGCCGTCGACCAACGGCCCCGCGTCGGCGACATCGCGCAGTGGAACTCCAACCACGTCGCCTACGTCGACTGGGTCAGCGCCGACGGCAACACGGTCGCGATCTCCGAGAGCGGCTACGGCGGCACCGTCCTCGGGGCGACGTACACCTCGATGAGCGGTCGGCGCATCCTGACCCGAGGCACCTACTCCTGGCCGTCGAACTTCATCCACTTCCGCTGAGGCCTGCGCCGGACCAGGTTCGACGGGGCCGACCCGGGACGTCGCGGGTCGGCCCCGGGGTCTTGTCCGCGACGGCCGCCGGTGGGAGCCTGCGACGGTGGCATCGACCATCTACGACGCCGTCGGCGGCCTGCCCGCCCTCGTGCGACTCGCCCACGCCTGGCACGAGCGGAGCCTGTCGGACCCCGTCGTGGCGCACGCGTTCTCGCACGGCTACCACCCGGACCACACCCGGCGCCTGGCGGCGTACTGGGCCGAGGCGTTGGGCGGCCCGGCGCTCTACACCGCGTCGGTGACGACCGAGTCGCACGTCGTGCGCCTGCACTCGGGCAACGGCGAGCACCGCGAGATGGACGAGCGGGCCGTCGCGTGCTTCGAGTCGGCCCTGGACGACGTGGGCCTCGACGCCGAGCCCGACCTGCGCGAGGCGCTCGTGCGCTACTTCACCTGGGCGACGGCCTACATGGCCACCTACCACGGGTCTGCCGACGAGGTGCCCGACGGGCTCACGGTGCCGAAGTGGTCGTGGGACGGTCTCGTCGGCGGCACCGACTCGCGCCCCGGCCGCCCTCAGCCCCAGTAGTCGTCCATCGCCTCGGGCGAGTCCCCCACGGTCTCGTCCGAAGCCGACGACGTGCGGCGCTCGGTGACGGTCAGCCGGCCGCGGTAGAAGAGCATCGGTCGTCCGGACTCGCCGTCCTCGAGGTCGAGCACCCGGCCCACGACGACGTCGTGGTCGCCTGCGACGTGCACCTGCTCGACCGAGCAGTGCACGCGCACGAGGACGCCGGGCAGGCTGGGACCACCGCGCTCCGACGGGGTCCAGTCGAGGCCGTCGAAGCGGGCCCCGTCGGCCGACCCGAACCGGGCGATGAGGTCGCGCTGGTCGTGACCGAGCACGTTGACGGTGAAGCGACCCTGCCCCCGCATGCGTGGCCAGGACCTGCCGCGATGGTCGGCGCAGAAGAGCACGAGCGGCGGGTGCAGCGAGACCGACGCGAAGGACTGGCAGGCGAAGCCCACCGGCGTCCCGTCGTCGGCGAGGCCTGTCACGATCGTCACGCCGGTCGCGAAGTGACCCAGCGCGTGCCGCATCCGGTCGGGCGTCGGCTCCACGGTCATGCGGGTCCCTGCGGCCGGTCGGGCTCGCGGGCCTCGCCGAAGGCCTGGACGAGGGCAGCGAGGCGTGAGGCCTCCCGGCCCGACACCGCGCCGTCGGCCTTCTGGATGGCCATGACCGCGACGGAGTCGCCGTCCTCGAGGTCGAGCGTGACCCACGGCTCACCACCACCGAACTGGATGCCGACGACCTCGGGCCAGACGAGGGTGCGGGTCAGCACGAGGTTGCGCACGACGAGGCCGGAACGGCTGGGGACGGCGACGATCGAGGCGTAGCGCCAGGCGATGAGGGCGACGGCGACACCGATGCCGAAGAACATCAGCCGGTCGCCGAGCCCCCAACGGCCGTCGACCTGGGTCGGCATGACGACCGCGATGAGGCCGAAGACGACGAGTGAGGCCCACACGACACCGAGCGCCACCGTGCGGCCACGCCGGGGGCGGAACGGCGCGAAGGCGTCCGAGCCCGGATCGGTCCGGGCGTGCGCACCGGGCTCCGGCGTCATGCCATCCCCCTGGCCCGTCACAGCCGGCAGGCTGCGATGTCGGTGACGAGGATGGCCCGCGCCCCGAGGTCGTAGAGCTCGTCCATGAGCCGGTTGCGGCCCAGACGCGGCACCATCGCCCGCACGGCCACCCACGCGTCGTCCTGCAGCGAGGAGACCGTCGGGGACTCGAGTCCCGGCGTCAGCTCGCAGGCCCGGTCGACGAGGTCCTTGGGGCAGTCGTAGTCGAGCATGACGTAGGTGCGCGCCGTGATGACCCCCGCGATGCGGCGCTGGAGCACCTCGATGGCCTGGTCCTCGCCGGGACGGTCGCCCCGGATGAGCACGGCCTCGGACCGCAGGATCGGCTCACCGAAGACCTCGAGGCCCTGTTGGCGCAGGGTGGTACCCGTCTCGACGACGTCGGCGATGCAGTCGGCCACGCCCAGCGTGATCGCGGTCTCGACGGCGCCGTCGAGGCGCACGACCTCGGCCGTCAGGCCACGGGCCGCGAGGTCCGAGCGGACGAGGCCGGCATACGAGGTCGCGACGCGCTTGCCCTCGATGTCCTCGACGGTGGCGACCTGACCCGGCTTGCCGGCATACCGGAAGGTCGAGGCGCCGAAACCGAGCTGCATGACCTCGACGGCCCCGGAGCCCGAGTCGAGGAGGAGGTCGCGACCGGTGACCCCCGCGTCGACCGTGCCGGAGCCGACGTAGACGGCGATGTCACGCGGACGCAGGTAGAAGAACTCGACGTCGTTCTCGGCGTCCGAGACGACGAGCTCCTTGCTGTCACGTCGCGTGCGGTAGCCCGCCTCGCGCAGCAGGTCGACGGTCGCGTCGGACAGGGAGCCCTTGTTGGGCACGGCGATTCGCAGCATGGCGGTCGAGGTCCTCAGAGGTGGGAGTAGACGTCGTCGAGCGAGATGCCCTTGGCGAGCATGAGGACCTGCAGATGGTAGAGGAGCTGGCTGATCTCCTCGGCGGCCTCGTCGGTCGACTGGTACTCGGCGGCCATCCAGACCTCGGCCGCCTCCTCGACGATCTTCTTGCCGATCGCGTGGACGCCGGCGTCGAGCTGCGCGACGGTGCCCGAACCCTCGGGTCGCGTCTGCGCCTTCTCGGCCAGCTCGGCATACAGCTGCTCAAAGCTCTTCACGGTGCCCCAGCCTACGGGCCGGGCGGCACCTGTCCTGACGGTGCTCACGACGTGGCGAGGCCGCGCAGGGCGACGACGGTCGCGACGGCGGCCGTCGCGGCCTCGTGGCCCTTGTCCTCCGCCGAACCCGGCAGTCCCGCACGGTCGATCGCCTGGGCCTCGTCGTCGCACGTCAGGACTCCGAAGCCGACCGGCGTGGCCGCGCGGACGGAGACCTCGGTGATGCCGACCGCCGCCGCCTGGCAGACGTAGTCGAAGTGCGGGGTGCCGCCCCGGATGACGACGCCGAGGGCGACGAGCGCGTCGTAGCGGCTCGCGAGGCTGGCGCACGCGACCGGCAGCTCGAACGTGCCGGGCACCCGGACGACGTCGACCTCGGTCACGCCTGCGTCGGCGAGCCCGCGCCGCGCGCCGTCGAGCAGTCCCTCCATGACCTGCTCGTGCCAGCTCGCGGCGACGACCGCGACCCGCAGGCCGCTCCCGTCGGTGGTGAGGGTGGGGGCGCCGTGCTTCATGCCGTCTCCTTGCCGCTGCGCCGGTCGCTCGTGACCGGGATGTCGTGACCGAGGCGCTCGCGCTTGGTCGTGAGGTACTGCTCGTTGTCCTCGCCGACCGGTCCGTGCAGCCGCTCGACCGCGACGACGTCGAGACCGAGGTGACGCAGGGCCGAGACCTTGTCGGGGTTGTTCGTCAGGAGCACGACCTGGCTCGCGCCGAGGTCGTGCAGGATCGCGGCCCCGGCGGCGTACTCGCGCGCGTCGACGGGCAGCCCGAGGGCGGTCTGGGCATCGACGGTGTCCGCGCCGCGGTCCTGCTGGGAGTAGGCGCGCAACTTGTCGACGAGGCCGACGCCACGGCCCTCGTGGCCGCCGAGGTAGACGACGACACCACCGTCGCGGCCGACGCGGGCGAGTGACGCCTGCAGCTGGGGCCCGCAGTCGCAGCGCAGCGATCCGAACGCGTCGCCGGTCAGGCACTCGGAGTGCAGCCGGGTCAGGACCGGACCGGTCCCGCCCCGCCCCTGCAGGCCGCGCGGGCTGACGAGGGCGACGTGCTCGTCGCCGGTCAGGGTGTCGCGGTAGGCGTGGGCGGTGAACGTGCCGTGGACCGTCGGGATGCGGGTCGTCGCGAGACGCTCGACCCGGTCGAGGCGCTGGCGGTGGTCGACGAGCTGCTCGATGGTGATGACCGGAAGGCCGAACTCGCGCCCGAGCGCGACGACCGCGTCGAAGCGCATCATCGTCCCGTCGTCGTGGACGAGCTCACCGATGACGCCGACGGGTGACAGGCCGGCCAGGCGGGTCAGGTCGACGGCGGCCTCGGTGTGACCGGGGCGGGTCAGCACCCCTCCGGCGCGGGCACGCAGCGGCAGGACGTGCCCGGGGCGGATGAGGTCGGCCGGCGTGGAGTCGACGTCGGCGAGCACCTGGACGGTGCGCAGGCGGTCAGCGGCACTGATGCCGGTCGTGACTCCCGTGGCCGCGTCGACCGACACGGTGTATGCCGTGCGCAGCGGGTCGCGGTTCTCGGCGACCATGAGCGGCAGCGCGAGCCGGTCGGCGACCTCGTCGGGCATCGGCGCGCAGAGGTAGCCGGACGAGTGGCGGACCGTCCACGCCATCCAGTCCTCGGTGGCGGTCTCGGCGGCGAGGACGAGGTCGCCCTCGTTCTCACGCTGCTCGTCGTCGAGGACGAGCACGGGGCGACCGGCCTGGAGTGCCTCCAGGGCGGCCTCCACGGTCGAGAGGGTGGTCATGACGTGACCTCCTGCCGGTGGGTGAGCAGACGCTCCACGTACTTGGCGATGACGTCGACCTCGAGGTTGACGACATCGCCGACTCCCTTGTGCCCCAAGGTCGTCAGGTCGAGGGTGGTGGGGATCAGCGAGACGCCGAACGCGTCGTCGCCGACGTGGGCAACGGTGAGGGAGACACCGTCGACGGTGATCGAGCCCTTCTCGACGACGTATGCCGCGAGGCCGGCCGGGAGCGTGAAGTCGACCGTCTCCCAATGGTCCCCGGGCGTACGAGCCGTGATGGTGGCGGTTCCGTCGACGTGACCTTGGACGACGTGTCCGCCGAACCGCCCGTCGGCCGGCATCGCGCGTTCGAGGTTGACGCGGTCGCCGGGCGCGAGCGCGCCCAGGCTGCTCCGGGCGAGCGTCTCGGCCATGACGTCGACGGTGAAGCCCGAGGCGTCGTGCTCGGTGACGGTGAGGCAGACGCCGTTGACGGAGATCGAGGCGCCGTGCGTGGCATCGCTGACGACGAGGGGCCCCTCGATGCGCAGCACGGCCGACTCGGCCCCGAGCTCGACGCGCGCGACCGTGCCCAGCTCCTCGACGATTCCGGTGAACATGTCTGTCTCCTCAGGGTTGTGCGGGTGCGTGGAGGTCGGTGGTCGTGACGTCGGCGTCGTGCCGGACGGTCGCCGCCGTCGCGACGGGTCCGGCCGCCGCGACCGCATGGATGCGCACGTCTCCCCCGACGACGGCCACGTCGACGAGCTCAAGACGGCGGACGTCCGAGATGGACCGGATGCCCAGGTCGGCGACCGCCGCCCGGCCCGCACCGAGCAGCGCGGGTGCGACATAGGCGTAGACGTCGTCGACGAGCCCGGCGCGCAGAAAGGCCCCGGCGAGCGTCGGTCCGCCTTCGAGCCACACGTCGCGAACGCCCTTGCGCCACAACAGCTCCAGGGCCTCTCGAGGCTCGCGTGTCTCGAGGTGCACGACGGCGCCGGGCGCGTCGTGGAGACGAGCCGCCGACGGGACCTCGCGCAACCCCATCACGGCGCGGAGGGGCTGGTCCGGCGCGAGCGCGCCGTCCGGCATACGCACCGTCAGGCGGGGGTCGTCGTCGAGGACGGTGCCGGTGCCGACGAGGACGGCGTCACGGGTGGCCCGAAGCAGGTGGACGTCGGCGCGAGCGGCCTCGCCGGTGATCCACTGGCTGCTGCCGTCGGCGGCGGCGCTCCGACCGTCGAGGGTGGTCGCGAGCTTCCACGTCACCAGGGGGCGGCCGAGGTCGACGGTCCGCGCCCAACGTTCGTTGAGCGCCGCAGCCTCGTCGGCCAGCACGCCCCCGGTGACGTGCACCCCCGCGGCATGCAACCGCTCGGCCCCACCCGCGGCGTCCGGGTTGGGGTCGGACTGCGCGAACACCACGCGGGCGACACCCGCGTCGGCCAAGGCGTCCGCGCACGGCCCGGTGCGGCCCGTGTGCGAGCAGGGCTCGAGCGTGACGTAGGCGGTCGCCCCACGTGCGGCGTCACCCGCCTCACGCAACGCCTCGACCTCCGCGTGCGGCGTCCCGGCGCCATGGTGGAAGCCCTCCCCGACGACGGTGCCGTCGGGCGCGACGACGACGCACCCGACCCGCGGGTTCGGGTCGGGCCACGGGCCGGCTGCGGCGAGCTGGAGAGCTCGTCGCATCCAGGCGGGGGCTGCCGTGGCACCCACGGGTCAGCTCGACGTGCCGGTGAGCTGGGGCTCGACGTCGGGCACGCTCGCCCGCGAGATCTTGACCCACTGGGTGAAGCCGTAGAGGACGAAGAGGCCGTAGAACGTGTAGAGCACCCCCGTCGGGACGTAGTCGGTCGCGAAGGCGAACGGCACGCCGACGAGGTCGACGGCGATCCAAGCGAGCCAGAACTCGTTCCAGCCGCGCGCCATGGCGTAGGTCGCGACGATGGAGCCGACGAAGATCCACGCGTCGCACCAGTAGAACCACCACTGCGGCGTGAAGTACGGGTTCGGCGAGAGGTTCCACAGCCACACGAAGACCTGGTGGACGACGACCGTGCCGACCAGCCAGAAGACGACGACGGCGACGCGCTCACGGCTCGTGGCCCACCGCGGCGTGATCGCGACACCGCTCGAGTCGCCCGCATGGTTGAGCCGGCGCACCTGCGACCAGCGCCACCAGCCGTACACGCTCGTGACGATGAAGAAGACCTGGCGGCCGGCCTGCCCGAAGAGCGGGATGCGCTCGTCGGCACCGAAGACGGCGCCGAGGTAGACGAAGAACAGCATGATGTTGGCGAGGATCCCCACGGGCCACGCCCAGACCCAGCGGCGCATGCCGAGGTAGGCGGAGGCGAGCCCGATGAGGACACCGATGAGCTCGAGCCAGTGCAGCTGGTAGGAGCCGATGGGGATCGTGGCGTCGATGGCCTGCTGGAAGACGTTCTTCGTCTGGTCGGCCAGAGCTAGAGCCTGCATGTGGTGTTCGTCCTTGGTCGTTCGTCGTTGCGCGGACGAACTCCGGGGTGTCTCCACACGCCCACGTGGTCAGGGCCGGGCGGACGACGCCGACGGCCCAGGCCACGACGGCCTGTTTCGTGCTGCCTCCCATCCGGACTTTCACCGTCGGTCCCGGAGTTTCACCAGGTCAACCGGCCGCTGGATGCGGTCGGGTCGCGGACTGTCACCGCCGGCTCGGAATTACACCGACCCCGGAGCACGTACGGCCAGTATGCACCCGGGGCACACCCGCTGGCACACTCCGACCGCGTGACGGCCACCACGGGCCGACCGCGTGACCACAGCCCGACCTCGCGACGGACGGGTGGGTCCCGGCAGCCCTCCGGCCTAGCCCTCCCGGGGCAGGACCGCCTCGCGCACCCGCTGGTCGCGGGCGATGCGGAGGAGGTCGCGCCGGTACCTCTCGGCGGCGACCGCTCGCAGGACGGTCTCCGGGTGGTGTCCCGGTGGCGGCAGCGGAGCCACCGACACGAGCACCCGTTCGAGCAGCTGACGGCCGTGTGCCTCACGGGCCACGGGCGCGAAGGTGGCCGCACGCGGGATGAACTGGCGCAGCGCGGCCGAGAGGTCCGGGGCGAGCGGCGCGATGTCGGCACGGGCCGCCCACTCCTCCAGCTCGACCGGCATCTCAGGCGGCGGTGCCAGCTTGAGACGACTGCGCTCGGAGACGACGTACGTCCCGGCCGCCTGGTCGCCGAGGCGCTTGACGCGTGAGCTCGAGAGCGCCGCGATGACGGCCACCATCCCGGAGGACAGGTAGATCTCGGGCCACCCGACCAGTGCCCGGGTCAGCGTGTGCCGTGACGACACCGGTCCCCCGTCGTCACGCACGACCCGCAGGCCCATGACGAGCTTGCCGAGGGTACGACCGCGCGTCAGGGCCTCGAGGGTGGCCGGCACCCCGACGAGCACCCCGACGACGACGACGATGAGCGCCGTGCGCCTCACGGCATCCGACGACTGCTCGGTGAGGCTCGCTGCCAGCTCGACGAGGCCCCAGGTGGTGAGCCCGTAGACGACGAGGTCGACCGACCCCGAGACGAGGCGGGATCCGAGGTTGGCGACCGGGAGCTCGAGGGCCACACCCTCACCCGTCACCGACTCCTGCGCCGCGTACCCGCGGTAGGGGGCGGGGGTGCTGCGCGCGTTCGCCGTCACAGGTGGCAGGCTAACCGCTCCGCGACGTCCGACGTGGCCTCGACGTGGCCTCGACGTGGCCTCGACGTGGCCTCGACGTGGCCTCGACGTGGCCTCGACGTGGCCTCGACGTGGCCTCGACG
>NZ_BJYX01000027.1 GCF_007991735.1 Terrabacter aerolatus | reverse complement strand
CTCGTCGCGGACGGCGCCCGCCCCGTCCACGGCACGGCGTTCATCGTCGTCTACACCCCGGAGCCCTAGCCGCTGCCGGGTGGGTTGCTCGGGACGACTGACTCCCCTTCGCCGTCGACCCGGCCCGCTGCGTGCGTGACGCCGCGGGCCGGATGCGTGACGGTGCGTCGGTCGTCCCCCGCAACTGACACCCAGATGTATCGCAGCGATATATCAGGGTGTACGGTGAACCCGTGCCCTCGTCCGACCGCCCCCAGAGCCGCCGCGCCGCGCTGCTCGAGTTCGCGGTGCTCGGTCTGCTCCACGACGGTCCGCTGCACGGCTACGAGCTGCGCAAGCGGCTCACCACGGCCCTCGGCATCTTCCGGGCGCTCAGCTACGGCTCGCTCTACCCGGCCCTCAGGCACCTCGTCGACTCGGGCTGGATCCACGAGACCACCGAGCCGGCGACGGGCAGCAGCAAGCGCCCCCGGATCACCTACGAGCTGACCGCCGACGGCAAGGAGCACTTCCAGGACCTCGTCGCCGCCAGCGGTCCCGACGCCTGGGACGACGACGACTTCGACGTCCGCTTCGCCTTCTTCTCCCGCACCGAGGCCCAGGTCCGGCTGCGCATCCTCGAAGGCCGGCGCTCCCGCCTCGAGGAGCGCCTCGCCAACATCCGCGACGCCTCCCAGGCCCGGCGCGAGCGCATGGACAGCTACACCCTGGCGCTTCAGCAGCACGGCGAGGAGCGCGCCGAGCGCGAGGTCCGCTGGCTCGAGGAGCTCATCGTCGCCGAACGCCGCGCGGCCCTCGACCCGGGCCCGGCGGCATACGACACCACAGACATCACCACCCCCCAGAGCACGACCACCAACAACAAGGAGTGATCCATGGGATCCGTACGCGTCGCCATCGTCGGCGTCGGCAACTGCGCGAGCTCGCTCGTGCAGGGCGTCGAGTACTACAAGGACGCTGACGCCTCCGCCGGCGTCCCCGGCCTCATGCACGTCGAGTTCGGCGACTACCACGTCGGTGACGTGGAGTTCGTCGCCGCGTTCGACGTCGACGACAAGAAGGTCGGCAAGGACCTGTCCGAGGCCATCAACGCCTCGGAGAACAACACCATCAAGATCGCCGACGTCCCCACCACGGGCGTCGAGGTCCAGCGCGGCCACACGCTCGACGGTCTCGGCAAGTACTACCGCCAGACGATCGACGAGTCGGGCGCCGAGCCGGTCGACGTCGTCCAGGTCCTCAAGGACCGCAAGGTCGACGTCCTCGTCTCCTACCTCCCTGTGGGCTCCGAGCAGGCCGACAAGTTCTACGCCCAGTGCGCCATCGACGCGAAGGTCGCCTTCGTCAACGCCCTCCCGGTCTTCATCGCCTCCGACCCCGAGTGGGCCGCGAAGTTCGAGGCCGCCGGCGTGCCGATCATCGGTGACGACATCAAGAGCCAGGTCGGCGCCACCATCACGCACCGCGTCATGGCCAAGCTCTTCGAGGACCGCGGTGTCGCCCTCGACCGGACGTACCAGCTCAACGTCGGCGGCAACATGGACTTCAAGAACATGCTCGAGCGCGAGCGTCTCGAGTCCAAGAAGGTCTCCAAGACCCAGGCCGTGACGTCCAACCTGACCGGCTCGCTCTCGGGTCTCGTCGACAGCAAGAACGTCCACATCGGCCCGTCCGACTACGTCGCGTGGCTCGACGACCGCAAGTGGGCCTACGTCCGCCTCGAGGGTCGCGCCTTCGGTGACGTGCCACTGAACCTCGAGTACAAGCTCGAGGTCTGGGACTCCCCCAACTCGGCCGGCATCATCATCGACGCCATCCGCGCGGCGAAGATCGCCAAGGACCGCGGCATCGGCGGCGCCCTGCTGTCCGCCTCGTCCTACCTCATGAAGTCCCCGCCGGAGCAGCGTCCGGACGACCTCGGTCGCGCGAAGCTCGAGGCCTTCATCGCGGGCACCGAGGAGCGCTGACCTCTCGGTCGGATCGTGTATGCCGTGTGGCCCCCTTCCAGCAGGAAGGGGGCCACACGCGTCTTTCGGGCCCCAGGGCCGAGCGGCTCCTGGGGCCCGAAGCTCCGAGGTGGAGCTGCTTCAGGGCGGAGCTACTTCAGGGCGCTGCCGGTCGTCGTGCCCTTCTCCGGCTCGACGAGGCAGATGATCTCGCGGCTCGAGCGCCACGAGTACGCGTCCTGCGGGTAGATGAAGGACGGGCGCTGGGTGGCAAAGGCCCGGTCCGTGACGAGCGGGTCACCCTTGTCGGTGCAGCCCTTCTCGGCGTCCGCGACGACCTTGTCCTTGCCGGGCCACGCGCCGGCGGGCAGCGTGAAGGTCGTGACGACCTGGCTCTCGTGGGCGGACGTGCACGGCACGATCGTCAGGCTGTCCACCTCCTCGCGCCCCGCGCCGCTGAAGCAGTCGCCGGCCTTGAGGTCCTCGACGTAGGCGTCGGTCGACGCGGTCACCGACCCCGAGGCGGTGCGCGGGGGGGCGTCGTTGGCGGCGGAGACGATGAGGGCGACCCACCCGGCGAGCCACAGCACCCCGAGGACGATGCCGACGACCGCCATGACCTTGCCCTTCTGCACCCGGCGGCGCAGCTGGCCGAGGGCGACGGCGCCGAGGACGATGCCGACGACGGCCGCTACGGGGATGATGCCCGCGATGCCGCAGCAGAGCGCGGCGATCGCCAGGCCGTTCCTCCCGGACACGGGCACGGGAGCCGACGGCGGGTACGGCGAGCCAGGAGGTGCCATGAACGGCGACCCGGGCGCCGGGGCGGCGAAGGGCGATCCCGGAGCAGCAGGGGTGGGCGCGGCGGACCCGTACGAGGGTGCGGACGCGTAGCCGGGGGGCGGCCCGGGCGGCGGCAGCATCGGAGGCGTGGGCTGCGGGACGGGCACGGTCTGGTCGCCGGGCGCCGGCTCGGGCGGCAGGTCGCCGGCCGGCGGAGGCATGGTCGCGCCGGTCGACGGCGGCAGGTGGTCGGTCACGGCGTGGATCATGGCACGCAGGAGGACCGCCCGGCATCGAACGGCAGGCCCGAGCCCGGATCGTGACACACCACGTCATTCCGGGACACCGGCCGCCCCGGCCGGGAGGAGGCTGACCCGCTCAGCCGGCAGACGGCATACGCGACGGGTTGTCGGCACCCTCGGACGCCTCGGAGTGCCCGGACCGCTCGGCGGACGCGTCACCCGACCCACCTTCGCTGCGGTGGCGGCGGACCTGCCACACGACGAGCGCGACGACGACGATGATCCCGACGACGACGGCGGCTCCGCGACCGAGCCACGTCTCGACGCGGGCGTAGGACTGGCCGGCGAGGTAGCCGGCGGTGACGACGACACTGCCCCAGGCGATGCCCCCGGCTGCGTTCCAGATGAGGAAGGTCGGGTAGTGCATCTTCGACATCCCGGCGAGCGCCGGCATGACGGCTCGCAGGAACGCCGTCCAGCGGGCGAGGAAGACGGCGGCCCCGCCACGGCGACCCAGGAAGTCCTGCGCCTGGCCGATGCGGTCGCGGTGGCGGTCGAAGACCTTCATCTGCACGACGCGGCCACCGAGGTGGCGACCGACCTCGAAACCGACGGTGTCGCCGATGATCGCGGCGAGCACGACGACGATGAGGACGGCAGCAAGGGGGACGTGACCGAGGGAGGCCGCCACTCCACCGAGGATCGCGACCGTCTCGCCGGGCACGATGAACCCGACGAAGAGGGCGTCCTCGACGAAGACGACACCGCCGACCACGAGGAGCACGAGCCACACCGGCGCATGCAGGACCTGGTTCGTGATGGTGGCGAGCAGGGCGCTCACGGCGGCTCCTCGGAGAACGGCGACTGGTCCTCCAGTCTTCGTGTCGAGTCTGAGTGTTCGCTGAGTGTGCGTCACAACATTTGGACACCCATAACGTCAAGCATGGTCTTGTGGTGACAATGGTGCGCAGACCGGGGCGCGCCGTGCGCCCGACCGCGAGAGGACGAGCCAATGGCAACACCGCGACTGGGCGAGATCGCCCCCGACTTCGAGGCCACGACCACCGAGGGCCCGATCCGTTTCCACGACTGGAAGGACGCCAGCTGGGCGGTCCTCTTCAGCCACCCGGCCGACTTCACGCCGGTCTGCACGACCGAGCTGGGCCGGGTCGCCGCACTCGAGGACGAGTGGGCCAAGCGAGACGTCAAGGTGCTCGCGGTGTCGGTCGACCCGATCGAGCAGCACGAGGAGTGGAAGAGCGACATCGAGGAGGTCAGCGGCGCCACGGTCGGCTACCCGATCATCGCCGACGACTCGCGCCAGGTCTCCGAGCTCTACGACATGATCCACCCGGGCGAGGGCGACACCTCGGGCGTCCGCTCGGTCTTCGTCATCGACCCGTCCAACAAGGTCCGCCTCTCGCTGACCTACCCCAAGAGCGTCGGGCGCAACTTCGACGAGATCCTGCGCGCCGTCGACGCCCTGCAGCTGACCGACCGCGGCCCGTTCTCGACGCCGGCGGACTGGCGCGAGGGCCAGAAGGTCATCGTGGCCCCCACCGTCTCGACGGCCGACGCCCGGGAGCGCTTCGGCGCCGACGCGGTCGACGAGGTCAAGCCCTACCTGCGCTACACCTCCGCCCCCGCCTGAGGGCCTGCCGGCCCGGACGCCGACAGTGCGACAGCACGACAGTGCGACGAGGACCCCGCACCCCGGCCAGGGGTGCGGGGTCCTCTCACGTGTGGCGGTCCGTCCTGACGGTGCGCGTCGCACTCCGCACCGCGAGGACGAGCGGGCACTCCCGGACGGACCGCGGTCTGATCCCGGGGCCCGGGCGTGCTCGTCTCAGGAGGTGCCGAGGAGGCGCCGCAGCTCGGCGAGGAACGCGTCGACGTCGGCCTCGGTCGTGTCCCACGAGCACATCCAGCGCACCTCGCCGGTGGCCGGGTCCCAGTCGTAGAAGCGGAACCGCTCGCGCAGGGCGTCGGCCACACCACGGTCGAGCACGGCGAAGACGGCGTTGGCCTGCACCGGCCGCTGGAGCCGCACGCCCTCGAGCGGCTCGACGCCGGCTGCCAGGCGTGCGGCCATCGCGTTGGCGTGCGACGCCGACCGGAGCCAGAGGTCGCTGCCGTAGAGCGCGATGAGCTGGGCCGAGACGAAGCGCATCTTGGAGGCCAGCTGCATCGAGAGCTTGCGCACGTGGACGAGGCCGAGCGACGGGTCGGCGGCCAGCTCCGGGTCGACGACGACGACCGCCTCGGCCGCCAGGGCGCCGTTCTTCGTGCCACCGAGGCTGAGGACGTCGACGCCAGCCGCGCCGGTGAACGCGGACAGGTCGGTGCCGAGGGTGGCCGCCGCGTTGGAGATGCGGGCGCCGTCGAGGTGGACCCGCATGCCGAGCGAATGGGCGTGCTCGGTGATGGCGCGCACCTCCTCGGGCGTGTAGCAGGTGCCGAGCTCGGTGGTCTGGGTGATCGAGACGACGAGCGGCTGGGCGCGGTGCTCGTCGCCGAAGCCCCAGGCCTGCCGGTCGACGAGCTCGGGGGTCAGCTTGCCGTCGGGCGTCGGGACGGTGAGCAGCTTGATGCTGCCCATCCGCTCGGGGGCCCCGCCCTCGTCGGTGTTGATGTGGGCCGTCTCGGCGCAGATGACGGCGCCCCACCGCGGGAGCAGCGCCTGCAGCGCGACGACGTTGGCGCCGGTGCCGTTGAAGACCGGCCAGGTGACGGCGCCGGCGCCGACGTGGCCGGCGACCACCTCCTGCAGCCGGGCGGTGTAGGCGTCCTCGCCGTAGGCGATCTCGTGCCCGCCGTTGGCGTCGGCGAGAGCGGCCAGCACCTCGGGGTGCAGGCCGGCGTAGTTGTCGGACGCGAAGCCGCGCCGGTCGCGGTCGTGCAGGGTGCTCACGGGATCCTCACTCGGTCGTGCGGGAGACGTTCGGTGACTCACGGGGACGGGTTGGCCGCCTCGACGGGCGTCCGGGCGGCCGCCTACAGCTCGACCCGGGCGCCGTTGAGAGCGGCGGCGTCCTCGTCGAGCAGGCCGGTGAGCCACTCGGCGACACGGGCCGGGGCGGTCGCCGTACGACCCGTCCCGATCCACTTCACCACACCGACGACCGCCGCCGAGCCGGGGGTCGCGTCGTCGGAGCCGAACGAGTCGGCCAGGGCGCCGAGCCACGTCTCGGCGGCCGCCTTGGCGCTGGCGTATGCCGCGTTGCCGGCCGTGGGGGCCTGCGCTGCGGCTGCGCTGACGATGGCCACCCGCCCTCGCCCCGTGGCGAGGAGGTGGTCGTGCAAGGCGAGGGTCGTGTGGCGCAACGTGTCGACGAGGTTGCCCGAGAGCCAGCGCCAGTCGTCGTCGGTCGACTCGGTGAAGGACGTGCCGCCCCGCCAGCCGCCGACGAGGTGGAAGAGGGCGTCGACGTGCCCGTGCTCGGACACGACCTCCGCGGCCAGGGACTGGACAGCGTCCCCGTCGAGCAGGTCGCAGACCCGCGTGTCGAGCAAGGCCCAGTGCGGGGCGTCGAGCTCGACCCGGAGCGACTCGAGCGAGGCGGCGTCGCGGCCGACGGCGACGACGTGCTCCCCGCGTGCGAGCAGGGCCGCGCAGGTCGCGCGCCCTGTGGCCCCGGTGGCGCCGGTGACGACAACGACCTGCGGGTCGCTCCCGGCCGGTTGGGCGTCCGTCACGGTCACGCGCTGGCCCCGGTGATGCCGGACGTCGACTCGATGACGTCCTTCATCTTCTTGGACAGGGCTTCGTAGAACATCGAGAGCGGGAACTCGTCGGGCAGCACGGCGTCGGTCAGCCCCTTGGGCGGGCCGTCGAGGGGCAGCGCCGCGAGGTCGCCGTCGCGGTGCCGGGCCCACGCCGAGAGCGGGTGCGGCGTCAGCACGGAGGCGACGAGGTGGTAGGCCGCGAGCCAGTGCGCCGTCTTGGGCCGGTCGATCGAGCGCCAGTAGAGGTCCTCGACCGCGCGACCGAGCTCGAGCACCGGCTCGGCGACCCGCTCCCACTCGATGGTGAGGCGGTTGTCGGTCCAGTGCAGGACGCCCTTCTGGTGGAGCCAGGCGAAGAGCAGCTGGCCACCGAGGCCGTCGTAGTTGCGAGTGCGGTCACCGGTGATGGCGAAGCGGAAGATGCGGTCGAAGAGGACGGCATACTGCACCGACCGGGCGTACGGGTGGCCCTCGGCCTCGAGCGCGACGGCCTCACGGAAGGCCGTGAGGTCGCAGCGCAGCTCCTCCAGCGAGTAGAGGAAGTACGGCATGCGCTGCTTGATCATGAAGGGGTCGAACGGCAGGTCACCGTGCATGTGGGTGCGGTCGTGGATGAGGTCCCACATGACGAAGGCGCGCTCGGCGAGCTCCTGGTCGGCGACGAGGCGGGCCGCGTCCGGCGGCAGGGACAGGCGCGTCACCGCCGCAGCCTCGGACACGACGCGGCGGAAGCGCGCGGCCTCGCGGTCGGCGAAGATGCCGCCCCACGTGAAGGCCGGGACCTCGCGCATGGCGACGGTCTCGGGGAAGAGCACGGCGGAGTTCGTGTCGTAGCCGGCCGTGAAGTCGAGGAAGCGGATCGGCAGGAAGAGCTTGTTGGAGTAGTCCCCGCCCTCGAGCTCGGCGACGAAGTCGGGCCAGATGACCTCGAGCAGCACGGCCTCGACCTGGCGGTTCGGGTTGCCGTTCTGGGTGTACATCGGGAAGACGACGAGGTGCATCTGCCCGTCGACGCGGTGCTGCGCCGGCGCGAAGGCGACGAGGGAGTCGTAGAAGTCCGGCACGCCGAAGCCACTCTCGGCCCAGCGGCCGAAGTCCTTGACGAGGGCCTCGAGGTAGTCGGCGTCGTGGGGCAGCTCCGGCGCCATGGCCTGGATGCCGGCGACGAGACGAGCGACGTGCCTGGCCGCGTCCGCGTGGTCGGTGGCCTCGGGGACGGACCCGTCGGCGGCCTGGAGCTCACGCAGGTCCGTGACGGCCGCCTTGAGCCCGAGCCAGGCGTCGGACGCGACGAGCGGGTGGGCGGCGACGACGTCGAGGCGGCGACCGCCGCGGGGGGCGACGGAGCACACGGCGTTGTGCACGAGCTCGGCGAACGACTGCTCGCCGGCGGGCGCCGCCGCGTCGGGCTCGACGGCCAGCACCACGGCCGAGCCGGTGGTCGCCGCCACCGTGAGCCCACCGGCCGCGAGCACCGGACGAGCAGGGTGCTGCAGGTCGAGCGAGGCACAGGTGCGCAGCGCGCCGAGGTCGACGCGCGCGAGGAGGTCCTCGCCGATCTCCGTGTCGCGCTCGACGCGGACGGCGGGCCGCAGGCTGCCGGAGGCGGTGTCCGCGCCCCGCTGCACGCCGGCGACGACCCCGGCCAGCTCGCCGCCCAGCTCGCCGGCGGGCGCGCCGAGGACGACGACGCCACGACCACCGGTCAGGGCCGCACGCACGGCTGCGGCGTCGGCCGATGCGGCGTCGACGACGAGGACGTCGGCCGTCTCGGCCGGGGTGGGCACGCAGCCGCGCCGGGCCAGGGCGTCGGTCAGACCGGGTCGGTCGGCGACGACGGCCACGAGGGGGAACAGGCTCACAGTGAGGCCTCCAGTCCGGAAGATACTTCGGCTTTGATGCCTTGTTGACGAAGAATCTACGGGCTGGAGAGGGTCGAAGGCCAATTAGTCTCGCAGGGGTGAGCCGGGCCACAGCCGACCACTCGGCGACGCACCTCGGCGACGCACCTCGGGACACACGAAAGGGTGGCCGCTCCTCCCCTGAAGGAACGACCACCCTCCGCGCTGCCGGATGCCGCGGAGCCGGGCTCACGCAGCAGTCGGGCTCACTTCGACGACGTCTGCTTCTGCGACTCGGCGTTCGTCTTGCACTTCTTGCCCATGGCGTCGAGCTTGTCGCCGGCGGCGGTCACGACCTGGCGCTGGCCGTTCCAGTCGCTCTGGAACTGCTCGGCGTCCGTGCCGCCCCAGTTGCCCTTGATCGTGGAGACGGCGCCGTTGACGGCCTCGACGATGCCGTCGAGCTCGCCCTTGTAGCCGACGAGCTTGTCACCGGACGCGGACACCGCGTCGGCGTTCATACCCTTCTTGTAAACAGCCATGTCAGTTCCCCTTCAGAAGTCAAGCGTGTGTAGGTCGGTGCGAGATGAGGTGATCAGTACTGCGACGAGGTGCTGCGCTGCTGCTGGACCTCGTGGTCGATCGTCGACTTCATCTCGGTGAGCAGCTTGTGGGCCTTCTGGAGCTCGGGACGGTGCGTGCCGGTCCACTCCTGCTCGAACTGGCGGGAGTCGTCACCCTGCCAGTTCTGCTTCAGGGACTCGACCTCCTGGTCGACCTTGGTGATGAGCTTCTGGATGGCCTCCGCCTGCTGCTGCAGGACGTTGCCCTGGGCGTTGACCTCATCGTCGTTCATTCCGAGCCAAGCCATGACCTTCTCCTTTGCCTGTGTTCCCCCGACTGATTCGGGACGTCTCCTCCGGACCAACCGTGCAGGCCCGCTCTGGTGCGAATCTCCTCGACGTCTGCCGGCGTGCGGGGCTTTCGTCCCGATGGGCGGCTTTCGTCGACATGCAGAAACCTATGTCAGCGTTCGAGGGGTGTCGATGGGGAGCACTCCCCATGACTCCCCACCCCTCCGGTCGCCCCCGCCGTATGCCGTGTGCAGCGTCCGACTGCCTTGTGCGCCAACGCTTTTCGGCTGAGTCACCGACCTCATGGCAGGGCCACCTGGACGAGCTCGAACTTGCCCTTCTCGATGAGGAAGCCGCGTCCCGGGGGGAGTTCGGCCCGGTTGAGCGCGGGGAGGTTCGCCTTGAAGACCGACAGGCCCTCGTTCCCGTCGGGGTGCAGGGCCAGGCCCGAGCGGGAGGTCTTGAGCAGCGCCTGGAGCCCGAAGTTGCTGCTGAAGAAGGCCGCCTCACCCTCGGCGACGACGAGCTGGTCGTTGTCGACGCAGGCCTTGGCCAGCGTCGTCAGGGCGTTCTCGGCGCCCGCCGGAGCGAGGTCGTCGATGCGCTCGACGAAGACGGCGACCGGCCTCGTGAGCCGGCCCTCCTCGATGTCGGCGGCGAGCCGGCTGGCGAGCGCCGACGCCGGGCCGCTGCCGACGGCCGTCTCGGCCCAGATGCCGAGGTCGAGCAGCTCGGAGGTGCGACGGGGCGTCATGAGGTAGAGCGCGGACGCCGAGCTGAACCGGTAGAGCCCGGCGGCCGTGGCGGCGACCGCCGTCGTGCGTCCCGAGCCGGACGGGCCCGTGACGATGAAGGTGCCCTTCGGGTCGAAGCCGTGCGGCTCGAGGCTCGAGGAGGCGACCCCGACGACGGGGCGCCCACCGAACTCCGACGGCAGGTCACCGAGCGGGATGACCTCGGCGAGGCTCTCGATGGGGGGCGCCTGGCTGACGCCGGCCTTGCGGGTCGCGTCGGCGAACGCCTCGATGGCGGCGGCCTGGACCGTGACGTCGGACGAGCCGCCGAGTACCGCGACCTGCACCTCGGACCCGGCCATGAGGCCACGGCCGGGGGGCGAGGCCATCGTCAGGACGTCGCCGGGCACCCCGAAGACGGAGTAGTCGTCGACGTTGCTCATGCGCAGGATGATCCGGCCCTGCACGGCGGCCGCGAGGTTGGTCGGCAGGCCGGTGCGCTGGTCCGAGGCGATGATGAAGTGGACGCCGACCGGGCGACCGTCGGCCGCGAGACCGGCGAGCAGGTCGAGCCAGTGGAAGCGCCCGCCGACCTCGTAGGCCTGGCGGAACGCCGTCATGTTGTCGATGAGCACGATGACGCGCGGCTCGTCGGGGCGACCGGCGAGGCGCCGGTAGTCCGTGATCGTCGCGGCGCTCACGGACGAGTAGCGCGAGGCCCGCTCGTCGATGGTCGCGCGCAGCATGCGGAGCAGGCGGGTCACGCGCTCGTGGTCGCCGCCGGGCACGATCGAGCCGACGTGCGGGAGGGTCTCGAGCATCGCGAGCCCGCGGTTGCCGAAGTCGAGCCCGTAGACGTGGCAGGGGCCGCCGCGGACCGTGTAGCCGGCCGCGACCGCCATCGAGCGGAGGAAGACGGACTTGCCGGAGCCGGACGTGCCGTAGATCGCGATGTTGCCCTCCTTGTCGGGGCGGAACGCGATCTCCGGCTGGGCCTGGTTGTCGGGGTCGTCGGCGATGCCGAAGACGAGCTCGTCGTCGCGCCGCTGGGTCGGCAGCGTCGCGAGGTCGTAGACGGGCCGCATGTCGGGCAGCCACGGCTTGCGTGGCTTGGGCAGCTCGGCGACCTGCGCCGCGCGACCGAGCGTCGAGACGAGGCGCTGGATGTCGGTGGGGCCGAGGTCGGCCGAGTCGTCGGCACCCTCGACGCGCGGCGGCTCCCACTCGGTGCCGCGCCCGAAGGTCAGCGTCTCGACCTTCATGTCGGGGGGCGGAGGGACGTCGGAGGTCCACCCACCGGCATACCCCGTCTGGAAGGGGACGAGCCGACCCGGGCCGGTCTTGGAGACGGCACGGCCGGGGAGGGCGGGGTCGAAGAAGGCCGCCTCCTTGGAGCCGAGGACGTCGTCGGAGTCGTTCTCGTCGGCCATGCGCAGCGCCATGCGCAGGTTGGTGTTGGCGCGGAGGTTGTCCTTGATGACGCCGGCCGGGCGCTGCGTCGCGAGGATGAGGTGCAGGCCGAGCGAGCGCCCGCGCTGGGCGACGTTGACGACGCCGTCGACGAACTCGGGCACCTCCTGGACGAGCGCGGCGAACTCGTCGACGACGAGGATGAGCGACGGCGGTGCGTCGACCTCGCCGCGGCGCTCGAGCTCGAGCAGGTCCTTGGCCTTGTGCCGGGCGAGCAGGTGCTCGCGGTAGTGCAGCTCGGCGGCGAGCGAGGCGAGCGCGCGACGCACGAGGTGCGGCGACAGGTCGGTGACGAGGCCGACGGTGTGCGGCAGCTTGACGCAGTCGCGGAAGGCCGAGCCACCCTTGTAGTCGACGAGCAGGAAGGTGACCCGCTGCGGCGAGTGCGCCGCCGCCATGCCGAGGATCCACGCCTGGAGCAGCTCGGACTTGCCGGCGCCGGTCGTGCCGCCGACGAGGGCGTGGGGGCCGTCGCTGCGGATGTCGACCGAGAAGGTGCCCTGGCTCGACTGGCCGACGATGGCGCGCAGGTTGCCGGGCTTGCGCGGCAGGACCGCCGGCGCGTACGGCCCGGTGAGGATGGAGCGCGACTCGCCCCACTTCTCGATGACCGCCTCCTCGGAGCTCGCGAGGTCGGTGCCGGCCAGGGTGAGCAGCGAGACGGCCCGCGGCAGGTCGCTCGCGTCGTCGACGGGCACGCCGGCGTCGACGACGGGCGCGAGCTGGCGGGCCCCGGCCATCGCCTCGTCGTAGGTGACGCGGTCGACGGCGACGGGCTGCACCTCCTCGCCCGCGTGGACGTAGCCGGCGAGCGAGCTCTGGTCGTCGGAGACGACGAGGAAGGTCTGGCACGCGGCCGGGAGCAGCTGCTGGGTCTCGGCGACCCAGAGCACGACGATGCCGTGCCGGTGGCCACGCTCGGCGATCGCGACGAGGCGGCTGCGGTCGATGGGGGCGTCGCTCTCGACCAGGACGAGGACGGTGGGGCGCCCGGCGGTGGCCTGCTCCGACTCCGGGCCGCCGCTGCCGGAGCTCTTGGCCTCGACGATGTCCTCGAGGGCGTCGGCGAGCGCCGAGCACCCGGGCGCGCTGGCAGCGAGGTGGTCGACGGCGACGGGGCTGTGGGGCGAGGTCGTGTGCGGGAGCCACTTGAGGAAGTCCCAGTCGCGCGCCGAGCTGCCGGAGGCGAAGGAGCACACGGCGAGCTCCGCGGGCGAGTGCAGCGCGGCGCTCTGCAGCACGAACGACCGGGCGGCGCCGAGGGCCGAGGCGCGCTGCCCGGCGATGCCGACGGCGCCGTCGGCCAGGGGTGTCGCGACGACCGGCACGTCGTGGACGACCTCGAGACCCTGGAGCTCCTCCGAGACCGCGAGCCACGCCTCGGCCTTGGAGCGGCCGACGGCGGGCATCTTGATCGCGGACCGGGAGGGGCGCGTGCCGAGGCCGAGGCGCAGCTCGCCGAAGCCGTTGCCGTCGCGACGGCGGGTCCACAGCAGGGCGCTTCGGTCGCGCACGGCGGTGAGGCAGTCGACGCCGCTCGGGTGCTCACCGCGGCGGGTGCGGCCCTCGACCTCGAGCGACCTGCGGATGCGCTGGGAGAGCAGCTCGAGGTCCTCGCGGAAGTCGGCCATCGCCTGGGCGTACTCCTTCTTCTGCTGGCGGCGGGCCTCGTAGTACGTGCCGGCCATCATCACCGGCATCATCAGCATGAAGACGATCGAGAAGGCGTTCTTCGTGATCGCGAAGAGGACCGCGCCCATGAGCAGCGGCACGACCATGGCCACGAGCGGCATCGGACTGAGCTTGCCGCGCTCGGGGAGGTCGGGCACCTGCCACTCCTGGCCGGCGAAGAGGGGCGCCACGCGGGGCGAGCGCGAGAAGGCGACGGTGCCGGCGTCACCCGACAGGACACCACTCCCGGGCCGGCTGACGACGCCGTCGCCCTGCAGGTGCACCTCGAGCTCGGTGTCGCCGACGCGGACGACGTCGCCGCTCTTGAGGTGCGCCCGGGTCACCTGCTGGCCGCCGGCGGTGATGCCGTTGGCCGAGCCGAGGTCGACGACCTCGACGACCTCCTGGACGACGAGCTTGGCGTGCTTGCGCGACACCGACTCGTCGGAGAGCTGGACCTCGCAGCCGCGGCCGCGGCCGACGTATGCCGTCCCGCGGGCGAGCGGGAACTCCTGGCCCGCGTCGGGTCCGGAGCGGATGTAGACGACCGCCGCCGGGCGTCCGCGGTCCACGAAACCCTCACCGGCCCGGGTCACCGACACGCGCATGCCGGACTGGAGGCCGCTCTCGGCGACCGTCGCGCGCGGGTCGAGGCCGCGCAGGTCCTGGTCGACGAGCGCGAGCGTCATCGTGGCGTCGGCGCCGAGCACCGTCGAGCGGTTCGGGTCCGCCGCCGCGAGGAAGCCCGCGAGGTCACCCACGGTCGTGGCGGAGTCCGTCGTGGCGACGAGGTCGGTCTCGCGGTCGCCGGACCGGAGGACGAACTTCAGCTTCACGCCTTGCCCTTCTTCGTGGGTGCGGTGGTGCCGACGCCGGCCTTGCTGGTGCGGCTCGGGCGACCGGTGCGGCTCGTGCCGGTCGAGCCCTGTGCACGCGAGGTCCGCGTCCGGGCGGGACCGAGACCGGCGCCGGTGGGAAGCTGGTCGCGGAAGGTGCGCAGCGACACGTCGCCCCGCAGCTTCTGCCAGAAGGTCTGCTCGCCGCGGATCCGTCGGCGCGCCGTCTCGACGTCGGCCCAGAAGGCGTCGACCTCCTCGGGGGAGGGCTCGTCGACGTCGAAGACGTGCCCGTTGGCGGTGACGGCGAGGGGCACGAGGGCCAGCCCGGAATGCTCGCTCACGCGGCCGCCGTCGGCCGGGACCGGCTCGGTGTCGCCGCTGGGGACGCCGGGACCAGCAGCCCGGACCGGCGCGCCCATGAGCGCACCGTCGACGACGACGCTGGGCTTCACCGGTGGCGGACCGTCGACGTGCAGCTCGAGCGCCTTCGCCTGCTCGATGCGGGTTCCCCTGGCAGGCAACGGCATCCGCAGGTCGCGGGCCGTGTCGACGATCTCGCGCCAGCCACCGGTGACTCGGGCCGACGTGCCGCCTGTCGTGCGTCGCCTGCGTCGGCGCAGCCACTTGGCCCCGCGGATCGCCCCGTAGACGGCGAGCAGGACCGTCAGCGGCAGCAGCACGTAGAAGATGAGCCAGCGCAGCCAGTCGGGCCAGTTGTCGGGGTTGAGGGGGTTGTCGTCCTTGGCCGGGTTGCGCAGCTGCGTCGCGTTCTGCGCCTGGTCCGGGCCCTGGAGGACGCTCGGCGGGTTGTTGGCCGCGGGGGGCGGCACCTGGGCCCCCGTCTTCTTCTCCTCGGACTTGCGGATGAGCTGTTGCGGCTTCTTGTTCCGATCGGGCACGAACTGCGTGGCGAGGATCGGCATCCACGAGTCGTCGGCGAGCTTGACCTCGACCCACGCGCGGACGTCCTTGCCCTTGACGACGCCGCCCGCCTCGGGGATCGCACCGAGCACGACCCGCGCCGGGACGCCGAGCCGGTTGGCGACGAGCGCGTAGGCGGCGGCGTACTGCTCGTCGTTGCCGGCGAGCTGTGTCGACTTCATGAACTGGCTCATCCGCAGCAGGCTGTGCCCGGGGAGGAAGACGTTCTGGTAGTCGCCGGGCGTGCCGCCGTCGGTGTAGGCGCCGTCCTGGAGGGCCTTGGCCACGGCTGCGACCTTCTCCCACTGGCCGTCGACGCGGTCGGTCCACGGCGTCACCTTGTCGTCGAGGAACGTCAGGGCCGAGGCGTCGACGGTCGAGCCGTCGGCGAGGTCGACCGACTTCGGCAGGCTGGTCGGCGGGGTCTGGACGTAGGCCGTGACGATGTACTGGTCGCCCGCGGCGAGCTTCTCGGGCAGGACCCCGGTGTTGGTGTCGATGTTGAAGCGGAGGTCGTCGGAGAGCTGGTCGCGCCGTCCGCCGCCGAAGTCGAGCCCCGTGACCGTGCCGAAGGTCGGCAGCCACACGTCGCTGTACCCGCCGGCCGGCACCGCCACGGTGGCCGTGACCTGCTGTCCGGGCCCCTCGGCCGCGATGTGGGTCCCGACCTTGCGGAAGCTCGTGCCCTGGGGGTCCGGACCGTCGCCGCGGTTGGCGACGTTGCCTGCGCCCCAGACGTACCCGTCGTAGGAGTCGAGTGCGGCGAACCGCAGCGGCACGCTCGCCGGCAGTCCCTTGACGGTGAGCAGCGTCTTGTCGAAGAGCTTGGCGCTGTTGGGCTCGGTGTACTGGCGGAAGCCGGCGAGCGGCGACGCGTACTGGCTGACGTCGTACGGCGGGGTCAGCGAGGAGCGGAAGACCGTGCGGGTCGGGTCGGCGCCGGGCAGCATCGGTCCGACGAAGAAGCCCCCGACCGTGGCGACGGCGAGCAGGCCCGCGGTCGTCACGGCGCGCGTCGTGCGGCCCGCGCCGTTCTGCAGCGCCGGCCGGTTGCGGTTGCTGCGCAGGGCGGTCCAGCCGATGGCCACGAGTGCGAAGACGGCACCCTGCACGAGCACCGCCGCGGGCGTCTGCGTGCCGAGCACGATCGAGGCGACGAGCAGCGCGACCGGTGACACGAGCGCGAGCACGGCGCCCGGCCAGCGCCGGGCCACACCGTAGGTCAGGGCGGCCCCGACGAGGCCGAAGAGGAACGGCAGCGCCATGTACGGGCCGCGGGAGTCGACCGGCGGCAGCGCCGTGAGCAGCTCCTTCCAGCCGGGGACCGCCATGTGCACGAGGGTCGCGAAGGTCGACCCGGACGGGAGGAACCCGGCGACGAGGTCCTCGCGCACGGCGAGGGGACCGCCGAGCAGGAGGTAGGCGGCAGCCGCGCCGAGCATGGCCACGACGCCCAGCGCGCGGAACGCCGCACCGGCGTGGCTCACGAGCAGACCGACGAGCAGCCCGGCCAGGCCCACCCACAGCCAGCCGAGACCGAAGAAGGTGGTGCGGAAGCCGACGAGGGCGATGCCCACGAGCGCGACCGTGAAGCCGGCGTCGACGAGCTGCGGGGCGCTCGGGCGCAGCCTGGCCAGCTGGGCAGCGAGGCGCTCGCGCGCGCTCGGCGGCTGCACCAGGGCGCTCGGCGGCGGGGCGGGGATGGCGTTGTGGCTCATCGGGCGACTCCGGTGAACAGGAGGGGACGGAGGTCCTCGAGCGCGCTCAGCGTGAGGATCGACAGGCCACCACCGCGACGGATGCCGTGCTCGGCCTGCGGGTCGATGACGATGATGACGCGCGTCACCTCGGGCGGGAACTGGCCGGCGGCGCGCTGCAGCTCGATGAACGGCCGGTGCGGGCCGGTGACGATGAAGACCGTCGAGGTGTCGGGGGCGAGCTCGGTGGCGTCGAGGCTCACCGCGAAGAGGTCGATCGGACCGGGCTCGACCCGTGACATGGCGTCGAGGCCGACCTGCGGCACCGTCCGGGACACCTTCTCGCTGCCGCAGACCATGGTGGCGTCCTGCTCGTCGAGCATGACGCGCACCATGATCGAGGAGCCGACGGAGATCGCGGTCTCGACGTCGGCCTCGATCGCCGTCGGCGCGTTGGCCGCCATGACGTCGCGCTCGACGTCCCGGTCGGTGCGCCCGGTCTTGCCGTGACCCGAGCGGTACTGCTCCGGGTCCGGGTCGACGATGACCGTCACGTGCGAGCGGCGCGTGTCGAGGAACTGGCGCACGAGCAGGCGTCCGGCCTTGGCCGAGCTGCGCCAGTGGATGTAGCGGCGGTCGTCACCCGGCTGGTACTCGCGCAGGGCGTGGAAGGCGAGGTCGCTCATCGAGACGTCCTCGGTCGTGCTGCCCTCGAGGTCGCGCAGCAGGCCCGCGCCGAGCGACTCGAGCGCCACGGTGCGCGGGTGCACGAAGAGCTCGGTGCGCTCGGTCCACGTCAGGGTCCGCCGCATGAGGCCGAGCGGGTCGCCCTGCACCGTCGTGGCCGGACCCACCCGGATGACGCCACGGCGCGAGGTCGGCACGACGAAGAGCTCCTCGTGCGCGGTGCCCGGCGTCAGCGCCGGCAGGACGAAGCGCGCGGCCGACAGCCCGACGGGGAGCTCGACGAGGATCGGCAGCATCGGCGTGCGCGCCTCGTTGGTGACGACGATGCGGCCCGTCGCAGGCTCCCCGACGACGACACGACGGGGGTCGACCTCGGCGAGGATGCGCACCTTGGTGCGACCCAGCGCGAGGACGAAGCAGACGAGGAACAGCACGAGGGCGGCGCCGGCGACCATGAGCAGCTCGGTCCAGCCCCAGCGCGCACCGACGAACCAGCAGACGACACCCAGGGCGAGGATCGTCCAGCCCAGTGGCGAGACCCACCGCAGCACCCCGGCGACGGGACGCCAGACACCCTCGGTCTGGCCGGCCACCTGCTCGATGGAGCGGGTGATCGGCTGGGTGATCTGGCGGATGCCGCGGCTCGTCGTCCCGCTGACGGCTCGCGCCCGGCCACCCGTCGGGCTCGCGGGGACGCTGCCGGTCGCGGCGCCGGACGAGCCACCCGTCGCCCCCGCCGCGGGCGCGACGGCACCGGCCGACGCTCCCCGGAGTGACGGCATACGGAAGCGGCCGCCGCGACGTGACGACGCGGCCCCCTGGTCCTGCTGGGTCATGCGGTCCCCTTGCTTGCTTCTGCGAACGGCGCGGTCAGGCCGAGGCGCGCTCGGCCGGCGGCGCGATGTCGCCGAGGATCTGGTCGACGCACTGCTCGACCGTGATGCCGGCGAACTGCGCCTCCGCGTTGAGCAGGAGGCGGTGGCTCAGCACCGGCTCGGCGAGCACCTTGATGTCGTCGGGCACGACGTAGGTGCGGCCCTGGCTGGCCGCCCACGTCTTCGCGCACCGCACGTAGGCGAGGCAGCCGCGCACCGACAGGCCGAGCTTGAGGTTGGGGTGGCGGCGCGACTCCTCGGCGATGCGGCTGACGTAGCCGAGGATCGCCGGGTCGACGTGCACCTCGTCGGCGAGCTTGCTCATCTCGACGATGACGTTGCTCGCGATGAGCGGGCTCAGCGTCTTGGCGCGGTCACGCGTCTTGGCGTCGGCGAGCACGGCGATCGTCGCCTCGTGGTCGGGGTAGCCGACGCTCGCCTTCATGAGGAAGCGGTCGAGCTGGGCCTCGGGGAGGCGGTAGGTTCCGGCCTGCTCGATGGGGTTCTGCGTCGCGATGACCATGAACGGCTCACCGACGGAGTGCGGCTTGCCGTCGACCGTGACGCGGCCCTCCTCCATGACCTCGAGGAGCGCCGACTGCGTCTTGGGCGAGGCGCGGTTGATCTCGTCGGCGAGCACGATCGTCGCGAAGATCGGGCCGGGGTGGAACTCGAAGCTCTGCTTCGTCGGCTCGTAGATCGTGACGCCCGTGACGTCGCTCGGCAGCAGGTCGGGCGTGAACTGGATGCGGCTGTGCGTTCCCTGCACCGTCGCGGAGAGCGCGCGGGCGAGCTGGGTCTTGCCGGTGCCGGGGAAGTCCTCGAGGAGCATGTGGCCCTCGGAGAGCAGGCAGGTCAGCGCGAGGCGCGTCACGTGCTGCTTGCCGAGGACCGCCTTCTCGATGTTGCCGACGAGCTGGTCGAAGGTGTGCGCGAACCAGGTGACCTGCTCCTGGGTGATGCGACCGGTGGTGGGCGTGGCCGTCATGGGTGTCGTTCTCCTGTCGGGTGTTTCATCGAAGTGGGGGTATGCCGTGTGGCCGGGTGGGGAGGGCGCCGCTGAGGCAGCGGCGTCAGCCCCACGGACTTCGCCTCGCGGAGTCGCTGCCGTTGGAACCGCTGCAGGTGATCGACACCCAGCCGCCGGGGTAGCCGTAGTACTTGCCCGAGTTGTTCGAGCCGTTCGTCGGCCGGTGGGTGCCGCTGCCGCCGTTGTCCGGGAGGGCCCAGCCGCCCTTGTCGCTGTCGAAGGTGCAGCTGATCGACCCCTGGTAGTTCTGCAGCGTGTAGCCGATGTGGTAGCAGGTCGTCGTGCAGGGGTCGCTGCCCGTCTTGCACTCAGCGCCGCAGAGCGACCCGTGACCGATGAAGGTCACCTGCGGCTTCGGCGCCGCGTTCGTCGTCGCGGATGCCGACCGTGAGGGACCGTTGCCCGAGCGGGGCGCGTGCGCGGTGACGGTCACGGTGACGCTGCTGGAGTAGCCGAGTCCCGAGACGGTGCACGACGTCGCGCCGGTGCGACCGTCGCAGCCGCTGCCACCTCCACTGCTCGAGACCGAGTAGTAGTCGATGGCGTTGCCGTTGTCGGGCGCCGCACCCCACGAGAAGGTGATGTCGTGGTCGCCGACCGAGCTGGCCCGGAGGCCGCTCACGGCCTGGGTCGGACCGTAGGGGTGGTAGCTGACCGAGTTCGACCAGGGCGAGCACTTGCCGGCGACGTTGCAGGCCTGGACCTGCATCGACTGGGCGTTCGTGCCCAGGTTGCCGGCCGTGCCGCCCGAGCAGCCGCCCGAGCAGGCCCACGAACCGCTCCGCCCCTCGGACGTCTGCCAGTTCACGGTGCCGTAGCCGGTGGACCGGGAGTCGCCGAGCGTGAACGACGCGACGCCCCTGTAGTCGGCGTTCGGGGTGCTCACGGCATTGAGGGTCGGCGTCTGCGGGATGCCGTCGGCCTTGTAGCCCGAGAAGTTCGACTTCGTCGACGTGGCCGGGCCGCCGTTGGTCGCCGTGACGGTGTACTCGACCGTCTGGCCCTGGTACGGGACGGTGTCGCTGACGACGCGCGGGTCGCCGCCGGAGACGGAGGCGATGCCGGTCCACGCCCCGCCACCGGTGCGGCGGAAGACGTCGTACTTCGTGATCGGCGGACCGTTGGGGTCGGTGGCGGGCCACCGGATCGTCACCTGGGCGTTCGCGTCGCCGGGCGACGGGGTGCGCGGCGTCAGGGTCGGCGCCGGCACCGGCGGAGGGGTGCCGAACGACTGGCCCTTGACCTGCGGGCCGTACGGACCCCAGCCGGCACCGTTGTGCGCCTGCACCCGCACCTGGTAGGCGTCGTCGTTGACGAGGCCCGAGATCACGGTCGACAGCTGCGGCGCGGGGACCGGCTTGGACCCGCTCTGTCCGGCGCCCGAGCCGATGTTGACCCACTGCACCCGGTACTGGTCGATGGCGCTGCCCTTGTTGACGGGGGCCGACCACGACGTGTTCAGGGTGTGGTCGCCGGCGACGATCGTCGTGATCGACGTGGCCTCGGGCTTGGTGTCGGGGCGCACCGTGTTGCTCTCGGGGCTCGGGAGCGACCAGTCGACGGCGTTGCGCGAGCGCACCGTGAAGCGGTAGTCCTGCCCGTTCGTCAGGCCCGTGATGGTGCACGGCGACGCGGTGCACTTCTGCGTCGGACCGCCGACGGCACTGACCTCGTACTCGAGGATCGGCAGGCCGCCGTCGTAGGCCGGGGGCTGCCACTCGACCCGGGCCGTGCTGCCGAGGATCCGGTCGGCGACGGCGACCGGGGCGCCGGTCGGGTCGGGCTTGCTGCGCACGCTGACCGTGACCTCGCCGACGGCGAAAGACCGGCCCGGGGCGTCGACGACCTGGACCTGGACCCGACCGTCACCGCGGGCCGTGCTGCTCGCCGAGACGGTGAGCTGGCAGCCGCTCTGGCTGGACGTGAGCCCGGTCCCGGAGACGACCCGCACCGACTGGATCGCGCACTGCGGCGCCCCGAGCGGACTGTCGAGGTACTGCGCGAGGTTGAGCGTCCGGCTCGTGCCGGCGATGAGGCCCTCGATGTGAGCCGGGCGCAGCGTCGCGATGGGCGGCGAGCTGACGACCCGGACCCGCACCTTGAACGAGTCGGTGCTGCCCTTGGCGTTGACCGTGAACGACCCGGTGGCACCCGCCTGAGCGGCAGGCTCGGCCTTGAGCACGACGTCACGACCACCGGCCCCGCTCTGGGCCAGGTCGACCCGGTCCACGGCCTGGTCCCACTTCGCCTCGTACTGGGCCTGGCTGTCGGACATGCCCGTCGGGAGCCAGGCGTGGCACAGGCGGGGGATGTCGACGGTGCGGGCCGGGCCGTCCGCGACGAGCTGGACCTCGTGGTCCGGGCAGCGCAGCACGGGCACGGCCGGACCGATCTGCACGGGGATCGTCACGTAGGCCTTCTGCGCCGTCTTGTCCTGCGGGCTCTTGGCGTTGGTCACCTCGAGCATGAGCGCGGCCGGACCGACGTAGCCGTTCGTGGAGCTGAGGGTCAGCGCGGTCGAGGAGTCGACCGTCTGCTGGAGGTTCTCCTTGGGGCTCGTCGAGACGGTGTCCGGGGAGGTCAGCGTCACGGAGCCGCCGCGCGGGTCGGTGACGTAGTCGGACAGCTTGATCTTCGTCGTCGAGTTGGCGCCCATCATGATGGTCTTGCCGTCGACGACGTAGGGCATGCCGTTGTTGCCGGCGGGAACGTAGATGAGGGCCATCGCGGGGGCGCCGTCGGCGTCCTCGATGACGTAGGGCACGACCCTTGCTTCGGGACGCACCTGGATGTGGACCTTGCGGCCCTCGAGCGTCACGCCGGTGCCGACGACCTTCGTGATGTGCAGCGAGCTCTGGGGCCCGTCGAGGTCCCGGTCGTTGGCGAGCGCGTCGACGAGGACGGTCGTCTGGCCCGGCTTGAGCACCGCGGTGTCGTCGACGGCGACGGGCGGGTTGTTGAAGCCCTTCTGCCCGCGCACGGTCAGCGTCGAGCGCGAAGGGTCGAAGAGGCCGTCCGTGATGCCGTAGGCGAGCACCTTGGCGGGGCCCTCCTCCGGGGTCACGACGTCGAAGGTGTTGTCCTTCTGGCGCTTGAAGTCCTTGAGCACGTCGGCGTCGTTGAGCTTGGTGAGGTCCTCGAACTGCACCGAGTCACCCGCACCGATGAGGTCGTTGGACAGCACGTCGGCGTGCACGGTGCGCCCCGGGGCGGCGACGATGTCGTCCTCGACCGCGATCGGCGGCTGGGGGTCGCCGGGTTGCACGACGCCGACCCGGATCAGCCCCTCGCTCGAGAGGCCGAAGCGGTCGCGCAGCTGGTAGCGGATGACCTCGGTGCCCGAGCTGCGCGGGTAGGCCTCGTACCGGATCGTCGCGGCGCCGAAACCGTCGACGCGCCCGAGCTTGAGGTTGACCGGTCCGCCGTCCTCACCGACGATGCCGCTGACGAAGGTCAGGTCGCCGTCGGGGTCGACGCCGCTCGTCGGGACGGTGATCGAGAGCGTGTCGCCGGCCGTGACGCTCGCCGAGAAGGAGCGTGCCGTCGGGGGCTGGTCGGGGTTCTTCGTCGCGTCGGGCAGGGGCATGACCGTCACCGTGACGCGCCCGGTCGCCGAGCGCGGCCGCAGCCCCTCGGGGTAGGCGGTGTACTCCAGGATCGCGGTGCGTGGGCCGGTGATGGGCGCCGTGTCGGGGACGTAGCGCACGACCGAACCGGACGCGAAGGCCTGGCCCCCGCCGGAGAGGACCCGCACGCCACCGGGGTCGAGCACGAGCGGGATCCCCTCGGTCATCGAGTCGTTGTCGAGCACCGGCACGGTGACCGCGTCACCGACGCGCACCACCGCGGTGTCGTTGACGACGGTCGGCAGCACCTGCGCCTTGAGCTCCGGCTTCTGCACGACGGAGAGCTGGCCGACGGCCGTCCTCGTGCCGTCGGAGATGGTGTAGCTGACGATGCCGCGGCGCGGCTGGCCGTCGGTCAGCGGCCCGGTGGCCTGGACGCGGACCCAGCGCCCCTGGACGATCGAGGCGCGAAGCCACTGGCCGTCCGACACGACGCGCTGCACGACGAGCACGTCGCTGCGCGGGCTGTAGTCGTTGGACAGGACGTCGGCGATGACCGGCGCCTGGCCCCGGACGACGGCCGCGTCGGGCGAGGCCACCGGCGGCAGGTCCTTGGACGGGTCGGGCAGGATGTCGACGCGCACGCGACCGACGCTGACCGCGGCGCCGACCTGCGCGGCATACGTGATCGTCGAGGTGCCGGGCGTCTGCCCGGTCACCGTGAGCACGTTGGTGTCGAGGTTCGTGTCGATGGTCAGCTGCCCGGGGCCCCGGACCTGCTGCGCGAGGTGCATCTGCGCCTCGGGGTCGCTGGGATCGGCGCCGGGGATGTCGTTGCCGAGCGGCTGCAGCTGGACCGGCTTGCCCACCACGGCCCGCAGGACGTCCGGCTGGGTGCGCGGCGCCACGGCGCGGTCGTTGTCCCCGAGCACGCGCAGGGCGACCGTCGAGGGCGTCGTGCCGCCGCGCCCGTCGTCGATCTGGTAGCTGACGACCTGCTGACCGGACCGGTCCTGCGCGTGGACGGTCAGCGCCCCGGCACCGTCGACCCCGACGGTGGGGTCGCCCGCGGTGACCTGGAGGGGGTCGTTCTCCGCGTCACGCCAGTCGGCGATGACGCCGATCTTGGCCGTGCCGCCCGCGACGACGGGATAGGCGCTGGAGGCGAGCCGTGACTGACCCGCGCGCAGGCGCGGCGGGGTGTTGACGTCGGGGCCGACGATGCGCACCGTCACCTTGGCCGTGGCGCGGCCGTTCGCCGCAGACGTGCCGTTGTTGACGGTGTAGCTGAACGAGAACGTCGACGCGGACGGCTCCTGGGGCACCGTCACCTGGACGGTCTGCCCGTCGACCGACGGGGTCGCCGCGATCCCGGCGACGTCGGGGGCGGTCACGTCGCCCGGCGCGATGGCCAGGATCGAGCCCTGGCTGTCGGAGTCGTTGTCGAGGACGTGCAACGTCGACGTGCGACCGGGACGCACCTGCATCGTGTCGGGCTGCGCCTTGGGCGGCGTCCGCGTCTGCTGGTCGTCGAGGAGGTTCTGGTCCTTCTTCGTGTTCTTGTTGTCGTTCTGCGGCGGCGGGATGACCGAGTTCCAGTTGTCGATCTTGACCTTGTCGCGGTCGATGTCCCAGACGTCGCCGGAGTCGAGGTCGTTGAGGACGATGAGCCCTCGGTTGACGCGCAGCTTGACGCCGTCGGCGCGCACGCCCTTCTTCATCGCGCCGAGGTCGACCGTGTCGGCGTCGTTGGGCGAGCCGCAGTTGCGGCCGTAGTAGACGTTGGAGGGCCCGGCCCACGCCGCGTGGATGCAGCTCGCGAGGCGGACGGGGGCGGAGAGGAGGAGCTGCTGGCCCGGGGCCCCCTGGCTCAGCTTGACCCCACCGGTGGTCGGGCTGTCACCCGTCAGGGACACCTGCGAGAGCTGCGTCTCGTCCTGGATGAGGACCGTCGAGGCGTCGGGCCCGGGCTGCTGCAGCGCGGCGAAGGCGGGGTTGCCGGGCTCGGCGTTGCCGACCGACAGCTGCTGCGGCTGGGCCAGGGCGTCGGAGTAGAGCTTGTCGGTGCCGGAGTCCCACACCACCCAGTGCCCGCCGACGGCCGTGACCTGTGCCGACTTCGAGGAGAACTTGAGGTCGGTCGTGACGGGCTTGTCGAAGGCGTCACCCCGGGGACGGAGCACGGTGACCGTGCCCTTCTCGGCCGACAGCGCGTAGACGGTGCCGTCGACCCCGACGGCGACGGCCGCGTTGCCACCGACCTTGGCCACGGGCTTGGCCTGCGGCTGGAGGGACTCGAGGCCGGTGACCCCACCCCGGTCGTCGACCCGCTGGACGCGCAGGTCTCCGGTGGCCGGGTCGATCATCGCGATGCTGCCGCCCCGCAGGTCGATCGGCGAGGCGGTGAAGACGCGGTTGCCCGTCGCCGTGCTCGCCTTGGGCAGCAGGACGGCCTGCTCGGAGCGGAGCGTGCCCTCGGCGGGGTTGATCGGGATGACCTGGTTGCTCGCCTTGGTGTAGCCGACGACGGCGGCGCCGTCCTGGTACGTGTCGAGCCCGGAGCTGGCGCTCACGTCGGCGTAGACCCCGGCGTCGAGCTGACCCGCGGCCTTGTTGATGCGACCGAAACGGGACTGCTCCGAGTTGGTGACCCAGACCCCGCCGTCGTTGAGGTCGGCCTTGCGGGCCACCTCCCCCTCGCTGCGGGTCGCGAGCCAGACGAGCAGGCTGGCGACGAGGGCGACGACGACGGTCGAGACGACCCCGATGCGTCGCTTGGTGACGGCGGTGCTCATGCGTTCCCCTGTTCGGCGACGGCCGTGCGGGCGTCGACCCTGTTCTCTACCTCGGGCGTGCTGTCGGTGGTGACCGGCTCGTCGAGGAGGGCGAGGTCACCCTCGGTGACGAGCTTGGTCGAGAGGGCGTGCTCGACGAGCCGCGCCTTCCGGTTGGTCGCGAGCTTGCCGACGCCACCGTGCAGCCCGCGGGTGCCGGCATCGGCGAGCTTCTGGCAGACGTTGTCGAGCTTGCGGTTGAAACGTGTCAGGGTCCAGCCGAGCCGATCTGCGGCGACGGCCGAGGAGGGTATCTGACTCGTACCCGCTTCCCGGCGCCTCAGGAACGGCTCGCAGAGCGCGACGACGAGCAGCTTCTGGTCCGGGGTGAACGACACCCGGCCGACCGTGGCGGCCCCCACCTCGTCGTCGTCCTCGTCGGCGGCCGGCTCGGACGTCACGGACTTGAACGCCGGGCTCGCCACGTGGATCTCGAAGTCGTAGGTCGTGGGCCCTGCCGTGAACCAGACGATGAGCTTCTTCATCGCGAGCGGGATCTTCGCGCCCGGGTTGAGCCATGCCTGGAAGAGGCCCTGCTCGTCGGCGACCGTGGCCGTCAGCGTCGAGCCGGTGTTGCTGATCCACCAGAAGCCGTTCTCGAACGAGACGACGAGGAAGGTGCGGTGCAGGTACGGGTTGTCGTCGACCTCGACGTCCCCCGTGCGCCCGATCGTCAGACCGGTCTCGGGTGACACGGAGTACTCCTCGCCGCAGAACACGACGGTCACCTTGCTGTGGATCACGATCAGGTCCCCTAATCCCTGTCGACACGCCCTCGGGCTGACACGCTCAACGATGTCCAGCCGTGCGGCGTTACGGAAGCTTGTGGTGGTTTGGTGGTGTCGGGGACGAGGCTGCCGTCCCGGTCGCGCGGTGTCCACCCGCCGGCATACTCAGGCCCTGCCCGACTCCGCGCCCGTCGAGGGGCCGCGCGACCTGACCGTCGAGAAGGCGACCCGTCGGCTCGCCCCGCCTCACTGGGCCGTCTCGCACTGGACGTCGGAGCCCGGTGAGATCTGGCCCGAACGCGACACGCGCACCGTGGCGCACACCTTCATGCCCTTGGCCGCCTTGACCGTGTAGGTCGGGGTCGTGACCGAGACGGTCCTCGACCGGTCGGGGTTCCCCGCGTCGGAGGGCGTCGGACCGTAGGACAGCCGGAAGGTGTCCTTCTTCTGCGGCTGGGGGTAGTTCCACGTGAAACCGACGCTGCCGGCTCCGGACCTCGCGGTGACGCTCGGCTTGTCGAAGACACCGTCGCCGATGGCGCTGTCGTCGCCCGGCATCGAGACCGTCGCGCTCGGGGTCGGTGGGGCTGCGGCGTCCTGACCCCCGTCGCCTGCCGGGCGCAGGAGGAGGAAGACGACCAGGCCCACGAGCACGACGACCCCGGCGGCCAGCCCCCAGAGCACGGGAGGGCGGGACAGCGGCGAGGTCCGGACGGGTTCCGGTGCCGGAAGTGCCTGTGCGCCAACGGTGCTCGCGGCCCGTCGGACCGTCGCCTCGTCGGAGGAGTCCGACCCGAGCGGCGCCGTCTGGCTCGTCACCGGGTCGGTCGTGGCAGCGGGACGGACCGGCGCCCCGGACGCGGCGAGGGCTCCACCCGGCAGCGGCGCCGGCGACCAGCGCGGGGCACCGGCGCCGCCGTCGGGGCGACGGCGGGTCTCCCCGTCCGGCGCGGTGGGCGAGGGGCCGAGCGGCTGCGCCACCACCGTCTGCGGCGCCTTGATCCGGGTGCGGTCCTCGTCGTCGGCGGCACGACCGGTCGGCGAACCCTGCGTCTGGCTCACGAGCGTCGTGTGGCCCTCATCGTCGAGCACGACGATCGGGGTGCGGCCCAGCCGCTGCTGCTGCTCGACGGCCTGCAGGGCCCGCGCGAACTCCAGCGCCGACGACGGCCGGTGCGCGGGGTCCTTGGCCATGGCCTGGGCGAGCAGGCGCTCGAGGCCGGGCGGCACGTCCTGGCGGCCCGTCGCCGGCGGCGCGGTGCTGCGGATCCGCGGCATCAACGCATACGCCGAGTTGTCGCCACCGGGCACTTCTAACGGGGAGCGTCCCACGAGCAGCTGCCACAGCGTGGCGGCGAGGGAGTAGACGTCGGAGCGCTCGTCACCGTTGCTCTGGCCGTAGAGGACCTCGGGCGGCGCCCACGGCACGGAGACACCGACGTCGTCGGTGGCCTCGGGCGGGGCGTCACCCTCGCGCGCACCGCGACCGGCGATGCCGAAGTCGGTGAGGCCCGGAGCGCCGTAGGCGCTGACGAGCACGTTGGCGGGCTTGATGTCACGGTGGGTGATGTGCGCGCGGTGGGCCGTCTCGACGGCGCTCGCGAGCTGGATGCCGGTGCGCAGGACGTCCTCGACGGAGAAGCGCTCGGCGCGCGCCCGCATGGCCAGGTTGGGCGGCGGGTAGTACTTCATGACGAGGTAGGGCCGGCCGTCGTCGGAGGTGCCGGACCGGAAGACCTGCACGATGTAGGGGTGGTCGCCGAGGGCGGCCATGGTGTCGGCCTCCTCGACGAACTGCTGGCGCAGGGCGTCGGTCAGGCCGTCCGACTTGAGCACCTTGACCGCGACCGGCATGCGCGGGCTCTGCTGCTCGTAGAGGAAGACGTCGGCGTACCCGCCGGAGCCGAGCGGCTGGACGAAGACGAGTCCCGGGATCTTCGGGGGTGCGCCCTTCTTCACGAGGCCGCCTCGAAGGTGAAGGAGACCTCGTCGGCCATCGACACGAACGACCCCGGCTCGAGGACCTGCTGGTCGTTGGCGCGCAGGCGGATCGGGCTCTCGCCGGGCAGCGTGACCGTCGTGCCGTTGGTCGTGCCGAGGTCGCGGATGAGGACGTGCCAGCCCTCGAGGATGACCTCGACGTGGTTGCGCGAGACGTCCCGCTCAGGGCTGGGCACCTTGACGACGTGCGGCCGGTCGTGGGCGGCGAGGCCGTCGCCGAGCCGCGGCGCTCGACCGAGCAGCACGCTGCGGTCGAGGGTGACGACGTCGCCGGTCGACAGGCGCAGCACGCCGAGCGGCGGGCGCGACATCGTGAAGGGCTCCTGCGGCGGGATGCTCGAGCCGCACACGCGGCAGCGGTCGCTGTGCGGCGGCGTCGGGTGTCCGGCCGCGCAGAGGACGGCGAGGACGCTGGGCCCCGAGACGGCCTGGTTCTGCGCGGCGTTGCGGGCCTCGAGCAGCGCGCTGCGGTCGACGGTGAGCGCCGCCTCGTCGTCCTCGTCGAGGTCGACGTCGTCGAAGGCGGCCGGTTGACCCGCGGTCGGCACCGGGGTGGCGACGGGGGCCGGCACCGCGGGCGGCAGCGTGATGGGGACGTCGAAGCTCGGCTCCGCCGGGGGCGGGGTCGTGGGGGCGTATGCCGTGTGCGGGCCGGGCACGGAGGGTGCGGCAGGTGCGGCGCCGGGTCCGGTGGAGGGCGCACCGGAGACACCGGTCCCGGTGGGTGCGACCGGTGCAACCGGCGCGGCCGGCGCGGCAGAGGCCGGCGGAGGCCCGGTGGAGATGAGCGGGGTGGCCTCCGGAGCGCGCACGCCGGGCGGCGGGGTGTTCATCGGGGGTAGCAGGCTGGGGGCCGGGGGCGGCGTGTGCCTGCCGGCGAACGTGGGCGCGGGTGACGCCGCCTCCGACGGCGCGGCTGGGGCCGGGCTGGCCCACGGCACGGAGGAGATGAGGCCACCGGCCGGCGCGTCGGGCACGTCCGGCAGGCGGGGCGCGGACGGAAGGGGGCGCTCGGGGACCTCGGGCGCGGGCGGGTCGTTCGTGACCGGGACGTCGGGCACGTCGGCGACGGCCGGGACGTGCTCGTCGTCGGCACCCGTCTCGTCCTCGTCCGGCTGGGTCAGCTGGGCGAGTGCCTTGCGGTGCTCGTCGGCGGTGGTCGTGTGACCGAAGAGGTAGTCGTAGCTCGGCACCGGCGCCGGCTGCGCCTCGTCGGGCTCGACCGGCTCACCGATCACGGCAGAGTCGGTGCGGGCCACCGTCGTCGACCCGGGAGCCTCCGCGCCGGGCCGGACCGTCGGCGACGACGTCGGGGCCGGAGCAGGCTCGGGCTCGAGCACGGGCCGGGCGGCCCACGTCGAGTCGACGTCCCGGGACTCGACCACCGGCAGGTCGTCGGCCACGGGCGAGGGGGTCGGCGCCGACGACGGAGAGGGCAGGACCTCGAGGTCCCCACCGAGGGGCGCCGACGTCACGGTGTCGGTCACCGTGTCGGTCAGGGAGTCGGTCAGGGAGTCGGTCAGGGAGTCGGTCAGGGAGTCGGTCACGGCCTCCGACACCGGCTCCGTGACCGACTGGGGCACCTGACCGGGCGCGGACGTCGCAGCCCCGTCGGTGACCGGCTCCGGGAGCCGTTCGGATGCCGGCTCGGGTGTCAGCGTCGTGGGTGTTGTCGTGGCTGGTGTCGTGGGTGGTGTCGTGGGCAGCGCGGCCGCCGGGGCCGGCTCGGCCGCCGACGCGGGCGGGGTCGCAGCGACGGACGGGGTCGGAGCGTCCGGCGGGGTCGGAGCGTCCGGCGGCGTCGCCCGGACCGGTGCCGGCGGCGTGACCGAGGTCCACGAGCGCAGCGCCGGGGCAGCGGCGGGTGGGTCGGCCGGCGCAGGGGCGTCCCGCTGGGCCCAGCTGCGGTCCCACGTCGACCGGCTCGGGTCGGCCGGACCACCCACGCGACCGTTCGGTTCGGCGCCCGGGCCCGGGACGACCCCGGGGCTCGTCTGCCGGGGTGCGCTGCCGAAGGTCGGGAGGCCACCGGTCGGTGCTCCGGGCTCCGCGGCGGTGCTGGGATCCGCAGCCGGTGACGTGCCTGCCGGATCCCCGGCCTGCTCGTCGAGCGGCTCTCGTGTCCCGGTCGGGTCGTCCCCCTCGCGGTCGAGCGCTGAGTCGGCGGAACCACCGGCGTCACCGGAACCGCCGGGGCGACCAGTGCCGTCGGCGGAGCCGGGACCGACCGCCTCGCCGTCGGGCCGGGCTCCCGCCTCGGCCCGGGGACCGTCCGCGAGCTCCTGCGGCGGGGCCGGCTGGGAGCGCTCCGCCTCGTCGAGCACGCGCAGGGTGATGCGCTCGGGGTGCTCGGGCAGCTCGAGGTCGGTCCAGACCCTGGTGCTCGTCGCGCGGACGTCGTGCTCGGTCCCGTCGGCCAGGGTGACGAGCGCCGAGACCGGGCCGAAGGCGACGATCCGGGTCTGCGGCTGCCAGTGCACGCCGACGAAGTGCTTGGCCTTGCGCATGCCGCCGGCCGTCAGCACCTCGACGACGTCGTCGATGTCGCCGCCGTCCGCGGCGTCGCTCGCGGCGATGGTGCGCTCGTCGTCCTCGTCGAGTCCGATGAGCAGGTGCATGCCGGGGCCCCCGATGTGCGTCCACCCGTCGGGGGCCCGTTCGACGACAACCGACGGGCCACTCACGTCTACGACCTGCTCTCCCCTGATGAGCCGTTCACGTTCTCACGCGGGGTCGTGTCCTCGTCGACGTCGGAGTCGGAGTCCTGCCCCTGTACCGCGACGACGATAGCAGTGACGTTGTCGCGGCCACCGGCTTCGACACCACGACGGACGAGCTCGGCGGCGGCCTCCCCGGCGTCGGGCTGCTCGGCGAGGACGGTCTCGATCTCCTCGCGGGTCAGCTCGTTGGACAGGCCGTCGGAGCAGATGACGAAGACCTCGCCCGGGTACGGCGGGAAGACCCATGTGTCGACGACGCCCATGGGGTCGCGGCCGAGCGAGCGGGTGACGACGTTGCGACCCGGGTGGCGCTGCGCCTCCTCCGGGGTGATGAGCCCGCGCTCGACGAGCTCCCACACCTCGGAGTGGTCGACGGTGACCTGCGACAACCGGCCGTCGAGGCAGCGGTAGACCCGCGAGTCACCGATGTTGAAGACGGCCCAGTGGCGCGAGCCGCCGACGGAGACGAGCGCCAGGCCGGCGACGGTCGTGCCCATCCCGGTCTGCTCGGGGTGACGGGCGGCCGAGCCGAGGATGCGCCGGTTGGCCTCCTCGACCTGGGCGACGATGTCGCGCACCTGGACGACCTGCCGCCCGGCGAGCTCGACGACCGTCTCGGCGGCGATGCGGCTGGCCACCTCGCCGGCGGCGTGGCCGCCCATGCCGTCGGCGACGACGTAGACGGTCCCGTCGGCGAGCGCGGCGTCCTCGTTGTGCTGGCGGACCCGGCCGACGTCGGTCGCGACACCCGAGGTGATGGTCGGCAGGCCCGCGCTCATGCCTGGCTCCAGGGCGTGACGCGGACCGTGGTGAGGACCTGCCGGATGAGCTCGTAGTCGGCCAGGGCGTCGGGTCCGCCGACCGCGCCGGTCAGCTGGACGAGGTGGGCGCCCGCGCCAGGGGTGTCGGAGGCCACGAGGTGGAAGAGGTTGGCCTGCAGGACCGTGTCGTCGTGCGCGTCGGGCCACGTCGCGTCGCACCCGACGAACTGCGCTCCCCCGAGGTCGGCGGCATACGGCTCGGAGACGGTGCCGGCGTTCGAGGTGGCGAGCGAGGCGATCTGATCGAGCGAGTCGGACACCTGGAACCCGGGTCCGCACGGCTCGATCGTCACGACGACGTTGGGCGCGAAACCACCGTCGCGCGGCAGCCGGGCCGCCAGCGTCGTCCCCGGCGCGTGCGCGGGCTCCCAGCCGTCCGGAACCTCGAGGGCCACCGACGGCTGACCCGGGAAGTCGGCGCTCGGATACGCGAGGGTGGTCATGGGCTCGTTCCTTTCGGTCGTTCCCGCAGGGGTCGGGGACGGCGCGGTCAGTCAATCATTCACGGGGTGCCGTGTCAGATCGGCCGACGCACCGTCCGGGAGCGGTGTCGGCGCCGGAACGAGGTGCTGCCGAGGGTACGGCGACCGGCCCCTCCTCGCGATGGGGAGAACTCCCCACCCGACCCGGCCGACCCGGCCGACCCGACCCGACCGGTCCGACCGGCCCGACCGGCCCGACCGGCCCGACCGACCCGGCCGGGCACCGCTCAGTCCGTCGACGCGCGCGCCGCCCACCAGGCCCGGAGCCGCTCGCGCGCGGCGTCCTTGCCGATGGGCCCGTCGTCGAGCCGGACCGACAGGAGGAAGTCGTAGGCCTCGCCGAGGACCGGTCCCGGACGGATCGCGAGCGCCTCGGCGATCTCGTTGCCGTTGAGCTCGGGCCGCACGCTGGCCAGCTCCTCCTCGGCCGCGAGGCGCTCGATGCGCTGCTCGAGGTCGTCGTAGGCCCGCGAGAGCCGCTGGGCCTTGCGGGCGTTGCGGGTCGTGCAGTCCGAGCGGGTGAGGCGGTGCAGGCGGGTGAGCAGCGGACCGGCGTCGTTGACGTAGCGGCGCACGGCGGAGTCGGTCCACTGGCCGTCGCCGTAGCCGTGGAAGCGCAGGTGCAGCTCGACGAGGCGGGCGACCTGCTTGGTCGTCTCCTTGTCGAAGCGCATCGCCTTGAGCCGCTTGCTCGCGAGCTTGGCCCCGACGAGCTCGTGGTGGTGGAAGGAGACGCCGCCACCGTCCTCGAAACGGCGGGTCGCGGGCTTGCCGATGTCGTGGAGCAGCGCGGCGAGGCGCAGCACGAGGTCGGGCCCCGGCACCGACTCGGGCGAGCCGCCGGCAGGGCCCTCGAGGTCGATGGCCTGCTCGAGCACGATGAGCGAGTGGTCGTAGACGTCCTTGTGGCGATGGTGCTCGTCGAGCTCGAGGCGGAGCGCCGGCAGCTCGGGCAGGAAGACCTCGGCGAGCCCCGTGTCGACGAGCAGCGTCAGCCCGTGCCGCGGTCGCGGTGACAGGAGCAACTTGGTGAACTCGTCGCGGACCCGCTCGGCCGAGATGATCGAGAGGGTGCCGGCGCGCTCGGTCATGGCCGCCCGCACCTCGGGCGCCACGTCGAAGCCGAGCTGGGAGGCGAAGCGCGCGGCCCGCATCATCCGCAGGGGGTCGTCGGCGAAGGACTCCTCGGGGGCGGCCGGTGTCGCCAGTCGCTGCTGCACCAGGTCGGGCAGCCCTCCGTGGACGTCGACGAACTCGAGGCTGGGCAGGCGCAGGGCCATGGCGTTGACCGTGAAGTCGCGGCGGACGAGGTCGCCCTCGAGGGTGTCGCCGAACATCACCTCCGGCTTGCGGGAGGTGCGGTCGTAGGTGTCGGCCCGGTAGGTCGTGATCTCGATGACGTGCTCGCCCTTGCGCAGGCCGATGGTGCCGAACTCCCGGCCGATGTCCCAGTGGGCGTCGGCCCAGCCGCGCACCGTGGCGAGGATGTCGTCGGGCCGCGCGTCGGACGTGAGGTCGAGGTCGGGCGAGACGCGGCCGAGGAAGGCGTCGCGGACCGGCCCGCCGACGAGCGCCAGCTCGTGGCCCGCCGCCGCGAACCGCTCACCGAGCTCGGTGAGCATGGGCAGCACGGGAGCGAGCCGGGCGACGGCGGCGCGCAGGAGCGGCAGGCCGGCGTCGGCGGGTCGGCCGTCGGGGGCGGACGGGTCGGGTCGGTCAGGCACCGGTCCAGCCTAGTGAGGACCCGCCGTGGTCCTGACCGCCTGCGCGGCACGTCGGGCCGGAGCACGCGCGCGAGCGGGAGCGGACGGGCGCGGGCCGGCGCCCGTCGCGGCCCGCGGACCGTGCGTCGACCGCGACCCGCCGGGCCCCTCCCCGTGACGACGGGAGGGCCCGTGGTCCCGCCCGTTATGGTGGCGATGTGAGCGCGCTGCCCGTCCCGAGCCCTGTGCCGGGGAGGCGTCTGCCCGCCGTCGAGGAGCGCTCCGCGGGGGGCATCGTCGTGGACGTCCGAGAGGGCCTGGCGCTCATCGCCGTCATCGCCCGGCGCAACCGGGCGGGGCGCATCGAGTGGTGCCTGCCCAAGGGTCATGTCGAGCCCGGCGAGACGCTGGTCGAGACCGCCGCGCGCGAGGTGGCCGAGGAGACCGGCATCGTCGGCCGGGTGCTCATCGAGCTCGGCACCATCGACTACTGGTTCGCGACGACCGACAAGCGGGTCCACAAGTTCGTGCACCACTACCTGCTCGAGGCCACGGGCGGCGAGCTGTCCATCGAGAACGACCCGGACCACGAGGCGATCGACGTCGCGTGGATGCGGCTCGACGAGGTGCACCGCCGGCTGACCTTCCCCAACGAACGCCGCATCGCGCAGGCGGCGTGGAACCGGCTGGCGGGGACGGCGTGATCCTCCGAGGGTCGCGGCGTCCGGACTCGAGCGGGCGTCGCGCGACCCGCCTCCGACGCCGCCTGACCGCCACCGCGTCGACGCTCGCAGCCGTGGGGCTCTCGGTCGGGGGCACGCTGGCCGCCGCCGCGGCGCCCGCACCGGCCCTTCCGACGTCGTATGCCGTCACCCCCGTCGACTCCGCGGGCTCGCCCACGCACCTGCCGTCGGTCACGGCGGCCAAGGACGTCGCCGTCATCGTCCTCGGCACCCTGACGCCCGCGGTCGTCAGCCCCGGCAAGGACGTCACCATCACCGGCACGGTCACGGCGCCGCTCACGGGTCCGCTGTCGAGCCCGCAGCTGCGGGTCGTGCGCGGCGAGGTGCGCGTGGACCAGCGCACCGCCCTGGACGACTGGGCCTCCGGTCGCACCCAGGGACCCGGGCGCACCGTCGACGTGACACCGCTGCCGACCGTGGCGGCCGGGCAGAGCCGGCCCTTCACGGCGACCGTGCCGTGGCGCGAGCTGCGCAGCGAGGCCGCCTTCGCGGCCGTGCCGATCTCGGTCGAGGTCGTCCAGCAGGGCGCGACCGAGCCCACGGGGCGGACCCGGACCTTCGTCGCCTGGAACGGCCGCAAGGAGTACGTCCCCATCCAGGTGGCCACCGTGCTGCCCGTGACGCTGGACCCGGACGTCGAGCTCTTCTCCCGCGACGACGCCGCGCGCCGGAGCGCGTGGCAGCGCGCGATCGGTCCCGGGTCACGGGTGGAGCGGATCGTCCAGGGGACCCGCGCGAGCCAGGTCGACCTCGCCGTCGACCCGGCGGTGCTCGGACCCGACGCGGGAGTCGACGCCTCCTCGGGCGGGGCGACCCCCACCCCGAGCGCCACCACCGGCAGCCCCGGCCCCTCCTCGGGGAGCGCGACCACCACGCCGCCGGCCGCCCCACCGACCACGACCCCGGCGACCCCGGCGACCCCTTCGGGCGCGTCGCCCACGTCCTCCCCCACGATCGCCCAGCTCGGGGACGGCCTCGCCTCCCAGCTCCGCGGTCGCAGCGTCTGGGCCCTGCCCTACGCGGACGCCGACCTGGCCGCCACGGTCGGCATCGACCCCGCCAACTCCCTCGTGCGCGACCTCGTCAGCCGGGCCACCGCCCTGACGACCCGCCTCGGACAGCCCGCCCGCGCCGACATCGTCTGGCCCGTCGACGGACTGCTGCCGAGCGGCCGGGAGCAGGGCCTGCGGAGGATGCTCGCGGGTACCTCGGTCAAGAGGCCGGCCGGGATCGTCGTCAACGCCGCCGCGGTGACGAAGCCGACGGCATACACCCCCAGTGCGCGCAGGGTCGCGGCCGGCGGGACCCGGCTGCTCGCCTACGACCCCCGGCTCTCCGCCCTCCTCCCCCGGCGCAGCGACCCGAGCCCCGTCCTGTCGGTGCAGCGCTACCTCGCCGAGACGCTCGTGCTCCTCGGTGAGCGGGCCGGGACGCCACGCTCGGTCCTCGTCACGGCGCCGCGCAACTACGACCCGGACCCGGCCGCGCTCGCCACGTTCCTGTCCGCCACGGCATCGGCGCCGTGGCTCGAGACGGTCGACGCGGCGTCGCTGCTGTCCGACCACGTCACCGACAAGGCCCTGCCCCCGACGAAGCCGACGACCACGGTCGACTCGGCCGCGCCACCGCCCGTCCTCACCGCTCGCCGCCTGACCCAGATGGCCGAGCAGCGCGACACCCTGCTCAGCGTCTCGTCGGTGCTGCGCGACGGGGCCGCGTTCGAGCGCACCTACCGCGAGGTCCTCGACGAGCTCGGCAGCGCCCGGTGGCGCTACCAGCCGGCCTCGTGGGTCACCCTGTCCAACTCCGTCGCCAGCGACATCCGGGCCGCGACGAGCGCGATCCGCGTCGTGCCCCGCACGAGCACCATCAACCTGCTCGCCGAGAACGGCACGCTGCGGATCACCGTCGAGAACGGCCTCGACTACACCGTCCAGGACATCCGGCTGCGTCTCGTGCCCGACAACCCACGCATCCGGATCGTCGCGCAGCCCGCCCCCGTGACGATCGGCCCGACGTCGCGCACCAACGTGCCCGTCGAGGTCGCGGCCGTCGCCGCGGGCCGGGCCGAGATCCGCGCCTACCTGACCACGGCCGACGGCACCCTCATCGGCTCTCCCGCCTCGATCCCCGTCTCCGCGAACCCGCTCGACGCCACCATCTACTGGGTCGGCGGCGTCCTCGTGGGGCTCGTCCTGCTGGCCGGCGTGGTGCGTGCCGTCGTCAAGGGCACCTCGCGCGTCGACGAGATCGCCGACATCGAGGCGGTCACCGCGGCACACGAGTCTCTCGGCGATGCGGACGACGGGGATCACGGCCGACCCGCCTAGGATGGGCTCGAGCCACGCATCCACGCACGACCGGACGAGGGGAGGGTGACGCACGTGCAGGGAGTCGGACCCGGATCGGTCCTGGGCGGCCGCTATGCCGTCACGCTTCGTACCTCCGAGGGCGCACACCACGAGCGGTGGCGCGCCAACGACCACACCCTCGAGCGCGAGGTCGTGCTCGTCTGCTTCCCCGCGGGAGCGTCCGTCGCCGCCGCAGCCCTCGACGCAGCGCGCCGCGCCGCCGGCATCGAGGACCCCCGTCTCGTGCGGGTCCTCGACGTCGGCACCGACCAGGGCGTCGGCTTCATCGTCGAGGAGCCGCTCACCGGCGCCGCTCCCCTCTCGCACCTGCTGCAGGGCGGTGGCCTGTCGCCCGACGAGGTCCGCCGGATCACCGGCGAGGCCGCCACGGCCCTCGACAAGGCCACCCACCGGGGCCTGCACCACCTCGCGCTGACCCCGAGCGCCGTCCTGCGCATGCCCGACGGCGCCGTCAAGGTGCGCGGGCTCGCCACCGAGGCGGCCCTCACCGACGCCGACCAGCTCTCCGACGAGCGGGCCTCCCGTGCCGACGCCGTCGGCCTCGTCAAGATCGCGTATGCCGCCCTGACCGGCCGCTGGCCCATGGTGGCCGTCGACAACGGCCTCATCCCCGCCGGCTCCTCCGTCGGCCTCGAGGCCGCCCCCACCATCGTCGGTGGGGTGGCTGCTCCCTCCGAGATCGCCGTGGGCGTGCCCAACGACCTCGACCTCATCTGCCGCATGACGCTCGGCAGCGGGCGCCGGGGCCCGGTCTCCCCGGGTGACCTCGCGCTCCAGATCGCACCGTGGCCCTCCGAGATGGCGACGTCCGACGGCGCCACGGGCATGCGGCTGCGCGGGCGCGACGACCGCGGGTCCGCCGAGACCACCCGGGTCATGCCCTCCCTGGGCGCCGGAGCGGGTGCGGCCGCCGCCGGGGCCGCCGGGGCCGCCGGTGTGGCTGGTGGTGCGGCCGGTGACGGCACCGACACGCTCTTCTTCGACCGGCTCCCCGACGACCGGTCCGACCGGTCGGTGGGCTCGTCGACCTCCGCTGCGTCGGCATCGTCCGCGGCCTCCTCGGAGCGACTCCAGAGCGGGATCGCGGCGGCCAGTGCTGCCGCCACCGCGGCCGCGGGCGTCGCCGGTGCCATCGGAGACCGCGTCGGCTCGTTCGCCCGCGCCGCGGCCGACAAGGCAGCCGCACGGGCCGCCGAGCGTCGCGCGTTCCGCGAGGGCGACGACGACTACGACGACGACTTCGCCGGCGAGCGCATCGGCCTCGTCGACGCCCTCGACGAGGCCCCCGCCACGCGGCTCGAGCCGCCCGTCCCGGTGTTCGGCCGAGAAGCACCCGAGGCGCCGAGCGGCACCCAGTCACGCATCGCCCTCGCCATCGTCGGGGCCCTCGTCGTCGTGGCCCTCGTCATCGGCATCAGCAACGTCATGAAGATCGGCAAGCACGACGGCGTGGCCGCGCCCGCGGTGACGGTGACCAAGACCCGCACCCCCACCTCGAGCGGAGCGCCCAGCGCCACGACGACGGCCCCGCCCAGCACCACCCAGGCGCCCCCGGCCGCAGCCGTGTCCGTCGTCGCCGGCACCGGCTTCGACCCCGAGGACGGCACCGAGTCGGACCAGACCGTCAAGCTCACCTACGACGGCAACCCCGGCACCGAGTGGCGCTCGCGCTGGTACGGCACGCCCACCTTCAACGGCAAGAAGGACGGCGTCGGCGTGCTCCTCGACCTCAGCGCCCCCACCACGGTCAAGCAGGTCCAGCTCGTCCTCGGCGCACCCCAGGACGTCACCGTCTACGCCACCGACTCCGCCTCGACCGACTCCCTCACCGGCGCCCAGACCATCGGCTCGAAGCAGAACGCGTCGGGCACCGTCGTCATCACCGCCCCGGCCACCCTCAAGCCTGCGAGCAAGATCATCGTCCTCGTCACCAAGGCGGCCCCCGCCGAGGCCGCCAACCACTACCGCGCGCAGATCAGTGAAGTGACGGTGCGCTGACCGTGAGCCCGGGGGATGCCGCTCCGGTCGCCGATCTGAGCGACCGGGAGCTGCTGGCACTGCACGTCGACGGTGACGACCAGGCCTTCGCCGAGCTCTTCCGACGCCACAAGGACCGCATGTGGGCGGTCGCCCTGCGCACCGTCCGCGACCCGGAGCTGGCCGCCGACTGCGTCCAGGACGGCTTCATCGCGGCGTTCCGGCGCGCCGACTCCTTCCGGGGCGAGGCTGCCGTCACCACGTGGCTGCACCGCATCGTCGTCAACGCCTGCCTCGACCGGTTGCGCCGGCGTAGGCCGACGGCCGAGCTGCCGGAGTACGAGCTCGCCGACCGGCACGACCACCACGCCTCGACCGAGGTCCGGCTCGACATCCGCGAAGCCCTGGCGAGGCTGCCGGAGGGCCAGCGCGCGGCCCTCGTCCTCGTCGACATGCACGCGGTGCCCGTCGCCGAGGCCGCCGTCATCCTCGGGGTGGCCGAGGGCACCATCAAGTCCCGCTGCGCCCGCGGCCGGGCCGCCTTGGCCCAGCACCTCGGCCTGACGCCCGGCGTGCGCCCGGTCGAGCACGACTGACCGGAGTCCGACCCCGGCACCCGCACCCCCGGCCGCATCGCGGCCGCACCGAACAATGGTTGAATCCGGTGGAACCCGACGGCCACAGGGGGCCGTCGAATCCTCGGCGACCGGCATACCCCTGCCTGCCCGTGTACGACCACTGCACTCTGCCCGAAGGACCACACCGGTGGACGAGTCCGCGAACACCCCTGAGCACGACCCGGACGACGGCGTCCCCCGCCGCGCGCACCCGGTCCTGCCCCTCCCGCAGGACCCCGGCCGGTTCGTCGACGGTGCGCTCGGGCACGAGATCGAGGACGACGGTCCCGAGCCCCACCTCGACCCGAGCATCGAGGCCGAGGTCCGCGCCCTGCTCGCCCACGCGCCGGCACCCGGCCCGATGCCCGACGCGGTGTCCGAGCGCATCGAGCGGGCGCTCCTCGACGCCGCGCGGCTGCGCGTCGACCCCGGTCCGCTGCTCGCCTCGGGCGCCGACACCGGGACGGACGGCCACCCCGGCGGCGGAGCGGTGCTCACCCTGCCGTCGCGCGCCGAGCGGCCCAGGCCGATCTACCTCGTCGCCGCGGTCGCCGCGGCGGCAGCCGTCGTCGCCGTGGGGGCCTCGGCCCTGCACCTGACGAAGCGCCCCAACGGGGCCGCGGTCGTCGGCGACCGCTACAGCTCGGCTGCCGGCGCGTCCACGCCCGCGAGCCCGCCACCGACGTCGGAGGGGCTCCACATCCAGCTCAGCACGACGGCATACGCCCGCGGTTCGTTCGCCGCGCAGGCCCGGACCCTGCTCGACCACCCCGGCCAGCCGATCCGCGGCCTCGCCGCCGAGTCACCGGGAATCGGTCCCATCGCCACGCCCATCGGCCTCGAGGCGTGCCTCGAGGAGATCGGCGCCGTCGACGGGACGAGGCCGGCCCCCGACCACGTCTCGGCCGACGTGGCGACGTTCGAGGGACGCCCCGCGGTCGTCGTCGTCGTGACCCGTGCCGGTGCCAGCACCGCCTGGGCCGTCGAGCGCAGCTGCACGACCAGCGCCCCCGGCCTGCTCCAGGGAGCCACCCCCGTCCCCTGAGGCCGGCGGCCGTCCGCTCCCGCCCGCGGGAACAACGACCACCTAGGATCGGTTGTGGCCTATGCGGCTCGCCGCTCCCGCAGCACCGGCACCCTGCCGGCCGACGAGCGGGACGAGCGGCCACGACACGAGAAGCGTCACGAGGAGCAGCCCCCATGTCCCGTCCGGACACCGTCCGCAACGTCATCATCATCGGCTCCGGCCCCGCGGGCTACACCGCAGCCGTCTACGCCGCCCGCGCGAACCTCGCGCCCCTCGTCTTCGAGGGTGCCGTCACCGCAGGTGGCGCGCTGATGAACACGACCGAGGTCGAGAACTTCCCCGGCTTCAAGGACGGCATCATGGGGCCTGATCTCATGGACGGCATGCGCGCCCAGGCCGAGCGCTTCGGCGCCGAGCTCGTCACCGACGACGTCACCGCCGTCGACCTCACGGGCGAGATCAAGACCGTCACCGACGGCGAGGGCACCGTCCACCGGGCCCGCGCGGTCGTCCTCGCGATGGGCTCGGCCTACCGCGAGCTCGGCCTGCCGCGCGAGAAGGAGCTCTCGGGCCACGGCGTCTCGTGGTGCGCCACGTGCGACGGCTTCTTCTTCCGCGACCAGGACATCGCCGTCGTCGGCGGCGGCGACTCCGCCATCGAGGAGGCGACCTTCCTGACGAAGTTCGCCCGCACCGTGACGATCATCCACCGCCGCGACGCGCTGCGCGCCAGCAAGATCATGGCCGACCGCGCCCACGGCAACGACAAGATCCGCTTCGCCTGGAACTCCGAGGTCGCGCAGATCCACGGCGAGGGCAAGCTCTCGGGCGTCACCCTGCGCGACACCGTCACCGGCGAGGAGCGCGACCTCGCGATCACCGGCCTGTTCGTCGCCATCGGCCACGACCCGCGCAACGAGCTGGTCACCGGCGTCGTCGACACCGACGACGCCGGCTACGTGCTCGTCGACGGCCGCTCCACGCGCACCAACGTGCCCGGCGTCTTCGCCTGCGGCGACCTCGTCGACCACACCTACCGCCAGGCCATCACCGCCGCCGGCTCCGGCTGCTCCGCCGCCCTCGACGCCGAGCACTACCTCGCCGCGCTCGAGGACACCTCGAGCCCGGCCGAGGCCGCTGCCGAGGCCGCCGTCATCGACGAGACGGACGCGGGCGAGATCCCTGACCCGCGGGGCGCCACCGCCGAGACCGTCGGCGCCGACGCCTAACCTCGAGCCGACCGGCCCGATCCGCCCGCACCAGCACCCCCAGCCGCACCCCGCCAACCACGAGAAGGAATCTCCATGGCACTGAAGAACACGACCGACGCCACCTTCGCCGACGACGTCCTCATGAGCGACAAGCCCGTCCTCGTCGACTTCTGGGCGACGTGGTGCGGCCCGTGCCGCAAGGTCGCCCCGATCCTCGAGGAGATCAACGAGCAGTACGGCGACAAGATCGAGGTCGTCAAGCTCGACACCGACGCCAACGTCGACACCGCCGCCCGCTACGGCGTCGTCTCGATCCCCACGCTCAACGTCTACGTCAAGGGCGAGGTCGTCAAGACGATCGTCGGCGCGCACCCGAAGCCCAAGCTGCTCCGCGAGCTCGAAGAGTTCCTCGGCTGACCGTCAGCGCACGGTCGAAGCGCACGTTGGGGTGGCCTGCCGTATCGGGGCCACCCCTTCGGCGTACTACGCTGCTCACGGCGCCCGACCACTCCCGACAGAACGCACAGCCCACCGCGACCCGTTCGGAGCTCTCCGAGGAAAGGAGCCGAGATGACACCCCAGCAGTCCGTCGTGCTCCGGCGCGGTGACTCCGGTCCCGCCGTGGCCGCCGTGTGCGAGCGTCTGGCCCTCTCCGGTGACCTGCCCGGCGGCTCCGGCCACAGCGACCGCTTCGGCGAGGCCGTCTACGACGAGCGGGTCGAGCAGGCCGTCAAGTCCTTCCAGCAGCGTCGCGGGCTCATCGTCGACGGCGTCGTCGGACGCTCCACGTATGCCGTCCTCGACGGGGCCCGCTGGGCCCTCGGTGACCGGGTGCTGCGCTACGTGCCCGAGCACTTCATCGAGGGCGACGACGTCGTGGCCCTGCAGTCCCGGCTCGCCGAGCTCGGCTTCACCCCCGGCAAGGTCGACGGTCTGCACGGCCCCAGCACCGACTCGGCGCTCCGCGCCTTCCAGGCCGCCGTGGGGCTCGTTCCCGACGGCACCGTCGGCCCCGAGACGATGCGCGCCTTCGCGGGCCTGCGACGCTCCGTCAGCGGTGGCTCGGCCAACGCCCTGCGCGAGCGCGAGCACATCCGCCGCGGCGGCTACAGCCTGAGCGGACGCACCATCGTCCTCGACCCCGGTCACGGCGGCGGGGATGCCGGCGCCCACGGTCACCGAGGTCTCGTCGAGGCCCGGCTCGCCCTCGACCTCGCGCGCCGCATCGAGGGGCGGCTCTCGGCGCACGGCGTCAGCGTCGTCTTCACCCGCACCGAGGCCACCGACGGCGGCACCGACGAGGAGCGCGCGGCCTTCGCGAACTCGTGCGACGCCGACCTCGTGCTCTCCCTGCACACCGACCACTCGGCCTCCGGCTCGGCCCACGGAGCCTCGACGTACTTCTACGGTCACCCCGACAGCGCGGCCCACAGCGACTGGTCGGTCATCGGCGAGAGCTTCGCCGACCTGCTGCTGCGCGAGGTCGTGGCGCGCACGGGCCTGACGGACTGCCGCTCCCACGCCCGCACGTGGCCGTTGCTGCGCCGCACGCGCATGCCGGCGGTGCGCCTCGACTTCGGCTACCTCAGCCACGAGGGCGACGCGGCCTCCCTCGCCAACGCCCAGATCCTCGACCACGTCGCCGAGGCCGTCGTCGTGGCGCTCCAGCGCGTCTACCTCGGCGAGGCGGACACCTCCCGCACCGGCGTGCTCCGGCTCGACGACCTCCGTCGCCACCTCGAGACGATGCGCGGGCAGCACGTGTCCGCCGACCGCACGGTGAGCTGACCCGAGCCCCTCCTGTCATCCGACCGTCCCGGCCCAGGACCATCCAGGCCTCAGGACCGGTCGGGACTCCGGTGCTCGGTCCGGTCGGCGACGTGCGCGTGGCTGTGCCCGTTCGGATGGGTCTCCGGGACCGACGTGGCCCCCGGCACCCAGGCCAGGGCCCGCCCCAGGGCCGCCGCTGCCTCGTCGCGCAACGTCACCACCGTTCGCAGGTCCATCCGGAGCCTCGGGTATGCCGGGTGGTCACGTTCCAGCCGGAAGCCGACCTTCTCGAGGAACGCCGCGTCGAGCACGCAGGCGTGGCGCGAGACCGCCAGAGGGCGCGCCGCCACCGCCTCGAGCGAGCGCACCCGGTGGTGGAGGGCGTCCTTGGCGGCCGCCTGCACCAGCGCCTTGCGCAGCCCCCGGTCGGGCTGCCCCGCCGCGATCACCGCCGTGACGAGCATGAGCGTCGAGGGGTCGCCCGGCGTCGTCGGGAACGCGGCCAGGCGCGGGACGTGACGCGCCGGAGCCACGATGACGTGCCCTGCCGGCGACCCGTCCACGTAGGCGACCCGTCCCGGGGGCCCCCAGTCGGCCGTCACCGCCTCGACCCAGTCGATGAGCTGCTCGACGGGCTCGCGCGGGTCGCTGTGGCCGTTGCGCGGCACCGTCTGCCAGAAGGTGCACGGCGCGCAGCTGCCGAGGAGGTCGCCCACCCGGTCGGGTGTCAGGGGCCGGAGCTCACGCATCGCGTCTGCTCGCAGGCCTCATGGGCCCATTCTCACCCGGATCCGACCCAGAACACCATGACCCGGCACCGACCGGCAGGGCGCTCGAGGATCCACGCGGCATACCGAATTAGGGTGGGCGCATGAGCGAGCCGGGAACGTACGTCGAGAAGAGCTTCAAGCGCGACACGAACTACATCACCACCCGCATCACCGCCGACGGCCGCGACGGCTTCCCGGTCGAGGCCGACCGGTACCGCCTCGTCGTGGCGCGCGCCTGCCCGTGGGCCAACCGCGCCATCATCGTGCGCCGGCTGCTCGGGCTCGAGGACGCGCTGTCGATGGGGATCTGCGGCCCGACGCACGACAAGCGCAGCTGGACCTTCGACCTCGACCCGGGCGGCCTCGACCCGGTCCTCAAGATCCCGCGCATCCAGGACGCCTACTTCAAGCGCGACCCCGAATACCCCCGTGGCATCACGGTTCCCGCGATCGTCGACGTGCCGACGGGTGCCGTCGTGACCAACGACTTCAAGCAGATCACCGTCGACCTCGAGACGCAGTGGCGCGACTTCCACCGCGAGGGCGCCCCCGACCTCTACCCCGACGCCCTCGCCGACGAGATCGAGTCGGTCAGCGAACCGATCTACCGCTACGTCAACAACGGCGTCTACCGGTGCGGGTTCGCCGGGACGCAGGACGCCTACGACAAGGCCTACCGTCGGCTCTGGGAGAACCTCGACCTGCTCGAGGAGCGCCTGTCGACGCGGCGCTACCTCGTCGGCGACCACATCACCGAGGCCGACGTGCGCCTGTTCACGACGCTCGTGCGCTTCGACCCCGTCTACCACGGGCACTTCAAGTGCAACCGCAGCAAGCTCATCGAGATGCCTGCACTCTGGGGCTACGCGCGCGACCTCTTCCAGACGCCCGGCTTCGGCGACACCGTCGACTTCACCCACATCAAGCGGCACTACTACGTCGTGCACACCGACGTGAACCCAACCGGCGTCGTGCCGCTCGGCCCGTCCCTCGAGAACTGGGCGACGCCGCACGGACGCGAGGCGCTCGGGGGCACGCCCTTCGGTGACGGCACGCCTCCCGGCCCGCCGCGAGAGGTCGTCCCGCCCGAGCACAACCCCGTGCTGGCGCTTCTGGCGCGCTGACCTTCCTGCTCGCGTATGCCGTCGGGTTGCCTTGTCGCACAAGGCAA
>NZ_BJYX01000026.1 GCF_007991735.1 Terrabacter aerolatus | reverse complement strand
TTCACCCGGCTCAATGAGCCAGCCTCAGGGGCAACCCTTCAAAGTTATCCCGCCTCAAGCTTGGGAGTCAAAAGCCGCGAAACGATCTTCAGATCGCCCGGCTCCGACCCGCTTGGTTCAGCGGTTCCTACTCTCCAAGGCTACCCGATCAAGTCGAGTGCCTCGGACCATCTCGTCAACCCCGGGACCGGCCAACTTCGCTCGCGATCACTCGCTCCGCGGTGGCGTCCGTTCCTCCCTGTCGGGCTGACGAAGAGAACATTACAGAAGCCTCGCCGGATCGCATAATCCGGCCCAGCCACCCCTCCGCGCGCCCCTGGGGAGCCCTACCCGGAGCACCCCCACGGGCGACGCCGGACCCCAGCGGACCCAGTGGACCCCAGCGGACCTCAGTGGACCTCGGCGAACCTCAGCGGATGCGGGCCAGGTCGAGGGTCCAGACCGGGTTGCCCGGCACCGCCGTCACGCGGTCGCCGCTCGCGAAACGGGTCGAGGGCTGCAGGAGCGGGACGAAGGGGCTGCGCTCGTTCATCGCGAGCTGCCACGCGGCATACGCCCCGGCCCGGTTGTCGCCCACCGAGGAGCGCGCGGCGTCGGTGAGGTCGTCGATGACCTGGTCGGTGCCGCGGGCCCAGCCGGCCCGAGAGCCGACGAGCTCACCCGGCGCGAACGCGAGGTAGTTCTCGGGGTCCGGGTAGTCCGGGCTCCAGCTCCACAGGCTGAAGGCAGTCCGCCCCGAGCGGTAGGCGGCGATCGCCTGGGCCGCCGGCGCCGGGTTGAGCTGCACCTTGATGCCCACCTGGGCGAGCTGCGAGCGCACGGCCGTCGCGAGCGCCGTCGTCGGGATGCCCTGGATGGGCAGGTCGGCGGCATACGACAGCGGGATCGGCTGCCCCCGGTAGCCCGACCGGCGCAACGCCGCCCTGGCGGCCTCGAGGTCGCGGGCCGGCACGAGCGGCAGGGTCACCACCGGAGTCGGTATGCCGTTGGCGCCCGTCGTCATGGACGGACCGGGCGTCGTCGGGGTGGCCGTCGACGAAGGGGGAGACGTGGGCGGGGAGGTCGCGGGACCCGGCGTGCCGGTCGCCCCGGTGCCCCCGGTGCCTGCCGCCCCTCCGGTCGCCGACGGTGTGGGCGTCGGCGCGAGGTCCTCGAGCGCTCCGACGATGCCGGCCGGGATGAGGCCGGCCGCCGGCGTCGAGCCCTCGGCGACCCGGGACAGCGCCTCACGGTCGAGGCCGCGACGCACCGACTCCTCGAAGTCGGGGTTGGCCGTCCACGCGTTGAGGGTCTTGTCGCGGCCGAGGGTGAGGTAGACGAGCGAGCTCGAGCGCATCGTCGTCACCGTGACCGCCGAGGTCTGGGTGCCGGCGTCGACCCCCTCGGCCTGGTTCGGCGAGAGGTCGAGGGCGATGTCGATGCGTCCGGCCCGCAGCTCGGCGAGCTGGCTCCTGGCGTCGAGGTTGCGAAGGACGATCTCGGGGAAGGCCGGCCTGGCCCCCGTCCACAGGGGGTTGGCCTTGAGCCGCACCTCGGACGACCCGCGCACGCTCTCGATGACGTAGGGACCGGACCCCGCCGAGTGCTGCGACAGGTAGCCGCCGGCGGTGTCACCGGGGCCGATGGTCCCGCCGTGCGCCTTGACCGCGGCCGAGTTGAGGATGCCGAAGGCCGGGTTGGCGAGGATCGCGGGCAGCGCGAAGTTCGACCCGGTCGAGCTGAGGGTGAAGGTGCGGTCGTCGACCTTCGTCGTCGAGACCGTGCCGATGATCGACGCCGCCGGCCCCGTCAGGCCCTTGGCGCGCTCGAGGCTGAAGATGACGTCGTCGGTCGTCACCGGGGTGCCGTCGGAGAACACGAGCCCCTTGCGCAGCCGCAGCGTCAACCAGCGACCCTCGGGCGAGAGGGTGTACTCGGCCATCCCGGGCACGACCTTCGTCGGGTCGTCGGGGTCGAGGGTCGTCAGCGTCTCGTAGAGCGAGTGCGTCAGCAGGGCCCCACTGCGGTCGAACTGGCGCGTCGGGTCGAGCGTCGAGTGGTCGAAGACCGCCCCGACGACGAGCGGCGCCGCCGGCGTCGTGGGGGTGGGCCCTGTCGTGGCGACGCCGGGAGTCGTCCCGTCGGTGGCCACGGGCGTGGACGCGTCGGTGGCGCCGGTCGTGCAGGCCGCCGTGGCCAGCGCGAGCACGCCGACCGCCGCCACCACCGTGGGGCGGACGAGACGTCGACGCATGGACTTCCTTCGAGGCACCCGGCCGGGGTGTGGACCCGGGCCGGACTGTGGGACTGCGCGTGGGCACGCGGACAACGACGGCAGGTGGGACGACGGCAGACCCGGAACACCCCGTCCGTGCTCCGGAGTCTAGCCGCCAGCGCCCGCGGCGGCGCCCGCCTCCGCTGCGCTGGGCGCGAGCACGAGGTAGGCCTGCGCGGCGAGCACGACCGCGATGGCGACCCACTTGCCCGTCGGCAGCTCCACGCCGTAGCGCCAGCGGTCGACGAGGACGAGCCCCACCTGGAGCATGACGACCCAGCCCATCGTGACGAGGGCGAGCTCGGCGTACCTCAGCGACGACGCATACACCCAGAAGAGGACGAGGAAGGCGCCCACGCCGAGCACGAGGGCCCGCACGCTGCCGTTGACCGCCCACTCCTTGGCGAAGATCGCGCCGGCGAGGTCGAGGCCGGCGAGGCAGACCATCGCGACCGTCGCGACGACCGGGACCGGCCAGGCCTCGGGGGCCTTGATGAGGGGGAACACGTCGGTGACGCTCATGACGGGCGGTCCTTCCGGAAGGGAGGGGCCCGACCCCACGGGCCCTTGCCGTCAGAGGGCCCGGCCCGCCGCGGTGATACCCCCGCGGACCTCAGCCGCCGACGTAGGCGGCGAGGTGCTCACCGGTCAGGGTCGAGCGGCTCGCCACGAGGTCGGCCGGCGTGCCCTCGAAGACGACGGTGCCGCCGTCGTGCCCGGCGCCGGGACCCAGGTCGATGATCCAGTCGCCGTGGGCCATGACCGCCTGGTGGTGCTCGATGACGACGACCGACCTGCCGGAGTCGACGAGCCGGTCGAGCAGGCCGAGCAGGTTGTCGACGTCGGCCAGGTGCAGGCCCGTCGTCGGCTCGTCGAGCACGTAGACCTCGCCCTTCTCGGCCATCTGCGCGGCGAGCTTGAGGCGCTGGCGCTCACCACCGGACAGCGTCGTCAGCGGCTGGCCGAGCGTCAGGTAGCCGAGGCCGACGTCGGCGAGCCGGGTCAGGATCGCGTGGGCGGCCGGGGTGCGGGCCTCGCCCTCGGCGAAGAAGCCCAGGGCCTCGGTCACCGGCATGGCGAGCACCTCGGCGATGTTGCGTCCGCCGAGCTCGTAGTCGAGCACCGCCGCCTGGAAGCGCCGGCCCTCGCACTCCTCGCACGTCGACTCGACGGTCGCCATGACACCGAGCTCGGTGTAGATGACGCCGGCGCCGTTGCAGGCCGGACACGCGCCCTCGGAGTTGGAGCTGAAGAGCGCAGGCTTGACGCCGTTCGCCTTGGCGAACGCCTTGCGGATCGGCTCGAGCAGACCCGTGTAGGTGGCAGGGTTGCTCCGGCGGGAGCCGCGGATCGCGCCCTGGTCGACGACGACGACGCCCTCGCGCTGGGCGACCGACCCGTGGATCAGCGAGCTCTTGCCCGAGCCCGCGACCCCCGTGACGACGCAGAGCACCCCGAGCGGGATGTCGACGTCGACGGCGCGCAGGTTGTGCGTCGCCGCCCCACGGATCTCTATCGCGCCGGTCGCCTCGCGCAGCGACTCCTTGAGGCTGACCCGGTCGTCGAGGTGGTGGCCGGTGACCGTGTCGCTGCGGCGCAGCTGCTCGACCGTGCCCTCGAAGACGACCTCGCCGCCTCCCGTGCCGGCCCCCGGCCCGAGGTCGACGACGTGGTCGGCGATGGCGATCGTCTCCGGCTTGTGCTCGACGACGAGGACGGTGTTTCCCTTGTCGCGCAGCTGGAGCAGCAGCGCGTTCATCCGGGCGATGTCGTGCGGGTGCAGGCCGATCGTCGGCTCGTCGAAGACGTAGGTGACGTCGGTGAGCGACGAGCCGAGGTGGCGGATCATCTTGGTGCGCTGGGCCTCGCCGCCCGACAGGGTGCCGGCGGGCCGGTCGAGCGAGAGGTAGCCGAGACCGATCTCGGCGAAGGAGTCGAGCAGGTGCTGCAGCCCGCGCAGCAGCGGGGCGACCGAGGCGTCGTCGAGGTCACGCAGCCAGACGGCGAGGTCGCTGATCTGCATCGAGCAGAGGTCGGCGATGTTCTTGCCCCTGATCCGCGAGGAGAGTGCCTCCTGCGAGAGACGGGTGCCGTTGCAGTCCGGGCAGGTCGTGAACGTCACCGCGCGCTCGACGAAGCGGCGCACGTGCGGCTGCATGGCGTCGAGGTCCTTGGAGAGCATCGACTTCTGCACCTTGGACAGGACGCCCTCGTAGGTGAGGTTGACACCCTCGACCTTGATCTTCTCCGGCTGGCCGTAGAGCAGCTTCTGGCGCTGTCGGTCGGTGAACGAGGCGATCGGCTTGTCCATCGGCAGCCCGGCGCCGCTGAAGATCCGGCCGTACCACCCGTCCATGCTGTAGCCGGGGACGAGGAGCGCCCCGTCGGCCAACGACTTCGTCTCGTCGTAGATGGCCGTGAGGTCGAAGTCGTTGACCGACCCCATCCCCTCGCAGCGGGGACACATGCCGCCCTGGTAGACCGCCTCGCGTACGACCGAGGTCTCCTGCCGGTTGCCGCGGTCGGTCTTCATGACCCCGCTGGCGACCCGGGTCGGCACGTTGAAGGCGAACGCCGTCGGCGGCCCGATGTGCGGCGTGCCGATGCGGCTGAAGAGGATCCGGAGCATGGCGTTGGCGTCGGTCGCGGTGCCGACCGTCGACCGCGGGTTGGCGCCCATCCGCTCCTGGTCGACGATGATCGCCGTCGTCAGGCCCTCGAGGAGGTCGACCTCGGGACGGGCCAGCGACGGCATGAAGCCCTGGACGAAGGCGCTGTAGGTCTCGTTGATCATCCGCTGCGACTCGGCGGCGATCGTCGCGAAGACGAGCGAGCTCTTGCCCGAGCCGGAGACCCCGGTGAAGGCGGTCAGCCGGCGCTTGGGCAGCTCGAGGCTGACGTCCTTGAGGTTGTTCTCCCGCGCGCCCTGCACGCGGATGGTGTCGTGGACGTCGGCGGGGTGGGTGCTGCGGTCGGTCGACGGGGCGGTGCTCATCGCGTCCATGCGACGTACGCTACGACGCCGCGGCGACGGGAGGGGCGCTGCGCGGCGGGCTCCGGCGGGCTCCGGCGGGTTCTCCGAGGTGTGGTCCGAGCGGCTCAGCGGAACGCGGCGACGAACCGGCGCAGCACGTCGTGGGCCGCCGAGACGTCGGCGGCGCGGACGACGTCGATGATCGCGTCCTGCTCGTCCGGTCGGAAGTAGCCGAGGTGGGCGTACGCCCGGATCCGCTCGACGAACGTCTCCACCTCGAGCTCGGGGTGGAACTGCGTCACCCAGGCGCACGACCCGACCCGGTAGGCCTGCACCGGGCAGGCGTCGCTCGTCGCGACGACGACGGCGCCCGGGGGCGGCTCGGTCGCGGCCTCCTTGTGCCCGACGAAGGCCGCGAAGGTGTCGGGCAGCGCGCCGAAGACGGGGTCGTCTCGGCCCGCGTCGGTGATCCGCACCGTCGTCGTGCCGACGGGCTCGCCGTAGGTGCGGTCGACGACCCCGCCGAGGGCCAGGCTCGTCGCGCCGACGCCGTAGCAGAGCCCGAGGTAGGGCACCTGCCGCTCGACGAGCTCGCGCACGAGCACGGTCAGCTCGCCCTCGACGCGGCGCTCGGTCGCCGACTTGGCCGAGTCGGGCTCGCTCACCGTGAACGGGCTGCCGCCCAGCACGACCCCGGCGTATGCCGTCACGTCGAGGGGCAGGACGGGTCCCTGCTCGAGGCGCACGTGCACGACGGCGTCGTCGCCGAGGCCGGTCAGGCGCAGGAACGCAGCCCGCTCCTGCGCCGCCAGCGCGTCGTCGACCCGCGAGGTCAGGAGCAGGAAGGGGCGTCCCGTCACGGGAGCAGGTCGTCGAGGTAGAGCGGCAGCATGGACCACCAGGTCGGCCAGTCGTGGTCGTAGCCCGGGCCCCAGTCGTCGACCCGGTTGGGGATGCCCTTGCTGCCGAGCACGTCGGCGACGGCACGGGACTCGCCGACGTCCTCCCAGCGGCCGCTGCCCGAGGCGAGCACGACCATGCGGGTCCGCAGCACGTCGAGGGCCGGCCCCTCGAGCCCCGGCACGAAACGCAGCGGCGAGCTGAAGTAGAGGTCGTCGTTGACGTGGCCGTCGAGGAACTGCTCGATGGCGTACGTCCCGCTCATGCACACCGCCGAGTGCACGAGCTCGGGGTAGCGGCAGGTGATCGCGAGCGCGTTGAAGGCGCCGATGGACGAGCCGGCGACCGTGACGGGGACGCGCTGCCCGCCGAGGTCGGAGTGGATGGCGGGGATGACCTCCCGCGCGATCGTCTCGTGGTAGGCGTTGAAGAGAGCGAGGCGGTACTCGACGGTGCCCCGGTGCTGGGCCAGGGCCCGGCCGGCGACGCTGTCGACCGAGTAGACCTTGGCGCGGCCCGCGGCGAGGAGGGGCTCGAGGTGGGCGATCAGGTGGTGTCGCTCGACCTCCTCCGCGTCACCGCCCGCGGTCGGGAAGAGGAGCACGGGCGCGCCGAAGGTGCCCCACCTCGCGACGCTGATGTCCTGGCCCAGACGGTCGGAGTACCACCGGTCGGTCACCTTCATGAGCTGCCTGCCCTCTCCGTTGCATTCACTCGTAGACGAACTTCTGGGGTCCGGGGAAGAGCCAGGACAGGCCGTCGCCGAGACGGTCGCGCCAGTTCTCCCAGTTGTGGCCGTCGCGCGACTCCGTGTAGCGCACCGTCATGCCGGTCTGCCGGAAGACCGGCACCATCGACCGGTTCGGCGTGATGAGCGGCTCGTAGACGCCGCACGACATGAAGATCCGGTCGACGACGGCCGACGGCTTCTCCCGGAAGCGGTTGACGAACTTCACGACCGGGTCGAACGCCGGGCCGCCGCCGTGGTCGAAGCCGATGTCGGTGAAGACGAGCGAGGCCGACTGGAGCAGGAGCGAGCCGAAGAGGCCGGGGTAGCGCACCGCCGTCGAGAGCGAGGCGACGCCGCCGAACGAGCTGCCCATGAGGCAGCGCGCCTCCGGCGTGTCGACGAGGGGCAGCCGATCGGTGAGCAGCGGCACGAGCTCGCGCGCGACGAACCGGGCGTGCGGCGCGTGGTTGGGGTACTCCTTGAGCCGGTCGCGCGGCGGCACGAAGACGGCGACGAGGGGGTCGATGTCGAGCCGGTGGATGAGGTTGTCGAGGACCGTCTTCATCGCCGCGAACTCGAGGTAGTCGGTACCGTCGTGGACGACGAGCAGCGGATAGCGCTGGGCCCGGTTGAAGCGGGCCGGGAGGTAGATCTGCACCGGCTGGTCACGGCGCAGGGCCTTGCTGCGCACCTGCTCCTCGACGAGGGTGCCCTGGCGCGCCTCGGGGTCGAAGGCGACCCACTCGGGCACGCGGTAGCCGATCGCCGCGCACACCGACGACGACCCCATCGGGCTGTGCGCGAGCCGAGGGTTGAGCGGGTCGTTGAAGCGCTCGTAGTGCTCGCCCTTGCGGATCTCGACCTGGTACTCGACCCGGGACCCCTCGGGCAGCACGGTCGTCACGGACCACAGGTCCGACTCGCCGATCCGCTTGAGCGGCAACGGGTCCGGCAGCCCGACCACCCGGTGCCGGATCCACACCTCGTCGACGTCACCGCGGTAGAGGAAGGTCGCGCGCTCACCCTCGATGATCGGGCAGCCGTAGCGCTCGACGAAGCGGTCGATCGTCGGACCGTCGAGCGGCAGCCGCTCGCGCAGCCGGTTGACGGCCAGGCGCTCCATGGCGCTCATGCGGCCCCCACCACGGTGACGTGGCCGGTGCGGTCGAGGACGCGAGCGCCGGCCGGCAGGTCGGTGGCGCCGTCGGGGAAACGGACCACGGCCCCATCGTCGAGCAGCAGCAGCCGGTGCTCGGCGAAACGCCTGGCCAGCACCGACATCCGCTCGTGGTCGTCGAGCTGGAGGCGCCGCTTGGCGTGCGGCAGCGCGACGATCCCGGGCAGCCGCCCGAGCCCCCGGTCGTGGAGCTCGGCCGCCGTGACGCCCTGGGGCGCGAAGTCGTGGAAGAGGACCACCTCGTCGGTGAGCGCCATCGCGCCCGCCGACCACGCCACGACCGACTGCTCGGGACGCAGCTCCACGTCGAAGACGCGCAGGGTCCACAGGAGCGTGCGCACGTTGCCGCCCGCGATGACGACCGCCTCGCACTCGTCGAGGACCGCGCCGATCTCGCCCCGGTGCCAGCCGATGGTGCCGCTCTCGTCGGGGGGCGCGGTGGCGCGGACCGAGCGGTACAGCTCGTCGAGCTCGGCGGCGTACCAGCGGTCGACCTCGCGGACCGCCTCCATCGCCGACTCCTCGGCGATCGGCCCGACGGCGTGGATCGACGTGCGGTGCGCGACGGCCTGCACCGCGTCGATCGCCGCCTGCAGCCGGATGCCGTAGAAGGTGCGCAGCTCGTCCATGCGGTCGCGGAACGCCCGGGCCGCTGCGGCGAAGTGCTCGTCCTTGGACAGCACGTCCATCATCCGGTGGTGCAGCCGGAGGTTGACGCCGCGACCGTCGAGATGGCCGGCGAGCTCGGCGTCGTCGGACTCGCGCTCCTCCCAGCCGGAGTTGACCATGGCGATGCGCCCGGTCACGCCGAGGGCGCGCACGGTGGAGCCCACCGTCGTGGTGAAGCGCTGGGGTCCGAGCAGGATCGTCGTCGACATCGGTGCGAGGCAGCCGCGCTCAGCCCGCGTGCATGCGGATCGTGCGACCGACGTCGTCGAGCATCGCCCGGACCGTGTCGAAGTCGGGGTGGCGCAGCCGCACCCACGCGTTGGCCATGTAGCCCGCCTCGACCGCCTGGGTGCCGTGCCCGACGGGTGGGAAGTGGCCGTCGATGACCCACTCCCCGTAGCGGGACTGGATCTCGTCGATGCCGGAGTAGCCGGTCACCGACCCGTCGCGGTCAGGGCGCAGCGCGACGATGCCCGCGGCATACGTCCGCTTCATCTGCTGCTCGGGGGCACGGTGGGTGATGACGTGCGCCCATTCGCGGTAGACGTCGACCTCGTTGGCGGCGGAGTAGACGTCCCACGCGCCGACGCCGGGCGGCCGCGCCCCGATCTCGCTGAACTTCAAGCCCTTCGGGCCGTAGAACCACTCCATGTGCGTGGCCGACGTCTCGATGCCGAGAGCCTCGATGACCCGGCGCCCGAGGTCGCGCACCTCGGCGTAGAACGCGTTGCCCGGCTCGTCGATGCGGTTGGTCGTGACGAACTGCGGCGAGATCCAGCGGTGGCGCATCGCCTCGAGGACGTTGGGGTAGTAGTGCGTCGCCCAGTCGTGCACGACGCGGCCGTCGAGGCTGATCGTGTCGTAGAAGCCCTCGTGACCCTCGACGAACTCCTCGATGGCGATGGAGGACGCGCCCTCGCGCGCATAGCCCTGGAGCGCCTGCTCGAGGTCGTGGTCGCTGTCGACGCGGACCGTGCCCTGCGCGCCGGCGCCCGCGCGCGGCTTGAGGATGAGCGGGTAGCCCTCGCGCTCTGCGAAGGCCCGCGCCTCGTCGGCCGAGTCGACGGCCGCGCTCGCCGCGGTGGGCACGCCCGCCTGGCGCAGGGCCTCCTTCATCGACGGCTTGTCGCGGCACAGCCACGTCGTGCGCACGCTCGTGCCGGGGATGCCGCACGCCTCGCGCACCTGGGCCGCCGGCATCGTGTGGGCCTCGACGGTCGCCTCGAGCGCGTCGATCCACACCTTCCCCTGGAAGTAGCGGACGGCCTCGATCATCTGGTCGACGTTCGTCACCGACCCGACGCGGTAGTAGCCGCGGAGGGCACCGAGCACCTCGTCACCGAGGTGCGCCTCGTCGCTCTCGCCGATCCCGTAGACGTTCGCGCCCACCGAGGCGAGCGCGTGCACGAACCGACGCTGGTTCGCGGGGAACGACGGCTCCACGAAGATGATGTTCACCCCGCCGACGCTATCGGTCCTCCCCGGGCCGTGCCACGGACCGGCGTATGCCGTCGGGCGGGTCGCGACGAAACGCGGGCGCCGTCGGGCGTGAGGGACGAGACTGGACATGTCGCATCTCGGGCAGCACCTCACCCCTTACGGAGATTGACATGTCGAGCACCGTCCCGAACCCGTCTTCACCCGATCCGGTCGACCACCCCGACACCACGCCGAGGACGCGCCGCGAGGCGGCCAGCGCCTGGTCCAGCGCCACGACCTCGACCGGCTGGTCCGGAGCCCTCATCGCCATGGGCATCGTGTCCGTCGTCCTGGGCGTCCTCGTCCTGCTGTGGCCCAAGGCGACGCTGCTCGTCGTGGCCATCACCTTCGGCCTGCAGCTCATCGTCGCCGGGGCCGTGCGGCTCTCGGTGAGCCGGGACCTGCCCGCCGACCCGGGCTGGCTCAGGCCGGTCTCGATGGTGCTCGGCGTGCTGTCGATCATCGCCGGCATCATCTGCCTCTTCCGCCCGGGTACGTCGCTCTTCGTCATCGCGATCTTCATCGCGGCCGGCTGGATCGCCGAGGGCATCGCGTCGCTCGCACAGGGCTTCGGCTCGGACCGCACGACCGGCGCCCGCGTCTTCCTCATCGTCAGCGGCGTCATCTCGATCCTCGGCGGACTCGTCGTCGCGATCTTCCCCGGGTCCTCCCTCGTGCTGCTCGCCCGGATCGCGGGCATCATGCTCATCGTCATCGGTGTCGTCGAGCTCGTCACGTCCCTCATGGCCCGCCGAGCCGCGGGATCGGGCACGGGCGCGGGCAGCACGGCGGCGACCGCCTCGGCCTGACGGCATACGACCGCCGGGCCCCGCACGGCTACGTGGAGGTCCGCTCCCCTCGACGGGGGCGAACCTCCACGGCGCGGCCGCGTCAGCCCTGCGGCAGGTCCTCGAACTCGTGGACGCGGCGCACCTCGACCGACACCTCGTCGAAGAGCGAGGCGAAGCGTCCGGCCAGCTCGAGCGCCTGCTCCTTGCTCTCGACGTTGACGAGCGCGAAGCCGCCGATGACCTCACGGGCCTCGGTGAAGGGACCGTCGGTGACGGTGACCCCGCCGCCCTCGGTCTTGCGGAGCACCGCGCCGTCCCTGCTCTGCGTCACGCCCTCGGCGGCGAGCAGCACGCCGGTCTCGGCGCACTCGGTCATGAAGGCGCCCATGGCGGCCTGGAACTCGGGACTGGGGTTCGAGGCCTCGGGGCGGGACTCGTCGATCTTGTGCACCATGAGGTAGCGCATGGCTGCTCCTTGCGTCGTGTGCCGGGTCGGTCCCAGCCTCCACCACCACGTCGATCGGTGGCGCGCCGGATCGACAGGTCAGAGCCAGCCTCGGTCCTGGGCGACGCGGGCGGCCTCGGCGCGGGTCGACGTGCCGGTCTTGCCGATGGCCGAGCTGAGGTGGTTGCGCACCGTGCCCTGCGAGAGGTGGACGACCCCGGCGATCGCGGCGACGGTGCCCCCGCGCAGCGCGACCGAGAGCACCTCGCGCTCGCGCTCGGTGAGCGGGTTGGCTCCGTCGACGAGCGACTCGGTGGCGAGGGAGGGGTCGACGACGCGCAGCCCGGCGTGCACGCGGCGGACGGCCTCGGCGAGCTGGCGCGCCGGCGTGTCCTTGACGACGAAGCCCGACGCGCCCGCCTCGAGCGCGCGACGCAGGTAGCCGGGCCGGCCGAAGGTCGTCACGACGAGCGTGCGCACGCCGGGCAGCGCGGCGCGGACCTCGGCGGCGGCGGCGATGCCGTCGATGCCCGGCATCTCGATGTCGAGCAGGCACACCTGGGCCCCCGAGGCGCGCGCCGCCTCGACGACCTCGTCGCCGCGGCCCACCTCGGCGACGACCTCGAGGTCTGGCTCGAGGGCGAGCAGCGCCGCGAGCGCCCCACGCACGAGGGCCTGGTCGTCGGCGAGGAGCACCTTGATCGTCTCGCTCACAGCGTCACCTCCAGGACGGTCCCATGGCCCTCGGGGCCGGTCTCGAGCGAGAGCCGGCCTCCCGCGGCACCGACTCTCTCACGCAGCCCGCGTATGCCGTTTCCCTCGGGTCGCCCGTCGATGCCGCGTCCGTCGTCGCGCACCGTGAGGCGGTTCGTCCCGACCTCGACCCAGCACGTGTCGGCGTCGCTGTGGCGTACCACGTTGGTCGTCGCCTCGCGCAGCACCCAGGCCAGCACCGTGCGGTGGCGGGGGTCGACGGCCCCGGGGTCGTCCGGCACGTGGGCCTCGATGCCCGCCCCGGCGAGCGCCGTCCTGGCAGAGGCCAGCTCGTCGCCGAGACGAGCCACCCGCAGGCCTCCGACGGTCGCCCTGATCTCGGCGAGCGCCTGGCGGCTCAGCGCCTGGATCTCCGCCAGCTCGGCCTTGGCGCGCTCCGGGTCGAGGTCGACGAGGCGCTCGGCGAGCTCGGCCTTGACGGTGACGACCGTGAGCGAGTGGCCCAGCACGTCGTGCACGTCGCGCGCCACGCGCTCGCGCTCCTCGACGATGGCGAGGTCGCGTGACATCCGCTCGTACTGCTCGCCGCGGTCGGCGACGAGCCGGACGCCACCGGTCATGACCCCGACGGCGAAGACGATGATCGCGACGCTCCACGTGCCCTCGCCCGGGTCGGTGACGACAGCGGCCGCCCCGGCCACGAGCGTCGCTGCCACGCCGATGCCGATCGCCGGGAGGATCGGCAGCGCGAACATCCCGAACGCCACGACGAAGGGGAGGAAGCCGAGGCTTCCCGCCCCGATGAGCAGCGCGGAGCCGACCGTGCAGCCGAGCAGGACCGCGAGACAGACCGTGGCCCCGCGCACCGTGGGCAGTCCGCGGCGGGAGGTGCGCTCGAGGTGCGAGGAGCCCCGGACGTAGGCGACGGCGAAGACGACGACGAGCGCCAGGCCCACGACGACCTGCCACACCGGGCGTGGCGTCGTGACGAGGTCGAGGACGGGGAAGACGAGGAAGACGAGCCAGACGCCCCGCACCACCCACCCGTAGCGCTCCCACGGGTTGCGTCCCGGTGACTCGGTCACTGGCGTTCCCGGCCGCGGCGTACGAGCACCACGGCGAGCGCGCCGAAGATCGCGAGCCAGGCCAGCACGTTGACGATCGGCAGCCACAGCGGGTCGCGCGATCCGTCGGGGAGGAAGCCCTCCGTGAGCGGGTACCGGGCGAGGGCGGCATACCCGTAGAGCGGGGTCAGCTTCGCGAAGGAGAGCAGCGCGCCCGACAGCGGGATGAAGAGGTTGCCGAGGAAGGCGAAGATGACGAGCGTGCCCGCCGCCGCACCCACGGCCGCCTCGGAGCGGAACGCCGTGCCGATGAGCAGGCCGTAGAGCGCGAAGACCGACGAGCCGACGAGCACGAGCACGGCGCTGAGGGCCCACGCCTGTGCGGAGCCCCGCGCCCCAGTGAGGACCCCGAGCGTGAAGGTCAGCACGACGGGCACCGCGGCCACGGTCATCGCGATCAGGGCCTTCATGGCGATGTAGGAGGAGTCGGCCAGCGGCGTGAGGCCGAGCTGGCGACCCCAGCCCTGCTGACGCTCGACCGCGGCGTTGCCGCCGATGCTCGTCGTGGCCGTGACGGCGCCGTAGGCCGCCATGCTGATCATGACGTACATCGCGACGTTGCCGTTGCCGATGCTGGCGTCCTTGGCACTGACCGTCGCACCGAAGATGAGGTAGAAGAAGGCCGGCAGGACGGCCGTGAAGAACATGCCGGCCCAGTCCCGGGTGATGCGGCGCATCTCGAGCATCGTGAAGGTGGCGTTCATCGGGCGAGCTCCTCGTCGTGGGCCAGGACGACGCCCGCGTCGCGGGAGTCGCCGGTCAGGGTCATGAAGGCCTGCTCGAGGCCGGCGGTGACGATCTCGAGGTCGGTGCCGCCGAGATCGAGGAGGAGCAGCCGGGCGACCGCGTCGGAGTCGGCCGCCGTCACGACGACCCGGCTGCCGCGCTCCTCGACGTCCCGGACGCCGTCGACGACCCGCAGCCGCGCGACGGACTCGGCCACCGACCCGGGCGGCAGGGTCGCCGAGACGGTGCGGCCACTGGCCTGCGCCCGGATCTCGGCCGTCGTCCCGTCCGCGACGATGCGGCCCCCGGCGATGAGCACGATCCGGTCGGCGAAGGCGTCGGCCTCCTCGAGGTAGTGCGTCGCGAAGACGACGGTGCGGCCCGCGCTCGCGTCGGCGTGCATCGTGTCCCAGAAGTCCCGGCGCGCCGACACGTCCATGCCCGCCGTCGGCTCGTCGAGGACGAGCAGCCGCGGGTCGGGCAGCAGCGCCAGGGCGAAGCGCAGACGCTGCTGCTCACCGCCGGAGCACTTGGACACGCGACGGTCGGCGAGCGACCTCAGCCCGGCGCGGTCGATGACCTCGTCGACCGGGGAGCTGACGGCATACGTCGAGGCGATCATGCGCACGGTCTCGCGGACCGTGAGGTCGCGCAGCAGGCCCCCCGTCTGGAGCACCGCCGAGACGGACCCGGTGACGACCGCCTGTCGCGGACGGCGGCCGAAGACCTCGGCCGAGCCGCTCGTCGGGTCGGTGAGCCCCAGGACCATGTCGAGCGTCGTCGTCTTGCCGGCCCCGTTGGGGCCGAGGAAGGCGACGACCTCGCCGGGCTCGATGCGCAGGTCGACGCCGTCGACGGCACGGACCTCGGAGTCGTGCGAGCCGCGTCGGGGAGGGAAGGTCTTGACGAGCGAACGCAGCTCGACCGCCGGCGCCCCCGAGGCACCGGCGGTCGAGGAGTGGGAGGTGGTCATGGCTCCACTCTCCCGCGGCAGGGCACGAGCCGGCAGCAGCAGGCGTCACCTCCTGCCCGTGACAGGTGTCACGGGCTGTCACCCGGAGCCGGACCGGACAGACTGTGGCCATGGCCGACTTCGAGGTGCACCTCGCCCCACCCCTGTCCGCACCCGAGGCGTGGAGGCGGATCCTCGACCTCACGGCACACACGGCCGTCATCCCGCTCACCACGGTCACCGGCGACGCCATGACCGCCGCCGACCTCGTCGACGGCTCGCGCTTCGTCGCCCGCACGGCGGTCGGGCCGATCGGCTTCGACGACGTCATGGTCGTCGACTCCATCGTCGCCCCGACGACGACCTCAGCCGGGCACGCGCGGATCCGCAAGGAGGGCAAGGTCGTCCGCGGGTCCATCGACCTCGTCGTGACACCGACCGCCGCCGGGTCGAGCGTCCGGTGGACGCAGCAGATCGGCGTGCGGGGCGTGCCGGCGATCCTCGACCCCCTCGTGTCGAGGGTCGCCGGCGCCGCCTACGGCTCGACCCTGAGGCGCCTGCTCGCCCGCCCCTGACCCAGTCGAGTGGGCACTTCGCAACGTCGAGTGGGCACCTCGGTGCATCACAGTGCCCACTCGCCTTGCGGTGGGGGTTGTCGGGAGGCTGGGGTCAGCGCCAGCCGAGCTCGGGGGCCACGTGCGTCAGGAGGCTCTCCATGACGTGGGCGTTGTAGTCGACGCCGAGCTGGTTGGGCACGGTGATGAGCAGGGTGTCGGCGGCGGCGACCGCCTCGTCCTCCGCGAGGTCACGGACGAGCTGGTCGGGCTCACCGGCATACGTCTTGCCGAAGCGGGCGGTGCCACCGTCGATGATGCCGACCTGGTCCTGGCTCGCCGACTCGCGGCCGAAGTAGGCGCGGTCGGTGTCGCTGACGATGGGGAAGACGCTGCGGCTCACCGACACCCGCGGCTCGCGCTCGTGGCCGGCGGCCGTCCACGCGTCGCGGAAGCGCTGGATCTGCTCGGCCTGCAGCTGGTGGAAGGGGACCCCGGTGTCCTCGGTGAGGAGGGTCGAGCTCATGAGGTTCATCCCCTGCTCGGCCGTCCACTCGGCCGTGGCCCGGCTGCCGGCGCCCCACCAGATGCGGTCGCGCAGCCCCGGCGCGTGCGGCTCGATGCGGAGCAGGCCGGGCGGGTTGGGGAACATCGGGCGCGGGTTCGGCTCGGCGAAGCCCTTGCCGGACAGGACCTCGAGGAAGACCTCGGTGTGCTGGCGCGCCATGGCTGCGTGGTCGCCGTCGGTCGGCTCGTAGCCGAAGTAGCGGAAGCCGTCGACGACCTGCTCGGGTGACCCACGGCTGATGCCGAGCTGGAGTCGTCCACCGGAGATGAGGTCGGCGGCGCCGGCGTCCTCGGCCATGTAGAGCGGGTTCTCGTAGCGCATGTCGATGACCCCGGTGCCGATCTCGATGCGGCTCGTGCGAGCGCCGACCGCGGCAAGCAGCGGGAACGGCGACGCGAGCTGGCGGGCGAAGTGGTGCACCCGGAAGTAGGCCCCGTCGGCACCGAGCTCCTCGGCGGCGACCGCGAGGTCGATGGACTGGAGCAGGGCGTCGGCCGCCGACCGCGTCCCCGAGTGCGGGGAGGGGTTCCAGTGACCGAAGGAGAGGAATCCGATCTTCTTCACGTGCGGTCAACACCCGCAGTGCCGGCGCTCTTCCCGCACCTCGCCGGCACGCGAACCGCACCCCGTCGGCACGTCCCTCGCGCGTTCCGGACAATCCGTCCGGGCCGTCGGCGTCGAAGCACCTCCCATGATGCGCCTACGACTTGCCCTCAGCGGGATCCTCGCCGCGGTTGCCGGGATCGCTGCCGGTCACCTCGTCGCGGGCTTCCTCGCTCCAGCATCGTCGCCGGTGCTCGCCATCGGGTCGACCGTGATCGACCTGACCCCCACCCCTGTCAAGGAGTGGGCGATCGCGACCTTTGGCACCAACGACAAGCTGATCCTCCAGGGGTCGGTGCTCGTCGTGACGCTCGTCCTCGCCGCGGTGGCCGGCCTGCTCGCTCGACGCCGACTGCCCGTGGCCGTCGGCTTCATCGTGCTGCTCACCGGGCTGGCCGGCGCCGCCGCGCTGCTGCGGCCCGCGGCCCGCCCGCTCGACGCGCTGCCCTCGCTCGCCGCGATGGCCGCCGGCGTCGCCACCCTCGTGTGGCTGGCCCGCCTGGCCGCCACCTCAGCCGCCACCTCAGCCGGCGCGCGCGCCGGCCACGAGGCCGACTCGAGCTCCGACACCGACGCAGAACCGCGGAAGGGCGAGGGCAGCGTCACCGGCCGCCGTCGCTTCCTCGGGGCCGCCCTCGGCGTCACCGCCGTCTCGGTGCTCGCCGCCGTCGGCGGCCAGCTGCGCAGCGGGGCCCAGACGATCAAGAAGGTCGTGCTGCCCGCCGCCGCCGACAAGGCCAAGGCCCTGCCGACCGGGCTCGAGACGAAGGTCTCGGGCATCTCGCCCCTGCGCACCCCGACCGAGAAGTTCTACCGCGTCGACACCAACCTCACCGTGCCCAAGGTCGACGTCGACAGCTGGACCCTCGAGGTCGGGGGCATGGTCGACAAGCCCTTCACCCTGACCTTCGCCGAGCTGGCCGCCATGCCGCTCATCGAGCGCGACATCACCATGACCTGCGTCTCCAACGAGGTCGGCGGCGGCTACATCGGCGCCGCCCGCTGGCTCGGGGTGCGCCTGACCGACGTCCTCGACAAGGCCGGCATCAAGGGCAACCCCGACCAGGTGCTGAGCACCGCCGTCGACGGCTTCACCATCAGCACCCCGCTCGGGGTCGTGCGCGACGGACGCGACGCGATGATCGCCATCGGCATGAACGGTGCGCAGCTCACCGACACCCATGGCTTCCCGGCCCGCCTCATCACACCCGGCCTCTACGGCTTCGTCGGAGCGACGAAGTGGCTGACCAAGCTCACCCTGACGACGTATGCCGCGGACCAGTCCTACTGGACCAAGCGGCAGTGGGCGACCGACGCCCCCATCAAGACGAGCGCCCGCATCGACACCCCGGCACCGCTGTCGACGATCCAGGCCGGCATGACCGCCATCGGCGGCGTCGCCTGGGCCCAGCACCGCGGCGTCGGCAAGGTCGAGGTCAAGATCGATGACGGCGCCTGGCAGGAGACCAAGCTCGGGCCCGACGTCGGCATCGACTACTGGCGCCAGTGGTACCTCCCGTGGGACGCCAAGCCCGGACTGCACCGGATCTCGGTGCGTGCGACCGACCTCAAGGGTCAGGCGCAGATCACTGCGCGAGCCACGCCGTTCCCCAGCGGGTCGAGCGGCATCCAGGAGGTGGTGGTGACCGTCGCGTGAACGCCTACGGCCAGAACTCCGCGAAAAAACTTGCCCGACAAGCAATCCGGAGCCACAGCGGCCCCGAACCCCTCATGACCGTGCACCAAGAGACGCCCCCCTCACAAGGAGTGAATGACATGAAGAGCATGAAGACCCGTACCGGCCTCGTCGCCCTCGCCATCGCCCTGCCCCTGAGCCTCGCGGCCTGTGGCAGCTCGAGCGACAACACCGCCTCCGCAGGCGCCGGCAGCACCCCTGCCGCCACGTCCTCGGACTCGATGACGAGCACGCCGTCCGACACGATGTCCTCGTCCACCTCGATGGACGCCTCCTCGGCCGTCTTCGGTGAGGGCTGTGCGGCCGTGCCGAAGGACGGCAAGGGCTCGTTCAACGGCATGGCCACCGACCCGGTCGCGACCGCCGCGAGCAACAACCCGCTGCTCTCGACCCTCGTCACCGCCGTCAAGCAGGCCGGCCTCGTCGACACCCTGAACTCGGCCCCCGAGATCACGGTCTTCGCGCCCGTCAACGACGCGTTCGCCAAGATCCCGGCCGCCGACCTCAAGAAGGTCCTGGCCGACAAGCCGACCCTCACCAAGATCCTCACCAACCACGTCGTGGCCGGCAAGCTGTCGCCGGACCAGCTCGCGGGCGACCACAAGACGCTCGCCGGCACGACCATCACCGTCAAGGGCTCGGGCCAGAACTTCACCGTCGGCAAGGCCGACGCGAAGATCATCTGCGGCAACGTCCCGACGGCCAACGCCACGGTCTACATCATCGACGGCGTGCTGATGCCCTGATCGTCTGCCGACCAGGCTGACGCAGAAAGCGACGACGGGCGACACAATGGACCCCATGTCACGGTTCTCGGTGGTCCCCTCCGGCGATGAGTCGCCGGAGGGGCCCGCCCGCCCAGTCCAGCTGGAGCAGCTGCTCCACCGAGCGGCGACCGGGGACGAGACGGCGTTCGCAGATCTCTACGACGCGGTCTCCTCCCGGCTCTTCGGTCTCGTCCGTCGGGTCGTGCGCGACCCCGCACAGTCCGAGGAGGTCACCCAGGAGGTCTTCCTCGAGATCTGGCGGCACAGCGCCCGCTTCGATCCGAGCAAGGGTGCGGCGATGTCGTGGATGCTCACGATCGCCCACCGCAAGGCCGTCGACCGGGTCCGGTCGGCGGAGGCGGCCCGCAACCGCGACGAGGGCTATGGCGCCAGCAACCAGGACGTCACCCACGACTCGACTGCGGAGGCCGTCGTCGAACGGCTCGATGCGGAGCGGGTTCATCGGGCGTTGGAGACGCTCACCCCGGTCCAACGGCAGGCGTTGGAGCTGGCCTACCTCTCGGGATACACGCACACGGAGGTAGCGACCATGCTCGACCTACCGCTCGGGACCGCCAAGACACGCATCCGAGATGGACTCATCAGACTACGAGACACGTTGGGGGTGACCCTGTGAGCGAGGACATCCACGCGCTCTCCGGCGCGTATGCCGTCGACGCCCTCGACGAGATCGAGCGGGCGCGGTTCGAGCGCCACCTGGCCGGCTGCCCGGTCTGCCAGGCCGAGGTCCAGAGCCTCGTCGCCGCGGCGAACGAGCTGTCGGTTCTCACCGAGGTCGGTCCGCCGGCCTCGCTGCGGGCCAAGGTGCTCGCCGAGATCGCGACCGTGCGTCCCCTGCCGCCGCTGGCCGCTCCGCAGGAGCAGCCGGCCGACGAGGGCGTCACGTCCACCCCACCGGCCACCGCCCCGGCTCCGACCCCGTCGCTCCCGGCCCCGGCGGCCGCCGAACCGCGCGTCGAGCGTGGCGACGAGCTCGCCGACCGGCGCCGGTCCCGCTCCGCCCGCGGGTTTGCCCGCGGCTGGAGGCTCGTCGTCGCGGCCGCCACCGTGGCAGTGCTCGCCATCGGCGGGTTCACCGTGTGGCGCCAGGTCGAGAAGGACCCGCAGCAGGCGATCGCCGACCAGGTGCTCGCGGCCCCCGACGCCATGCGTTTCGGCAAGCGGCTGCAGGACGGCTCGACGGCGACCGTCGTGCGTTCCACGTCGCTGCAGAAGGCCGTGCTCATCACGTCGGGCATGTCCCAGCCGCCGTCCGGCAAGGTCTTCCAGCTCTGGCTCGAGGACGCGACCGGGCACATGGCCTCGGCCGGTCTCATGCCGGCCGGTGGCGACCAGGTCGTCGTGCTCGCCGGGGACGCCACGCACTCCAAGGCTGCCGGCGTCACGGTCGAGCCGCCCGGCGGCTCCGACCAGCCGACATCGGCTCCGGTGGCCCTCATCCCCTTCGCCTGACACCTTCACGACCGGTCGCTCGAACGTCGGGCGGTCACGAGCCCGCTCCCGGCTTCCCCGCCTGAGGCTCGTGACCGCCCGACCTCGTCGTCCCGGCCCCTTCCGCCCCTCCCGCGTTGTACCTTGCGCGTCATGGACCGGACCGAGGCGTCGAGCGCGCGGCACGGGCACGGGCTCGTGATCGGCAAGTTCTACCCGTTCCATGCCGGGCACCAGGCGCTCGTGAGGGCGGCCACGAGCTCGTGCGACCGGGTCACCGTGGAGGTCATGGCCCACAGCGTCGAGTCGATCCCCGTCGACGTGCGGGTCGGCTGGGTGCAGGCCGAGCACCCGACGGCACGGGTGGTCGCGGCGCCGGACGACCACGAGGTGGACTTCGACTCTCCCGCCGTCTGGGACCTGCACCTCGAGATCATCGGCTCCCACCTCGACGGTCCGGTCGACGCGGTCTTCACCAGTGACGCCTACGGCGAGGAGCTGGCCCGCCGGCTCGGCGCCACCTGGGTGCAAGTCGACCCGGGACGAGCCTCGACGCCCATCTCCGGCACCGCCGTCCGTGCCGACGTCGCCGGGTCGTGGTGGGCGCTGCCCACACCGGTGCGCGCCTGGTTCGCGAAGCGGATCGTCGTCGTCGGCACGCGGCCGGCAGGTGCCACGCCCCTGGCCGAGGCGCTCGGCGCCCACTACGGGACGACGGTGGTTCCCGACCTCCGGCGCGAGTGGATCGAGCAGCGACCCGGAGGCCCGGCCGACCCCTGGCACGCGGCGGAGCTCGACCTCGTTGCCCGTCAGCAGGCGGCGCTCGAGGACGCCGCAGCAGCCGCGGCACCCCGGCCCCTCGTCCTCTGCGAGACCGACGTGCTGACGTCGGCCCCGTGGCTGGCGCACCCCGGGCCACGGCCGTCCCCGACGGAGCTCCGACGTGCCGCGCAGCGTCGAGCGCCCGCGCTCTACGTCCTCATCGCGGACGAAGCCCCTGGTGCACCGGACCTGGATAACGGCGCCGAGGACGACCCACGCGGGGGACGGCGCCGCCTGCGCGAGGAGCTGGCGACCCGCGACGTGGGGTGGGTCGAGGTGCGTGGCACTCACGAGGAGCGCCTCGCCGCGGCCGTGGCCGCGGTCGACGAGGTCGTCGCCGAGGGCTGGCGACTGGCTGACCCCGTCGGATGACGGTCGGCCGAGCCGCGCCCGGCCCACCCGTCGTATGCCGTCGTCGGCGTCGCCGGTTCAGGCGCTCGGGCTGACGTCGCCGGACCGGACGGCCGGCAACCGGTGCTCGTGGTCGGCCTCGGTGCCGAGGTCGCGGTCGGTGTGGTCGGCGTGGAAGAGCGCCTCGGCCAGGAGGGCGTGCACGTGGGTGTCGGCCGCGGTGTAGTAGATGAAGGTCCCCTCGCGGCGCCCGCGCACGAGGCCGGCGAGGCGGAGCTTGGCCAGGTGCTGGCTCACCGAGGTGGGACTGACGCCGGCGAGGTCGGCGAGGCAGGTCACCGACGACTCGCCCTGCAGCAGGGCCCAGAGGAGCTTGATCCGGGTCGGGTCGGCGAGCATGCGGAAGGTCTCGGCGGCCAGGTGCGTCTGCTCGTCGTCGGGCATGGACAGGTCCGGGAGTCCGTCGTGCATGCCGCAAGCCTACGTGACTTCGTACCTTCGCAGGTGTGCAGATAGTCTCGACCCATGTCCTCACCCCACGGCCCGGTCTCGGCATCCGACGCGACCGCCCAGCGGGCCGTCCCCCACCACCACGGTCTCGCCGACCCACCGGACGACCACGCGCACGACCACGCGCACGACCACGCGCACGACCACGCGCACGACCACGCGCACGACCATGACCATCCGCACGACCACGGCTCCGGCCGGTGGGCCCGGGTGCGCCACGCGGTCACGCCGCACTCGCACGAGGTCGCCGACTCGCTGGACGCCGCCCTCGAGTCGAGCGCCCGCGGCATCCGCGCCGTGCGGATCAGCCTCGTCGGGCTCGGTGCGACGGCCGTGCTGCAGCTGCTCGTCGTCGTGGCCTCGGGCTCGGTGGCGCTGCTGGCCGACACGATCCACAACTTCTCCGACGCGCTGACGGCCATCCCGCTGTGGATCGCCTTCGTCATCGGACGTCGCGCCACGAACCGCCGCTACACGCACGGCTACAGTCGCGCCGAGGACCTCGCCGGGCTCTTCGTGCTCGCCATGATCGCGCTCTCCGCGGTGGTCGCCGCCTGGCAGGCCGTCGACCGGCTCCTCGCCCCGACACCGGTGCACCACCTCGCCTGGGTGGCCGTCGCGGGTTTCGTCGGGTTCCTCGGCAACGAGGCCGTCGCGGTCTTCCGCATCCGCGAGGGCCGCGCCATCGGGTCGGCGGCCCTCGTCGCCGACGGTCACCACGCGCGCACCGACGGGCTCACCTCGCTCGCCGTCCTCGTCGGCGCGGGCGGCGTCGCGCTCGGCTGGACCTGGGCGGACCCCGTCGTGGGGCTGCTCATCACCGTCGCGATCCTGCTCGTGCTGCGCACTGCCACCCGGGACGTCTTCCGCCGACTCATGGACGGCATCGAGCCCGACCTCGTCGAGGCCGCGGAGGCCGCGCTCGCGGTGGTGCCCGGGGTCGTCGCCGTCGACGACGTGCGGCTGCGCTGGGTCGGCCACGAGATCCACGGCGAGGCCGTCGTCGAGGTCGGCGCCGACCTCAGCCTCGCCGCCGCGGACGCCATCGTCGTCGCGGCCGAGGAGCGGCTGCCCGTGGCGGTCCCGCGCCTGACCCGCGCCGTGGTGCGCGTCCGGCCTCGCGTCACCCCGGTCGTCTCCTAGCCGGGCCGTCCCACCGCCCCGGCGGTCGGGCGCCTTCGGTCAGGCCCGCGCGACGGTGAGGGAGCGTATGCCGCGCAGGTGGAGGTCGGTGCGGCTCAGCAGCGCGTGCGGACCGTCGTCGTCGAGCAGCGCGGCCAGGGTCTGTGCGTCCTCGGGGTCGAGGCCTCCGTCGATACCCTGGGCGAGCCGTTCGAACCGCGCCCGGGCGTAGCGGCCCGCGAGCGGGTGCTCGGGCGAACGCTCGTCGATGACGACCTCGTGCCCGTCGACGACGGTCCAGCCGGCGGCGGCGAGCACGTCGGCCCAGGCTGCCCCGAGGTGCGGCACCGCGTCGGCGTGCACCGCGGAGAGCGCGGCCATCGCCCGGTCCTCGAAGCCGGGTCGGCCGACCCCGAGGTCGTCGGGCAGGAAACGCACCGGCTCGTCGAACTCCGAGACCGCGACGAGCCCACCCGGCGCGGTGATGCGCCGCAGCTCGGACAGCGAGCGCACGGGGTCGGCGAGGTGGTGCAGCGACATCGAGGCCCACGTGAGGTCGACGGGGCCGAGATCGGGCCAGCCGTCGTCGAGGTCGGCCACCAGCGTGCTCACCCGGTCCCCGACTCCGGCGGTCTGCGCCTTGGCGGCCAGGCGCGACAGCGAGCGTTCGACGACGTCGACGGCCACGACGTGCGCCGCCGGGATCCTCCGCGCCAGGCCGACCGTGCCGGTGCCGGTGCCGGCCCCGAGGTCGACGACCCGGATCGGACCGCCGCTGACCCCGCCGCTGACCGCGCCGCTGACCCCGACGCCGCCCAAGACGGCCACGACACGGTCGAGCGCCTCGCCCCAGGACGTCTCGAGCACCTGGCCGTCGAGGTCGAGCAGGTCGTCACCGCCGGCACCCGCGTCGTGGACGTCGAGTCCACCAACGTGCCCGTGCCCGTGCCCGTGGCTGTGGCCGTGGCCGTGGCCGTGGCCATGCCCGTGGCCGTGGGTCGTCGCGGGTTCGGAGTGCTGCCGGTCGTGGGAAGGGAGCTGCGCCATGACGGCCACGCTACGAAGGTCGTGCGCACACGGCATACGATCTTGCCGATGACGCAAGACATCGACCTCGAGACCGTGATCCGCGCCCGCATTCGCGGGCTGCGCCTGGCGCGCGGCTGGTCCCTCGACGCCCTCGCCGGGCGCTGCGGTCTCAGCGCGTCGACCCTCAGCCGGATCGAGACCGGTCACCGGCGGATCGCCATCGACCAGCTGAGCCCCATCGCCCGCGCGCTCGGCACGAGCATCGACGAGCTCGTCGAGCTGACGAGCGACGAGGACGTCGTCATCCACCCACGGCGCAACGCCGCCCACGGCCACACGACCTGGCTGCTCACCCGCGAGGACGAGCCGAACGGACTCGTGGTCGCGAAGATGCGCATCACCGCCAGACGCCCGGCAGCCCGACCCGGGGTGCACCCCGGGCACGAGTGGTTCACCGTGCTGTCGGGCACCGCCCGGCTCCAGCTCGGCGAACGGGTGCTCGTCGTCGAGGAGGGTCAGTCGGCGCAGTTCTCGACGATGGTGCCCCACGCGCTCACCGCGCTGGACGGTCCGCTCGAGATCATCGTCGTCTTCGACCGGGAAGGCCGCCGCGCCCACCTCGACCCCGAGAAGGGGCACGCTGGGCCGACGACGACGTGACCGCCGCGGCCCCCTCGTCGCCACCGACCGAAGGAGACACCCGATGAGCATCCGGAGCATGCACCACGTCAGCGTCGTCGTCGACGATCTCGCCTCGGCCAAGGCCTTCTTCACCGCGCTCGGCCTCGAGCTCGAGGGCGAGACGCCCGTCGAGGGCACGTGGGTCGACCGGATCAACCACCTCGACGGCGTCCGGGTCGAGATCGCGATGATGCGCACGCGCGACGGCCACGGCCGGCTCGAGCTGACGAAGTTCCACTCCCCGGCGGCGGTGGCCGAGGGGCCGCAGCCGGCGCCGAGCAACACGTTCGGGCTGCGGAGCGTCATGTTCGAGGTCGACGACGTCGACGCCGCCGTCGAGGCGGCGCGGGCCCACGGGGGCGAGCTCGTCGGTGAGGTCGTGCGCTACGAGGACGTCTACCGGCTCTGCTACGTCCGCGCACCCCAGGGCGTCATCGTGGCCCTGTCGGAGGACCTGCGCTGACGAGCTGGTCGCGCCGCCGGGCGAGGTGGGCCCGCTCCGCCGGGTTGCCGGTCAGCTCGATGGCGCGGTCGTATGCCGTCCGCGCCTCGGCGCTGCGACCGAGCCGACGCAGCAGGTCGGCCCGGGCGACGTGCAGGGCGTGGTAGCCCCCGAGGACGTCGCCGAGGCGGTCGACCTCGGCCAGACCGACGAGGGGACCGTCGAGCTCGGCGAGCGCGACGGCCCGGTTGAGCCGCACCACGGGTGACGGGTCGAGGCGCAGCAGCGCGTCGTAGAGGGCGACGACCCGGGACCAGTCGGTGTCGCGGGCCGACGGGGCATCGGTGTGCACGACGTTGACGGCGGCCAGCAGCTGGTAGCGGCCCGGGCGCTCGCCGCCGGCCGCGACGACCCGCAGCCGCTCGTCGACGAGCGCGCGGCCCTCGGCGACGAGGGCACGGTCCCAGGCGCTCCGGTCCTGCTCCTCGAGGGTGACGAGCTCGCCCGTGCGCGAGACGCGGGCAGCGCGGCGGGCGTCGGTCAGGAGCATCAGGGCGAGCAGGCCGGTGACCTCCCCGTCGTCCGGGAGCAGACTCCGGAGCAGGCGGCCGAGACGGATCGCCTCGTCGGTCAGGTCGACCCGCACGGCGTCGTCACCCTCCCCGGCGAGGTAGCCCTCGTTGAAGACGAGGTAGACGACGGCAAGCACGCCGGTCACCCGCTCACGCAGGTCGGCCGCGGACGGGACGCGGTAGGGGATGTGCGCCGCGGCGATCTTGGCCTTCGCCCGGGTGATCCGCTGCGCCATCGTCGACTCCTGGACGAAGAAGGCGCGGGCGATCTCGCCGACCGTGAGCCCACCGAGGAGGCGCAGCGTCAGGGCGACGCGAGCCTCCATCGACAGGGCCGGGTGGCAGCAGGTGAAGACGAGGCGCAGCCGGTCGTCCTCGACCGGACCGAGGACCTCGGCCGGGGTGTCGTCCTGGATCATGAGGGCCGCCTGGTGCCTGGCGTCGCGCTGGGACTCGCGACGGAACCGGTCGATCGCCTTGCGGGTGGCGGTGGTGGTGATCCACCCGCCGGGGTTGGGCGGCACGCCGTCACGCGGCCAGCGCTCGGCGGCCGCGGCGAACGCCTCGGCGGCGGCCTCCTCGGCGACGTCGAGGTCGGCGAAGCGCCGGGCGAGGGCGGCGACCACCCGGGCCCACTCCTCACGGTGGACCCTGGTGATCGCCTCCTCGACGCCGGCGGCGTGCACGTGCGGCTCAGTCCTCCGTCAGGGCGCGCACGGACTCCTCGGTGCGGAACGGCCGCACCTCGACCGTGCCGCGGCACGCCCTGGAGCCCTCGGCCGCGAGCGCCAGGGCCTCGTCGAGGTCGGCCGCCTCGATGACCCAGAAGCCACCGAGGTGCTCCTTCGTCTCGAGGTAGGGGCCGTCGGTGAAGGTCGGGCGCTCGGCCTGCCCGTCGACGGTCGTGGCCGTCGAGGCCGGCTCGAGGCCGTCGGCGAAGACGAGGCGCCCCTCGTCCCGCAGCCGGTCGTTGAAGGCCCCGGTCGCGGCGAACGCGTCGAGCATCTCCTCGCGCGAGGGGTAGGTGCCGAACTCGGTGGGGTCGGCGGGCCCGAAGACGGAGAGCAGGTAGCGCGGCATCGCGGTCACACCGAACCGGAGCCGGACGCGGTGGCCTCGGCGGAACGGCGGCGGCGGCGCTCGTGCCCCGGCCCCCGGAACCGGTGGACCTCCTGCGGCCAGTCGAGCGCGGTCGCGAGGCGCGCCGCCCAGTAGCGCGCCGCCTCGTCGTCCGCGACCTCGACGACGCAGAACCCGCCGAGGTGCTCCTTGGTCTCGACGTAGGGCCCGTCGGTGAAGACCGGCTCGCCGTCGACCGCCACGACGCTGCAGATCGCGGTCTCGCGGTCGAGGCCGCCGTTGGTGAAGATCAGGACGTCCTGGGCCTGCATCTCCTCGAGGACGACCCGCGCCGCTGCGGCCTTGGCGCCGATCTCGTCCTGGGTGTGCTCCTGCACCCACTCGTCGTTGAAGGTGATCAGGTACTCGGTCATGCTCGTCTCCTCCTGGTCCTGGGCGTGGCCGGTCCGGCCCTCGCGCGGGCGGCCGGTGCGGCCTCCTCACACTGGTTCCACGAACGGGCCCGCCCTGATACGACACCCTTCCGGAAAATCCTCGCCGGGGCAGCATCAACCTCGGGCCGCGTGCCGCGTGCCGCGAGGTACGTTGTCGCCATGAGCGACACCCCCGCGGCGGGCGGGTCCAGCGGGTCGGCCGCACCGGAGCAGCAGTTCACCGTGCCCATCCCCAGCACGCCGCGCGGCGAGGGAGTCCCCGCGGCGCCCCAGACGGCCGCCTTGGCCACTGCTCCGGCCGCGCGGACGCAGGCGCTCCCGCTCTTCGACCCGACCCGCGAGCTGCCCGTGCCGCCGAACCCGTATGCCGGGCAGCCGGTCTGGCCGGGGAGCCCCGCCACGTCCACGGGCACCGCGCAGCCCGGCGCAGGTCTCCACGGGGAGTGGGTCGACGAGGAGCCGATCGACCCGCTGCTCGGCCAGATCGGCGTCGCGCTCTTCTGGATCACCGTCGGCTGGTGGGCCTTCTTCCTCATCCGGGTGCTCGGCTACCTCACCCGCCACGGCCTCACCGACACGATCCTCATCCGGACCATCGACCTCGGCGCCGAGGAGACCGTCCTCGCGGCGGTGCTGTCGGTGCTCGCCGCCCTGCTGCTCCTCCTCGGCCGCGGCCGGGCCGGGCGCTCCCCGCTCGGGTGGGCCTCCCTCGTCCTCGCCGTCGTCACGGTGGGCGTCGCCGTCTGGCGCCTGCTGCCGTGAACCGGCACTCCTGAGACCGGACGGCATCCGGTGCTGGCCCCGGGGGACGCGCAGGAGGTCGCCGACGCCTACGGTCTGGGCGGGACGGCCGTCCTGACCGGTCCGGTGGCGCGCGGCCAGCTCGGTCAGGTGTGGCGGCTCGACACCGGGCAGGGCAGCCACGCGGTCAAGGAGTGGTTCGCCACCCCGGACCTCGACGACGTGTCGCGGGACGCCGACCTCGTCGAGGCCGCCCGGACCGAGGGCGTCGTCACGCCGGGAGTCGTCCGGACCACCTCGGGTGCCGTCGCGACCACGGTCGCGGACACCGCCGTCCGGGTCTTCGAGTGGGTCGACCTGCGCGGCCGGACCCGCCGGCTCGACCCGGCTGCCGTCGGGGTCACCCTCGCGGCCCTGCACCGGGCTGCGCCGGCGACCGACGAGCCGGTCGACAACTGGTTCGCCACGGGCTTCGGCGAGCAGCGGTGGCGCGACCTGCACCAGCGGGTGCTCGACGAGCAGGCCCCCTTCGCCGGTCAGCTCGGCGCGCTCGTCGACGAGCTCGTCGCCGTCGAGTCGGTCATCGAGCCGCACGAGTCGACCATCGTCTGCCACCGCGACCTGTGGGCCGACAACGTCCTCGCCACGGCGGACGGACGGGTGTGCGTCGTCGACTTCGAGAACCTCGGACCGGCCGACCCGAGCCAGGAGCTGGCCATGGTGCTCTTCGAGTTCGGCGACGACGACTCGGCGCGGGCGCGGCGGATCCACACGGCATACCGCGACGCCGGTGGTCCGGGACGCGTCACCCGTCGCGGGCACTTCACGATGCTCGTGGCCGAGCAGGCCCACATCGGCCAGCTCGCGTGCTCGCGCTGGGTCGGGGCCAGCAGTGAGTCGGAGCGCGAGCGACTCGCCCGGTGGTTCCTCGAGATCCCCGACGACCCCGTGACGCTGCCGCGTATCGACCGGGTGCTCGCCGCCGTCGGCTGACGGAGCGACGGCTGCGCGACCCGGCGTGGCCCGATGGCGCGGTCGGGCGCGGTCGGGCGTGGTCAGGCGCGGACGAGCCGCAGCGTGCGCACCTCGAAGGGCCCGAGCTCGAGCGGCACGGCTCCGTCGACGAGGGCGACGGCGCCGTCGGCGAGCGGCTCCTCGAGGAGTGAGGTCGTCGCGACGGAGGCGACGGGCAGGTCGACGCGCAGCGACCCGCGAGCCCGACCACCGAGTGCCTCGTAGACGCGGACGACGAGGTCGCCCGAGCGGTCCGCCGCCTCCTTGACGCTGGAGACGACGATGCCCTCTCCGGCCGCCGTGACGAGGGGCTCGACGCCGTGGCCCCCGGTGACGACGCGCGCCGGGGTGCCCAGGAGGGCTCCCTCGCGCGTGGCGACCTCGGTGTCGGCCCCGACGACGAGCCCGTAGCGGTGGGTCTGCACGCCCTGGTCGGTCGCGGGGTCGGGGAAGCGCGGCGCGCGCAGCAGCGACAGGCGCAGCGTCGTGACGACGTCGTCACCGGAGACGTCCCGCGTGACGTCGTGACCGTAGATCGAGTCGTTGACGAGCGCGACGCCGAAGCCCCGCTCCTCGGCGAGCAGGTAGCGGTGCATCGACGCCTCGAACTTCGCCGCCTCCCAGCTCGTGTTGGTGTGCGTGACGCGGCGGTGGAAGCCGAACTGCGTCTCGGCGGCCACGTGCTCGGCGCGGACGTCGAGTGGGAACGAGACCTTGAGGAACTTCTCCGTCTCGTGCCAGTCGGTCTCCTGGTCGATCTCGAGCAGACGGGCACCCGGAGCGAGCGAAAGCGTCTGTCGCACGGTCGATTCCGCTGAGATGCGCCGCTCGACGACCACCCGCGCCACACCGTCGTCGTCGACGGACGCCGACAGGCTGCTGACGTCGCGCACGTCGGTCACGCGGTTGCGGTAGTGGCGGTCGACGTCCCAGGCGTCCCACATGTTCGGCAGGTCCTGGTGGAGCTGGAGCAGGTTGCCCTCGCGCCCCGGTGCGATGGCGTCACGGCCCGTCGCCGCGTCGACGGCCGACGTGATGAGGCCCTCGTCCGAGACGGTGACCGTGACGACGCCGTTGTCGAGCACCCAGCCGCCGTCGCGCTCGGCCAGGGACACGGCATACGTCCTCGGCGTCGTGGCGGCCACGCGCACGACCGCTCCTCCTGCCGGCACGCCCGCACGCTCGAAGGGGGCGGCACTGGCCTCGACGGCCAGGTCGCCGTCGCCGACGAGCGCGGCGAGCGAGCGCGCCACGAGGGCCTCGGCGGCCTCGGTGACGCGGGCGTACTGCTCGACGGCCTCGCGGTGCACCCACGCGATCGAGGTGCCCGGCAGGATGTCGTGGAACTGCTGGAGCAGCACCTGCTTCCACAGCGCGTCGAGCTCGTCGTGGGGGTATGCCGTCCCCGCCCTGACAGCGGCCGTGGCCGCCCACAGCTCCGCCTCGACGAGGAGGTGCTCGGTGCGCCGGTTGCCCTGCTTGGTCCGGTGCTGCGAGGTCAGCGTCGCACGGTGCAGCTCGAGGTAGAGCTCACCGACCCACACCGGGGCCGGCCGGAGCTGCTCCCGAGCCCGGTCGAAGAAGGCATCGGGGTGCTCCCAGCGCACCGTGGCGCTGCCCTCGAGGTCGGCGAGCCGGCGCGCCCTGCCCGTCATCTCGCGGGTCGTGCCGCCGCCACCGTCGCCGTACCCGACGGGCGCGATGGAGCCGGTCGCGACGCGGCTCTCGCGGAACCGGCGTGAGGCCCTCGCCACCTCCGCACCCGAGAGCTGGGAGTTGTAGGTGTCCATCGGCGGGAAGTGGCTGAGCACCCGGGAGCCGTCGATGCCCTCCCAGAGGAAGGTGTGGTGCGGGAACGTGTTGACCTGGTTCCACGAGATCTTCTGCGTGAAGAACCAGTCGAAGCCCGCCCGGCGCATCAGCTGCGGCAGCGCCGGCGAGTAGCCGAAGCTGTCGGGCAGCCAGACCCCGTGGCACCGGACGCCGAGCTCGGTCTCGAAGAAGCGCTGGCCGTAGAGGAACTGGCGCACCAGGGACTCACCGGACGGCATGACGGTGTCGCTCTCGACCCACATGCCGCCGAGCGGGAGGAACCGGCCTGCCTCGACCGCGGCCTTGACCCGCTCCCACACCTCGGGCCGGTGCTCCTCGAGCCAGGCGTACTGCTGCGCGCTCGACATGCCGTAGACGAAGTCGTCGGTCTCGTCGATGAGGGTCGTCATGGATGAGGTGGTGCGGGCGACCTTGCGGATCGTCTCGCGCACCGGCCACAGCCAGGCCGAGTCGATGTGGGCGTGGCCGACCGCCGAGATCTCGTGCGCGCTCGCCTCGGCCGGGCGGGCGAGCACGTCGGCGAGCGCCGCGCGGGCGTCGGCAGCCGTCTCCGCGATGTGCTGCAGGTCGATGCGGTCCATGGCGTCGTCGAGGGCCTGGAGCACCTGCATGCGGCGCGGACCGGCGGGGAGCTCGGCCTGCAGCTCGAGCAGCACCTCGACGTCGAGCGCCAGCTCGAAGACCTCCGGCTCGAAGACGGCGAGGTCGAGCCGGCCCGTCGTGTAGAGCCGCCGGGACGAGCTCGTGACGATGTCGCCCTCGCTCGTGGGCCGGAACGGGTGGCCCTCGACGAGGATCGGGTTCGAGGCCGCCTCGACGTAGAGCTCGACGGCCTGCCCCGCCTCGGCCTCGTCGGCGACGAGCACCCACTGGTTGCGGGGGTTGAGCGACTTCACCGGGGTGCCGTCGGCACGGTGGACGAGGCCCTCGCACTGGAAGCCGGTCATGTCGCGGTCGAAGCCGAGGTCGGCCACCACCTCGACGCGCCGGCCGGCCCACTCCGCCGGCACGCGACCGGTGAGCCGGAACCACGTCGTGCCCCACGCCGCACCCCACGGCGTGCCCGCCTCGTAGGGCGTGAAGTCGAGCCGCAGACCCTCCGCGGGTGCGATCGGCTCGCCGGGCAGCTCGTGCCACTCCACGGTGAGCGGCACCGACTCGGAGTGCACGGCCGGGAGGAGACGCTCGTGCAGGACGCGCGTCACGCGCCCCACGGTCAGGGGGATCTCGTCGTGCATGACTGCCTTTCAGCGGTTCTCGGGCTCGGTGGAGTCGTGCACCCGGTGCGTACCCGACCTCACCAGCCGCCGCGCGCCGCCCCGATGAAGCTCGCCGCCTCCGGCATCAGCGGCAGCACCGTGGCCTCGTAGGCGTGGTAGACGTCGGGCCGGCCGGACCACACGACGCTCGACGGCTCGTTGTGCGCGTCGAGCTCGTGGACCCACGAACCGTCACGGGCGTCGACGAGGTGGCGGACGGCATACGCCCACCAGCGGTCGTAGTCCTCGGCGTAGGCGGCCTCACCCGTCGCCCGGTGCAGCGTCCAGGCGGCCGCGATCGCCTCGGCGACGACCCAGTGCATGCGCTCGCGCACGACCGGACGGTCGTGGAAGTCGGTCGTGTAGACGAAGCCGGGGGCGCCGTCGACGTCCCAGCCGCGCTGCACGCCGGCCGCGTAGAGGTCGCGCGCCGCCCCGGGCAGCCAGGCCGGCGCCGCGTCGCCGAGCGCCGTCGCGACGTGCAGCGACAGGCGCGACCACTCGATGAGGTGGCCGATCGTCACGCCGTACGGCTGGAACGGGTGCCCCGGGTTGTCGACGTTGTGGTCGAGCATGGGCCGCCACTGCTCGTCGAAGTGCTCGGGCAGGCGCCAGTCGTGCGACCGCGCGAAGCCGTCGACGACGCGGGTCAGCACCCGTGTCGCGCGGTCGAGCCAGACGCGATCGCCCGTCGCGTCCGCCGCGGCGAGGAACGACTCCACCGTGTGCATGTTGGCGTTGACGCCGCGGTAGGGGTCGAGCCGGGTCCACGACGCGTCCCACTGGTCGACGACGAGGCCCTCGTCCTCGTCCCAGAAGTGGTCGACCATGACGCCGAGCGCGTCGTCGAGCAACGCCCGTCCGTCGGGGTGGCCCGTCCCCGTGGCGGAGGCCGCGGCCAGGACGACGAACGCGTGCGCATACGCCTCCTTGCCGCCGTCCGGCCGGCCGGCGACGGACATCCAGCCACCGTGGCGGTCGTCGTGCAGCGTCGTGCGCAGCGCCTGCACGCCGTGGTCGACGAGGTCGGCGGCGCGGGCGTCGCCGTGCAGGTGGGCCAGGGCGAAGGTGTGCGTCATGCGGCACGTCACCCACGTCTCGGCGGGGCGCCCCGGCGTGAGCCGTCCCGCGTCGTCGAGCCAGCCGAAGCCGCCCGCCGGGTCGAGCGAGTGGGCGGCGACGTCGACGAGCCGGGTCGCCGCGTCATCGAGGCGTCGGGCCTCGGTCTCCGGGAGGCGGGGGGCACTCTCGGGGTGTGGCGTCTCGGGCATCGTCGTCCTCGTCAGGTCGGGCGGGTGGCTGGTCGCCGGCGCGTGCGCTCCGTGCTGCGGCCCCTGACATCCTGTCGCACCCTCCCGTCCCACGTCCGGACGTTGCGGCTTCCGCGGCATATCGTGACCGCGTGACGAACATCGGACGGGTCATGCTGGCGCAGCTGAGGTCGATCGGGTCGCGCAACGTCTGCCTCCCGGCAGGTGCCGTGCCCGGAGGCCCGTGGGTGGCACGTGGCGGCCGGACCTACCGCACGGGCGCGAGCGGGAGCACGAGCGAGGCCATCACCCGGGCCCGGGCGGTGCGCTCGGTCACGAGCCTGCGCGGCTACCAGGAGGTCGGCCGCGCGGACCTCTTCCTCCAGGTCATCCCGTTCGCGTCACCCGAGGACGCGCGCGCAGCCGTCACCGAGCTGCGGTCCCTGCCGCGGACGATGCCGAAGAGCAAGGGGGTGTCGGATGTCGGGGAGATGCGCACGGTGACACCGCCGCCCGTGACCGGCGCGGGCCACGTCGAGGCCGCCGAGCTGCCCTTCGTCCTCGACGGCGAGCACGCCCGCCAGCTCACCCTGTGGTGCGCGGCGGGGCAGACCGTCGTCGTGGGGGCCCTGGGCGGTCGCGCCGAGGCGGTCCGGTGGCCCCAGCTCGCCGAGATCGTCGAGGCGCAGGTCGCCTCTCTCGGCTGACGCCCGGCGAGCTGTCAGCCGCGGCCGAAGAAGCGGCCGAGGAAGCCGGAGCCCGAGCCGGACGAGGACTGCTCCGTCGGGGCGTGTCCGGGGCAGCGCTGGCCCGCGGGCACGTTGCGCATGACCTGGTCGACGTGCTGGCCGCAGCCGGCCCACGTCGTCTTGCCACAGGTCTTGCAGGTGGCGGCACGGCACATGGTGGTCTCTCCTCACGTCTTGATACCCATGGGGGTATGTCTCCACGAGAGTAGCCGACGGTGGCCGTGCGGGCCAAGCCCGCTCAACGACGGCGGTTCGGCTCAGCGGCGGTGGTTCGGCTCAGGGGCGGTGGAGCGCTCCGGCGCTGCTGAGCGGGACGGGCGCTGCTGAGCGGGACGGGTCAGCGCTGCTGCCAGTCGGGGCCCAGCCGCACGACGTCGCCGACGACCACGACGGCCGGGGCTCTGACGCCGCGCTCCCGCGCGAGGTCGGCGATCGTGGCGACCGTGCCGACCGTGGTGCGCTGGTCGGGGGCGAAGCCGCGCTCGACCACCGCGACGGGGCAGTCGGGCGAGCGGCCGTGCAGGGCGAGCAGCTCGGTCGTGCGCGCCAGCTGCGTCACCCCCATGAGCAGCACGAGCGTGTGGTCGCCGCCGGTCGGCAGCACCGGGATGTCCTCGTGGCCCGTGACGACCGTGAAGCCTCTCGCGACGCCACGGTGGGTGACCGGGATCCCTGCAGCCGCAGGCACGCTCACCGCGCTCGTCACGCCGGGCACGACCTCGACGCGTATGCCGTGTGCCTCGCACGCGTCGCGCTCCTCGCCTCCGCGACCGAGCACGTAGGGGTCACCGCCCTTGAGCCGGACGACGCCGAGGCCCCGCTGCGCCTCCTCGACGAGGATGTCGTTGATCCGCGACTGGGGCACCGGGTGGTGGCCGGGCGTCTTGCCGACGTCGATGACCCGGACCGAGGCGGGCAGCCGGTCGACGACCGACCGGGGGGCGAGGCGGTCGACGACGACGACGTCGGCCGAGGCGAGCAGCTCGTGGCCGCGGGCGGTGAGCAGACCGTCGATGCCGGGGCCGCCACCGACGAGCGCCACCCAGCCGCGACGCCCGTGCGTGCGGGTGCGGCGCAGGTCGAGCGTGCCCGACACGAGCGCCCGCTCGACCCCGTCGCGGACCGTCACGGCGAGGCCGGGGTCGCCCGCGGCATACGTGGCCACGGTGACCCGGCCGTCGGGGGTCGTCACGTCGGCGCGGGCGGTGACACTCGCCGTGGTGCCGGCGGCCTCGGTGGCGTCGACGCACCAGACGCGGAGCGCCTCGGCGTCCGCGGCGACCTCGCGGTCGACGGACGGCTTGCCCGTCGCGGTGTGGGCGAACCACGCACCGTCGAGGTCGGCGGGCCCGGCGTAGTCACGCTCGAGCCACTCGACCCGGCCGGCCACGGCCAGGTCGCGCAGGTCCTCGCACAGCCAGGGGGCGACGACGCGCACGACCGCGCCTTCGTCGAGGAAGGCCCGGACGCGCCGCGCGGACACCGGGCCGCCCCCGACGGCGACGACGAGCCGGCCGGTCAGGTCGAGGACGACCGGCAGGGCCGGTTTCAGATCTCCCATACCTCGTCACCCTCGGGCTCGGTGGGGGCCGGCGCCGCGGTGGGCAGCGTCGCGCCCACCATGCCGGCGGCGACGGTGCGACCGTCGTGGGCGTCGATGAGCAGGAAGGAACCGCCGCGACGGGAGGTCGAGTAGTTCTCGACCGGGACCGGCGCAGCGAGGCGCAGGGTCACCAGACCGATGTCGTTGAGGGACAAGGCTTCTGACGGGACGGTGTGCAGGTCGTCGAGGTCGAGCACCCCGTCGAGCGTGCGGACCGCCGTCTGCACCGTGCGGGACCCGTGCTTGAGGAGCAGCCGCTGACCCGGGCGCAGCGGCGCGTCACCGAGCCAGCAGACGACGGCCTTGATGTCCTGGGTCGGCTCCGGCGCGTCGTCGGCCGAGGCGATGACGTCACCGCGCGAGATGTCGATCTCGTCGGCGAGGCGCAGCGTCACCGACTGCGGCGCGAACGCCTCGTCGAGCGACCGCTCGCCGAGGTCGATGCCGGTGACGGTCGTGCGGCGACCCGAGGGAAGGGCCACGACCTCGTCACCGACGCGCACGACGCCCGAGGCCACCTGGCCGGCATACCCCCGGTAGTCGCGATGGGCCTCGTCACGGGCCGCACCCTGGGGGCGGATGACGAGCTGCACCGGTAGGCGGAAGGACTCGTTCGCGGGGTCGTCCGACGGGGGCAGCGCCTCGAGCAGCTCGAGGAGGCTGGGCCCGTCGTACCACGGGGTGCGCGGCGAACGCGCTGCGACGTTGTCGCCGTCGAGGGCGCTGACCGGGATGGCGGTGGCATCGACGACGCCGAGCTCGCGGGCCACCGCCTGCACCTCGGCCTCGACGCGGTCGTAGACCTCCTGCGAGAAGTCGACGAGGTCGATCTTGTTGACCGCGACGACGACGTGCGGCACCCGGAGCAGCGCCGTCACGGCGAGGTGGCGACGGGTCTGCTCGAGCACGCCCTTGCGGGCGTCGACGAGGAGCACGACGACGTCGGCCGTCGAGCTGCCGGTGACGGTGTTGCGCGTGTACTGCACGTGCCCGGGGCAGTCGGCGAGGACGAACGAGCGGTTCGCCGTCGCGAAGTAGCGGTAGGCGACGTCGATGGTGATGCCCTGCTCGCGCTCGGCGCGCAGGCCGTCGGTGAGGAGGGCCAGGTCGGCCGCCGTGAGGCCGCGGTCCCGCGAGACGCGCTCGACGGCCGCGAGCTGGTCGGACAGCACCGACTTCGTGTCGTGGAGCAGGCGGCCGACGAGGGTCGACTTGCCGTCGTCGACCGAGCCGGCGGTCGCGAGCCGCAGCAGGGTGCCGCGAGCGGCACCGGCGACAGCCGCCGGGTCGAGGAGCGGCGTGGTGGTGGACATCAGAAATATCCCTCCTTCTTGCGGTCCTCCATGGCGGCCTCGGAGATCCGGTCGTCGGCGCGCGTGGCGCCGCGCTCGGTCAGGGTCGAGGCGGCGACCTCGACGACGATCTCGGCGTTGGTCGTGGCCGGGGACTCGACGGCCCCCGTGCACGACATGTCGCCGACGGTGCGGTAGCGCACGAGCCGTGTCTCGACCGGCTCGTCGTCACGCGGCCGGCTCACGGGACCGACGGCGAGCCACATGCCGTCGCGCCGGAAGACCTCGCGCTCGTGGGCGTAGTAGAGCGGTGCGAGCGGGATGTCCTCGCGGTCGATGTAGCGCCAGATGTCGACCTCGGTCCAGTTGCTGATCGGGAAGACGCGCACGTGCTCGCCCGGACGGTGCTTGGGGTTGAAGAGGTTCCACAGCTCGGGCCGCTGGTTCTTGGGGTCCCACTGGCCGAACTCGTCGCGGAGGCTGACGATGCGCTCCTTGGCGCGCGCCTTCTCCTCGTCGCGCCGGCCGCCGCCGAAGACGCCGTCGAAACGGTTGTCGTTGATGGCGTCGAGCAGCGGCACGGTCTGCAGCGGGTTGCGGGTGCCGTCGGCGCGCTCACGGAGCCGGCCGTCGTCGATGTAGTCCTGCACGCTCGCGACGACGAGCCGCAGGCCGAGCCGCTCGACCGTCTCGTCGCGGTAGGCGAGCACCTCGGGGAAGTTGTGCCCCGTGTCGACGTGCAGCACCGGGAACGGGATCGGCGCCGGCCAGAAGGCCTTCGTCGCGAGGTGGAGCATGACGACGGAGTCCTTGCCGCCGCTGAAGAGCAGCGCCGGGCGCTCGAGCTCGCCGGCCATCTCGCGGATGACGAGGATCGCCTCCGCCTCGAGCGCGTCGAGGTGGGTCAGGCGCCGGTCGTCGGCGCTCTTCGCGCCGGAGCGGGCGTATGCCGTGTCACCCGTGGCGCCGTCGTCGGCAGGAATCCGGGTGGTCGGGGTGGTGGTCGTCATGTGTGGAGTCCGCACTCGGTCTTGGCGAAGCCGGCCCAGCGGCCGGCGCGGGGGTCCTCGCCGGGCTCGACCCGGCGGGTGCACGGCTCGCAGCCGATGGACGGGTAGCCGTCGGAGAGAAGGGAGTTGACCTCGACCTGGTGCTCACCGGCATACGCCAGGAGCTCGTCGAACGTCCAGGCGGCGAGCGGGTTGATCTTGACGAGGCCGTTCTTGTCGTCCCAGGTGACGAGGGGGGTGTCGGTCCGCGTCGGCGACTCCTCACGGCGCACCCCGGTCACCCACGCCTCGTAGAGCGGGAGGGTCCGGGCGAGCGGCTCGACCTTGCGCATCTGGCAGCAGAGGGCCGGGTCGCGCTCGTAGAGCCGCGCGCCGTACTTCTCGTCCTGCTCGGCGACGGTCAGCTCGGGCATGACGTTGACGAGGGTGATCGGCAGGTCCTCGGCGACGATGTCGCGGGTGACGATCGTGTCGGAGAAGTGGTAGCCGGTCTCGAGGAAGAGCACGTCGACGCCGGGGGCGAAGCGCGAGACCACGTGCGGCAGCACGGCATCGGCCATCGAGCAGGCCACCGCGAGGGTGCCGTCGAAGTGGAAGGCCGCCCAGGCCGCGACCTCGTCGGCCGTCGGCTCGCGATCGGGGTCCGCGGCGAGGGTGGCGTTGAAGTCGTCGACGATCGCCTTGAGCTCGGCGTCCGTGCGCCGCTTGCGCGGGACCCGGGGGGTGGCGAGGGGGACTGCGGTCACAGGAGTGCTCCTTCGTCTGCTCGGCGGGTCCACGACGAGAAGCTCTCGCCGGTCTCGCGCTGGTCGAGGAAGGTCCGCACGACGCGCTCGACGTAGTCGGGCAGGTCGTCGGCCGTCACCTTGAGGCCCCGGACGGTGCGTCCGAGGCCGGCCTCGTCGCGGTCGACGGAGGCGAGGCCGCCGCCGAGGTGCACCTGGAAGCCGGGCACCTGCTCGCCGTCGATCGTCACGAGCTGGCCCTTGAGCCCGATGTCGGCGACCTGGATGCGGGCGCACGAGTTCGGGCAGCCGTTGACGTTGAGGCTGATCGGGGTGTCGAGCTGCTCGGTGACGTCGGCGAGGCGCTGCTCGAGCGCGGCGATCGTCCTCGCCGCCGTCGCCTTGGTCTCGACGATGGCGAGCTTGCAGAACTCGATGCCGGTGCACGCCATGGTGTGGCGGCGGAAGGGGCTCGGCGCCGTGCTGAGCCCGAGCCTGTCGAGGCGGGTGACGGCGCCGCGCACGAGGCGGCCCGGGACGTCGAGGACGACGAGCTTCTGGTGCGGGGTCAGGCGCAGCCGGTCGGAGCCGACGTGCTCCATGAGGTCGGCGAGACCGGTGAGCACGTCGCCGCTGATGCGCCCGACGGTCGGGGCCGCGCCGATGTAGCGCCTGCCGTCCTTCTGGAGGTGCACGCCGACGTGGTCGCCGGGGCCGCTCGCCGGTGCAGGCGGCGGACCGTCGGGCAGCTCGCGGCCGAGGTACTCGTCCTGGAGGACCTGGCGGAACTTCTCGGGCCCCCACTCGGCGAGGAGGAACTTGAGGCGGGCCTTGTTGCGCAGGCGCCGGTAGCCGTAGTCGCGGAAGATCCGGATGACGCCGTGCCAGACCTCGGCGGCCTCCTCGGGCCGGACGAAGACCCCGACGCGCTCGGCGAGGCGAGGGCTCGTCGAGAGGCCGCCACCGACCCAGAGGTCGTAGCCGGCGCCGAGCTCGGGGTGGACGACCCCGACGAGGGAGATGTCGTTGATCTCGTGGACGACGTCGAGGCTCGGGTGGCCGGTGATCGCCGACTTGAACTTGCGCGGCAGGTTGGCGAGCTCGGGGTCGCCGACGTAGCGGTCGAGGATCTCGTCGATGACGGGCGTCGGGTCGATGATCTCGTCGTCGGCGACGCCGGCCAGCGGGCTGCCGAGGATGACGCGCGGGGTGTCGCCGCAGGCCTCGGTCGTCTGCAGGCCGACGGCCTCGAGCCGCCGCCAGATCTCGGGCACGTCCTCGACCCGGATCCAGTGGTACTGGATGTTCTGGCGGTCGCTGATGTCGGCGGTGCCGCGGGCGAACTCGTGGCTGATGTCGGCGAGGACGCGCAGCTGGGCGAGGCTGATCGCGCCGCCGTCGAGGCGCACGCGGAGCATGAAGTACTCGTCGGACAGCTCGGTGTCGTCGAGCTGGGCCGTGCGGCCTCCGTCGATGCCGGGCCGGCGCTGCGTGTAGAGCCCCCACCAGCGGAACCGTCCGGAGAGGTCCTGCGGCGGGATCGAGGCGAAGCCCTCGCGCGAGTAGACCTGCTCGATCCGCTCGCGGACGCCGAGGCCACCCTCCTCCTGCTTCCATGTCTCGTTGGCGTTGAGCGGCTCGGTGCCGTCGACCTTCCACTGCCCGTTGGAGCGGCCGGCTCGGGGCGGTCGGGTGCCGGGGCGCACCGGGGCCGTGTCGGTCGCGGAGTCGGTGACGGTCATGTAATCGAATGTATAACCAGCACTTATCACTGCCCAAACGGGTCCAGAGTGCGGCCCTATCCCACCGAACCGGTGGGAATGCGCGTATGCCGTCGGGCCGGGTCAGGGGCCTGCGAGCTGGCCCGAGTCGACCGCCTGGACGATGCCGAGCACCGTCGCGAGGTACTGCTGCGAGTGGTTGTAGGACAGGATCGCGGCCTGGAGGTCGGCGGGCCGGGACAGGTCGCGGCCACCGGCGCACAGGTAGTTCGCCGCGGCCAGCGCCGCATCCTCGATGTTCTGCGGGTCGGCGACCCCGTCACCGTTGCCGTCCGCGCCCCAGATGCGCCACGTGGCGGGGATGAACTGCATCGGGCCGACGGCGTGGTCCCAGACGGGGTCCCCGTCCCAGCGGCCGCCGTCGGTGTCACGGATCGCCGAGAATCCGCCACCGGACAGCGCGGGGCCGATCACCGGCGGCGTGGCGTCGTGCGACGCGTCGAGGGCGCGCCCGCGCAGCGACGACGACTCGACCTCGCCGATGGCGGCGAGCAGCATGACGGGGATGTGGCAGCTGCGCTGGCGCTGGGCCGCGGACACGTAGGCCGTCCAGATGATCTCGTCCTTGGTCAGGGTGCTCCTGGCGCCCGTGGTCTTGCGTGGCAGCGGCACCGCGATGGGGATCTTGACGACCGCGCGCGGCGTCCACGGCGTCGGGTTGCTGCTCGTCCCACCTCCGGGCTCGAGCGCCGCCGCCGGCACGGGGGACGAGTTCTCGACCGAGAGGGTGGCCGCGACCCGGATCTCGTCGAAGACCGGGAGCACGAGGTCCCCGGCCACCGAACCGAACCCCGGCCCGATCGGTGTCTGCGAGCCGGAGGGCCCGGACGCTGCGGCCGCGCTGGAGGGGCTGCTCGCTCCCGGGACCAGGGGTGAGAGCAGGGGGGCGGGAGTCGGTGTCGGGGTCGGCGGCCCCGCCGCCACGGCTCCGGCCGCCGAGCCCAGCAGCAGGCCACCGACGGCGAACGCGGTGGTCGCGGCGCGCGCCGCGCTGAGCCTCCGCCGTGTCCGCCCGTGCACGTCGAGTCCCTTCTCCGGACGGCCCGCTGCCGCCCACGTCTCCCAGTACAGCGCGAATCTCCTTCGTGCGGCGACGAACGCCGAGTCCCACAGAGAGCGACCCCAGGGCCTCGGCATGCGGTCGTCACGCGGCGTTGCGGGCGGTCTGGTCGGAACGGTGAGCCGGACATGACGGCCGGATGAGGGCTAAATGACGGCTACGGCGAACTGGAGGTCGCGGCGTGAGGGCGGCGCGCACAGTTCAAGCATTCCACAAACACCTCCGTCACGGAGGTCACTGATGACGCCGTTACCACGCTGGATCAGCTAAGGGCCGGCGCCGGCGTCATCTCGCGGACATTCGCACGGCAGACGTCCGGGGTCCGCGTGGCCCACCCGCCCCGGCACCACATCGGCAGCCGAGCACGGCCCTTCAGCACATCCCGCGCTACCTCACGCCCTCTTCCGGGCGCGGCGCTGCTCGAGATGCGCACTCGTTCACAGCAGGAGGCACAGATGCACGGAAAGTTCAGATCCCTGACGCTGAGCGGAGGGCTGCTCGCGGTCGCCGCGGCGACGACGTTGTCGTCGTCGCCGGCGTCGCTGGCGCTGACGGCAGCGCCGGTGCTCGCCGCGTCGACTGCCCCGCACCGCGGCACGTCGAGCTCTGGCCACGGCGGCACCGTCACCGCGGCCGACTACGCCAAGCGCGCTGTCACCGGCAACACCCGCAAGCACGCAGCTCATGGCCAGGCCTCGGCGCTGCAGGTCCAGGCTGCCGCCGCGAAGGGCACGAAGCGAGCAGCGGCCGTTGCCGGGCTCGCCCCCGCTGCGGCGCAGAGCACCGCTACCGCGGCTGCGGCGCCGGCCACCGCGGCTGCCGCTGCCGCTGCGGCGCCGGCACTGGACCCGGGCGGCAAGCCGGACTACTTCGGCAACACCCCCAACTACGCCGACAGCCCCTTGCCCACCGGCGGTGCGAGCGTCGCGGTCACCGACCCCACGGGCACGGGAGCCACGGCGAGCGCGGTGGTCGAGAACGGCGTCGTCACCGGCGTGACGGTGGCGGACGGGGGCTCCGGCTACGGTCCGAACCCGACGATCACCTTCGACGGCGGAGGGAGCGGCGCAACCGCGCACGCGACCGTCGTCGGCGGCGTCACCGGCGTGTCGGTGACGCACGGGGGCACGGGCTACGACCCGGCCAACCCGCCCACCGTGACCTTCAGCGCACCCGCCACCGGCACCGACCTCGCCACCGGCACCGTCATGATCGACAGCACGGGCGCCGTCTCAGGCATCTCCATCGACCACGCGGGCTCGGGCTACGACGCATCGCACCCCGTGACGGTCGCCTTCGGCAGCACCACCTCCGGCAGTGGCGCGGCCGCGACCGCATCGGTCTCCGGGACCATCGACAGCATCACCGTCGACGGCGGCGGTGCGGGCTACTTCCTGGACGGCAGCGGCATCCGCAAGTTCGTCGACAGCCTGCCGGGCGTCGGCAGCGCGAACGCCAACGACCTGGGGCAGTACATCTCCGTCGCACACCCGGACACGAAGACCTTCCCGGGCAGCGACTACTACGAGATCGGCCTGGTCGAGGTGCAGAAGCAGCTGCACAAGGACCTGCCACCGACCACGCTGCGGCTCTACGTCCAGCTCAACAAGGGCACGGACGCGGGTGGCGTCAACGACGTCGCCCCGGACGCACCGCAGTACATGGGCCCGATGATCGAGGCGACGGCCGGCCACCCGGTCCGCGTCAAGTTCGTCAACATGCTGCCCCAGTCGCAGGGTGCCTCCTGCGACCGCACGACCCTTCCGCAGCAGAACGGCACCATCAACGGCACCGCCATCAACACCACCGCCGGCTGCGGCGACCTCTTCCTGCCGGTCGACACCAACGTCATGGGCGCCGGCATGGGTCCGCTGGGCATGAACACCAACGGCAAGCCCATGGACTACGCCCAGAACCGCGCGACCATCCACCTGCACGGCGGCAAGACGCCGTGGATCAGCGACGGCACGCCGCACCAGTGGATCACCCCGACCGGCGAGAACACCGCCTACCCCAAGGGCGTCTCGGTCTCCTACGTGCCGGACATGTGGTTCGACCAGAACGGGAACGCGTCCGCGAAGCAGGACGCCACCCACACGTCGAACAACCCCGGCGACGGTTCCGAGACCTTCTACTACACCAACCAGCAGTCCGCCCGGATGATGTTCTTCCACGACCACTCGTACGGCATCACGCGACTGAACGTGTATGCCGGCGAGGAGGCGCCGTACATCATCCACGACGCGGCGGAGAAGGCGTTCGAGTCGGCCACGGCTGACATCCAGGACGGCGCGGACACCATTCCACTGGTCCTGCAGGACAAGACCTTCGTCCCGAACGACAGCCAGCTGGCCGCCGAGGACCCGACCTGGCAGAAGAGCAAGTGGGGCGGCAAGGGCAACCTGTGGATGCCGCACGTCTACATGACCAACCAGAACCCCACCAACGACAACGGTGCGAACGCGATGGGCCGCTGGGACTACGGACCCTGGTTCTGGCCGCCGTTCACCGGCCTGAAGAACGACCCGGTCGCCAACCCGCTCTCCGACCCGAGCTGCGACCCGGCGAGCAACGCCTGTGAGAACGCCCAGAACCCCGGCTTCGACCGGCCGAACGCCGACGGGACCGACGGCAACGTCTCCCAGACCATGGAGTCGTTCTTCGACACGATGCTGGTCAACGGCACGCCCTACCCGACGCAGAAGGTCGGACAGAAGGTCTACCGGCTGCGGATCCTCAACGGCAGCAACGACCGGCACCTGAGCCTGTCGCTGTTCTACGCCAAGAGCAACGCGGACATGTGGAAGAAGGACCCCACCACCGGCAGGCTCGTCCTCAACGACGCGAACGCCGGAGAGGTGCCGATGATGGACGCGTCCCCGACGGCTCTCAAGGACCCGGCGAACGGCTGCACCGCGGCCCAGCAGGCCACGTGGCCACACGACGGACGCGACGGTGGCGTTCCTGCGTGCAACGCCGCGGGACCGGACATGCTGCAGATCGGCAACGACGGCGGGTTCCTGCCGACGCCGGCGACGATCAGCGCGCAGCCGCTGGACTACGAGTACAACCGGCGCAACATCATCGTGCTGGACGTGCTGCACCACGGCCTGATGCTGGCCCCGGCCGAGCGCGCCGACGTCCTCGTCGACTTCAGCAAGGTGCCCGACGGCGCCAAGCTGGTGCTCTACAACGACGCCCCGGCAGCCGACCCGGCGATCGACCCGCGCAACGACTACTACACCGGTGACCCGGACCAGACGACCTCCGGCGGCGCGCCCACCACGCAGCCCGGCTACGGCCCGAACACCCGTACCGTCCTGCAGTTCCAGGTGGACTCCACCCTCGGGAAGAGCGGTGGCACCACCACGGAAGCGGTGGCGGCGGCGCTGAAGACGGCCTACCAGGCCGACCAGCCGGCGCCGATCGTCCCGCAGCTGGCCTACAACGGCCTGAGCCTTCCCCAGGGCTACGACTGGTCGCTCGACCCGAGCGGCAACGGCGTCACGACCCCGACCGCGGTCGGCACCTCGACCGTCAGCACGACCTCGAACAACTACACCAACCTCGCCGACACGACGAAGACCTTCACCCCGGTCGGGGGCACCAGCGCGGTGACGATGGGCATGCAGCCCAAGGCGATCGTGGAGGAGTTCGACCCCACCTGGGGTCGGATGAACGCCACGCTCGGTGCGGAGATGCCCAACACCAATGCCAACGTGCAGACCACGGTGCCCTTCGGCTATGCCGAGCCGGCCACCGAGGTCCTCGACCCACACCAGGTCGGCGCGCAGATCGGAACCCTCGGTGACGGCACACAGATCTGGAAGATCACGCACAACGGTGTCGACAGCCACCCGGTGCACTTCCACCTGTTCGACGTGCAGCTCGTCAACCGGGTCGGTTGGGACGGCGCGAAGTACGCGCCGGAGCCGGGTGAGGTGGGCTGGAAGGACACCGTCCTCATGCACCCGCTGGAGGACACGATCGTGGCGCTGCGCCCACAGATCCCGGTCCTGCCCTTCAAGCTCCCCGACTCGATCCGGCCGATCGACCCGTCCATGCCCATCGGCTCACCGATCAGCACGTTCGACCCGCTGACCGGACAGGCCCTCACGGTCCCGAACTCGGTGAAGGACTACGGCTGGGAGTACGTCTGGCACTGCCACATGCTCAGCCACGAGGAGATGGACTTCATGCGACCCATGGTCGTCAACGCGGCGCCGCCGGTGCCGACCGGTCTGACGAGCTCGCCGGGCGGCGTGCAGGCCACGACGGTCGGACTGGCCTGGACTCAGCCGGGATCGGGCAACCCGGTCGTCAGCAACTGGACGCTGCAGCGGGCGACGAACTCGACGTTCACGGTCGGCGTGAAGGCGATGAACGTGCCTGCGGGCGGCCCGGCGTACGTCGACACCAGCCTCACCAAGCTGACGACCTACTACTACCGGCTCCGGTCCGAGTCCAAGAGCGGCTACTCCAGCTGGAGCAGCACGTTCACGGTGAGGACCGCGGCGGTCGATGCGCCCACCGGTCTGACGGCGACCTTCGCCAGCACGCCCGGCAGGGGCATCGTGACCCTCAAGTGGACCAACGCCGCGGCCTACACCGCCGTCACGGTCCAACGGGCCACGAACGCCGCCTTCGTCGGAAACCTGAACAGCACTCGACTCACTGCGCCGAGGGGAGGCGTACTGCCCACCACCTTTGCGGATTCGAACGTCTCGCCCGGAGGGACGTACTACTACCGGATCTCGGGCCAGGTGGGCGCCGTCAGCTCGCCCAACTCCGCACCCGTCGGCATCACGGCGTCGGCCAACGCGCCGACACCGCCGATGGCGGCCCCGGTCGCTCCGGGCGTGAAGGCGGGCGTGCCGACGAGGACCAGCCTTCCCGTCACCCTCACGCCGGGCATCCCGGTGACCGTGCCGACCGACGGCTACCTGGTGCAGGTCAGTCGTACGACGAGCTTCATCGGAGCGGGCTCGAGGTCGGTGAGCGCATCATCGGGCGCGACCAGCTACACCGCGGCCAACCTGCGACCGGCGACGACGTACTACGTGCGGGCGGCGGCGGTGAACCTGGCCGGGAACTCCACCTGGTCGACCGTGGTCCGGGTGCGCACCGCGCCCTGACCCACCCGCTCGACCGGTCGGGCCGCGCGAGGGATGCCCCCCCCCGCGCGGCCCG
>NZ_BJYX01000025.1 GCF_007991735.1 Terrabacter aerolatus | reverse complement strand
GGTCAGGTCAGGTCAGGTCAGGTCAGGTCAGGTCAGGTCAGGTCAGGTCAGGTCAGGTCAGGTCAGGTCAGGTCAGGTCAGGTCAGGCGGGGTGGGGTTCGGGTCATGGGGGGTAGTCGCTCGGGGGGACGAAGCGCCAGAGGATGTCGGTCCAGTAGTACTGCCCGACGACGCAGAGCACGATCAGGGGCACGAACCGCCACAGCATGCGCTTCCACGTGTTGCCGCGGCGGTCGGCCCAGCCGGCTCCCAGGATCACGACGAGCATCGGGAACAGCGGGATGAGGTAGCGGAAGATGCTCGTGAACGGGTCGAGGACCGCCGCGAGGTAGGCCGGGTAGGCGAGCGTCCACGTGCGCAGGTCGGCGCCGAGGTTGCGCGCCCAGGGCCCGGCGACCATCGCGACGACGACGAGCGGTACGACGACGAGCAGCACCGGCCCCCACGTCTCGCCGAACGCATACCTGGACATGCCGAGCCAGGGCGTGAACGGCTCGACGGTCCCCGAGCCGCGCCAGGTCGCCATGGTGTCGGTGTAGGCCGAGCGGACGCCGGTGCGCCACCACGCGATGGCGGGCCAGAGCAGCCCGGCGACGCCGCAGCCGACGAGCGCGGCGGCCATGGCGGCATACGTGCCCCTCGTGATCGGCCGGTCGCGGCGCGCGCGCCATCGCAGCACGACCACGACGAGGGTGACGAGCCCGAGCGGAACGGCGATCGGTCGGGAGAGACCGACGAGCAGGGCCACCGCGGTCGCGACGAGCCACCGCTCCTTGGCCAGCGCGTAGAGGTAGCCGACGAGGAGCAGCATCGCCAGCGACTCGGTGTAGGCGAGCTGGAGCGCCACCGAGGCGGGGAAGCTCGCCCACAGCGCCACGACGAGGTAGGTCGCGGGTTCGCCGATCCGGTCGCGCAGCAGCAGCCCCATGAGGACCGCCGCCCCGGCGCCGCAGAGCAGGGCGACCGTCGACCCGACGGCCGGGAAGCCGAGACCGGTGACGGCCATGCCGGCGCGGGCCAGGAACGGGAATAGCGGGTAGAACGCCCACGCGTTCTGCTGGACGTTGCCGGCCTCGCTCAGGGGCAGCTGGGACGGGTAGCCGTGCAGCGCGATCGTCTGGTACCACTGCCCGTCCCACAGTGCCGTGAAGGGGAAGTACGTCACCGGCACGTCGTCGCCGCCGGTCATCCCCGTCGGCACCTGGTGGTGCATGACGACGAGCAGGATCGTCGTCGTGACGACCCGGGCCAGCGCGTAGAGCGCGAGCACCCAGGGGATGAAGACGCGGCGAGGCCGCAGGACGAGCCCGTCGGTCATGGGGTGGGTTCGCGGCCGACCGTCGGTTCGGACGGCTCGGACGGCTCGTGCACCTCAGCGGTCTCCGGGGCGCCGGCCGGGTCGGGGGTCCCCGAAGCCTCGGCCGGACCCTCGGCAGGACCTTCGGCGGGAGCCCCGGCTGGGCTCTCGGCTGGACCCTCGGCGGCAGCCTGGGCGGGAGCGTCACCGCGCAGGACCGCGATCTCCTCGTCCTTCTCGCGCAGCTCGCGCCGGAGCCGGTCGACGACCCCGTCGACCTGGCTCATCCGGTAGCCACGCGCCCCGACGTCGAAGACGAGGTCGTCGAAGTCGGAGTCACGGATCGACTCGTCGGGCAACGGCTCGTGGCTCAGGCTCGTCGTGTTGCGGCCGAGGCCACCGCCAGCCAGACCGAGGACGAGGGCGACGACGAAGCACAGGACGATGACCGCGACGACGAGGATGAACCACTTCACGCCGGCGGCCCCTCGTAGCTGCGGATGGCCCGGACGGCTTCGTGCGGGTCGTCGGTGAGGACGAGCCGGTCGAGGTCGGAGGGGCTGATCATGCCGCCCTCGAGCACGGTGTCACGCAGCCAGTCGATGAGGCCCTGCCAGTACGTGACGCCCATGAGCACGATCGGGAACTCGGTGACCTTCTGCGTCTGGGCCAGGGTCACCGCCTCGAAGAGCTCGTCGAGGGTGCCGAAGCCGCCCGGCAGCACGATGAAGCCGCGGGAGTACTTGAGGAACATGACCTTGCGGGCGAAGAAGTAGCGGAAGTTGATGCCGAGGTCGACGTACTCGTTGAGACCCGTCTCGAAGGGCAGCTCGATGCCGAGCCCGACCGAGGTCCCCTTCGCCTCGAAGGCGCCCTTGTTGGCCGCCTCCATCGCGCCGGGGCCGCCTCCCGTGATGACGGCGTAGCCCGCCTCGGCGAGCAGTCGCCCCACCTCGACCCCGATGGCGTATGCCGGGTCGTCGGGTCGGGTGCGCGCCGAGCCGAACACGGCGGCCGCCGGTCCGAGCTCGGACAGGGTGCCGAAGCCCTCGACGAACTCGGACTGGATGCGCATGACCCGCCACGGGTCGGCGTGCAGCCACTCGTTGGGCTGGTGCGCCTCGAGCAGTCGCTGGTCGGTCGTCGTCACGGGCACCTTGTGGCGGCGCAGCATCACGGGGCCGGTCTGTCGCCGGTCCTCGTGCGGGCTGCCCGTGCCGATGGGTTCGGGTTGGTGGTCGGTCACAGCGCCACCCTATGCAACGAGCTCAGCCGAGCCAGCGCAGCAGGGCGGCCTCGGCGTCGACGTACTGGTGCACCGGGCAGCGCTCGTCGTCCATGTGGGCGAGGTTGGGGTCGCCCGGGCCGTAGTTGACGGCCGGGATGCCGAGCGCCGAGAAGCGCGCGACGTCGGTCCAGCCCTCCTTGGGGTTGACCTCGACGCCGAGGGCCTCGATGAACGCCTGGGCCGCGGGCAGGTGCAGGCCCGGGCGGGCACCGTCGGCGGCGTCGGTCAAGGTCACGTCGAAGCCCTCGAAGACCCGGCGGACGTGGGCCAGGGCCTCCTCCGTGTCCTTGTCGGGTGCGTAGCGGTAGTTGACCGTGACAGTGCAGCGGTCGGGCACGACGTTGCCGGCGATGCCGCCGCTGATCCCGACGGCCTGGAGCGCCTCGTGGTAGTCGAGACCGTCGACGGTGATCGTCTCGGCCTCGTAGGCGGTGAGGCGGGAGAGCACCGCGGCAGCGTCGTGGATGGCGTTGTGCCCCTTCCACGGCCGCGCCGAGTGCGAGGCGATGCCCTTGGTGACGATCTCGACGCGGAGGGTGCCCTTGCAGCCACCCTCGATGGCGCCGTTGGTCGGCTCGAGCAGCACGGCGAAGTCTCCGGCGAGCAGCTCCGGCGCGGTCTGGGCGAGGATCGCGAGCCCGTTGAACTTCCCGTCGATCTCCTCGCACTCGTAGAAGAGGAAGGTCAGGTCGCGGGTCGGCTCGGCGACCTGTGCCGCGATGCGCAGCATGACGCCGACGCCGCCCTTCATGTCGACCGTCCCCCGGCCCCAGAGCTCGCCCTCGACGTGCCGCGTCGGCAGGTTGGGCACCGACGTCAGCGGGACCGTGTCGATGTGTCCGGCCAGGACGACCCGCTCGGCGCGACCGAGCGAGGTGCGCGCGACGACGGTGTTGCCGTGGCGGGTGACCTCGAGGTGCGCGAGCGGTCGCAGCGCGGCCTCGATGGCTCCGGCGAGGGCCGCCTCGCCCTGGCTCACCGACTCGATGTCGCAGACGGCAGCGGTCAGCGACGTGACGTCGGCTGACAGGTCGAGGGAGTCGCTGGTGGTCGGTTCGGCGGACGGGGAGGTCGACGGCATACGCCGAGGTTATCCGCCGCCGGGGAGACGGGGCGCGGACGAGCGGGCGCCGGTGCCGCCTCCGCGGATGCCACACCGCCCGAGGCGTGGGTCGGCGTCACACGACGGTCCCGACGCCCCATATCCTTGCGGCCATGTCGGAGCGCAACGCATGGGGTCACGGACTGACGACGATCACGGACGACGGGCAGGTGCTCGACACCTGGTTCCCGCAGCCGGCGATCGGTGACCGATCGGCCGACGCCGCGGCCCCCGAAGGGCTGGCCGCGCTGGTGGGCACCGACGAGGCGCGCCGGGTGCGCACCGAGGTCCGTCTCGTGGAGATCGACCTCGACACTCCCCCGGCCGACGCGCCTGACGCATACCTGCGCCTGCACCTGCTGTCGCACTGCCTCGTCCGGCCCAACACGATCAACCTCGACGGCGTCTTCGGCGCCCTGCCCAACATCGCCTGGACGAGCGCCGGGGCCTGCGCCGTCGACGGCTTCGAGCAGACCCGGATGCGCCTGCGCGCCCGCGGCCAGCACGTCGCCGTGTACGGCGTCGACAAGTTCCCTCGCATGACCGACTTCGTCGTGCCCCAGGGCGTGCGCATCGCCGACGCCGACCGCGTCCGGCTCGGGGCCCACCTGTCGGCGGGCACGACCGTCATGCACGAGGGCTTCTGCAACTTCAACGCCGGCACGCTGGGCACCTCCATGGTCGAGGGCCGCATCGTGCAGGGCGTCGTCGTCGGCGACGGGTCCGACATCGGCGCCGGCGCCTCGATCATGGGCACCCTCTCGGGCGGCGGCACGGAACGCGTCAGCATCGGCGAGCGTTGTCTCGTCGGTGCCAACGGTGGCATCGGCATCGCCCTCGGCGACGACTGCGTCGTCGAGGCCGGGCTCTACGTGACGGCCGGCACCAAGGTGACGCTGCCCGACGGCAGCGTCGTCAAGGCCAAGGAGCTCTCGGGGTCCAGCAACGTGCTGTTCATCCGCAACAGCGTCACCGGCGCCGTGGAGGCCCGTGACCGCAAGGGCACCGGCATCACGTTGAACGCCGCCCTCCACACCAACGACTGACCCAGACCGGCCCGCCCGGTTCAGAACAGAGCCGGACCACCCGAGGACCAGACCCCATGCCGACGAAACGACCGCGCCCGACCCTTGCCGACTCGCGGCCCCGCTCACCAGCGCGCCGCCGACGCCGGTGGCTGACCGCGCTGCTCGTCGTCGCCGTCATCGGGACCGCCGGCTGGTTCGGGGCGCGCTTCCTCATCCAGAGCGTCATCAACCCGCAGTGCACCATCCAGGCCGCCGGGACCACCGAGACCTTCGACCCGGACCAGACGGCCAACGCCGCTCTCATCTCGGCGCTGTCGATCAAGCGCGGGCTGCCACCGCGGGCGGCGACCATCGCCCTGACGACGGCGTTCCAGGAGTCGAAGATCCGCAACCTGCGCTACGGCGACCGTGACTCCCTCGGACTCTTCCAGCAGCGGCCGAGCCAGGGATGGGGCACGGCCGAGCAGATCCTCGACCCGGTGCACGCGACGAACGCCTTCTACGACGCGCTCGTGAAGTACCGGGGCTACGAGACCGCCGACATCACGACGATCGCCCAGCAGGTGCAGAAGAGCGGCTTCCCCGAGGCCTACCGCGACCACGAGGGCCAGGGCCGGGTCCTCGCCTCGACGCTGACCGGCCACTCCCCCGCGGGCCTCACCTGCCGCCTCGACGCCGTCAAGACGAGCGTCTCGCCCCAACGCGTCGCGAGCGACCTCGCGGAGCAGATGGGAGTCGTCTCGGCCCGACCGGGCAGCGGGTTGCTGACCGTCACGGCACGGGACACGACGACCGCCTGGGCCGTGGCCCAGTGGGCCGTCGCCCGCGCCGACCTCTACGGCGCCTCCAAGGTCACCATCGGCGACCGCGCCTGGCAGCGTTCCGACGGCGACGTGGGCTGGTCGTCGGGCGCCGCCGGCACGACGGTGACGATCAACCTCGGCTGAGCCCCACCGCATACGGCCACTCGAGGCCGCGGCCACGCGGCCGCTCGGCCACGCACTGTCCGTCGGCGGCAGGTCCAGGCCGTCGGGGGACGCGAACGGCCCGCCCCGCTGGTGCGGGACGGGCCGTCGTGCGGTCCGGTGAGCGCGTGGCTCAGGCGGGGTAGCTGCGCTGGGCCTCGCCCGTGTAGATCTGGCGCGGGCGGCCGATCTTCGTCTCGGGGTCGGTCATCATCTCGCGCCACTGGGCGATCCAGCCCGGGAGGCGGCCGATGGCGAAGAGCACGGTGAACATCTTCGACTCGAAGCCCATGGCCTTGTAGATGAGGCCGGTGTAGAAGTCGACGTTCGGGTAGAGCTTGCGCTCGACGAAGTAGTCGTCGGCCAGGGCGATCTCCTCGAGGCCCTTGGCGATCTCGAGGAGCGGGTCGTTCTGGCCGAGCTTCTCGAGGATGTCGTCGGCGGCCTTCTTGATGATGGCGGCGCGCGGGTCGTAGTTCTTGTAGACGCGGTGCCCGAAGCCCATGAGGCGGACACCGTCCTCCTTGTTCTTGACCTTCTCCATGAACTTCTTCGGGTCGTCGCCCGACTCGTGGAGCTTGCCGAGCATCTCGAGGACGGCCTGGTTGGCGCCGCCGTGCAGCGGGCCCGACAGGGCGTGGATGCCGGCCGAGACCGAGTTGAAGAGGTTCGCGTGGGCCGAGCCGACGAGGCGCACCGTCGAGGTCGAGCAGTTCTGCTCGTGGTCGGCGTGCAGGATGAAGAGCAGGTCGAGGGCCTTGGCCACGGTCGGGTCGACCTCGTAGGGCTCGACGGGGTAGCCGAACGTCATCCGCAGGAAGTTCTCGACGAACGACAGCGAGTTGTCGGGGTACATGTACGGCTGGCCGACGCTCTTCTTGTGCGCCATGGCCGCGATGGTCGGCAGCTTGGCGAGGAGGCGGACGGTCGAGATCTCGACCTGCTCCTGGTCGAAGGGGTCGAGGCTGTCCTGGTAGAACGTGCCGAGCGCCGAGACGGCCGAGCTGAGGACCGGCATCGGGTGGGCGTCGCGCGGGAAGCCGTTGAAGAAGGCGCGGAGGTCCTCGTGCAGCATCGTGTGCCGGCGGATCGAGTCCTCGAAGCGGGTCAGCTCCTCGGGCGTCGGGAGCTCGCCGTAGATGAGCAGGTAGGAGACCTCGACGAACGTGGACTTCTCGGCCAGCTCGGCGATGGGGTAGCCGCGGTAGCGCAGGATGCCCTCGTCACCGTCGATGTAGGTGATCGCGCTCTTGCACGACGCGGTGTTGACGAAACCGACGTCGTACGTGACGAGGCCGGTCTCCTTGAGCAAGGACCCGACCCCGAGTCCGTCGTTGCCCTCGACGGCGCCGACTCCCGGGAACGTGAGTTCCTTGTCTGCGACCTTGAGTGTCGCGTCCACTGCCTTCGTCACTGTTCCTCCGCCTCCTGTAACTCCGGCCCAACGTCGCCGGACGTATCCGCGAGCGACGTTACCCCAGCGTCGGGTCCGCTGAGAAAACAGGTCCACCCCCATACCACCGCCCGGGCCCGCGCACGCCGGGTGACGGCGGCCTGGGCGGGGCGGCCCTCAGGGCGCGGTCAGAGGCGCGCGCAGGCCGCGGCGACGCGCTCGTCGGTGGCGGTGAGCGCGATGCGGACGTGGTGGGCTCCGGCCGCGCCGTAGAAGGCACCGGGCGCCACGAGGATCCCGCGGTCCGCGAGGTCGGAAACCGTTGTCCAACAGTCCTCCCCGCGGGTGGCCCAGAGGTAGAGGCCGGCGTCGGAGTGCTCGACCCGCAGCCCTGCCCGGGTGACTGCGGCCAGCAGCAGCTCGCGCCGCCGGGCGTATGCCGCCCGCTGCGTCTGCACGTGGGTGTCGTCGCGCAGGGCGACCGCCATGGCGTGCTGGACGGGGGTCGGCATGATCATGCCGGCGTGCTTGCGCACCTCGAGGATGGACCCGATGAGGGCGGGGTCGCCGGCGACGAAGGCCGCGCGGTAGCCCGCGAGGTTGGACTGCTTGGAGAGGGAGTAGACGGCGAGCAGTCCCTCGTGCGATCCCTCGCACACGTCGGGGTGCAGGATGCTCGGCGTCGAGGTGCCGACGTGTCCCTCGCGCCAGTCCAGCTCGGCGTAGCACTCGTCACTCGCGACGACGACGCCGTGCTCGCGGGCCCACGACACCACCTTGCGCAGGTGCTCGACCCCGAGCACCTGGCCGTTCGGGTTGCCGGGACTGTTGAGCCACAACAGTTTCGGCGTCGTCGCGGCCGTGAGCGGCCCGAGGCTCGTCAGGGACTGCGCCACCACGGCCGTGGCCCCGGCGATGCGCGCCCCGATGTCGTAGGTCGGGTAGGCGACGGCCGGGATGCCGACGACGTCACCGCCGCGCAGACCGAGCAGCGTCGGCAGCCACGCGACGAGCTCCTTGCTGCCGATGGTGGGCAGGACCGCGTCGGCGGTCAGGCCGGTGACCCCACGACGGCGCTCGAACCACTCGCAGATCGCGGCCCGCAGGTCGGCCGTGCCGACGGTCAGCGGGTAGCCGGGGGCGTCGGCCGCGTCGGCCAGCGCCTGCCGCACGATCTCGGGCGTCGGGTCGACGGGGGTGCCGACCGACAGGTCGACGATGCCCTCCGGATGTGCGACCGCTCGCGCCTTGTACGGCGCGAGCGAGTCCCACGGGAAGTCCGGGAGGTCGAGCCCACGCACGGACGCGCCGGGCACGACGGGCACGGTCACTCGTCGTGTTCCTGCGGCGGGAGCGCCTCGATGAGCGGGTGGTCCTTGTCGATGACGCCGAGCTTCGCGGCGCCGCCGGGGCTGCCCAGGTCGTTGAAGAACTCGACGTTGGCGTTGTAGTAGTCGGCCCACTGCTCGGGGACGTCGTCCTCGTAGTAGATCGCCTCGACGGGGCAGACCGGCTCGCACGCACCGCAGTCGACGCACTCGTCGGGGTGGATGTAGAGCGACCGCTTGCCCTCGTAGATGCAGTCGACCGGACACTCCTCGATGCAGGCACGGTCCTTCAGGTCGACGCAAGGCTGGGCGATGACGTAGGTCATGGGGGTGCGGACCTCCTGCTGTGGAGCGTTCGGGAGCGGATGCTGCACCGCCTAGTATGCCGGACATGAACGCCGAGCCCACCGACGGCCCCACGGATGAGACCGACCCGCAGCCGTCCACCGGGGCCTCTGCCGGGCACCGGCTCAGCGCGGCGCTGACGGTGGGCAGCCGCGTCGTCGTGCGCTACCGCCTCGCCGAGGGCGCGGGGGCGGGGGCGACCGACTTCCTCGGCGAGCTCGTCGCTCGCGACGAGGACTTCCTCGTCGTCGACACGAGGTCCGAGCGGGTCAAGCTGATCCGCGCCGACGTCATCGCCGCCAAGGACGTCCCGCCCCCGGCGAGCCGTCGCGGCCATGCTCACGAGCGCATCTCGGCCGACGACCTCGAGAAGCTCATGGCCAAGGGCTGGGAGGCCCTGGACCGCGGTGGCCTCGGCGACTGGGTGCTCCGCGCCTCGGAGGGGTTCACCGGTCGCGCCAACTCCGCACTCGTCGTGGGAGACCCGAGCCTTCCGGTCGACAAGGCCGTCGACTTCGTCGAGAAGTGGTACTCCGACCGCGGTCGCCCGACGATCTTCCAGGTGCACGGTGAACGCGGGTTCGTCGTCGAGGAGCTCCCGGTCGCCGCGGCCCTGCTCGAGCGCGGATACACCCTGGGCGGCGGTCGTGCCGACTGGCAGCGGGTGCTCATCATGACCGGCCTCTCCGCGGCGGTCCCTCCGCTCACCGAGGCGTCGGCGCCCGTGACGGCCGACGCCGAGCTGAAGATGGACTGGCTCCTGGCCTACGGCCAGCAGCGGTCGATCGTCCCTGGAGCGACGGAGGCCGTCCTCACGGGCAGCGACGGCCAGCTCTTCCTGTCGGTGAGCGAACCGGACAGCGGCCGGATAATCGCCATCACCCGGATGGCGATCCATCCCGGCTGGGCCGGCATCTTCGGTCTGTGGGTGCACCCCGACCACCGCCGCGAGGGCCTCGCCTCGACGCTCGTCTCGGCGGTCGCCATGGTGGCGCGCGAGAACAACATGCCGGCGATCTACCTCCAGGTGTCGGCCGACAACACCGACGGCGTGGCCTTCTGGGAGGCGCTCGGCTTCGCCGTGCACCACGAGTACACCTACCTCAGCCGCCCGAACGCCTGATGCATCTCGGCCGCCGCCGCGTCAGGGCGGCGTCGCGCGCGGGTTGGTGCAGATGATGTGGTCCTCGGGCACGTAGTGCGTCGTCACGGGCTCGGTGCGCACGAGCGCGCTCGATCCGGGCCGTCACCACTGCCGGGTGACCGTCACGTCGAACCCGGGGTTGGGCTGCTGTGGGTAGCACTTCAGGCTGTCGTCACGGATCGTCTTGGGCGGCACGACGTTGCGACGCCCTCCCTTGACCGAGGTGACGTCCCAGGTCTTCGTGCTCCACACCCGCCCGTGGACGCTGCCACCTTCCACCCAGGTCTGCAGGAGCATCCCGTAGGGGGTGTCGTTCTTCCACTTGTTGTCGATCGTCGGCCAGTAGACGGTCGCCTCGCGGCCCTCCGGGTAGCGCGGGATGAAGAACGCGTGCGGACTGAACTGGATGAAGTCCACGCCCGCGAAGTAGGCCAGGTTGTAGACGACCGTCGACACCTGGCTGATGCCCCCGCCGGTGCCGCGCGTCAGGCGACCGTCGATGATGACGGTCCCGTCGGCATACCCCTTGTCCTCGGTGCGTTCGCCGAGGATGGCGTTGAGGCTGAAGGTTCCCCCGGGAGGCACGTAGGTGCCGTCGATGTGCTGGGCCGCCACGACGAGGTTGTGGGTCCGGGTGGGGTCGTTCGTCGGGAACGGAGAGCTGAAGTCGGCCACGAGCTCGTTGATCCCGGCCTTCTGGGCGTCCTCGGTGGTGAACGGCGGCTGGGCGTGGGCGGGACCGACGTCGACGGTCCGGTCGGTGCCGGAGATGGCGGCGACCGCGCGCGCGGCCAGGGCGTTCTCGTCGACGGTGAGCCCGTCGACCGACGGCACGAGGCGGGGCTTGCCGTGGCCCGCCTCGAACTCCCACCGGGCGCTCGTCGCCGCGCGCGTCGTCACCGTGACCTTGCTCGCGACGAGTCGCGCGAGCGCCGTCTCGTCGAAGTGGGGGGTCAGTCGCCCGGACGCGTCGGCGACGACGGACACGGTGGGGGCGTACTCCGACGGGTCGAGCCGCACGCGGGTCGAGCCGGACACGAGCGTCAGGGGCTCGGACATCGCCGTGGTCCCGAAGTCGGAGGCCATCGCCTCGACGGCGTCGCCGCTCACCAGGGGCGGGGTCTCGCGGACGACAGCGGTGGCCTGGGTCGAGTCGGGGAAGGCCCTGCGGAGCGCCAGCTTGGTGGCCGGCACGTCCAGCGTGTGGCCCGGGACCGGCATGTCGACGGCCACCGAGCCGCCCGGGAAGGTCACCCGACCCTCGACGGGCGCGACGGCGACCGACGGGGCGAGCCGGTCGACGTAGGCGGTCAGGGCGTCGTCGTCCGCGCTCGTCAGCAGCGGCGCGCGGACCGAGCCCGTGAGCCGGTCCCAGACGGTGCGCGGGTCGAGCGTCAGGCCGGTGAGCCCCTCGAGCGAACGGTCGGCGTCGACGGCGAGGCCGGCGTCGCCCGGCACGACCTGGACCGGCTCGTCGCGCCCCGGCACGCTCAGCCCGATGGGGGTGGACAGGAGCGGACGCGAGCCCGCCGCGATGGCTGCCCGCGCAGACTCCGGCGTCATGCCGCCGACCTGGATGCCGCCGACGGACACCGAGGCCGGCACGTGCTCCGAGGACCACACGCACAGGCCCGCGTACCCGCCGCCGAGGACGAGCGCGGCCACGAAGAGGCGCATCGCGGTGGAGCGTCGCTCTCGCCGCGTGTCGTCGTACCAGTCGTCGGCCATGGGTTCTCCGGTCAGGGGACATCGAACGGCACGAAAATAACCCCATTCGGGCGCCGGACCCGCGAGGCAGCGCCGGTGGGAGCGCCAGCGCGCCGGGTGGCCCCCGGCCCCCGGATCCTCGAGCGATCCCTCCAGCCAACCCCTCGCGGGCCCGAGCGATCCCCGAGCGAGACCTCGGCGGCGGCGGCCCGGCCGAGGACGACCCGCTACCTCCGCTCGAGCCCCTGACGCGACGAGACCCGGAGCGCCAGCTCCTCGAGCACGTCCCCGTGCGGGTGGCCGGCCCGCGCCGGCCGAACGAGGACGATCGTGCTCGGCGGCGCGTCGGGGACGTCGACGTAGCGAACCCCCGGGTGGGGGCGGCTGCGCGCGGACCGGGGCAGGACGCCGACACCGCGGTCAGCGGCGACCATCTCGATCCACTCGTCGTAGGTGCGCGTGCTGACGGCGACCGCCGGACGAGCCGAGGCCGGCCACAGCGCCGGCCCCACGGTGCCGCTCCCGGCGTTGACGACGAGCGGGTGCTCGGCCAGCTCGGCCCACGTGACCCGCCGGCGGCGGGACAGGGCGTGACCTCGGGCGACGGCGACGATCCGCGGCTCGCTGGCGAGCGGCACGACGCGCAGGCCGGCGCTGCGGCGGCCGCCGTCGTGGACCACCGCGGCGTCGGTGTGGCCGCCGAGGACTCCCCCCGAGCGGTCGTCACGCCGCACGAGCTCGATCGTCCCGCCGGTGGTCAGCTCGTAGCGGCGCGTCACCTCGCGGACGAGCTCGCTCGGCAGCAGCCAGGTGAAACCGAGGCGGAGCGTCGGGTGGTCGCTGACCGCCCGCAGCGCCGTGTCGAGGCGCGGCAGCACCGACTCGAGCTCGTCGCGCAACCGCTCCCCCGACGCCGTCAGGACCACGCTGCGCGTCGTCCGCGCCACGAGCTGCACCCCCAGGGCTGCCTCGAGCCTCGCCAGGGAGCGGGTGAGCGTGGGCTGGCTGACCCGGGCCGTGGCCGCGGCGCGCGAGAAGTGCGGGTCGTCGGCGAGCACCGTGAACAGTCTCAGGTCGCGCAGCTGGACATCCATGCACCAAGTGTATGAATGAGCGTTGACCTGCATTTCTCTTCCCGTAGCAGGCTTCCTAGCGTTGAGGGATGAAGAGTCGGACGGCCCCCGGGCGCGGACCCTCCACCGACCACCACGACGCGCCCCTGGAAGAGACCACTGTGCGAAGCCAGGACGTCCTCGCAGCGACGACCACCCCCCTCGGAGGCGCGGCCTTCCCCGCCGGGCCCTACCGGTTCGTCGACCGGGAGTACCTCACCATCACCTACCGCACCGACCTCGACGCCGTTCGAGCCGTCGTCCCCGAGCCGCTCGAGGTCGTCGAACCCCTCGTGCGGTTCGAGGTGATCCGGATGCCCGACAGCTCGGGTCTCGGGAGCTACACCGAGTCGGGCCAGGTGCTCCGGGTCCGCCACGAGGGGCAGACGGCCGAGTACATCCACTCGATGTACCTCGACAACGCGCCGGCCATCGCCCTGGGCCGCGAGGGCAGCGCGTACCCCAAGAAGCTCGGTCGCCCGAGCCTCTCGGTCGATGCCGACACCCTTGTGGGCACCCTCGACTACGGCAGCCTGCGCGTGGCCACGGCCACGATGGGCTTCAAGCACGCACCCATGGACCTCGAGACGGCTCGGGCGGAGGTCGGGATCCCGACGTACATGCTCAAGCTCGTCCCCGGCTACGACGGTCGGCCCCGCATCGCCGAGCTCGTGCGATCGCAGATCACCGACCTCACCGTGCGCGGCGCCTGGACCGGCCCCGCCCGGCTGCAGCTCTTCGAGCACGCCCTCGCGCCCCTCGCCGACCTCCCCGTGCTCGAGGTCGTCGGCGCCAGCCACATCCTGACCGACCTGACGCTCCCCCGCGCCGAGCTGGTCCACGACTACCTCGCGGCCTGACCGGCCGCAGCAAGGAGCACCCACCATGAGCTTCACACCCGCCGACCACGCCCCCGCCAGCGGCGTCGAGGAGATCGCCCTCGACCTCGGCGGACGCACCGCGCTCGTGACCGGGGCCGGCAGCGGCATCGGCCGCGCCACCGCCCTGCGCCTGGCCCGGGCCGGCGCCCACGTGCGAGCCCTCGACGTCACGAGGGCTGCGGTCGAGGAGCTCGCCGACCTCACGGGCGGTACCGCCGAGGTGCTCGACCTCTCCGACTTCGACGCCGTCGGTGCCCTCGACCCGACCGCCGACGTCCTCGTCAACTGTGCCGGCATCCAGCACGTCGCCCCGATCGAGCAGTTCCCGCCGGAGCAGTTCTCTCGGATCCTGCGCATCATGCTCGAGGCACCGTTCCGCCTCGTGCGTGGCGCTCTCCCCGGCATGTACGCCCAGGGCTGGGGGCGCGTCGTCAACGTCTCGTCGGTGCACGGCATCCGGGCCTCGGCCTACAAGAGCGCCTACGTGGCGGCCAAGCACGGTCTCGAGGGACTGTCCAAGGTGGTGGCGCTGGAGGGGGCCGCCCACGGCGTCACGTCGAACTGCGTCGACCCCGGCTACGTCCGCACCCCGCTCGTCGACCAGCAGATCGCCGACCAGGCCGCGGCCCACGGCATCTCCGAGGAGCAGGTGCTCGGTGAGGTGATGCTGGCGTCCGCCGCCCTCAAGCGACTCGTCGAACCCGCCGAGGTCGCCGAGATGGTGGCCTTCGTCTGCAGCCGCACCGCAGCCTCCATGACGGGGACGTCGCTCGTCGTCGACGGCGGCTGGAGCGCCCGTTGACCCGGTCGGCTCCGGGTCGCCCGCTCCCGCGGGCACGGGCGTAGACGGCATAGGCAGACGCAGACGCACCCGGAGGGTCGACGACGAGTCAGACGAGTCAGCCGAGCAGACCGGCCTCGCCCGGCTCGACGGCGCCACCGACCGTCTCCCAGCCCAGCGGGTCGACCCGACGGAAGCCCTCCCGCGCCGTCGTCCGTGCGGCCACGAGATTGGAGAGGGCGTGCACGTCCTCGCCGGCCACGATCACCTGGGTCGCGTGGGCCCGCAGGGCGGCGTTCTTGACCGACCTCGCCGCCTCGTCGACGACGGCGTGCGTCACGAGCGCGTCGTCGACCACGGACGGCGGGAACGGGTCGTCGGTCGCCGGGACGACGAGCCGCGGCGGCTCGGGCGCACCGACGCCGAGGTCCTGCTCCCGCCACCACGCGGTGGTGTCGAGGTGCGCGGGATCGGCGGCCTGCAGCCAGCGCCTGTCGTCGCGGGCCCACGCGACGGGGGTGAGGATCTCGAAGGCGCGTCCCGGCCGGTCGCTGGGCGCGAGCAGCTCGAGGGCCCGCCGGGTCACGCGGTGCGTCTGGATGTGGTCGGGATGGCCGTAGCCGCCGTGCTCGTCGTAGGTCACGACGACGTCGACACGAAGCCGGCGCACGAGGTCCGCGACGAGCCCGCCCGCCTCGTCGAGGTCGGCCGCGGCGAACGCCTCGGGCCGGGCGGCCGCCGGCGAGCCCACCATCCCGGAGTCGCGGTAGCGCGACAGTCGTCCCCGGTCCGGGTCGGCCCCGAGCACGTGCATGACGACGCCGAGACGGTCCAGCGCCCGCCGGAGCTCACCGTGGCGGTAGGGCCCGAGCCGGTCGTCCGGGTCGCCCTCGAGGTGCGCGAGACCGGGCGGGATCACCTCGCCCTCCTCCCCCAGCGTGCAGGTGAGGACGTGCACCTCGTCGCCGCGCGCGACGTGGTGGGCCATGGCGACCCCGCACGTCAGCGTCTCGTCGTCGGGGTGGGCGTGGACGAAGAGCAGTCGCGACACGGGAACCTCTCGGATCGTCAGGTCAGGAGGCCGGCAGGGGCGGACGGGTCGGGGGCTCGGCACGCCGGTCGGCGCCGGAGGTGACCGGCGTCAACGGACGGCCACCGTGGCGAGATCGACGATCCCGCCGACCGCGTGGTCCTCGTAGAAGCGGACCCCGGACCCGTGCAGGTAGAGCGCCTTGGTCGCGGAGAGCGCGATGTAGCCGCCCTCGTCGCGCAGCTGCTGGTCGGCCTGATCCCACACCTTTTCGCGGGTCCGCGGGTCGGGCGTCACGTCGGCCTTGTCGATGAGGGCGTTGACGGTGGGGCTGTTGAAGTAGCCGACGTCCTGGCCGGGACCGGACGAGTCGATGTTGATGCGCGAGTCGAACAGGGCGGGGATGACGCCGCCGGCGGAGGGCCAGTCGGGTGTCCACACTCCCCGGAAGACGTCGAAGGAGGAGACCGACGACGGCTTCTCGATGGTCTCGTAGTACTTCTCGGCCGGCACGCCCGTGAGCTGCACCTGGAAACCGGCGCGCTCCCAGCCGGCGGCCAGCGCCGCGTAGGCCTTGTCGCCGAGCACGGACCGGGCGTAGACGACGCGCAATGGCACGGGCAGCTTCACCCCGGCCTGCTGGAGGATCCGGCGCGCGCCCTCGGGGTCGCCCTCGACACCCGTCCCGGCGGGCGGGTCGATCGACTGGGGGTCGACGGTCGGCGAGAGGATCGACCACGTGGGCGTGCCGGCGCCCTCGCCGCCGGTCGCGGTGACGTAGGTCGCCCGGTTCGTCGAGAGGGCCAGGGCCTTGCGGACGGCCGGGTTGGACATGACCGTGCTGCGCATGTTGAGGGCGAGGTAGTCGACGTTGCCCGTGTAGGGGAAGGTCAGCCGGGCCTGCAGGCCCGTGCCGGCCTGGTTGCGCAGGGTGGGGCTGGCCTGGACCCACGAGACGGCATACGCGTCCTCGTCCTGCTGGTTGAGCAGCCGCTGGATGACGGTCTGCTCCCCGAGGCCCGAGGTGACGCGGATCTCGTCGGGGTAGGCCCGGCGGATCGGGTCGGTGCGCGGGTCCCAGTGCTCGTTGCGGACGAAGGTGCCGCCCTGCCCCTCCACCCACGGCCCCTGGAGCCGGTAGGGGCCACTCGACATGACGGCATACGACGCCGTGCTGCCCTTGGTGTCCGCGGAGGCCTTGCGCGGCGCGAACTCCGGCAGGGCCACGATGTGCGGGAAGTCGGGCTCGGAGTCACGCAGCCGGAACGTGATCGTCGATCCCTTGCACGACACGGCCCGGTCGAAGTCGGCCTCGTGGGCGGTGTCGCCGGGCCCGCCGTACACGGGCTTCTCGAGGCCCTCGGGGGTCACCTGCGTCGGCATGTCGAGCAGGAAGCTCGCGTAGTTCGTCCCGTTGATGTGGGTGCGCCGGTCGAAGGTGCGCGCGACGCCGTGCCGCACGTCGTCGCACGTGATCGGCGAGCCGTCCTGCCACGTGACGCCCGGGCGGAGCGTGAAGGCCCAGGTGCGGGCCCCGTCGCTCGGGGTGCCGGTGTCGGTGGCGAGGTCGGCCTGGATGTCACGCTGGTGATCCCCCGTGCCGTATGCCGTGAGGCCGCGGGCGAAGGTGCGCTGGGCGAAGAACGCATCCGGGCCGACGTACATCAGCTGCGGGTCCCACGTGGCGATCGTCCCCGAGACGAGCACCTGCAGGGCGCCGCCCCGCTGGGGCTGCCCCGTCGAACCCGACGGGGCAGATCCCAGCGCAGCCTGCGTGCTCGCGGGCTCGCTCGAGCCCGTGCACGCCGCGGCGGCGGCTGCCAGCAGGGCAGCCCCGACCCCGGCGGCGACAGACCTTCTCAGCCCACGCACCACGTCGCGACCTCCGACCGGCACCGGTCGGTCAGCCTTCGGCCTTCGCCGCCGAACGCGCGCGGGACGCCGTTCGCGCGCGCTCGCCGGCGTCGAGGACGACCTTGCGGATGCGGACGGACTCGGGCGTCACCTCGACGCACTCGTCCTCGCGGCAGAACTCGAGGCTCTGCTCGAGGCTGAGCTTGCGCGGCGGCACGATCTTCTCGAAGTTGTCCGAGGAGGAGGCGCGCACGTTGGTGAGCTTCTTCTCCTTGGTGATGTTGACGTCCATGTCGTCGGCGCGCGAGTTCTCGCCGACGATCATGCCCTCGTAGACCTCGGTCGTCGGGTCGACGAAGAGCGTGCCGCGCTCCTGGAGGTTGACCATGGCGTAGGAGGTGACGACCCCCTTGCGGTCGGAGACGAGCGAGCCGCTCGTGCGGGTCGTGATGGCCCCGAACCACGGCTCGTAGTCCTCGAAGACGTGGTGGGCGATGCCGGTTCCGCGCGTCTCGGTGAGGAACTCGGTGCGGAAGCCGATGAGGCCACGGCTGGGCACGAGGAACTCCATGCGGATCCAGCCGGTGCCGTGGTTGGTCATCTGCTCCATGCGGCCCTTGCGGGCGGCCATGATCTGCGTGATCGCGCCGAGGAACTCCTCGGGGGTGTCGATGGTGAGGCGCTCGACGGGCTCGTGGACCTTGCCGTCGACCTCGCGCGTGACGACCTGGGGCTTGCCCACCGTCAGCTCGTAGCCCTCGCGGCGCATCTGCTCGACGAGGATCGCGAGCGCCAGCTCGCCACGGCCCTGGACCTCCCAGGCGTCCGGTCGCTCGGTGTTGAGGATGCGCAGCGACACGTTGCCGATGAGCTCCTTGTCGAGGCGGTCCTTGACCATGCGGGCCGTGACCTTCGAGCCGCGCACCTGGCCGACCATCGGGCTCGTGTTGGTGCCGATCGTCATCGAGATGGCCGGCTCGTCGACCGTGATGAGCGGCAGCGGGATGGGGTTCTCGGGGTCGGCGAGGGTCTCGCCGATGGTGATGTCGGGGATGCCGGCGACGGCGATGATGTCGCCGGGGCGGGCCTCCTCGGCGGGCTTGCGCTCGAGCGCCTCGGTCATGAGCAGCTCGGTGATCTTGACCCGCTGCTGCGTGCCGTCGTGACGGCACCACATGACCTGCTGGCCCTTCTTGATCGTGCCGTTGAAGACACGGAGCAGGGCGAGACGGCCGAGGAAGTTGGAGGCGTCGAGGTTGGTGACGTGGGCCTGCAGGGGCGCCTCGTCGTCGTAGGTCGGCGCGGGGATGGTCTCGAGGATGGTCTCGAAGAGGGCCTCGAGGTCCTCGCCGTCCGGGAGGCCACCGTTGTCGGGGCGCTCGGTCGAGGCGCGGCCGGCCTTGGCCGAGGCGTAGACGATGGGGAAGTCGATCTGCTCCTCGGTGGCGTCGAGGTCCATGAACAGCTCGTAGGCCTCGTCGACGACCTCGGCGATGCGCGAGTCGGGACGGTCGACCTTGTTGATGCAGAGGATGACCGGCATCTTCGCGGCGAGCGCCTTGCGCAGCACGAAGCGGGTCTGGGGCAGCGGGCCCTCGGACGCGTCGACGAGCAGGACGACGCCGTCGACCATCGACAGGCCGCGCTCGACCTCACCACCGAAGTCGGCGTGGCCGGGGGTGTCGATGATGTTGATGGTGACGCCGTCGGTCAGGCCCCGGTCCTGGGCGGCCTTGCCCGTGTAGTGCACCGCGGTGTTCTTCGCGAGGATCGTGATGCCCTTCTCGCGCTCGAGGTCACCGGAGTCCATCGCGCGCTCGTCGACGTGCTGGTGCTCGCCGAACGCGCCGGACTGCCAGAGCATCTTGTCGACGAGGGTGGTCTTGCCGTGGTCGACGTGGGCGACGATGGCGACGTTGCGGATGTCCGCGCGGGTCTTCATGGGCATGAGGAACAGTCTCTCAGGGTTTGGAGGGTGGTTCGGACCACGTCGTCGTGGGGCGTCAGGCGGAGGGTTCGGGGTCGTGCGCCGGGGCCTGTCGGCGCCTCAGCGTGGCCTCGAGGGTCTCGACGATGGGCAGGTCCGCGGGCAGCCACCCGACGGATCCGAGCTCCTCGAGCCCGAGCCACCGCAGCTCGTCGTGGTCCTCGAGGGGCTCCGGCGTGCCCTCGACGACCTCGGCCAGCCACACCAGCATCTCGTACCGGTCGCCGAGCGGCCACGTGGAGCCGGGTCTCGGCCCCGGCACGTGCGCGCCGAGGCGCACACGGACGCCGAGCTCCTCGAGCAGCTCACGGTGCAGGGCGACGAGCGGGGACTCCCCGTCGTCGACCTTGCCGCCGGGCAGCTCCCACCCGCCGGCGAGCGCCGACGGCTCGGTGCGCCGGGCCGACAGCAGACGGGTCGGGCGCTCGAGGTCGTCGACGAGGGCCGCCCCGACGACGAGGCGCACCGGGTGCGAGGTGGAGGCTGGACTGCTCATGGCGCCACCGATGGTGCCACAGGCGGGTCACCGTCGGGTGACGGCGGAGCGTCGGGTCGGTGCCGCGCGAGCACGTCGGGGCGTTTACTGGGTTGCATGACACGACGACTGACCGACGAGGAGATCGAGCGCCAGCTCGGCGACCTGCCCGACTGGACGCGTGACGGGGACACGCTGCGGGCCTCCTTCGAGGCTCCGGCGTTCCTCACGGGGATCGCGCTCGTGCAGGAGGTCGCGGCCGCGGCCGAGACGATGGACCACCACCCCGACATCGACATCCGCTGGCGCACGGTCGCGTTCGCGCTCTCGACGCACTCCGAGGGCGGCCTGACCCAGCTCGACGTCGAGCTGGCGCACCAGATCAGCCAGGAGGCCACGCGCGCGGGCGCCGTCGCCACCACCTGAGGTCGCGCGGACCGGTCGGTCGCGGCCGTAACTTAGGATTGCCTCATGCGATCCCACTCACGCTCCGACTCGCGCGCCGAGTCCCGGGAGGGCCATAGTCCCTGGCCGGACCCGGTCCGGCCACCCCTGACGCACCACTCGCTCACCCGGGTGGTGATCGCATGAGCACCACCATGGGCATCGCCCTGGGCATCGTCCTGATCCTCGCCCTGACGGCGGCGACCGGCTACTTCGTGGCCCAGGAGTTCGCCTACGTCGCCGTCGACCGCAACGCGCTGCGGCAGCTGGCCGCCGACGGCGACGCCCCGGCCGAGCGCGCCCTGCGCGTCACCTCGCAGCTGTCGTTCACCCTCTCGGCCGCCCAGTTCGGCATCACCGTGACCGCCCTGCTCGTCGGCTACGTCTCCGAGCCTCTCGTCGGGGCCGGCATCGCCGAGCTGCTCGACCCCTCGATGTCCTATGCCGCGCGCCTCAGCCTGTCGGTCACCGCGGTCCTCGTGTTCTCGACCGTCGTCCAGATGGTCTTCGGCGAGCTGGCCCCCAAGAACCTCGCCATCGCGCGCACGGTGCCCCTCGCCCGGTCGCTCAGCCGCTCGACCCTCGTCTACCTCACGGTCGCCGGGCCGGTCGTCCGTCTCTTCGACCGCGCGTCGACGACGCTGCTGCGCACGGTGGGCATCGAGCCGGTCGAGGAGCTCGAGCAGGGCGCCACGGCCGAGGACCTGACCCGCATCATCGACGAGTCCCACGCGGGTGGCCTCCTCGACGACGACCTGTCCGACGTGCTCGAGGGAGGCCTGCGCTTCCGCGAGCTCGATGCCGACGACGTGATGACGCCGCGCGTGCGCGTGACGACGATCCACGCCGACGCGACGGTGTCCGACCTCGTCGGCCTGCTCGACAGCGGCTGGTCGCGCTTCCCCGTCACCGGCCGCGACGGCGACGACATCGTCGGGGTCGCCGGCATCGCCGAGGTGCTCGCCACCGCGCCCGAGCGCCGCGCGACGACGCGCGTCGGGACCGTCGTGTCCGATGCCACGGTCGTGCCGACGAGCGCCCCGCTCCCCCGCGTCCTGGAGCAGATCCGCGCCGACCACCGCCAGCTCGCCGTCGTCGTCGACGAGCACGGGGGCTTCGCGGGCATCGTCACCTTCGAGGACATCGCCGAGGAGGTCGTCGGGGAGATCCTCGACGAGGACGACGCGCCGGAGCCCGGTGTCGTCGAGACCGCGCCCGACACGTGGCGCGTGCCCGGCCACCTGCGCCTCGACGAGATCGACACCGCCACCGACCTGCGTCTCGCGAGCACCGACGAGTACTCCACGATCAGCGGTCTCATCCTCGAGGACCTGGGGCACACGGCCGTCGTCGGCGACGAGGTGCTGCTCGAGGCACGCCGGGAGACCTCGGTGGAGCGTCACGACACCGAGTCCGCCCCGGGCGCAGACCAACCCGTCGACGCGCGTGACGAGGAGCACGAGGCCGAGAGCCGACACCTGTCGGTGTCGGTGCGCCTGACCGTCGAAGCCGTCGAACGGCACGTGCCGTCGTCGGTGCGCATCGAGGTGCTCGACCTCCTGTCCGACCTCGAGTCGCTCGACTCCCGGTCCCACCCGAACGACGACCACACGACGGAGGCCGGTCGATGACCACCGCCCTGCTCATCTCCCTCCTGCTCCTCGTCCTCAACGCGTTCTTCGTCGCGGCCGAGTTCGCCCTCGTCGCCAGCAAGCGGCACCGGCTCGAGGTCCTCGCCGAGCGCGGCAGCGTCGCGGCCCGGGCCGCGGTCCGCGGCAGCCGGGAGCTCTCGCTCATGCTGGCCGGCGCCCAGCTCGGCATCACGCTGTGCACCCTCGGGCTCGGCTCGCTCGCCAAGCCGGCCGTCGCCGAGCTGCTCACCCCGGTGTTCACGTTCGTCCGTGTCCCCCACGCGGCGGCATACGTCGTCTCGGTCGTCCTGGCGGTCGGGATCGTCGTCTTCCTGCACATGGTCGTCGGCGAGATGGCGCCCAAGTCGTGGGCCATCGCCCACCCCGAGCGGTCCGCGGTCCTGCTGGCCCTGCCCTTCCGCGGGTTCGCCTGGGTCATGCGGCCGGCGCTCAGCCTGCTCAACGCCATGGCCAACGGCTGCCTGCGCCTTGTCGGGGTCACCCCCCAGGACGAGCTGGGTCAGGTCCACGGGCCCAAGGAGCTCCAGCTGCTCATCGCCAGCTCCAAGGACCACGGCATGCTCGCCGAACCCGAGCACCGGGTGCTCGCCGGCGCCATCGACCTCGACACCACGCCGCTGCGCGACGTCGTCGTGCCTCGCGAGCAGTTCGTCGCGGTGAGCACGACCGTCTCGTGCGCCGAGGCCGAGGCCGTCTCCCGCGAGACGGGCCGGTCGCGGCTCGTCGTCCTCGAGGGTGAGCTCCCCGTCGGCGTCGCACACGTGCGCGACATCGTGCGGGCAGCGCCGGGCCAGCCCGTCACGACGGTCACGACCCCGGCGGTGCACGTCGACGCCGAGCTCTCGCTGCTCGACGCCGTCTCGGCCATGCGGGCCCAGCACGCGCAGCTCGTCCTCGTCGACGGCCCGACCGGTCCGGTCGGGCTCGTCACGATGGAGGACCTGCTGGAGCGTGTCCTGGGCCAGTTCGACGACGAGACGGACGGCTGAGCCGCCGCGCCCCGTCGGGCTGGATCACGTCGATCTCGACTCGGTCTGGAGACTCGGGCTAGATCACGTCGATCTTGGCGGCTCCGGCGAAGTGGCAGGCCACCTCGTGGTTGCCGATCTTCTGCACGAGGGGGATCTCGGTCGTGCAGCGCTTGCGCTCCGTCTCGCTCAGCTCCTCACGGAACCGCGGGCAGCGGGTGTGGAAGACGCACCCCGACGGCGGGTTGATCGGCGAGGGCAGGTCACCCTTGAGCAGGATGCGCTCGCGCTTGTTCTCCTTGCGCGGGTCCGGGATCGGCACGGCCGACAGGAGGGCCTGCGTGTAGGGGTGCAGCGGGTTCGCGTAGAGCTCGTCGCGGTCGGCGACCTCCATGAACTTGCCGAGGTACATCACCGCCACCCGGTCGCTGATGTGGCGGATGACCGAGAGGTCGTGCGCCACGAAGACGTAGGTCAGGTCGTACTCGGTCTGGAGGTCCTCCAGCAGGTTGACGACCTGCGCCTGGATCGACACGTCGAGAGCCGACACGGGCTCGTCGCAGACGATGAGCTTGGGACGCAGAGCGACGGCCCGGGCGATGCCGATGCGCTGGCGCTGGCCACCCGAGAACTCGTGCGGGTAGCGGTTGTAGTGCTCCGGGTTGAGCCCCACGCGCTCCATGAGGCTCTGCACCTCGGCCTTGACGCCGCCGTCCGGGGTGATCCCCTGGATGTCGAACGGTGCGGCGACGATGGTGCCGATGGTCTGCCGCGGGTTGAGCGAGCCGTAGGGGTCCTGGAAGACCATCTGCATCTCGGTGCGCAGCTTGCGCAGGTCGGCGCCGTGGACGCCGGTGATGTCGCGGCCGTTGTAGTGGATGCTGCCGCCCGTCGGCTCGAGCAGCTGCAGCATGGTGCGGCCGGCCGTGGACTTGCCACAGCCGGACTCGCCCACGAGACCGAGGGTCTCGCCGCGGTTGACCGAGAACGAGATGCCGTCGACGGCCTTCACCGGGTCGGAGGCCCGGCGGATGATGCCCGAGGTGCGCGTCGGGAAGTGCTTCTGGAGGTCCTTGACCTCGAGGATCACGTCGGACTCAGGGTGGGTGGTGGTCACGATGAGGGCGTCCTAATCTCCGTGTCAAAGATCGCCTTGCGCTTCGGTGCCGGGATGAGGCACCGGACAGGGTGCCAGTCCTGCACGTCGAACTCGGGAACGATGGTCGAACAACCGAGGTTCTCGTCGTCGCGGTAGGCGCAGCGGGTGTGGAAAGCGCAGCCGGAAGGGGGGCTGATGAGCGACGGGGGGTTGCCCGGGATCGGCCGGAGCCGATCGAGGCGCTCGCGGTCGATGCGCGGCATCGACTGGAGCAGGCCCCAGGTGTACGGGTGCTCGGGCGAGTAGAAGGTCTGGTCGGCCGTGCCGCCCTCGACCGCCTTGCCGCCGTACATGACCATGATCTTGTCGGCCATCTCGGCCACGACCCCGAGGTCGTGGGTGATGATGATGATCGCCGCGTTGATGTCCTTCTGCAGGTCGATCAGCAGGTCGAGGATCTGCGCCTGCACGGTGACGTCGAGGGCCGTCGTCGGCTCGTCGGCGATGACGAGCCGCGGGCTGTTGACGAGCGCCATGGCGATCATCGCGCGCTGGCGCATGCCGCCCGAGAACTCGTGCGGGTACTGGTCGATGCGCTTCTGCGGGTTGGGGATGCCGACCCGCTCGAGCATGTCGATGACGTGCGCACGCACCGCGGCCTTCGAGGCGGACCCGTGGTGCACCTTGTAGGCCTCGATGATCTGGTTGCCCACCGTGTAGTACGGGTGCAGCGCCGAGAGCGGGTCCTGGAAGATCATCGCGATGTCGCGCCCGCGCATGACCCGCAGCTCTTCGTCCTCGAGCTTGAGCAGGTTCTTGCCGTCGAAGTCGATGCTTCCCTCGACCTTGGCTCGCGTCCCCCGGTGCAGGCCCATGATGGCCTGGCTCGTCACGGACTTGCCCGATCCGGACTCGCCCACGATGCCGAGCGTCTCACCGGCGTTGAGGTCGAAGGTCAGACCGTTGACGGCCTTGACGAGCCCGTCCTCGGTCGGGAAGGTCACCTTGAGGTCGCGAACGGAGAGCAGTGCGTCGCTCGTCCCCTCCGTGGGCACCCACGTGCTCATGCGTTGTCCAATCCTTGATGGTGCAGCGGCCGGGCCGGGTCAGCTGTACTTGACGCGCGGGTCGATGACCGCGTAGAGCACGTCGACCACGATGTTGGCGGTGATGACGAACGTCGCGGCCACGAGCACGATGCCGACCGTGACCGGGAGGTCGTAGGTCGTGGCCGCCATGACGGCGGTGCGTCCCAGTCCGTCGTAGTTGAAGACCTGCTCGGTGATGATGGTGCCACCGAGCAGACCGCCGAGGTCCAGGCCTGCGACGGTGGCGATCGGGGTCAGGGCGCCGCGGAGCGTGTGCTTGAAGAGGATCCGCCCCGACGTCAGGCCCTTGGCCTGCGCCGTGCGCAGGTAGTCCTCGCCCTTGACCTCGAGGACGAACGCGCGCGTCAGTCTGATGTAGCCGGCGATGTAGACGAGGGCGAGGGTCAGGGCAGGCAGGAAGAGTCCCTGGAGCCACAACCCGACGCCGCCGTCGGCGATGGAGGTGTAGGCCGGCACGGGGACGATGCCCCACTTGAGCGCCAGGAAGACGTAGAGCCCCAGGCCGATGAAGAACGTCGGGAAGGCATAGAACACGAGGGCGCTGCCGACGATGGCGCGGTCGACGATCGACCCCTTGCGCAACGCGGCGACGATGCCGAGTCCGACGCCGGCGATCATCCACATGATGAAGGCCGCGATGGCGAGCGAGGCCGAGACCGGCAGCTTCTCGACGATGATGTCGCGCACGGGTCGGCTCGACTGCGGGGAGTAGCCCAGGCACGGGGCCGGGCAGTCGGCGATGGTCTCGGGCGCGGACTTCTTCAGCGCCGGGTCCTTGGGGAACTCGCTGCCGACGAAGATGCCCTTGGTGAAGTCGACCCAGTAGGACAGGACCGGCTGGTCGTAGCCGAGCGCCTTGCGGTTCTGCTCGAGCAGCTGCGGGGTGCAGTTCTTGCCGCACGTGTAGCGGGCCGGGTCGGCAGGACTGGCGAAGAACAGCAGCATCGTGACGAGCGACATGGCGAGGATCATGACCATGCCTGCAGCCACTCTGCGGACGATGTACGCGAACATGTGCGAAGTCGCCCCTGGAGGGGGCCCGTCCTTCCGGTAGTGGGAGTGGGGTCGGGGGTGGTTGACGGCCGAGCATCGGAGGGTGGGGGGCGGACGTTGCCGCCCCCCACCCGGTACGTCAGGTCATCTCAGGACCGACGTACCGAACCGAGCCGGGACTTACTTGTTGACGCTGATGACGCCGAGGTCCGGGAACTGGCTGACTGCCGGGTTCTGGTTGTAGTTGCCGACACCAGAACCGTGGAGGAAGTAGAAGTTCTGGATGTAGTTCGGGATGTAGGCAACGTCCTTGCCGAGGAAGGCGTCGAGCTCCTGCCACTTGGCGTTCGCTGCGTCCGCGGTCGGGGCCGCAGCGGCCTCGTCCATGATCTTCTCGGCGTCGGGGTTCTTGTAGTTGCCGTAGTCCTGGCCGTTGGACTTGCCGGTCAGGTTGATCCGCGAGTCGAACAGGGCCGGCAGCACCGTGAAGATGGACGGGTAGTCAGCACCCCAGCCACCCTCGGTGACGTCGAACGAGTTGTTGGACGGGTTCTGGATCACGTCGTAGTACGTGTCGGTCAGGGGCGCCAGCTTCACGGAGAAGCCGGCCTTGTCCCAACCGGACTTCAGGGCCGCCGCAGCGTTGTCGCTGGTCGGCGTGCCGCCCTGGTAGGTGTACGTGATCGGGTACGGCATCGCGACACCGGCCTCCTGGAGGAGCTTCTTCGCTGCCACCGGGTCACCCGACGGGGGCATGCTGGAGAAGGCCGGGTTCTCCTTGTAGCCGGGCAGGTCCGGGGCGACGAGGCTCTTGGCGAGCGTCGCGGCCTTGGCACCACCGAGGGCGTTGATGTAGCCCGCACGGTCGGTCGACATGGCGAGAGCCTGGCGGACCTTGAGGTTCTTCATCTTGTTGAAGTTCGGCAGGATGTAGAACGTGTACGGCGAGGGGACGTTGGTCGCACGCTTCGCGACGTCACCGGTGATCTGGTTGTAGAAGGCCGGCGGGATCGAGCGGTCCGTGATGGCGTACTTGTCGTTGCCACCGTCGGCGATGAGGCGCTGCGTGATGATCTCGTTGGTGAGGCCCTCGGTGAAGACGAACTTGTCAGGGTTGGCCTGGCGGTTGCCGTCGGTCTTCGGGTCGTACTGGTCGTTGCGCACGAACGTGGCGCCGGTGCCCTTCGTCCACTTGCCGCCCTCGGCCTTGTACGGGCCGTTGGAGAAGATGACGAAGTTGTTCTTGTCCCCCTGGTCCTTGTCCTGACGGAACGGGGCGGCGAAGTTCAGGCCCGCGATGGCCATGGGGAAGTCGGCCCACGGCTTCTCGAAGTTGAACGTCAGCACGTTGCCGTTGCAGGTGACGGCCTTGTCGTAGACGTCCTGGCCGGTCTTGAGGTACGGGCCCTTGTAGGCCTTGGCGACCGACGGCATGAAGTTGAGGGGGTAGATCGACGGTCCACCGGTGAGGACGTCGGTGGCGAAGTTGCGCGAGAAGCCGTACTTGAAGTCCTCACACGTGGTCGGCTTGCCGTCCTCCCACTTGACGCCGTCCTTGATCGTGAACGTCCACTTCTTGCCGCCGTCCTCGCTCTTGCCGGTGTCGGTGGCGACATCGGGGATGGGGACGATCGCGTCGGCGCCCGACTTGCCCGCCGGGAACTGAAGGAGTCCGCGGTAGACCAGTCGCTGCTGGTTGAAGATGTCGCGACCGATGTAGGTCCGCTGCGGGTCCATGTGCTCGGCCGGGCGCTTCGTGAGCATGTAGATGGTGCCGCCCTTCTGGGCACCCCCTGCTGCGTTGGACCCCGAGGTCGTGCCGCCTGTCGTGCCACCCCCGCCGCACGCGGAAACTCCGAGCACGGAGGCGACTCCGAGAGCTGCGAGGGCCGTAGTCCTCTTCCTACTGCTCATACCACTCCTTTGATGAAACGCACCGATGTGACGGCGCTCCCACCCTCGGGCGGTTGCCGAGGGCAATCTTCCATGTACCTGACCCTGCGTTGGAGCAGAGGCCCGAGGCATCATCGGTCCGCCTTCGGGTCGAGGGCGTCACGGAGGCCGTCACCGAGCAGGTTGAAGCTCAGGACGACGGTGGCGATCGCCAGACCCGGGACGAGGAAGAAGATCGGGACGCTCGAGGCGTAGTTGACCGAGTTGGCCAGGATGTTGCCGAGCGTCGGGGTGGGGGGCTTGATGCCGACCCCGAGGAACGAGAGCGCGGCCTCGGCCGACACGTAGGCCGGGAGGACCAGCGTGCCGTAGACGAGGATCGGCGCCCACAGGTTGGGCAAGAGCTCCTTGAAGTAGATCCTCCGGTTGGAGGCTCCGAGGCTCCGGGCGGCTTCGATGAACTCGCGCTCCCTCATCGACAGCACCTGGCCGCGGATGATGCGGGCGAAGGTGGGCCATCCGAAGAAGCCCAGCACGAAGACGATGTATATGCCGGTGGCGACGTTGTCGTTGGGCACCACCTTGCCGATGATGTCGATGAACATGCCCGACAGCGCGAGCAGCATGAGCGTGACCGGGAAGGCGAGCACCATGTCCGCGAGGCGCGAGATGGACCAGTCGGCCCAGTGGCCGAGGAAGCCGGAGATGAGCCCGAGCACCGTGCCGACGACGACGGCGATCAGCGTCGCGCTGATGGCGACGATGAGCGAGAACGTCAGGCCGAGCACGACCCGGGAGAGCGTGTCGCGGCCGGTGCCGGGCTCGACGCCGAGCGGGTGCGTCCACGACATGCCGCCGAAGGCGCCGCGCGGGTAGCCACCGAGAGCGGGGTCGATGAGCTCGGGGTTGAAGTCGTTGGGCTTGAGGACGCCGAGCAGGTCGAGGATCGGTGCCAGGATCGCCATGACCACGACGATCGTCGCGACCGTCAGGGCGATCATGGAGAGCCGGTCGCGCCGCAGACGGGCCCGAGCCAGCTGCCACGGGGTGCGACCCTCGATCTTCTTGGTCTCGGGCTCCTGCTCCAGGTCGAACGTCTCGTCCGTTGTCCCAGCACCGAACTCGACGTCTCGATGGATCTCGGACACGCCTTCGCCTCACTTCTCGTCGCTCATACCGATCGTCGCCGGACATGACGATCGTCACGAGCACAGCTGCGACTGCATCTCGTGACGGGGACGTTAACGCACCGGACATCTTCGCGACAGGCTCTTTCGCGGAAAGTCGGAAGTTGGACCCCGGCTGAATCCGAACCGTTACCGTCTCGCAATGTGAAACATCGTCCGGAGCGCCAGAGCGCCCCGGGACCCGGGCAGACCCCTCGCCCAGCGCTCCGCCGGGCGCCGCACGGGGGAAGCAATCCCGCGCCGCGGTGGTTGAGCGGTGCATGAAGGTCGAGATCTGGTCTGACATCGCCTGCCCCTGGTGCTACATCGGCAAACGCCGCTTCGAGACAGCCCTCGCCGCGTTCCCCCACCGCGACGACGTCGACGTGCGCTGGCGCAGCTACCAGCTCGACCCGACCCTGCCCGACCACCACGACGGCACCGAGCTCGACTACCTCGTGGAGCGCAAGGGCCTGTCCCGCGAGCAGGTCTCGCAGATGTTCGAGCAGGTCACCGCGATCGCGGCCGACGAGGACCTCTCCTACGACTTCGGGTCGGTCGTCGTCGCCAACAGCTTCGCCGGGCACGAGCTGCTGCACCTCGCCACGGCGCGAGGGGCCGGGGACCGGGTCAAGGAGGCGCTGCTCTCGGCCCACTTCGAGCACGGTGAGGACATCGGCGACCGCGAGGTCCTCGTCCGCATCGGGGTCGAGGCCGGCCTCGACGCCGACGAGATCGTCCGAGACCTCGACACGCACACGTGGCGCGACGCCGTCGTCGCCGACGTCACCGCCGCCAACTCGCTCGGCATCAGGGGCGTGCCGTTCTTCGTGCTGGACGACAAGTACGGCATCTCGGGCGCCCAGCCGACCGAGCTGTTCACGCAGGCGCTCGAGCAGGCCTGGCGCGAGTCGCACCCCCTCGTCATGGTGTCGCCGACGAACGGGACGAACGGGACGGCCGCCGACGCAGCTGCCTGCGGTCCCGACGGCTGCGCCGTCTGAAGGTCCGCCCGGGCGACCCCGGCATCACGCCGTCGCAGCGCTCCCCGCCGCCACGAACGGCGCCACCGGGCTGAGCTGCAGCACCCGCTCGAGCCTGCGGGTCACCGTCGAGGCCCCCTCGACCTGCACACGACCCGACCGCAGCGCCACGGGCAGCGGCAGCCGGCCGAGCCACACGGCATACAACGACGCCACGTCGCTGCTGATCGTCACGTCGACGGGGAAGCCCGGGTCGCTCATGCACACGGACGGCTCGCCGTGCTCGACGAGGATCCAGAAGCGGCGCGCGTCGTCGGCGAACCGCAGGTGCAGCACGTGACGGTCCCCGGGGAGCCCTGAGGTGTCCACGCGGCTGTGCATCCACCAGACGAGCAGCTGCGCGTCGAGCTCCTCGGGCCGTGGGTCGCCGAACATCCACTGCGCGCCCCACGAGGCGAGCCCGAAGACGACGGGCTCCAGCGCCCTCCCCGCGGGCGACAGCACGTAGCGGGTGCCCGAGCGCTCGACGACACCGGAGCGCTCGAGGTGGCGCAGCCGTTTGCTCAGGAGGGTGCGCGACAGGCCGGGGAGCCCGCGCGCGAGGTCGTTGAAGCGCGTCGTGCCCGTCATCATGTCGCGCAGGATGAGCAGCGACCAGCGCTCCCCCACCACGTCGAGTGCACGCGAGATCGGGCAGTACTGGCCTGCCCCCGGGTCGTGTCGTCCCATGCCCCACCTCCGGTCCGGGGCCGCAGCCTCGGGCGCTGCGGCCCACCGCCCAGTATCGGTCCCGAACGTGGACCGCGTCAGTCCACATCGAGTACTGGAGGGTGCACCCCGCCCGGCGGACGCTGGACAGGACGGCCCGGGGGGCCTCCGGGCCGCAGGGCGGCCCGTCACCGAAGGAGGGACCAGCATGACCACGCACACCCGGACGCCGGCGGCCAGCACCGCCGACACGGAGCTCAAGGCCCGCCACGTCGCCATGTGGGGGCTGGGCGACTACGCGGCCGTGGCCCGGGAGGTCATCCCGGAGCTCGGCCGCGTCCTCGTCGACACGTGCCGCGTCACGGCCGGACAGGACGTCCTCGACGTCGCCGCCGGCACGGGCAACGCCGCGATCCCCGCCGCCGCGGCCGGGGCGAACGTCGTCGCCTGCGACCTCTCGCCCGATCTGCTCGGCATCGGCCGCCGTCTTGCCGACGAGGCCGGCGTGCGCCTCGACTGGCGGCAGGCCGACGCCGAGGCGCTGCCGTTCGACGACGCGTCCTTCGACGTCGTCCTGTCGAGCGTCGGCGTCATGTTCGCGCCGCACCACCAGGTCGCTGCCGACGAGCTCGTGCGCGTCGCCCGACCGGGCGCCACCATCGGGCTCGCGAGCTGGATGCCGCAGGGTTTCATCGGGCAGATGTTCGCAGCGATGAGGCCGTATGCCGCGCCGCCGCCTCCCGGCGCCCAGCCTCCGCCGCTGTGGGGGGACGAGGCGCACGTGCGCGAGCTGCTCGGCGCTCGGGTCGAGGGACTCACGGCCGAGAAGCGCCTGCTGCCAGTGCGTTTCGAGCGCCCGAGGGACTTCCGGGACTTCTTCAAGCGCACGTACGGCCCGACGATCGTGACCTACCGCGGCATCGCGGACGAACCGGACAAGGTGGCGGCGCTCGACGCAGCTCTGGACGGTCTCGCGGCAGCCCACCAGGACTCGAACGGCCTCATGACGTGGGAGTACCTCCTCGTGACCGCCCGCCGCACGCCTGCCTGACGCCTCGAGGACCCCGCCGGGCGAGGTGATCCCGGCACCGACGCGGCGTGCGGGATCACCTCGACCCACCGGGACGGCTGCCCACCGACGGCCTCACACCGCGCCGGACGACCGCTCGGCCGACGCCATGGCGTGCCACAGCCACAGCGATGCCGCGAGGGTGGCGGCGAATCCGCTGAGGAGCAGCCAGGTCAGCGGCCGGTCCGGGTGGAGGTCACCACGCGCCCGCACCATGCCGAGCAGCATGAGCACCAGCATGACCACCTCGACCTCGACCATGAGCCTCAGCCGCACCCACCTCCGGTCGCGGAGCACGACGAGCCCTGCACTCCCCAGGCAGAAGACGGCACCGACGACACGGCACGTGAGCGGCGTCAGCTGCCAGGGCCACACCGGGATCACGACCGACGGCACGGAGAACATGACGAGCCCCTGCACCAGGGCCAGCCCGGCACCCGCCGCGATGACAGCGCGCGCGACCGGACCGATGCGGACGTCGTCGGAGCGCGGCGGGGCGGCGACCCGCTGGTTGGCCCGCCACGCCGCGAGCACGAGGAACGGCGCCGTGAAGTAGAGGGCTGCCCACAGCCAGAAGGCGACCGAACCGTGGTTGAAGCGGTCCCAGTGGATGACCGTCGCGACGCCGAGCAGCGCGGCGAAGAGCGTCACGGAGAGCAGTCCCGCGCCGACGCGGGCCCATCGGCTCTCGTGCACGACCCTCACGAAGAACCACGCCCCGCCGAGGTAGGCCGACGCGAGCACCATCGGCGTCAGCTCGGGACGGATGGTCCAGGCGAAGAGCCGGCCGGTGTCGCCGGGGAAGCCGTAGAGGATGACGAACGCCGTGAGCAGGATCGGGACGAGCACGACGGCGAGGGCCGGGGTGGTCGGAAGGATGCGGTCGTCACGCTCCCCCACCGGGAGCACGACGTGCCGGCCGGCGCGGGCCACGACGGTTCACACCCTCGACCGGCCGACGGCGTCGAGCAGGCCGGCATACGACGCGACGAGGGCGCGCCGTTCGGCGGACAGCAGCGGGTCGGTCATCGAGCAGCCGCGGCGCACCCACTCGTCGGACAGGTCCATGGCCTCGACGCGCCAGGCGGCTGCCGGGCGCACGAGGGCGGGGTCCGCGGCGTAGACGTAGGCGTAGAGGGCCACGAGCGCCGCCACGAGGTCCTCGGTCGTCACGGCGCCGTCGTGCTGGTGCTCGCGGTGCACCCGCCACCAGTCGACCTCGAGAGCCGCAGCGCGCGTCGGGTCGATGGCGAGGTGGCTGGCCCGCGCCACGAGCGCGTAGAACGTCCGCATCAGCTCGCGAGCACGCTGGGGGTCGTTGTGCGGGAAGGGAGCCCACGCCTGGTTGGCGCGCAGCACGAGCACGGCACCGCGCACCGTGTCGAGGCGGTTCATGCCGAAGCCGGCCGCGACCATGCCGACGGATGCCCGCAGGAACGCCACCCACTCGTGGCGGTAGTAGGCCACCCAGGCATCGGTCTCGCGCTGACCGACGACGACCGCGTCGAAGGTCCTCGGCCCGTCCGTGCGTGCTCTCATCCGGCCTCCTCGACCAGGAGCGCCCCCGCGCGACGGCGTCCGGATTCCCCTGACGCCGTGCGACTCTCGTTCCAGAATAGGTGCGAGGGGCGGCGTGCGTGAGGAGATCGCGATGACCGGGACCGCGGACGGACGGAGGATCGCCGACGTCATCGACCGGATGGCATCGGTCCTCGACGGGATGCCTCCGGGCCAGACCTCCCGGCGCGCGTTCCTCGCCACCTACGAGCGCACGACCCGAGCGGTCGGGGATGCCGTGGAGCGCGGATCCTTCGAGGACCCCGACTGGGTGGAGGCGTGGGACGTCGTCTTCGCCGACCTCTACCTCGATGCCCTGGAGGCCGACCTGACCGGCGACCCGGACCGGCCGGCACCGCGGCCGTGGCGACTCGCGTTCGCCGCCCCGCCCGACCTGCCGCCCTTGCGGCAGGTGCTGCTCGGCATCAACGCCCACATCAACTACGACCTGCCCCGGGCGCTTCTCGGCGTCATCAGCGACGCGGACTTCGAGGACCCCGTCCTGCTCGACCGGCGGCGGCGCGACCACGAGCGCATCGACGCCGTCCTGTCGGCTCGCGTCGCGGCCGAGGACGACGAGCTGAGCGCCCAGAGCCGCAAGAGCGCGGTCGACCGCCTGCTGACCCCGCTCAACCGGGCGGCGTCGACACGGTTCCTGCGTGAGGCGCGCGCCAAGGTGTGGCACAACACGACGGAGCTCCAGCGGGCGCGCACCACGGGGCCGGAGGCGTATGCCGTGCGCCTCGGTGAGCTGGAGGTGCTCAGCGCCGCGCGGATCGCCGACCTGCTCGCCCCGGGTCAGGTGCTGCTCAGGCTCTCGGTGGCCGGCTTCGGGGTCGTGCTGCCCCCCACGGACTGATCGACACGCGGCCCGGGTGGCGGACACAGGAGAGGCGCCACTCGCTCGGGGGTCCGAGTGGCGCCTCTTCTGACTCCTCCATCGCCCGGTGGGGCACGTGCGTTACAGCCCACCCAGATCTTTTTTCCGGCCGCGCACACAGCCCCTCCACGGGCTGAGGAGAGGCCGACTGCCCCTAGACCCGGTCCGGTCTGCGGACCGTCGCGACGACGAGCTCCCGGAGCTGCTCGAGCGCCGCCGCCCTGGCGCCCGACAGCTGGGGCTCGCGGTCGACCAGCGCGGGCACGACCGGGACCGTCCGGGGCAGGGCGGCGGACCGGCGACGCAGCTCGTCGACGAAGGCCGCCTCGCGACCCCACCCGCCACCGAGGACGACCACCTCGGGGTCGGCGAGCGCGGTGACCGCCTCGAGCACGCCCGAGACGGCGGTTGCCAGGGCCCCGAGGGTCGGGTCGCCGTCCGAGGCGTCGGCGAACCGGCTCCGGACCTGCTCGACATCCACCGCGGTCGAGCCCGGGCGTCGCAGGCCCAGCCGCGCGAAGACCTCCGTCAGCCGCACGGCCCGACCCTCAGGGCCCTCGGTCACGAGGTGGGCGATCTCCCCCGCCAGACCGGAGTGCCCGCGACGGACCTCGCCGTCGGAGACGACCGCGCACCCGAGCCCCTCGTCGAGGTAGAGGTAGACGAAGTCCGCCGACCCTCCTGCGGCTCCGGCCTGCCCGGCGGCCTGCTCGGCACGTGCGGCCCAGTTGACGTCGTTGTCGACGAGCACCGGCCCCTCGACGGCCGAGGCCAGCACCGCGCGTGGGTCGAGGTCGCCGACGAGGAAGGGCGCGTCGGGCAGGTGCACGAGGCGGCCGGTGTCGCGGTCGACGGGGTCGGCGGCGCTGACGACGCCCAGACGGAGACGTCGGCCCGAGCCCGACACGACGCGACCGAGCGCTGTCCGCAGGGCCGGCGTCACGGCATACGCACCCGCGCTCCGGTCGAGCGGGACGTCGCTCGAGGCCACGACGGTCCCGAAGGGGTCGACCGACTCGGCGGTGACGCCCTGGGGCGTGATGCTGACGACGAGGGCGGTGCCACAACCCGGCGCGAGCGCGTGGTACGAGCCGGCCCGGCCACGTCCGGTGCTCCACTCGCCCGTGTCGACGACGAGGCCGAGGTCGACGAGCCGGCGCACCCCGTCGGAGATCGTCGGCTTCGAGATCCCGGTGACGGCGGCGATCTCGGCCCGGGTCAGGCGGGGGTGGTCCATGAGCGCCCGCAGGACGTGCTCCTCGGTGAGGGACCGGAGCAGCTCGAGGCTCGGCTTGGCGGACGACATGCCGCCATCTTAGTTAGGACTCTTGCCCAATGGACGCGGGCGCGCTAGGCTCCTCTTCGTAAGGACTCCTCACCAAAGGACACCTCATGACCACCACCCCGGCTCGCACGACCGACCGCCCCCTGCCGGCCCTTCCGCACTGGGAGACGACGCCCGAGGACCTCCCCGGCGCGATCCGCGAGGTCAAGGCGGCGATCCGCGCGCGCATCGCCGCGTCGGGCCGCAGCGTCGAGGAGGTCTTCGCGGTCGTCGAGCAGCGGGTCGGCGAGAGCGTGGCGCAGATCCGGGCGGACCGGGAGCGCGGCGAGGACATCTGGCCCGTCATCGACTACGCCGACATCGAGAACGGCACCGTGAGCGCCGAACAGCTGGCCAAGCTCCGTCGGCGCGGCTGCCTCGTCGTGCGCGGGCACTTCCCCCGCGAGCAGGCCCTCGCGTGGGACGCCGGCATCGTCGACTACGTCGAGGGCAACGGGTTCTTCGAGAGCTACCGGGGTCCCGGGGACGACTTCTTCGGCAGCGTCGGGTCGAAGCCCGAGATCTACCCCATCTACTGGTCGCCGGCGCAGATGGAGGCGCGCCAGAGCGAGCGGATGGCCGCCGTGCAGGCGCTGCTCAACTCCCAGTGGAGGCACGAGTCCGACGGCGTCACGTGGTTCGACCCCGAGCGCGACTCGCTCTACCCCGACCGCATCCGTCGCCGCCCCCCGGGGGCCGACTCGAGCGGCCTCGGAACCCACTGCGACCCGGGCACGCTCGACCTCTGGATGACCGAGGGGTACCAGCGCGCGTTCCGCCACCTCTTCGACGGCAGCGTCGAGGACTACGACCCGTGGGACGCGGCGCACCGCACGGCCGGCACGCAGTACCCCGGCACGACGATGTGCTCCGCCTTCCGGACCTTCCAGGGATGGACGGCGCTGTCCGACATGGCCCACGACCAGGGGGTCCTGCACACCGTCCCGATCCCCGAGGCGATGGCCTACCTCATGCTCCGGCCCCTGCTCGACGACGTCGCCGACGACGACATGTGCGGCGTCACGACCAACCAGGTCTTCCCCGCGAGCGAGCGCTGGCACCCGCTCCTGCTCGAGGCCCTGAGCGGCATCCCCGACGTGCAGGCCGGCGACTCCGTGTGGTGGCACTGCGACATGATCCACAGCGTCGCCCCCGTCGCCGACCAGCAGGGGTGGGGCAACGTCATGTACATCCCCGCGGCGCCGTGGTGCGAGCGCAACGAGCGGTATGCCGCCGGCGTGCGTGAGGCGTTCCTCAGCGGTTCCAGCCCCAGCGACTTCCCGGAGGAGCACTACGAGCGCGGCTGGGCCGACCGCTTCGCGCCCCAGCAGCTCAACGCCACGGGGCGCCGCGGACTCGGCCTGGACTGACGGGCCCGTCCTCGTTCGTCAGCGGGTCGCCGCCACCGACGCGGTGAGCGAGTTGGCGGGACAGTAGGACCGGAGGTTCCCCGAGCTGCCGGCAGCCGTGTAGGGGCTCGTCAGGACGAGGGTTCCCTTCCACGAGGTGACCGACCAGATGTTCGACACGAGCCCCGACCGGGTGGGCGTGAGACTGAGCCGGACCGTGTTCTTGACGTCGACGGTGCCGCTCAGTCCCTGGCAGTGCGAGATGTGCACGTTGGTCGAGCCCGAGTAGGTGCCGTTGGCGGGAGTGACCTTCACCGAGAACGGGTGCGAGGCGAACACGCCGGAGACGACAGCCGCGCACGGCCCGACCTTGCACGAGGACGCGAAGTCCCAGGTCCAGCCGAACGTCTGGCCCTTCGCCGCCGACCCGCCGAGGGTGACGGTGCCGGTGACGTCGGTGACCTTGCCGTCGACCGGCCACGACCCGTCCAGGTGGCCGCTGGCGACCGACGGGGTGCGCAGCGTGACCACGAGCTCGGGCGAGGGGTCGGACCGGAGTCCGTCCAGGTCGGTCAGCACGGTGTAGCGGTGAGTCGAGGCGGGGGCGAGACCGGTGTCGGTGTACGACAGCGTCGTCCCCGAGACGGTCCGGACCTCGGTGTCGTCACGGAGCACGACGTAGCCGGTCGGCTGCGGGCCGGACGGCCGCGACCACTGCACCGTGGCCGCGTCGGTCGTCACCTTCGAGGCTCGGAGACCGGTCGGGGCCGCCGGAAGGGTCACCGCGATGAGCTCCGCCGAGGGCTGCGAGCGGTTGGCGCCTGTCGCCGCGACGACGACGTAGCTGAAGACTCCGCCCGGTTCGAGGCCGGTGTCCACGTAGGTCGTCTGCGTGCCCGGAACCGTCCCGACCTCGGTGCCGTCGCGCGAGACGACGTACTTCTCGGGTGCGGGCCCGCGCGCCGGGGCGGCCCAGCCGATCGTGGCGCTCGTGGCGCTGCTCCCCTTCTGCTCGAGAGCCTCCGGCATGGCGGGCAGTGTGCGCACGGCGACCTCTGCCGAGGGCGCGGAACGCTTGCTGCCGGACGCCCCGACGATCACGTAGCGGTAGGCCGAGTTGGGCGCCACGTTGCGGTCCACCCAGCTCGTGACCGTGGCGCCGAGCGCGGCGACCTGGGCGCCGTCGCGCTGGACGAGGTACTGGTCGACTCCCGGGCCGGACGTCGACGGGCCCCAGCGCAGCTCGACGGAGGTCGCGGTGACCGCCTGGCTGGACGGGGACCCGGGCGCCGACGGCACCCAGTTGCGCCACAGCAGCCAGCCCGCGACGGCGAGGACGACGACGAGGCCTGCGGCAAGCACCACGAACCACCACCGGCGACGACGGGGCGGCGGAGCCGGCGGCCCCGGAGGGGTGGGCGGCAGGAAGGTCACCGTCGGCGTGGGAGCCCCGGAGGCCGGGGCTGCCGGTGTCACCGGCGGACCCGCCGCGCCCGCTCCCCCTGCGCCTGATCGGCCGGGACCGCCTGCGTCCGCATCGGATCCGGGGGGAAACATCGTCGGCGTCGTCATGACGCACCTCCTGCGGTGGGCCGCCCCGCACGACTCCGGAAGGGCCGTGCCTCGCTGCCACCTCCAGCCAACGTCGGCGCGACGGAGCACACCAGAGGACAAGGTCCCGGTCGCCCCGTGAGTACCCCATGAGCCGTGCGCCCCCGCCCCCGTCGATCGGGCTCGGAGCGGCCCGCTGAGCCGTCCCCGGTCAGACGTTGAAGCGGAACTCCACGACGTCGCCGTCGGCCATGACGTAGTCCTTGCCCTCGATGCGCACCTTGCCGGCGGCCTTGGCGGCGTTCATGTTCCCGGCCGCGACGAGGTCGTCGAAGCTGACGACCTCGGCCTTGATGAAGCCGCGCTGGAAGTCGGTGTGGATGACGCCGGCGGCCATCGGGGCGGTCCAGCCCTTGCCGATGGTCCACGCGCGCGACTCCTTGGGACCGGCCGTGAGGTAGGTCTGCAGGCCGAGCGTGTGGAAGCCGGTGCGGGCGAGCTGGTCGAGGCCCGACTCCTCCGCGCCGAAGCTCTGGAGCAGCTCGAGCGCCTCGTCGGGCTCCATCTCCATGAGGTCCATCTCGAGCTTCGCGTTGAGGAAGACCGCGTCGGCCGGCGCTGCGAGCTCGCGCAGCGACGCCTGCAGCTCGGTGTCGGCGAGCTGGTCCTCGTCGAGGTTGAAGACGTAGATGAAGGGCTTGGTCGTCAGCAGACCCAGCTGCTTGGCCTCGGCCAGGTCGACCCCGGCGGCCGGCCCCGCGGCATACAGCGTGTGGCCCTGCTCGAGGACCTTCTGCGCGGCGAGCGCGAGGTCGACGGCGGCCTTCTTGTCCTTGTTGACCCGGGCCTCCTTCTCGAGGCGCGGCACGGCCTTCTCGAGCGTCTGGAGGTCGGCGAGGATGAGCTCGGTGTGGATCGTCTCGATGTCGCTGGCGGGGCTCACCTTGCCGTCGACGTGCACGACGTCGCCGTCCTCGAACGCGCGCACGACCTGGCAGATCGCGTCGGCCTCACGGATGTTGGCGAGGAACTTGTTGCCGAGCCCCTCGCCCTCGGAGGCGCCGCGGACGATGCCGGCGATGTCGACGAAGCTCACGGTCGCCGGGAGGATCTTCTCGGAGGAGAAGATCTCGGCGAGCGCACCGAGGCGCGCGTCGGGCAGCGGGACGACGCCGACGTTGGGCTCGATCGTCGCGAACGGGTAGTTCGCGGCGAGCACGTTGTTCTTGGTCAGCGCGTTGAAGAGCGTCGACTTGCCGACGTTGGGGAGACCGACGATTCCGATGGTGAGTGCCACGAGGACAAGAGTTTAGTGGCGATCGGGCGGCCTGCCGACCACGAGGGCGTATGCCGTCCCGCCGGGGTCACGCGATCGGGACGCCGCGTGGCCTCGACGACGTCGCGGTCGCCTCGTCGTCCTCCGTGATCGAGTGCGTCTCGTGGACGAGGTGGACCGTCATGACAGCCGTCAGCGCGGCAGGCGGACGCCGCACAGCTGGCGCGACTGGGCCACGAGGTTGCCGGTGGAGTCCCAGATCAACGCGTCCTCCTCCATCATGCCGCCGCCCAGCGTCTCGCTGCCGAGGGAGACCTGCAGCCAGCCCGGTGCGGGTCGCCGGCGCACGTGGCCGGTGAACTCGAGCGTGGGCGTCCACCCGAAGAGCCCGAGGTCGAAGGCGACGGGGGGCAGCGCGTCGAGCGCCATCATGAGCATCGTCGTGTCGGGCTCGCGGCCGTCGCGCAGCCGCAGCCAGCCACGCATGACCCCGCGCATCGAGGGCTTGCCGACGGCCCACCCTGCCGTGCGCGGGTCGAGGCGCAGGTCGAGTCGCTCGAGGAACTTCGCGTTGGCGAGGAAGTCGGGTGGCGCCTGCTCCGCCGAGACGCACTCCTCGGGCGGCGGCATCTCCGGCGGTGACGCCTGCCGCTGCACGTCGAGGTCGGCGAGGTCGCCGAACGAGCCGATCGCCCGCATGCGCTCGACCGGCTGCCCGTCGTCGCCGGTCTGGTGGATCGTCATCTGACCGGTGGAGAGCCGGCGTCCGCAGCGCATGATCTCGGTCGTGACCGTGAACGGACCGGGCTGGGAGGCCGTCATGAAGTAGGCGGAGAGCACGACCGGGTTGACGTGCTCGGTCGTCTCGGTCGGGTCTGCGGCGAGGTGCTCGCCGAGCGCCTGCAGCGCCGTCGTCATGACGAGCCCCCCGTTGACGGCGTTGCCGATCATCCACTCCTCGTGGAAGGTGCCGTGTCGCCGGGCCGGGTCCTCGCCGGCCTCGAGCCGGGTCGCGTCGTCGTACTCGCTCACGGGACAGGTCTAACAGACGTCCCCGACGCTGCCGGTGCGCTCGGGGTATGCCGTGCGCCACGTCGGCCGTCACGGCGCGGTCCGCGCCACCCGGGTGTCGGAGAGGCCCCGTGTCGGCGGTCTCTGGGACGGTGCTCGCATGGATCTCACCGCTCTGCTCGTCGGCCTCGTCCTCGGCGCCCTGGTCGGGGGCCTGCTCGCGTGGCTGTCGGCGCGTTCGGCCCTGCTGGCTCGCTCGGCCGGCGCGGAGGCCGAGCGTGACGTCCTCCGCGAGCGCGTGGCCGACCTCGAGGCGGCCCGCGACGTCGACGACACGACGGCGAGCCTGCTCGCTCCACTGCGCGACACCATCGGGCGGGTCGAGCGCCAGGTCGGGGCGCTCGAGCGTGACCGGTCCCTCCAGTTCGGACAGCTGGGCGAGCGCCTCACCGAGGTGAGCCGTTCCACCGAGTCGCTGCGCTCCGAGACCGCGACCCTCGCGACGGCGCTCAACGCGTCCACCGTCCGCGGTGCGTGGGGAGAGGTCCAGCTGCGCCGGGTGCTCGAGCTCTCCGGCCTGCTGGCGCGCTGCGACTTCGACGAGCAGGTCACGAGCGTCAGCCGTCACGGGGCCACGGTGCGCCCCGATGCCGTCGTCAACCTGCCCGGCGCCCGTCACGTCGTCGTCGACTCCAAGGCCCCGATGGCCCACTTCCTCCAGGCGCACAGCGAGACGGTCGACGAGGTCGAGCGGGCCGAGCTGCTCGCCGCGCACGCCACCGCCCTGCGCCGACACGTCGAGAGCCTCGCCGCCAAGGCGTACTGGACCGCCTTCACCCGGTCTCCCGAGGTCGTCATCTGCTTCGTCCCGGGCGAGGCCATCCTCGCGACGGCGCTCGCGGACGACCCCGGGCTCTACGAGCACGCGCTCTCGCGCAAGGTCGTCCTCGCGTCGCCAGGCACCCTCTTCGCGGTGCTGCGCACGATCGGCGCCATCTGGCAGCAGGACGCCCTCGAGCAGAACGCCCGTGAGCTCCTCGCGATCGGCCAGGACCTCTACGCGCGCCTGGCCACCCTGGGCGGTCACGTCACGACCATGGGCCAGTCGCTGTCCCGGTCGGTCGAGCAGTACAACAAGTTCGTCGGCACGCTGGAGTCGCGGGTCCTCGTCACCGCGCGCCGGATGCACGAGCTGCACCTGGCCAGCGACGTCCCGCCGTCCCTGACGCCCATCGAGGTGTCCCCCCGGTCGCTGAGCGCGGCCGAGCTCACCGACGACCTCGGTCGCAGCGCGCGCGACGACGCGTTCCTCCAGCACGTCACCGGCACCGAGCGGCCCCAGGTCGACGACGCTGGCACCGACGGCCGGCCCCGGGGCGCGCGCGACGCCGAGCACCGGTCGGCCTGACCGTCGGCCCCGCCGAGCCCGTGCCCGACCGCGCGGCCTGTCGAGACTGCCGACCACACGGATAGGCCTGCGGCACAACGACTTCCGTCTGCCGATGTCAGCGTCCGATTTGTCCGGGTAGTGGACACCCGGGGAGGCCCCGCGCACAATACGCGCGTGGGATCGGGTGCATCGTGACCGCGCCGGGGGGCGTGGATCCAGAGGGCTCCGACGCGCCGAGGCGTCGCATCGGACCGTACGAGCAGAGCCTGCGCGAGACGCGTGAGCGCGCCGAGGCGGCCGCTCGTCAGCGCGCCCACCGTCGTCGGCGCACGCGCGCCGTCGCGGTCCTGGCGACCGTCGTCGTCGCCTGCGGTCTCGGCTACGGCGCCTACCGCTACGTCGGCGCCCGCGAGGTGCCGACCGCGGTTCCCACGGTCGCGGTACGGCCCACCTCGTGCGCCCACCCCGTCAAGGTCCGCGTCGCCGTCGCCCCAGCCGCCGCGCCCGCCGTCGCAGCCGTCGCCGCGTCCCTGGCCCGGCGTCCCGACGCCCCGTGCGCGGCGTACTCGGTCGAGTCGGCGGAGCCGTACGCCGTCTCCGGGTCGCTGGCCGGGGCAGGACGTCCCGACGCCTGGGTCACCGACTCCCCCGTCTGGCTGGGGCGCGCCGCCGCCGTCTCGGGCGCCGCACCGGCAGCAGTCCCGGCGTTCGCCTCCAGCCCGGTGCTCGTCGCGATGGCCGACGACGACGCCGCGGCCCTCGGGACGCGCCTCGGCTGGGCGGACCTGCTCGGCGCGACCACCCCCGTGCGCCTCCCCGACCCGAACCGGTCCGCCCTCGCGCGCAACGTCCTCGGGGTCGCCGCGACGTCGCTCCCGGCCGCCCGCCTGCAGTCGTTCGTCGCAGCGACGGCGCCCTCGTCCGGAGCCGCCGTGACCCTCGACGGCCTGGCCGGGCCGGGGGCCGGCGGAGCGGTCGTGTCGCAGGCCCAGCTGCTCGCGTGGAACTCTGCCCACCCCGACCAGGCACTCGCGGCCGTCGCACCGACGGAGGGGGCGCCTCCACTGGAGTACTCCCTGGTCGCCCTGACGACCGACCCGGCCCGGGCCCGGCTCGTGACGGCGCTCGCGAGCTACCTCACGTCTGCGGACAGCCAGAAACTGTTGCAGGACAGCGGATTCCGCACCGCGACGGGTGGCCCCAAGGACCCCTCGCCCCTCCATGGGGAGATCCGGGAGGTCGCCGCGGGGAGCGATGGCGCCCTGGCACCGCTCACCGCTCAGTGGAGCGAAGCGTCGCGCAAGACACAGACCCTCCTCGCCCTCGACGTCTCCGGGTCGATGCTCGAACGCACCGACGACGGCAGCCGCCTCGCCGTGGTGCAGCAGGCCACCGTCCGCGCCCTCGGGGCCGTCCCCGCGACAGCCATGGCCTCGCTGTGGATCTACTCGCTGCACGTCGGCAGCCACGCCGACGACTTCCGCCAGCTCACCGACTACGCGAGCCTCGGCGATCCCAAGAGCCTCACGGCCGTCGACACGGCCGTCACCGGCCTGGACGGCTACGTCGGCGGCGGCAGCGGGCTCTACGACACCATCGCCGCGACCTACGACCGGGCCAGGTCGGCCTGGCGGCCCGGCTACACCAACACCGTCGTCGTCGTCGCCGACGGGCCCAACGAGGACGACTACGGTCTGAGCCTCGACCTGCTCAAGCAGCACCTCGCGGCGGCCAAGGACCCCAAACGGCCCATCACCGTGGTCGTCGTCGGCATCGGCGGCCGCGCCGATGCCGCGGCGATGCGACAGGTCGTGGCCGTCACGGGCGGCCAGTACGTCGCGACCGAGACCTACGCGGACCTGCAGCCGGTGCTCACCCAGGCACTCGGAGGCTGACCCGCGTGCAGGCCCCGACGACCCGACGCCCGGACGGGACCCGTCAGTGCAGCGAGCCGGTGTCCTCGAAGGCCGCGTCGTGGCGCAGGGTGCCGGCGTCCTCACCCCTGCGGGCCTTGAGGTCGCGACGCAGCTCGTTGGGCAGTGAGAACAGGAGCGACTCCTCGGCCGCGATGACGGCCTCGACCTCGCCGTAGCCACGCTCGGCGAGCCACGCGAGGACGTCGCGCACGAGCACCTCCGGGACGCTGGCGCCCGACGTGACGCCGACGGTCGTCACGCCCTCGAGCCACTCCTCCTGGATCTCGTCGGCGAAGTCGACGAGGTGCCCCCCACGGGCCCCGTGCTCGATGGCGACCTCGACGAGACGCACCGAGTTGGACGAGTTGCGCGACCCGACGACGATCATGAGGTCGGTGTCCTTGGCCATCTGCTTCACGGCGAGCTGGCGGTTCTGGGTGGCGTAGCAGATGTCGTCCGACGGGGGGCTCTGCAGGGCCGGGAACTTCTCCTTGAGCCGCGCAACCGTCTGCATCGTCTCGTCGACCGACAGCGTGGTCTGCGAGAGCCAGACGACCTTCTCGGGGTCGCGGACCGTGACGTTGTCGACGTCGTCGGGACCGTCGACGAGCGTGATGTGGTCGGGCGCCTCACCGGAGGTGCCGACGACCTCCTCGTGGCCCTCGTGGCCGATGAGCAGGATGTCGAAGTCGTCGTCGGCGAAGCGGACGGCCTCACGGTGCACCTTGGTCACGAGCGGGCAGGTCGCGTCGATCGTCTTGAGGCTGCGTGCCCGCGCCTCCTCGTGCACCACCGGGGCCACGCCGTGCGCCGAGAAGATGACCGTGGCGCCCTCGGGCACCTCGTCGGTCTCGTCCACGAAGATCGCGCCGCGCTTCTCGAGGGTGGTGACGACGTGCTTGTTGTGCACGATCTGCTTGCGCACGTAGACCGGTGGGCCGTAGAGCTCGAGCGCCTTCTCGACGGTCACCACGGCCCGGTCCACACCTGCGCAGTAGCCGCGGGGCGCTGCGAGGAGGACCTTCTTGCCGGGCGTCTGGTCGGCTGACTGGCTCATGGCCCCCATCGTACGGTGGACGGCGGCCGGCCCCGACGTGCCGCCCGACCCACCGCTCGACCCATCGGGCGGGCGACACCCTTAGGGTGACGCGGGTGAGCATGACGAGCCCGCTGCCCGACAAGGCCGCCGACACGACGGCCGAGCAGCCGTGGCCGGTGCGGGTGCTCAGCATCAAGATCTCGGACTACGTCGACCGGATGAGCCAGCTCTGGGTCGAGGGCCAGGTCGTGCAGTTCAACCCGCGTGGCGGCACCGCCTTCCTCACCCTGCGCGACCCCGACGTCGACATGTCCCTGTCGGTCTCCGTGCCCATGAACGCCGTCAACGCCATGCCGATCCCCCTCGCGCAGGGTGCCCGGGTGGTGCTCCAGGCCAAGCCCACGTTCTGGACCAAGCGGGGCACCCTCCAGCTCGAGGCCCGTCAGATCCGGCCCGTGGGGATCGGTGACCTGCTCGCCCGGGTCGAGATCCTCAAGCGCACCCTCGCGGCCGAGGGCGTCTTCGACGCCGGTCGCAAGCGCCCCATCCCCTTCCTGCCGCACCGGGTCGGCCTCATCACCGGCCGCAACTCCGCCGCCGAGAAGGACGTCGTCGAGAACGCCCGGCGGCGCTGGCCCGCAGTCGCCTTCGAGATCCGCGAGGTCGCCGTCCAGGGCACGTCCGCGGTCACCGAGGTCGTCGAGGCGCTCCGTGAGCTCGACGCGCTCCCCGCGGTGGACGTCATCGTCATCGCCCGCGGCGGCGGTGCGCTCGAGGAGCTGCTCCCCTTTTCCAACGAGGCGATGATCCGGGCGGTGGCGCAGGCCCGGACGCCCGTCATCAGTGCCATCGGCCACGACGTCGACACGCCCCTGCTCGACCTCGTCGCCGACTGGCGTGCCTCCACCCCGACCGACGCCGGCAAGAAGGTCGTGCCCGACGCCGCCCACGAGCAGGCGCTCGTCGACGGCGCCCGCGACCGCGTGCGCCGCGCGATGGTGCGCCGCGTCGAGGCCGAGCGGTCCGGCCTGCGTTCCCTCGTCTCGCGCCCCGTCATGGCCGACCCCGTCGCCCTCGTCCGCGTCCGGCGGCAGGAGGTCGCGGCGCTGCGGGTGCGAGCCACGGCGCGCATGGAGGCACGGCTGCACCGCGCCGCCGACCAGACGGAGCACCTGCGCCGGCAGGTCGTGGCCCTCTCGCCCCAGTCGACGCTCGAGCGAGGGTATGCCGTGGTGCAGCACCGCGACGGACGCATCGTCATGGACCAGGACGACGTCGGTGTCGGAGAGCTGCTGCGGGTCCGCGTGGCCCGGGGCGACTTCGGGGTGCGACCCGTGTCGGCCGGGGCCGAGGACGCGGCACCCAGGGCTCCCCGGAAGACGGCTGCAAAGGGCACGGCGAGGACGGCGACACGCGCGTCGGCAACCGGCGCGCCCTCCGCCGACCCGGCGACGGGATCGACTGCCACCACAGCGGCCTCGGCACGCAAGCCCCGTAAGCCCCGCACGGCGGCCACGCCGAAGCCGGCCGAGACCGCCGAGGACGGCACGTCGTAGGGTGACGCCCATGGCTGACGCGACCACGACCGACGGCTCGTTCCCCGACATCGCCGGGATGCGCTACGAGGACGCCCGCGAGGAGCTCATCGCGATCGTCGCCAAGCTCGAGGCCGGTCAGGCCCCGCTCGAGGACTCGATGCACCTCTGGCGTCGTGGTGAGGCGCTGGCGGCCCACTGCGCGACGTGGCTCGACGGGGCGCAGGCCGAGATCGAGCAGGCGACCCGCCCGCCGGCCCCGGCCGCCGAGCTCCACGCCGACGACGAGATCTTCGACGAGGACGACGCCTGATCGACGGCCCGGGTCAGCCCGTCGTGCCCGTGGAGGTGGTCGGGGCCGGCGTGACGTCGGCCGACGGCGTCACGGGCGCAAGGGCGGCGACGAACGCCTTGAGCTCGTCCTCCTTGGCGGTGCCGCTGGCCACGATCGTGAGCCCCTTGGCGCCCTGCCCCCGGACGACATAGGCGAGCTGGCCCTTGTCGCTCGCGACGAACCTCTCGAAGGACCGGCCCGACACGGAGGCCGTGCCGGCTGCCTGGCCGTCGTTGACCGAGCGCGCGACCCAGCCCTGGGTCACCCCGACCGCCTGCTTGAGGGCGATGTCGGCACCGCTCGGCGTCGTCCAGACCGTCGTGAACGTCGGGATCTTCTCCGTGCCCGGGGCGTAGCTCGCCACGGTCGGGACCCAGCCCTGCCCGAGGCCCCGGGGCAGCTCGACCCGCCAGGTCGTCTCGGCGGCCACCTGGCTCGCCTTGCCCGCCGCGTCGACGGCCGGGCGCTGCACCTGCGTGATGCGCGGGACGATCGCCACGAGGGCGAGGACGAACAGGCCGATGACGAACATCGACCGGAACATGTTGGGGAACGTGCCGAGCGAGTAGCGGCTCGCCGGGGCGGCCGGCGCGGCCGTCTCGGGCGGCGCCGGCTCGGCGACCGTCGGCGAGCCGGCCGCCGGCTCGCCGGCCG
>NZ_BJYX01000024.1 GCF_007991735.1 Terrabacter aerolatus | reverse complement strand
GGGTCCACGCCGACGCCTCGATGTTCCCGGCGGGTGTCACCTCGCTCCTGCTGCAGATGCTGCACCCGATGGCCATGGCCGGGGTCGCCGGCCACAGCGGCTACAAGAGCGACCCGTGGGGCCGCCTGCAGCGCACGAGCCACTACCTCGCGACGACGACGTTCGGCACCGTCGAGCACGCCGAGGAGGCCATCGCGATGGTGCGCTCGATCCACGAGCGCGTCCGCGGCAAGGACCACCTCGGCCGGCCGTACCGCGCCGACGACCCCCACCTGCTGAAGTGGGTGCACGTCGCCGAGATCGACTCGTTCCTCCGCGGCTACCAGACCTTCGGTGACACGCCGCTGACCGACGCCGAGGCCGACGTCTACGTCGCCCAGGCCGGCATCCCTGCCGCGCGCCTCGGCGTCATCGACCCCCCGACGTCGGTGGCCGAGCTGCGTGCCGTCCTCGAGGAGTACCGGCCCGAGCTCCAGACGACGCCGGCCGCTCGTGAGGCGGCGCGCTTCCTGCTGCTCGACCCGCCGCTGCCCTACTACGCCCGTCCGGGCTACGGCACGCTCGCGTCCGGTGGCGTCTCCCTGCTGCCCGGCTGGGCGCGCGAGATGCTCGGCATCCCCGTGCCCGACATGGTCTCCTCGCTCGTGGCGCGGCCGCTCGGGCACCTCGGCACGGCCGCGGTGCGCTGGGGCATGGCCGGTCTCGCCGAGCGACGACCCTCGGACGTCCCGCCGGAGACGCCCGACCCCCACAGACCCCCCGACGAGCCGGATGAACTCGTCGGGGTCCAGGCCGCCAGCTGAGCGGCCACCTTTGACCGGGCCGGGTGGCACTCAAGAAGCGGGTGCCCCCGGCCCGGTGCCTACTGCTTCCGGGGACTCGACCCTGACCTGAGTGCGCTGTGCCAGCAGCCGCAGAGGGCTGTCCCGGTTCGGGATAGGGTCTGGGTCAGGACGGCGTCGGGGACGGTGCGTGCCTCCGTCGTGGGCATCGAGCAGACCCCCGGGTGCCGCGGCCTTTCGTGTCGAACAATCCGTGAGGGCGTCGCTCGCGGGCTCAGAAGAGGAACGGCTGGTTGGGCCGCGCCAGCTGCTGCTCGGCCTGCGCTCGCAGGGCCGCGTCGCGAAGACGGTTCCCGGCCGAGGCGCCGGTTTCGGGCGGTGCGGCCGGGGCGTCATCTGCCGGCCAGGTCAACGGCTCCCCCTCGGCGATCTCGTGGAGCCTGTCCGACGCCGGGACTACTGCCGACGGTCTCTGCCTCCTGCGCATGGGCTGCTCCCTGTTCCTCGGTTGCCGTGGCGGGTGCTGCGGACCGGTCGCCGGCCCGCGACCGTCCCGCCTGGTCATGGATACTCCCGCACGCCGCAGCGTCCTGGGCAAGGTCCTCTGGGGCTGTTATGGCTCCAAGGCGGACATGGGACTACGACCGGAGCTTGCTCCTCGTGATGCGGAATCGGAGCGCGACCGGCTTGGCCTTCACACGGTCAGTAGGCTGCAGTCGTGCCCAGACTCGTGTTCACCGTCATCGGCGACGACCGCGCCGGCCTCGTCAGCGCTCTCGCGGACGTCGTCACCGCGCACGACGGCAACTGGGAGGACAGCCAGCTCGCCGAGCTGGCGGGCAAGTTCGCCGGCATCGTCGTCGTGGGCGTGCCGGCCGAGCGGGTCGACGAGCTGACCGCGGCGCTGCGCGGGCTCGACGGGCTGCTCGAGGTGACGGCTCACCCGGGCGCCGAGGGAGCCGGGGTCGTGGCGGACGACGCCGATGCGCAGCGGCTGACCATAGACCTGCTCGGCAACGACAGCCCGGGCATCGTGCGCGAGGTGTCGTCGGTGCTGAGCAGGCGCGAGCTGTCGATCGAGACGATGACGACGGAGACGCGCGAGGCCCCGATGGCCGGCGGCCTGCTCTTCGAGGCGCACGTCGTCGTGCGGGTGCCGGGCGGCTCGGACACGGCGGCGCTGCGGGCCGACCTCGAGCGCCTGGCGACCGAGCTGCTCGTCGACATCGCCGTGGCCTGACGGGCCGACCGGCTGTTCGCTCGTCGCGCCCGCGGGTGCGGCGAAGACAATGGGGCCCGCCTCGCGATGCAAGCTCGGACCCCGAGACGGTTCACGTACCACAACGGGCCAACCGCCAAAGTCTGCGTCACCACGTCGGGCGACATCATTCAGTGGACGCCATCGACGGCGGTGATACGTCCCGATTCGGGACTGCTTGCGCAGATCTTGCAGTCGTCTTGCAGCGGTTGGAGCCGGCGGCTACTGCCAGGAGGCGGTCGGATCCGCGAAATCGCCGCGCCCGGTGGGGCGGCGGCGCACACTGGGAGGACGGGGACGATCACGAGCCGCAGGCGTCGTGCATCCAGGAACCGCCCGTCGCAGGGCGTCCACCGTCGTCGTGGCGCTGGGCCACTTCCCTCCCTGGCTGCGTGCAGCCGTGGCTCGGCGCTGCGACGGCCCGCCCTTGCGGGAGCATCGCGGCGCGCGCACAGTGAGGGCATGCAGGCTTCCGGCGAGATGGCGAGCTCGATGACCCACGTCAAGGCCGTGCCGATCGCGGACTACGGCTTCCTCTCCGACGGCGAGGTGACGGCGCTCGTCGCGCCGGGCGGTGACGTCGACTGGATGTGCCTGCCGCGCCTGGACTCCCCGAGCGTCTTCGGGGCGCTGCTCGGGCGGCACGCGGGGCGCTTCCGGCTCGGGCCGTCCGACGTCAGCGTGCCGACGGCGCGCCGCTACCTGCCGGGCACCATGGTGCTCGAGACGAGCTGGGGCACGCCGACGGGCTGGATCATCGTGCGCGACGTGCTGCTCATCGGGCCGTGGCACCACGACGACGGGGTCTCGCAGAAGCACCGGCGCACGCCGGCGGACTACGACGCCGAGCACACGCTGCTGCGGACCATCCGGTGCGTCTCGGGCGAGGTGCAGACGGTGATGGAGTGCGAGCCGGTGCTCGACTACGGTCGCTCGCCGGTCACGTGGACGTATGCCGACCACGGCTACCACGAGGGGCGGGCGGAGGCAGCGGGGTCCGACGTGTCGTTGACCCTGACGACCGACCTGCGGCTCGGCTTCGAGGGCGGGCAGGCTTCTGCCAGAACGCTGCTCAAGGAGGGTGACGAGCGCTTCATCGCGCTGTCGTGGGGTGCGGTGGCGCCTCCGACGACGAGCGAGGAGGCGCACGACCGGCTCGAGTGGACGGCGCACCACTGGCAGCACTGGCTGGCGCGCGGGCACTTCCCTGACCACCCGTGGCGCAGCTACCTCCAGCGAAGCGCCTTGACCCTCAAGGGTTTGACGTATGCGCCGACCGGCGCGATCGCGGCCGCGGCGACGACCTCGCTGCCGGAGAGCATCGGCGGGGAGCGCAACTACGACTACCGCTACACATGGATCCGTGACGCGACGTTCGCGCTGTGGGGGATGTACTCGCTCGGGTTCGACTGGGAGGCGGTCGACTTCTTCTCGTTCATCGCCGACGTCGCCGAGCGGGACGAGGACCTGCAGATCATGTACGGCATCGGCGGGGAGCGTGACCTGCCGGAGTCGACGCTGGACCACCTGCAGGGGTATGCCGCGTCGCGCCCCGTGCGCATCGGCAACGCCGCGCACTCGCAGGTGCAGCACGACGTGTGGGGCGCGCTGCTCGACTCGGTCTACCTCCACTCGAAGGTGGCCGACCACCTCGACGGGCGCATCTGGCCGATCCTCGGCAAGCAGGTCGAGGCGGCCCTCAAGCACTGGCGCGAGCCCGACGCCGGCATCTGGGAGGTGCGCGGCGAGCTGCAGCACTTCACGTCGTCGAAGATCATGTGCTGGGTCGCCGTCGACCGTGGCGCCCGGCTGGCCTCGATGATCGGGCAGGACTCGCAGGCGGCCGAGTGGCAGCTGGCGGCCGACGAGATCAAGGCCGACATCCTCGAGCACGGCGTCGACTCGCGCGGGGTGCTGACGCAGTACTACGGGACCGACGCCCTGGATGCGTCGTTGCTGCTGGCCCCGCTCGTGCGGTTCCTGCCGGCCGACCATCCGGTGATCCGGGCGACGGTGCTGGCGATCGCAGACGAGCTGACCGTCGACGGGCTGGCGCTGCGCTACCGCGTCGAGGAGACGGACGACGGCTTCTCCGGCGAGGAGGGGACCTTCACGATCTGCTCGTTCTGGCTCGTGTCGGCCCTCTCGGAGATCGGTGAGACGCGGCGGGCGCACGAGCTGTGCGCCAAGCTGCTCTCCTTCGCGGGTCCGCTCGAGCTGTATGCCGAGGAGATCGACACCCACACGGGCCGCCACCTCGGCAACTTCCCGCAGGCCTTCACCCACCTGGCCCTCATCAACGCCGTCATGCACGTCATCGCCACCGAGAGCGCGGCCGCCGCGGCGGCCGACCAGTCGTGACGCACCGTCGAGGACACCCGCACCGACCGGAAGGCCTGCCGTGATGCAGTTCGAGGTCGTCCCGTCGCGGATGGCGCTGCTCAACGTGGACATCCAGAACGTCTTCGTCGAGGGGGCCGTCGACGGGCTGGCGGTGACCCAACGCATCAACCGCCTCGCCGCGGTCTGCCGCGCAGCCGGCATCCCGGTCATCCACGTGCGGCACGCGGTGCCGGCGGGCGCCGACCTCGGCATCCTCGGCGAGATGTTCCCCGGCGTGGGCGACATGCTCGAGCGCACGTCGCGCACCGCGGCCTTCCACGAGGCGCTCGTGCTGGACCCGGGCGACCACCTGCTCGAGAAGCCGCACTTCGGCGCCTTCCACGACACGGACCTCAAGGCGCGGCTCGACCTGCTCGGGGTCGACACGATCATCATCACCGGCATCGAGACGAACGTCTGCTGCGAGACCACGGCCCGCGAGGCCATGGTCCGTGACGTCAAAGCTTTCTTCCTCAGTGACGCCACGACGACGGGCGGGGTGCCCGGGCTCGACGTCGCCGAGGTCCAGCGCGCATCGCTGGCGACCGTCGGCAGGTTCTTCGCGCAGGTGGCCACCGTCGAGGAGATGATCGGCTGGATCACCGAGGCGAGTGAGATGACTGGGGCGCGTGAGGCGGATCGCGACGTCGGGGCACCGCCTGCGGCGGCTCGGATCGAGGGCCGGACCGCTGTCGGCTGACACCGGGTCTCCACCACGGGCCTGGTGGGTGGAGACTGGTGCTCTGATGACGGATAAACGACGGAAGCGAATGGCTGACCATGTCTGAGCACGAGACGTACGTGACGCCGAAGTTCGCGCAGCCCCACTGGGCCAAGGCGGCATACGAGATCCTCGCCGAGACGGCCGGCCGCTACAACGCCGTGATCACCTACTCCGAGCTCGCCGAGGAGGTCCAGCGCCGCTCGTCGCTCCACACGAAGTCGCAGATGCGCAACTGGATCAGCAGCCTGCTCGTCGACCTCGTCAAGGTCAACCACCTGCGCGAGGAGCCGCCGCTGGCGTCGCTCGTCGTGCGCAAGGACGACGGGCAGGTCGGCGCCGGCTACGACGAGGTGCTCCGCATCTCCGGCGAGTCACCGATCGCGGACCCGCTCGAGCGCGAGACGCACGCCGCCGCGGCCCGGCTCGAGTGCTACCGCCACTGGGGAGCCGACGTCCCCGCCGACGCCGAGCCGACGCTGAGCGCCCGCGCCCGCGTCGTGCGTGCTCGGACACCGGTCGTGCGGACTGCTCACGTCGAGGCGCGACGCGGCGCGGTGTGCCCGACCTGCTTCATGGAGATGCCCGTCTCCGGCCCCTGCCCCAACTGCGACTGATACCGACTTCGCGGGTCCTGGTTGGTGTCTATTCGATGAAGTGAGGCTCTGGGATCGCAGGGTGCTGCGTAAACCGGCCAGGAGACTCCAAGAGCGTGATCGAATCGACGCCGTGGGTCGCCATGGTGCTTGAGCGGGCCGCTGGCGCTCTCGGACCACTCCGAGTCCTTCTGGACCGGCTTCTGCTTCAGGCAGGCGCCCCGCTGCGATCAGGCATCATGACGCTCGACCACAGCGCAGCGTCGAGGACGCGAAGCGGCTCCTGGTCGACCACCAGCACCGAACCGTCCGTGCCTTCGGTCGCCGCCCCCGTCGCCATCGCGATGGCGTCGAGGATCTCGGAGTCAGCCATGAGATGGCGGAAGACCTGCCAGTCGACTTGATAGTCGCCCTTGGGCAGGAGACCGAGCAGCTCGCAGACCACGTTGTCACGGACGGGAAAGAGGTCTGGCCGCTTGCGGGCGCACAGCTTGCTGGCGGTGACCCACGGGTTGGAGTTCTCGACTCGAGCCTTGGCCAGCGCCTTCTTGACGTGGCGGTAGAACACCTCCATGTCATGCAGGCCGTCCTCATCGACGTGCTGCAGTGAAGCAGTGGCAAGGGCTCGCAACGCCTCGTTAACCGCTTCCTTCGTCTCTCCCTCCTCCGTCAGGAGCCGCGCAGCGCCAGCCGGGACACCGACGCTGAGAAGGGTCACGGCGAACAGGTCGTCGGGGGCAATGACCCGCGGGTCATTCATTCCCATCGAGACGAAGCTGGCACCGGCGTAGTCGCCGGCAGCGTCGTAGTAGCGGCGCAGTCGCCAGCCGGAACGTTCGGGCGACAGCGCTTCCAGCGCCTGGCTCTTCGCGTGCGACAGCCGCTCCTGGGTCGGCCGGCTCCACTCGTCCTGCGTCATCGTCAGCCCCCCTGTTCGTGGATTCGCACCGTAACAACTGCGTACGACAGTCGGGCAGGTGCCGCGCCACGTGGCGCGGCACCCACCGATCCCACATCAGCCGTCGGTGTACTTCATCACGGTGGCGGTGATCATCGATCCGGATGCCACCTTGCTGCCGGCCGTCAGGTCCTGGCCCAGCACGACCCAGTTGGAGTCGAGCACCGGCAGGCGGTGAGCACGTGTCGCGTCATCGGCCGGAGCGACGACGAGACCTGCGGCCCGCCACAGGTCCTGGGCTTCCTGATAGTTCATGCCCACCCCGTCGGGCACCGTGATCTTGGACGCCGGCTTCGCCGCAGGCTTCGCGCCCGAGTCCGCTGCGGCGGGCGAAGCCGAGACGGTCACGGTCGCTCGCACGGTCTGGGTCACGGTCTCGGCAGGCGGAGCAGGCGCCGTCCGGGTGACCACGACGTTCGCCGGGGCCGCCGCCGGAGTCGAGGCATCTGCCCCGCCGCCGCCTGCGGCTCCGATGCCGAGTGCTAGCAGGGCCGTCACGGGATAGCCGATCAGGTGCTTCCTGCGGCGCTTCTGGGGCTGCGGCTGCAGCTGCAGCTGCGGCTGCGGCGACTGATTCGTCCACGCCTGGTGAGGTTGGCCCAGCGCAGGAGGCAGTTGGATGGTCGGCTCGTTCCGAGCGTCGGGTGTCGGCAGTCCCTGGGTGTCCACGTGAGTTTGCTTTCTGTTCGGCGCAAAAGGCCCATCTTGGACGTCGCGGGCGATGCGCGGGACGATTTCGCGAAACTGCCCCTGGCCAGAGCCCTTTGACAGGCGGTGGGCGCCGCGCCCCCTCACCACGCGGCGCCCACCACACGGCATACGACCGCTCAGCGCAGCTGGACGGTGATGCCGTCGGAGAAGGGCGAGTCGTGCAGCTCGATGCTGGCCGGCTCGGTGCCCTTGGGCATGTCGAAGACGAGGGTGCCCTTGACCGTGTTGCCGGGGTTGATCTCCTCGAGGAAGACCTTGTTGTCCTTGACGTAGATCGCAGCCGCCGTGTCGCTGGAGAACTCGCGCCCCTTGGCGTCGCGCACCTTCTGCGAGGAGTCCGAGAGCGTCTGCGCGGAGTCGCCGATGTTGCTCACGGTGACGTTGACGAGGACGAACTGGCCCTGCGCCTTCTCGTTGAGGTACTGGTCGCCGACGGACTTCACGCCCTTCTGCACCTTGGTGACGGTGAACTCGAACTGGCCGTCGCGGACCTTCTGGCCGACCTTCGCCGAGGCCGGCGCACCCTCGGCCGGCGCGTCGCCACCCCGTCCCCCGGCGGCTCCGGGCGAGGTGGTCGTGGGCAAGCTCGAGCCTCCCCCGTTCACGGCGCTCGCGACGACGCCGATGAGGACGAGGGCGAGCAGCCCCGTGATGATCTTGTGCCGGGCGAACCAGCTCTTGCGCGGCGGCGCCGGGACGGGCGGCGCGGGGACCACCGGCGTCTGCCAGGTGGTCTGCTGCGTCGGGTCGTGCGGCTGGTTGGTGCTCATGGCGGGTCTCCCTGGGATCGGTCTGCTGTATGCCGGGGAGACCGTCTCGCGTGGACGCCGGCGGCCGCCTCGGCCGAGAGGACGGAGCAGGCTGACCGAAAGGATGAGATCGGGACGGGCGAACTGCCCGGACGGTGGAGGCCGTGGTCGGCGCCGTGCCCTACCTTTCGGGTATGCCGTCCAGCCTGCCCCCGTGGGTGCGTGACCTCTCGCGCCGCGACCTCTGGCTGCGCCGGCTCCGCAGCGTAGGGCTCGGCTTCCTCCTGCTCGTGGACGCGGTGTATGCGTCGGGTGGCTTCGACGGTCGTCGCCGGGCTGCCGAGGGGCTGCCGGTGTCGATGTCCGATACCGCGAGCGGTATCGGCATGCTCATCGCGCTCCTGGGGATGACGCTCATGGTCGCCGTGGCCTGGCGGCAGCGGGGGCCGGTGGTGCTGACGCTCGTCGGGTGCGCCGCCACCCTCGTCCAGCTCGGCCCAACCGCTGCCCTGATCGGCCTCATGTCGGTCGTGATCTGCCGCCGCTTCGTCGACGCCTACCGGCTGGCCCCGCTCGTCGTGGCCGCGACCTTTTTCGCGGTGTCGCGCGACCTGCGGTGGACGCCGCGGCCGGTCTCCTTCTGGGGCAGTCTCTTTGCCGCCGACGGCGAGCCCGTCGGATGGTTCGTCGTGGTGGTCCTCACGGTCGTGCTCGTCGCGCTCTTCGTCGGCATCGGCGTGTGGCTGCGGACGCGAGCGCAGCTGCGCACGGCGGCCGAGGTCGTTGCCGAGGAGCGTGAGGTGGTCTCGTCGCTGGCCGACCAGGTCTCCCGCCAGGCCGAGCGCGAGCGCCTGGCGCGCGAGATCCACGACGGCCTCGGCCACAACCTCTCGATCCTTTCCGTGCACGCGGGCGCACTGCAGGCGATGGCCGACGCGTCGGCGGCGGAGGCGCAGACGGCAACTGAGCAGCCGCGTGCAGCCACGGCGCAGATGAAGGAGTCGGCGCAGGTGGTGCGCGAAACGGCGGCCCGCTCGGTGGCGGAGCTGCACAGTCTGCTCGACCTGCTCCGCAGCTCCGACGACCCCGACGTCGCGGCGCCGACGAAGACGCTGCGCGACGTCCGTGCCCTCATCGACGACTCCGTGACCGCCGGCATGCCACTGGTCGCGACGGTCTACGTCGAGGACGGCGAGGCGCTCGACCCGCACATCGCCCAGGCCGCCTATCGGATCGTGCAGGAGCTGCTGACCAACGCGCGCAAGCACGCTCCCACGGTCAGCGTCCGCCTGTCCGTGACGGGCAGCCCGGCCGAGGGGCACCTCGTCATCGCGACGGCGAACCACCTGCCGCCGCCGGTCGGGCCGCATGGTGCAGGCGCTGCCGACGGCGGCGGCGCGCGTGCCGGGATGGGTCTGACCGGCATCCGCGAGCGGGTCGAGCACTACGGCGGCGACATGCAGGCCGGCGTCGATCCCGACGGGGCCTTCCGGGTGTCGATCCGCCTGCCGTGGCGCGCTCCCGACACTGACTCGACGAAGGGGATCCGATGGACCACGTGAACGCCGGTGGCTCCGAGCGGGCGATCCGCGTGATGCTCGTGGACGACGACCCGATGGTGCGGATGGGCCTGCGGCACATGCTCGGTGCGGCCTCGGACCTCGAGGTCGTGGCGGAGGTGAGCGACGGCGACGAGGTGGTCGCCGCGGTGCAAGCGCACCGATCCGACGTCATCGTGCTCGACGTGCGCATGGCGCGCTTGGGTGGCATCGAGACGATCGCCGCGGTCAAGGCCCGGCCGGAGGCGCCGAAGGTGCTGATGTTCACCGTCTTCGACCACGACGACGTGGCTCAGCGCGCCATCCGCGCCGGTGCTGACGGCTTCCTGCTCAAGACCGCCTCGCCGGAGGAGATCTGCGGCGGAATCCGCAACGTGGCCGGCGGCCTCGGAGCCGTGTCACCGAAGACTGCGGCTCAGCTGTTCACTCGGGTCCGGGATGACCCGGCCGCGGCTCAGCGCGCCGAGGCGGCCCAACTCATGGCGACCTTGACGGCTCGCGAGCGCGACGTCGTGGCGGGACTGGCCCGAGGACTGTCGAACGCCGACCTGGCCCGCGATCTCTACGTCAGCGAGACGACGGTCAAGACGCACCTCCAGAGCGCCTTCATCAAACTCGGCGTGGACAACCGCGTCCAAGCCGGAGTCATCGCCGACCGGGCCTACCTTTCGAAGCCCTGAAGGGAAGACTCGTCACCGGCACGACAACGAGTTCACGCCCGTGTTGCGGGATGCCTGTGTCATCGAGGCAGTCCCGACACGGTCATGACCGTTCACACGCAGCCGTCGAAGCCTCGGTAGCCCGTCTCCCCGTCCGGTTGCTTCGTGATCCACTCGTGCCATAGGACCACTCGCTCAGCCTCGAGGGCGTCGTCGAACGGACCCTGTCGGTGCAGGCAGTCGTCGCAGAGCGTGTGATAGCGGTTGTCGCCGCCGATGCAGACGACGACCACGTGGCAACGCCACGGCGCTATCCCTTCTGGATGTCCGGGTCCCTCCGGCTACTCGCTCAGGCGGCCGGCGAGCTCGACGAGGGCGTCCTCCGGAAGCTTGTCTCGGTAGCCATCAGGCAACGCGCTCATCGCGTTGCCTCCTCGACGTGGGAAAGCCACTGCAGCCGGTACAGGTCGCCTGTGAAGCCCGTCTCGGAAGCTCGCTCGAGCGCTGCCGCGAGCGCGCGACCCGGCTTGCTCCCCGGGTGACGGACTGCCTCTCGCGCGGTCGCGTAGTCGGGGTTGCCGGCCAGGCGCCGCCGCAACGCATCACGCGTCTCGTCATCGAGTCCGAGATCGACACGTCGTACCAGACGAGCCACTGCTCGTCGCACGGCCACGGCTCGAGCACGAGTGCCGCGACGGTCTCGAGATCTGACTCCTTGATCCATTGGCCCACCACGCGGGCGCGGCCCTTCGCGGACGCAGGCCACGTGACGAACTCACGACCGTCGCCAAGGTCACCCCATTGCCTGATGACCGCGAGCTTGGGGGCCACCACCCCGATCGATCCGCCACCGTCCCAGCTGATCGGCGCACCACCGGACTCGCTGAACCACCGGTACTCGACGACGGTCTCCCCGGCGAGCTCGCCGTTCTCGATCTCGTCGTCGCCGACCGTGAGCCACCGCCATCCTTGGGCGGTTCGCACCGCGACGACGGGCTGGCCATCGACGGTGCAGTGCACGAGGCGCGATGGCACGCCCTGCACGAGACGAGCGATCTCGTCCAGGTCGAGCCCGGCCGCCACAGCTGCCTCTTCGTCGATGCCTGGACCTTCAGCATTCGGGTCGACGCCGACTCGCGGGACACGCAGGTGCTCCAGCAGGTTCACGCCGATGTCCCGCGCCACGTTGAGCTCACAGACGACGTCGGGCCTCAGGGTCGAGAGCTCACGCACTCCAGCCAACGCGGCCTCTATGGTGGGGTATGCCGCGACAACGGTGCTTGTCCACTCACGTGGTGCGGTCGCCGAAGGGGTAGCCATTTCCCAGCGCTCGACCCGGACGCTGCCAGCCGCGTCCGGCAGCACGAACCACCGGTCGCGCCGGCCGTCCGAGAAGGACCGCTTGACGGAGACCCGCGTCGAAGCGGGCACCTGCGGCCACGTGCCCGCCGCGATGCCGGCCAGGGAGTCGCCCCACCATGCCACCTCGTCAGGGTCACCGACGGAGCGGGGCAGGTTCGTGCCGCTCCCGTTTGCAGCGGCCGCGCCGACGACATCCGCCGCCGACCACCCCTCCTCCGACCAGCCCCGGGCCCCGTCGATGTCCCCGCCGAGTTCGACCCACTGGCTCACGTGGCGCGGCCGCCAACTTCCGGGCCATCCTGCCTCGACGTGCTCACGATGCTGGGCTGCGTTGCGCTTGCGGGCCTCCGCCTGGCGGGCACGACGCTCCTCGCGCCTCTCCTCGGACGCGCGCGCTTCCGCGGCCGCGGCTCGGTCCGCCTCGTGCTGCTGTTCCTTGCGCTGTGAGCGGCGCACTCGCTCCGCCTCGACGCGCGGTGCCCAGTAGTCCGCCGCGTAGCCAAGGAAGACGTTGTTGAGCAGTGCGGCTCGCTGGTCGTCGGCCACCTCGAGGGCCCGGTCCAGCGCCGCGCTGGCGATGGCGATCGGGACGTAGGGCGACGCCAGGCCGAGCTCCCGCCATGCCCGATCGGCGCCGACTGCCCTCGCGTCAGGAGTGATTTGGCGCCAGCCCAGCGCCACCGTCGTGTCGTCCGTGCATGAGAGGACCGTCAACGCATCAGCCGTCCACTCGAAGACGGCGTCCTGATTGAAACGTCGACCGAGGTCAATGGCATCCTGCCGCGTGAGCCCGACGATGGCGACGCTGGGTTCGACGTGCAGCCAAGCCGGGTCGGCTCCGGCCGCAGGGTTGTGCGACGCTTGCCCCCCATCCAATTGCTCGACCAGTGCGCGCTGCGCGCGACGGTTCTCCGTCTCGGTGGCCCCACGGCCGCGCGGGTTGTATGCCGTGACGATGTGGATCGGCTGCGGGGGTGCTTCACCGACCGCGACCCCGGACTCCGCACTCTCGATGACGAGGAGTCCGGCGGGAAGGTGCAGGCGCAACTGCACCGTGAGGTAGGCATCGCGAATCATGCGTAGACGCCCTCCGTGATCTCGGCGAGGGCAGCCTTCTCCGAGACGATCGGGGTGCGGCGATCAGACATGCCGCCACCTGGTTCGGGTCGCCACTCATCGTGGAGCGTTGCGTCGAATCGCGTCCAGATGCCCTGCGCGTAGCACCGTCGTGCGGGGTATCCAGCGCGCCGCAGACGCTGGGTGATGTGCAGCGCCTCCGGGACCCGAGCGGCGTGAACCTCGATCACATTGACGGACAAGCGATTACCGCGCGCTGCTCGGGCCACGAGATGGTCGACCGCGCTGGCGGACGTCGTCCCGTCCAGGAGGTCGTAGTCGAGCCACAACTCGTCGACCAGTCGGTCACGGACGCGACGAAGGAGTTCCACGGCGTCGTCCCCGTGGCGGACCTGTACGTGGGGTCGCCGGTCACGGAAGGCGCGCGTGTCGTCGACCAGAACGGTCAGCGGAGTTGCCGCGCTCGGCTCGGCAGACAGGGATGGGTGCATCGGCAGCCCTTTCGGTCCAAGGAGCCCCTGAACCGAGGCCCGCTCTGGCCAGACCGACGGATGCCGGCGCGGCCGGGTCTTCCTTGGACGGCACCGGGGCGGACCGGTTGCCGGGCGACCCCTCCAAGGTGGGTAACGGTCGCGCCTCTTGACCCACTAGAGATGATGACATAAGACGCCGACAGTCAGTTCATGTTGAAGCCCTGACCGGCGAACTTTGTCTCAGTTTGATGAGCGAACGGTTCTACCCTTCGGGGCGCCACGACAACGAGGCGATGGCATCGTGACTGTGAATGCTCTCCAGATTCCGCACTCGGACGCTATGACGCACTCGCTGCTTCCTTAGCAGCCCAGAGAGGTCGCGCGCCATGTCCTCTACAAATGCGGCGTGCTCGAAGGCCGTCATGGTGATAGAGCGCTCGTCCGGTCGCTTCACGATCGGAAAGACGGGGCAAGAACCCGTCAGGCGAATCAGTTCCACCAGACGGGCGACCGAAACGGGGTACGGACAGTCGTCGTGTCCGTGCACATCCACGGTTACAACGCTGCGTTGATTGTGTGCGCCGTAATCGCTGATCGCCTTACTACATGGGCACAGGCTGGTCACTTCGCTAGTAACAGATGTTACGAGTTCGAAAACGTCCCCACGCAGCGTTGCCCGCAAACGCAAGTCACTCGGTTGCCAGGCCTCTCGCCCGGACACGGGTGACAACACGCGCGTCGCGAACGGCAGACCAATGCCGATGGTGGCCACACCAACGTCAAGGCGGGAGGCTGCCTGCTTCAGGACTGTGGGCAACTCGCGCGGGTCGATGACCTCTAGGTGCTCGTGTACGAGCTCGACCATGCGACTCATGTGGGTGCCGCGCCGGTCCTCGGGCAGTTGCACCACTACTTCAAACGACGCCACTCCAGCCTGGGTGGTCACCCCGTCTGAGAACGTGCTTGGCATCCGGACTCCGTCAATGCCGACGTTGTCGAGGGAGATTCCTCGCTCGTCAACCTGGTCCTGAATGTCTGGCAGCGCCACGTTTCTACTCTCCTCGGTAAATGCAACCCGAGGTGCACGTCTCGCGCACCCTCACCTCGGTCAAGTTCGGAAGAGCCACTACGAGGCGATCCCAGATCCACTTGGCAAGCACCTCGCTCGTCGGGTTCTCGAGGCCCCGGACCTCATTGAGGAAGTGATGATCAAGTTGCTCCTCGAGGGGCTTGAATGCCGCCTTAATCTCGCCGAAGTCCTGCACCCACCCCGTCTCCTCGCCGACGGGACCAGCGACGTGGACCGCCGCTAGGTACGAGTGTCCGTGCAGGCGTGCACACTTGTGGCCCTCGGGCACGTTCGGCAACCTGTGAGCCGCCTCAAACGTAAACTCCCTATAGATCTCACTGTTGTGGGTCACGGTATTCCTAGCTGCTTGTGCGTCTGCAGACTGAGCTGCCATAGCGGGTGGTCGAGGCAAAACTGCACGGCCAGTTCGGTGTTCGCCGCCACATCCGGGCCATCCATCGGCTGCACTCGGTAACTCTCGAACTCGAGGTCTTCGAACGTGGTCGGATCGACGCCGCCCTGAGGGACGACAAATTTGAGCTCGTGGCCCTTCGTGACGAGTAGTTCGGACCCGATCTTGGGGCTCACGCAGAGCCAGTCGATACCGGGGGGCGGCGTGACAGTCCCGTTCGTCTCGACTGCAACATAGAAGCCACGTGCATGGAGGGCATCCACGGCGTCGGCATCCAGCTGCAGTAAGGGTTCGCCGCCCGTGCACACAACCATCGGTCGCCCTCCGCCGTTCACCGGCCATTTAGACGCCACTGCGGTCGCCAACGCCTCGGCGTCATGAAACTTGCCGCCCCCTTCGCCGTCCGTGCCAACAAAGTCGGTGTCGCAGAACTTGCAGATCGCTCTCTCACGATCGGCTTCACGGCCTGTCCACAGATTGCAGGACGTGAAGCGACAGAAGACGGCGGGGCGGCCGGCATGCGTGCCCTCGCCTTGAAGGGTGTAGAAGATTTCCTTGATCTTGTAACTCACGCAGTCGCCTCCTGATAAATGACCGGGTCAACGAGTCCGGCGTCAGCGAAGCCGCGCAAGCGCAACAAACATGAGTCGCAGTGACCGCACGCCCGCCCCTGGTCATCGGGGTCGTAGCACGACAGGGTCAGGGAGTAGTCGACCCTCAGGCGCGTTCCCAACTCAACGGTTTCAGCCTTGGTGAGGCTGATCAGGGGAGTGTGGATTTTCAGTTCATTGCCTTCGACACCGGCGCGAGTGGCCAGGTTGGCCATGCGTTCGTACGAAACTATGTACTCGGGCCGACAGTCGGGGTATCCGGAGTAGTCGAGGGCATTCACACCGATGAAGATGTCGGTCGCGCCGACGACCTCCGCGTACGCCAGTGCGAGGGAGAGGAAGACGGTGTTGCGTGCCGGGACGTAGGTGATGGGGATGTCGTCCTCTGACAACTCCTCCGCCGACTGATGCTTCGGCACGTCGACGTCGGCCGTGAGCGCCGACCCTCCGAATATTCGCAGGTCGATGTCGCACACGACGTGGCGTTCCACCCCGGCGGCCTGCGCCACCCGGCGCGCTGCCTCGAGCTCAACGACATGCCGTTGGCCGTAGCGGAAGCTGATTGCGTACGGCTCGAACCCCTGATCCTTCGCGACCGCGAGGACCGTCGTTGAGTCCAGCCCCCCGCTGAGCAGCACTACTGCCTTGCGGCCCATAACATCCACCTCTCGATACCGGCTGTGCGTACGCGCACCGTCCGACGAAACTACACGCTAGAGTACCGACAACCAAGCCGTAGTTTTGTATCCGAGGGGTCATGGCGCGCCAAAAACTGACGATCGTGGTCACCTGTACCGACCGCAAGACGGGTGCTCCGCACCACGACCTGATGGCCCGTACGCTACCAACCGGCACCGTCAAGGAACGCGCCGATGACTGGGTGGGCCGCCTCCGTGCGACAAGGCCGACGACGCGTCTGCTCGACCTCTACGCGGGGGAGAGTTGGACTCAAGCCAAGCGACTGGCCGCTACCGCTCGGAGCACTGGATTCCAACCGGAGGTCTTCGTCGCGTCTGCGGGCTTGGGCCTGCGCCCGGTCGATGACGTCGCGCCGCCCTATGCAGCAACGTTCGCCACCGGCCACCGTGACTCCGTGGTGCAGGCCACTCCTGATGCGAGCGTTTGGTGGAAGCAACTCGCCCACGCCGCTGGCCCTCGAGCCGACGCCCCTTCTATATGGGTCTTGTCGGAGTCGTACGCGCGGGCCATGACGGACGACCTCCAAGCGCTCGATCCTCAATCGACGGTTGTCTTCGGCGGGGCGTCGGACACGCCGGCGAGTCTCCGGATCCGATCGGATCGGAACCTCCGAGGAGCACTCGGCGGCACGATCACGAGTTTGAACGCACGCATGGCGATCCGTTGGTTAGAGATCGCCGATGGCAAGATGCCAGCCGCACCCGAGGTCCACCGCAACTGGGCTACCTGGGCCCTGGGCGCTCAGCAGCAGGAACGCTACGACCGCAAGCCCGTCTCTGATCACGCCATCAAGCAAATGATCGACCAGATGCGAGGACTGAATCCGAAGTTGCCCAAGACAGTTGCTTTAAGGAATCTGCGCAACTCCGGCATAGCGTGCGAGCAGCGCCGGTTCACGCGACTATTCGAGGAGGCCCTCACCTCATGAGCGGCATTGAATGGCTGGAACGGCGAGCACTGAAGGTGCTCCAAAGTGATGACACCCCCCTCTACCTGTTCACACTCGCCGCTGAGGAAGTCGACCTTGTTGCCGACGTCGCACGCATCAGCCGCGATGAGGCCGGCAAGCTGATTGGCTACCAGAGGCCGGAGAAGAAGAAGCACGTCAAGCAGATTCAGGAGTACCTCGACTCCGAGGCCCCACTGTTTCCCAACGGCCTGATCCTCGCCCTCCCGCAGGAGGTTCGCTGGAGGTCGAGTCGTGGACCCTCGACGAGCGACGGCCTGGCAGTCTCCGGAACATTGGAGATTCCGATCAGTAGAGATAGCGATGGTCCTCGACCAGCGTGGATCGTAGACGGCCAACAGCGAAGCCTCGCGTTGTCTCGCACGAAGAACCGGCGCCTGCCAGTGCCTGTCGCTGGATTCGTTGCGCCCACCCTTGAACTACAACGCGAACAGTTCTTGAGGGTGAACACGGTTCAACCGCTTCCCTCCGGACTGGTGACCGAACTGCTACCTGAGATCACTCGCGTCCCTTCGGGCCGTATGGCAACACGGCAGTTGCCATCTGCGCTTGTGGACATGCTCAATCAAGATCCGGAGTCGCCGTTCCGGGGAATCATTCGGCGCGCTTCGACGGACCCCGACGCCAAAAGGTCGACCTTTGTCACAGACACAAGCCTGATCGAGGCCGTCCGCGAGTCCATCGAGTCTCCTTCTGGCGTCCTTTTCCCATATCGCAACATCGCGACTGGCACGACCGATACGGAAGGCATCCGGCGTCTGCTCATCGCATATTGGGGAGCAGTCCACGATGTCTTCCATGACGCATGGGGTAAACCTGCGACTGAGAGTCGTCTGATGCATGGCGTTGGCATTCGCGCTATGGGACGACTCATGGACCGCGTCATGACACACGTGCGCGACGACGATCCGAAAGCTAGAGCGGCAGCTGCAACGGAACTCAGGCTCATCGCTATTCACTGCGCTTGGACAGGGGGTTCCTGGGACGCACTTGGACTCGCATGGAATGACTTGCAAAACACGCCCCGGCACATCAGCGCCTTGTCAAACTTCCTCATCCGCACCTATCTAGCGGAACGGACCCATCGCAAGTGAAGTTCTTCTTCCCCGACAGCCAGGACCTGGTCAGCCCCACGTACGACTTCCTGCACGACGAATACGCTGCCCACCGAATTCGACAGCGTGACGATCGATACGCCCATGAAGTCCTTGCTCGGGCACCTTACGACGGAATCCTCGTAAGCAAATCCATAGTGGACGGTTCGATTAAGGGCGCGGGCAAGTACACAGCAGCCCAGAGAGCACGCCTTTACCGCCTGGGCTTGAAGAAGTTTTTTCGCCTTCCTAGTGAGGTTAAAACTCTGGGTGACAACGGTGCGTTCAATTACGCCAGCGAACCTGTTCCTCCTGTCACCGTGGACGAGACTCTCGATTTCTACGAAGGATGCGGCTTTGATGCCGGAGTAAGCGTGGACCACATCATCTTCGGCTACCAACCTGCCGCGGATTTTTCAACAGTAGACCCCGCCTGGGCCGAGCGCCGACGTTTGACCCTGCGACTTGCAGAAGAGTTCATCACCCGGGTCGCGGAGCGCGGAGCAGATATCGAACCTGTCGGCGCGGCTCAAGGGTGGAGCCCTGCTAGTTATGCGGACAGCGTGAGAAACCTTCAGGAATTCGGATTTCGCCGTATTGCGCTCGGCGGCATGGTGCCGCTCAAGACGCGGGAGATACTCGCATGCCTCGAAGCGATCGAAGCGGTGCGCAAGCCCGAATGCGAACTTCACCTGCTTGGAATCACCCGGGTTGAGTCGATGGCACGCTTTGCGGAACTCGGCGTAACCAGCTTTGATAGCACTTCCGCGTTTCGGCAAGCTTTCATGGATGACCGCCTCAATTATCACACTCGCGACGAGGCATTCGTGGCACTGAGAGTCCCCCAAGTGGACGGCAACCCGACGCTCCGGCGCGCGATTCTTGCCGGACGGGTGTCCCAAAGTGACGCCCTCAAGGGCGAACGCGAATGCCTACGCTCGCTGCGGGCGTTCGACGGTTCAGAGACGCGCCTGCAGGAGGCCTTGGAGGCCCTGTCTTCTTACGAGCGACTCTGCCAGAGCAAGAAGACCTATCGCGCTCAATATGAACGGACTCTTCGCGCTGCCCCCTGGACCGCATGCTCATGCTCTGTCTGTCAGAAGCTTGGCATCGAGGTAGCCATATTTCGAGGCACCGAACGCAACAAGAGGCGCGGGTTTCACAACCTGTCGGTGCTCGCCGATAAGATGCATCGACTTGCCCACGAGGACTTAGCGGAGGAATCCCATGGCTGACCGATACGATTTGCGCCTTCCTGCCCTGCGGATTCGACAGGGCCGGAAGCATATCTACTCATTTGGCGTGGACGGGAAGCGCATTCATGACTTCGCTACGGTGTCGCGGGTCCATCGCGATGAAGCCGACCTCAAGGGCTATCAGCGTCCCGAGGTGATCAGCCATATTCGGGCGATTCGACGCTATCTTGAATCCGACGGGGCCCTGCTTCCTAACGCCGTGGTATTTGCCTTTGACGCCAGAGTCCGCTTCGAAATTAGCCATGAGTCGGCCGTTGATTATGCGACCGTGGGCGAACTCATAATTCCGGTCGACGAGGCAGCGTCCGAGGAATCACGCCCAGCGTGGCTCGTCGATGGACAGCAGCGCAGCGCAGCCATTCGCGATGCCGACCTGGCAGAATTTCCTCTCGCGGCGGTTGGATTCATCGCCGACGGCGAAGAAGAGCAGCGGTCGCAATTCATCCTGGTCAATAACACCAAGCCACTTCCCAAGGGATTGATCCACGAACTGCTGCCAAATACTACGGGCCACCTGCCGCCTGCGTATGCGCGAAAGCAATTACCCGCGCAGATCATGACGCGGCTAAATTCTGGCCCTCGCAAGCAAGTTGGGCACCCCTTTGCCAGTCGAATCTCGACGCCCACCCAACCTGACGGAGAGATTAAGGACAACAGCGTCCTCAGGATGATCGAGAACAGCCTCTCCGACGGCGCTCTATACCAATACCGGAACCCTGACGACGGATCCGGGAACGTTGACAAGATCGTCGGGCATCTGGACCGCTTCTGGAGTGCTGTGCAATCCACGTTCTACGACGCGTGGCAGGCCGAACCCCGCAAGTCCCGCCTCACCCATGGCGTCGGAGTTCAGTCTCTGGGGTACGTCATGGATGCTATGACTGAGGGGTACGACGAGACCGAACTGGATGCTCTCGATCTGGAGGGCAGGCTTGCTCGCCTGGTCCCACACTGCGCTTGGACCACTGGCACCTGGCAGTTCGCTGCGGACGACGTGCGCCGGTGGAACGGCCTCCAAAACACACCCAGCGACATCCGACTCCTGACCAACTTCCTCCTACAGGCGCTGAGGTAGGACATCCGTGTCCTAACCGGCCGTTTGCCCCCACGGACCCGGTTTCCGAGTTACCCTCCCGGAGTCGCCGGTCGTACGGAGGGTTCTGAGTGGTTGACCACGTTCGTTGTCCGCGTTGCGAAGCGGCAATGGTCATGCAGTTTGCATCGAAGGGCGCCAACGTCGGCAAGGCGTTCTGGGGTTGCTCGCAGTTCCCACGATGCCGAGGGTCGCGAGACGCGAATGGCGAAGCGGTCGAGAACCACACACCAGCGAGAAGGGTCAGCAAGGCCTCCTCCACGTCCAGGCAGGGGGGCCGGGGCAAGTCGCTATCGGGAGGTGACCTGCTCACTTCTTCCGACAACGTCCTCGGGCCCGGGAAACTCGTTGCGCGGGAAGGTGATGCTCTGGTCCTTGAGTACTTCGACACGCCAGGCCAGGCGCCTTCGGACCGCTATCGGGAGGCTGTGTCACGCGAAAGCCTCCGGCGAGTGACCCTCCCTCCCGAGCAACGTGCCTTCTGGCAGGACCCAACCGGCATTTGGCGCTCCGGACGCGTCATCGAGATCACGGCGTACAACGACATCCATGTGCGGGGCCACGAGTGGGAAGGCTTCATCCCGGAAGAACGCCTCTACGTGCGATGGAATAAGCCACTGACGGACCCGGTGGGTTTTGGCGAGGCCGGCATGCTCGAGTCGCCCATGCTCGCTGAACTGCGCTTGCCGTTCCTCCGCAGCATCCTTCAGCAGCGCTCGGCCGCTCATGGCATGCGCGCTGTGCTGTCGAGCTGCATCGAACTCCATGCCCACCAGGTCGAGACCGCTTGGCGCGTTCTACAGGATCCTGTCCAGCGCTATCTTCTCGCCGATGAGGTCGGCCTAGGCAAAACCATCGAGGCGGGAATCATCATCCGCCAAATGCTGCTGGATAACCCCAGTCTTCGGATCCAGTTCATCTTGCCTCCGTTCCTACTCGACCAGTGGAAGCGAGAGTTGACCCAGAAATTCCGCGTGCAAGACTTCACCCAGTCGCATATTCGCTTCAGTCGTGATGACGAGCCGTCGGCGTGGGACGCGGCCGACCTCGTGTTAGTCGACGAGGCACACAACCTTGCACGAATGTCAGTCAGCACGAATCCCGACCTCGCCCTCCGCTTCCAGCGGCTTCGTGAGATCGCACTTGCAAGTCCGCGCCTACTGATGCTCTCCGCGACACCAGCGCTGCATAACGAGGACGCCTTCCTCGCGATGCTCAAACTGCTAGACCCGGCGGTTTATGCCGACACCAATGCGGAGCAACTTCGATCGCGCTTGGAGGCTCGTGCGGGCTTGGGCCGGGTCTTTCTCGGGCTGCAACCCAGCCTCCCAGGGGTCCTTCTGAAGGGGCGCCTGACGGAGATCGAAGCCTCGTTCCCCGACGACGCCGAGGTCCGCGATCTGGTAGCGCGCGCCCGCGAGTCGGTGGCCACTCAAGACAGGGACGAGACGGCATCCCTGATCCAGGCGCTGCGCACGCACATTGCCGAGGTGTACCGCGTACACCGACGAATGCTCCGGACCCGGCGTACCACGGCGTTGGAGGGCACCTATCGGGTCTCTGGTCGTCGCGCGCCTGAGCCACTTCCCCTGGAGTCGACCCTGCGCGACGACGTTGCAGAGGCTCTCGACCGATGGCGGGAACAGGCTCTTGCGTCGGCAGAGGGCAACCCGGCGGCGATGACCCTGGCCGGGCGCGCATTCGCCGAGGCCGCAGCAGTGAGCCTTGACCCGAGTGCCCTGCAGAAGTGGGCACTGGAGCGGGCCGCCGCGCCGCTAGCCGCTGACGAAATCGCGGCGCTAAAGCGCATCGTGCAGGACGTGGCCTACGCGGACCGACGGGCAACCGTCAGCCGCCCGTTCGCTGACGCGCTCAGCGAGGTCATGACGTCCAACGAGCGTGCTGTCGTCTTCTGCCCCACAACTGAAATGGCAACCGAACTGGCTGAGGAGCTCAAGGATCTCTTCGGCGCCACGTCTGTCTTCTGCCATGTGACGACCCAAAGTAGCCAGGAGAACGACCGCTCGGTGCGCTCGTTCGAGGCGATCCATAATGCCGCAGTCATGGTCGCAGATTCATCGGCCGAAGAGGGTCGCAACCTCCAGTTCGCGAATGTTCTGGTGCATCTGGGACTTCCGGGATCAGCAAACCGTCTCGAGCAGCGCATCGGCCGTTGTGACCGGTGGTCGCCCGAAGGGTCCGGGGGGTGGCGGTCATATGTCGTTTCGGGACACGCGGATGACGCCTACTCCGGCGCCTGGGAGCGCATCCTCAAGGACGGTTTCGGGATCTTCGACAACTCGGTCGCCAGCCTTCAGCAAGCCGTCGACAACGCAACGGACGAGGCGTGGCACATCCTCCTTCAAATGGGACTCGACGGTGTTCCCTCCGCGGTGGCGCGGGTTCGAGAGATGCTGGACGCGGAGATCGAGCGCGTCCGCGAACAGGACGCGCTCGACAGCCTGGAGACGAGCGTCGACGAGCGCTCCGTGTATGCGCGGATCGCTGACGTGGAATCCGATGCGTCAACATTCGCCAACGTGAGCAACAACCTTCTCGCAGCGAATGGCGCGGCGGGCAACCTTAGATTCGAGCGGAGAGGCCACCCTGCCACTGGCTTGGGCGGATACGAGTCGCTCGGCCGTCTGCCGGGGAAGCAAGCGCAGATTCCGCTGATCCCGGCATCGCGCCTCGTTCGCGACTTCCTTCCGTTGAAGGACCACGTCGGAACCTTCGTTCGGGAGTTTGCCCTCTCGAGCGAGGACGTCCACCTCTACCGCTACGGAGACCCGTTCATCGACGCCGTCAGCGACTTCCTGTGGCACGACGATCGTGGCCGAGCCTTCGGCATGTGGCGTTCGATGCCCGAATGGCCCCGTGAGGACACTCCGCTCTACCGATTCGACTACGCCGTCGAGGCGAACCCCCTTGATGTTCCCTCCTCAAGGGACCCGCGTGGTGAACTCGTGACAGTCAGTGCGGGCATCGACCAGCTCGCCTTTACGCGGCGGGCCGATGGAATCTTTCCTCCCATCATCGTCAGCGTCTGGATGACAGCCAGCGCGCAGGAGTTGACCGCGCGGACGCATCTCGACGCCCTCGACGCCCCATACGCGAAACCGGGCACCACTCGTGCCGGCGGCGACTACTCGCTAAACCGTATGAGGATCCAGCACGCCTACGACCTCATTCCCGCACAACACTGGGGCGAGTCTTGGCGATCCGCGGAAAGAGCGGCTCAGCATCTCGTCCGCAGTCGCGAGGACGTTCGTTCGGCGGTCGAGCGAGCTTCTGCCATCGCCGATCGCGACGCGGCAACAAGGCTCTCCCAGTTGCGACTGCGAGCCATGCGCACTACAGGATCCGAACTCGTGCGTTTGCATGAGGAACTCCATCGCGAGGAAGTCATTGCCCGCGCCATGTCCGCCGCCGTGACCGCGCCCTCACTTCGGCTTGACAGCACTGGGCTTGTGGTTCTCTCCGGCCGAGCACTGACGAACTGACATGACGGATCAGTGGAACCTGGGGGCAGCCAAGTTGGCTGGAGCCACAAACAACCGCGATCTTCTCATCGGGCCCCACCGCCGACTGGTAGATGCATGGTTCTCAGATGTTCCGGGGCCCGAGATCGCGGGTGACGTTGCCGCGCTTCTAGGCCAGGTACTGCGTCATCGCCGAGGGACTACAGGGCATTCCAACAGCTACCTGACCCTTCGCCTCTACGACCGCGGCCTTCCGCTCGAGACGCTTCGCCGGGCAAACCTCGACGTCGCCACGTTCGGGCTGCACGAGCACCGCGTCACCCTTGGCCCAGACTGGGCGCCCGACTGGCTCCGCGGCGACGGGCGTTGGATCGATATGGCCTGCACAAGCCCCGACAATTTCGAAGGTCCGGAGGGCGTCGTATCCACCTTTGCCCGGCACGACATGGCAGTGCCGGTAGACCCGTCCGTGGCTGCGATTGCTGGGATTGACACCTACCGTTCGCGAAGCCAAGCGAGCGCCGTCCGGGCTGCTGCGCTTGCACCTGCAGGCAGCACACTCCACGTGGTCCTACCCACCGGAACAGGTAAGTCCTTGGTCGGCATCGCCCCTGGACTACTCGCTCGTACCAGCGTGACAGTCGTCGTGGTGCCGACCATTGCGCTGGCGCTTGACCAGGAGCGCCAACTTCATCAGCGGTTTCCAAACCAGGGCCTTCCTCAGGAATTGGCCTACTACGGCGATCGTGCCGCGACCGAAAGGGAAGCGATCAAGGAGCGCCTGCGCGAAGGGACGCAAAGGGTTCTCTACACCTCGCCCGAGGCTCTGGTCACCGGTCTGGCGCAGACTCTGCGGCGCCTAGCTGCCCGGGGCGAACTGAGCCACGTTGTGATCGATGAGGCGCACCTCGTACGCACCTGGGGCCTGAGCTTTCGACCCGAGTTTCAAGTAGTCGCCTCCCTGATCGCCGAACTGAGAGAGGTCGCCCGGGCTCAAGGGGTAGCACCGCCCCACGTAGAACTGCTGACTGCGACACTCTCCCGACAGGGCCTCTTGCTGAACGACGAACTGTTCGCCGGAGCCGACACTTCGCTGTTCGTAGGTTCCACGTACCTGCGCACGGAACTCCGTTACCTATTTGCGCCGCCCGTCCCTAACGAGGCGCGCCTCGATCGGGTTGTCGAAGCACTCCACCACCTTCCGCGGCCGGCGATCGTTTACACCAGCAAGAAGGAGTCGGCCGACACGCTTGCAGTTCGACTCCGAGAGGCGGGATTTGGCCGCACGGCGGTCTTCCATGGCGATGTGCACGCGGACGACAGGCTCGAAATCCTGAGGGCGTGGTCTGGCGATGCTGGCCCAACGTCCGTCGACGTGGTCGTGGGGACCAGTGCGTTCGGGCTTGGTGTGGACCAGAGTGACGTTCGTTCTGTCATCCACGCCTGTGTGCCGGCCTCAGTCGACCGCTTCTATCAAGAGGTTGGCCGCGGTGGCCGCGACGGTCACGCAGCCGTATCGGTCTGGATGCCGAGCACCGCCGATGCCCAGGAAGGTCGCAGCATCGAGAATGCCACCGTTCTTGGCGATAAGAAGAGTTGGGGTCGATGGGACGCGATGCGTACGGCGCGCATCTCGGCGGACCCAACGCGCCGCGAACTCGTCGTGGACACCAGCACCGTCCCTCCCTGGCTCTCCCACGCCTCCGACAGCAACCAACTGTGGAACCGCAACACTCTGGTCCTGCTACAACGGGCCGGGGTGCTCGACATTGTCGACACTCCCCCGCCGACCCTGGAGCGCGCCGAGGACGAATCTGAAGCCGATTGGCAGAAGCGAGTCGATACAGCCTGGTCCGCGTACGTGACGCGTGCGACCGTGCGCATCCGCTCGGGCATTGCGAATGTCGATGAGGCCACCGTCCTGCGTGCGATCGACAAGGTCCGACGTGAGATCCGTTATTCAGAAGCCGGCTCGCGCGACCGCATCGAGCGCATGTTCAGGCTCGATGAATGCTGGGGTTCAATCCTGAGCGAGGAATATGCGTACGACGAGGTGGGCGCGATGCGCGCTCACCAGGTGGTCGCACCCGCGTGTTCGGGATGTCCCGCTGCCGCGCATGTCCATGAGCCGTCTTTGCGGGCTGCACGACCAGTGGTGCAAGAAGCACCGCTCCCCCTGTTGCACCGCGGAGTAAGTCCCACCCTTGCGTCGATGGCCTCCAGCGGCCGGTCACTGGTGGTGACCTATCCCGAGGGAGATCTTCGGATCCACCTTGCCGAACTCGTCACAAAGGCAGTGACACACGGGGTCCGAGGAATCTTGGCATCTGCAAGTCTGACCGGCTTGCCCGCAGTGGTGGGGGCAGGTCGCTCTGCACCCGAGGGACTGGTCGCCATCGATCCGATCATCGCGGGTCCGCCCCGAACCTTCCCGATCCCCACGCTGGTCCTATTGGACCGGACCGATCCACCTCAGTTGAGTTGGCTTGCTGGGGAGGCGGGTTCCCTTCGGATCGTCGTACTCCCGGAGGACACGCCGGACCCTCAGTATCCGGGCCAACCCGTGAAGGCCATTCGCTTCCCGCATTGGACGCTGTCGTACTTCCTTAGGAGCCTGTGATGGCAGTACTCAACCCGCCACGCACATTGCCAGGCCTCGGCCGCGCCATCGTGAACTACCTTCTCGACGCACGACGTTCGTCAACCGAGGACGATCTCGTTGCCGCCTTCAAGCCGGAGGGGCTGAACCCCGGCAGCGAGGCCGCCGGCGGACTGAAGAACACGATCTCCTCTCTGCGCGCCATCAACGTGCTCGAGACGAATCCCGACGGAACTCTTCAACTAGGCGCTCAGGTTCCGACGCCGAAGGCACCGTTCGACCCTCCGGAGTTTCGACGACTCCTTCAAGCCCGCGTGTTCGACCTCGGCCGGGATGGCGATGTCTGGGCAACGCAGCTGGGCGATGGACACACGAGCGGCGCTCGTGACCTCAACCGAGCCCTGACCTGGGTGTTGGCACAGGACGCGTTGGGGCAGCCGCTGTCGTGGACCGAGAATCTACAAACACTCCAGTCTGAACAGTTCGGCACAACCGATCGTGAATCGTGGGCCATCGTCAATGACACGCGTTGGGTGGCTGCGTCGCGTTGGATTGTCGCGCTCGGTTTGGCGACCCCGTCAGTCATGAAGGACCGGACCGGCGTGGTTCCACTGCCGGTGCCCGCGGTGGAGGACGCCCTACGAGCGATGCCCGCCGAACGTCTCTCGATCCACGACCTGTTGGCACGCATCGGACAAGCGCTCCCCGTCCTTCATGGTGGGTCAATGCGGTTCGGACTCGTGGCTCTCCTTGGAGCCGATCCCGACCCAGGCATCGTCGCCGAGTGCGCGGACAGTTCAGTCGGACAGGCACTGCGCATCCTCGAGGAACGCGGACGGATCCGATTCGAGACGCTCCCAGACGCACAAGGCATCCGCCTGTCCCGTTTCGACGCCGCGCGCCAAACGCACGCCATCGTGAACCATGGAGGAAAGAAGTGAGTTGGCGCGGCAACCTCCCAGCGGCTTGCTGGGACGCACACGAGGCTTCAGCCATCATCCCTGTCGAGGCGGAAAGCACGTCGGACGGCGTCTTTCTTGCCACACACAGCACGATCCCCATCACGCAGCGCGATCAAGTAGACAGCGCCCGCGGCGGCGCCGTTGTTGACGAGCAAGCCCTGCTTCGCGCTGTCCAGGACCAGCCTGCGGACCAGCCGATCATTCCGATCCTGGGTAAGTCCGGTACGGGCAAGTCCCACCTCGTTCGGTGGCTACGGGCTCATTTGGAAACCAAGGAATCGACCCGCCTAATCTTCGTGCCCAAGCACCGCATGTCCTTGCGCGGGATCCTCGAACTGATTCTTGAGCACGCGAGCGGCGAACGAGCCGACGAACTCCGGTCGAAGGTAGCGACCGCGGTCGATGCCGCCGCGGACGAAAAGACTGCGCAACTGAAACTGCGCAACGCCCTTGCGGTGAACATCGAGACGCGCGGCAACCGCACCGACGGCTCCCCCGAGGAGATCGAACTCCGATCTTATCTCGCCTCTGCCGGTGGCCTTCCTGCCCTCTTTGGCGACGACGTCTTTCGGAGCCGACTGCTCGACCAGAACGGGCCAATCGCCCGCCTGGTGCGCGAAAAGTTGTCCGGGAAGGGCGACGAGGACAAAGAGGACGCCTTCGGGTTCACCCCCGACGACCTGAATCTTTCTGTGGACGACGTCAACCGGGCCGGCCAAGCGGCCCGCGAGGTCGCTGGAGCACTCACGAGTGAGCACTCGTTCCGTGAACTAGCCGCCAAGATGATCAACGAGCAACTCGGTCCATCTGTGAGCGAGGTCTTCGGCGTGGGCGGTGACGACCTCAAACAGATCCTCGTCGACGTTCGCGTCGAGTTGGACAAACAGGGCCTTGAACTGCTTGTGCTCATCGAGGACTTCTCGATCTTCCAAGGGATTCAGGGTGGCCTCATTGATGCCATCACGCTCATCTCGACCGAGGCGCAGAAACTCTGTCCAATGCGCGTGGTCATGGCCGTCACGACCGGTTACTTCATCAACCAGATGCCAGAGACGGTCTACACGCGGACGTACCGAGTGTTCGACCTCGACCTACCCGATGGAATGAACGCGTCCTTCCAGCCGACAGGGTTCGCCAGCCGATACCTCAACGCTGTTCGAGTCGGGGCATCGGAGCTTGATGCAGCGCATGCACGCGAAGAGGAGGTGCCCAATGCGTGCGAGCAGTGTCCTGTCAACGCGGCATGCCACTCATCGTTCGGCCAGGTTGACGGTTACGGCCTCTTCCCGTTCAACCAAGCCGCCCTCGATCGTGCAATTAAGAGTCACTCCACCGACGGCAGCTTCGTCGCTCGCAACGTGCTGACGCGTGTCCTCCGCCCGGTCCTGCATCGTGACCAGGCTGAGATCAACCACGGTCGATTCCCGAGCGAAGGCTTTGCCAACGACTTCCGGGGCGGCGCAAGCCACCGCCTCACGAACATCGAAGACCAGTTCAAACTGCGGTCGCCCGGAGACGAGGAGCTTTCCGAGCGTCGCATCCGCCTCGTACGCTTTTGGGGCTCGGGGCCAGGCGCGGAGAATCTCGCTCCGACGATCCATGACGCCTTTGATGTCACACCGATCGACGATCTCGGCGACGCAAGGCCACCTACTCCGGACTCCCGTCCGACGCTGCCCACCAAGCCTTCGGCTACCTCCACCTCGACTCCGCAGCCAGTCGCTCCGGACCCGCCGCTCGTCAAGGCTGTCGATGGCTGGCTCGCAACGGGCAACATCCTGCAAGGTGAGATCAACGATCTGCGAAACATCGTCTTCCAGGCGGTTCGACAGCGCCTCCCGTTCGAGGACGGATACGGCGGCGAGAGCTTGTGGGGCAACGACAAGGCCCTCGCGCCAGGGTTCGAGGCGAAGATGGTCGAGTTCAGCCAAGCGAAAATCGCTGACGCTGTGTTACCGATGGACCGATCCAACCCCGACGACATGCGAGCCCTTCGCGCACTCGCGTGGGCAAATCATAAGAACAACTGGGCAGACGTGCCGGATGGAGAGCGACTGCAGAGGCTCACCGAGACTGCCATCGATAGATGGGCATCCAGAGTGGGCATCAATCTGCTCCCTCCGCAGCGCCCCGACAACGACACCGAGTTAGCTCGGCTCGTAGAAGTGCTCCTCAGCATCGCGCGAGGGCTCGGAATCGCCGACGCCTTCAAGTCGGACACCACTAGTCGGATCCGGGCCATGTTCGCCCCGGTCCCAGACCGCCCGGATCTCGAGTCGCGGGCCGGTCTCCGGGCCCTCCACAGCTTCCTGGAGGAAGGTGCTCGTAGCGGCAGCGCCGTCACTCGTGTCGGCCGCGGCCAACTCCAGCAGCGACTGCTCCGGCACGCTTCATTCAGCCAAGGCTCCGGTAAGCCGCTTGCCTTGGACCTCAGCAAGGTAGCCAAGGTCGTCCGAAGTGAGGTCACGGGCGCACCCTGGCCGGCCTCGACGCCCGACCTGATCAGATCCTCGGTCTCGACGATCGAGGCGCGGCTCGCGTCGATCGACTCCTTGCACGCGGAAGCTTCAAACCTAGTACCCGATCTTTCCGACCTCGGAGGTGAGCTCGCCGACGTCGCCTGGGAACTTCTCGTCCTCGTCAACGAGCGCGCTGCCGCCGGTGCGCTGCCAGGCGGAATCAACCCTGCCGAACTCCAGGCCGCAGTCAAGTCCGTCAAGCCCGGTGACCAACGCAAGGTCGAGGCGGCCTTTGCCGAGCTGAGTCGCTGGGATCAACTCACACACGACGAGAAACTGCAGGTCCTCAACGGCGACTGGGATGAGCCCGCACGGCGGGTAGGTGCCTGGCTCCAGATGGCAAGGCAAACGGTCCGACTGCTTGAGCACAGCCTCGGCAACGGCAGTCCCTCTGACGTGCAACGCGAATACGCTGAGGCCCGTGAACAACTGATCGCCAACCTCACGGCCATGGCCGACTCGATCTCGCCCCCAGCAACCGAAGCTTGGTCCGAAGCAGAGGAAATCGCATGACCCTGCGCAGCACGATCCAGGATCTGCGTGCCCACGCCGAAGTCGCCAACGACGAACACCAGGTCAAGGTCCGGACAGGCCAGTTCGCAGATCTCAGTGCACGCCTCGCCCAAATGTTGACGGAGTTGCCCGCGCTCATCGTCGCGCTGAGTGAGGTCATGCAACTCGATGTCGAACTGCCGGCGGGGCACGAACAGGATGCGGCCCAGGTAGCCCAGAGTCTCCGTGCTCTGGCGAGTGAAGTGCCTGCGCTCGGAATGGAGCAGAATCTCGACCTCGCCAAGGAGCGTGTCCGGTCGGCCGAGAAGTACGCCAAAGAGCTACGCGCTCTCGTCGCGGGCACGTGGCAAACGTATGTGAGTCAGCCTCCGCCTGCGGTCAACGTCGATCTCATCGACGCACTGGCGCAGGGCGGGGTCGACGTCGAGGAGATCCGCGATGCGCTGGAGACCGCACGGGCCCGGTTGCTCGCAGTCACCAGCAGCCCCATCCCGGACCGTGGTGCTGTTAAGAAGCATCGAGCAGCCGTGGAGTCGATCCATCGCTGCGGCGAGCAAATCGGAGAGGTGGTTGACGCCGACATCGCTGAGGGCATCGTGGGGTCTCAGGAGCCGGGCGGCGTCTCGCTGACGTGGTTCACGCCTGAACGTCTCAAGAAGCTCGCTGCTCTTGGCATCATCGCCCGATTCAAGGTGCACCTGCGATGAACTCAGCGCTGTTAACCAGGATCCTTGACCGACTCGAGTCCCTCGAGGATCCGCTCCTGTGCTGGGGCATCGTCGACGGTGGCTTCAGCACCGAGGAACTGCGCCAAGTTATCGCCGATGAACTCACTTCCAGCCACGAGTGGGATTTGAGCGCCGACGACATCATCGAGGCGATGACGACACGCGCGTTACTGTTGCACGACTCCAGCGCTTCGCCCAGCCGTTGGCGTACCCGCAACGGCGAAACCATCCGCTTGGTGGCGCGGCTCCGACAGACCTTCCTCGGCCAGACCTGGCAATCCGGAACCAACCTGATCTCCGACTTCCGGTACGCACGCCGCCCCCGCTTCTACCCAAAGCGAGATCACCCTTGGACCACGGCTCTCGACGGGGTCGTCGGCCCTATCGACGCGTATCGCGGTGTCCTTGAGGTAATGACCCAGCGCGACGGTGAGCACGACCTCCTCGGCGGGTTCCAAGTACGCGCAACGAGGCACATCCTGACGGCGTTGCAGAGTCAGACCACAACAGCAACGGTGGTCGGTGCCGGCACAGGAAGCGGAAAGACGAACGCGTTCTACCTCCCTGCATTCAGCTACCTAGCGGGCATCAGCGACCCTTCTGCGTGGACTCGCGCACTAGCCGTCTATCCCAGGACCGAATTGCTGAAGGATCAACTGGACACGGCGTTCGCCCATGCCTGCCGACTCAACGATCTGTGGAAGCGCTCCACTGGACGATCTATGACGATCGGCGCTCTCTACGGCGGTACACCGACCAACGCCAAGAACGTGAGGGCTTCCTATCGGGGTTGGGGCAAGCGGCCCCATGGCATGGCTTCGCCGCAGATGCGCTGCCCCGGCGATGGCTTCGCCCCCTGCGGGGGCGAACTCATCTGGCGAAACGAGGACATCGACGCCGGGGTCGAGCGCCTGGTGTGCGCAAGGTGCAGGCGCTCATTCGGGCAGGACCAAGTTGTTCTGACCCGGCAAACCATGCAGAGCGCTCCCCCGGATCTGCTGTTCGTGACGACAGAGATGCTCAATCGAGGTCTGTCTGATCTGAACCTCTCACGACCCTTGGGCATTGACGCGCCGCCAGGCAGGAAGCCTCGGATGATGCTCCTGGACGAGATACACACCTACGACGGAACCACCGGGGCGCAAGCCGCAATGGTCCTTCGCCGGTGGCACCACAGCGTTCAGGCTCCGATCACCTTCGTTGGTCTTTCGGCGACGCTGTCCAACCCGATCCGTCACATGGCGGATCTCACCGGGGTCGACGACGACCTAGTCACGAGCATCACGCCCGAACCGGAGGAATTGGAGTACGAGGGGGCGGAGTATTTGCTCGCGCTCCGCAGCGATCCAACCAGCGGCGCATCGGTGCTATCGACCACGATCCAAACGTCCATGTTGCTGCCGCGCACGCAGGATGAACCAGCGAGTCGGATCTCGTCAGGCGTCTTCGGCACGAAGGCCTTCGTCTTCACCGACGACCTCGACGTCACTAACCGTCTGTTCTCATATCTTCTCGACGCCGAGGGCCAGAAGTACGCCTTCGGAAAGCCGAAGTCGTTCAAACCTCCTCTCGCGTCTTTGCGCGCCAACACTGCCGTCGGGGATGTCACGCTGCAACGTCGCGCAGGTCAACTTTGGGATCTACCGACCGCGGTAGGCCACAAGTTCGCGAGCATGGGCGAGGGCCTACGAGTGAGTCGAACGACCTCGCAGGACTCCGGCGTTACCGCCGACAGTCAACTGATCGTCGCAACAGCATCCCTAGAGGTCGGCTTCGACGATCCAGACGTCGGTGTCGTCATCCAGCACAAAGCGCCTCGAGGAGTGGCAGCCTTCCTCCAGCGCAAGGGTCGGGCCGGACGCAAGCGCACGATGCGCCCGTACACGGCAGTCGTGCTGTCCGACTACGGGCGCGACCGCGCGACGTACGAGGCCTGGGACAGCTTGTTTGAACCGGTGCTACCCGACCTAGTTCTGCCGATCCGCAACCGCGCAGTTCTACGCATGCAAGCCACCATTGCAATGATTGATTGGCTCACAACCCAGCTGCGGCAGTACGGCATCCCCAAGACAACTACTGCGTGGTCCGCTCTCGGGCAGAAGCCGGCTGATACTTTCGCCCGGCCGGGTCGCGAAACTCAACTTAAGGCCGTCGATGTGCTGAACGACGCGCTCCGCGACCCGGACCGTCAGCGGAGCCTGCGCATCTGGGTCCAGAACGCACTCGATCTGTCCGACTCGGAGGCCAACGAAGTCCTCTGGCATCCGCCGCGGCCGCTTCTACTCCAGGCCATCCCGACCTTACGTCGCCGTCTCCTCCACAACTGGGGTGTCGCAGACCCCGAAACAGTGCATGGATTCCGGGATCTTATGGGTGGTAACCCGCTACCAGACTTTTTCCCGACGAACCTCTTCAGCGAATTGGCCTTGCCCGAGACCTACGTGAGCATTCCCCCCCAGTCGGATCGGGAGACCGAGCGCGAACTCCATGCCATGGGGCTTGGGCAAATGCTCCGGGAATACGCACCCGGTCGGGTCTCACGCCGATTCGCAACTCGAAATCTCGAACACCGTCACTGGATCCCCGTTCCGATCGATGTCACAGAATCGGTGCTTGAACTCAGCACGGTTCTGCCGCTCTTCGCGGTGGAGGAGCCGTGCACAATCGACATCGACGGCGCGCCGACAACAACGACCGTCGTCCGCCCCGATCAGGTTTTGGTTGAACTGCCGCCGCAGAACGTAAAGGACTCGTCAAATGCGACAATGCAGTGGCGCTCGCAGTTCGTCGAAACCGGAACTGGCCTGATCATCCGCGTGCCAGCGGCCGATCCACTCGGGCGCCTCATCAAGGACGCGCGCTTCTATCTGCACGCTCAGAACGCCCACGTGAAAGTTCATCGCGCCGCTGTTAGCTCCGATGCCACGTTGAATCTCGACGACGGCACCGATAAGCGCGTGCGATCCCGGTTCTCGCTTCAAGGCGAGCCTGCGGCGATGGGCTCCACCTTCGACGTGGACGGGTTGCGCATCCAAGTCGACCTGCCGGAGGAGATTCTTGTCCCGACAGATCTCCTGCCCGGCCTGCGAAGTGCTTGGTTTAAGCACGTATTGCTCACCGACAACGAGTTGCTCAACTGCCTCAACAGTTTCCGCATCGACTGGCTCCATCAGTGTTTGGAGGCGATGTTGCTCACCACGGCAGTCCGCGACAACACCACGGTTGCAGAGGCGTACGCGGCCGTTCACGACTCATTCGACGGTCGGCTCGACGAAACCCTAGACGCCATGTTTAGGGGCACCGGTGTGGTCGAGTCGGAGTCTGCAGCACTCTCGCGGATGGGCGCTCGGCTCAAGGAGGCGCTGAGGAACCCCGCCATCGTCGCCCGCCTCGACGCGTTGGCATCGCAATACTGGGCTCCCGAAGCGGTTGCGTTCAATCGGTGGATCCGGGAACGCACGCTTTCGACTCTCGGACATGCGACCCTCGCGGCCGCTCGACAGATCTGCCCGGAGCACGATCCGGAGAGCGTAATCGTGGACATCGAGCCAGGTTATGACTCGGACGGAAGGCGCAGGACGGGAGAGATTTGGTTGACCGAGTCCTCGATCGGCGGCGGAGGCTTCATCGAGGCTCTTGCATCCCGTGTCCGTCCGGATCCCCGGCGGTTGCTTCGGCTGATCCTTCGAGCCACGCAGCCGAGTACGTACGAACTCGTTGACAGCCACCTTCAACGAGTGATTGACCTGACGGCGACCGACCCAACATGGGGCCGCCTCGTCAACGAATTTCGCGTGGCGCCCGACCAGGCGACGCGCGTCGAGACGCTCGGACGCATCCGGGATGCCCTTCGCCAGTCGGGAATCTACGGCGCCGAGCAGTCGGTTGTATCCTCGCTGGCCAGCCGCGTTCTGCGGCCCGGTTCGACATTAACCACGGACACAACCTTGTCGACTATAACGACCGAGTGGAAGTCGGAAGAGCGGCGGCTCGGTGTCGAAATCCCGCCACGGACTTGGGCGTACTTGATGCGTACGCGCTCAGATCTGGACCCTGGTCTGGTCCTTATAGGCGGAGACCGCGAGCGCCGACGCATGGACGCGGTCCAGAGCCTGCTCTGGCCCCGCGGTTGGCAACTCCGTGCCGAACAGTTGAGTGCGTGGAATCCCTTTGCCGATAACTTGCCCCCGGCACCTGAGGTCCTGCGCTCGCTCGCTGCCGCGGGCGATCCTCCGCTCCTGCTGACCGGCGACTACCGAGACCGCGTCCGCCACGCCCTATCTCGGCGAGGATCCGTACAGGTTCTGGCGACCCCCGAGCAGGCGGGGGATCTCGCGGACCTGCTCGTGGACACGTGTGTCGAACCTGTCGTGACCGAATATCTCAACGTCTATCCGCGTGTTGTGGAGATCGATCATAGGGCGAACGGCGACGTCGTCGTCGCCCTCGAACTCGCTGAGGTGTCGGCATGAGACGGATCACGACCGCGGGCCACGGACAAACCCGCATTCTCAACGACCTGATGCAGAACCTTCTCGTGACAGAACTGCTAGTGCCGTCCAAACAGTTGTGGGTCCTGTCGCCTTGGATCTCCGACATCGACGTCATCGACAACACGGCCGGCCAGTTCAAGACCGTCCTGCCCGGCCTCCCTTCGCGAAAGATTCGCCTGACGGAGGCTTTGGTTGAACTTTCTCGTCGGGGCAGCGACGTGCGCGTTCTCACTCGCGATGTTGAGAGCAACGTTGTTGCCCGACAGCGACTCGAGAATGCTGGCGGCCTCGGGGCGAGACCCACAGTGCAGATTCATTCAAAGCTTCACGACAAGGGTCTCTTGGGCGACCGATTCCACCTCCAGGGATCTATGAACTTCACCTACTTCGGACAGGCGGTCAACGCGGAAGGCGTGACGTTGACGCGCGACCCTCACGCCATCGCCGAGGCTCGCATCGCGTACAACGCTCTTTACGAAGGCGCCCGTCATGCAGATTGACGAGTTCTTCGGCGTGGGCAACGACATCAACCCCGCACGCCTGCCGCCCGAGCAGGAGACGTCGATCGAGAGATGGCGAGATGCCATCGGGCGCGGACAGATCGCGTTCCTGCCGAGGGTGACAAACGGAAGACTCTATTGGTATGGGTTTGCTCCTACATTGCGGGAGAAGAAGGAACTGCTCACACTCCTGGACGCTTGGATTGGCCCGACGTTCAGTGACCTGCCCAGAAGCCGGGGGCGTCTGTACCCACAGGATGCGTTTGACAGCGCACTAGCCTTGACCGACGTACCACCACTGCGCTTTGAGGTCCTCCCACGCGGGAGTGCTCCCTCCCGTGATGAGGTACGTCAAACACTCCTTGTTCTCTCCAAGTTGGTGTGGCAGCGCCCGCGCTCGGAATTCGACGCACCTCGAACCACGGTGGAGATCCTCGACGACCTAGGACACGCCATCGGCGCTCGAGATGGTCGGATCGCCCTCGAATGTCTCCGTGAACTTGAGACGTCCGCTGATCTTGACCATTCGAACCTCGCTTTCCTCCGCTTGCGCGTATATGCCGCGCTTGGCGACACGACGGCGATCTTTGCCGACCAAGACCTCGAGCACGTCCTTCAACTGCGTCGCCCAATCGGTATCACGCGTTTGTTGCAAACCGCAGTCTACGAACGGTATTTGGCGTCCGCGGACGTCTCAGGCGACGGCGCGGCACTGCTCGAAGCGGCACAGCAGATTCCGCCTCAATTCCGCGAACTTGCGACAAGCGGGGCCACCTCGACTAGACCCGCAGTGGTCACCGAGTTCATGCTCAGAACCCTTCGAGGAGGGTCACCCGCAACCCTTGGCCGGTTGGCCGACGAGGCTAAGACCCTGTCGAAGGCCTTGGCTGACTCCCTGCGACTTCTGCACGCTCCGGCAACCAAGCCCACCTCGGAAACGGTTCAGTTGGAGACAGTGGCAACGGCCACAATCACAACGGAGGATGAACTTCACCGCTTCATCGCTGAGGGCGAGTTCGCCGCCGCCGTAATGACAGGCCTCGCTGAGCCACCGACCCCGGTCGTGGCTGCTTTGCTGCTCTCCTGCATTCGGGAGTTGGAGGACCCAGGCCTCGCAGTGGAGGTGGCGGCCTTCGTCGACGCCTGCGGACTCCGCGAAGAAGCAGGGGACGATGTCGTTGTACACGCCGACTTGGAGTGGCTCGACAGGTTCATCAATCCGCAAAGAAACCTGGGATGGCTCGGTTGGTTCGATGCCTTGGAGGCGAACGACCTCAAGGACGCGGCGCTAGACCTCAGCGTTACGTCTGAATGGCATCCGCTGGATCATGCCACCATCTCAGACCGGTTGGCGTCCATGGACGAGGAGGCATTGGCGCGCCTCGGAGACCACGGCGGTGCCTTCATGGCTGCGCATTCGACGGTCTTTGCAGCAGCGGACGGCGCCGAACTGTGCGAACGAGTGCTCGCCGGATTCGCCGTTAGCGAAAGGAGTTCCATCGGCGTGCGGGTGCAGACGGTCGCACTCCTCGAGTACTTGTCTGCGTCTGCGCCCGGAGCCGCATTGCTCTCCTCCGCCCTGGAGTGGTCGGAGATGATCGTCGAGGCCGCGACCTCCGCTGTCACAGCCAGCTGGACCGTCGACGTTCTCCAGGCAGCCACGACAACCCCCCAAGCTCTCGCCCTGTCCGCCAAGAGCAGGCTGTACTTTCGCGCACTCGACGTGCTCCGACCGGTGAGATCCAGCCTCAGTCTTGCTGACATTGAGGGGCTCCGCCTCGTGGGCGAGGAGTTGGCCACGGCGCTGCCCGACGACTTCGAGGTACAGAACTCGGACGCCGACCCGGGCGCCGCCTATCGACACTTGAAGGACGCTGTGGTGGTGCTCTATTCGTTAACAGAGTCAGCCATAACGCGTGCTGCACAAATTCTGCGCCGATTGATGCCAGGCATCGATGTGCGTACGACATCCGAGCATGACGGCAGCCAGCAGTTGGCCGCCCTTAGCGCGAACGCTGACGTCTTCGTAATGGTCGCCGCCTCCGCCAAGCACGCAGCAACAGACTTCATCAAAGAGCACCGCGGCAGTCGTCCAATCATCCAGGTGAACTCCCGTGGTTCCTCGGCCATTCTTCGCGAGTTGGCTGAGGGCTGATTGCCTGGGCGGTTCACGGTTCAGACTGCGGTCGCCACCAGGGCGTCATGATGCAGCCAGTAGGAGGTCCCGGGCGGGGCGTGCTCGACGCAGAAGTGCTCGAGGTTGTCTACGCTTAGCGGTTGCTTCGCGACCTTAGGCGCAAGGAGCATGCAACTGGATAGCGCGCTAGCAGGGCAACAAGCCTGGGAACATCGCGGCCGCTCGTTCAGAGACCAGAACGCCACACGACGGAGCACTTGGACGCGGTCGCGCGGCCGAAACGTATTGCCGCATAAGACTAATCCGTCCTCCTGAACGCCCAGTCGATCGTTCTTCAACGTATTGCAAGGCCTGCAAAGGACCTCGAACGCTGTGGAATTGCCAACGAGGTAGAAGGGAGTTCGGTGTTCGAGAGTCTCGTCGAGGACCGGTTCATAACCTGTCGCGAAGACATTCGTCCGCCGCCGTATCGAGTGCCGAAGGGGCGCGCCACAAACTGCGCACCGAAAGCCCTGGTTCTCGAGTAGATCGGACACCTCCCCCACTTCAACGTCTCCAATGCCCTGTCGCCGCGCATCCGAAGCCATGTCTATCGCTGTTTGGATCTTCGTGACGAGCGTGACGAGTTCTGAATTCTCAGCCAAACCACCTCTAAGGCGTGAGGGTTCGATCACCTCCTGCAACCAGCGATGGACAGAGCGCCGTCGCCGGAGGAAGTTCGCATGCTGCTTGGGTGGGGTGACCAACCGCAGGGCGATTCTCTCCTCCAGCACGCCCTCCAACTGCGCAACGAGCGTGGTCCTATCAAGTCCAATCGCATCGGCAGCGCTAAGCAAGTCGTCCACGCGCCCGATGCTCCCCGTGTGCACCGAAAGATGGCGCATCAGTGCCTGGCCCAGTTGGCTGATCATGACTTAAAGGAGTCGGAACTCGCGCGGACCTGCGCGACCGATTTCCTGTTGGCCAGAACGTCCATCAAAGCGCGGATGAACACCTGCTTGACCTGCTTCGAAGCGTCAGCACCGGACCGAATGTACTCAGTGAAGAAGTCGCTCGATAGCGGCTTGAGAATGTTCGCGATCTGATCCCGGAACTGGACGGGAGTGATCGTCAAGGTCTTAAAGTCCTCACCGTCCTCAAGGGCACGGTCCTCACGTCGCTCCGCCCAACGCTGAAGCACGCTGATCTGCAACATTCCTAGGATCGTAGCGCCCATTAGACTTTGCACTTTATCCTGGTCGGGCGAACCCGACCGAACTCCAACTCGCGGCCAGGCATCGATGCTTTGCGGCCAAAGACCGTCGGCAAGGTATTTATCCCTAACCGCACCCCAGAACGCAGAGAAGTATTCGAACCACAGACCATCCTGCCACTCTTCAGCCTTCTCGCGCACTGTTAACGCGGAACAATTGGCGCCAAAGAGATCCACCATCCGAAACTCTTTTGACCGCCCGGGATCGTCGGTGATCGCTCGGAACTTCTTGAGTGTCGCTACCGTGCCGGAGGACCCCTTGCTGCCATACCAGAGTTCTATGACTTTCTTCTGCATCGCAGTGGCGTCAAGGAAGCCCTTTTCGCCAGGGGTGTTTGTTTTGAGCATTCCTGCGAAGGGATTCGCTTCTAGGTGGACGCGCATGGACGCCTTAATCAGATTGACCTTGATACCTGACCGGTTGAGTCGACCCTCGATCTCGGATAGCTGTTCAGGCTCAAGGCTTTGCCCCACGATGGCGAACAACAGATTCTCATCCACCTTCTTGGCAGAAGAATTGTTGACGATGAACTGAAACGCCAGTTCCGCCCAGTTGGCGAAGGGGAGAAAAGACACGATAAACGGCACTTCGCCGATGTTTCGCGTTGCTGCCACGCGATGCTGGCCGTCGATGATAAGGCCAGGCTTCCGCTCATCGACTAGCAGGTCGCGAAGTCGGACCAGATCAGTGTCGTCCCAAGACTCGTAGGCTTTGGTTGCGAGGAGGTCTCTAAGTTCGGCATAGGAATAGAGATGCAGGGCTTCAGCAGGCGAAATTTCGGCATCGTCGGACTCTGACACGTCAGGTTGCGACGGGCCGGCATCACCATCGTCGCTATCGTCTACATTGCCATCAGAGTCACCGCCTTCATTGAGGCCCTCCGCAGCAGACTCAGGGACGCCAGCGCCCCATTCAACGTCGTCGTCAATATCAGCCTCGGACGCGTCCGCCTCCTCGTGTTGAGGCTCAGATCTCGCTTCAACGACCGACGCGAGTTCGCCGATTTGGTCGACGAGTGGTGTGCCCTCGTCCGGCAACCATGGGTCGAATTTAAGTGCTAGTTGGCATCGGACTGGGACGGTTCCAACGGTGTCGGGCCGGAGTTCCTCGCCAGAGTCCGCGTCTACCAACGAAACGAGTTCTTGGGCCTCTGGCGCCAGACCCACCAAGATGCTGGTGGGACTTGCATTGGTGTGACTCAGATCCTGTTGGAAGAAGCGCTCGATTTCCGCGATGTGGCCCTTCACTGCCGCCCGTTGGAAGCCCTGCGGTCGGTTAGAGAGGCGAGTAGGAACTCGGGCCCACTCATCGAGGTCGCAGGTTGCCAGTACTAGCGAGATTTGAAGCGGGGCATTCTCATTCTGACGAAACGCGAACCCGGTGTACTCCACGGTGACTCCTATCAGGGGTGGTAGCACACGAATGTTAGCCGCTGACTCCCAGCGGACGGTGACGCCTGCGGTCTGCGCGGCCGGCACCCGAGGCGACGCGCCGCCACCCGACCGGTGCACGGGTCTCCGCGGGTGAGGACACTGGTGCCGCCACTTGTCGGACGGCGGTTGCCGAGTCCGTGCATTTTTCGAAGGCCCCTACGCCGGGTTACGTCTCGCCAGGGCCCGGACAGCGACGGGACCATCCTCGTTAGCGAGGCGATGTCACTGAGATCAGAGATGCAGTAGGAGACGGTCGCCGTCCCAGGTGACGGCATACGGGTCGGTGATCTCCCCGACGAAGGCGCCGTCGCGGTCGTGGACGAACGCCAGCAGCTTCGTCTCCCCGGAGTCGCGCTCGGTGACGAACTTGCCGACGTAGAGCGACGGGTCGTCGATGACCTGGGCGCCGGCGATGTCGTAGGGCCGATCGGCGACTTCGCGTCCGCGATACACACCCCGCCCGTCACGCCATCTGTCCGCCCCGCCTCCGGCATGTCCCCGACCATGCAGTTGAAGAGCAGCACCTCACGGCCGTCGACGACGAAGGGCTGAAGCACATCGAGCTACGCGAACCCCTGCCCCTTGAAGACAGCAGCTCCCGCAGCTCCCAGGTCTCGAGATCAGCCGGCCACGCGTGCCCGACCACCCCGCGGTCCACGACGTCGCCGTGGTTGGCGCGCGCCGCGATCAGCATGTGCCGGCCTCCCCGTCCGGGTCCTCCAGCACCCACGGGTCGCGGAATGCCTTGTCGTGCCAGTTCCCGTCGGCGATGGTCTCGTACCACCGCGGGTCGGCCGACAGCGCCGGCCCCGGCGCCTTGTCCCACGTCATGAGGTCGGTCGACACGGCATACCCGATCGACTGCACGTTCGCGCCCACCTCGTTGAGCGACGCCCCGTGTAGAACATGAACCACCGCCCGTCCGGGTGCCGCACGACGGACCCGGTCCACGTCGCGCAGTCGTCGAAGGCCGGCGCGTCAACGACTCCCCCGTGCACCAGGTCGGAGGCGAACCCGAGCCCGAGTGCAAGCCGCTCAGGCGTCCACGATGACGGGGATGATCAGGGGGCTGCGGCGGGCCTGTCGGTGGACCCAGTTGGACATGGCCTGACGCACCAGGTCCTCGACCTGCTCGATGTCGTCGATCCCTTCCTTGGTCGCGGTCGTCAGGGCCTTCTGGATCGCCGGCGTGGCCTTGGCGAAGTCGCCGGGCTCGTGCTCGAAGCCGTGGGCGAGGTAGTCCGGCTCCTCGACGAGCTTGCCGGTGTCGGCGTCGACGATGCAGACGACGGTGATGACGCCCTCCTCGGCGAGGGTCCGGCGCACGTGCAGGGACTCCTCGGTCGCGCCGCCGACGGTCATGGCGTCGACGTAGACGAGCCCGGCGGGGACCGAGCCGGTGACCTTGGCCTGCCCGTCGACGAGGTCGATGACGGCGCCGTCGTGCCCGATGAGGGCGCGGGTCGGGTCGACGCCGGTGCGGATGGCGATGTCGGCGTTGGCCCGCAGGTGACGCCACTCGCCGTGAACCGGCAGCACGTTGGAGGGCTGGACGACGTTGTAGCAGTAGGCGAGCTCGCCGGCGCTGGCGTGGCCGGAGACGTGGACCTTCGCGTTGCCCTTGTGCACGACGTTGGCGCCCCAGCGGGTCAGCTCGTTGATGACGCGGTAGATGGCGTTCTCGTTACCGGGGATCAGGGAGCTGGCGAGCAGCACCGTGTCGCCCTCCGTGATCCGGATGGGGTGGTCGCGCCGGGCCATCCGCGACAGCGCGGCGAGCGGCTCGCCCTGCGACCCGGTGCAGATCATGGCGATCTGGTTCGCGGGCAGGCGCTCGAGCTGCTTGAGGTCGACGACAAGGCCCTTGGGGATGTCGAGGTAGCCGAGGTCGGCGGCGATGCCCATGTTGCGCACCATCGACCTCCCGACGAACGCGACCTTCCGGCCGTGGTCGCGGGCCGCGTCGAGCACCTGCTGGATGCGGTGCACGTGGCTCGCGAAGCTCGACACGATGACCCGGCCAGGCGTGGTGCGGAAGACCGCCTCGATGGCGGGGGACAGCTCGCCCTCCGACACGGTGAAGCCGGGCACCTCCGCGTTCGTCGAGTCGACCATGAAGAGGTCCACGCCCTCCTCGCCGAGGCGGGCGAAGGCGCGCAGGTCGGTCACCCGACCGTCGAGCGGGAACTGGTCCATCTTGAAGTCGCCGGTGTGCAGCACGAGGCCGGCGGCGGTGCGGATCGCGACGGCGAGCCCGTCGGGGATCGAGTGGTTGACGGCGACGAACTCGCAGTCGAAGGGCCCGAAGGAGCGCCGGTCGCCCTCGCTCACCCGGACCGTGACGGGCTTGATGCGGTGCTCCTGCAGCTTGGCCTCGAGGAAGGCGAGCGTGAGGCGCGAACCGACGACCGGGATGTCGGGTCGCTCCCGCAGCAGGTAGGGCACGCCGCCGATGTGGTCCTCGTGGCCGTGCGTCAGCACGATCGCGTCGACCTTGTCGAGACGGTCCCGGATCCACGAGAAGTCGGGCAGGATCACGTCGACACCGGGCTGGTGCTCCTCGGGGAAGAGGACGCCGCAGTCGACGATGAGCAGCCGTCCGGCGTGCTCGAAGACCGTCATGTTGCGCCCGATCTCACCCAGGCCGCCGAGGGGGACGATGCGCAGGCCGTCGGCCGGCAGGCCGGGCAGGTCCGAGGAGCGTCGCGAGCCCCGTCCCCGGCCGCGGGTCTGCTGCCGGCGACCGCCGCCCGCGCTCACGCGCCGCACCCGGGACGGGACGGGACTGCGCGGCGCTGCGGGGTGACCGGGGCCTGCCCCGTGGCCGACGGCCCGGCCTGCGTGCTCGACTGCGGACTCATGGTGGTCCCTCCTGGTGCTGGGCGACGGCCGGGTGGCAGGCCCAGCGGTCGAGGCTCTCACCTGGGAGGGAGCCGCCGTCTGGGGGAAGTCGCTAGGTGAATGCTGTCAGACGCGTCCCGACCACGCTCCCCCCGCACCCCTGCGGCCCTTGACGACGTCCGTGGAGCCGAACCACAGGCCACCCTCGGGAGGCTGGCCTAGGGTGCCCCCATGGCGCGAGGGGGCAGGGACGAGACAGCCGAGCACCAGCGCCTGCGCGCGGCGCGCGAGGGCAGCGCGGACTGGCGGCTCTGGGGCCCGTATCTGCCGGCGCGACAGTGGGGCACCGTCCGCGAGGACTACTCCGCCGACGGCGACGCCTGGGCCTACCTCCCCTTCGACCATGCGCACCTGCGCGCCTACCGGTGGGGCGAGGACGGCATCGCCGGGCTCAGCGACAGCCACGGGTTCCTGAACCTCGGCCTCGCCGCGTGGAACGGCGCCGACGACCGCCTCAAGGAGCGGCTCTTCGGCCTGACCAACCCGCAGGGCAACCACGGCGAGGACGCCAAGGAGTACTGGTGGCACCTCGACGCCACCCCCACCCACTCCTACGCGCAGGCGCTCTACCGCTACCCGCAACGCGCCTTCCCGTATGCCGGCCTCGTCGCCGAGAACGCGTCGCGCGGTCGCGACCTGGCTGAGTTCGAGCTCTCCGACACCGGCGTGCTCGACGACAACCGCTTCTTCGACATCACCGTGACGCACGCCAAGGCCGCGCCCGACGACATCTGCGTCGAGATCGTCGCCACCAACCACGGCCCCGACCCGGCGCCGCTGCACCTCGTGCCGCAGCTGTGGTTCCGCAACACGTGGGCGTGGGGCCGCGACGACCGTACACCCTCGATCCGGCTGCTGCCCGGCAAGGACGGTGCGCCGACGCTCGAGGCCACCCACGCCTTCCTCGGCACCCTGACGCTCCACGTCGAGGACGCCGAGGCGCGAGCGCTCTTCTGCGACAACGAGACCAACGACGTCGCCCTCTACGGGTCACCGTCCAACCGCACCCCCTGGCCCAAGGACGGCATCGACCGCGCCGTCGTCCACGGCGACACCTCCGGCCTCAACCCCGACCACACCGGCACCAAGGCCGCCATCGTCCGCTCGTGGGACGCCGTGCCGCCGGGCGAGTCGGTGCGCCTGCGCCTCCGGCTGCGCAGACCCGACCACGACGACGAGCCCTTCGGGGATGGTTTCGACGCCGTCCTCGCCGGCCGCCGCGCCGAGGCCGACACCTTCTACGACGCCGTCATCCCCGCGAGCGCCGACGACGCCGACCGGCACGTCGCGCGCCGCGCCTTCGCCGGGCTGCTCTGGGGCCGCAAGCACTACCGCTACTCCGTGCGCGACTGGCTCGCCGGCGACCCCGGCCAGCCGCCCCCGGCCGCCGAGCGCACCGCACCCGGCGCCCGCAACACGGCCTGGCGCAGCCTCGCCCTCGCCGACGTCATCTCCATGCCCGACGAGTGGGAGTACCCGTGGTTCGCCACGTGGGACCTCGCCTTCCACTGCGTCACCCTCGCCCACGTCGACCCCGACTTCGCCAAGGACCAGCTCCTCCTGCTCACCCGCGAGTGGGCACAGGGCCCCGACGGCGCCCTCCCGGCATACGAGTGGGCCTTCGGCGACGTCAACCCGCCCGTCCACGCGTGGGCGGCCTGGCAGGTCTACGTCATCGACGGCGCGCACGACCACGCCTTCCTCGTGCGGATCCTCGACAAGCTGCTCCTCAACTACGCGTGGTGGCAGAACCGCAAGGACCCCGACGGGTCGAACCTGTATGCCGGGGGCTTCCTCGGGATGGACAACATCGGCCTCTTCGACCGGTCGCGTGACGTCCCCGCGGGGTGGCGTCTCGAGCAGTCCGACGCGACCGCGTGGATGGCCTTCAACACCCTCTCGCTCATGCGCATCGCCCTCGAGCTGTCGCGACGCGACGACGCCTACGGCGACCTCGTCACCACCTTCCTCGAGCGCTTCTGCGGCATCGCCGAGGCGATGGAGAGCTTCGGCAGCCAGGGCATCTCGCTGTGGAACGACGACGAGGGCTTCTTCTACGACGCGCTCGTCTGCGACACCGGCGAGACGGTGCAGCTGCGGGTGCGCTCGCTCGTCGGACTGCTGCCCCTGCTCGCCGTCGACCTGCTCCCGAAGTGGGCGACGACCGCGCTGCCGACGCTCGGCACCCACCTGAGCTGGCTCCAGACCAACCGGCCCGAGCTGATGAACGCCGTCGCCGGCACCACCGACCGCCCCGACGTGCACCGCCTGCTGCGCCTGCTCGACCCGACGCGCCTCAGCCGGCTGCTCGAGGTGATGCTCGACGAGGGCCAGCTGCTGTCGCCGCACGGGGTGCGCTCGCTGTCGGCGGCCTACCGCGACGGCTTCAGCCAGCACGTCGGCGACCGCGACCTCGGCATCCGCTACGACCCCGGCGAGTCGACGACCGGCCTCTTCGGCGGCAACTCCAACTGGCGCGGGCCCGTGTGGATGCCGGTCAACGTGCTCCTCATCAGCGCGCTGCGACGGCACGCGCAAGGCCTCGGTGACGACTTCACGGTCGAGCTCCCCCACGGCTCCGGGCAGCACGTCACCCTGACCGAGGTCGCCGACGAGCTGCAGCGACGCCTCGTCTCGCTCTTCCGACCCCGCCCCGACGGGCCACCGCCCAGCCACCCGCGCGACCAGGGCGCCGGGCCGCTGTGGACCGAGCACCCGACGTTCAGCGAGTACTTCCACGGCGACACCGGCCGCGGGCTCGGTGCCTCGCACCAGACCGGCTGGACCGCGCTCGTCGCGCACCTCATCTGCTCGCCCGACGGCCGCCTCCACGCGCCGCCCCCACCCCCGGCCTCGCCACCGCCGGCCTCGCCACCAGCTGCGCCGCCAGCACCCGCGTCATCCACACCACCCCCAGCACCTGAGGAGAACTGACCATGCTGCTCCAGGACAAGGTCGTCGTCGTCACCGGCGGCAACAGCGGCATCGGCGCCGCCATCTGCGAGGTCGCCGGGCGCGAGGGCGCCAAGGTCGTCGTCGACTACGTGACCCGGCCCGAGGACGCCCAGTCGGTCGACGACGTCATCACCCGCGGGGGCTCCGAGGCGATCAGCGTCGACGCCGACGTCAGCAAGGTCGAGGACCTGCGCCGCCTCGTCGACGCTGCGGTGACGGCATACGGCCGCATCGACGTGTGGGTCAACAACGCCGGCATCGAGACGCGCACGTCGCTGCTCGACACCGACGAGGACGCCTACGACCGCGTGCTCGCCATCAACCTCAAGAGCGCCTTCTTCGGCAGCCAGCTCGCGGCGAAGCAGTTCATCGCGCAGGGTGGCGGCGGCGTCATCGTCAACGTGACCTCCGTGCACGAGGACTGGCCGATGCCGGGCAACACCCCCTACTGCGTCAGCAAGGGCGGCATGCGGATGCTGACCCGCACCGCCGGCGTCGAGCTGGGTGAGCACGGCGTGCGCGTCGTCGGCGTCGGGCCCGGCGCGGTCGACACCCCGATCAACGCCACGACGACCGCCGACCCGACGAAGCTGGCCGCCCTCGACGCGGCGATCCCGCTGCGGCGCGTCGCCAAGCCCGAGGAGATCGCCGAGACCGTCGTCTTCCTCGCCTCGGACCGCTCCGGCTACGCGACGGCCACGACGGTCTTCGTCGACGGCGGCATCATGCAGGGCTCCGTCGGGCTCTAGATGTACCCGGTAATGA
>NZ_BJYX01000023.1 GCF_007991735.1 Terrabacter aerolatus | reverse complement strand
GAGGCGGGGCTGGCCGCCCGAGACGCGCTGGTGGAGGCGCTCGGCGGCGATGACGCCGAGCTCGCGGACCGGCTGGCGCACGGTGGTCAGGCCGGGCCGGACGTAGCGGGAGGTCATGACGTCGTCCCAGCCGACGACGGCGATGTCACCGGGGACGTCGCGCCCCGCGTCCTGCAGGTGGGTCATGATGGCGAGGGCGAGCTCGTCGTTGGCGCAGACGAGGGCGTCGGCCTCGATCTCGCCCGCGAGGATGCGCTCGGCGACCGCCTCGCCCTCCCCCTCGCGGAACGGCACGCGGACCGCCGGGGCGGCCTCGAGCCCGCGGGCGTGGTGGGCGGCGACGAAGCCGGCGTGGCGCTCACCGATGTCGGGGGCGCCGTCGGGGTCGCCGACGAAGAGGAGGCGGGTGCGGCCGTGGGCCAGCACGTGCTCCGTGAGCAGCTCGGCGCTGTGGGCGTTCTCGGCCCGGACGCTCTCGATGCCGTCCTGCGGCGAGCCGGCGATGATGACGACGGGCTTCTGGCCGTGGAGGGCGCGGGCGACGGCGGGCGGCATCGCTGCCGACCCGAGCACCGCGATGGCGTCGACGTGGGTGGCCAGCTGGCGCACGGCGCGGGCCAGGTCGGGCTTGCCGCCGGTGAGCATGAGCGTGACGCTCTGCCCGAGCTCGGCGGCGCGCGACTCGAAGCCCATGAGCAGCTCGGAGTAGTAGGGACCGGAGAGCTCCGGGAGCACGAGGCCGTGCGCCTCGTGGTGGCGGACGGCGAGGCTGCGGGCAGCGCCGAGCGGTACGTAGTTGAGCTCCTCCACGGCGTCGAGGACCTTCTGGGTCGTCTTCGCCGAGACCGTGCCGGCGCCCTGGAGCACCCGCGAGACGGTGGCGATGGAGACGCCCGCGTGCTCGGCGACGGAGTAGATCGTCGCGCCCACCGAGGTCTGCTGGGCAGGGCCGGGCGTGGGTGCCGAGGACGCGATCGGGACCGATCCGCCGTCGTGCGTGCGTACTGTCGCCATGGGTCCCACCTCTCGCGTCTCGTCGTTGAGTGATGTGTCGCGACCAGGCCCCCGACCGGGGCTCCCCGGCTCTGTAAGCGCTTACATCTGCGTTCCCATAGTGCACAGGTCCGGCGGATCGCGCAAGGGGCCACCCCTCCCTCGGACGCCGACGAGGGGCCGGTCAGGGTGTCGTCGACACCTCGTCCGGCCCCTCGTCGGAGCCCCTTTCGCACACCCCCTGGCGTATGCCGTCACGCGACTCCGACGCACATCTCCGGCCTCCCATCGGGTCGGCTGATCGGTTGCAGCACAGGCGGATTCGGCTTGGGTGGTGGCGCGGACGCGACCGACCGGGCGAGGTCAGGCGGGCACCTCGCCCGGCGGCCGGCATACGCCCTCGGTGGGCCCGGTCCGGCCTCGGCAGCTCAGCCCTGCATGAGGCCGATCATGTTGCCGTCGGCGTCCGCGAGGACGGCGACGGTGCGCCCTCCGCCGACCTCGGTGGCCGACTGGCAGACCGTCGCACCGGCCGCGACGAGGGCGGCGAGCGACGCCCCGAGGTCCGCGACCGACCAGTAGGGCGTGCCGCCGGTCAGGCCCCTGCGGTGCCCGTTCGGGTCGAGCGCGATCTCCTGTCCGTCGACGTTGTAGCCGACGTAGTAGGACTCGTCGGTGTGCGGCTGCGCGCCGAGCAGGATCCCGAAGACCTTCTTGGCTGCGTCGAGGTCGGCGACGGGGTAGATCAGGGTGTTCACGGCGGACATCGGTCTCTCCTTGCATGGTGTGGTGTGGGTGCGTCGTGCGGTGTCACATCCGGTGTCACATCCGGTGGCACCGGCTCGTCAGTGCTATGACGGATCACGACCCGAGGATGTGACGACGATGGACGACGACTCCCGAGACGACTGGCTGGCGCGGGACTTCGAGCAGCAGCGACCGCGGCTGCGCGCCGTGGCCTACCGGGTGCTCGGGTCGGCGGCCGACGCGGACGACGCCGTGCAGGAGGCGTGGCTGCGACTGAGCCGGAGCGACACGACCGAGGTCGCCAACCTCGCCGGCTGGCTGACGACCGTCGTCGGCCGGATCAGCCTCGACATGCTGCGGTCGCGCGGGTCCCGGCGCGAGGACAGCTGGGACGCCGGCCTCGCCGATCTCGTAGGGACCGGTGACGCCCGTGTCGCCCCGGCCTCGCAGATGCAGCAGCCCCCGGACCCCGCGAGCGAGGCCGAGCTCGCCGACAGCATCGGCCTCGCCCTGCTCGTCGTGCTCGACACGCTGGCCCCCGCCGAGCGTCTCGCCTTCGTGCTCCACGACCTCTTCGGCATGCCCTTCGAGCAGATCGCCGACATCCTCGACCGCTCACCCGCGGCCACGCGCCAGCTCGCGAGCCGCGCCCGACGACGGGTGCGGTCCGCCGACGCCACCGAGTCCAGCCCGGCCCGCACGAGGCAGCGCGAGGTCGTGGGCGCCTTCCTCGCCGCCGCCCGCGGCGGTGACTTCGCGGCGCTGCTCGAGATGCTCGACCCCGACGTCGTGCTGACGGCCGACGCCGCCGCCGTCGCGATGGGCGCCCCCGAGGCGCTGCGCGGACCCGACGCGGTGGCCCGGCGCTTCAACGGCGGCGCGAGGTCCGCGCGGCTCGCGGCCTTCGACGGCGGCGTGGGCGCGGTGTGGACGCTCCACGGGGAGCCCCAGGTGGCCTTCCGCTTCACGGTCGAGGGTGACCACGTCACCGGGATCGAGATGGTGGCCGATCGTGCGCGCCTCACGGCGATGGAGATCTACTACCTGCCCGCCTGAGGACGCCCCGCGCGCGGGCTATCGTCGAAGGCGTGGCAGACGGGATGCGTACGGCGGTCGTGCTCGGCTCGGGCGGGGCCCGCGGGTACGCCCACATCGGGGCGCTCGAGGTGCTCGGCGAGCGGGGCTTCGAGGTCGTGTCGATCGCGGGCACGTCGATGGGCGCACTCGTCGGAGGGGTCGCCGCAGCGGGCAGGCTCGAGGCCTACACCGAGTGGGCGCGGAGCCTGACCCAGCGCGAGGTCTGGCGCCTGCTCGACCTCACCCTGAGCACGGCCGGGGGCGCCATCCGCGCCGAGCGCATCATCGGCAAGGTCGGCGAGATCCTCGAGGGGGCGAACATCGAGGACCTGCCGATCCCCTACACGGCGGTCGCGACCGACATCAACGCGCGTCGCGAGGTGTGGTTCCAGCGCGGCCCGGTCGAGCACGCGATCCGGGCCTCGATCGCGATCCCCGGCGTCATCACCCCGGCCGTCATCAACGGGCGGGTCCTCGTCGACGGCGGCCTCATCAACCCGATCCCGATCGAGCCGACGGCCGCGTCGTCCGCCGACCTGACGATCGCGGTGTCGCTCTCCGGCATGCGTGCGACCGGCGGACCGACGACGCCGGTCAAGGAGTCCTCCGAGCCGCGCCCGCGCGAGGAGTGGACGAGCCGGCTGCGCCGCAGCGCGACCGAGGTGCTCGACTCCGAGCGGGTGCGGGCGATCACGAGCCGCTTCGCCGGTCACGCGCGTGACGTGGACTCGGACGCGACCCTGCCGCCGGCCGCGGTCGACGAGGTCCCGCACACCCCGACCGAGGCCCTCGTGACGCGTCACGCCGACGTCGGGCTCGTCGACCTGCTCAACATGTCGTTCGACACGATGTCGGCGCTCATCTCGCGCTACCGGATGGCGAGCAACCCGCCCGACGTGCTCGTCACGGTGCCGTCGAACGCCGTGCGCACCCTCGACTTCCACCGGGCCGCCGAGATGATCGAGCTCGGCCGACTCCTGACGACCGAGGCCCTCGACCACGCCGGCTACTGAGTCGCCACTGCTTCCTCCGTGAGGCTGTCGGTGGGCGGGCGGAGACTGTGGCCGTGGTCCTCCTGCACGCCGACGCCGACGCGTTCCTCGCCTCGGTCGAGCAGCGCGACGACCCGTCGTTGCGCGGGCGGGCGATCGTCGTGGCCCACGAGGTCGTCGCCTGCCCGTCCTACGAGGCACGGGCTCTCGGCATCCACGCCGGTATGCCGCTGCGCCAGGTCCGGCGCCGCTGGCCCGACGTGCTCGTGACCGGCTACCGCCCGGAGGTCCACGAGGAGGCGTCGGTGCGGCTGTTCGAGATCTTCCGCCGTTTCACGCCCCTCGTGGAGCCCGGCTCGATGGAGGAGGCCTTCCTCGACGTGACCGGTCGCGACCGGGGCGACCCGCACGGCCTCGCCGTCGCCCTGCGCGCGGCGGCCCGTGACGAGGTCGGTCTCCCGGTCTCCGTCGGCGTCGGACGCACCAAGCTCATGGCCAAGCTGGCGAGCCGCCGCGCCAAGCCCGACGGGATCGTCGTCGTCGACGCGGGGCTCGAGGAGCGCGTGCGCCCCCGCCTGCGCCTCGACGAGCTCTGGGGCATCGGGCCCACGACGTACGAGAAGCTCCACGCCGCAGGCCTCTTCGTCGTCTCGGACCTCCACGGCCTCGACGAGGACGACCTCAAGCGCATCGTCACGACGGCGATGGCCCGGCGTCTCGTGTCCATCGCGCGCGGCACCGACGATGCGACGGTGCGCCTGCCGGGGCCGCGCCGTTCGGTGAGCGCGAGCCGGTCCTTCGCCGCCACCCGCACCCGGTCCAAGGTCGTCGCGGTGCTCGACGACTGCGTCGAGCGGGCCGTGACCCGCGTGCTCGGGCTCGACGACCCGCCTCGCCTCCCGAGCCGGCTCGAGGTCCTCGTGCGCTACGACGACGGCGCCCAGGTGCTCGAGCGCGGACCGCTCGAGACCCCCGGTCTCGACCCGGCCGCCCTGCGGGCCGCGGCCGGGCACCTGCTCGAGCGCACGGCATACGAGAGCGACGGGCGCGGCGTGACGATGGTCGGCGTCGCCCTCCCCCTCCCCGCGCCCGCTTGACCTCCAGTGGGCTCGAGGTCCGAGCATGGTCCGGTGACCGCACCACTCACGGCCGACGAGACGGCCGACTACCTCGCCCGGGTCGGCGCTGCCGCGCCCGAGGCACCGACCGCAGCCGCCCTCGCCTCGCTGCACCGGGCACACCTGCTGGCCGTGCCCTTCGAGAACCTCGACATCCCGCTCGGCCGACCGATCCATCTCGACCGGGATGCCTTGCTCGACAAGGTGGTCGGCGCGCGCCGGGGCGGCTACTGCTACGAGCTGAACGGCCTCTTCGCGCTGCTGCTGCGCAGCCTGGGGTATGCCGTGGACCTCGTCTCCGCGCGCGTCGCGACGGCTGACGGCGGGCTCACCGACGACTTCGACCACCTCGCGCTCATCGTGACCGGAGGGGGCCTCGACGTCCCGGTGCTCGCCGACGTCGGTTTCGGCGACGCGTTCATCGAGCCGCTCGTCCTGCGCGACGGCGAGCGGCGCGCCGAGCCGGGCAAGGACGTCGGTCTCGTGCGCGCGGACGGCGACTGGCACTACCGCGAGCGCCGGCCCGGGAGCGAGTGGCGCACGCAGTACGTCTTCGACCCCGCACCGCACCCGCTGTCGGACTTCGAGGAGCGCAACGTGTGGCAGCAGACCTCGCCCGACAGCCACTTCACGCGCTCCCGGGTGGCCTCCCGCCTCACGCCCACCGGGCGGGTCACCCTGAGCGGCGAGCGGCTCATCACGACGACGCACGGACGACGGCACGAGTCCGCGCTGCCCGACGAGGACGCCGTGCTGGCCGCCCTGGTCGAGCACTTCGGGATCGTGCTCGGCTGAGCCGGTCCGGGGTGTCGTCGGGGGCGTCGGGCGTCGGGCGTCGGGTGACGTCGGCGGGTCAGCGCGTCGGTTCGGGCCAGACGAGGGTCGTCGAGGTGACCGGGCGGACGGTCGAGTCGGGGCCGCTGCCACCGATGGTGACCGTGTGCGTCCCGGCCGGGAGGTCGGCGAAGCTCGCGCGGCCGTGACCGGCCCTCAGGGTCGGCTCAGCCGCGGCGAGCACCTTTCCCCGGGCGGTGCGCACCGTGACGGTCACCGCCTTGTGGGGCGGGTCGGCGCCGGGCACGTCGGACTCGAGGTCGAACGCCACCTCGAGCGGCCGGCCGTCCGTGACGAGGTCGGGCACGGTCGCACGCAGGCTCGTGTCGGTGATCTCGCGTCGCCGCACCGGCTGGGCGGAGAGGATCTCCTGCACCTGGTCGAGGACGAACTGGTTGCACTGGAGGTTCGTGTGCTGCTCGGGGACCCGGACGGCGAGATTGGTGTCGAGCGCCTCGCCCAGCCCGACCGCCCCCGTGAGCGGCACCGTGCCGTCCCCGTAGTCGTCGTCGGAGCCGAAGGTCGTCGACGTGATCGCCCGGCCGTCCTGGAAGGTCACCGTGGTCTGGCTCGGCTGCCGGATGCCGACCACCATGTGCGTCATCGTGTGGCTCTCCGGTCGGGCCGCCTCGGCCGCCTGGAGGTCCGTGTGGAAGGCCATCGCGTCGGCGACCATCGCGGTGCTGACGTTGGGCACCGGCACCTCCGTCGTCTTGGCCCAGTCGCCGGCGTTGCTGATGCACGCGAACTCGGGGAGCAGCTGGAAGAGCGAGGGCATGCTGCGCGAGAAGTCGGTGAGGTCGACCGACAACGGGCCGATCCCCTTCTTGACCCCGTTGACGAGCTGTTCCAGCGCGTCGGTCGCACCGCGCCAGGGGGTGCCCAGGGTGATGAGCTTGCGGGTCACCTCGGCGCCGCCGCACTTCTCGATGTACCAGCGGGCGACGAGGCCGCCCATGGAGTGGCAGACGAAGACGACCTTGGCGTCGGCGTACGCACCGCCCCGGGCACGCAGCTGCTCCAGCGCCGGCTCGACGACGGTCCCCAGCCGTTCCCCGTTGTAGCGGTTCGACAGCCGCCAGTCGTAGGCGAAGGCGATGAGGCTCGCCGGCCGGTCGGCGCCGCCCTGCTGGTAGCCCTGCTGCTCCAGGGCGCCGATGAGCACGTCGTAGCCGCGCACCGGCGTCCAGATGCCCGGCAGGACGTGGACGTCGGGCATGAGCCCGACCGGCTCGACACCGTCGTCGGGGTGACCGTCGCCGATGCCCTCGGGCAGCGCCTTGTCGAGGATGGACTGGCCGCCGGTCAGCAGCTTCCAGACGGCCCCGCCGCTCGGGGCCCAGATGAGGTGCTCGCTCGCCGGTGAGCCGTCGTCACCGCGGACCCCGAGGGTGCTGCCGGTGATCCCGGGAAGCACCACGACCAGGTCGTTGCTCGTCATGCGGACCCACCACCCATCCGTGCGCCGGTGAACTCTCCCACCCACGGTGGCACCGGAGCGGCCCGGTGATACGCGAAACGGCCAAGCCCGGACGGCATCGGGTATGGATGCGGCACAGTGGATCCGGAAGCCTCCGGACGAGAGAAAGGCCCACCGTGGACATCACCGACGTCATCCTCCGCCAGCACGACGAGCAGCGACGGATGTTCGCCATGCTCGAGGAGTGGCCGCGTGACGACCACGAGGGCCTCGCCGCGATCTGGAAGCGGCTCGAGATCCTCCTCGAGACGCACGCCGAGGCCGAGGAGCTCTACTTCTACCCGGAGCTGTTGCGCATCGGCACGGGTGGCGCCGACGCCGAGTCGGCCGGCGAGGAGGTCGAGGACGCCGTCAAGGACCACAACGAGATCCGTGCCTCGGTGCGCAAGGTCGGGCGCTGCCGCACCGGGTCCGACGCGTGGTGGACGGCCGTCACCGACGCCAACGTCCACAACAGCGACCACATGGGCGAGGAGGAGCGTCAGGACCTCGCCGACTTCCGGCAGCGCTCCAGCCTCGAGCTGCGCCACGAGATCGCGCTCCAGTTCCTGCGCTACGAGGCGGTGCGCTGGGCCGAGGGGATCACCCCCAAGGACAAGGACCCGAAGGGCTACGTCGCGGCGAAGAAGACGAGCAAGGCGTCACCCACGGCCAAGAAGGCGGCGGCCCAGGCCAGGAAGGCCGCCAAGACGGCCCCGGCCCGTGCCGCCCGGTCCAAGAAGGCGTCCGCGGCAGCGTCGGAGGAGTAGCCCCCGTGTCGACGTGCCCACTCGACCGGGGAGGGTCAGGGTCGGTCGCGGTGGTGGTGGAGGCGGAGCGCGAGGAGCACGAGGACGCCGGCGACGAGGCCCCAGAACGCCGCACCGATGCCGGCGACGGTGATGCCGGACGCTGCGACCACGAGGGTCACGGCACCGGCCTCCCGCGACGCGGCATCGCCGAGAGCGCTCGCGGCCGCTCCGGCGAACGTCCCGAGCAGGGCCAGGCCGGCGATCGTCTCGATGAGCCCGGCCGGCGCGGACCGCGCTGCGGCCGTGACGATCCCGGCGAGCGGCCCGAACGCGAGGTAGGTGCACCCGCACGCGACGCCGGCGACCCAGCGACGGTTGCGGTCCGGGTGGGCCTCGGGACCCGCCGCGAGCGCCGCGGAGATGGCGGCGAGGTTGATCGCGTGGGCGCCGCCGAGGGCGCCCACGGCCGTCGCGCCGCCGGTGTAGAGCAGCGGCGCCTTGATCCCGGGGCGGTAGCCGAACGACGCGAGCACCGCCATGCCCGGGATGTTCTGGCTCGTCATCGTCACGACGAAGAGCGGGACGGCGACCGCCACGAGGGTCGTGACGTCCCACGACGGCGTCACGAGCACGAGTGACGGGGCGGCTGCACGCAGGTCGAGCCGCCCGAAGACGCCCTGCACGGCCATGACGACGAGCGCCGCGCCCAGGGCGCCGAGCACCGCCCACCGGCGCGCGACCGCGACGAGGACGAGCCACGTCACCATGACCGGCGCGATCGCCGCCGGTGACGCGACGACCGCCCGGAACGGTGCGATGCACAGCGTCAGCAGCACGCCGGCGAGCATGGCGCTGGCGAGCGGCGCCGGGATGCGCTCGACGAGCCGCTCGAGCGGACGCACGAGACCGCACAGGGCGAGCAGCAGCCCGCAGACGACGAACGCGCCCACCGCAGCGGCGAACCCGCCGGCCGGCACCGTCGCCGCCGCCAGCAGCGCCGCCCCCGGTGTCGACCAGGCCATGGTGATCGGCATCCGCAGCCGCCACGAGAACAGCACGCAGCCGAGGCCCATCGTCACGCACAGCACGAGCAGGCCCGACGCCGCCTGGTCCGGGCTCGCCCCCACCGCCCGCAGGCCGGTGAGGACGACGGCGAACGAGCTGGTGAAGCCGACGAGGCCGCACACGACACCGGCCAGCACCGCGTGCGCCGTCGAGCCGCCCGCGGCCGGCTGGGTGGTCACGGCCGCGTCAGGGCAGGTGGGCGCTCGAGGCGAGCGCACGGCATACGTGGTCGTATGCCGTGGGGCTGCCGGCGGCGACGAGGCCGGGGGGCGCGATGTCGCGCGGGGAGTACGTGACGCCCTCGGTCGTGCCGAGGCGGCCGCCGGCCTCGGCGAGCAGGAGCGAGCCCGGCACGTGGTCCCAGGGGGCGGCGCCCGCGTAGAGGATGTAGTCGGCCTCGCCCTCGACGAGCTTGGGGTAGTCGATGCCGCACGACACCCAGGTCAGGGTCATCGGCTCGAGACCGGCGAGCGACTGCCCGATCCACGCGCGCCGCGACGTGCGGCCCCGCAGCTGCGCGTCGCCGCGCTCGGGGACCGTCAGGCGCTGCGTGCCGTCGGCGTCGTGGCGCCACGTGCCGGAGCCGTGTTCCGCGACGTAGCCGACCTCGTGCTGCGGCTGCCAGATCCAGGCGCGCACCGCCTCACCGGCGACGGTCTCGCTCACCATGACGGCGTGGTCCTTGGAGCCGTGCACGAAGTTCTTCGTGCCGTCGACGGGGTCGACGGTGAAGGCGTGCTCGGCTGCGGCGTAGCGGTCCATGAGCGCCGGGTCGCCGGCGAACGTCTCCTCCCCGAGCACGACGGCGTCGGGGTAGGCCTCGTTGAGCGCCGCGGTGATGAGCACCTCGGCCTCCCGGTCGGCGTCGGTGACGAGGTCACCGGGCCGCTTCTCGTGGATCTCGCCGTCGGCGAGCGCCCGGAACCGGGGGTTGATGACCTGCTCGGCCACGTCCTTCAGGAGGCTCAGCACCTCGTCCGTCTGCACGCCCCCAACCTAGCGACCCCGGCTCGACGTGCCGGGCGCAGGTGCTCCGGGGCGCAGGTGCTCCGGGACGGCGAGCCACCACCCGAGCACGCCGCGAGCGATCTCCGGCATGGCGTGCGGGTCGGTCCCCGGTGAGGGCAGCCTGTCGAGGAGGGCGGTGAGCAGGTCGCGCCGCCCCCGCATGCCGAGCACGTAGACGAGGCCGCGCAGCAGCTCGGCGTACGGCTCGGCCGGCGCGTCGCCGTTCCCGCCGACGGCGACCTCGGCGACGCGCCGGGCGAAGGCCGCCTCCCGGTCGTCGCGCCGCCGTCCCGGAGCCTCGAGCGTGTTGCCGACGACGTAGCCGGCCTCCATCGCGACGGCGGGCGGGGTGGCCGACGAGAGGGCGACCCGCTCGACGAGGTCGAGGTCCTCCGGCTGCCCCATCCACGTCAGCACGGTGGCGCTCTCGTGCGCGGCCACGTGGTCGCCTCTCGCCATGGCATCGGCGAACACCGCGGCGTGCACCCGGCCGATGACCGTGCTCTGCGGCGAGAGCATGAGGATGCAGAGGGCGTTGGAGCGGTCCTCCTCGTTGGTCTCTCCGAGCGCGGTCTGCAGCAGGTCGCCGAGGACGGGTTCCCCGGCGGCGGCCCGTCCCTCGCCGGTCTCGAGCATCGACCGGATCCGCTGTCGTGCCTCGCGGATCGCCTGCGAGGTGATGGCTCGCCCGTCGCGGATGATCGAGGCGACGGCCCGGCGGTCCTCCGCCGTGAGGACGGCTGCGACGCGCTGGCTGCCGGCCGGTCCGAGGGTGCGCACGAGGTTGGCGGCGCCGCGGTGCACGAGGTAGGGCTGGTCGGGGTCGCGCAGGTGCCGCACCGCGAGCCGGACCGCCTCGAGCCTGGTCTCCGGGTCGAGGCGGGTCCCGCGCACGAGGGTCGTCAGGACGATGAGGCAGGCCCGTAGCGAGCTCGCGTTGGTCGGCGCCCGCAGCTGGCCGAGGAGGATCGAGAGGGCCTGCGGGTCGCGGGTGAACTGCAGCAGGCTCAGCGTGTCGTTGTAGAACTGCGCGTCGGGCCGGCCGACGACCTCGGCCGCCAGCCCGGCCACGACGGCGCCGCTCCGCGGGTGCCCGGCGAGGCGTGCGAGGGCCTCCGCCCGCTGGGCGTAGTCGAGGTCGAGCGAGAGGCTGAGCTCTCGGAGCAGGCGTCCGAAGACGTGCTCCCAGTCCGACGCGCGGACCATCGCGTGCGGCATCCGGCCGAGGTCGCCCGAGAGGCGGTCCCAGTCGAGCCCCGTCATCCGGTCGTCGCCGAGGGCGCGCTCGAGGAGGGCCAACGTCGTGTCGACGTCGGGCTCGGTGCGCGGCGGCAGGGTCGCGGCCGAGCGGATCGGGTTGCGGGAGCGCGCGAAGAAGTCGATGGCGCTGAGCAGCTGCCCCTCGGGCAGGTCGAGGACCGTCTCGTAGCGGCGCACGAGCACCCGGGTCACCTCGACGTCACCGTTCTCCCATCGTCCGACCTGGGCGCGGTGGACCGGGTCGGCCCGCCCGGCCCCGTCGGCGAAACCGGCTGCGGAGCGCAGGGTGGGGTCGGTCGCGTGCAGCCGCGCGTTGCGCAGCACCCAGCGCACCTCCTCGCTCAGCACGTCGGACTCCCGCAGTCCGCCGGGGCCGTTGCGGCTGTTGCGCGCTCGACCAACCTGCGCAACGCGGGACGGGCACGGCACACGACCTTCGTAGGGTGGCGGTCGAGCCCGATGCTCGGGGACGGGAGCCGTGGCCAGGGGGAGGCTCCCGTCCCGCCATCGGGCACCCCGGGGTCCCGGGTCCGCCCGCACGTCGGTGCGACCCCTGTCAGCGAACCCACGGCGACCCCCTTCACCCGGCCGGCGACCGCTGTGGCCATGCCTGCGCCCTCCCCCGAGTTGCGCGCGTCAGGACGGCACGCAACGCGCGTTCGTCCTGACGGTCCATTGGGTACGGTAGGCCTCGGTACGCAGCCTGTGGAGGGGAAGCGGGCCATTGGACCGGGAGCCGGCTTGCTGGCTCCCGGTCCAACCTCGTCTCCGGCCTCGTCTCCGGCTCCCTCCCGACGCCGTCCCGGACGCAAACCTCGGTGACGCAGGCGTATGCCGGCTGGCAGGCTGACGCCGTGACCGAGACCTCCCAGCCGCCCGTCGCCCCGACATCTGCGACCACTCCCGTCGTCATCCTCAGCGACGGCGTCGTGACCCTCCGGGCGCACTCGGTGGACGACGCCGACGCCATCGTCGAGCAGAGCAGCGACCCCGCGAGCCTGCGCTGGACGACGGTCCCGCGGCCGTACTCGCGCGCGGACGCGCTGGGCTGGATCGAGCGCAACAGCGCCGCGTGGGCCGAGCCGGGCGGCACCCGGTCGTGGGCCATCGAGTGGACGGACGGGACGGGGGCCGCCCGCTACGGCGGCACCATCGACCTGCGCCCGGGCGCGGCTCCGTCGACCGGCGAGCTCGGCTTCGGGCTGCACCCCGACGCCCGCGGCCGGGGCCTCATGTCGCGCGCGGTCCGGCTCGTCGTCGGTCACGCCTTCTCGACACCCGTCTGGGGCGCGCCGGTCGGGCGCATCCACTGGCGTGCCGTCGTCGGCAACTGGGGCTCGCGCCGGGCCGCGTGGGCCGCGGGCTTCACCTTCCACGGCACGATCCCCGGCAGCCACCCCGACCCCGAGGGCGGCCCGCTGGCCCTCGACACGTGGACGGCCAGCATCACCCCCGGCGACACCCTCTCGGCGCGGACGCCGTGGCTCGCCCCGACCGAGGTCACCGGTGAGCGCGTACGGCTGCGGCCCTGGCGACCCGACGACGTCGACGCCATCGAGCCGCGCGACGACCCCGACCACTGGATGCCGTCCCGCTCGATCCTGCGCCGCGAGACCTTCGCGGCCTGGCTGCTGACGCGGCAGGAGCGGATGTCCGAGGGGACGGCGGTCGACTGGTGCGTGGCCGACGTCGAGACCGACCGCGCCCTCGGCAGCGTGACCCTCTTCAGCCGTGTCGGCCCCATCGGCGACACCGCCGAGCTCGGCTACCAGCTCTTCCCGAGCGCCCGGGGGCGCGGCGCCGCGAAGGAGGCGGCCCGCCTCGCCGTCGCCCACGCCCTGGCCCCGGCCTCCGAGGGGGGTCTCGGGGTGCGCCGCCTCGTCGGCGAGACGGCGGCCGACAACGAGGCGAGCAACGCGGTGCTCCGCTCGGCCGGCTTCGTCCCCTTCGGCCGGGAGCACGCGGTCGACCGGGTCGCCGGCGGCGGCTGGGGCGACGGGCTGCACTGGGAGCTCCTGCCCGACGGCGCGACCGACTGACGGGCACCTGCCGACCCTGGACAGACCCATGGACGACGGCGGGCGGTGCGGGGGCCGTACGGGTATGCGACCGTTGACCCCAAGCGCCGCCCGCCACGAGCCGGGCGGCGCGGCCGACGGAAGGACACCCCGATGAGACTCGCTCACGAGCAGGAGCTCGACGCGGCGCAGGACGTGGTCTGGGCGAACTTCATGGACCTGCACCGCATCGGCCGCTGCTTCCCCGGGGCCAAGGTGACGAAGGTCGACGGCGACGACTTCGTCGGTGAGATCAAGGCCAAGCTCGGCCCGCTGTCGATGTACTTCGACGGCACCGGCTCCATGGTCGAGCGCGACGAGTCCGGCGGCCGGGCACGCCTGACGGCCACGGGACAGGAGCGGCACGGTCTCGGCAGGGCGACCATCGACATCACGCTGAAGCTGCGCCCCGTCGGCACCGGCGAGCGCACGAAGGCCCACCTCGTCACCGACCTCGTCTTCCTCGGCTTCCCGATGGACTTCGGCACCGGCCTCGTCCAGCGTGCCTCCGACCCGCTCATCGAGCGGTTCCTCACCTGCATGTCCGTGGCGGGTCCGGTCCCGGACGCCGAGGCGGACGACGACGGCTCGCTCGACCTCGTGCGCTCGGCCACCGACCTGTTCGGCTCCTTCCGGCGGGACCGGCGCGAGCGCAAACGACGATGAGGGTCGCCGTCGTCGGCGCGAGCGGCTACGTCGGGTCCCGGCTCGTGCCCGAGCTGCTCCGACGCGGCCACGACGTCGTGGCCACGCACCACCGGAGCCCGTCGACGGCATACCCCTGGTCTGGTGACGTCGAGTGGCGGCGCGTCGACGTGCAGGACGAGGAGCGCGTCGTCGAGGCGCTGCACGGCGTCGACGCGATCTGCTACCTCGTGCACGGGCTGGACGACCCCGACTTCATGCGGCTCGACCGCCAGGCGGCCGACAACGTCGCGTATGCCGCGGGCGTCGTCGGCGCGTCGCGCCTCGTCTACTTCTCGGGGATCGTGCCCGACCTGCCCGACGACGAGCTGTCGGACCACCTGCTGTCCCGGCTCGAGGTCGAGGAGATCCTCGCGACCGCGGACTGCTCGGTGCTGACCCTGCGGGCCTCGATGGTCGTCGGGGCGGGGTCGACGAGCTTCGAGGTGATGCGGCAGATGTCCACCCGGCTCGGCGTCGTGCAGACCGTCCCGGCCTGGATGGGCGGCTCGGTGATCCAGCCGGTCGCCGTCGCGGACGCCGTGTGGTTCCTCGCCGAGGCGCTCGAGCGACCCGAGGTGACCGGTCACCTCGACGTCGTCGGGCCCGACCGTCTCAGCTACGTCTCCCTGCTGCGCACGTATGCCGCCCGCGCCCGGCTGGTCCGGGTCCAGCTGCCCGTGTGGCTGGCGCCCGTCGAGACGGTCGCGCGCGTGGCCGGGGTCCTCGTCGACGTCCCGAGCGGCACGGTGCAGTCGCTCATCCCGAGCCTCGGTCACGACATGGTCGGCGAGCGGGACGCGGCCGACGTCCTCGGCGAACCTCCCGGAGGCCGGGTGGGGGTGGCCGACGCGGTGTCGCGCTCGCTCGCCACGACGCGCGCCGGTGACGGGGCCCCGGACGGCGCGGCGGTCGACGGCGACCCGCAGGCCCCGTCCACGGGCGACCCGTCGTGGTCGCGGCACCGCTCGGTCCTCGACTGGGTGTGGTCGACCGCCCGCGGCCGGTAGCCGCAGGCGGTCCCTGCCCACCGACCCGGCCCCGTCACACCGCCGGGGCCGGCGCGGGCGCTCGGGTCAGCGGGCGATGTAGCCGCCGTCGATGTAGAGCTCGAGCCCGGTGACGAAGGCCGCGTCGTCGCTGACGAGGTAGGCGACGCCCGCCGCGACCTCCTCGGGCCGACCGAGGCGTCCCATCGGGGTCAGGTCGATCATCGCCTGCTCGAACGGGGTGCCGCGTGCACCGTCGAGGATCGGGGTGTCGATGAAGCCGGGGTGGATCGAGTTGACCCGCACGCCCTCGGCGGCCCAGTGCAGGGCGATGTTCTTCGTCAGGGTCCGGACCGCGCCCTTGGCGGCGTGGTAGGCGGGCGACGTGCCGAACCCGCCGCTCGTGCCGAAGATCGAGCTGATGTTGACGACGGCACCGTGGCCCGAGGCCTTGAGCTGCGCGGCCGCGGTCCGCATCCCGAGGAAGACGCCGGTCTGGTCGATGGCGATGGTGCGCTCCCAGTCGGCGAGGCTCGTCTCCTCGATGGGCGCCAGGTCACCCATGCCGGCGTTGTTGACGAGGATGTCGAGCGAGCCGAACTCGTCGACGGCCCTGGCGACCGCGGCCTCCCAGTCCGCCTCGCTCGTCACGTCGTGCCGCAGGAAGGCGGCCCGGGCACCGCTGGCCTGCAGCTCCCCGGTCGTCGTCGCGCCGAGCGACTCGTTGACGTCGGTCAGCAGGACCGCCGCCCCCTCGTCCGCCAGCCGGTGTGCCGTGGCCCTGCCGATGCCGCTCGCGGCGCCCGTCACGAGCGCCACCCGTCCTTCGAGACGCTTCATGGGGATCACTCCATATCGCTGGTGGTTCAGGGTCCTGCCTCCCCTCCAGTCTCGTCCTGACGACGCCGGCGGCGCAGTCCGTCACGTCACATTCCGACCGGAGTGACCGAAGAGACACGGGCTCACGGGAGCCATACGGACATGTCGGACAAAAGCGGCAAAAGCCTGTGCTGCAGCGCCTTTCAGGGTCGATCGGGGTCGAAATCGGGGTCGACCCCGGTTGTGCGGAGGGACCACCGGGTATGAGCGTGGAAGCAGTGAGCCCGACGCGGGTCGGGCCAGTGCGAGACGAGGAGACACCGTGTCATTCGGTGAGCAGCTGAAGCACAAGGCGGACGAGGTCCACTTCCAGGAGAAGGCCAAGGACTTCGGTGACGCTGTCGTCGAGATGGCCAAGGCCGTCATGTCCGCCGCGGCGGGCTACGCCCAGGACAACCGGGACAAGGTCGAGGACGCCCTCGACAAGGCCGAGGCCAAGATCGACGAGAAGACCGGCGGCAAGCACGCCGACACGGTGACCAAGGTTCGCGCCTCGGTCGACAAGGGCATTGACAGGCTCGTCGAGCAGAGCGACAAGGCGGCTCCTCCCACTCCCGCCGCCTCTGCCGTGCCCGACGACAAGCACAGCGCCTTCGACGAGGACTCCCCCGCCGGCAACCCCACCTGAGCCGGCACCTGCAAGGAACCGTATGCCGCCGACCCTCCCTCGGCGGCATACGGCTGTCCGGACTCGGACGATCGCCAATCCCCTGTCATGTCAAGCGAATTGATGACCAAGGTGACCCCGCCGGTTTTGCCCGGTTAGGGCGTCGTTTGGGCTAGGTAGATCGACTCATCCGGCCGTCGCCGCGTATCTGCCGGCGCCCCGCCGCTTCTGAGGTCTCGACACGTTCGACCTCACAGGAGCAACCACCATGTCCCAGCTCGTCATCGACAACCTCCAGCCCGAGACCGGCCGTCCGTTCCGGACGGGTCGAGCGACCGGCCTGCGCCGTCAGGCGACCCGGACGGCCAGGGCCGCCGTCGACCGCCTCCAGGCGTTCCTCGTCGCCCACAGCCTCCAGGTCCTGCGGATCTGCCTCGGGCTCGTCTTCCTCGGCTTCGGCGTCATCAAGTTGGTCCCCGGCCTCAGCCCCGCCGAGGCCATCGCCTCGGCGACCATCGACCGGCTCACCTTCGGGCTCGTGTCGGGTCACCCGGCGGTGCTGCTCACGGCGGTCACGGAGACCGTCATCGGCCTGACGCTCGTCACCGGCAAGTTCCTCCGCGTCGGCATCGTCGTGCTCGGCGGCGCCCTCATCGGCATCATGTCGCCGCTCGCGCTCTTCACCGCCGAGCTCTTCCCCCACGGTCCGACGCTCATGGGCCAGTACGTCCTCAAGGACATCGTCCTCGCCGCATCGGCCCTCGTCGTCGCCGCCTACGCCCTCGGCGCCCGGCTGCACCCCGGCTCCGACGACTGACGAAACCTCACCGCCGGACGGCCGCTGGGTGCACCCTGAACACGAGGGGCACCCAGCGGTCGACAGACAGGAGCCCGCAGATGACCGCGCTGACCACCATCCCGGTGCCGACGACCGGCACCGCACCCCACCCGCGCCTCGTCGACGGACTACCGCCCGCACGTGCGTGGTCGCCGGGGCGACACGCACCGCTTCCCCGCCGCGACCTACCTGTGCCTCAGCGTCGCCCGCGAGGAGCGCGCCATCGCCCAGGAGTCGCTCGCCGCCGTGGACCGGTCCGCCTCGCGTCGCGTCGGAGGGCTCGGGGGCGTCGTGGCCCTGCTCTTCGCCGCCGCGCTCGTCGTCCTCGCCACGGGCCGGGCCGAGACCCGGTCCGGCGTCCTGACCCTCACCGTCCTCGGCGCCCTGACGGTGGTCACCATCGTCGCGCTCGTCGGCGTGCTGCGCAGCCACGAGCGTGAGCACGACGCCCTCGCCGAGCGGGTCCGCATGTACGACGCCCGGCTGCTCGAGCTGCGTCCACGACGCTGACCGGCCGGCCACGCACGCCCGGGGCACCCGTCCGGGCACCCGGCACACGGCCACCCGCGCGGGACGGTCGGGACACGCCGCGGCCACGCGGTCGCGGCCCCGGCCGTCTCGTCATACTGACGGCATGACCGAACACGTGACCGTCACGACCGACGCCGGCGACCTGCCCGCGCACCTCTGGCTCCCGCCGACCGGACACGGGCCCGGGATCGTCGTGCTGCAGGAGATCTTCGGCGTCAGCGACTACATCCAGCGCCGCGCCGCGCAGCTCGCCGAGATCGGCTACGTCGTCGTGGCGCCGGAGATCTTCTGGCGCCTCGGGGTCACCTCCCCGGTCGAGGGCGACGACGCGCTCCAGCAGGGCATGGGGCTCGTCCAACGTCTCGACTGGGACGCGGCGGTCACCGACGCGGCCGCGACGGTCGAGTGGCTCCGCGCCCGCGACGAGGTCACCGCCGGGGTCGGCGCGGTCGGCTTCTGCTTCGGCGGGGGGCTCGGCTACGCCGTCGCCGCGCACCTCGAGTCCGGCGAGAGCGCCCCGCTCGACGCCCTCGTCAGCTACTACGGCTCGGCGCTGCCCGGCCTGCACGAGACCCTGACGGTGACGGCGCCGAGCCTGCACCACTTCGGCCTCGCCGACTCCTTCATCGACACCGAGACGGTGCGCCGGATCGAGGCGTCGGTGACCGAGCAGCCCGAGACCGTCTTCGAGACGTATGCCGGCGCGGACCACGCCTTCGACAACGACGACATGCCGTGGCACGACCCCGCCTCCTCGACGCTCGCCTGGGCGACGACCGTCGAGTTCCTCCGGGAGCGGCTGCCCGTCGCCTGACGGGCGAGGCCCAGAAATGTCGCGGTGGCCTGTCGAGACGACGGCCCCCCGTTCGACGCAGTGACGTACCGGCCATCACGCCGACAGGCCACCGGCCAGCAACCGCACCACCGACACGCAGGAGCACTCCCATGACGCAGTTCCTTCTCTCCGTCCACCACCGCGAGGGCGCGGCCATGCCGTCCGCCGACGAGATCCAGCAGATGTACGCCTCGGTCGACGCCTTCAACCAGAAGCTCCAGTCGTCGGGCGCCTGGGTGCTCGCCGGCGGCCTGACCGACGTGAGCGAGGCCAAGGTCGTCGACGCGTCGGCCGGCGAGGCCGCGGTCACCGACGGCCCCTTCAGCGAGGCGCGCGAGTGGCTCGGCGGCTTCTGGATCGTCGAGGCCGCCGACCTCGACGCCGCCCTCGCCCTGGCGCAGGAGGGCTCCGCGGCCTGCCGCGGCCCCGTCGAGGTGCGGGCGCTGCAGGACGCGTGACCTGATCCCGCGGCGAATCGTGGGTGTTCGTGGGGGTCCGGCCCGTCCCGCGGTGGCGCGACGGGCCGGGCACCGGGTGGGCACGCCGCGCAACGGGTATGGCCCGGAGGGCTGTGACTGCAGCGCTGACCGTGACCCTTGAGGAGAGCCCGTGGAGCTGCACCAGGTCGAGGCGGTGGCGCCCGGCCTCGCCGCCCGAATCGCGGGCGCCGAACCGGGGCGCGCCCGCACCTACGCCTTCCGGGTCGCGCGCCTCGCCTGCTCGGTGGCCGGTGTCCACGACGTCCACGCCCTCGAGGTCGCGCGGGGCGGCTTGGAGCGCTACCCCGAGATCGACGAGCTCGTCCACCTGTGGCAGCTCGAGCGGGACCTGGACGCAGCGTGCGAGAGCCAGCTCGGCGCCGCCCCCAGCAGCCGCCCGCTCGAGGAGCTGCAGCTGACCTCGGAGTGCATCGAGGCCCGGGCGGTCGCCGCGGTGATCGCAGCCCTGAGCCCGGACGCCCGTGACGCGGCCCGCGGCGCGACGTACGAGGCCCTCACGGCGGGGTGTGACGGACGGGCCCTCGAGGCCCTCGCCGACGAGGTGCTCTGACGATCCTCCCGCCGGCCCTCCCGGCGCCCCTCCCCTGACGGGTCAGCGCCGCCAGAAGAGAAGGTGCTCGACCCCGCTCGGGCTGGGCACCCGCTCGAGGTGGAAGCGGTCGAGCAGCTCGTCGGGTGAGTCCCACAGCCGGCCCCCGCGCTCGATCTCCATCGGGGCCACCGCGACGTGCATCGTGTCGACGAGGTCAGCCTCGAGGAAGGCGCGCAGGGTCGAGACTCCCCCTCCGAGGCGCACGTCCTTGCCGTTCGCCGCTGCCTTGGCCTGGCGCAGGGCCTCGTGCGGGTCGGCGTCGATGAAGTGGAAGGTCGTGTCCGACAGCGTGAGGGCCGGCCGCACGTGGTGGGTCAGCACGAAGACCGGGGTGTGGAACGGCGGCTCGTCGCCCCACCAGCCCTCCCACTCGAGGTCGGTCCACGGTCCCTTCTGGGGGCCGAACTTGCCGCGCCCCATGATCTCCGCGCCGATGTGGTGCGAGAAGTCGCGGGTGAAGTAGTCGTCGAGGCCGCGCGTGCCGCCCGCGTCGGCCCGGTTGGGCCAGCTCGCGGTGGCGGCCGCCCACGCGGACAGCCGGGCGGGGTCGGCATGCCCGAAGGGCCGCTCGAGGCTCTGGCCCTCACCCGTGCCGAACCCGTCGGTGGAGAGCATGAAGTTCTGCACCCGCAGGAGCTGCTCCGGTGCGGCGCTCACGACGCCGCCACCCCGGTGACGGGGTCGAGGCCGGGGGTGGGGTCGTCGGTCACGGGATCGCTCCTTGGGGCCCGAGCCACTCGTCGGGCCGAGCGGACATGCGCACATCGTGCGTCGGCCGGGTCCGTGACGCAAGCACTCGGGTGGTCATGTCAGGCGCGTGGTCATGGCAGGCGCGTGGTCATGGCGGCCGGGAGGTCGATCACGTCGCCGGTGGGCCAGTCCACCGGTTCGGGACCGAGGTCCACCAGTTCGATCACCTGCTCGCGGCACCACGAGGAGACCTCTCGCCTCCCGTTCCGGACGTCGTCGGCGAACTCACGCCACGGCACCCACTCGGCCGCCTCGACCTCCGTGGGGTCCGGGGCGGGCCGGGGGGCGAGGCCGTCGACCCGTCCGGCGAGCACGGGGCAGAGCTCCCACTCGACGACGCCGTCCATCTCGGCCCGGTACGAGAAGCGCGGCAGCACGAGCCGGAGGTCGTGGACGTCGAGCCCGAGCTCGTCGCGGGCACGCCTGCCGACGGCGTCCTCGACGGGCTCACCCGGTGCCGGGTGCCCGCAGGCCGAGTTGGTCCAGACGCCGGGGAAGGTCGCCTTGGCGAGCGCCCGCCGGGTCACGAGAAGGGATCCGGCGTCGTCGAAGAGGTAGACGGAGAAGGCCAGGTGGAGCGGGGTGTCGGCATGGTGCACCGTCGCCTTGGGCGCGGTGCCGGTGGCGTGGCCGTCGGCCGAGACGAGGACGACGAGCTCCTCGTCGTCGGCGCTCGCGCCGGACGTTTCGGGCGTCACCGGGCCGGCCTCGCGAGCTCGTTGACCGCGCCGCGGAAGACCGGGGGCAGGGTGGCCGCAGCCGGGACGAGCAGCCGGCGGGTCCATGCCGGGCGGGTGACGTGCAGGAGAGCGTGGGTCAGCAGGGTGTAGCGCCGGGTCGCAGCACGCCATGACTGCTCGTAGGACTGCGGGTCCTCCGCGACGACGGCCGCGACCGCCGCTCGCGCGTGGGCGAGGCCGAGCGAGATGCCCTCTCCCGTCAGGGCGTCGACGTAGCCGCTCGCGTCGCCGGCGAGCAGGACGCGGCCGGCGACCCGGTGCGTCGTCCGCTGCCGCAGCGGGCCGGCGCCGCGCACCGACGTGACGACCGGCGCCCCGTCGAGGCGCTCACGCAGCTCGGGGAACTCGGCGAGGCTCTCGGACAGGGGGCTCCGCTGCTTGCTCAGCACGGCCACCCCGACGAGGTCGTCCCCCACCGGAGTCACGTAGGCCTCCCCGTGGGTGCCCCAGTGCACCTCGACGTGGTCGCCCCACGGACGTATGCCGTAGTGCTGGCGCAGCCCGTACCGCCGCAGGGGGCGCGCCTGCGTCGAGCGCCCGTCGGCGTGGTCCCGGTCGAGACCGAGGGCCCGGCGCGTGGGCGAGTGCAGGCCGTCGGCTGCGACGGCCCAGGGCGCGGTGAGATCCGGCCCGTTGCCACTCGGTCCGTCGGTGTGCACCGTCACGAGGTGGTCGTCCTGGGTCACCTCGGCGGCGCCGAACGGCAGCACCTCGATGCCGGCCGACGCGACCGCGGCGGCCAGCGCGTCGTGCAGGGTGGTGCGCCGGATGCCGCGTCCCGGGCCGGTCGTGAAGTCGGCCTCGGCGACGCGGCCGCGGGCGAGGTAGCGGATGCCGCGCAGGTCGTGGCCGACCGGGTCGACCCCGAGGCCGGCCAGTGCCTGCAGGCCGCCCGGCATGAGCCCTTCGCCGCACGCCTTGTCGATGGAACCGGCCCGGGGCTCGAGGACGACGGGCGTCAGGCCCGAGCGGACGGCATACAGCGCCGTGGCGAGCCCGACGGGGCCGCCGCCGATGACGACGACGTCAGCGGTCACGACGGCGCTCCGCTGGGCGAGCCTGCGAGGGAGGCGATCTCGCGCAGGGCGGCGTCCTCGACACGGATCCGGACGGTGAGCAGCGCCGCGTTGGCGACGGTGAAGACGAGCGCCGTCACCCAGGCCGTGTGCACGAGGGGGAGGGCGAGGCCCTCGACGACGACGGCGACGTAGTTGGGGTGCGGGAGGACGCCGTAGGGTCCGCGGCGCACGAGCGTGAGGCCCGGCACGACGATGACGCGGGTGTTCCACTGGTTGCCCAGCGTCCGGATGCACCACCAGCGCAGCGCCTGGCTCGCGACGACGAGCCCCAGCATGACCCAGCCCAGGGCCGGGACGAAGGGCCGGTCGGCGAGCCACACCTCGGCCACGGCCCCGACGAGCAGGGCCGTGTGGAGCACGACCATGACGGGGTAGTGCGACTGGCCACGCTCCACTCCGCCCCGCGAGAACGCCCACGCCGCATGGCGTTTCGAGACGACGAGCTCGGCGAGCCGCTCGATCCCGACGAGCAGGACGAGGCCGGTGAAGAGCCACTGGGAGGTCATCGGCGCCTCAGTCGGCCGCGCGCAGCAGCACGAGCTCGAGGCAGAAGCCTGGGCCCATCGCCAGGAGGACGCCCCACGACCCGGGTTCCGGCGTGTGGTCGGCGAGGGTGTCGGCGAGCACGTGCAGCACCGAGGCGGAGCTGAGGTTGCCGATGCGGTCGAGCGAGCGCCACGTGACGCCGAGAGCCTCGCGGTCGACCTCGAGCGCCTCCTGCATGGCCTCGAGCACCTTGGGGCCGCCGGGGTGGGCGACCCACCAGCCGATGTCGGCCCGGGTCAGGCCCTGGTCGGCGAGGAAGCGGTCGACGTCGTCACGTACGTTCTCGCGCACGAGGTCGGGCACCTCGGCCCCGAGGACGATGCGCAGGCCCGTGGCACCGACGTCCCAGCCCATGGCGCGCTCGGTCTCGGGGTAGAGGCGGCTGCGGGTCGCGACGACGTGCGGCTGGGTGGGCGCGAGGGCGGCGGCACGGTGGGCCCCGACCATGACGACGGCGGCGGCGCCGTCGCCGAAGAGGCCGCTCGCGACGAGGTTGGCCACCGAGCGGTCGTCGCGCTGGACGGTGAGGCTGCAGAGCTCGACGGAGAGCAGCACCGCCACGTCGTCCTGGTGCCCGACGAGGTAGTCGTGGACGCGGGCGACGCCGGCGGCACCGGCCACGCAGCCGAGCCCGACGAGCGGGATGCGCTTCACGTCGTCGCGCAACCCGATCTCGGCGGCGACCCGGGCCTCGATGGAGGGCACGGCGAGGCCGGTGATCGTCGTCGACACGATGAGATCGACGTCCCGCGGGGTGAGACCCGCGGCTGCGAGCGCCTTGGTGACGGCATGCGACCCGAGCTCGGTGGCGACGCGGATGAACTCGTCGTTGGCGGCGCCGAAGTCCGCGAGCTGCCAGTAGCGCTCGAGCGGCAGGGCGAGGTGGCGCCGGCTCACCCCCGCGTTCGCGTGGAACCGCTCGAGCAGCGCCCGGTCGGAGCCGACCGAGCCGAGCACCTCGGCGAAGGCGGCCGTGACGTCGGCCTGGGCGTAGGTGTGCTCCGGGAGGACTCCTCGGACGGCCGCTAGGTGGCTCACCCTGCCCACCCTAGGTGGCCGGTGGCCCGACGAGGTCCCGACGCTGGACAGCCTGCGTCCCAGGTCGACGGCCGTGCGTCTCAGCGGCGGGCGACGAGGGCCACGACGTTGACGAGCGCGATGCCGATCGCGGCCACGAAGGGGAGCCGGCCGCGCGCGAGGACCGCGACTCCCGCGAGCGCGACGCAGACCCCGAGCAGCAGGGCGCCCGTGGCATCGAGACCCGGGCCGATGGCCGCCACGGCGGTCCCCGCCAGCAGCACCACGGGTGCCAGCCACCGCACGGTCCGTGCGCCCAGCCGCTGCGGGAGCCCGTGGACCCCCGTGGCCTCGTCGTCGGCGAGGTCCGGCAGGGCGTTGAGCAGGTGCGCCCCGACCCCGAGCAGTCCCCCGGTCACCATGACCCAGGTCGACGGCCACACGGGGGCCGGGAGGGCGAGCGTCACGACGGCGGGCAGCGCGGCGAAGGCGACGGCATACGGCAGCGGGGAGAGCACCGACCGCTTGAACCAGACGTTGTAGGCCCACCCCGAGGCGACGCCCAGCAGGAGGTGGACGAGCCCGGAGGCGACGCCGCACGCCAGCGACAGCACGGTGCAGGCCACGAGGGCCACCGCGGTGGCGGCGCGCACCGTCCCCTCGGACACGACGCCCCGCGCGATCGGCTTGTCGACGCGCCCCACGGCCCGGTCGCGCGCGGCGTCGAGCAGGTCGTTGCTCCAGCCGATGGAGAGCTGGCCGGTGAGGACCGCTGCGGTCACGAGCAGCCCGCGACCGAGCGTGTGTCCCGCCGACGACGCGAGCAGGGCCGTGAGGACGGTGACGGCCACCGTCGGACCGGGATGGCACGCGAGCGCCAGACCCTGCAGCGTCGCTCTCCCTCGCCCGGCCGGCACCCGCCGAGCCTACGGCGCGAATCCCCGTTTCCCGGCAGGGTGCCACGGCCCGGCGCTAGCCTGAGGAGTCGGCGTGACGACCGCGCGCCGGATCCGCGGAACCGAAGCAGTCGGGGCTGCCGATGCGTGAGTACCCCTACGCGTTCCACGTCGCCCTCGACGGGAACGGTCTGAACGGCCTCGAGGGCCGGGCGGGCGTGTGCCTCTTCCGCTACGACCCGGTGACGGGCGACCACTCCTACAAGGTCAGCTACTTCCCCGGCGCCTCGGGCGGGCACGCGCCGAGCGTCGACCCGAGCCGGCGCGTCGGCTTCCTCGGCAACACCGGTCAGCACCTGCTCTTCTACGACCTCGCCACGCTCGAGGAGGTCGACCGGGTCTCGACGCTGCGCTTCGAGGTGCCCGACACGACGATCAAGGGCAGCACCCACCTCGTGTGGCTCGACGACACCCAGTTCGTCACCGCGATCGGCGAGCACCTGTGGCGCTTCGACGTCAACCGGCTCACCAAGGCGGAGGTCGTCGCGCCGCACGGGCTCAAGGTGCCGCACGCGATGAAGCGGACGGCGTCCGGGCGCTTCATCGTCTACGGCGGCATGGACCACCCGTCCCGCGGCGAGGCGCGCGAGGTCGGCATCCTCGACACGGTCTCGGGCGAGGTCCGCACCGTGACGCTGCCGACGACCTGCTGGCACGTCGTGTGCCACCCGGTGCTCGACGTCTTCTACGCCGTCTCCTTCCGCGTGCATCCCGCCGACCGGAGCGACTACGCGCACTGGGGCATGGCGTGGCTGCGGCAGTATGCGTTCGAGATCGACGCCGAGCAGGGCCAGGTGCTGCGCCACTGGGTCGCCGACCGCGACGTGCCGGCCCACATCAACTCCGACGTCACGATTTCGGACTCCGAGCTGATCTTCTGCACCGGCGGCAGCCACACGGTCGTCCTCGTCGACCTCGACACGATGAGCCACCACCGCCTCGTCGACGAGCACCCCGGGAGCCTCGAGTCCTGGGCCTACCCGCGCCAGTCGCTCAACACGCTCGCCGAGTCCTTCATGCGGGCCAACGTCGTCGGCAACGCCAACCTCTTCGCCGAGTCGTTCCGGGTCAGCCGCGGCTCGCTCATCGACGGCATCTACGCGTGCCAGCTCTCGGCCGACCAGACACTGCTCTTCACGGCCAACCGGGGCCAGAACCACATCAGCGTCTACGACTACCCCTCACTCGAGCTGCGCGACCGCGTCGTCATGCCCGAGCTCGGCGAGATCGACGCCGGCCTGTCGGACTGGGCCGACCCGAGGCTCGGCTTCCACCACTCCTACCTCGTCAGCCCAGACACCCCCGTGAGACCAGAGCGCACGTCCCACCCGCAGCGCACCGCCCAGGCAGGAGAGCACTGATGGCCACCTACTCGATCGACACCGCCCTGAGCGGAAGCGTGGGCAGCGACGTCACGGCCGACGTCACGAGCCAGCTGGCCGGCCTCGACGACATGAGGCTGACCCTCGCCGGGGACAACACGGTCCACACCGACTCCAGCGTCGCGCTCGCCCCGGTGACGACGACGTCGACCGTCGCCTCGACCGCCGAGCTCGACACGACGTCCAAGCTCGACTCGACCTCGGCCGTCGACACCACCTCGAAGATCGACTCGGCGGCCGTCGTCGACCTGCGGCCCGTGGCCGTCGACTCGTGCGTGCGTCTCGAGCTGGCGCCCCCGCCCGCGACGGAGGTGTCGACGCCCTACGAGCAGCAGTGGAGCTGGTCCGTGCTGGGCCTCGAGGTCTTCGCCGTCACCGTGCGCGGTCGCACGTCGACCCACGTGCGACCGGTCCCCGGCGGCCCCGTCGTCATCGACCTCTGAGGTCTGGCCATGCCGACCCCACGCCGCAGGCCGACCGCCGCGAAGACCTCCTCGACCGGGGGCCGTCCCCCGCGCCGGCGCCCTCCTTCGGCCAAGGCCGACCACCCGGACGACGCCGTCGTGCTGTCGGGCCCGCCGGGGCGGCTCACGACCACCGTGACCGTCGAGAACCTCACCGCCGACCGGCTCGTCGTCCGGCGCCCCACGCTGCACCTCGACGGGGAGGCCGTGACCGGCGCCGCGAGCGCCATCATCCCGGCGGGCCGCACCGTCGAGGTTCCCGTCGTCGTGCCGCTCCCGGCCACCACGCCACCCGGTCGGCACGAGGCCGAGATGGAGCTGGGCGGAGTGCGCCACCGGGTCGTCGTCGACGTGGCCCCCCACCTCTCGCTCGACCTGAGCCCGCGCCGCGTCCTCGCGGTCGGGGGGAGCCAGGACGTGGCACTCGTCGTCACCAACACCGGCAACGTGCGTATGCCGTTGGCCTCGGTCACGATGGCCCGCACCGACGACGGTGGACCCGACCCCGGCCCCGACGTCGTCCTCACGCTCGAAGCCCCCGTGGTCGTCGAGCCCGGCGCGACCGTCACCCTCGCCGCCCGCCTCGAGGTGCCCGCCGGGCTCGAGGCCGCACGGCGCCACACCGCCTCCGTCCCCGTCGGCGTCGCCGACCTGGACGTCGTCATCCTTCCGCGAGACCGATCGGAGTCGAAGTCATGAGCACCTCCACGCCGGACCTGTTCACCTCCTTGCGCAACGGCTGGGTCGACGCCCTCCAGCAGTGGACCGACGCCTCCCAGTCGCTGTGGGACGAGGTCGCCGCGCCGTTCACGGGCGGCGGCAGCGCGCCGTCCGGCTCGGCGTGGACCGCGTGGCCGGCGTGGGGCCAGCAGCGCTCCCGGCCGACGCACGACCACGGACACGACCACCGGCACGACCACCGGCACGACCACGGTCACGACCACGGGCCACAGCATGACGAACCACGCGACCACGGCCACGACCACGGGCACGACGGCCACCGGCACGACGAACACCACCACGGCCACCACGGGTGCGGTGAAGGCCGTGAGTGCGGCGGCTGCGGTGGCAGCCGGGGCTGCGGCGAGTGCCGCGGCGAGTGCGGCTGCGGCTGGGGCTGCGGGGAGCACGGTGACGCCCGCGGTGGCTCGACGTGCGGCTGTGGAGGCGCCTGCTCCTGCTGCGTGCCCGACGCCGACGTCGTGGTCCACACCCGCGTCGGCGAGCGCCGCATCGTCCCGCTCGCCCTGCACAACGCGTGGCGCCGCGAGCGCCCGGTCACCCTCGCGGTCGGCCCGTGGCACGTCGGCAGCGACACGGACCTCGTGGTCGTCGCGGTGCTCGAGGAGGAGCAGGTGACCCTGGCGCCGTGCGAGGACCGCATCGTGCGGCTCGTCATCGGTGTCACGACCACGACGGGCGCCGGTGGCAAGCCCGGCGACGGCTCGGGAGGTGCCGGCGACCCGGGCAAGCCCGGAGGCAGCTCTGACGCGAACGGCCCGAGCGAGAACCAGGGCGGCTCCGACGTCCACCTCGACACGCACGTGGGGATGGGTCAGGGCCGGATGCCCGGCGACCTCGACGCGTGCGCATCCGCCTACGCCGACGTCCGCTTCGAGGGCTGCTCGCGCCCGCTTCGCGTCGCCGTGGTCGTGAGCCCGGCGCCGTGCCATCCGGTCGAGGCCGGCTGCGACTGCGGCTGCTGCTGAGGAGGCCCGCGATGTCGTCGAACGCGAGGAGCCAGGACGAGATGCTGGCGAGGATCACCGAGCTGGCGCGCGACGCCTGGTCGGCGCAGGCCAGCTTCGCCCGCCAGTCGATCGAGCTGGGCCGTGCCACGCTGACGTCCGAGGTCGACCCGACCACCGCCGGGCGGGCGTGGATGGAGGCGGTGAGCCGTGAGGGCGCCCGCTACTGGAAGGACGTGGGCGAGCTCGGCCTCGACGTGGCCGGCAGCCTCGTCGCGATCGGGAGCCGGAGCATGGCCCGGGTCATCTCCGACACCCGGTCCGCGACGCGGGGCGCCACCCGCGCCGAGCCGGGGCGTCGGCCAACAGCCGGCCCGGCACCGCACCGGGCCCACCGCCACGGCCCCGACGACGACCGCGACCACCACCACGACCATCCCGCCGACGTCGTCGTGACCGGTCGGCCCGCGGAGGGCGACGGGGCCGGGGCGCACGAGCCCGGTGACGGCATACGACGGGCCGGGGTGACGCTGCACGGGCGCCCGGGAGACACGGCGACGGGCACGGTCACCCTGTCGAACGCCCACCCGCGAGCCCGCAGGGTCCTGCTCTCGGCCGGCCGGCTGCAACCCGACACGGGGCGGCACGTCGAGCTCGAGCTGCGGCTCGATCCCGACGGCGTCACGATCCCGGCGGGATCCGAGCACGACGTGCTGCTCGAGGTCGACCTGAACCCCGGCGTGGTGCGTCCGGGTGAGCGCTACGAGGGCGTCATCCAGGTGACGGGCGGCGTCGAGGCGGAGCTGGACGTGGCGGTCGTCGTCGAGGAGTGACCGGCCGGGGCCCGAGCGGCCGCGCCGCGCGCACCGCAGGAGCGAGGCGCAGCGACTCCCGCACGACCCGCGGCAGGTCGGGTCCGATGGCGAGCCACGCGAGAGAGGCGGCCACGGCCTCGCGGGCGGGGCGGGCGGCATACCCGATCTCCCGGGCACGGCCCGACGCGTACCAGTAGTAGCGACCGACCGTCGTGGCCTCCTCGCGGGTCGACAGCGGCGGCGTCGAGGTGAGCCTGGCCCACGCCTCGGCAGCGCCGGCCGCCAGCCAGGCTGCCGCAGCGGGCAGCTCGAGGACCGGCTGACCGACGCCGGCCAGGTCGGCGACGAGGCCGTGCAACGTGCGCCACGAGACGTCCTCGCCGCCGAGGAGGTAGCGCTCGCCCGGCCGACCGCGTTCGAGCAGGGCCACGTGACCCGCACCGACGTCGCGGGCGTCGACGACGTTGCAGCCGCCGGGAAAGGTGCTGCGCGTGGCGTCGAGGAGGTAGCGCAGCACGATGGCGTTGCTCGGGCCGAGCCGGTCGTAGGGGCCGCCGAGGACGACGGTCGGCAGGGCGAGCACCACCTCGAGCCCGGTGCGCTCGGCGACCTCGAGGGCCACCTGCTCCTGCCGGACCTTGCTCGCGTAGTAGGCAGGCGCCGGTTCGGTGCCGAGGTGGTGCCGCTCGTCGCGAGGCAGCGGTTGCAGGCTCGATCCGCGGGTCACCGCCGAGCTCGTCACGACGGCCCGGGCGGCGCCGGCTGCGGCCGCCGCCTCGAGCACGGCGCCCGTCCCGGTGACGTTGACGTCGGTGAGCTCGGCCGTCGCGGCGGAGTCGTAGGAGTAGACGGCAGCGCAGTGCACGACGGCGTCCATCCCGTCGAGGGCCCGGGTGAGGGAGGGCGGATCGGCGAGGTCGGCGCGGGTCTGACCGATCTCGCCGAGAGCGAGCAACCGCTCGGGCAGCCGGCGTCCACGCCGGGTCACGGCCACCACCTCGTGGCCGCCGGCCAGGGCGGCCGCGACGACGTGGTGGCCGACGAGGCCCGTGGCGCCGGTCACCGCGACCCTCATGGACCCGCCACCTCGGGGTCTGGAGGCACGGCCCGGCGCGGGCCCGGGCGCGAGCCACGGACGTGCCGGAAGCCGTGCTGGTCGAGGGCCGGGTCGGGCGCAGGCGATCGGACGCTGCTCCCAGCTACGTCGCCGACGAGTCGAGCGGTGAGGCCGTCGACGACCATGCGCACCGACTCCGTGAGCAGGGGCCCCGACGGGTCCGGAGGCGGACGGCCGATGCGGTGCTCGCGCCCCTCGAAGCACGCCTCGAGGTTGTCGAAGGTCGCGGTGAAGAACCGGCGGTAGGCCTCCTCGAGGAGGGGCCGGTGCAGCTCGGGCACCGACGGCAGGTCGACCGCGTCGAGCGCCGCGGGAAGCGTGAAGAGCTGCCGGCCCCGGATCGTCACCATGGTGCCGGCGCCACCGTCGGGCCCGTCGCCACCGTCGGGCCCGGTCGCACCGGCCCGCTCGAAGGTGAGGGTGCCGTCGTCGTGGACGGCCGAGCCGTTGGGGCTCGAGACGGTGCGCCACAGCAGCCGGTGGCGGTCCGGGCCGCGCTCGACGAGCTCGATCTTGCAGACGTCGATGGGCTCACCGCCCCACGCGGCGAGGTAGTTCGGCTGCGGCAGGTAGAGGTTGCGCTCGGCCTGACGCTGTCGCGTGTCCCCTCCTCCGTCGGCCACGACGGGATCTCCGACGGGCACTCGCCGGCCACCGACGTAGTCGGCCATGAGGCTGATGCCCTCGGCGACGTCGACGCGCTCGACCCACGCGTCGAAGTCGGCCGGTACGAGCCGTCGGACCTCGAAGACGGTGGCGCCGTCGACGAGGCACCACCGCAGGGCCTCCGGGTCGTCCGACACCGGCAGGCGGTCGATGACCGCGTCGACCGCGGCGAGCTGCTCGGGCAGCCCGTCGTAGTCGTCGTCCGGGTGGGCGGCGGGGTCGAAGCCGAGGGAGACGACCCGTCGCTCGACCGTGGACTTGTCCATCGTCGCGCCCCACGCCTCACCGCCGGCGGCCACTGTCGCGGCCAGGCCGAGCAGCCCCACGAGCCCGGCCTGTCCGACCGGGTCGGTGGCGGCGCGGACCGCCTCGGTCACGACCGGTCTCAGGGCCGCGAGCACGGGGTCGGCCGGGACCGACCCGGCATCCGGGCCGCCCGTCGCCGCGCTGAGGACCCGCGCCAGGCGGAGGTCCCGAGCCACTCGACGAGCTGCCCTGACCGCCAGCGGATGAGCGTGGGCCACGGCGCCGAAGGGCCGTAGGTCACCCTCGACCGACCCGGCCGGCGCGCCGATCGCCGCCACGGCCCGCTCGACCAGCGACGAGCTCGACCGGTCCACGCCCAGCAGCCCCGCGAGCGTGACGTCCGCCAGCACCGGGTCGCGGGCGACGACGACCGTGTCGGTCTCCGTCTCGTCCGGGAGTCGGCTGCCGTCGGCGCCACCGCTCGTCGAGAGGGCATCGAGCACCGCCAGGTGCGGGCGCAGGTGCCGTGCCACCTCGACGGCCACGTCCGCCGGCTCGCACCCGGCCACCTCCGGGACGGCTCGGAGCAGCGTGTCGAGGCACCCGGCATACGTGTCGACGAGGTCGGTGACGGCGCGACCGACGACGACTCGGGTCCCGGCGGTCAGCCACGCCGTCGAGACCGGCTGACCGGCGAGGGCGCTCGTCGCGGGGGCCAGGGAGGGCACGAGGTCCTCGGCGAGGTCGATGACGGCATACGACCGCCCGCGAGCCGTGCGGCCGGTGAGGCCCGCCGCGTGCGCGAGCGCGCCGACGTCGCGGTGCCCGCGGTCGCGGTCCCGGCTCGCGAGCAGACCCGCGACGGTCACCTCGCACCCCGCCTCCACGAGGGCGTCCACGACGACGTGCACGACGGTCGACGAGGCCGGGGTCGGCGGTGAGAGCCGCACGAGTACGACCGCCGCGCCGGGCAGTGGCGCCGGGGGCAGCAGCCGGCGCACCGCTGCTGCGAGGAGCGCGGGGTCACGTCCCCGGACGACGATGGCGTCCGGAGGGTCAGACGGTTCGGCGACGCCGGAGGGCCGCATACCTCCCATGAAACCAGCGCGGCGTCCGGCCCGGTCCGGATCGGCCGAAAGGGTGCGAGCGCCACCCCGCAGAGGTCAGACGGTCGGGGTGATCCGCACGACGACACGCCTGCTGTTGCCGCGGCGCACGACCCACTCGATCGCCATGAAGATGCGGAACTCGACGCCGTACTTGCGCGCGAGGCGGCGGTTCACGGCGTCGGAGGCGGCCGAGTCGGTGATGATCTCGCCGGTCCCCTCGACGACCGGGGCGCCCTCCTTGACCTTTCCGCGACGGTCGCACGGCTGGAGGCTGACGCGCGGGTCGTGGCGCAGACGCTTGAGCTTGCCGGCACCCTCGGGCGTGCTGACGATGGCGGCTCCGGCGTCGGGCAGCACCCACACCGGGGTCGGGACCGGCTCGCCGTTGCGGCGGTAGGTCGTCATCAGCACGAAGCGTTCGCCGCCGAGGTTGTGGAGGGTGGGCGCCTGGGTCATGGCGGAGACATACCCGTTGACGCTTCATCCACCTCATCGCGCCCGCGGCCCTTCGCACGTCAGCCCCGGGTCACCGTGCGCGCCCGACGGCGCGTGTCGGACCGCGTGGCTACGATCGGCGGGTGAGCGCCAAGCCCGCCGTCGTCGAAGCGCCCAGTCCGTCGAGCCCGTCCGGGGTGCGGGAGGTGCGAGTCTCCAGCCCCGACCGCGTGCTGTGGCCGGCGGCCGGGATGGCCGACGGCAGGCCGGTCACCAAGCTCGACATGGCGACCTACCTCGTCACGGTGGCCGACCCGATGCTGCGCGCCCTCGGCGACCGGCCGGTCACGCTCCAGCGCTTCCCCGAGGGCATCGAGGGCGAGGAGTTCTTCTCGAAGAACCCGCCCAAGGGCGTTCCCGAGGGCACCCGCACCGTCATGTGCACGTATCCGTCGGGCCGCAGGCACCCGCAGCTCGTCATCGACGAGATCGCCGATGCCGTGTGGGCGGCCCAGATGAACACCATCACCTTCCACCCGTGGCCCGTCCGCACCGCCGACGTCGACAACCCCGACGAGCTGCGCATCGACCTCGACCCGCAGCCGGGGCGGGGCTTCAAGGACGCTGTCGAGGCGGCCGTCGCCCTGCGCGAGGTGATGGCCGAGATCGGGCTCACGGCCTGGGCCAAGACGTCCGGCAACCGTGGCGTGCACGTCTATGCGCGGGTCGCGCCGACGCACGAGTTCCTCGACGTGCGGCACGGCGTCATCGGCATCGCCCGCGAGCTCGAGCGCCGGCTGCCCGACCTCGTCACGACGTCGTGGTGGAAGGAGGAGCGCGGCCAGAAGGTCTTCGTCGACTTCAACCAGGCCTGCCGCGACCGGACCATCGCCTCGGCCTACTCTCCACGTCCGCTGCCGGGTGCGCCCGTGTCGACGCCGGTCACGTGGGACGAGCTCGGGTCGGTCGACCCGAAGGAGCTGACGGTGCGCACGGTCCCCGAGCTCGTGGCCTCGAGGGGCGACGCCTGGGCTGGCATCGACGACGAGGTCGGCGACGTGGCCGCGGCGATCGCCCTGTGGGACAAGGACCTCGAGGAGCGTGGCCTCGGAGAGCTGAACTTCCCGCCGGACTACCCGAAGATGCCGGGCGAGCCGCCGCGCGTGCAGCCGAGCAAGCGCCGGAGCGACAAGGCGGACGCCGAGTACATGGCACCCAAGGCCGAGCGTGATGCCGACCTCCGCACGACGTGGGGTATGCCGGTCGTCCCGCCGGTGTCGCCGATGCTCGCCAAGCCGGTCAAGGACTTCTCGGCCGTCAAGGTCGACGTGCTCTACGAGCCGAAGTGGGACGGCTTCCGGTCGATCATCTTCCGCTCGGGCGACCTCGTGGAGATCGGCTCACGCAACGAGAAGCCGATGACGCGCTACTTCCCCGACGTCGTCGAGGCCGTGCTCGCGAACTTCCCCGACAAGTGCGTCATCGACGGCGAGATCGTCCTCGTCTCTCCCGAGTCCGGCGACCGGCTCGACTTCGACCTGCTCCAGCAGCGCATCCACCCGGCCGCCTCACGCGTCAAGAAGCTCGCGGCCGAGACGCCGGCGTCGTTCGTCGCCTTCGACCTGCTGGCTCTCGGCGAGGAGTCCTACCTCGACAAGCCGTTCGCCGAGCGGCGCGCGGCGCTGGAGAAGGCACTGGCGGGCGCCGAGGCCCCGGTCCACCTGACGGCAGCCACGGCCGACCGCGACGTCGCGAAGGGCTGGTTCACCGAGTTCGAGGGCGCCGGCCTCGACGGCGTCATCGCCAAGCCCGTCGACATCGCGTACGAGCCCGACAAGCGCCTGATGTTCAAGATCAAGCACGAGCGCACCGCCGACTGCGTCGTCGCCGGCTACCGCGTGCACAAGAGCGGGCCCGACGCCATCGGCTCGCTGCTGCTCGGGCTCTACGGCGACGACGGACAGCTCGCCTCGGTCGGCGTCATCGGGGCGTTCCCGATAGCCCGCCGCAAGGAGCTCTTCGAGGAGCTGCAGCCGCTCGTGGCCGAGTGGGACGAGCACCCGTGGAACTGGGGCCAGCCCACCGACGACGGCAGCCTGCGCACGCCGCGCTCGTCCGAGTACTCCCGGTGGAACAACGGCAAGGACCTCTCCTTCGTGCCGTTGCGCCCCGAGCGCGTCGTCGAGGTGCGCTACGACCACATGGAGGGCGCGCGCTTCCGGCACACCGCCCAGTTCGTCCGGTGGCGCGAGGACCGCACCCCCGAGTCGTGCACCTTCGAGCAGCTCGACGAGCCGGTCAGCTACGACCTGGCCGACGTCCTCTCCGCCGGGTCCGACTGAGCCCTCGCGGGTCGAGGTGTGGCCTCGCGCCCGGGCGCGACGGCATACCTCGGCGCCCGGAGGGCGTGTCTCAGTGGCGGGCCTGGCGCGGTCGGCGGTCGTGGTGCCGGTCGGCGGCCTCGCGCAGCTGCGCGACGACCTTGGCCTCGGCGTCGTTGAGGGCGGCCTTGGTGTCGTCCAGGTTGGAGACGCCGATGACGGTCGGCAGTCCGCTGATGCAGACCTCGACGGAGGTGTGCATGCCCGGCTGCCCGCGGTCCTTGACCCGCAGACCGATGTGCACCATCGACGGGTCGAAGCGCTCCAGCTGGGTGAACAGCTGGGTCAGGGCGTGCTCGATGAAGGGGAGGTCGTCCTCGTGGTACCCGTCCTCGAGGCGGACCCGCTCCATGTACAGGCTGGACGTGCTCATGCCGAGCTCCTTTGCCGCGTGGGCGCCGTGCTCGACGTCCATCTCGAGTCTATCGAGCGGCCTCGGGGGCCAGTCCCTCCGGCGGCTATGAGAGTGCTCACCCGGGAGGTCGAGCGGCTCAGCGGTCCCCGTGCCCCGAGCGCCGGACGTGACGCCGGACCGAACCGTCCGCGACGAGGACGGCCCCGGCTCGGTGGACGCGGGCCAGGACCACGCCCGCGCTGTCGGGCCCGCCCGCTCCGCTCTCGAAGAGCGCCAGCCGGGGGCGCTCGACGTAGTGTCCCGGCACCGGACCGTCAGGGCCGACGACCTCGTCGTCGGGCACCTCGTCCCACGCCACCGCGAGGTGCACGCGCCCGTGGCTGTCGGGGGTGACGGCGCTCCCGTCGACCCCGGCGCGCTCGGTCAGCACGATCTCCCGACCGACCGCGTCGATGGCCATGCCCGGTGACACGACGACGACATCGCCGTCGACCGAGACGTCGAGCCCTTCGACGACACCGGAGCCGTGGAGCATCCGGTTGTGCAGCCACGATCGCTCACGGCCGGCCTGCTGCTCGTCCCGGAAGTCGTCGGCGCTGAGGAGGCGCCCCTCGAAGTAGTTCACCCTCCGACGTGGTGCATCGGGCAGCGTCATCGCGGCCTCCTTCTCGCAGGGACCTCAGAGCAGGTCGGTGAGCTCGGTCCTCGCGGCCTCGCGGACGGCGGTGAGGGCGTCGACGGCCGTCCGGGCGCTGCGGGCGGCCACGGCGATCGCCTGGCACTCGGCGACCGAGTGGAGCGAGAGCGCGAGCCGGACGACCGGCACCTTGCTCGGGGCCATCGACAGCGACGAGACGCCGAGCCCGACGAGCACGAGGGCGAGCAGCGGGTCACCCGCCGACTCACCGCACACCCCGATGGGGCGGTTGACCCGGGCGGCGCCGTCGCAGGCGAGCCCGACGACATCGAGCACGGCGGGCTGCCACGGGTCGAGCAGGTCGGACAGCGCGCCCTGCATGCGGTCGGCGGCCATCGTGTACTGCGCCAGGTCGTTGGTGCCAAGCGAGCCGAAGTCGACCTCGCCGAGCACGTGGTGCGCCCGGAGCGCGGCCCCCGGCACCTCGATCATGACGCCGGCCTTGGGCAGGCCGTTCTCGCGGACGCGCCGGGCGAACCAGGCCGCCTCCTCGGCCGTCGCGACCATCGGGGCCATGACGCGGACGTCGGCGCCCGTCTCGCGAGCGGCGATGGCGAGGGCCTCGAGCTGCGCGTCGAGCAGGTCGGGCCGTTCGGCCGAGAGCCGGAGTCCGCGTCGCCCGAGGGCCGGGTTCTCCTCCGGGCCGAGGTCGGCGAACTTCAGCGGCTTGTCGGCGCCGGCGTCGAGGGTGCGCACGACGACCCGGCGCCCTTCGAACGGCGCGAAGACGCCACGGTAGATCTCGGTCTGCTCCTCGACCGTCGGCGCCTTGGCCGCGGAGAGGTAGACGAACTCGGTGCGGAAGAGCCCGACGCCCTCGAGGTCCTGGGCGCCCGCGGCGACGGCGTCCTCGACCCCACCGATGTTGGCGAGCAGGGCCACCTCGGCGCCGTCGGACGTGCGTCCCGGACCGGAGAGCCGCCCGAGCGCCTCGGCACGCCGGGCGGCCCGCTCGCGCTGTGCCGTCACGAGCTCCATGTCCGGGGCGATCGTGACCTCGCCGGTGTCGCCGTCGAGCGCGACCGGCGTGCCGGGCGCGATCTCGGTGGCGCCGGCGAGCTGCACGACGGCCGGGATGCCCATCTGGGCCGCGAGGATCGCCGTGTGGCTCGTGCGACCGCCTGCCTCGGTGATGATGCCGACGACGAGGCGCCGGTCGAGCGTCGCCGTCTCGGCGGGCGCGAGGTCCTCCGCGACGATGACGCTCGGCTCGGAGAAGGGCGGCACGCCGGGCGCCGGGACGCCGAGCACCGCTGCGACGGCACGGGATCCGACGTCGCGCAGGTCGGCGACCCGCTCGGCGAAGTAGCCGCCGAGCGCCTCGAACTGCGCGGCATACGTCTCGACCGCGTTCTCGATCGAGTGCGCCCGGCCGTGGCCGGCCGCGAGCTCCTTGGCGGCGGCCTTGACGAGCCCCTTGTCGCGCGCGATGAGGGCGGTCGCCTTGAGGATCTGCTGGGCCGTGTCGTCGACCCGTGTCGCCCGCTCCTCGAGGGAGACGGCGACCGACTCGAAGGCCGCGCGCACGTCGGCGAGCGCGGCCTCCTCGTCGTCGACCGCCTTCTCGTCGGCCGGCGGCCGGACCGGCGGTGCGACCTGCACCACCGGTCCGTATGCCGTGCCCGGGCTGACGCCGATGCCGTGCCGGGTCTCCGGCTGGGTGTCCGGCTGGGTGTCCGACTCGGCCATGGTCCTTACTCCGCGTCGAGGTCGCGCGAGAGGAGCTCGACGAGCGAGTCGAGCGTCTCGTCGGCGCCGTCGCCGTCGGCCGTCAGGACGACCTCCTCGCCGTGCCTGGCCCCGAGGGCCATGACGCCGAGGATGCTCGTCGCGTCGACCGGGTCCTCGCCGGGCTTGGCGATCTCGACGTCGAGCCCGGACGCGCTGGCCGCCTCGACGAACAGGGCGGCCGGGCGGGCGTGGAGGCCCACCGAGGAGGCGATGGTGACGGTGCGGGTTGCCATGGACGTGCTCCTTCGTTGGAAACGGGTGTTCGTGCGTCGTTGGTGGTCAGACGGCGATCGCGATCACGCCCTGATCAGACCGTAGCGGTCGCCTCGATCTGCGCAAGGTTGTGCTCGCGGGACTTCAGCGCCACGACGAGGCCCGTCATGACGAGCACGCCGAGGGCGAGTGCGAGCAGGAACATCAGGAAGTTGCCGATGAGCGGCAGCACCCAGATGCCTCCGTGCGGGGCCCGGAGGGTGGCTCCGAACATCATCGCGAGCGCCCCGGTGATCGCCGAGCCGACGACCGAGGAGGCGATGATGCGCACCGGGTCGGCCGCGGCGAACGGGATCGCTCCCTCGGAGATGAACGAGAACCCGAGCAGCCAGGCCGCCTTGCCGTTCTCGCGCTCCGGTTCGGTGAACAGGTGCGGACGGACCGTCGTGGCGAGGGCCATGGCGAGCGGGGCGACCATGCCGGCGGCCATGACCGCGGCCATGATCTTCAGCTGGGGCGCGTCGGTGGAGGCGCCGGCCGCGGCCAGGCCCGTCGTGGCGAAGGCGTAGGCCACCTTGTTGACCGGGCCGCCGAGGTCGAAGCCCATCATGGCGCCGAGGATGAGGCCGAGGACGACGGCGCTCGCGCCGTTCATGCCGGTGAGCCAGCTGTTGAGCCCGTCGGTCAGGCCCTTGATGGGGCGACCGAGGACGGTGATGAAGAGGCCGACCGTGATGAACGAGCTGAGCAGCGGTATGACCACCACGGGCATGACGCCCCGGACTCCCTTGGCGACGTTCCAGCCGGAGATCCAGCGGGCGACGAAGCCGCCGAGCAGACCGGTGACGAGACCGCCGAGGAAGCCGGCACCCATCGTCGCGGCGATGGACCCGCCGACGATGCCGGGCACGAGGCCGGGCCGGTCGGCGATGGCGAAGGCGATGAAGCCCGAGAGGATCGGGACGAGGAAGCCGAACGACGCGCCACCGATGACGAAGAGCAGCGCCGCCCACGAGGTGAGGCTGGTCGGGCTGAAGGTCGTCGCGATGTTGAGCGGGTCGCCGGGCTTGAGGTTGTACTTGACGATCTCGATGGCGCCCTGCTGGCCGAGGGCGACCTGGGCGAGCATGAACGACAGGGCGATGAGGATGCCACCGGCGGCGACGAACGGGATCATGTAGGACACACCGGTCATGAGCCACTGGCGGATCTTGGTCCCCGTGCTCGCGCCCTCCTCGACCTTCGAGACGAGCCCACCGGTGGGGCCGGCGGCACCGGCTGCCGCGACGGCGGCGTCGCGCTTGCTCGGGTCGGCGTCCCACTCGGCGACGAGCTGCTCGGCCTGGGTGACGAGGGCAGGACCGTCCGAGATGCCCTTCTTGACGCCGACGTCGACGAGGGGCTTGCCGGCGAAGCGGCGGGCGTCCTTGACGGGCAGGTCGTGGGCGAAGATCACGGCGTCGGCCGCGGCGATCTGGGCGGCGCTCAGCGGCTTGGACCCAGCGGATCCCTGCGTCTCGACGAGCATCGTGTGGCCGGCGGCCTTGGCGGCGTTCTCGAGACCCTCGGCCGCCATGTAGGTGTGGGCGATGCCGGTGGGGCACGAGGTGACGCCGACGAGGGTGAGCGAGCGCTTGGCGGCCGGGGCCGCGGCTGCGGCTCCGGTGCGGTCGGCGTCGGCGGCAGCAGCCGGCTGGTCGAGCTCGACCTCGGCGCTGACGATGCGGACGACCTCGGCCTCCGTCGTCGCGGCTGCGAGCGCGGCCTTGAAGTCCTTCTTCATCAGGGCACGGGCGAGCTTGGGCAGCATCTGCATGTGCGCGTCGCCGCCGCCCTCGGGGGCCGCGATGAGGAAGATGAGCGTGGCCGGGCCGTCCTTGGCGCCCCAGTCGATGCCGCCACCGTCAGCCGCGCGTCCGAAGACGAGCGACGGCTCGGTGATGGCGGTGCTGCGGGCGTGCGGGATGCCGATGCCGCCGGGCAGCCCGGTCGCCATCGTCTCCTCGCGCTTGCGCACGTCGGCCAGGAACTGGTCGAGGTCGGTGCACCGGCCGGAGGCGACGAGGCGCTCGCCGAGCCTCCGGGTCGCCTCGTGGCGATCGGCACCGGTGAGGTCGAGGATGACCTGCTCTTCGGTGATCAGGGACATGGGATTTCCTTTCCGGAGGGACGATCAGTGGTTCGGCGTCTTGGGCGCGTCACGAGAGGACGCGGTCGAGGTCGGGCTCGCGGCTCAGCACAGCGCGTATGCCGTCGAGGTCGTCGGGTGTGGGCACGCGGCTTCCGGGGAGGGTGACCGCCGCGGCGCCCCACGTCACCCCCGTCATGAGGGCGTCCGCCGGGTCGAGGCCGGTGGACAGGCCGTGGAGCAGGCCGGCGAGCATGCAGTCGCCGGCGCCCACGGTGGACTGGGGGGCCGTGATGGTGGCCCGTGCGTGCGCGCACTCGTCGGCCGTCACGAGCAGGGCACCGTCGCCGCCGAGGCTGACGGCCACGACGTCGATGCCGGACCTCACGAGCTCGCGGGCCGCGTCGCGCACGTCGCCCAGGGTGGGCAGCTCGTGGTCGACGAGCTCGGCGAGCTCCTCGTGGTTGGGCTTGATGAGGTGCGGCTTCGCGGCGACGGCGGCCGCGAAGGGCGCGCCGGAGGAGTCGATGGCGACGCGCCCACCGCGCTCGCGCACCCGGCTGACGAGGACGGCATACAGCTCGGTGGGGGCGCCGGGCGGCAGGCTCCCGCACCCGACGACCCACTCGGCGCCGCGCGCCGCGCCGGCGCCGGCGGCGCGCTCGAGCGTCGTGGCGAGCAGCGCCTCGACCTCGTCGGCGGACAGGTCCGGACCGGGCTCGTTGAGCTTGGTCGTCGTGCCGTCGGGCTCGAGGACGCTGATGTTCATCCGCACCGAACCGCGGACCGGGACGGACGCGTAGGCGACGCCGGCCGCGTCGAGGAGCTCCTCGAGCAGGTGCCCCTCGGGGCCTCCGCTCGGCAGCACCGCGACGGTCGAGCCGCCCTGGGCCGCGAGGGCCCGGGAGACGTTGACGCCCTTGCCGCCCGGGTCGATCCGGCTGCTGCTGGCCCGGTGCACCTCGCCCCGCCGGAGCGCGTCGATGAGGACGGCCCGGTCGATGCTCGGGTTGGGGGTCAGGGTCACGATCATGCGGTCACCACTTCCGGTCCGGCCGCGCGGATCTCGGCGGCGACGTCGTCGTCGAGGTCGGTGTCGGTGATGACGACGTCGACGTCGGCGAGCTGGGCGAATCGGTGGAGGTGGTCGTCGCCGGTCTTGCTCGAGTCGGTGAGGACCACGCACTTGCGGGCGGCACGGACCATGGCGCGCTTGACGAGCGACTCGGACTGGTCGGGCGTCGTCAGGCCGCGAGCGACGGAGAGGCCGTTGGTCCCGATGATCGCGACGTCGACGACGATGTCGGCCAGGGCCCCGGTGGCCCAGTCGCCGACGGCGGCGCCGGTCGTGCCGCGGACGCGGCCGCCGAGGAGGTAGAGGGAGATGCCGGGGTGCGTCGAGAGCACCGTCGCGGCGGCGAGGCTGTTGGTCAGCACCGTGAGGTCGAGGTCGGGCGGGAGCATCTCGGCGACGGCGAGGGTCGTCGACCCGGCGTCGAGGATGATGCTGCCGCCGCTGGGGAGCTCGTCGAGGGCACGGGCGGCGATGCGGCGCTTGACGTCGGCGAGCCGACCGGAGCGGGTGGCGAGCGTCGGCTCGACCTCGAGGCGCTCGACGGGGATCGCACCGCCGTGCACCCGGCGCAGGGAGCCGCGGCGCTCGAGGGCCGTCAGGTCGCGACGGACGGTCTCGGCGGCGACCCCGAGGGAGTCGGCGAGCGCCGTGACCTCGACGCGGCCGGCACGACGCGCCTCGGCGATGATCCGCTGCTGGCGCTCCGCTGCGTACATCGGACTCCCTCGTCCTCGTTGACTGTCGGTCCCCCATCGGGCCGCTTCACCTAGGAAACCACCCGTTCGGTCTCATGTAAATAGATTCGGGCACCCGTATTTGTGGGGTCGGGCAGAAGCCCACCGAAACGGTCACCGGGCACCTCGGGCGGTTCGGGTCAGCGCAGCGCCGTCGCGGCATACAGTTCGGCCATGCAGAGCAGCACCTTCACGCTGACCACGCCCGACGGCACCGAGGTCTTCGTCAACCGCTGGTTGCCCGACGACGCCCCCAAGGCGGTCGTGCAGATCGCGCACGGGCTCGCCGAGCACTCGAGCCGCTACGCCCGCTTCGCCCAGCGCCTCACCGACCACGGGTATGCCGTGTACGGCTCGGACCACCGTGGGCACGGCAAGACCTCCAGCGCCCGCGGCCTCTTCGCCGAGCGCGACGGGTGGCAGACCGTCATCGACGACCTGCACGCCGTGACCGCCCGGGCGCGCGAGGAGCAGCCGGGAGTGCCCGTCTACCTCCTCGGTCACAGCATGGGCTCGTTCCTCTCGCGGGGGTATGCCGCGCAGTACGGTTCCGAGCTCGCGGGCCTCGTGCTGACCGGCACCGCGGGGGGCTCGGGCGCGATCGGCCGGGTCGGCATCTTCCTGGCCTCGACTCAGGCGCGCCTGCGGGGTCACGCCCACGCGAGCGGGCTCATGAACACGCTGAGCTTCGCGCAGTACAACAAGGCCTTCAAGCCGACCCGCACCGACTTCGACTGGCTCTCGCGCGACACCGCCGAGGTGGACAAGTACGTCAACGACCCCGACTGCGGATTCGTCTTCAGCGCAGGCGGATTCGCCGACCTGCTCCGTGGCCTCGAGTCCGTCAACACCGACGCGGTGGCCGCCCGGGTGCCCAAGGACCTGCCGGTCCACCTCGCCTCGGGCGACAAGGACCCGGTCGGCGCGAACGGCAAGGGCGTGCGCCAGGTCGCCGACCAGCTGCGCCGGCTCGGCGTCCGCGACGTGACGATGACGCTGTGGCCGGAGGCCCGCCACGAGATCCTCAACGAGACCAACCGCGACGAGGTCGAGGTCGAGATCGTCAACTGGCTCGACGCCCACCTCGTCGCTGCCCCAGCCTGACGGATCCCTCCGTCACTGCTCCGCCCATGGGAGCACTGACGTAGGAGGTCCCGAGGGAACACCCTCCCCCCGCTACGTCACTGCTCCGCCCAGGGGAGCACTGACGTAGGAGATCCCGGGGAACACCCTCCGGTCGCTACGTCACTGCTCCGCTCACGGGAGCAGTGACGTAGCGTCGGGACATGAGTACATCGCTGCAGGCCCCGTCATGACTCGGCCCGTGCGCATCATCATCGGCGTCATCGTGCTGCTCGTCGGGGCGCTGTGGACGTTGCAGGGACTGGGTTACATCGGCGGCAGCGCCATGTCCGGCGTCACGCTGTGGGCGGTCATCGGGCCGATCGTCGCCGTCGGTGGCCTCGGGCTGGCGCTCTCCCGACCACGGCGCCAGCCCTGAGGACTCCGCTCCCGACGACCCCGGCCGAGGTCAACCGCTGAGCTGACGGGGCTGTTCGCCCGAGCGCTCGCCAGGCTGCCCGACAGGCTGTTCGGGACGCTGCGCCACGGGCTCGACACGGTCCGCCGGGACCGGTGGCGGGGGCGGCGGGGGCCCGGGCAGCACCTCGGACCCACCCTCGTCGAGCTGGAACGGCGGGTAGACGTCCGTCATCAACGCGGCATACGCGATGACGCGGTAGACCCAGCGGTTGAGCCCGATGACGAGGTCGAAGAGCGCCCGCGGGTAGTGGCCCGCGAAGAGGAGGGAGAGCCCCGCGACGAGGACGAGCAGGCCGAGGATGCCGCCGCCCATGACGTCGAGGCGCGGATTCCCCTGGCTCGTGCGGTTCCACGCCCACGTGCCACCCCCGACGAGCAGCCCGACGATGAGGTAGTGCGGGATCGCGAGCAGCCACCACTTGACGAGGACGAGGCCGCGCGAGAGCCGCTGCGGGTAGGCGACGTCGAGCCGCGCCGGGTAGTCCGGCTCCGGCCCGAGGCTGAACGGTGGGTAGCGGTCGGTGCCGAGGCCGCCGCTGCTGCAGTAGTACGACACGCGCCACGACCACTGCAGGACACCGACGTTGAAGTCGAAGAGCCCGCGCGGGTAGCGCCCCGTGAAGAGGATCGCGAAGAACGCGACGAGGCTGACGACCGAGAACGCGAGCCACAGGAAGCCCAGCACGACGAAGTGCGGGATCGCGAGGAACCACTTGACGAGCCAGAGCCACCGCGAGAGCGGCTCGTCGAGGCGCGCGTCGAGGGCGACCGGACTGACGGCCCGCGGGTGCGGGTGCCAGAGGCTCGGTGCCGCGGCGACGGGGGCGTCCCCCACGACCCGGTCGGGCGGGACGGCCACGACCGGAGTCCCGCCGGTGCCGGTCGCCGAGCCCGCTCCGGGGCCACCGGCCGGGCGCCGGGTGCCGCTGGCGCCGATGATGATGAGCGCCACGGCTGCGCCGGCCACGACGATCCCGACTCCGAGCATGAGGAACGCGAGCGGCAGGAGGAAGCCGGCGCGGACGCCGATCGACGACGCGACGGCGATCCCGCTGCTCCCATCGGCGTTCATGATGACCGCGCCCCACTGGCCGCCGGAGACGCGCCACGTCAGCTGCTGCTGCCCCGGGCCGGTGGCCGCCGCGGTCCAGAAGGTCTGGCTCGTCGGGGCGGGCGCCCGGTCGGCACCCGGGGTCGCCCGCAGCACCGCCGTGCGCTCGCCGCCGGTGCGCGGGTCGGTGATGCCCACGACCTGGTCGTGGGCGACGCCGCCGAGGTATGCCGTGAGGCTGCTCGCGGGGGCGACGCCGAGGAACACGGTCTTGCCGGAGGCGAGCGGGCGGGCGGTCATCCGGATGTCGAACTCGAGCCGGTCGAGCACCCAGCTCGGCACGTCGGAGCTCGTGGCGACGACGGCGTCCTCGGCGGTGAGGGCCGGGGACGAGCTCGACAGGACGGGCATCGTCAGGATGAGGTAGCCGGCGCCGTCACGCGCGACGGCATACGTGATCGCGAGTCCGGCTCCGCCGAGGAGCAGGCCCACCCCGGGGAGGATCAGCAGGCAGCCGATGACGAGGGCCACGAGGTGGCGGCCGGCCGGATGGGACCTGCCGGTGGTGTCGAGGTCGGACGAGGGAACGCCGGTGGTGGTCATGACGGTCACATCCTGGGGAAGCGGCCGCGGACGAGCCGGACGAGGGCCTCGAGGATCCCGATGCAGCTGCCCACGAAGCCGATGACGAGCAGGACCCGGGCAACGGTCTCCCACCCGGTGCCGACGACGTCGAGGGGGAAGACCCGCCAGACCTGGACGATCGCGGCGAGCCCGAAACCGATGGAGACGATGTCGCCGAGGGCTCGCGGCCGGGGCAGGTCGAGGACGACGTTGACCGCGTCGGCCACGGCGCGGGCGATGATCGCGGCGTTGACGGCGCCGATGACGAGCACGGTGCGGCCGGTGAGGAAGGGCACGGCATGCCAGCCCGGCCAGCCGTTGACGAGCCACAGCACGATGAGGTTGACGAGCACGGACCCGACGTAGCCGCCGCGGCGGTTGGAGACCCGCGTGACGTGGTCCGCCTCGTGGAGGTGACCGGTGCGGTGGTCGCGGGAGTCGGAGGGGAGGTGTTCGGTCGGGGTGGTCATGAGCTGCTCCCTGCATACGTGGCGTCGGCGTCGGCGCCGGTGGTCTCGAGCGCGAGCGCGGAGCGCAGCGCGGCCGCGAGACCGCCCGGCACCACCTCGCGCAGCTCGTAGCGGGCCCGCACGATCGGCGCGGGCACCGACAGGACGCGGGTCAGGTCGATGGGGGTGCCGCTGACGACGTCCTCGCACTCCCCCGCCTCGACGGCGGCGCGGATCGTGGCCTCGAGGTCGTGGACCTGCTCGGCGCCGTAGCCCATGGCGGGCAGGACACCTCGGGCATTCGGATACTTCGCGTAGGTCGCGGCGATCGACCCCACGGCATACGTCGTCGGGTCGAGCAGCTGCGCGGCACCGGCCGCGCGCGCCCCGACGACGCCGGCGCCGTAGGTCATCGACCCGTGGGTGAGGGTCGGGCCGTCCTCGACGACGATGACGCGGCGGCCGGCGACCGCGGCCGGGTCGTCCACGGTGACCGGGCTGTCGGCGCGCAGGATCATGGCGCGCTGGTTGACGGCACGGACGGACCGCTCGACGGCCTCGACGTCCGCGGTCCGCGCCGAGTCGCACTTGGCGATGACGACGACGTCAGCCATCCGGACGTTCGCCTCGCCGGGGTGGTATGCCGTCTCGTCGCCAGGGCGCAGCGGGTCGGCGAGGACGACGTGCAGGTCGGGGACGTAGAACGGCAGGTCGTTGTTGCCGCCGTCCCAGAGGATGACGTCGGCCTCCTGCTCGGCCTCGCGGAGGATCCGCTCGTAGTCGACGCCGGCGTAGACGACGACGCCCGCGTCGAGGTGGGGCTCGTACTCCTCGCGCTCCTCGATGGTGCACTCGTGGCGGTCGAGGTCGGCATACGTCGCGAAGCGCTGGCACGCCTGGGCGGCGAGGTCGCCGTAGGGCATGGGGTGACGGACCGCGACGACGCGCAGCCCGAGGTCGACGAGCATCCGGGCGAGGTAGCGGGTGGTCTGGCTCTTGCCGACGCCCGTGCGCACGGCGGTGACGGCGACGACGGGCCGGGTGCTGCGCAGCATCGTGTGGCGTGCGCTGTGCAGCCGGAAGTCGGCGCCGGCGGCGATGCACGTCGAGGCGAGGTGCATGACCTGCTCGTGCCGCACGTCGGAGTAGGCGAAGACGACGACGTCGACGTGCTCCCGCTCGAGCAGGGCAGCCAGCTCGCTCTCGGCGACGATCGGAATGCCTTGTGGGTACAGCGATCCCGAGAGATCGGGTGGGTAGCGGCGCCCGTCGATGTCGGGGATCTGCGTCGCCGTGAAGGCGACGACCTCGTAGGCCGGGTCGTCACGGAAGACGACGTTGAAGTCGTGGAAGTCGCGTCCCGCGGCGCCGAGGACGACGACGCGGGTGCGATGGGCGGGAGCGGTGGCCGGGCTGCCGGGGTTCGTCGTGCTCGTCGTCGTGGGGGTGCTCATGGCGGTCTCCGCGGCTGGGTCGCCGACGTGACCGACACACCCCACTGCGGGTAGTCCTGGCTGCGGGACCCGCCTCTTCGAGTCTCCCACCGGGGCCCGGGGCCGGCGCCGGTCCGAGAGCGGGATCACCTCACATTCCGGTGCCGCCGCGAGGCCGCGGTGCCACGATCGAGAGGTGAGCGACACGGCCGCACGACCCGGGGCCCGCGAGCGGAACGGCCCGACCCCTGGCACCCCCACCCACGAGCACGTCTCCCTCGCCGAGGACTGGGTGGCGAGCAACTACAGCCCGCTGCCCGTCGTCATCTCGCACGCCGAGGGTGCCTGGGTCACCGACGTCGAGGGGCGTCGCTACCTCGACGCGCTGGCCGGCTACTCGGCCCTCAACTTCGGGCACCTGCACCCCGCCCTCGTCGGCGCGGCGAGGACGCAGCTCGACCGGCTGACCCTGACGAGCCGCGCCTTCCACAGCGACCGGCTCGGCCCCTTCTGCCGGGACCTCGCGACGCTCGCCGGCAAGGATCTCGTGCTGCCGATGAACACCGGCGCCGAGGCCGTCGAGACCGCGATCAAGACGGCGCGGCGCTGGGGCTACGAGGTCAAGGGCGTCCCCGACGGGCGCGCGCGCATCGTCGTCATGGCCGGCAACTTCCACGGCCGCACGACGACGATCATCAGCTTCTCGGACGACCCCGTCGCCCACGACCACTACGGCCCCTACACGCCGGGCTTCGACACCGTGCCCTTCGGCGACCTCGAGGCGCTCGAGGCGGCCGTCACCGACGACACGGTGGCGGTGCTGCTCGAGCCGATCCAGGGCGAGGGCGGCGTCATCCTCCCGCCCGACGGCTGGCTGCGCGAGGTGCGCGAACTGACCCGGAGGCGGGGCGTGCTCATGGTCGCCGACGAGATCCAGTCGGGCCTGGGCCGCACCGGCACGACCTTCGCCTGCGACGTCGAGGGCGTCGTGCCCGACGTCTACGTGCTCGGCAAGGCGCTCGGCGGCGGCATCGTCCCGGTGTCGGCCGTCGTCGCGGACCGGGACGTCCTCGGCGTCATCACGCCCGGCAGCCACGGGTCGACCTTCGGCGGCAACCCGCTCGCCGCGGCCGTCGGCCAGGCCGTCGTCGGGCTGCTCGCGACAGGCGAGTTCCAGCAGCGGGCGCGGTGGCTCGGCGCGATCCTCGACGCCGGGCTGCGCGAGCTCATCGGCCACGGCGTCGACGCGGTGCGCTGCCGCGGGCTCTGGGCCGGGGTCGACATCGACCCGCGCCTCATGACCGGGCGCGAGGCGTCGCACCGGCTGCTCGAGCACGGCGTCCTCGTCAAGGACACCCACGGCTCGACGGTGCGCCTCGCACCGCCGCTCGTCGTCGGCGAGGTCGAGATCCAGCTCCTCCTCGACGCCTTCGCCGCGATCCTGCGCTGAGCGCCGTGCACGCGGGCGGGGGGCTCGTATGCCGTCCCCGCCCGCGCGCTGCTCGCGCCCGGCAGATCTCGCGCCGTCAGGCGGGGAAGCCGAAGCAGGGGAAGAAGCCCTCGACGCCGGGACGGGGGACCTCGATGCAGTGCGACCGCGCCTGCTCGAGCACCGCGGAGGGGTCGGTGCCCGTGGCCGACCGGCCGGCGACCTCGACCGCGACCTGGGCCGAGGCGGCACGGCGCAGGTCGTTGGCGGTGGAGCTGACGTTGCCGTCGGCGAAGTGGACGTGGGTCGAGTCGGTGGTGTGCTCCAGAGGCCCGGAGCCGGTCCACGACGCGGTGAGGTGCACCGTGACCGGGTTGCCGTCGCCATCGGTGCCGGTGAGGTCGGTGGTGACCGAGGCCCGGGTCAGGCGCGGGTCGACGACGAGCGGGGCGCCGTTCTGCACGTCCGCCTGGAAGACGACCGGTCCGCCACCACCACCTGCGGCTGGGGCGACCCGTGCACCGGAAGCCGCACAGGAGTCGGTGACGCGGACGAACACCGCGGTGAGCCCCTGCTTGCCCACGGGACCGGGCTGTCCGGCATACATCGCCGTGCTCGACGAGAGGAAGACCTCGGTCAGCTCACAGCCCTGCGTCGTCGCGACGACGGCGGACGCCGACGTGGCGCCGATGGTGTGGTAGATCCGGGGCTGGGCCGCGCCGGCGGATCCCGTGGCCAGCACTCCGAGGACGAGTGGCGCGGCGAGGACGGCCGCGACGGCGAAGGCGCGTTTCATGAGGACTCCCAACCGACTCCCCTGGCCTCTCCAGCGTGACACCGACGCCCGGGTCCGGCTCTCGCGCAGGGCGTCTCGTGCGTCACATCGCTCGATGGCCGCGGCCGGGACCTGCTAGTCCGGAGGGGACGGGTGTCACCGGACCTGAGGAGGACTCATGCCGAAGAGGACGAAGAAGAAGTGGTCGGACCTGACGAGCGGCCAGCAGACCGTAGTGCTCGTGGTCGGATGCCTGCAGCTGTCCCTCGCCGCGACGGCGTGGACCGACCTGGCCCGGCGCCCCGCCGAGGAGGTCAACGGGAGCAAGGCGATGTGGGCGGCGGTCATCGCGGTCAACTTCTTCGGACCGATCGCCTACTTCGCACGAGGGCGTCGGATCCCTCCGAAGCAGCTCTCCTCACCGGCCTGACGCGTCACCTGCCCGACGAGCGGGCCGCGCCCTCCGCGCGGTCGCGGATGCCGCGGAGCATCTTCTGGCTCATGACCGAGCTCGCGACCGACATCGGCTCGACGAGGAGCGGCGACCACCGGTGCGGGTACGAGAAGCGCTCACGGGTGATGAGCCGGGTCGCTCGGTGGGGGTGGCGGCGCAGCACGAACGACCACGTGAAGTCGTAGGGGGCAGCCTCCGGGTCACCGGGCATGGCCGGCCCGGCGTGCAGCACGAGCGCGCGCCCGGGGTCGATCGAGGCCACGGCGAGCGCGACCCGCGGGTGCAGGCGCACGCGGTCGCCCGGTTCGAGGTGCTGCCAGGCCTCGACGACGGCGTCGGCGCTGTGCAGGTGACAACCGGCGAGGTTCTCGAGCCCGTCGTAGCTGTAGAAGCCGCCCCGGTCGGACCCCATCTGCACGACCCACCGCCAGACCTCCTCGGGCGGGGCCTCGATGGTGACGGCGCGGGTCGCGACGAGGCCGGGATCGGGGAGGATCTCGTCGCCGGGCAGGCGCTCGCGCGTCTCCTCCGTCGTCGCGCCCCAGTGCAGCGCGGACCAGCGCAGCGTCACCACCCCCAGGGCGGCGACCCCGCCGACGACCGCTGCGAGCAGCGGCCCGGCGCCTCTCCTCATGCTTCCCACCGTAGACCGGATCCCGTTGCCGATCAGGGCGATCCGGACATGATGGAGCCCGGCTCGCGATCGCGATGCCGGGCTACCAGTGACGGTTCACGTACCACAACGGGCCAACCGTCGGAAGTTCTTGTCCCCTGCCAACGAGTGTCCCGTCCGGGGGCGACTGCGACAGAGTGACACGCCGACGCGGCGGTGATGGTTCGAAATGGACAGATCTGGTCATAACGGACCAGAGGTGACCATTTCGGGTGACCATTCCGGGTGACCATTCCGGACCACCGGGCGCCGTTGCGACGGAGCCGACCTCACGGCACGCAGGTGAGCTCCCACGTCGTACCGTCGGTCGTGTCGATGATCGCCGCCCGGTCGCACCGCAGGGTGAGGGGCAGCCGGTCCGACACCGCCTCGACGACGGACGGCAGGCGCGCGCCGGCCACGCCGGTCGTCAGCGACACGTGGGGCATCCAATGGCCCGGCTCGTAGTGCCGGTGGATCACGGCGCCCGTCGCCCGCAGCGCCTCGACCGCTCGCGCCTGGCGGGTGGCGAGGGCGGCCGTCGTCGAGCCGGCCAGCGCCGCGCGACCACGCGGGAAGACCACGACGCCCTGGACGGCCATCCCGAGCGGCCCCTCGTCGTCCAGCTCGTCGCCCAACCCGGCGGCCGCGGACAGCACCGCCTGGCGCTCGGCGGCCAGCAGGACGGCATACGACACGTGCGGGACGTGCCGCCCGTGGGTGTGCGTGAGCAGGGTCGGGACGCCCTGCTCCTCGAGCCGGCGCCACAGCGCGCGGACGAGCCGGTCGGACGCCGGGTCGAGCAGGAGGCAGAGCGCGAGCGCCATGGCCCATTGTGGACACGGGAGCGCGGCCTACGCTGGGCCCGTGAGCCCCATGCCGAGCGACCTCGACGTCGTCAACGCCCAGCGCTACGTGTCGCTGACGACCTTCCGCCGCAACGGGGCGCCCGTGCCGACCCCGGTGTGGATCGCGCGCGACGGCTCCGACCTCGTCGTCGTCAGCGTCGACCCCGCCGGCAAGCTCAAGCGGCTCGCCCACACGGCGCGGGTCGAGCTGCGGCCGTGCGACCTGCGTGGCCGGGTGGCCGAGGGAGCGCCGACGTATGCCGGCACGGCCGTCGTCGACCGGAGCGCGGAGGGCGTGGCCGCGGTCAAGCGCGCCCTCGGGCGCAAGTACGTCCTGGCCCGCCTCGGTGATGCGGTCGCCGCCGTCACCGACCGGGTGCGCCCGCGCGCCCCACGCGCTGCCATCAGGATCACCCTCGGGTGAGCGGCTCGGCTCAAACACCTGTTCGAGACTTCGGACAAACGTTGGACAAGACGATTCCGTGAGCCGCTGACCTGCGGTTATGTTGAAGGGCATGAGTCCCACCGCAGGAGCCCGGCTGGTCCAGCGCCAGCTGGGGAAGATGCTGCGCAGCAAGGTCGCCGGCGACGACGCGCCGGCCCGCGCGCAGCGCATCTGGGGTGCCCAGGGCGAGCGGTGGTTCTCCCCGGAGGACCCGGTGTGGCGGGTCC
>NZ_BJYX01000022.1 GCF_007991735.1 Terrabacter aerolatus | reverse complement strand
GCCCCACCCTCCCCCGCCCCGCGCCGCAACCTCCACAAGTCCGCCCAGGCGAAGAACCAGAAGCCCAACCGGCCCCGCAACCCGCACAACCCCGCCCGGGCGAAGAACCAGAAGCCCAACCGGCCCAGCAACCCCCACAACCCCGCCGCGGCGGGCTTGGAGCTGTCCGTTCGGGCTGCTGTGGATGACCCACACGGGGTCCGCGTCTGGTGCCGCACAGTGACGTGATGAGGCCCGCCGACACTCCCGGCAACGACAAACCGTTCCTGCGCTCCGAGAACGGAGAGGACCAGCTCAGCGCGTGGCGCTTCCGACGAGCGCACCGAGCCCTGTTCCGGGGCGTCTACGTCAGCACCGAGACCCCTGTCACCCTCCGGCTGCTCGGCGAGGCAGCGCTGCTGCTTGCCGAACCCCGCAGCTTCCTGTCGCATCACACGGCCGCGAGACTGTGGGGCGGAGTGGTTCCAGACGACGCCGACGTCCACGTGACCTACCCGCGGATGCGGGCCCAGTGCTTCGGCATCGCCGCCCACCGCCCCAAGGCGCGACAGCACGTCGTCAGTTGGATGGGGCTGCCGATGACGGCTCCCGCGCAGACCTTCCTCGACATGAGTCACCTGCTGGGCTTGGTCGACGTCGTCGTGCTCGGCGACTCGCTGGTCCGCAAGAGACGCTTCACGCCGGACGAGCTGGTAGCGCTGGCTGAGCACCACCGCGGCCCGTATTCACGCCTGGCTCGCCGCGCTGCGCGACTTGTCCGCGCCGGCGTCGACTCTCCGATGGAGACCAGGCTGCGCCTGCTCATCGTCCTCGCAGGCCTGCCCGAGCCAGAGGTCGACCACCGTGTCTACGACGAGCACGGGAACGTGTTGTTCCGCTACGACCTGTCCTACCTCCAGTGGCGGCTCATCATCGAGTATGACGGGCGCCAGCACGCAGAGTCGGAAGAGCAATGGCACCAGGACATCAATCGGGATGAACAGCTCGACGACTGGGAGCTGAGACGGCTGGTCGTCGTCGCGAAGGACATCCACCGAACGCCGGGCCGAACCCTCACCCGCATCGTGCGCGCGATGACACGGCAGGGCATGCCCGTGCCAATGCTCACGGACGAGTGGCGACGTCACTTCCCCACGCGCGAGAGCGGCATCTCCCTCCCCGCCTGACGTCCGGTTCGCGCCGAGTGGCCGGGAACCACCACCACAACCCCACCCGGGCGAAGAAACGGAGGCCGATCCGGCACCCCCACCACCACAACTCAACCGCGGCGGAGGTTTGGGGGCCGCGGCGCGCGGTGGCGGCGCGGGGCACCACGGGTACGACACGGCATACGCAAGGATGACGACTCCCCGCCCGCGCGTGTCCGCCCACGGCGAACAGCGGCAGAACCTGAGCCGATCACGCTCAGGATGGGGAACAGGCGGGACACGACCGGCGTTGGTCGGGGTGTGCTCGTCCACAGCGGGCACGGATAGCATCGAGATGTCTCTCGATCAGTCAGGAGAAGAACATGTTCGAACGGTTCACCGACAGGGCCCGAAGGGTGGTTGTCCTCGCGCAGGAGGAAGCTCGCCTGCTCAACCACAACTACATCGGGACCGAGCACATCCTCCTGGGTCTGATCCACGAAGGCGAAGGCGTCGCCGCGAAGGCCCTCGAATCGCTCGACATCTCGCTCGAGGCGGTCCGGGCCCAGGTCCAGGAGATCATCGGCCAGGGGCAGCAGGCCCCGACCGGCCACATCCCCTTCACGCCCCGCGCGAAGAAGGTTCTCGAGTACTCGCTCCGCGAGGCACTCCAGCTCGGCCACAGCTACATCGGCACCGAGCACATCCTGCTCGGGCTGATCCGCGAGGGCGAGGGCGTCGCCGCCCAGGTCCTCGTCAAGCTCGGCGCGGAGCTCAACAAGGTCCGCCAGCAGGTCATCCAGCTGCTCTCCGGCTACCAAGGTGGCCAGGGCGGCGAGAAGGCCGGCGCCGGTGTCGGCCCCGGCCAGGCCGAGGGCACGCCTGCGGGCTCCCTCGTGCTCGACCAGTTCGGTCGCAACCTCACGCAGGCTGCCCGCGAGGGCAAGCTCGACCCGGTCATCGGGCGTGAGAAGGAGATCGAGCGCGTCATGCAGGTGCTGTCGCGCCGCACGAAGAACAACCCGGTCCTCATCGGGGAGCCCGGCGTCGGCAAGACCGCCGTCGTCGAGGGCCTCGCCCAGGACATCGTCAAGGGCGAGGTGCCCGAGACGCTCAAGGACAAGCAGGTCTACACCCTCGACCTCGGCTCGCTCGTGGCCGGCAGCCGCTACCGCGGTGACTTCGAGGAGCGCCTGAAGAAGGTCCTCAAGGAGATCCGCACCCGCGGCGACATCATCATCTTCATCGACGAGATCCACACGCTCGTCGGTGCAGGTGCCGCCGAGGGCGCCATCGACGCCGCGAGCATCCTCAAGCCGATGCTCGCCCGCGGTGAGCTGCAGACGATCGGTGCGACGACGCTCGACGAGTACCGCAAGCACATCGAGAAGGACTCCGCGCTCGAGCGACGCTTCCAGCCGATCCAGGTGCAGGAGCCGACGCTCCCGCACACGATCGAGATCCTCAAGGGTCTGCGCGACCGCTACGAGGCCCACCACCGGGTCACGATCACCGACGCGGCGCTCGTCGCGGCGGCCAACATGGCCGACCGCTACGTCAACGACCGCTTCCTGCCCGACAAGGCGATCGACCTCATCGACGAGGCGGGCGCGCGACTGCGCATCCGCCGCATGACGGCTCCGCCGGACCTGCGCGAGTTCGACGAGAAGATCGCCGCGCTCGTGCGCGAGAAGGAGTCGGCCATCGACGGCCAGGACTTCGAGCGCGCGGCCCGCGTCCGCGACGACGAGAAGCGCCTGCGCCAGGAGAAGTCCGCCCGTGAGGCCCAGTGGAAGTCGGGCGACATGGACGTCGTGGCCGAGGTCGACGAGGAGCTCATCGCCGAGGTCCTGGCGGCGAGCACCGGCATCCCGGTGTTCAAGCTGACCGAGGAGGAGTCGAGCCGACTGCTCCACATGGAGGACGAGCTGCACAAGCGCATCGTCGGCATGGACGACGCCGTCAAGGCGCTGTCCCAGGCGATCCGCCGCACGCGTGCCGGCCTCAAGGACCCGCGCCGCCCGGGTGGCTCGTTCATCTTCGCCGGCCCCACCGGTGTCGGTAAGACCGAGCTCGCAAAGACGCTCGCCGAGTTCCTCTTCGGCAGCGAGGACGCGCTGATCCAGCTCGACATGTCGGAGTACTCCGAGAAGCACACCGTCAGCCGTCTCTTCGGTTCGCCTCCCGGCTACGTCGGCTACGAGGAGGGCGGCCAGCTCACCGAGAAGGTGCGCCGCAAGCCGTTCTCCGTCGTGCTCTTCGACGAGGTCGAGAAGGCCCACCCGGAGATCTTCAACTCGCTGCTGCAGGTGCTCGAGGACGGCCGCCTCACCGACTCGCAGGGTCGGATGGTCGACTTCAAGAACACCGTCATCATCATGACGACCAACCTCGGCACGAGGGACATCTCCAAGACGTCGCTCGGCTTCTCGGCCGGTCCGGACACGCTGTCGGACTACGAGCGGATGAAGGCCAAGGTCACGGACGAGCTCAAGCAGCACTTCCGGCCCGAGTTCCTCAACCGCGTCGACGACACCATCGTGTTCCCGCACCTCAACCGCGCGGAGATCACGCAGATCGTCGACCTCGAGATCGCCAAGCTCGACAAGCGGCTCAAGGACAAGGACATGGGCATCGAGCTCACGCCCGCGGCCAAGGACCTGCTGGCCAAGAAGGGCTACGACCCCGTGCTCGGTGCGCGCCCGCTGCGCCGCACCATCCAGCGCGAGATCGAGGACGCCCTGTCGGAGAAGATCCTCTTCGCCGAGTTCGGTTCCGGTCAGTACATCAAGATCGACACCGAGGGTGAGGGTAAGGAGGAGAAGTTCACCTTCTCCGACATGGCCCACCCCGACTCGGCCCACCGCCCGGCCGACGACCTGCCGGAGCTTCCCGAGGGTGCCGCCCTCGACGAGGCCCTCGGGGTCAACATCACGGCCGGTCCGGCGGTGCCCGACGACCAGGTCTACCCCGACGCGGGGCTGACCGGCACGGAGCGCTGAGACCGCTCGACCGATCGACCGGAGGGGTCGGGGACACGAGTCCCCGGCCCCTTCGTCGTCCCCGATGCTCGCCGGTGTCTGCGGGCCGAGGCCGTCCCGCGCCGCCTGAGCGGGTCGTCTACGGTGGGGCCGTGACCTCCGAGCACCCGCCGACCGGCCGGCCGCGAACCGATGGCGTATGCCGTCCCGCCGGCTCGCGAGGCAGGCTCCCCTCCCGGGCGGGCACCGTCGTCGTCGCGGTGGCACTGGCGGCCTCGGTGGCGCTCGGAGCCTGCACCGGTGAGGCACCCGCTCCTGCCGGGTCGGCCACCTCGTCACCGTCGTCGTCGGACGCGGGCACCGCCCCCGGCCCGTCCTCCGGTGCGGGCGCACCGTCCGGCATCGCCGTCGCAGGAGCCCCCGGGCCGCTCGCCACGCTGGTCCGCTCGGTCTACACGAGTGGCGACCTCACGCAGACGTCCACCCCCTCCGCAGGGGCCGCGCTCAAGGCACGCAAGAGCGCCGGCGGTCCCGTCGACGCCAGGGCCGAGGTCGGGTCGTGGATGGGCACGCCCGTCGCCGTCGTCACCGCCGGGGACGACGTGACGCTCGCCGTCGGCCCGACCTGGAAGGTCGTCGGTGGCTGGTGGCCCTCGCTCGGCGTCGCGCGACCGAGTCTCGGCGGCGGCCCGCGCTGGGTGCTCGCCATCGGCTCCGACGCCCGCAAGGGCCAGCCGCTCGAGCGCACCCGCGCCGACGTGCTCCAGGTCATCGGCATCGACGGCAACGGTGGCGGTGGGGTCATGGGGATGGCGCGGGACCTGTGGGTACCGCTGTCGACCGGGGGCAAGGGCAAGATCAACTCGGCCATGGTGTTCGGCGGCCCGCGGGCGCAGGTCGCCACGGTCAGGTCCGTCACCGGGCTGCCCGTCGAGGGCTACGTCGTGCTCGGCTTCGCCGGCTTCATGAAGATCGTCGACGAGCAGGGCGGCATCCCCATCGTCATCCCGAGGACCGTCGTCGCCTCGCACGCCCGGAACATGGTCATCAAGGCCGGCCCGCAGACCCTCACGGGAGCCGAGGCGCTGGCCTACGCCCGCGAGCGCAAGACGCTGCCCGACGGTGACTTCGGCCGGTCGCGCCACCAGGGGGAGGTCATCCTCGCCGCCGCCGTCAAGGCCAAGCTCGCCGGACCGATCGCCATCCCCGCCGCGCTGACGAGCTTCAGCAAGGTCGGCACGAGCAACCTCACGGCCGAGCAGATCCTGACCTTCACGGCGGGACTGCACCAGCTCAGCCCGCTCAAGGTGGGGCGCGGGGTGGCCAAGGGCGCGTTCGGCTGGGCCGAGAAGCAGTCGATCGTCGTGCTCGGCGCTCAGGCTCGCAGCCTGTTCGCCGCGTTCCGTGACGGGAACCTCTCGTGACCGGGGGCCGGCCGGTCATCCGGCGTGCCCGCACGTCCGACGTCCGGGCCATCCGGGCCCTCGTGGCGCCGCTCGCCGAGCGCCGGGTCCTCGTGAGCAAGGAGGCGGTCACGTACTTCGAGAGCCTCCAGGAGTTCCGGATCGCCGAGCTCGACGGGCGGGTCGTCGGCTGCGGAGCCCTGCACGTCATGTGGGAGGACCTCGCCGAGATCCGCACCCTCGCTGTGGCCCCCGACCAGATCGGGACGGGGCTGGGTGGGCGGCTGCTCGAGACGCTCGTCGAGGACGCGCGCGAGATCGGGGTCGAGCGGCTCTTCTGCCTGACCTTCGAGACGGACTTCTTCGTGCGGCACGGGTTCGAGGTGATCGAGGGCCAGGCCGTCCCGATGGACGTCTACGCCGAGCTGCTGCGGTCCTACGACGAGGGCGTCGCCGAGTTCCTCGACCTCGAGCGGGTCAAGCCCAACACCCTCGGCAACACCCGGATGCTCCGCACCCTCTGAGCCGGCCTTCCCGCGGTTCAGGCCGACGGAAGGTGTCGTGCGAGGTGGGCCAGCAGCGCGTCGACCGCGGGCGAGCGCCCCTCCGCCCGGGCGATGACCGACAGCTCCCAGACGAGGTGCTCTTCGAGCGGCACGGCCACGACCCCGGTCAGCTCGGGCGCGTCCACGGCCGTCTGCTCGGGCACGACCGCCACGCCGAGCCCAGCCGCCACGTAGGCGGGCACCGTCGACAGGTCCGGCACCTCGAGGGTGACTCGGCGGCGCAGGCCGGCCGTCACGAGCCAGTCGTCCACCACCCTGCGGTTGCCGAATCCCACTGGCATCTCGACGAAGTCGTCGGCGAGGAGGTCCTCGATCGCGACCGAGCGTGCGGTGGCGTAAGGATGCCCGGACGGCAGCAGCGCGACGAACGGCTGCCGCCGCAACACCTGAGCGTGGACGCCCGTGAGGTCGGCGAGCGCCAAGCCGCAGAAGGCGACGTCGAGGCGCGAGCGGCGCACGTCGTGGACGAGCCCCGTGGAGCCGCGCGGTGACGTGCGCATCGACAGCTCGACCCCCGGGTGCGCGCGGTGGAAGGCGCCGAAGATCTCGGGCAGGCGCAGGGACTCGAGGTTGGTGAGCATCCCGACGCGGAGCGAGCCCGTGACCGCTCCCCGGACCCGGGCGCCGACGCTGCGCATCTGCGAGACGGCGTCGAGGGCCGTGCGCGCCCGCGGCAGCAGGTCGCTGCCGGCCCTCGTCAGCGCCACGTGGCGGGTGGAGCGGATGAACAGCGCCGTCCCGACCTCCCGCTCGAGCACGGCGACCCCCGACGAGACGGTCGACTGGACCGCCTGGAGCCGCTCCGCCGCACGGGTGAAGCTGAGCTCCTCTGCGACGGCGACGAAGTACTCGAGATGCCTCGTGTCCACCGGTCCATCATTCACCATTCACATCGATGAATGTGACTGACAGTGCTCGTTGGACACGATCAATGCCGGGGGCGCACGCTGGGAGCATGACGACGACCACCCCGCGCAGCACCCGCGCCGACCACGACGACGCCTCCCGCGCCCGGCACCGCCGCGGCTTCTGGGTCGTCGTCGGGGCCTTCACGGTCCTCATGGCCTTCACGACGCTGCCCACCCCGCTCTACCCGCTCTACCAGCAGCTCGACGGCTTCCCCACCTTCGTCATCACGCTGATCTTCGCGGCCTACGGCGTGGGCGTCATGGGCGGTCTCTACCTCGCCGGCCACGTCAGCGACTACCTCGGCCGGCGACGGGTGCTCCTCGCGGCCACGACGGTCGAGATCGTCAGCGCGGTGATGTTCGCCCTCCTCCACGACACCGGCAGCCTGCTCGTGGCGCGGTTCCTCTGCGGCCTCGGCATCGGGGCCGTCACAGCGACCGCGACCGCCCACCTCGCCGAGCTCCACGCCGTCGGACGGCCCGGCGCCGACAGCCGCTTCGCCTCGGTGGTCGCCGGAGCCGTCAACACCGGCGGCCTCGCCCTCGGCCCGCTCGTCGCCGGGCTGCTCACCCAGTTCCTCCCCCACCCGCTCACCGTGCCGTATGCCGTGTGGGTCGTCCTGCTCGTCCTGGCCTTCGTGGCCCTGCTGTTCGCACCCGAGACCGTCGACCGCCCGGCCGGGCGACCGGCCTACCGGCCCCAGCGTGTCAGCGTCGAGCCGAAGGCACGACCGCACTTCTCGGCCGCCGCCGTGGCTGCGGCCGCTTCGTTCTCGGTGCTCGGGGTGTTCACCTCGCTCACGGCCAGCTTCGTCGGGGGCACGCTCGGCCTGCACTCGAGGCTGCTCACCGGCGCCATCGTCTTCGGGGTCATCGGCGCCTCCACGGTGTCGCAGGTCGTCCTCGGCGCACGCGACGTCCCCGACCGCCTGCGGGCCGGCATGGCCGCCATGTCGGTCGGGCTCGTCCTCGTCGCGGTCGGCGCCTGGACCACGTCACTACCCGTCTTCGTCGTCGCCGGCGTCCTGGCGGGGGCCGGCGTCGGGCTCGTCTTCAACGTCGCGATCACGACGGCCGCCACGGTCTCCTCGCCCGAGCACCGAGGCGGCACCCTGGCCGGGATGTTCCTCGCCGCCTACGTCGGGATCACGGTCCCCGTCGTGGCAGCCGGTGTCGCGGTGACGTTCTTCCCCGCGTCGGCCGTGCTCGTGGTGTTCGCGGCGGTCGTGCTCGTCGCCGTGCTCGTCTCGACGACGAGGCTGCTCGCCCACTCGACCCCGTCGTCCCACTCCTGAGCGGCCCTGGCTCGAGGGACGCCGCTCCTCACACCAGACGAGCCGGCCAGGCGGCCCCCACTCGACCACGACCGGGAGCCACTCGTGGCCTCTCGACGGTGACAGAGGGCCAGACGTGGCCTCTCGACGGTGAGCGAGGCGCCAGACGTGGCCTCCCGACGGGGGAACGTCAGTCGCGGCCGGAGGCGGCGTAGATGCGCCGGACGACGTCCTCGATGTCCGGCTCCTCGATGGTCAGGTCACGCACCTCGTGCCGGGACGAGACGTGGGCCAGGACGGCCGCGACGGTCGTCGCCGCACTGTCGAACGACAACCGCTGACGCAGCCCGTCGGACTCGCTCTGCACGAGCGTCGCCCCCGGCACGTCGCACAGGTCGGGGGTCGGCCCGGCCAGGTCGAGGACGAGGATCCGCTGGGCACCCACCGTTCCGGCGAGCCCCGTGAGCGTGCCGTCGAAGGCGAGCCGCCCGTGGTCGACGACGAGGACCCGGTCGCAGAGCCGCTCGATGTCGCCCATGTCGTGCGTCGTGAGCAGCAAGGTCGTGCCCTGCTCGTGCCGCTCGGCGACGAGGAACTCGCGCAACCGCTGCTTGGAGAGCACGTCGAGCCCGATGGTCGGCTCGTCGAGGATGAGCAGCTCGGGAGAGTGCAGCAGGGCCGCGGCGATCTCGGCGCGCATCCGCTGTCCGAGGGACAGCGAGCGCACCGGCGTGCCCAGCTGGGGACCCATCTCGAGCTGCTCCACGAGCAGGTCGGTGCGGGCGCGGGTCGAGCCGTCGTCCATCCGGTGGATCGCGCCGAGGATGGTGAACGAGTCACGCAGCGGCAGGTCCCACCAGAGCTGCGAGCGCTGGCCGAAGACGACTCCGAGCCGACGCGCCACCTCCACGCGCCGGCGCATCGGGTCGAGCCCGCACGTGCGCACGTGACCCGAGGTCGGCTTGAGGATGCCGGTGAGCATCTTGATCGTCGTCGACTTGCCGGCGCCGTTGGCCCCGATGTAGCCGACCGCCTCGCCGGGCTCGACGGAGAAGGTCATCCGGTCGACCGCTCGGGTCTTCCTGAAGTCGCGCACCAGCTCGCGCGTCTCGATGATGCTGTCGGCGCTCATCCACCTGCTCCTTGGTAGTGACGGGTCCCGAGCCTCCAGCAGAGACCGGCAATGGCCCAGGCGAGCAGCGCCGCGAGGGGCGTGCACCAGGCGAGCCAGTGCGGCGCGAGGCGGTCGCCCGGAAGGCCGAGGACGGCCACGGCCGGGATGTAGGCGACGAAGGCGGTCGGCGCGACGAACGTCCAGAAGATGCGCAGCGGACCGGGGAAGACCTGCTGGCTCTGCTGGGCGGCATACGACCCGCCGTAGGTGAAGGCGTTGGTGAACTCGGAGCCGTCGACGAGGAAGAACTGCAGGCCACCCGCTGCCGTGAAGAGGGCCGAGAAGATCGCGGTACCGCTCACGACCGTGAGGACGATGAGTGCGACGGTGGCCGCCGACCAGGCGATCGGGGCCGTCACGAGGGCCACCGTGAGCGCCACTAGCGCGACCGCGAGACGGCCGACCCTCCGCAGCGAGAGGTCGCTCGTCATGAGCTGGGCGAGCAGCGGCAGTGGGCGCACGTAGAACGCGTCGACCTGGCCGGCCCGGATGAAGCGCGGCAGCTGGTCGAGGTGGCCGACGAACATGTCCGCGAGCGAGAAGGCGAGGTTGGACAGGGCGAAGACGAGCAGGGCGGCCGTGAAGTCGAGGCCGCCGAGCACGTCGACGTTGTGGAAGATGACCCAGACCTCGGCGAACTCCGCGAGCCCCACGCCCACGGTGCCGAGGATGTCGGTGACGAACGACGCGCGGTACTGCATCTGCGCGCGGGCACGCGAGGCGAGCAGCACCCGGTAGGGCCGCAGCCGCTCGGACAGGCTCTCGTCAGCCACCCTGCACCTCCAGGCGACGGCGACCGGCCCGCAGCACGAGCTGCCCCAGCCCGAGCAGCGCCACGGCCCAGAAGACCTGGACCGCGACCGCGGAGGCGATGTCGGTCCCGACGACGCGACCGGCGAGGATGTCGATGGGGTTCTGCAGCATCGACGGGAAGGGCGACCAGTTGGCGATGGTCCGCAGCCAGGTCGGGAACCACGGCACGGGCAGGTAGAGCCCGCAGAGCAGACCACCGGTGATCATCCACAGCAGCGTGATGCCACGGATCTCGACGAGCCAGAACGCGAGCAGGTTGATGACGAAGTTGCCGGCGAAGGCGACGACGACCGCGAGCACCACGGAGACGGCCCCCGCCACCCAGCTGAGCGCAGAGGGCGGCCACGCCAGGTCGAAGAGGAGCCCACCGAGCAGGATCGCCGGGACGCCGCGACCGACGAGGTTGATCCCGGCGCGGCCGAGATCGCCTGCGAGGTAAGCCATCTGGGGGTCGACCGGTCTCAGGAAGTCCACGGCGATGTCGCCCGTGCGCACCCGGTCCTTGACCTCGGCGAAGCCCCACAGGTTGACGGTCCCGAGCAGCGCCTGCCCCCACCAGACGAAGGCGAGCGCCGTGGGCGCGTCGTAGCCGCCGATGGCCGAGCCGGCCGACGCCAGGGCGGCCAGCAGCACCGAGGCCCGGATGAAGCCGAAGACCGAGTTGGTCGTGACCCCCGCGAGCAGTGCCAGACGGTAGGTCGAGTGGCGGCGGAAGCCCGCCCGGACGAGTAGCCAGAAGGTCCTCACGACGCCTCGACACCTCCCCCTCGACCCACGCGCCCGGCAGATGGCACGAGGGGCGACGCTACAAGTCGGCGGGTCCTCCGGCAACCCCGGGCGGCCGATCTGCCCCTCGTCATCTACCGTGGGCCCGTGGCCTCCTCCCCTCGCGACCTGTCCCCGGACGCCCTCGAGTTCCTGTCCGTGCGACACCTCGCGACCCTGACGACGCTGCGCGGCGACGGTGGCCCGCACGTCACCCCCGTCGGGTTCACCTGGGACACCGAGTCGCTCGTGGCGCGGGTCATCACCAGCCGGTCGAGTCAGAAGACGGTCAACGCGGCTCGCGGCGGCCGCGCCGCCCTCTGCCAGGTCGACGGCCGACACTGGCTGACGCTGGAGGGCCACGCCCGCGTCGTGGACGACGCCGCCTCGGTGTCGGACGCCGAGCGACGGTATGCCGCCCGCTACCGCGAGCCGCGACCCAACCCGCAGCGGGTGGTCATCGAGATCGTCGTCGACCGGGTGCTCGGCAACCTCTGAGCCGGGCCGGTCACGCCGGGAGGCGGTAGCGCTCGCCTTCGAGGGGCTCGACGAGGCCGTCGGCGACGAGCGAGTCGAGGCAGCGCATCACCTGCGTCCGGTCGTCGGCCGAGTCCTCGAGGCGGGCAAGGGGCAGTGCCGCGTGGGCGTCGCGGAGCCGGCGCAGCAGCTCGCCCCGAACCTGCCGGTCGGTGCCGTGCCAGCTCTGACCGCGCCTCGGTGGTCCGTCGTAGGCCGGCCGGCCCGCGACGTTCCAGGCGCACAGGTCGGCGACCGGACACTCGTCGCACCGTGGCCCGCGCGCCACGCACACGAGCGCCCCGAGCTCCATGACCGCGACGTTCCACGTGTTGGCCGTGCTCCGCTCGGCCGGCATCGAGTCGGCTGCGAGCTGCGCCTCGGCCCGGTTCAGCGTGAGATTCGGGAAGGCCTTGCCCTCCCTGGTGCGGGCCAGCACGCGCCGGACGTTCGTGTCGACGACGACCTCGGGGATGCCGAACGCGAAGCACGAGACGGCTGCCGCCGTGTAGGCGCCGACCCCCGGCAGGGCCAGCAGCTCCTCGGGTCGGCCCGGCACCTCGCCCCCGTGTCGCTCGACCATGGCCCGCGCCGCCTCGTGGAGGCGCAGCGCACGACGCGGGTAGCCGAGGCGCCCCCACGCCCGGACGGCGTCACCGGGGGCGGCGGACGCGAGGTCGGCCGGGGTGGGCCAGCGCTGCATCCACTCGCGCCAGATCGGCTCGACGCGCGAGAGCGGCGTCTGCTGCGACATCACCTCGGAGAGGAAGACACCCCAGGGCGTGGCGTCCGGCGCGCGCCACGGCAGCTCCTTGCGCCCCGCCTCGGCGTACCAACCGTTGACGCGCTCGTGGAGCAGCGACAGCGGGACCTCACGGGACGGCATACGACAGCGGACGACGGCGGAGCCGGTCAGACGTAACGCTCGAGGATGCTCGACTCGGCCAGGCGCGAGAGGCCCTCGCGGACGGCTCGGGCCCGGCCCTCGCCGACGCCCTCGACGAGCATGAGGTCCTCGATGCCGGCCGCGAGGAGGCGCTGGAGCGACTCGAAGTGCGTCACGAGGCGGTCGACGATGGCGGTGGGCAGGCGCGGCACCTTGGTCAGCAGGCGGTAGCCCTGGGGCGAGACCGGGACGTCGAGGCTGTCGCCGACGACGGAGAACCCGACGGCGCGGGCGCCGGCCGCGAGGTCGAGCAGCTCGACGGCGTTGAGCGTCTGGAGGTTGTCGAGCGCCTCGTCGACGTCGAGCCCGGACTTCGTCGCGGGGAGGTAGTCGCGGATGACGAGCTCGCGGTCGTTGCCGAGCCCGCCGACGAGCTCCTCGAGCTGGAGGCTGAGCAGGCGGCCGTCGGTGCCGAGCTCGACGACGTAGTCCTGGATCTCGGCGGAGATGCGGCGCACCATCTCGAGACGCTGGAGCACCGCGGTGACGTCGCGGACCGTGACGAGGTCCTCGATCTCGAGCGCGGACAGGGTCCCGGTGACCTCGTCCAGGCGGGACTTGTAGCGCTCGAGGGTCTGCAGGGCCTGGTCGGCGCGCGAGAGGGTCGTCGGCGAGCCCTCGATGACGTGCCGGAGGTCGCCGACGTAGAGCGCGACGACGCCCATCGACTGGCTCACCGAGATGACGGGGAAGCCGGTCTGCTTGGCCACGCGCTCGGCCGTGCGGTGGCGCGTGCCGGACTCGGTCGTCTCGATGCGTGAGTCGGGGACGAGCTGCGTCGCGGCGCGCAGGATGCGGGTGCCCTCACGGTCGAGCACGACCGCGCCGTCCATCTTGCACAGCTCGCGCACGCGCGTCGCCGAGAACTCCATGTCGAGCACGAAGCCACCCGTGCAGATCGAGTCCACGACACGGTCGAAACCGAGCACGATGAGCGCTCCGGTGCGACCGCGCAGGATCCGTTCGAGGCTGTCGCGCAGCTCCGTGCCGGGGGCTACCGCGGCGAGGGCCGCGCGGAGCAGCAGCTCGTCGTTCCGGTCCATCACTTCCCTGTTCGCAATGGGGGCGCCGAGCGTCCCGCCCGGTCGCTCGCAGTCTAGACGGTGCCGACCGCAGCCGCGCTCGTTGACCGACCACCGGCGAGGCGTCCCATGGCCTCGATGGCTCGCGGCACGTCCGCGACCTCCACGGCGCGCAGTCCGGCGGGCACGACGGTGCCGGTGAGGCTCCCCGCGGGCACGAGGGCATGGCGGAAGCCGAGGCGCGCCGCCTCGGCGAGCCGGCGGTCGAGTCCGGTGACGCGGCGCACCTCCCCGGCGAGCCCGACCTCACCGAAGGCGACGACGTCGGGAGCCAGCGGCTTGTCGACGACGGAGGAGGCCACGGCGCAGACGATGGCGAGGTCGGCGGCCGGCTCGGTGATGCGGACACCGCCGACGGTGGCCGCGAAGATGTCGCGGGAGGCCACCGGCGCGCCGGCCCGCTTGTCGAGGACGGCGATGATCATCGCCAGCCGCGAGGCGTCGAGCCCGCTGGAGGTGCGACGCGGCGACGGCAGGGTCGAGGTCGCCACGAGCGCCTGGACCTCGGCGACGAGCGGCCGCCGGCCCTCGAGGGTCACGGTGACGCACGTGCCGGGCACCGCGTGGTCGCGCGTCGAGAGGAACAGCCCGCTGGGGTCGGCCAGGCCGGTGATGCCGGAGTCGGTCAGCTCGAAGCAGCCCACCTCGTCGGTGGGGCCGAAGCGGTTCTTCACGGCGCGCACGAGGCGCAGCCCGGAGTGACGGTCGCCCTCGAACTGGATGACGACGTCGACGAGGTGCTCGAGCAGGCGCGGCCCGGCGATCGAGCCGTCCTTGGTGACGTGCCCGACGAGGAGCACCGCGACCCCACGCGACTTCGCCGCGGCGATGAGGCTGCCCGTCACCTCGCGCACCTGGGAGACGTTGCCCGCCTGCCCCTCGACGTCGGCGCTGGCGATGGTCTGCACGGAGTCGACGACGAGCAGCCCCGGCGAACGGGCCTCGACGTGGCCGAGCACGGTGGCGAGGTCGGTCTCGGCGGCGAGGTAGAGCGTGTCGGCCATCGCCGAGATGCGCTCGGCGCGGGTGCGCACCTGGGCGGCCGACTCCTCGCCGCTGATGTAGAGCACCTCGGAGCCGGACCGCGCGGCCCGGGCGGCGACGTCGAGCAGCAGGGTCGACTTGCCGACGCCGGGCTCGCCGGCCACGAGCACGACGCCCCCGGGGACGAGACCACCGCCGAGCACCCGGTCGAACTCGGCCACACCGGTGGGGCGGGCGGCTGCCCGGGTCAGGTCGACCTCTCCGATGCGCTGCGCCGGCGTGACCGCGGTGGCCGCGGTCGTGCGGGCGGCCGTCGGGGCGCCGGTCTCGGAGACCGTGCCCCAGGCCTGGCACTCCCCGCAGCGGCCGACCCACTTCGCGGTGGTCCACCCGCACTCGGCGCAGCGGAAGCCGGGCGTGCGTCGGGTCGTCGTCCTCGTAGCCATGGGCACGACCGTACGGCGCGCGTGCGACAGCGCCCGGAGTGGCCTGCCGGGACGGCGTGAGAAAATGGCGCCATGGAATCGGTTCTGCCCTACGTGCTCGCCATCGTGCCCACGGTGGGCGTCGGCACGCTCTTCTACTTCGTCATCAAGAGCATCCTCGAGGGCGACCGTCGTGAGCGCCTCGCCCAGGCGCAGTGGGAGGCCCAGCACGACCGGCGCGCCAGCACCGCGCGCCAGAGCGCCTCCGCTGCCCCGGGCACTCCGGATGCCGCCGACACCGCTGACACCGCTGACACCGCCGGCTCTCCGAGCAGCCCCTCCGCCCCCTGACGACACCCGCGCAACGCCCTGACGAGACCCGCACGAGGCCTTGTCGAACGGGCATCTCGGCGTTAGCCGTCAACGCCCCCGAGGCCTTTATCGGCAATCCCCTCAGAGGTCACGATCCGACACCGGAAATATCGTCCGGGCGCCATTGTTTTGGATGGAAATGCATTCAGAGCCGCAGGGCGCTAAATTGATACTGCCCGCGGGTCACGCATTCGCGGATTACCCCTCCCACACCGAATTGCAGATGGAGAAAAATGGCTCAGCGTGTCGAAGTGGTGTTGATCGATGACATCGATGGTGGAGATGCCGCCGAAACGGTGACATTCGCCCTTGATGGCGTCACGTACGAAATCGACCTGTCCGACAAGAATGCCCGCAAGCTTCGCGACGACCTCGCGACGTGGACGGGACATGCCCGCCGCGCGGGCACGGCCAAGGCCTCGTCGCGTCGTCGTGCGGGTGCCGGTGCGGCGAAGCGCACCGACCTCGCGGCCGTGCGCGAGTGGGCCCGGGCCAACGGTCACGACGTCTCGGACCGCGGCCGCATCTCGGCCGACGTCCAGGCGGCCTACGACAAGGCGCACTGACCGAACCGGTCACGACCGACGAGAGGGCCCGGCACACCACAGGTGCCGGGCCCTCTCGCGCCCCCTACCCGGTGGCGCGCGGCTCAACCAGTGATCGCTGCGGCGAGATCGCCGTCGCGCGCGACGCGCTCGAGCACCTCGTCCGCGGTCAGCTGGGTCAGCTCGCCCCCGTCCGCTCCTGCCTCGATCTCGTCCCACGAGCGCGGTGCCGCGACGGTCGGGCTCTCGCGGCCGCGCAGGGAGTAGGGGCACACGGTGGTCTTGGCCGCGACGTTCTGGCTCCAGTCGAGGAAGATCTTGCCGGGCCGCAGCTCCTTGGCCATCTTCCACACGACGAGGTCGGGATGGGCCTTGGTCAGCTCCTGCGCGAGCTGCTGGACCGTGTCGCGGATCTCGTCGCTCGTGTGCGCTCCGGGCAGCGCGGCATACAGCTGGAGTCCCTTGCTGCCGCTCGTCACCGGAAGGGTGTCGAGGCCGATGCCGCCGAGCCGGTCGCGCACGATGAGCGCGACGCGGGCGCACTCGTGCAGGCCCGTGCCGGGCCCGGGGTCGAGGTCGATGACGAGCCGGTCGGGACCCCGCGCCTCCGCGTCGCGGCCCTCCCCCTCGTAGCGCCACTGGTGCACGTGCAGCTCGAGGGAGTTGAGGTTGGCGAAGTAGGTGAGCCCGGCGAGGTCGTCGATGAGGGGGAACACGGGGTCTCGTCCGGCTCTCCGGATCCACGACGGGGTGCCGGCGGGGATGTTCTTCTCGAAGAACTGCATGTCACCGACCCCGTGCGGGAAGCGGATTCGCGTGACGGCGCGGTCGCGCAGGTGCGGCAGCATCACCGGGGCGATGCGCGCGTAGTAGTCGAGCACCTGGGCCTTGGTCGTGCCGGTCCGGGGGTACATCACCTTCTCGAGGCTCGACAGCCTCATCCGTCGGCCGTCGACCTCGACGGTGACCTTGGTGGCCTCGTAGGGCATCATTCACCGTCCCCGTGGTCGTCGACGTCGCTGTCCACGTCGACGGCGGTGAGGTCACCGCGCAGGCCCTTGTATGCCGGTTGGCGCAGCTTGCCCTGCCCGCTGAGTCCCAGCGACTGCACGTCGGCGACGAGCACCGGGTGCACCCAGGTGGCACCGGACGAGTCTTCCGCGGGAACGTCGGTGGCAAAAGGGGATTCGGCCGATGTGAGGGACTCGAGGTCGCGCATCAGGGCCTGTCCGGTCTTGCCCGCGAGCCCCGACCCGACACGGCCGAGGTAGCGCAACCCGCCGGGGCCGGGGACGCCGACGAGCACCGCGCCGAGGCGGCGCGAGACGGTGCCGGTCGACTCCGGACGCCAGCCGCCGATGACGACCGAGACGGTGCCGCGGTGGGGCGACTTCAGCCAGTGCGGCGACCGGAGTCCGGGCACGTAGACCGAGTCCGTGCGCTTGGACACGATGCCCTCGAGGCCCTGCTCCTTGGTCGCGGCGTGCAGCGTCACGCCGTCGGAGAAGGTCGGGGGCGTCTGCCACCGGGGTGCGGCGAGCTCGAGTCGTTCGAGCGTCGCGCGGCGGTCGGTCCAGGCGCGCGACAGCAGCTCGACGCCGTAGAGGCGCAGCAGGTCGAAGGTCATGAGGGTGACGGGCGCGGCCTCGGCGAGCATCGCCGCCCGCCGGGCGTCGGTGACGTGGAAGCGCTCGGCCATCGCCGCGAACGACGGCACGCCGTCGCGCATCGAGACGATCTCGCCGTCGAGGAGCATGTCGGCGTACTCGTCGGCGAGCCCCCGCAGCTCGGGAAAGGCCACCGTGACGTCGCGTTCGGTGCGGGAGAAGAGGCGCAGCTCGCCGTCCACGACGTCTGCCAGCACCCGCATGCCGTCCCACTTCACCTCGTGCTGCCAGCGGTCGCCGACCGGAATGGTCGTCGTAGCCGTCGCGAGCATGGGGCGCATGGGTGCATTCTTGTTCCCATGCGAGCCATCTGGAAAGGCGCCGTGTCGTTCGGCCTCGTCAATGTGCCGGTCCGACTCTTCTCGGCGACGGAGAACCACGACGTGCAGTTCCGGCAGGTCCACGAGAAGGACGGCGGCCGCATCAAGTACCAGCGCGTCTGCTCCATCGACGGCGAGGAGGTGCCCTACTCCGACATCGCCAAGGGATACGAGGCCGCCGACGGCCAGATGGTCGTGCTGACCGACGAGGACCTCAAGAGCCTCCCGACGCGGTCGACGAAGGAGATCTCGATCGAGAAGTTCGTGCCCTCGGAGCAGATCGACCCGCTGCTCTTCGACAAGAGCTACTACCTCGAGCCGGACAAGACCGGTCTCAAGCCCTACGTCCTGCTCCGCGACGCCCTCGAGAAGGCCGACCGGATGGCGCTCGTCACCGTCTCGGTGCGCACCCGCATGACCCTGGCAGTGCTCCGGGTGCGCGACGGCGTCATCGTGCTCCAGACGCTGCTCTGGGCCGACGAGGTGCGCGCTCCCGAGTTCGAGTCGCTCTCGGAGGAGACGCACGCGACGGCCAAGGAGCTCGCCATGGCGAGCTCGCTCGTCGACTCCCTGTCAGGCGACTACGAGCCCGAGGAGTTCGAGGACGACTACGCCGAGGCGGTGACCCAGCTCGTCGCGACGAAGATCGAGGGCGGCGACATCACCGAGACGCCCGAGGCCAAGGGTGAGGAGACCGAGGTCGTCGACCTGCTCGCTGCCCTGCAGCGCAGCGTCGACAAGGCCAAGGCCGCCAGGACCGGCGGTGCGCCCGGTTCGTCCGGTTCGTCTGTTTCTGCCGGCTCGTCCGACGCCTCGGACGACGACTCCTCCGCCACGTCCGCCTCGAGGCCCGCCGCGAAGAAGGCGACGACGAAGTCCGCCGCGAAGAAGACGACGGCGACGAAGAAGACGGCGGTCAAGAAGACGACGGCCAAGGCCTCGACGAAGAAGGCAGCCACCAAGAAGGCCAGCTGACGAGAACCGGCGCCTCTCGCGGCCACGCCTCGCGACGTAGGTCACGTTGACGGCATACGCCCTCTTCCGGGCACCCGCTGCGCGAGGATGAAGGCGTGCGGACGGCGACGATCGACGAGCTCACCCAGCGCCTGCGGACACTTCCCGAGAACCCTCGAGTCGTCGTCAGCGGCAACATGGCCGTGCCGTGGGAGGCGGTGCGCGCGCTCGACGAGGCCCAGCCGACCTACGTGCTGCACGCGCTCAACGCACCGGCGGGACTGCCCACGCGCGAGGGCGTGACCGTCGAGACGTGCTTCGTCGGACCGGGGATGCGTCGTCACCCGCGGCTGCGCTACGTGCCCTCGCGCCTGTCCCTCGTCCCGCTCCTCTTCGCCCGCGCCCTGCCGCCCGACGCGGTGCTCCTGCACTGCGCGCCGCCGCGGCACGGCCAGGTGAGCATGGGCCTCGAGGTCAACGTGCTGCCGGCGGCGCTCGAGGCGTGCCGGGCGCGCGGCGGGCTCGTCGTCGCGGTGGTCAACCCGCAGATGCCCTACACGTTCGGCGACGCCGAGGTGCCCCTCGAGCAGATCGACCTCGTCGTCGAGGTCGACTCCCCGATGGCGTCGCACGCGGCCCTGCCGCCCGACCCCGAGAGCCAGGTCATCGGCGAGCGCGTCGCGGCCATGGTCAAGGACGGCGCGACGATGCAGCTCGGCATCGGAGCGGTGCCGGACGCGACCCTCGCGGGGCTCACGTCCCGACGCGGACTGCGCATGTGGACCGAGATGTTCTCCGACGGCGTCCTCGCCCTCGACGAGGCGGGCGCGCTCGACCCGGACCACCCGCTCGTCACGTCGTTCAGCTTCGGCTCGCCCGCCCTCTACGCGTGGCTCGACGGCAACCCGCGCGTCCGGATGATGCGCACCGAGAAGACGAACGACCCGGGCCTCATCGCCTCGCAGCGGCAGATGACCTCGGTCAACACGGCGCTCGAGGTCGACCTCTTCGGACAGGCCAACGCCTCACGCATCAGCGCCCGCATCCACTCCGGCTTCGGCGGCCAGACCGACTTCATCGTCGGTGCCCTGCACTCCCCCGGCGGCCAGTCGTTCATCGCACTGCGGTCGTGGCACCCGAAGGCGGACGTGTCGACGATCGTGCCGCTGCTCGACGAGCCCGTCACGAGCTTCCAGCAGAGCGCCATCGTCACGGAGCACGGCGTCGCTCCGCTCTGGGGCCGCAGCGAGAAGGACCAGTGCCGCGACATCATCGAGGAGTGCGCGCACCCGCGGGTCCGCGACGACCTGTGGGAGGAGGCGCACGGCCTCGGCCTCGCCTGACCGAGGGCGTATGCCGTCCGGCTCGTAGGGTGACCGCATGACCTCCGCCTCCCCCTCCTCGCCGGCCTCACCCTCCACCTCGACGGGTGGTGACCGGCCGGTCGCCGTCGTCACGGGCGGGACGCGGGGCATCGGGCTCGCCGTCGCCCGCGACCTCGCGGACACCCACCACCTCGTCATCGGGGGACGCAGTCCGGAGTCGGTGGCCGAGGTCGTCGCGTCGTTCCCGTCAGCCGAGGGGCTCGTCGCCGACCTCGCCGACTGCTCGGCCGGCGGGTCGCTCGCGAGCGCCCTGGATGCGCTCGTGCCCCGTCTGCACCGGGTCGACGTGCTCGTCCACTCGGCCGGAGTCCTGCGCAACGGCACCGTGGCCGAGTCCCCGGTCGGCGACTGGGCCGACTCGATGACCGTCAACGTCGTGGCGGTCGCCGCCGTGACCAGGGCCCTGCTGCCGGCGTTGCGCGCCGCCCACGGGCTCGTCATCACCGTCAACTCCGGGTCGGGCCTGACCGCGACGCCCGCCTCCGGCGCCTACTGCGCGTCGAAGTTCGCGCTCCGGGCGCTCAGCGACGCGTTGCGGCAGGAGGAGCGCGAGCACGGGGTCCGTGTCACGTCGCTGCACCCGGGCCGGGTCGACACCGACATGCAGCGCGAGCTCGTCGAGTTCGAGGGGGCGGAGTACGACGCCGGCGCCTACCTCGACGTGGCCTCGGTCGTGCGCGCCGCTCGCCTGGCCATCGACGCCGCCCCCGACGCGAGCGTCGACATGATCTCGGTCCGCCCCCGCGGCTGGCGCCCCACCACCGCCTGACCCCGGCAACACACCGAGCAGGTGCCGGCCCACCGGGATCGGATGCCGGTGAGTTGCGACCTGCTCGGTGTGTTGCGGTCAGATGCGGCTGGCTCCGCGGGTCGGGACGAGCGCGAGCCGGGCGAAGGCCAGCGCCTCGGCGAGGTCGACCTCACGCTGCTCGCGGCCGACCTTGCGGGTCGAGACCTCGACGACGACGTCACCCTGCCAGCCGCTGTCGGCCACGTGCTCGAGCACGGCCGCGCACGGCTGCCCGCCACGGCCCGGGACGAGGTGCTCGTCGAGGAACGACCCCAGCCCGTCGGCGAGGTGCAGGTGCGCGAGACGGTCACCGAGGGCCTGGGCCATCGCCAGCGCGTCCGAGCCGGCGGTCGCCGTGTGCGACAGGTCGAGGGTGACGTTGGCGTAGGGCTGGCCCACCGGGTCCCAGTGCGGGAGGTAGGCCATGACCTCGCGCCGTGCTGTGCGCCACGGGTACATGTTCTCCACCGCGAGCCTGATCCCCGACTCCTGCTCGCGGAGCGCGACCCCGTCGACGAACCCCGCGGCATACTCCCGCTGCCAGCGGAACGGCGGGTGCAGCACGACGGTGCCTGCGCCGACCTCCAGCGCGAGGTCGATGGAGCGGTCGACCTTGCCCCACCGGTCGGTGCCCCAGACCCGCTGGGTCAGCAGCAGCGTCGGCGCGTGCACCGAGACGATCGGCAGGCCGTGCAGCTCGGACAACGCCCGCAGCGCGCCGGCCTCCCGTGTGACGGGGTCGGTCCAGACCATGACCTCGATCGCGTCGTAACCGAGCCGCGCCGCGGTGGCGAAGGCCGTCGCCGCGTTGTCGGGATAGAGCGAGGCGGTCGAGAGGCCGACCCGGATGGTCATGCGGCCATTGTGCGCCACCGCCGGGCGCGTCCCACGGGGCGGGTCACGGGGCAGGTCACGGCGTGGTCGCCGGCGACCGGGCCGCCCTCACGACGTGAGGTGGTCGAGGCGCCGGAGGATGAGGCCCTCGCGCAGCGCCCAGGGGCAGATGTCGAGCTGCTCGACCTGGAGCAGGTCGAGGGCGGCCTCGGCGACGAGCGCCCCGGCATACAGCTGGCGGGCGCGGCCCTCGGAGACCCCGGGCAGGTGCGCACGCGCCGCTGCGTCGAGCGGTCCGACCCGTGCGACGATCCGGCGCAGGTCGTCGCGAGTCAGGGTGCGCGGCACGAAGGGACCGTCGGCACGGGGCGCCGCGCCGGCGATCCGGGCCAGCGACCGCATCGTCTTGGACGTGCCGACGGCCCGGTCCGGCGCCCCGGCCGTCAGCAGGGGTCGGACCCGCTCGGCGAGCGTGGTGCGCACGAACGAGCGGAGCTCGCGCGCGGCGGCCTCGGTGGGCGGGTCGTCGGGCAGGTGCTCACGGGTGAGGCGTCCGGCGCCGAGCGGCAGGCTGAGTGCGACGTCCGGCTCCTCGTCGAGGCCGGCCGCGAGCTCGAGCGACCCCCCGCCGATGTCGACGACGAGCAGGCGGCCGCTCGACCACCCGAACCAGCGACGCACCGCGAGGAAGGTCATGCGTGCCTCGTCCGAGCCGCTGAGGGCCTCGAGCTCGACGCCGGTCTCGGCACGCACCCGCTCGATGACGGCCTCGCCGTTGGGCGACTCGCGCAGCGCCGAGGTCGCGAAGGCGAAGAGGTCGCCGACGCCCTGGTCCTCGGCCACCGCGAGGCACTCGTGGATGAAGGCGACGAGTCGGTCGGCCGTGACGTCGCTGACGCGTCCGTCGACCCCGAGGCTCTCCGACAGCCGCAGCTCGGTCTTGTGCGAGAACGCCGGGAGCGGCTGCGCGCCGGGGTGGGCGTCGACGACGAGGAGGTGGACCGTGTTGGACCCGATGTCGATGACGCCCAGGCGCATGCGTTCACCCTAGTGGCGCCCCGTCGGTGACGTATGCCGTCAGGCCGAGCGGCGGCTCAGCGTGAGCGAGGCGAGGGCGAGCGCACCGGCGATGAAGGCCGCGACGACGCCGAGGTCGCCGAGCACGGCGGTCACGGGGTCGGCGTTGCTCGCGATCTCCTTCATCGCGTCGACGGCGTAGGACAGCGGGAGGACGTTGCTCACCCACTCGAGCACCGTCGGCAGCTGGTCCCGGGGCACGAGCAGACCACACAGCAGGAACTGGGGCAGCAGGAACGCGGGCATGAACTGCACGGCCTGGAACTCGGTGCGCGCGAAGCCGCTCGCGAGGAGCCCGAGCGCCGTGCCGAGGACGGCGTCGAAGACGGCGACCACGACGAGGAGCCACAGCGGCCCGGCCACGTCCAGACCGCACACCCACACGGCGAATCCCGTTGCGATCAGGGCCTGCACGGTGGAGAGCGCACCGAACGCGGCGGCATACCCCATCATGAAGTCGCCCTTGCCCATCGGCGTCGTCAGGAGGCGCTCGAGCGTGCCGGTCTGGCGTTCGCGAAGGGTGGCGACGGAGGTGACGATGAACATGACGATCATCGGGAAGACGCCGAGCAGGGCGGGCCCGATCGCGTCGAAGACCGGTGTGCCGTCGTAGATCCAGGCGAGCAGCCCGAGCAGGACGCACGGCACGACGATGATGAGCGCGATGGTGCGACGGTCGGTGCGCACCTGGCGCAGCACGCGCCCCGAGGTGGCGACGGTGAGCGCGGCGTTCATGACGCGCTCCTCTCACCGGAGCCGGCAGTCCTGGCCGTCTCGGCGTCGATGAGCGCGAGGAAGGCGGCGTCGGCGTCGACGGCACCGGTCTGCTGGAGCAGCTCGGCGGGTGTGACGTCGGCGAGCACCCTCCCCTCGCGGAGCAGGACGAGGCGGTCGCAGCGGGTCGCCTCGTCCATGACGTGGCTCGACACGACGAGCGAGTGGCCGCGGTCGGCGAGGTGCCGGAAGAGGTCCCAGAGGTCGCGGCGCAGCACCGGGTCGAGTCCCACGGTCGGCTCGTCGAGCACGAGCAGGCTCGGCCGCCCGACGAGCGCCGCAGCGAGGGAGACGCGCGACTCCTGGCCTCCGGAGAGGTCCTGGACGAGCTGGTCGGCGTAGGACGTGAGGTCGACCTCGGCCAGGGTGCGGTCGACGGCCTCACGCAGCTCGGCGCCCCTCAGTCCGACGGCTCGGCCGAAGTAGGTGACGTTGTCGCGCACGCTGAGGTCGGCGTAGACGCTGGGGCTCTGGGTGACGTAGCCGACGCGGTCGCGCAGCACGGCCGAGCCCGCGGGGTGGCCGAGCACCGTCACGGTGCCCGACTCGACGACCTGGACGCCGACGATGCAGCGCATGAGCGTGGACTTGCCCGAGCCGGAGGGGCCGAGCAGGCCGACGACCTGGCCGCCGGGGATCTCGAGGTCGAGGCCCGGGATGACCCGACGCCTGCCGCGCACGACCTGCAGGCCGCTCACGGCGACCGCCGGACCACTGTTATTCATCATGTGATGAAATCTACTCCGGTGCGACCGAACCGTCCACCAGGTAGCCCTGCAGGACCGGGCCGAGCCGGTCGACGAGCTCGTCGCGGCTCGCGTCGACCAGGCCCGGGACGCGCACGACGTAGCGCGCGATGACCACCCCGATCATCTGCGAGGCCGCCAGCGCGCCGCGCAGCTGCGCGTCCTCCGCGCCCGCCGAGGCCGCCAGCCGCCCGAAGACCTCGCGCCCGAGGAACTCGCGCAGCATCCGCGCCGCCTCGTCGCTCGTCATCGCCGAGCGCACGAGGGCGACAAGGGCCTCGCGGCGCTCGGGGGGCTCCCAGACCGTCAGGAACGTCTCGACGAGCCGCCGCCCCAGCCCTTCCCGACCGCCGTCGAGCACGTGCTCGATGAGCTCGGCGGGGTTGACCGGCACGGCCATCGTCTCGGCGAAGAGCGCCGCCTTGCCGTCGAAGTAGTGGTGCACGAGCGCCGGGTCGACCCCGGCGTCACGGGCGATGCCGCGCAGGCTCGACTTGTCGTAACCCTTGGCAGCAAAGGACTTCCGGGCCGAGCTGACGATGGCCGCCCGCGTGTCGACGCCACCCGGGCGGCGCCCCCGCCCCTTCGGCGTCGGCTCGCTGCTGGCCCTCGGCGTCATGGGCCCACGCTAGCCCTCGCCGTCGGGGACTCCTCGCGTATGCCGTGTGGTGACCTCACGCAGCACCGCCGCGGCGCCGTCGGCGCGGGCCCAGACCGCCCAGTCGTAGGGCCGAGTGCCGTGCACGTCGTCGCGCGCCTCCGGGTCGGCCCCGTCCGCCAGCAGCAGACGCACCTGCTCGACGTCGTCCATGAACGCCGCCTGGTGCAGGGCGGTCCTGCCCCGAGGCACTCGTGGACGCGGCAGCCCCTCCAGCACCGCGGCGTCGGCCACGCCGTGGTCGACGAGCAGGGCGAGGCGGTCGGTGAGGCCGTGGTCCCGGGCCCAGTCGACCTGCCGGGCGATCATCTCCGCGATCGTCTCGGCGGGCTCGCCCGTGCGACGGGCCCAGACCTCGGAGGAGGGACGGCCCAGGCCGTGCGCGAGGAGCAGCTCGAGATGGCTGTCGTCGCGCCCGAACATCCGGTTGTAGAGCGCCTGCCGGTCATTGGGGTCGGCGCCGCGCTCGAGGAGCAGCTCGGCGAGTGCCCGCCACTGCGGGTGCCGGGGCTGGCGACCCGGCCCCATCTCGCCCTCCCCGAACACGCCGGTCAGGGCCGTGAACGCGGTGGGCAGCCCCTGCCAGAGGTAGCCGCTGTCGGGGTCGGCACCGGCATCGAGCGGGACGCGCGCGGAGCCGACGGCGTCGACCTGCGGCAGCCGTGAGTAGACGAGGTAGAGCAGCGGTGGCCACCGGAACGGCCCACCCTCCCGGGTCGCAGCTCCGCGGTCTGCGGTGACGTGCGCCCGGACGGCGCGCGCGTCGCCGGCCGCTGCTGCGACGAAGACGTCGCGGTCGACGAGACCCGGTTCGTGCGCGAGCAGCCGCGCGGACCGGATCCAGCGGTCGGGATCGTCGCGGTCGGTGTAGGTCAGGCAGGCGAGCGCCGCTACGAGAGCGGCGGGAGAGGCGAGAGAGGCGGACTCGCCGATCCCGGCGCCGTGAGCATCGTCGGCCTCGTCGGCCTCGTCGGCCTCGTCGGTCTCGTCGGTCTCGTCGGCCTCGTCGGCCTCGTCGGCCTCGTCGGCCTCGTCGGTCTCGTCGGCCTCCTCGGACGCCGGGTCGAGGGCAGCAGGGTCGCGGCTCAGGTCGGCCGCCGCAGCGAGGTACGCACGCAGCCGCGGCCAGCTCGCGAACCCGAGGCGACGCGCCACGACGAGCTGGGCATCTGACAGGGCAAAGGTCGTGGCGTCGGCAGGAGCACCCTCTGGATGGTGCCGCTCGACGTCGCCGACCGCACGTGGCCGGCCGGAGCGGACGGCCCGCTGGAGCCGGCGCGCCTCGCGGCGCAGGTGCTCGAGGTCGGGGTTGGCGGGCAGGGACAGGGCCATGACGGCCTCCTCTCGTCGTGCCCGCGTGCGCTCATCGGGCCGAAAGGAGGTCGGACCGCGTGCTGTTCCGCCCCAGGGAGGCTGAGCCCCTTCCCGCGCACCGGAGGCGACCTGGACGCCACCGCCAGCGTACGCCCGCGGGCCGGTGGGAGGCAGGACACGGCATACGCGATCGGGTTCACGCCGCCGACGCGCCATCCACGGGGTGGGCGTCGTCGACGCGGTGGAATCCTCGGCGGCATAGGGTGAGTCGGTGGCCGAAGCACCTCTGGACCTCCCCCGCGTCTGGGTCGAGTTCGCCGACCCCGCCGACAGCAACCAGCGCTACCGCTGCGACCTCACGTGGCTGACGAGCAGCTGGACGTGCATCTTCGGCAGCGGCTGCCAGGGCATCTACGCCGGGCGGCCCGACGACGGGTGCTGCACGCTCGGAGCGCACTTCACGGACAAGGACGACTGGAAGCGGGTCGAGAAGGCCGTCGCGGAGCTCGGCGAGGACGAGTGGGAGTACCACTCCGTCGGCCGCGCCACCGGCAGCAAGGACGACTGGACCGAGAAGGAGGACGGCGCGCGCAAGACGAAGGTCGTCGACGGTGCCTGCATCTTCCTCAACCGTCCCGGCTTCCCCGCGGGCGCCGGCTGCGCGCTGCACCAGCACGCCGTCCTGACCGGGGTCGAGCCGCACACGCTCAAGCCCGACGTCTGCTGGCAGCTGCCGATCCGGCGCACCTTCCGCACCGTCGAGCTGCCCGACGACACGAGCTACCTCGAGGTGACGATCACCGAGTACGACCGTCGCGGGTGGGGTCCCGGTGGCCACGACCTCGACTGGTACTGCTCGGGCAACTCCGAGGCGCACGTCGGCCGCGAGCCGGTCTACCGCTCCAACGCGCCCGAGCTGACCGAGCTCATGGGGCCGCTGGCCTACGCCGAGCTGGCGATCCGCGCCGAGGCGCACCTCGCCCAGGTCAAGGCCGTCCGCGCCCGCGGCGTGCGCAAGCTGCTCCCGCTGCTCGTGCACCCCGCCACGATCGAGGCGCAGCGCGGGAAGTGAGCCGACGATGAGCGAGATCATCCCGTCCCCCAACATCTGGGAGACGCCCGACGTCTACGAGGTCGAGAACCGCGGCGTCGACCGCGCCCACGTCATCGAGGACGCGATGCGCGCCGTGCTCGACTGGTCAGGACGCGACGTCCTCGACGTCGGGTGCGGCACCGGCTACCACCTGCCGTTCTTCGCCCGCGACGCCCGTTCGGTCCTCGGTGTCGAGCCGCACCCGCCACTGGCTTCGCTTGCGGCACAACGCATCTCGGGTATGCCGTCCGTCTCGGTCCGCGAGGACGGCGCAGATGCGATCGGAGTGCCCGACGACTCGTTCGACGTCGCGCACGCGCGGTGGGCCTACTTCTTCGGACCAGGATGCGAGCCGGGGCTGGCCGAGCTCGACCGCGTCATGCGACCAGGTGGGGCGGCGTTCGTCATCGACAACGACGCGACCCGGTCGACGTTCGGCCAGTGGTTCCGGCGGGCGCTGCCCTCCTACGACCCGCGCGCCGTCGAGCGCTTCTGGCAGCGACAGGGCTGGGAGCGCGAGCAGCTCGACATCCGTTGGGAGTTCGACTCGCGCGAGGACTTCGAGGCCGTCGTCGGGATCGAGTTCGCGCCGGAGCACGCCGACCTCATCCTCGCCGAGCACCCCGACGCGACGGGCGTCGACTACGCCGTCAACCTCTGGCACCGCCGCTTCTGACCCGTCAGTCGGTGAGGTCGAGGGCGATGTCGACGATGGGTGAGCTGTGCGTCAGGCCACCGACCGAGACGTAGTCGACGCCCGTGCCGGCATACTCGCGGACCACCTCCAGGGTCAGGCCGCCGGTGGCCTCGATCTCGACGGGTTCGCCTGCGGCGCGGAGCAGCTCGACGGTCCGGCCGAGCACGTCGACCGTCATGTTGTCGCACATGATGAAGCGCGCGCCGGCCTCGTAGGCCTCCTGCGCCTCGGCCGGTGTCGTCACCTCGACCTGGACGTCGACGTCGGGGAACCGGTCGCGCACGAGCGCATATGCCGCCGCCACCGAGCCGGCCGCGAGCTTGTGGTTGTCCTTGATCATCGCGACGTCGTAGAGGCCCATGCGCTTGTTCGTGCCGCCGCCGCAGCGCACGGCGTACTTCTCGAGCCAGCGCAGGCCGGGTGTCGTCTTGCGCGTGTCGAGGACCATCGTCCGAGTGCCCTCGAGCGCGTCCGCCCAGCGCCGCGTGTGCGTCGCCACGCCCGACAGCCTGCTCAGGATGTTGAGGATCGTCCGCTCGGCCACGAGGATCACCTGCGTCGGGCCGGTGAGCCGCGCGATGACGTCGCCGCGCTCGAGCCGGGCACCGTCGCCGCTCACGACCTCGACCGTCGGCACGTCGCCGCCGACCTCCTGAGCGACCGCGGCGAGGACGAGGGCGATGACCGGCACGCCCGCGACGACGCCGGGCGCCCGCGCGACGATCTCGGCCGTGCGCGTCTGGTCGGCGGGGATCGTCGCCAGGGTCGTCACGTCGACGCCCTCCGGGCCGAGGTCCTCGCGCAGCGCCACCGCGACGAGCTCCTGCGCCCACTCGTGCGGGAACCCGCTCAGGCCGTCGCCACTCACTGCTTCTCCTTCGTCCCAGCCGGTTGCGTATGCCGTCCAGCGTGTCCCGTGGTCACCGTGCCGTCCACGCGGTCCTCGTCGAGCACGTCCAGCGGCACCGAGCCGTCGAGGTCGAGACCGACGAGGTTGGCCCGTGGCACGGGCACCACCGTCGCCTCCAGCACCCCCGAAGCGGCGCGCTCAAGGTGCACGTGGTGCAGGAAGTGCGCGTCGTCACGGGCCGGGAAGTCCTCGCGCACGTGACCGCCACGGGTCTCGTCACGCAACGCGGCGGCATACGTCAGCGCGCGTCCGAGGTGGAGCAGGTTGGTCGTCTCCCAGCTCTTGGGACCGCCCTGCTTGTCGGCCGCGTCGGTGACGGCCCGGGCTGCGAGGGCGGCGAGGGTCTCCTGCGTCGCGGCGAGCGAGCCGGCCGAGCGCACCGTGCCGGAGCCCGCCGTCATGGCGCGCTGGACGTCGAGGCGCCGCTTGCCGCGGATCAGCTCGGGCTCACCCTCCGCCGCGACGGGCGTCGCCTCGGGCAGCTCACCCGCAGCGAGGCGGGCCGTGAGGTCGTCGGCGATGCGGCGGGCGAAGACGAGCCCCTCGAGGAGGGAGTTGGAGGCGAGGCGGTTGGCGCCGTGCACCCCGGTGCACGAGGTCTCGCCGCACGCGTAGAGGCCCTCGAGCGAGGAGCGGCCGCGCAGGTCGGTGCGCACCCCGCCGCTCGCGTAGTGCTGGGCCGGTGCGACGGGCAGCAGCTGCGTGGCCGGGTCGAACCCGAGCTCGCGACAGCGCTGGACGATCGACGGGAAGCGCTGCTCGAGGAACTCGGCGCCGAGGTGGCGGCAGTCGAGGTAGACGTGGTCGGTGCCGGTCTCGCGCATGCGGGCGATGATGGCCCGGGCCACGACGTCGCGCGGCGCGAGGTCGGCCAGCGGGTGCTGGCCCTGCATGAACCGCTCCCCCGCCTCGTCGACGAGGAAGGCGCCCTCGCCACGGACCGCCTCGGAAATGAGCGGCTGCTGGCCCCGTGAGCCCTCGCCGAGCCACAGCACCGTCGGGTGGAACTGGACGAACTCGAGGTCGGCGAGCACGGCGCCGGCCCGCAGCGCGGCGGCCATCCCGTCGCCGGTCGCGACGGACGGGTTGGTGGTCGAGGCGTAGATCTGGCCGAGTCCACCGGTGGCGAGCACGACGGCCCGTGCGTGCGCGGCCCCGACGCCGTCGACCTGCCCCTCCCCGATGACGTGGAGGGTCACGCCGCAGACGCGCTGGTCGGCGTCGGTCAGCAGGTCGACGACGAGGGCGTGCTCGATGACCTCGATGCCCGGGTCGTCGCGCACCCGGTCGAGGGCTGCGATGAGGGCGCGGCTGATCTCGCGCCCGGTGGCGTCACCGCCGGCGTGCAGGATGCGGTCGCGGTGGTGGCCGCCCTCACGGGTCAGCGACAGGCCGCCGCTGTCGCCGCGGTCGAACTCCGCCCCGAGGGCGATGAGGTCCCAGACCGCGTCGGTGCCCTCGCGCACGAGCGCCTCGACGGCGTCGACGTCGCAGAGGCCGACGCCCGCGACGAGCGTGTCGTGGATGTGCTCGGCGGGGCTGTCCTCCGGTGACATGACCGCCGCGATGCCGCCCTGCGCCCAGGCGGTCGAGCCCTCGTCGAGCACCGTCTTCGTCACGAGCAGCACGCGGTCGACGCGACGCCGCAGCCGGAGCGCGGTCGTGAGGCCGGCGACGCCGGAGCCCACGACGATGACGTCGGCGGTGGCCGTCCAGCCCGGTGCGGGGGCACGCAACCGCCGGGGGACGGTCACGTCGGGTAGCCCGCTCTGCGGCATACGCCTGGCCTCTCAGTCCTGGTGGTCGTGCTGGTGTTCGTGCTGGTGTTCGTGCTGGTGTTCGTGCTGGTGGTCGTGCTGGTAGTCGTGGTGGCGCTCCGTGACGGCGGAGGTCAGGAGACCGAACCCGTCGGGCACATCCCCTGCATCGTGCCCCACCTCGACCGTCCGGTTGTGCTCGTCGACGAAGACGACCCTCGGCTCGAAGGTGCGCGCCTCGGCATCGTCCATCGCGGCGTAGGCGATGATGATGACCGTGTCACCCGGCGAGATGAGCCGCGCGGCCGCGCCGTTGATGCACACGATGCCGGTGCCGCGCTCGCCCTCGATGGCGTAGGTCGTGAGGCGGTTGCCGTTGTCGACGTCGACGACGTCGACCTGCTGACCGGGCCAGAGGTCGGCGGCGTCGAGCAGGTCGCGGTCGATCGTCAGCGAGCCGACGTAGTGCAAGTCGGCCTGCGTCACCCTGGCCCGGTGGATCTTCGAGTGGAGCATGAAACGCTGCACGGTGCTGTTCCTTCGTGCGTCGGAGAGCGTGGACGGCTCAGTGGGACAAGGGCGCCCGGCGGCGATCAGGCTTGGGTGAACGTCTCGAGCGCACCGCCGCCGGGGCCCACGAGGACGGGCAGGTTGTCGATGAGACGGGTCGTGCCGACTCGGCCCGCCACCGCGAGCAGGGCCTCTCCGCGGTACCACTCCGGCACGTCCTCGAGCGTGTCCGGGTGGACGAGCACGAGGTAGTCGACGAGGGCGAGCGGCTCGCGCACGAGCACGGCGCGGGCGGCGCGGCGGACCGCCGACGGGCCCTCCGGGGCGGCCTCGGCGCCGGCGCGCAGGGCGGCCGAGAGGCACAGGGCCGTCTCACGGTCGGAGGCGGTGAGGTAGGTGTTGCGGCTCGACATCGCCAGGCCGTCGGGCTCGCGCACGGTGGGCACCGCGACGACGCGCACGGGGAAGTCGAGGTCGCGGCACATGCGGCGGATGAGGAGCAGCTGCTGGGCGTCCTTCTGCCCGAAGTAGGCCGCGCTGCACCGGGTCAGGTGCATGAGCTTGCCGACGACGGTGAGCATGCCGTCGAAGTGCCCGGGGCGGGCCTGCCCCTCGAGGACGTCGCCGAGCGGTCCCGCGGACACCCGCACCCCGGGGTCGCCGTCCGGGTAGATGACGTCCGGTGTCGGCGCGAAGACGAGGTCGACCCCGGCGGCCGTGCAGATCTCGAGGTCGGCGTCGAAGGTGCGCGGGTAGCGCGAGAGGTCCTCCTTGGGCCCGAACTGCAGCGGGTTGAGGAAGATCGTCACGACGACGTGGCGGTGGGCCTGGCGCGCCTGGTGGATGAGCGTCGCGTGGCCCTCGTGCAGGGCGCCCATCGTCATGACGACGGCGACGTCACCGTCGTCGAGCGCCGACCGCGCCTCACGCAGCTCGTCGCGGGTGCGCGCCACCACGGGCGTCGCGGGCGGCGTCGCGGGCGGGGTCGCTGGCCGGGTCGGCGGCGTCAGGGCCGGCGCGGTGGTGTCAGTCACGGTTGGTCCTCCTCGTGCGCGAGCAGCTCGAGCAGCGGGTCGGCGTCGGAGGCGCGAAGGCGTCCGCTGAGCAGTGCCCGCTGCGCCGTCGCGCGGGCCAGGGCGAGGTAGGTCGGGCGGATGTCCGGGGCGACCTTGCGCAGCAGCGCGACGTGCCCGGCAACGGTACCGGCATCGCCACGGGCGACCGGACCGGTGAGGGCTGCGTCACCCCGCTGGAGCGTGTTGGCGAGCGCGGCCGACAGCAGCGGCTCGAGGACGCGGGCCGGGTCCTCCACGCCTGCCTCGCCGAGCAGCTGCATCGACTGCGCGACGAGGGTGACGAGGTGGTTCGACCCGTGGGCGAGGGCCGCGTGGTAGGTGACGCGGTCCTCCTCGGCGATCCACACCGGGTCGCCGCCCATCTCGATGACGAGCGCCTCGGCGAGGGGACGGGCCAGGTCGACCGTGGTGACGCCGAAGCAGCAGTCGTGCAGGCGCTCGAGGTCGAGCGAGGTACCCGTGAACGTCATGGCCGGGTGGATCGCGAGCGGCACGATGTCGCTGTCAGCGGCAGCCTCGAAGACCGAGATCCCGTGGGCTCCGGACGTGTGCAGGACGAGCTGCCCCGGGGTGAAGGTCCCGGTGGCACTGAGCCCGGCGACGAGGTCGGCGAGCGCGTCGTCGGGCACCGCCAGCACCACGAGGTGGGCGCCGGCCACGACGTCCGGGATCGGCTTGACGGGGACGCCCGGCAGGAGGGTCGCCGCGCGCTCGAGGCTCTGCTCGCTGACGGCGGAGACGCCCGTCACGACGTGTCCGGCGCGGGCCAGAGCGGCTCCGAGGACGGCTCCGACGCGCCCGGCGCCGACGACGCCGACGTCGAAGCGCGCGGGACGCTCGTGCGGGGTGCTCACCCACGGCACGCTATCGCCTACAGTCGGCGGACGTGGATCCCGTTCCCTGGCGCGACGCGTGGCACGAGGGGCTGTATGCCGTGGGCCACGGTTTCTACGTCACCCGCGGTGGTCCGGCCGCGCACTTCACGACCGCCGCGCACGGTCCCACCGGGGCCGTGCTCGCCCGCGCTCTCCTCGCGCTCCCCGACCGTCCGGTCCGTGTCGTCGTCGACGTCGGGGCCGGGCGCGGCGAGCTCGCGACCCACCTCGTCGAGGCCCTCGCGTCGTCGTCGGCCGGTGCGGCAGCTCCGCCATCCGTCGACTCGGCCCTGTCACCCGACGGCGCGCGTGCCGAAGTGCCCACTCGACGTGGGGAGGTGCCCACTCGACGTGGGGAGGTGCCCACTCGACGTGGGGAGGCCGGGGCCGGGGTCGCGGCAGGCACTCGCGTGGTGGCGGTGGACGTCGTCGACCGGCCCGAGGGGCTCGACGACCGGGTCGAGTGGATCCGCTCCCCCGGCGGCTCCGGCCTGCCGCCGGAGCTGACCGGGCTGCGTGACGCCCTCGTCATCGCCCACGAGTGGCTCGACGTCGTGCCCTGCACCGTGGCCGAGGTCGACGCCGACGGCACCGCCCGCGAGGTCCTCGTCGACCCCACGACCGGCGCGGAGTCGCTCGGCGCACCGCTCGGGGCAGCCGACCACCGGTGGGCGACCGCCCACTGGCCCACGACCGCTCCCGGCGACCGCCTCGAGATCGGCCGTTCCCGTGACGAGGCCTGGGCCGACCTCGTCTCGCGCGTCGACTCCGGCACGCTCGTCGCCGTGGACTACGGCCACACGGCGGCGTCACGGCCGTCCGCGGGCACGCTCACGGCATACGCGGGCGGGCGGCTCACGGTGCCCGTGCCCGACGGCTCGTGCGACGTCACGGCCCACGTCGCGATGGACACCCTCGACGCGGACGACGTGCGCACCCAGCGCGAGGCGCTCCGGGCACTGGGGCTGACCGGCGCCACGCCCCCGCACGCGCTGGCGAGCACCGACCCGCTCGCCTACGTCGCTGCCCTGGGCCGCGCCGGTGCCGAGGCCCGGCTGCTCGACCGCGACGGTTTCGGTGGCTTCTGGTGGGCGGTGAAACGCGTCCGGGGGCACGACGTAGCCTGAACGGCATGCGTCGTCTCGCCTCAGCGCTGCTCGCCCTCGGACTCCTCGTGGCCCTGCCGTCCACGGCCTTCGCCCACGACGTGCTCGAACGGACCGACCCCGCCGACGGCACCACCGTCGCGAAGCTGCCCGGGTCGGTGGTGCTCACCTTCGCCGAGGCGCCGCTGGCGATCGGCGCCCAGGTCGTCGTGACCGGCCCCTCGGGGACCGCCTCGTCCGGTGCCCCGACGATCTCCGGCCGCGAGGTCACGCAGGCGATCGCGCCCACGGCGCCCGGTGGCGACTACACGGTGTCGTACCGCGTCACCTCCGACGACGGGCATCCCGTCACCGGCACGTTCTCGTTCCACGCGACGGTCGGGCTCGACGGGTCGACGGCCACGGCGGGCGCCACGGTCCACGTCAGGCCCGTCTCCGCCACCGACGACGGCCAGGGTTCGCTGCTCGTGCCGATCCTGCTCACCATCGTCGGGACCGTCGTGCTCCTCGGGGTCGGTGGCTTCCTCCTCCTGCGCGGCCGCGAGGCCGACCGGTCCGGGTCCGCAAGCGGTCGGTGACGGGCACGAGCGTGCGCACGGCATACTCGGGCGCATGAGCCACGTAGGGTCGACTCCGTGAGCAGCCCGACGGACACCCCGCCCGTGGGTGGCGCCCCCGGCGACGACGGCGCCGGCCCGGGCGCGCGGCAGGGGCGGGAGCTCACCGTCGGCATCGGTGCGGGTGGTCTCGCGACCGCCGACATGGTGCTCAACATCGGCCCGCAGCACCCCGCGACGCACGGCGTCCTCCGGCTGCGCATCGTCGTCGACGGCGAGCGCATCGTCAGCGCCGAGCCGATCGTCGGCTACATGCACCGCGGCGCCGAGAAGCTCTTCGAGGTGCGCGACTACCGCCAGATCATCGTCCTGGCCAACCGCCACGACTGGCTCAGCGCCTTCTCCAACGAGCTCGGCGTCGTGCTCGGCGTCGAGCAGATGCTCGGCATGGAGGTGCCCGAGCGGGCCGTCTGGGCGCGCACCGCCCTCGCCGAGCTCAACCGCGTGCTCAACCACCTGATGTTCCTCGGCAGCTACCCGCTCGAGCTCGGCGCCATCACGCCCGTGTTCCACGCGTTCCGCGAGCGCGAGGAGCTCCAGGCCGTCATGGAGGAGGTCTCGGGCGGCCGCATGCACTACATGTTCAACCGCGTCGGCGGGCTCAAGGAGGACCTCCCCGCCGGCTGGATGGGGCGCGTCGACAAGGCGATCGCCAACGTGCGCAAGCGACTTCCCGACCTCGAGCGACTCATCGTCGGCAACGAGATCCTCGAGGCACGCACGCGGGGGGTCGGCGTCCTGTCGCGGGCCATGGTCGAGGCCTACGGCGTCTCGGGCCCCATCGCGCGCGCCAGCGGCCTCGACGTCGACCTGCGCCGCGACGCGCCCTACCTCGCCTACGGCGAGCTCTTCGGCGACAGGGGTCCCGGCCGCGTCGTGACCCGCACGGCCGGCGACTGCCTCGCGCGCCTCGAGGTGCTGCTGGAGCAGGTGCACGTCTCGCTCGACCTCGCACAGGCCTGCCTCGACCGGCTGGTCCAGCTGCCGCAGGGCCCGATCAACGTCAAGCTGCCCAAGGTGCTCAAGGTGCCCGAGGGCGAGATCTACTGCGCCACCGAGAATCCCTTGGGCTTCAACGGCTACTACCTCGTCTCGCGCGGCGAGAAGACGCCGTGGCGGCTCAAGCTGCGCTCGGCGTCGTTCAACAACGTCTCGGTGCTGAGCGAGATGCTCCCGGGCCAGCTCATCGCCGACATGGTCGCGATCCTCGGCTCGATGTTCTTCGTCGTCGGGGACGTCGACAAGTGATGGGTCGTATGCCGTCTGCCCGGCCCACGCGCGCGACCGTGGTGCGTGCCGTGGCCGTCGCCGTCATCACGGCCACGATCACCGTCGCCGCGGCCTGCTCCGACGAGGACACCGTCGACACGATCCCGCCGCCGTGGCCGGTCCGCACGACGACTCCCGACGGTCCGCCCCAGCCGCCGACGGTTACGACGAAGCCCGCGCCCACCTCGACGGTCACCGTCGCCGGCACCACCTGACGCGCCGCTCGACCCGTCAGGCCTGGGGTTGGTCCTCGTCGTCGCGCGGTCGCAGCCGGCACCAGGCCTGAACGACCATGCCGGCGACGGCGAGCAGCAGCGCCACGACGGCATGGAGCGCGAACAGCCAGATGCGGCTGCGCTGCGAGTCGACGTCACCGTCGGGCAGCAGGACGAGGGCGTTCGCGGCATACCACCCGACGAGCACCGCACCGGTGAGCGCCCCCGCCTGGCCCAGCACGAGCGTCCGGGCGGCGCGCAGCGGCGTCACCGCGGGGTCGGGCCGGCCGTCGCGGACCCGGCGCACCCGCCAACCGGCGAGGACCAGCCCGGCGCCGAGGACGAGCATGGCCACCGCCCCGATCCACCCGGGATCGGGCACGGGGCTGCCGCCCGAGGCCATCCAGCGCAGCACGAGCCAGGCGACCACGGTCATGGCCAGTCCCGCGAGCACGAGCGTCGTGACGCGGATGCCGGAGTGTGGTCTCACTGCTGCTCCCATCGGGGACCGGGTCGCACGCCCGATCGGTCGAGGTCGGCCAGCAGGTCGACCACCGGACGGAGGCCGTCGCGTCCGCCCGCAACGCGCAGGCTCGCCCGGGGGTCGGCGTCGGTCCACGGCACGAGGACGAAGGCCCGCTCGTGCGCACGGGGGTGCGGCAGCAGCAGCGCGGGATCGTCGCTGACGACCTCGCGCGAGCTGCCGGGCGTGCCGTACTGGATGAGGTCGAGGTCGAGCGTCCTTGCGCCCCAACGCACCTCGCGGGTACGGCCGTGCTCGGCCTCGATGGCGTGCAGCGCCGCGAGCAGCTCCGCCGGCGCAGAGGTGGCGCGGCCCACGGCCACGGCGTTGAGGTACGGCGGCTGCTCGGGCCCACCCACGGGGTCGGTCTCGACGATCGCCGACACCGCCGTGACGGTGAGACCGGGCAGGTCACGCAGCGCCCGGACGGCGGCGCCGAGCGTCTGCCCGCGGTCGCCGAGGTTCGAACCGAGCGCGATCGTCACGTGCGCGGCGTTGGTGCGCTCGAGGCGCACCTGCACGTCGGTGAAGGGATGCCCGACGGGCGCCTCGGGCTTGTGCACGACGACCTCGACGGACTCGACGAGGTCGTGGCGCAGCACGTCGTCGGCGATGACCTCGGCGAGCCGCTCGATGAGGTCGAAGGACGGTCCGGTGATGCGGGCGACGACGTCGGCGGCGACCTCCGCGTAGTTGACGGTGGCCGTCAGGGCGTCGGTGCGCCCGGCGCGCTCGAGGTCGCACGCCATCGTCACGTCGACGAGGAAGGTCTGGCCGTCGCGCTTCTCGACGTCGAGCACGCCGTGGTTGCCGCGGGCCGAGACGCCCTGCAGGACGATGCGGTCGGTCATCGGCCGAGGTCCTCGAGCGCGTCGAGGTCCTCGATATCCTCGAGGTCCTCGGGGGCGTGCTCGAGCGCGGCCTGGACGACGGTGAGTGCGCGCACGGTCGAGGCGACGTCGTGGACCCGCACGCACCACAGGCCGGCCATGGCCGCCATGACCGAGGTCGCGGTGGTCTCGACGTCCCGCTCGGCGGGTGGGCGCGGCTCGGCGCCCTCGGGCCGGCCGAGCCGGCCGAGGAAGGTCTTGCGCGAGGCACCGAGCAGGACGGGCAGGCCGAGCTCGTGCAGCGCGGGCAGCGCCGCCATGAGCGCCCAGTTGTGGTCGGCGTTCTTGGCGAAGCCCAGACCCGGGTCGAGCACGAGGAGGTCCTCGTCGATGCCACCCTCGAGGAGGGCGTCCCGGCGCTGCGCCAGCTCACGCACGACGTCCTCGACGACGTCGTCGTAGACCGCGAGCGACTGCATCCCGGTGCTGTGCCCGCGCCAGTGCATGGCCACGAACGCGAGCCGGTTGGCGGCGACCCAGGGCACCATCTCGGCATCGGCGAGCCCGCCGGAGACGTCGTTGACGATGGTGGCGCCGGCATCGACCGCGGCGCGCGCGACCGAGGCACGCATCGTGTCGACGGACACGACGGCGCCCTCCGCCGCGAGGGCGGTCACGACGGGCAGCACGCGACGCAGCTCCTCCTCGACGGACGGGCGCTCGGCGCCGGGCCTCGTCGACTCACCGCCCACGTCGACGATGTCGGCACCGGCCGCCACCACCTCACGGCCGTGGGCGATCGCCGCCTCCTGCTCGAACCACTGCCCACCGTCGGAGAAGGAGTCGGGCGTGACGTTGACGACGCCCATGACGAGGGTGCGGTCACGGACCGCCAGGAGCTCGGTCGCGTCGGGCGTGGGCCGGTGGTGGGGAGCAGGCGCAGTCATGGGCGCCATTGTGTCGCGGGTCGGTGCGCCGGCGGAGCGGTGCGGGTCGGACAGGTGAGGGTCGTGGAGGGAGGACCGACGGTCACTTGTTGCCCTCGAGCATCAGCGCCATGGCCTCTGCTCGAGTGGCCGGGTCGCGCAGCTGGCCGCGCACCGCCGAGGTGATGGTGCTCGCGCCCGGCTTGCGGATGCCGCGCATCGACATGCACAGGTGCTCGGCCTGGACGACGACGATGACGCCCTGCACGTCGAGGTGCTCGACGAGCGCGTCGGCGATCTGGGTCGTGAGGCGCTCCTGCACCTGAGGGCGCCGGGCGAAGACCTCGACGAGCCGCGCGAGCTTGGACAGCCCCGTGACGCGCCCGTCCTTGCTCGGGATGTAGCCGACGTGCGCCACCCCGTGGAAGGGCACGAGGTGGTGCTCGCACGTGCTGTAGAGCTCGATGTCCCGCACGATGACGAGCTCCTGGTGGTCGATCTCGAACGTCGTGCCGAGCACGTCGGCGGCCGTCATGTCGAGGCCGGCGTAGATCTCGGCGAACGAGCGGGCCACCCGGCCCGGGGTGTCGAGGAGGCCCTCACGGTCGGGGTCCTCGCCGATGGCGAGCAGGAGCTCGCGCACGGCCGCCTCGGCACGCGGCTGGTCGATCGCCACAGGTCAGCTCTTCTCGTCGGGGTTGACGGGTCGGTCGTCGGGCACCTCGATGACCTGCTCGGCGGGGTGCTCCTCCGCGAGCGGGTGGGCACCGACCGAGGCGGCCTCGTCGATCTGGTCCTCGAGACGCCTGTCGGCCGGGACCGGCGGCGGCAGGTGGCCGTTCTGGCCCCCCACGCCGTACTGCCCGTTCTGGCCGTTCTGGGCGGCGATCTCGGCCGGGGTCAGGACCGGGGGCCGGTCGCCGAGCTGGCGCGTCTGCGAGGAGAGCCACGTCGGGCGCTCGGGCGCCTTGACGACCGGCTTGAAGAGCTCGGCCAGCTCGTGCACGTTGAGCGTCTCCTTCTCGAGCAGCTCGAGGACGAGGTGGTCCAGCAGGTCGCGGTTGGCGTTGAGGGCGGCGTAGGCCTCGTCGTGCGCGGCCTCGATGAGCGAGCGCACCTCCTCGTCGACGATGCGGGCGACCTCCTCGGAGTAGTCGCGCTGGTGACCCATGTCGCGGCCGAGGAAGACCTCGCCCGTGCTCTGGCCGAGCTTGATGGCACCGACCCGTGCGGACATGCCGAACTCGGTGACCATCTTGCGGGCCATGCCCGTGGCCTTCTCGATGTCGTTGCTCGCGCCGGTCGTCGGCTCGCGGAAGACGATCTCCTCGGCGACGCGGCCGCCGAGGGCGTACGCGAGCTGGTCGAGGATCTCGTTGCGCGTCGTGGAGTACTTGTCGTCGATCGGCATGACCATCGTGTAGCCGAGGGCGCGACCGCGCGGGAGGATCGTGATCTTGGTGACCGGGTCGGTGTGGTTGAGCGCCGCGGCGACGAGGGCGTGCCCGCCCTCGTGGTAGGCCGTGATCTTGCGCTCCTTGGCCGACATGATGCGCGTGCGCTTCTGCGGACCGGCGATGACGCGGTCGATGGCCTCGTCGAGGGCCTCGTTGTCGATGACCTTCTTGTCGCCGCGGGCGGTGAGCAGGGCGGCCTCGTTGAGGACGTTGGCGAGGTCGGCACCCGTGAAGCCGGGCGTCCGGCGGGCGACGGCCAGCAGGTCGACGTCGGCCGTGACGGGCTTGCCCTGGGCGTGGACCTCGAGGATGCGGTGGCGGCCGATCATGTCCGGCGCGTCGACGGCGATCTGGCGGTCGAAGCGGCCGGGGCGCAGGAGGGCCGGGTCGAGGATGTCGGGGCGGTTGGTCGCGGCGATGAGGATGACGTTGGTCTTGACGTCGAAGCCGTCCATCTCGACGAGCAGCTGGTTGAGCGTCTGCTCGCGCTCGTCGTGACCGCCGCCCATGCCGGCGCCGCGGTGGCGTCCGACGGCGTCGATCTCGTCGACGAAGACGATGGCCGGCGCGTTGGCCTTGGCCTGCTCGAAGAGGTCGCGGACGCGGCTGGCACCGACACCGACGAACATCTCGACGAAGTCCGAGCCGGAGATCGAGTAGAACGGCACGCCGGCCTCACCGGCGACCGCGCGGGCGAGGAGGGTCTTGCCGGTACCGGGCTGGCCGTAGAGCAGCACGCCCTTGGGGATCTTGGCGCCGACGGCGAGGAACTTCGCGGGCTCCTGGAGGAACTCCTTGATCTCCTGGAGCTCCTCGATGGCCTCGTCGCAGCCGGCGACGTCGGCGAAGGTGACCTTCGGGGTGTCCTTGGTCGCGAGCTTGGCCCGGGACTTGCCGAACTGCATGACGCGGTTGCCGCCGCCCTGCATCTGGCCCATGAGGAACCAGAAGAGCGCGAGGATGACGATGATCGGCAGGATCGAGAAGAGCAGCGACCCGAACCAGCTCTGCTGGTCGATCTGGTCGGTGTAGCCCTTGGGTGGGTTGGCCTTCTCGAGGGCCGCCACGACCTGGCCCCCACGTGCGTCGACGTAGTACGCGTAGACCGCCTGGGCGTCCTTGACCGTGCCGTCCGGCGAGGAGTACGGCGTCTTGAGCTGCAGGGTCACCTGCTCGTTGTTGGCCAGCGTCGCCGACTCCACCTGGCCCGAGGCGATGAGCTTCATCGCCTCGGACGTGTCGATCCGGGGCGGCCCGGAGCTGGAGAACATCATGCCGAAGACGAGCGCGCTGATGAGGACCAAGATCCACAGCAGTGGTGTGCGCAGAATCCGCTTAGCGTCCATGTACGTGCGGGGCCTGTCGGGCCCCGGTCCTCCTGCTCGTCCGGTGACTTAGTCCACCGGCACAACGTCCGGTGGGCCACCAGTGTTCCGCATGCGGCGTGCTGGTGACCAACGCGTCCGTCCAACCTTCCGGACGGGGACGCGAGGTCAGCGGCTCGTGGTGGCGCGCAGGGCCTCCAGGACCCGTCGGTCGATGCCGTCGGGGCTGAGCCGGGCCTCGTAGTTCGCGTTGCCCGCCCAGTCGGCGAGGGCCGTCGCGACGTCGGCGTCGGAGAAGCCGGCGTGCGCCAGCCGCTCGCGCACCTCCTCGGCGAGGTCGCCCTCGAGCGGCTCGACGTCCTCCGGCTTGCCGAAGTACATCTCCCAGTCCGACAGGAGGCGGCCGAGCTCGGTCACCGGGTCGGCGTGGTCGTCGACCCGCAGGTCGGCGAGCACCCCGCACGCGTCGTAGCCGGCACCCGGCTCGACGGCATACATCGCCGCGGCCTGCCGACCGCGCGAGTCGCCCCCCGCGGCGTCGCCGGCCACGAGCGCGGCGAGCAGGCGACGGGCGAGCGGCTGGCCGGCCGTGGCGTGCCAGGCCCGCTCCATCTCCTCGACGACCTCGGGTCCCGTGAGGATGTTGCCCTGGATGGCGTATGCCGTGTCGCCCTCGTCGCGCGCGACACCGCCGGCCCAAACGTTGCACTCCGAGCCGGTGAAGGTCGCGGCCGAGCCGACGCCCACGACGCCGACCTGGCGGGTCTCGCGACCCTCGTCGAGGGCCGTCGCGGCGGCGAGCGCCTCGTCGGCGGGTTCGCCGGCGGCGAGGCGTCCGAGCAGCTCGTCGAGGTAGGCGACGCGGGCGAAGGACTGCGTCGCCACCGCGCCGACCCCGAGACGGGCGCCGGGCACGACCGCTCCGACGGCGAGGAACTTGCTGGCGACGGCGATGCCGTGGGCGTCACCCTGGCGCGCGACGATCGAGAAGGTCACGGGTCTCCCTGGGCTCAGGCGTAGACGTGGGGGGCGAGGGTGCCGACGCAGCGCAGGTTGCGGTACTTCTCGGCGTAGTCGAGGCCGTAGCCGACGACGAACTCGTTGGGGATGTCGAAGCCGACGTACTTGACGGGGATGTCGACCTTGACGACGTCGGGCTTGCGCAGCAGCGTGCAGATCTCGACGGAGGCCGGGTTGCGCGACTCGAGGTTGGACTTGATCCACGACAGCGTCAGGCCGGAGTCGATGATGTCCTCGACGATGAGCACGTGGCGGCCGCTGATGTCGGTGTCGAGGTCCTTGAGGATGCGCACGACGCCCGAGGACTTCGTGCCGGAGCCGTAGGACGAGACCGCCATCCAGTCCATCGGCGCGGTGCCGGGCAGGGCGCGCATGAGGTCGGCCATGACGACGACGGCACCCTTGAGGACCCCGACGAGGAGGAACTCCTTGCCCTCGTAGTCCTTCCAGATGTCGGCGGCGAGCTCGGCGAGCCGGGCCTGGATCTGCTCCTCGGTGAACAGGACCTGGGCCAGGTCATCTCCCATGTGCTCGTGGTCCACGAAGGCTCCTCGATGTGTGGCGGTGCGGGGTCGTGCGGGGCGGGATCCATTCAACCGCACCGGCGCGCGGGCTCAGGCGTCGGCGGTCTCGCGCAGCGGGCTGAAGACGATGGCTCCCCCGGTGCGCGCGACGGCGATCCCGCCCGGCACGTGCAGCGGACCCTGCCCGTGCCACGACGTGAGCAGCGCGTCGAGCGACTCGACGTGGGCGGCGCTGACGTCGGCGAGCGGGGCGCCGGCCTCGGCGGCCAGCAGCCGCCAGACCCGGGTGCGGATCGCCCGCGGCAGGGCCGCCAGCGCGCCCAGGTCGATCCCGTCGCCGGCCGGTCCGGCCGGCAGGTCGGCCCGCGCCCTCACGGCGAGGGTCTCGAGGTAGTCGGCGTCCTCGCGGAGCAGGTCGGCGCTGCGGGCGAGCGCCGCCGCGAACCCCGGACCGAGGTCGGACTCGAGGGTGGCGAGCAGCCGCCGCGCCCGGACCCGACGGAACGAGTCGTCGCTGTTGTGCGGGTCGTCCCACGGGTGGATGCCGTATGCCGCGCACGCGGCGAGGGTCGTGGCGCGCGGCAGGGCGAGGAGCGGGCGCACGAAGCGGTCCCGGCGCACCGGCATACCGCTGAGCGACCGGGCGCCCGAGCCGCGGGACAGGCCCAGCAGCACCTGCTCGGCCTGGTCGTCACGGGTGTGACCGATGAGGACGGTGCAGGCGTCGAGCCGGTCCGCGGTCGCCACGAGGGCGGCGTAGCGGGCGGTGCGCGCGTCGGCCTCGAGGCCGGCGCCACTCGTGCGGATCTCGGCGGAGACCACCTCGACGGGGTCGAGCCCGATCTCGCGACAGAGCGCCGCGGCGTCCCGGGCCACCTCGGCCGAGCGCTCCTGCAACCCGTGGTCGACGACGACGGCACCGGCACGCACCCCGGCACGCGGCGCCTCGAAGGCGAGGGCGGCGGCGAGCGCCACCGAGTCGGGGCCACCCGAGCAGGCGACGAGCACGACGCCTCCCTCGGGCACGTCTGCGAGGTGCTCACGCACCGCGAGACGGGTGGCGGCGACGGCGGGGTCGGGACCGGGCATGTCTGCGGGACCTCGCATCGCTCAGCCGTGGACCCGGCGCACCCAGGCGTCCGGCTCGAGGATCTCGGCGGCCCGCGGCAGGGTCTCGGGCGAGGTCCAGACCGCGTTGAAGCCGTCGCGGCCGACCTGGTCGGTGACGGCACGGACGAAGACGGCGCCGTCGCGGTACTGCCGCATCTTGGCCTCGAGGCCGAGCAGCTTGCGCAGCAGCCGGTCGACGCCGACCGAGCTGTTGCGGCGCTGGTCGAACTTGCGGCGGATCTCGTCGACGCTCGGGATGACCCGAGGGCCGACGGCGTCCATGACGACGTCGGCGTGGCCCTCGAGCAGCGACATGACGGCGGTCAGCTCGGCGATCCGGGCCTTCTGCTCGGGCGTCGCGAAGAGCTGCCCGACGCCCTCGCCGGAGCTCAGCACCTGCGGCAGGTTCTTCGTCAGCTGCTCGAAGCGCTTGGAGAGGTCCTCGGGGGTCGGCGCGAGGTCGACCGCGAGGGCCTGGGTGCGCGAGACCATGTGGTCGCGCAGCCACGGCACCGCGGTGAACTGCACCCGGTGGGTCTCCTCGTGCATGGCGACCCAGCGGCGGAAGTCGGTCGGGTCGACCTGCATGCGCCGCTCGGCGGCCACGATGTTGGGCGCGACGAGCATGAGGCGCGCAGTGCCACCCGGCGCGAGGTCGTACTGGCCCAGCACCTTGCTCGACAGGAACGCGAGCAGGCCGCCCATCTCGGCGCCGGTGACCTTGCCGCCGATCGCGGCCGCCGTGGCGCTCGTCGAGGACTTCTTCGTCGCGTTGAGCTTGTCGACGACGGGGTCGAGCATCGACCGGAACGAGTCGACGTTGGCGCTGATCCAGCCGGCCCGGTCGACGACGAGCGGGTCGGGCGCGCCGGCCGGGGCGGTGAGGGCGCTCGTCTCGGCAACCGGGGCGACGGCGGAGGCCGCGGCGGCGCGCAGGTCGGCCACGATGGCGGCCGCCTCGTCGCTGGAGACCTGGGGGCCCGGGTTGACGATGGCGCGACCGGTGCGCTTGGCGAACTCGTAGTCGACGGAGGCGGCCGGAGCACCACCGGCGACGCGTTCAGGACGGCGGGCGTCCTCCGGGGTCCGGTGGGTCGTGTCGGTCATGCCAGCCCTTTCCGTCCGTGACGATGTCGACGTCGCGCGAGGTGTCTGGAGGGCCGGACCGCTCGTCGGCGAGGTCGTGAACGTCGTCACCACCCGGTCCCCGAACGGCCCTGTCGGCCCGTCAGCGGCACCCGCACGAGGCGATCGCCGCTACCAGACGGTCCAACGCCGCCCGAGCGTCGTTGGTTCCCACTCCGGCGACCATACCCACGAAGACGAGGAGTCGACCGTCGTCGTCGACGACGCTTCCGGCGAGCGCGTTGGCGCCGGTCAGCGTGCCGGTCTTGGCGCGGGCCCGGCCCGCCGCGACGTGGTCGGCGCCCGTGAACCGGTCGGCCAGGGTGCCGGTCAGCCCGCCGATCGGGAGGCCGTCGAGGGCGCGCCGCAGCACCGGGTGGCGGCCGTCGTAGCCGAGCACGAGCACGTCGGACAGGAGGGAGGCACGCACCCGGTTCTCGCGGGAGAGCCCACTCGCGTCCGAGAGGGTGACCCCGGCCGTGTCGAGGCCGAGCGCGGCCACCTGCGACACGACCCAGGCTCCCACGGCCGCGAACGCCGTGCCCGCCCCGGAGCGGTAGGCGGCCTGGCGGGCGAGGATCTCGGTCAGGGCGTTGTCGCTGTCGGTGAGGGCCAGGGCGAGCTGTTCCTGAACCGGGGCCGACTCCACGCTGCCGAGGACCGCTCCGGGGCCGGTCGTCGGGGCGCTCGTCGTGGGCGTGGCGGTCGAGTCCGTGGCGGTCTGAGGCGTCGAGCCGGAGGTCGGCGTAGGCATCGGCGTGGGCATCGGGGAGCCGGGTGCGCCGGGCGCCCGCCCGCGGGCGGCGACCTTCACGGCGAGGCCCCGCGCGTCGAGCAGGCCGGCGAAGGCCGTGCGGACCGACAGGACGGGATCGGCGGGCCCGGCCGCACCACCGCGGGCGCGCTGGCTCGACAGCCCGAGCATCGCCACGGCGCCGGTGATGCCCGAGCTGCGGAACGTCGAGGCCCAGGTCGGTGCGGTTCTGGGGCCGTCGGCATAGGTCTCGTCGACGTAGAGCGTCACCGAGCGCGTCCCGCGGGCACGGAGCGCGGAGGCGACCTGGTCGGCGAGGTCCCCGAGGCCGGCCCGTCCGGCCACGGCCCGGGGGTCACCCCTGCCCGGCGCGAGCAGCGAGTCACCGCCGGCCACGAGGACGATCTCGTCGGGCGTGTCGCCCTCGCGCACCACGGTGCGCAGCGTCTCGCCGGGGGCGAAGGCGCGCCCGATCGCCGCCGCGGAGAGCAGCTTCGTCGTCGATGCCGGGATGCGCAGCTCGTCACCGCGCTGGTCGAGGAGCACGTCGCCGCTCTGCCCGTCACGCACGACGAGCGCCGAGTCGCGCAGGGCCGGAACGGCACGGACCGCGGCGAGGGCGCGCTCGATGCCGGTCGGTGAGGGGGCGGCCGTCTCGCCGGCCAGCGGCGGCAGCGGCTCGGCGACCGACGTGGCCGGCGTCGGCTGCGGAACGAGGGGCAGCGTGCGCGTCGCGACGTACTCGGTGGGCGCGGGCGGCGGCAGTGGTCGCAGGGTCAGCACACCGGGCGCGGCGTCGGCGACGTCGAGGACGGCATACCCCAGCAGGATCGTCACGACCGACCACACGACGGCCATGCCGTAGGTCCGGCGGGGTCCGCGCCGACGAGCCCCTGACTCTCGTGCCATGGCCCGTCACCCCCGTCCGTCGTCCGCGGCTGTTTCGCGCAAGGCCGGTCCTTGCTGCCACACTGTCGCGGACGATTCTGTCAGCCGCAGGCCGGTGCTCCGGCACCCGAGCCGCACCCGACCCATCACCCGAAGACCGTGAAGAAGGGGAAGACGTGGAGTTCGACGTCACCATCGAGATCCCGCGCGGACAGCGCAACAAGTACGAGGTCGACCACGAGACCGGTCGGATCCGCCTCGACCGCTACCTCTTCACGCCCATGGCCTACCCCGCCGACTACGGCTACATCGAGGACTCGCTCGGCGAGGACGGCGACCCGCTGGACGCCCTCGTGCTGCTGCCCGAGCCGGTCTTCCCCGGCGTCGTCGTCGAGGCGCGTCCGATCGGCGTCTTCCACATGACCGACGAGGCCGGCGGCGACGACAAGGTGCTCTGCGTGCCGGTCGACCCGCGCAACGTCGACGTGCAGGACATCAGCGACATCAACGAGTTCACGCTCAAGGAGATCCAGCACTTCTTCGAGCGCTACAAGGACCTCGAGCCCGGCAAGCACGTCGAGGGCTCCGACTGGGGCAACCGCGAGGCCGCCGAGAAGATCATCGGCGAGGCCTTCGAGCGCGCCAAGGAGCAGGGCACCTCGACCGCCCGCTGGGCGATGCCGCAGGGCCACTGAGCCTTCCGCGCGACCCGACCACCGCGGTCGTATGCCGCGTGCCCGACCCCCGCTGCCCACCCGGGCCGCGGGGGTCGCGTCGTTCCCGGGCGTCCCGCTTCAGCGCAGGTGCGCGCGGGGATCGTGCTGCAGATGGTGCTGCGTCCGGTGGGGTGATGACCCCACCGGACGCAGCACCATTCGCCGTTCCAGGCGCGGGACGGGGTCAGCTCGCGTCGGCTCCGTCCACGGCGGCGACGGCGACCGTCTCGCGGGTCGGCTCGGTCGGCTCGGACGGCACGGTCGGCTCGGCGACGGCGCTCGCCGGGCGGGGCCGGAGCACGAGGGCCGCGACGAGCAGCGCCACGAGGGCGAACGTCGCCGAGGTCAGGAAGGCCGGCTCGACGCCGGGCACGAACTTCCCCGGGACGGCCTTCGAGGCGTAGACGCTGACGATGGCCGCGAGCCCGATGGCGCCGCCGAGCTGCTGGGCCGTCTGGAGCAGCCCGGACACCGTGCCGGCCTGGGCGCGGTCGACGCCGCCGAGCACGACGACCGTGACCGGCATGAAGACGAGCGCGGCCGAGACGCCGTTGAGCACGAGCGCACCGAGGAGGTGGCCGGCATACGTGCTCGTCGTCGTGATGCTGCTGAGCCACACGAAGCTCGCCGCCAGCCCGAGCGTGCCCACGAGGAGCATCGGGCGCGGACCCACCTTGGCGACGAGGCGGGCGCTGACCCGCGACGTGGCGAAGATCGCGAGGCTGAGCGGCAGGAACGCGGCCCCGGTCGCGACCGGGCTGAAGCCGAGGACGAGCTGGAGGTACTGCGTCACGAGGAAGAACGTCGAGAACTGGGCGCCGACGACGAGCGCCATGAGCACGAGCGCGCCACCACGGGTCCGGTTGCGCACGAGCGCGAGCGGCAGCAGCGGTGCCGAGACACGGCTCTCGGTGCGCACGAAGAGGGCGAGCAGCGAGAGGCCCACGACGAACGACGCCAGCGTCAGCGGTGCGGTCCAGCCGCGGTCGGCGGCGCTGATGAAGCCGTGCACGACGGCGACCGAACCGAGCGTCGCGGTGACCGCGCCGACGACGTCGAAGCGCCCGCTGATGCGCGGGGTCTCGGTGACGAAGCGGCGGGCCAGCACGAGCACGACGGCGCCGATCGGGACGTTGACGAAGAGGGTCCAGTGCCAGCTGACGAAGTCCGTCAGCGCGCCGCCGAGCAGCAGGCCGATCGAGGCGCCGGCGGACGACACCGCCGTGAAGAGGGCCAGTCCGCGGTTGCGGGCGGCCTCGTTCGGGGCGCTCGTCGTCACGAGCGCGAGGACGCTCGGCGCGGCGAGGGCGGCACCGACACCCTGGAGGGTGCGGGCGCTGATGAGCCACGCCGGCGAGGTGGCGAGGCCACCGAGCAGGCTCGCGACGGTGAAGATCGCCAGTCCGATCTCGAAGCTGCGCAGGCGTCCGAGGACGTCACCGAGGCGGCCACCGAGCAGGAGGAGTCCGCCGAAGGCGAGGGTGTAGGCGTTGAGCACCCAGGACAGGCCCGCGGGCGTGAACCCGAGGTCGGTCTGGATGTGCGGGAGCGCGACGTTCACGACGGTGGCGTCGAGCACGAGCATGAGCTGGGCGACGAGGACGACGCCGAGGCCGATGGCTCCCCTGCGGGCGGCGCGCTCCCCATTCGAGGGTTCGGGTCGCCGGGAGACGGGTGGTGCGGTGGTGCTGGTCGACATCTCTGACCTCAGGATTCGTGGTGCTGGGACCGGTGGTCCGCGGACGGGGTGCGCGAGCTCTCGACGGTGAGCGGGTCGCGGGTCATGGGGGTGAAGGCGCGGGCCCGGGTGCGCGTGGCACCGGAGCCGTCGGCGGCCTCGGTCTGCTCTCGGCGCTGGACGAGCGGGGCGCGGTGCGTGGTGGCCAGGTGCGACCGGTGGACGCGAAGGGCCTGTCGGGTGGGTCGGATCGTCGTGGTCATGGGTGCCGGACTCCTCTGTGACGACGGTCGGCGCTACGATTAGCGGAGAACCACTCCGGTTCTGCCTGACCCACAATACGGAGACTGTCTCCGTTTTAGCAAGGGAGATTTCTCGTGACGCCTGCCGTAGCCGGCAAGGCGACGCTCGATCCGTCGCCGGAACCTGTTGCCACCGAAGAGGATTCGGCCAACGGACCAGCTCAGGACGATGCCGCGAAATCGCCTCGCCCCATGCGCGCCGACGCCAGGCGCAACTACGACAAGATCCTCGCGACCGCCCGCATCGTCTTCACCGAACGCGGCACGGACTCCTCCCTCGACGAGATCGCGAAGCGGGCCGGCGTGGGTCCCGGCACGCTCTACCGCCACTTCCCCACGCGCGAGGCCCTCGTCGACGCCCTGATGCAGGACTGGACCGACCGCGTGTCCGCCGACGCGGACGCGGCGATCGCCACGGGCCTGCCCGCACGGCAGATGCTGCTCGGCTGGTTCGAGCACTTCATCGACCACATCACGCTGCACCGTGGCGCCGCGAGCAAGATCTGCGCCGCCATGGACGACCCCGCCTCGCCGATGTACCGCAAGTGCCGCGTCATGAGTGACGCCAACCGGCGGGTCATCGACCACCTCGACGCCGACGGCCAGCTGCGTCCCGGCATCGACGCCGCCAACGTCATGCGGCTCGTGAGCGGTGTCGCGAGCGTCGCCGACACGAGCCACACCGAGCTCGACGTGCGCCCCATGCTCGAGGTCGTCGTCGACGGGATTGTTCACGACTGACCGGTGGTTGCACCCGGCATGACCGTCGACCTGCGCATCTTCACCGAGCCCCAACAGGGCGCCACCTACGACGACCTGCTCGCCGTCGCGCGAGCCGCCGAGGACCTCGGCTTCAGCGGCTTCTTCCGCTCCGACCACTACCTCCACATGGGCGGGGACGGCGGCGTCGGACCGACCGACGCCTGGACGACTCTCGCCGGACTGGCCCGGGAGACCTCGACGATCCGGCTCGGCACGCTCGTCACGTCGGCCACCTTCCGCCTCCCCGGGCCCCTGGCGATCCAGGTGGCGGGAGTCGACCAGATGAGCGGTGGACGCGTCGAGCTGGGACTCGGCGCGGGGTGGTTCGAGGCCGAGCACACGGCATACGGCATCCCGTTCCCGCCGCTCGGCGAGCGCTTCGACCGCCTCGAGGAACAGCTCGCCGTCATCACCGGCCTGTGGGCCACGGAGCCGGGAGCGACGTTCAGCCACGACGGGACCCACTACCCCGTCACCGACTCCCCCGCCCTCGTGCAGCCGTCCCAGCGGCACGGCGTGCCGATCATCATCGGTGGTGGCGGCAGGCGACGCACGCCTGCCCTCGCCGTGCGGTATGCCGCCGAGTTCAACGCCCCGTTCATGGCGGCGCCCGACGCCGGCCGGCTCTTCGAACGGGTCCGCGGCGTCGCCGCCGACGCCGGGCGCGACCCCGGCTCGCTGACCTGCTCGGCCGCCCAGATCGTCTGCGTCGGGCGCGACGAGGCGACGCTACGTCGCCGGGCCGACGCCATCGGGCGCGACCTCGACGAGCTGCGCTCCAACGGCCTGGCCGGCTCCCCGGACGAGGTCGTGGAGAAGCTCGCGGCGTTCGAGGCCGAGGGCGCCGAGCGGCTCTACCTCCAGGTGCTCGACCTCTCCGACCTCGACCACCTGGCCGACATCGCGGACGGCGTGCTGCACCAGCTCGTCTGAGGCCACGCCCACCGACGTGCCACGGGAGCGCACGCCCTCGACTTGATATACATAGGTTGTCTATGTAAATTGGAGCGAGTGACCGCACCGACCACCCTGGGCAACGACCTGCTGCGCTCGGCCGCGCGACTCTCGCGCTGGGCCAGCCGGCACGCGTCGTTCGACGTGCCCTTCGCGCAGGCTCGGCTGCTCGCCCTCCTGGACGAGCTCGGGCCCTCCCGCGTCAGCACCCTCGCGGCCGCCGATCACAGCAGCCAGCCGACGATCACCACCCAGCTCCAGCGCCTCGAGGCGTCCGGCTGGGTGCACCGCGCGTCCGACCCCGACGACGCGCGCGCCACGGTGATCTCCCTCAGCGCCGAGGGCCACGCCGCACTCGAGAGCGTGCGCCGCGCCCGACTGGCCGTCCTGTCCCCCGCCCTCGACCAGCTCGACGGCCCGGCTCTCGACCGGGTCCGCGTCGCCATCGACGTCATGAACGAGCTGCTCTCGGCCGCGGCGGACGCCCCCGTACCGCACCCCACCCGAAAGGACGGATGACCACCACCATGTGGCGCCAACCCAAGACCGTCTGGTCGATCGCCTTCGCCTGCGTGATCTCCTTCATGGGCATCGGCCTCGTCGACCCCATCCTCAAGCCGATCGCCGACGAGCTCGGCGCCGGCCCCTCGCAGGTCTCCCTGCTCTTCACCAGCTACCTCGCCGTCATGGGCATCGCCATGCTCGGCACCGGCTGGGTCAGCAGCCGCGTGGGCGCCAAGCGCACCCTGCTGCTCGGCCTGGCGCTCATCATCGTCGGCGCCGCCCTCGCCGGCAGCCAGGACACCGTCGGCGGCATCGTGGCCTTCCGCGCCCTGTGGGGTCTCGGCAACGCGCTGTTCATCGCGACCGCCCTGGCGACCATCGTCAACGCCGCGTCCGGCTCGGTGAAGCAGGCGATCATCCTCTACGAGGCCGCCCTCGGTGTCGGCATCGCCACCGGCCCCCTGCTCGGTGGCTGGCTCGGCGGCATCTCCTGGCGCTGGCCGTTCTACGGCGTCGCCGTCCTCATGGCGATCGCCTTCATCGCCACCGTGGCGACCCTGCCGAAGACCCCGCCGGCCGAGACGCCGACCTCGCTGTCGGCACCGCTGCGGGCCCTCGGCCACCGCGGCCTGCTCACGGTCGGCATCACGGCGCTGCTCTACAACTTCGGCTTCTTCACGCTCCTGGCGTTCACGCCGTTCCCGCTCGCCATGGGCGCGCACCAGATCGGCTTCATCTTCTTCGGCTGGGGCCTGCTGCTCGCGATCACCTCGGTCTTCGTGGCCCCGATGATCCAGCGCCGTTTCGGCACCCTGGCCGGCATCGTCGGCGCCCTGCTCGGCTTCGCCGTCATCCTCGCCGTCATGGCCGCGCAGACGGAGAACAAGACCGTGCTCGTCATCGGCGTCATCCTCGCCGGCGCGTTCCTCGGCGTGAACAACACCCTCATCACCGAGACGGTCATGAAGGTCGCCCCGGTCGAGCGCGGCGTCGCGTCCGCGGCATACTCCTTCGTCCGCTTCAGCGGCGGCGCCGTCGCCCCGTGGCTGGCGGGCAACCTCGGCGAGTCCTCGATCCACCTGCCCTTCTGGGTCGGCTCGGGAGCGGTCCTGCTCGCCGTGCTCGTGCTCCTCACGGCGCGCCGGATCATCAGCGCGCTCGACGAGGCTCCGGGTCACGGCGCCGAGGCGGTCACCTCGCGCACCGAGGCCGAGGCCCTCACCGTCGGCGACGCCTGAGTCGCGACCTTCCCGCACCGCGCCCGAACGCCGCACCCCCACGGGGTGCGGCGTTCGCGCGTGCGACGCCAGGACGCACACGGCATACGCGAGCCGTATGCCGTGTGCTCAGCGTGCCGAGGCCAGACTGGCCTCGCCCGACTCGACGAGGCTCGTCTCGCTGCTGCCGAACCGGACGCCGCGACGCTCCTTGCCCACCGCCGTGAGCACGGCCACGGCGACCAGGACCGGCACGATCGTCACCGCCAGTGCGAAGGGATAGCCGTGCGACGAGGCGATGGCCTGCTGGATGGGCAGGTTGAAGGCCGCGAGGCAGTTGCCGAGCTGGTACGTGACGCCGGGGTAGAAGCCGCGGATCTCGTCGGGGCTCAGCTCGGTCAGGTGCGCCGGGATGACGCCCCAGGCGCCCTGGACCATCACCTGCATGAGGAACGACCCGAGGACGAGCATGCCCGCGGTGTGCGAGTAGGCGAAGAGCGTCACGACCGGCAGGCCGAGCAGGGCGCAGAAGATGATGACGACCTTGCGACCGTGGCGCTCGGACAGCGCCCCCGCTACCGCACCACCGGCGATCGCACCGACGTTGTAGATGACGGCGATCCACGACGCGGTGCTCTTGGCCAGCCCGGCGCCGCCGTCGTCGGTCGCCTTGAGGAACGTCGGGTAGATGTCCTGGGTGCCGTGGCTCATCCAGTTGAAGGCCGTCATGAGCAGGACGAGGAAGACGAAGCGGCGCCAGATCGCCCGGTTCGCGAGCAGCTGGCGCAGCGAGGTGCTCGTCTGCCGGACGCGCTGGTCGGCGTTCTGCCAGACCTCGGACTCCACGACGCGCGAGCGGATGACGAAGGTGATGACCGCCGGCACGATGGACAGCGCGAACATCCAGCGCCACGAGAGCCCGAGCCACGAGTTGACGACGAGGAAGGCCAGCGACGCGAGCAGGTAGCCCATCGAGTAGCCGCCCTGCAGGATCCCGGAGAAGAAGCCCCGGCGCTCGGCCGGCAGCTTCTCCATCGCCAAGGCCGCGCCCAGGCCCCACTCACCTCCCATCCCGATGCCGTAGAGCATCCGCAGGACCATGAGGACGCCGAAGTTCGGCGCGAAGGCACACACGAAACCGACGACGCTGTAGAACGCGACGCACGTCATGAGCGGCACGCGCCGTCCGCGTCGGTCGGCCCAGAGGCCGAAGAGGAACGCCCCGACCGGGCGCATGACGAGGGTCATCGTCGTGATGAACGCCATCTGGGCCAGCGACGTGTGGAAGTCCTTCGCGATGTCGGCGTAGATGAGCACGACGAGGAAGTAGTCGAAGGCGTCCATCGCCCAGCCGAGGTAGGCAGCGGCGAACGCGTTGCGCTGGTCGGACGTGAGTCTGGTGCGTGTCTGTGCCGGCACTGCCATCCGGGCCTCCCGTGGTCAGGGGCCGGCGGGGATGTCCGTCATGCCCTCGTTTCGACCACATACCGGAAGTCTGGGAAAACCCTCACAAGATGCCGGTCCAGCCGGACGCGCAGGCCCGTCAGGGTCAGGCGAGCAGGTCGACGAGCGGTTCAGGCGAGCAGCGCAGCCAGCCCCGTGTCGCCGCGACGACGACGGCCTCCACGGATGTCGTAGGAGTCGAGGAGCAGCTCGGCGAGCTCACGTCGGTCGAGCCGGTCGAGGCGTCCCCACAGGGTGACGCGGAACCGGAACGTCTCCATGCGCACGAACGTCTCCCGACGGCCCGCGAGCGCCGGCTCGGTGTCCATCTCGCCCGTCCACACCTGCACGAGGTCACGTCCCTCGTCGTCGGCCCGCGCCCGGGCGAAGGTATGCCGTCCGGCCCGCCAGGCCGGTGACCCGTCGTGGGCGACCGTGCGTTCGGCGCCGGGCAGCCGCCCGGCCAGCTCGTCCACGTCGGCCCACGTCGCCATCGCGCCTCCTCACGAGCAGGCTAGACCCACGAGCTCCGGCCCCTCGACGGTCGAGCACCCACGAGCCCTGGCCTCTCGACGGTGGAGGTGGGGTCAGTGGAAGGTGACGGAGCGGCCGGCCTGCATGGCGGCGTAGGCGTCGGGGTCGGCCTCGAGCGCGGCACGCCTGGCCTTGTGCCGGTAGCGGAGCACCTGCACGATGCCGAGCGCCCACACGGGGTACTGCACCGTCATCGCGAGCCGGAACGAGTCGACGTCCCACGTCGAGGGACCGCCGGGAGCGACCCGGTCGAGCACGACGCCGACGAGCGCGACCGCCGTCAGGGTCGCGATGAAGCCACCGGTGTTGACGATGCCCGAGGCGCTGCCGATGCGCGTCGGCGGGTTGAACGTCCGCGCGAGGTCGAAGCCGATCATCGAGCCGGGACCACCGACGGCGATGAGGACCACGAGGACGACGAGCATCCAGAGCGGTGCGCGCCCGGGCCACAGGAGCACGACCGTCCAGGCGGCGATCGCGGCCGCGACGATGCACAGCACCAGGGTGCTGCGCGAGAACGGGTAGCGCATCGTCAGCGTGCCGATGATCGGGCTCGAGACGACGGTCGTCACGACCATGACCATGAGCAGGACGCTCGCCGTGCCGGGCGAGAGTCCTTGTCCCGCAACGAGGAACGGGAAGCCCCACAGCATCGTGAACATGTTGGCGGCGAACTGCGAGGTGAAGTGCGACCACAGCCCGAGCCGGGTGCCGGGCACGAGCCAGGCCGCCCGGAGCGTGCGTGCGACGGCCCGGAGGCGCAGCTCGTCACGGTGCTGGTCGGCGTAGGGGCTGTCCTTGACGACGATGACGAGCGCGACCCCGGACAGCACGCCGACCGACGCCGCGACGGCATACGACGGCGTCCACCCGAAGCGGCTCAGCGCGGCCGCGAGCGGGCCGGCCGCGGCGAGCGCGCCCAGCTGGCCGAGCACGCCGGTCAGCTGGGTCACCATCGGCGTGCGCCGCGGCGAGAACCACAGCGCGACGAGGCGCAGCACCGAGATGAAGACCATGGCGTCGCCGATGCCGAGGAGCACGCGGCACAGCAGCGCCGCCTCGAACGAGCGGACGAACGCGAAGCCGAGCTGCGCGACGGTGAGCAGCGCCAGGCCGAGACCCAGCAGCTTCTTGGAGCCGTAGCGGTCGAGCAGCGCCCCGACCGGCAGCTGCATCGCCGCGTAGACGAAGACCTGCACGATGGTGAAGGTCGACAGCTGCGCGCTGCTGATGCCGAAGCGGTCGGCGGCCTCGAGCCCGGCGACGCCGAGCGACGTGCGGTGGAAGACGGCCAGGACGTAGACGGCGATGGCCGCCGCCCACACGGCCCAGGCGCGGCGGCCGTCGAGCGGGTAGCGCTGCCCGGCGGGCCCGGGCTGGGTCGTGCTCGTCATCCGGTGGGTCGTGCTCCTCAGTTCGCGCCGGTCATCGGGATGTTCTTCGTCGGGGCCTTGGGCACGCAGTCGACGATCGCCTTGGCGACGGTCTTGCTCATGTCGGGCTGGAAGACGCTGGGGATGATGTAGTTCGGGTTGAGCTGCTCGTCGGTGACGACGGACGCGATGGCGTCGGCCGCCTTGATGAGCATCTCGGTCGTGACGTCGGTCGCCCGCGCGTCGAGCAGGCCGCGGAAGACCCCCGGGAAGGCCAGCACGTTGTTGATCTGGTTCGGGTAGTCGCTGCGGCCCGACGCGACGACGGTGGCGCGCTGCGTCGCCTCGTAGATGTCGACCTCGGGGTCGGGGTTGGCGAGCGCGAAGACGATGCGCTGCTCGGCCATCTCGTCGATCCACTCCGGCTCGAGGATGCGCGGCGCGCTGACACCGATGAAGACGTCGGCGCCCTGGAGGCCGTCGCGCAGGGTGCCGGTGAGCCCCCGGGGGTTGGTCTTCTCGGCGAGCTCGCGCCACGCCGGGGTCAGCGACTCGTCGTCCTGGTTGAGCAGGCCCGGACGGTCGGACACGGTGACGTCGACGGCGCCGGCGGCCAGCAGCAGCTGGACGATCGCGGACCCCGCGGCCCCACCACCGGAGACGACGATGCGCGCGTCGGGCAGCTTCTTGTCGATGCAGCGCAGCGCGTTCTTCAGGGCCGCGAGCACGACGATGGCCGTGCCGTGCTGGTCGTCGTGGAAGACGGGGATCGAGAGGCGCTCGCGCAGCTTGGCCTCGACCTCGAAGCAGCGTGGCGCGGCGATGTCCTCGAGGTTGATGCCGCCGAAGCCCGGCGCGATGAGCTCGACGGTGCGCACGATCTCGTCGACGTCGGTCGTGTCGATGCAGATGGGCCACGCGTCGATGTCGGCGAACCGCTTGAAGAGCGCCGCCTTGCCCTCCATGACGGGCAGCGCCGCCATGGGGCCGATGTTGCCGAGGCCGAGCACGGCGGAGCCGTCGGTGACGACCGCGACCGAGTTGCCCTTGATCGTCAGGCGCGGGACGTCCTCGGGGTGCTCGAAGAGGGCCTGGCTGACGCGGCCGACACCCGGGGTGTAGGCCATGGCGAGGTCCTGGCGGTTGCGCAGGTTGACCTTGGACTCGACGGAGATCTTGCCGCCGAGGTGCATGAGGAAGACGCGGTCGGAGACCTTGTGGACCCGGACGCCCTCGAGGGTCTCGACGGCGTCGACGACCTCGGTCGAGTGCTCGGCGTTGCTCGCCGAGCAGGTGAGGTCGATGACGAGGCGGTCCGGGTGCGAGTCGACGATGTCGAGCGCCGTCGTGATGCCGCCGCTCTCGGCGACCTTGACGGCGAGGGCTCCGATGACCGCCGGGTCGGTGCCGGCGTGGATCCGCATCGTGATCGAGTAGGAGGCAGTGGTGGCACGGGCACGTTGGATCGACTCAGTCACGCCCCCCATCGTCCCACGATCCGAGAAACGCCCCGGACGACGTCCGAGGACCGATCAGTAACATTTGTCCGTCCCCTCGCCGGCCTCGTCGACCACTGCCGGCGTATGCCGTCCCGCCGCGTCCCCGGGGACGCACCCCGGGCGCTCGGGCGCGTTCGACGGCGAGGCGCACCACCCGGCATACGACAATGGAGCGGTGACGACACCCGGGACGCCGCCCGTGACCGCCCACCCGCCCGCCCTGACCCGGCCGGAGGGACTGACGAGCGCCGAAGTGGCCGAACGGGTCTCGCGCGGCGAGGTCAACCGGCTCGGCGAACGGACGTCGCGCTCGATCGGCGAGATCGTCCGTGCCAACGTGTTGACCCGCTTCAATGCGATCCTCGGCGGGCTCTTCGCCCTCGTCCTCGTGACGGGCTCGTTCGCCGACGGCCTCTTCGGGATCGTCCTCGTCGTCAACTCCGCCATCGGCATCGTCCAGGAGTACCTCGCCAAGCGGAAGCTCGACCGGTTGGCGCTGCTCAACGCCCCGACGACCCGCGTCGTGCGCGACGGCGAGGTGCGCGTCGTACCGACGACCGACGTGGTGCGCGACGATCTCATCGAGCTGCGCACCGGCGACGAGGTGCCCGCCGACGGCACCCTCCTCGCGAGCGCCGGGCTCGAGCTCAACGAGGCCAACCTCACCGGCGAGTCCGACCCCGTGGCCCATGACGTCGGCGACGACATCAGGTCGGGCACGAGCGTCGTCGCGGGATCGGGTCGCTTCCACGCCAGCCAGGTCGGTGCCGACGCCTACGTCAACCGGATCGCCTCTGACGCAAGGAAGTTCACACGCACCCACTCCGAGATCCAGGAGTCGATCAACACTCTGCTCACCTACATCACGTGGGTCATCGTCGCGGCGCTTCCCATCGCCATCTGGTCGCAGTGGCGCACCGTCGGCGACCAGGGCTGGCGCGAGGTCGTCATCCGCTCGGCGGCCGGAGTCGTCGGTCTCGTGCCCGAGGGGCTCGTGCTGCTGACCTCCGTCGCGTTCCTCCTGTCGGCCGTGCAGCTGACGCGGCGCAACGTGCTCGTGCAGCAGCTGCCGGCGGTCGAGGGACTGGCCCGCGTCGACGTCGTCTGCCTCGACAAGACGGGCACGCTGACGGCGGGAGAGATCGCCTACGAGGACGCGCACCTCCTCGACGGGCAGGACGTCGACGAGATCCGTTGCGCGCTGGGGGCGCTCGCGGACGACCCGAACGCCAACGGCACCCTGACGGCGGTCGCTGCCGCCGTCGGTTCGCCGGGTTGGCAACGGACGCAGACGATCCCGTTCAACTCGGCCCGCAAGTGGAGCGGGGCCTGCTTCGCCGAACGCTCGACGTGGGTGCTCGGGGCGCCCGAGGTGCTCCTGGCCGCCGATCCGCAGCCGTCGCCACCCGAGGTCATCGACGCCATCCGCGCGCAGGTCGCAGAGATGGCCGCTTCCGGCCGACGCGTCGTCCTGCTCGCCAGGAGCGACGAGCACCTCACGGACGCGACGCTGCCCGCCGACCTCACCCCGGCCGCCCTCGTGACCCTCACCGAGCAGGTGCGGCCCGACGCGAAGGAGACGCTCGCCTACTTCGCCGCGCAGGACGTCGCGATCAAGGTCGTCTCCGGCGACAACCCCGTCACGGTCGCCGCCGTGGCCCGCACAGTCGGCCTCGAGGTCGGTGAGCCCGTCGACGCTCGCACCCTGCCCGACGACCCGGACGTGCTGCGGCAGGTCCTGGCGACGCACACCGTCTTCGGACGCGTCACCCCCGAGCAGAAGCGCGCCTTCGTCCACGCCCTGCAGGCCGACGGCCACGTCGTCGCCATGACCGGCGACGGCGTCAACGACGCGCTCGCCCTCAAGGACGCCGACATCGGCGTCGCGATGGGCAACGGCGCCCAGGCGACCAAGGCCGTCGCCGAGCTCGTCCTGCTCGACGGGAGGTTCTCGCACCTGCCGGACGTCATCGCCGAGGGGCGCCGCGTCATCGGGAACGTCGAGCGCGTCGCCAACCTCTTCGTCGCCAAGAACGCCATGAGCCTCGTCGCGATCCTCGCGGCGGCGGTCATCACCGTGCCGTTCCCGTTCCTGCCGCGGCACCTGACGCTCGTGTCTGCCGTGACGATCGGGATCCCGGCGTTCTTCCTCGCGCTCGGTCCCAACCGGCGTCGCTACCTGCCGGGCTTCCTCGGCCGCATCCTGCGCTTCGCGGTGCCGTCCGGCGCCGTTGCGGGGCTCGCGGTCATCGCGTCGTACCTCTGGGCCGGCCGCGGCTACGGCGTGCCGAGCGAGGAGTTCGCCGGCCGGTGCACCGTCGACGCCAGTGCCCGGACCGTCGCGGACGTCGCGTGCTGGCAGCCCGGCAGCGGCGCGACCATCACGCTGCTCACCGTCTTCTTCTGGATCCTCGTCGTCCTCGCCCGGCCCTTCCGCCCGTGGAAGGCCGCCCTCGTGGCCGCCATGGTGGGCCTCGCCGTCACGGCCTTCGTCTGGCCCGTGGCCGCGCGGTTCTTCAACCTCGACGCCCCCCTGCCGCTGCTCTGGCAGTCCCTCGCCGTGGGCGCCGTCGGGGCAGGTCTGGTGGAGGCGATCTACCGCCTCTCCCCCTCCGTCCGGAACGCCCACCACCTGCGCGACTGACCCCTCCGGTGCGCTCAGGTCACGAATCGGCTCCAAGGGGCCCAAGGCGACGATTCCGGTGGTAATTTCCGCTGGCACGCTGTCGCAGGGGCAGCGCTCACTTACGAACAGGGGGACCTGCCGTGCGGCGGTCTGTCATCTCGGGGCTGTCCGCAGCCCTCGTCCTCACCTCGGCGGGCGTCGGCGGCGCGCTCCTCGCGCCGGCCGCCTCCGCGGCTCCGGCCGCCCCGGCCGTCACGACCGGCGTCGCCGACGGCACCTACGTCTCGCTGAAGCCCAGCCGGATGCTCGACACCCGTGGCTCCAACCTCGGTCGGCCGCTCAACGCGGGCGAGGTCTACAACCTCAAGGTCAACGGCCGCGGCGGTGTGCCGTCGACCGGCGTCTCGGCGGTCGTCCTCAACATGACCGTCACCGCGCCCACCCGCGACGGCAACATCGTCGTCTACCCCAAGGGCACGACGGTCCCCAACGCCTCGAGCCTCAACTTCGTCGCCAAGGACACCCGCGCCAACCTCGTGACCGTCCCGGTCAGCAGCGACGGCTGGGTCAGCATCCGCAACGCGACCGGCCAGACCCACGTCATCGCCGACGTCCAGGGCTACTACGTCGGCTCGACGACGACGAAGCCCGCCGGCGCCGTCGACTACTTCCCCGACGACCCGTGGCGTGCCCTCGACACCCGGACGCAGCAGGACGGCCCCGCGCTCGCCGCGAACGACTACCTCATCCAGTCGGTCAACTACGGCTCGGAGACCCCGACGATCTCCGCTCTCGCGGTGAACGTCACGGCCGTCAACCCGCAGTGGACCGGCTTCCTCAACGCCTGGAACGGTGACGAGAACGCCATCCCCAACACCTCGAACGTCAACTTCGCCTCCCGCAAGACGACGTCGAACATGGTGATCGTGCCCGTCACCCACTCCATGGCGAGCGACGGCACCACCCCGCTCATCAACTTCGGCATCGGCAACGCCAGCCCCGGCACGGTCGACGTCATCGTCGACGTCGTCGGCCTCTACGCCACGGGTGACGGTCTGCGATTCCGCAGCGTCGGTGCCCCGAAGCGCATCGTCGACACGCGCACGAGCCTCGGCACGACGACCCTGTCCGCGGGCACGACGCGCACCGTCACGGCTCCGAGCTCGGTCACCAACTCCTCGACCGTGGCGCTGGTCACGAACGCGACCGCCGTCAGCCCGACGGCCGCCACGTACCTGACGATCTGGCAGACCGGTGTCACCCGATCGGCCGCGAGCAACCTCAACCCGGCTGCGGGCCAGACCGTCGCCAACATGGCGATGGTGGGCCTCAGCGACATCAACCAGTTCGACATCTACAACAACGCGGGCCGGACCAACGTCATCGTCGACGTCGCGGGCCGGATGGACCTCTCGCCCAACCTGGCGCCCGGCGCGGCCCCGAGCGTCTCGACCCGCACCGCCCCCAAGGCCATGGGCTCTCGCGTGGCGCCGCTGCGCTGACGCACCGCACGAGGGCCGGGCGGGCATCCCCAACTGGGGGTGCCCGCCCGTGCCGTTCCCGGCGAACCTCGCACCGGCTCCCGCCGCCTCCCGACTCCCGACTCCCGACGCCCGACTCCCGCCGAGCGGCGTGCGGCGTGCGGCCCAGCCCCACCGACCGCGTAGAATCGGGAGCGCACAGGGATCCGGCGTGACCTGATGGGCGGGTAGGCACGCGAGCGTGTCGCGCACCCCGCGACCAGATCCGGAGCCGCCCTCGTGTCACCCATCGACTCGTACCGCCACCTCTTCGGCCTCACCGGCCGCACGTACATCGTCGTCGCCTTCCTCGCACGGCTGCCGCTCGCGATGAGCCAGCTGGGCACCCTCCTGCTCGTGTCGTCGGCCACCGGCAGCTACGGCGCGGGTGGCTTCTGCGCCGGCGCGCTCGCCGTGGCCAACGCGGTCGGCGCACCGTTCTGGGGCGCCCGTGCCGACCGGCTCGGCCAGCGTCGCGTCGTGGCCTTCCAGTCCATCGGCGGCGGCCTCGGCATCGCCGGCATCCTCGTGGTCGTCGGCGCCGGACTCCCGTGGGGCGTGGCCGCGGTCGCGAGTGCGGTCGCGGGTCTGCTGCTGCCGCAGATCGGCCCGCTGGCGCGGGTGCGGTGGCGGCCGATCACCGCGGACTCGGGCTCTCGACAGCATCGGCTCGTCGACGCCGCCTTCTCCTACGAGGGCGCGGCCGACGAGGCGTCCTTCGTCCTCGGGCCGGCGCTCGTCGGCCTCGGGGTGTCCGCCGCGAGCCCCACCGCGGCCCTGGCCCTGGCGGCCGCCGGTCTCGCCGTCTTCGGCACGTGGTTCGCCCTGCACGAGACGGCGACGGTCACGCATGCCGCGACCTCGAGCGGCGCCGGCGCCGTGGGCCGGCTCCTGACGCCGGCTTTCGCCGTGCTCGCGACCGCGCAGCTGCTCGTCGGCACGGTCTTCGGATCGGTCCAGACGGGCACGTCGGTGCTCGCGACCGCGGCCGGTTCGCCCGGCCTGACGGGGTACTTCCACGCCCTGCTCGGTGTGGGCAGCGTCCTGGCGGGGCTGGCGGTGGCGGCGCTCCCGTCGCGGTTCGCGCTGTCGAGGCGGTTGCGCTGGTTCGCCGCCGGTTTGCTGGTCCTGTCGGCACCACTCCTGCTCGTCGGGTCGCTGCCCGCGCTCGTGCCCGTGCTGCTCGTGCTCGGCTGCACGGTCGCGCCGTACATGATCACGACGTTCACCCTGGGTGAGCGGGTCACGCCGCCGTCGCGCACGGGAGCGGCGATGACCGTCCTCGCCGCCGCCACGGGCCTCGGCTACGCGATCGGCGCGGCCCTGGCCGGTCGCCTCGCCGACTGGGGCGGACACACGCCCGCGTATGCCGTCACGGTCGGTGCCGGGGCCGTGGCCGTCCTCGTGTCGTGGGGATTTCGAGGGGTCCTCGAGCGCGCCCAGCCCAGCGAGCCCGCAGCCGCGACCACCCCCTGACCCCGGTCCCCCGCGGCCCCCGAACCGACGCCCACCCAGGCCCGAAACCGACACGTCCGGCGCCGCGGCCCCCGAACCGACGCCCACCCACGCCCGAAACCGACACGTCCGGCGCCCCGGCCCCCGAACC
>NZ_BJYX01000021.1 GCF_007991735.1 Terrabacter aerolatus | reverse complement strand
GTGCCCGGGGGCGCCGTGAGCGGCACCCCCGGGCACACGCCGGCCCTCAGACGGGGGCCGTCACCGCGTCGTAGGAATAGAGCCAGTCGTAGCGGTCGGCGATGGGCTCGTCGCTCCATTCGCGCTCGAGGTAAGCCTGCGCGCGCTCGTCGGTGGCGAGCTCACGGCTGTGGAACCGGTCGGTGTTGGCCGTCGCGCCGCGGACCATCCGGCTCGTGCGCCCGATCCGGGCCTCCTCGTAGCGCTTGAGGCCGAGCACCGGATCGTCGCCGTGTGCCTCGAGGGCGCGCGCGAGCACGACACCGTCCTCGATGGAGTGGACAGCTCCCTGCGCGAGAAAGGGCAACGTCGCGTGCGCGGCGTCTCCGAGCAGGCTGATCCGTCCCGACGTCCAGGTGGGGATGGGCTCACGGCTGACGAGGGCCCACTTGAGCAGGCGGGGCGAGGTGGTGATGAGGGTCTGGATGTCCTCGTGCCAGCCCTTGAAGTCGGCAAGGCACTCCTCGACCGTGCCCGGCTCGTTGCCGCCGGCCGCGGTCCAGGACTTGCCCTCGATCGTGGCGACGAAATTCATCAGTTCACCTGCGTGCAGCGGGTAGGTGACGGCGTGTCCACCCGGCCCGATCCACGTCGATCCGACCGGTGCCTGCAGGTGTGTCGGCAGCTCGCCCATGGGGATCAGCCCGCGCCAGGCGACCATGCCCGAGAACTGGGGGTCGGTGGGGCCCCAGACGGTGTTGCGCACCACTGAACGCACGCCGTCGGCCCCGATGACGACATCACCGGTCATCCGGCTCCCGTCCTCGAGGACGACCGTCGCGCTCGACTCGTCCTGCTCGACGCCCACGACCCGGGAACCGAGCCGGATGACGTCCTGCCCGGTCGCTCGCACACCGTCCTCGAGCGCCTTGAGCAGGTCGGGGCGGTACACCGTCAGGTAGGGATAGCCGTATCTCTCCACCGCCATCGGGCCGAGGTCGAACATCGGCCAGGAGCGTCCGGTGTTCCAGAGCCGGAACTCCTTGCGCACTGGGTCGCATGAGAGCGCGCGCAAGGGCTCGAAAACCCCCAGGTGGTCAAGCGCCCGGTTGCCGTTGGGGCTGATCTGGATCCCCGCTCCCACCTCGGTGAGCTCCCGGGCCTGCTCCAGGACCGTGACCTGCACTCCGCGCTGCAAGAGCGCCAGTGCGGCCGTCATTCCACCGACTCCACCGCCGGCCAGGACAACGTGCATGTGCTTCTCCTTCAGAGAGTCTCGGTGCGGAGGAGGCCGAGAGCGCCCAGGACGGGCTCGTCGCTCGATCGCACGAGGCGGGCGGACTCGGACACCACGTGCTGGTATGGCCGCCAGGCTGGGACGGCCACGATGTCGCCGCGCTCCCACGTGAGCGTCTCGCCGTCGACGACCGTCTGACCGGACCCCTCGACGACGGTGAAGATGGAGTTCGCTGTCGTGCGCTGCCGGGCGGAGGTGAAGCCGGCTCCGAGCTCTTGCACGTGCAGCGCGACCGTGGGCATCGCCGGGCCGCCCAGCTCGATCTCACGTTCGGCCATGCCGTGATCGGGTGCCTGCGTCTGCTGGGCGAGGCGCGTCAGGGAGTCCTCCCACCGGAAGGCGATGGGGGACGTCTCAACGTCACGGGGCTGCGCCTGCACGCCGTCGGGGTACTTCTCGAAGAACATCGGCTCGAGGAGGTGGACGAGCGGCACGTCGAGGATGTCGACCCAGTAGCAGTCGTCGGGACCGCTGGCGGAGTGCTCGTGCCAGGCCCAGCTGGGGGTGAGGAGCACGTCGCCCGGGCGCATCTCCACCCGGTCGCCGTCGACGACGGTGTACGTGCCGCGTCCGTTCAGGATGATGCGGAGGGCCGCGGGGGTGTGGTGGTGCGCGAGCGCGACCTCGCCGGGCTTGATCAGCTGGTAGGCCGCCACGAGGGTACGCACAGTTGCGTAGAGGTTGCCCTCTACGGGGTTGGTCAGGGTCAGGTTGCGCCGGTCGGCCATCTGGTGGTCGACGAGTCTGCCGGCCACCTCGAGGGCGGTCTTGAGCTCGGCGTACCGCCACACGTACGGCAGGAAGTTCCGTCGCGGCTCCGCCCACAGCGCAGGGGTGCGACGGTGCCAGCCGCCCTCGACGCTCAGGCCGTCGAACACGGCATACAGGTCGTCGAGGTTGTCGATGTCCTCCACGGAAGTGGAAGGGGTCGAGGTCATGTCGCGCTCCTCAGTGCTGCTTGACGATGGGTGGGTCGTAGGGGCGGGCGAACACCTCGGTATGCCCGTTGGTGCCTTGGACTACGTCGACGCTCATCTCGCCAACGCGCTCGATGTTGATCCGGATGGTGTCGCCGTCGGTGCCGGGGCCGACACCCGCGGGGGTGCCGGTCGCGATGATGTCCCCCGGGTGCAGGGTCATGACCGCCGAGGCCATCTCGACCATCCCGGGGATGTCGAGGACGAGGTCCCGGGTGTTGGCGTGCTGCCGCAGCTCGTCCCCGACCCAGAGCCGCATCCCGAGTTGCGCGGGGTCGCCCACCTCGTCGGCCGTCGTGATCCACGGGCCGACGGGGCAGAAGGTGTCGTAGGCCTTCCGGAAGACCCGTTCCTCACGGCCACGCACCACCATGTCGAGCAGACAGGCGTAGCCGAATACGTGGGCCTGCCAGTCGGCGCGGGGGATGTCCCGGCCGCCGGCACCGATGATGATCGCCAGCTCCGACTCGTGGTGGACCTCCCGGCCGGGGACGGCTGGCAGGACGACCGGCTCGCCGGCTCCGGAGAGTGAGGACGGCGGCTTGAGGAAGAACCCCTGGACGTCGGCGCGGTACTGCGCCTGCATTTCTCGGCCGTGGTCGTGGTAGTTGACCGGGAAGGCGATCACCTTGTTCGGCCACGGCACCGGTGTCCGGAGGGTCACCTCGGACAGCGGGCGGCCCAGCCCCTGCGTGGACGCCTGGGTCAGCACCGGCCGGACGAGCGCGAAATCGCGGATCAGCCGGTTCATCCCGACCGGGGGCCACTCCCCCGCGCTGAGCTCCAGCGCGTCCGTCACGTCGACGATGCCTTCCCCGACAACCACTCCGATGCGGTCATCGTCGAAACGGGCGATCCTCATGGCGCTCCTCGGGGCTCTACAGGTGGTTTCCGCCCATCCTGCGAAGCCAACTCAGACCCCGGCAGGGGTCCTCGCACCTACCGGAACACCACCTCAGGCGGCTCCCCCCGCACGGCCTGCGACTGCCGCCCCGATCTCATTCGCGATGGCGAAGACATCGTCCTTGACCTCGGAGTACCGCTGGAGCGTCAGTCGAGTGGAAGATCCCGAGATGCTGAGGGCAGCGACCACCTCTCCCTCCGGGCCGCAGATCGAGGTCGCTGCCCCACTCAGGCCCTTCTCCCGTTCGTCGATGGAAACCGCCCAGTGGGTCTCACGGATCGTGGCGAGTTCCTCATCCTCAGGGAGCGACATCCGGCTCTTCTTCGCCTCAGCGCGAACCTCCTCGAGCACCGTGCTGGGCGCGAAGGCGAGCAGAAGCTTGCCGGAGGAACCGATCCCGAGCGGCTGCAGCCCTCCGGTCGGGACGACGGGACGCAGCGCCGCCCTCCCTTCGACGGAGGCGAGGCAGACGCGGTTGGAGCCATGGCGGATGTAGAGGTGCACGCTCTCGCCCGTGGAGTCCCGCAGCCGGTGCATCCACGGCTCGGCGACCCCCCGGATCACGAACGAGTCGGCTGCGCTGGCGCCCCAGGAGAGCAATCGCGGCCCCAGGGCGAAAAGCCCGTCAGGAGTACGGCGCGCGATGCGCAGCTCGGTGAGCTCCGTCAGCAGACGGTGAACCGAAGACTTGGGCAGTCCGAGGTCCTCGGCCACCTCGGCCAGCCGCATGGGGCGCTTGGCCCGAGCGAGGCTGTCAATCGCCTGGGCCGTCTTGGCCAGCACGGACATCGGTGGTGCTCCTTCTCTCGAGGTGCCGCCGACGGCGGGAGCTTCCGCACGCGGTCGGGCTAACGGGCGCCGCGACGGCCACCCCCGGTGGGCGTCAAGGGTATGCCGCCGCGGGGCCCGCAGACGACCGGAACGCGTCAGGCGTACCGACGCACCGGGTGCAGGCCGCCCCGACGACCCGGGCCCCGGTGCCCGAGGCCACGGGAGGTCAGCAGAGCGGCTTCGAGGACCACCCGTGCCAGTGCTGCTGGGTTCATGGGTTCCGGGGACAGCCTGATAGACACGGCAGCACGGACCTGACCGTCCTCGTCGAAGATCGGGGCAGCGACCAGCATGCCGTCGGCGCGCACGTTCGAGCGGCTCACGGCATAACCGAGGCGACGGACGTCGCCAAGGCGCTGACGCAGGACGAAGTCCCCGCCGTCATCCCGCTGCCGCCCCGGCTCGCCGGCGACGTCGTCCAGCGGAAGGTACGCGAGCATCGCGAGGCCACCGGCCCCTTGGGCCAACGGGACTCGTCGCTCGGGCTGCCAGGCCCCTGAGGCCTTGTGGCCGGAGATGAGGTCGCTCAGGATGGCGTGGTCGCAGTCACGAGACCACAGCGCGACGGGGGCGCCGGTGGCCGAGTAGAGGTCGACGAGGAAGGGTCGTGCCACGTCCCGCAACCGGCGGACCTCGGGCACTCCCCAGCCGAGCCGCCAGAGGCGGCGACCGAGCCGGTAGCGCCCGCGGGACGCGCGCTCGACAGCCCCCCACTCGACGAGGTGCGCGAGCATCCGGTGCACGGTCGCCGGTGGGAGCCCGGTCTGGCCGCACACTCCGGCGATGGTCTGCTCGGGGGTCTCGGCGCCGAAGCAGTCGAGGATGTCGAAGGCTCGGCCCAAGACCGAGCGCTTGTGGTCGCCTTCGAGCAGGTTGCCGGACTCCATCGTCTATCTCCCACTATTCGGAACATCATCCCAATATGCTGAACGCTATATGGCGACGACTCCTGGTGTCAATGGTCCGATCGCAGAGGACGGCCAGCTGCGAGGGGCCCTGCGCCCCGCTCCGCGCCGTGCGGCCCAACTAGACCACCCAGTCCGTTCTGGGCCAGCGACTCGGCGAGGGCCGGAGTCAGTTTGTAGGAGTGGTACTCGAGGAACGAGTCGTAGCCCTCGACGCCGTTCTCGCGGCCGAACCCGGAGTCCTTGACCCCACCGAACGGGGCGCTGACCGGGACGTCGAAGGAGTTGATGGCCGCCGTGCCGGTGTCCAGCTGCAGCGCGACGTGCAGCGCGTGGGCCTCGTCGCGGGAGAACACTGCCCCGTGGAGGCCGTACCGGGAGTCGTTGGCGAGGCGGACGGCTTCGGCCTCGGACTCGTAGGGGATCACCGAGACGACCGGACCGAAGATCTCTTCCCGCGCGATCGCCATGTCGTTGTCGACTCCGCTGAAGACCGTGGGCTCTACGTACCAGCCCCGCGGGAGGCCAGCCGGCCGGCCACCGCCACACGCGACCATGGCGCCCTCTCGGCGACCGGACTCGATGAAGCCGAGGATCTTGTCGCGTTGGAGCCTGCTCACGACTGGCCCCATTGACGTCGCCTCGTCCATCGGGTTACCCACGACGATCTGCGAAGCCGCTGTCGCGAGCGCTTCCACAAGATCTCCGTGCATCGGTCTGGGTACGAGGACGCGGGTCAACGAGGCACAGATCTGCCCGCTGTTGCCGAACCCGAAGGCGAGCAGGCTCGGGATCACGGCAGCCAGGTCCGCGTCGTCGAGCACCAGCGCGGCGGACTTGCCGCCGAGCTCGAGCTGGAGCCGCTTCATGGCCGGGCCGGCCGTCGCCGCGATCCGGGAGCCGGTGGCCGTGCTGCCCGTAAAGGCCACCTTGCGCACGGCCGGGTGACGTACGAGCTCCTCACCGACGTCTCCCCCGCCGACCACGAGGTTGACCACTCCCGGGGGTAGCCCTGCCTCGGTGAAGATCTCGACGAGAGGGCCGGCCGCCAGCGGGGACTCGAGCGCCGGTTTGAGCACCACGGTGCACCCGGTCAGCAGGGCCGGGATGGTCTTCTTGAGCTCGTTGCGCACCGGGACGTTCCACGGGACGATCCCTGCGACGACACCGACCGGTCGTCGCATGACCAGTGAGTCGCCGAACCGGTCGCGACGGATCTGCGAGAACTGGACCTGCTCGATGGTCTCGAGGTACATCTGCAGCAGTCCGGCCGAGTTGCTCAGTTTCAGGGATGCGCGGTAGGGAGCCCCCATCGCCTGGCTGCGCAGGCGGGCGAGTTGCGGCGCTCGCTCCTCGATGAGTTCGGCCACCCGAGCGACCACACCGCACCGTACGTGCAGCGGCGTGGCCGCCCAGTCCGCGAGGGCGCGCTCGGCGGAGCGGACTGCACCGTCCACGTCCGCGCTGGAGGCGACTCCGACCTGGGCGAACGTCTCCTCGGTGGCCGGGTTGACGACGGCCGTGCTTCGCTGCTGCGTCGACTCGCGCCACGCCCCGTCGATGTAGACGCCGGGATAGTCCTCCATGTCAGCGCCGCCCGTCCAGGCCGAGGACTGCGGGCAAGTACGCAGCCAGCTCCTCCGCCGTCCACGCCTCGCTGTGGCGGGCGAATGTGGTGTGGTCGGCGAACTGCAGCGGCGGGGCGTACGCGCAGATGTCGGTGCCGGCTGCGTAGATGAACCTCCCGGTGATGACGCCCGCCGCTGCCGATGCGAGGTACGCGACCAGGGGGGCGACGTAGTCGGGTTCCATGTGGAGCGTCTCGGGCATGCCGCCGAACCGGCGGTTCCCGGCCGGGATGCTGAACAGCTGCGTCATCGCGCTCGGCAGCAGGCAGTTGACCGTGATGCCGTGCTCTTTCAGCTCCAGAGCCGCGGCCGACGACAGCCCCATGATGGCCGCCTTGGCGCCGCTGTAGGCCACCTGGGTGCCGAAGAGCCCTCCTCGCGACGAGACCGTGACGATGCGGCCGCCGTCACCCTGCGCGATCATCTGCCTGGCTGCCGCCCGTAGACACGCCACATGACCGTCGAGGTGGACCGCAGTGATGAGGTCCCACTCGTCTTCCTCGAGATCCAGGATGTTACTGGGGCGGTAGTTGCCGGCGGGAGTCACCAGGATGTCGAGCCGGCCGAAGGCTTCGACCGCATGCGCGATCATGGCTTCCGCCGCGGCGAAGTCCGAGACGTCGTGGCTGTCGGCAACCGCACGGCCGCCCGCGACTGTTATCTCGCCGGCCACCTCCTCGGCGGCGACCGCGCCGTCGGGGCCGATGAAGACGTCGTTGACGACGACCGCCGCTCCACGGGCGGCGAGTTCGCGTGCGATCGCGCGGCCGAGGCCCCGTCCGCTGCCGCTGACCACGGCCACCTTGCCGTCCAGTCGGACCTGCGCGCTGCTCGATACCGTCATGTCAGGCCTTTCCGATGTTCAGCAGCGGGGTGAGGAGCTCTCCGACGGGGGTCTCGCTGGCCGCCGCCCCGAAACGCACCATGGCGTGGGGATCGGCTATCGCGAGCGGCACCGAGTAGAGCCCGAGGTCACTGGTAGACGCGTAGAAGAACCGGCCGTTGACCTGCTCACCGTCGGGGCCACACAGGTGCGCGACCAGCTCGGCGACCATGTCTTTCGCAGCGGGACTGTCGGGGGAGGGCGCCAGTGCATCACCGAGCACCAGACAGTTCGCTGTGACGCGGTGCTCGCGCAAAGGGGCCGCGATGGCGCTAGTCAGGCTCAGCATCGCCGCGCTGAAGGCCGCGGCCTCCACGCCGCGGGAACGGAAGGTGTCGCTGCGGGAGAAGGTCACCACTCGCCCGCCCCTACCTTGGGCCACGAACGCCCGGGCTGCTGCCCGGGCCAAACCGACGGCACGCTTCTGGTGTGCCGTGAGCGCGTCACGCCAACCCGTCTTGTCCAGCTCGATGAGGGGGCCGTTGCTTGTCAGGATCGGTGGTGTGAGAAGGACGTCCAGCCCTCCGTGGCCGGCGAGCCCTGCCACCAGGTGGTCTGCCGCACGGAAGGACCGCACATCTGTGTCAAGGACCTCGACGCCGCTGAAAGCGGCAGCGACGGCGCCGGCTCGTTCTAGCTCCTCGTGGCTTTGCGCCTGCAGGACCACCCGGGCGCCTAGGGCGGTGAGCGCCGTGACGATGGGGCCGAGATGGCGGTCGCCACCGGCCACGAGGACGGTTGGATTGGAGGCCACCGGAGCGGTCACTTCCGGAACGGTCCGTTCGCGGGGAAGCCGTCGATCGCTCCGAGGTCCTTGACCTGCTGCAGTTCCCAGACGACGTTTTTCTTGTCGGTGTCGTCCACGACGTGGATGTCGAAGGGCGCTGCCTTCTCGGCGATGACGGTCTTGACGGTGCCCGGCTCCTGACCGAAACCGACAGCCATCTTGTCGGACTCCTCGGGGTGGGTCTCCATCCACGTTGCCGCGCTCTTGACTGCCTCCATCACCGGCTTGATCCGCTCGTTGGGCAAGCGGTCGTTCGCGATGATGACGAACTGCCACAGGTCGTGGCCGTCGACCTTGAGGTCGGCGGGCTTCATCGAGCGCTTCAGGCCGTACTTGTTGACGCCGCGGGACGTGTGGGGCTCCCACGTCAGCGCGAAGTCTGCGGTCCCGGCGACGACCTGGGCAACAGCATCGGCGGGCGTGGAGGCGGGCACGACGCCGTAGTCGGTCTTCGGCTTCAGGCCGCAGACCTGATTGATCTCGATCCCGAGGATGGCAGCCGACTCGCCCGCGCCTTGGGCGATACGCTTGCCCTTGAGCCCGGCACAGGTGGTCGGCGTCTTGCCGACCAGTCCGATGTTCGCAACCGCCTCGGTGCCGATGACGGAGACGGGCGCCCCCTGCTGAGCCTGCGAGCCGGCCGGGCCCGGGCCCCCGATCTCGATGTCCACGCGCCCCTGGGTCGTGGCGGCGTAGAGGTCCTGCAGGTTGGCGAATGGCACGGCCTTGATCGTGATGCCCGAGGCGGAGGCCAGCTCTGGGTGCTCCTCGAGAACCTTGGGAATCATGGCGTAGTAGCCGGTTCCCGCCGACCAGTACCCGAACTTGACGGTGTTGTCGGTCGGGGTGACCCCGCTGGCGCCGCCTCCGCAGGCGCCGAGGACTGCTGCCACGCTGACGGCCGCGGCGGCTGGGGCCAGTGAGTGAGCGAACCGGACTCGCATGTCGTTGTACCTTTCGATGGATGTCGCGGATCGCGACGGAGTTGAGAGGCACGGGCCTCGGGGGAGAACAGGTCCTGGCTCAGGCCATGGCGGCCCTGGTGGCATCCACCATCTGTTGGTGGATCGAACGGCGGAGGTCGCCGAAGTCCGTCGTGCCGACGGCGGGGCAGTCGGAAACCGCATACTCCGCGAGGATGCGGGCGGGGCGACCGAGCAGCAGCACTCGATGGGAGATGGCGAACGCCTCCTCGATGTTGTGCGTGACGATGAGGGCGGTCTTGCGCTCCGCCTCGGCGAGCTCGACGAACTCCTCCCGTAGCTGGCGGGCCGTCACCTCGTCGAGCGCCGAGAAGCTCTCGTCCAGCAGAACGAGGGCCGGCTCGATGGAGAAGGCCCGCGCCAGGGACACGCGCTGTCTCATGCCTCCCGAGAGCTGGCTCGGGAAGAGGCCCGCGCTGTCTGCCAGGTGCATCTTGCCCAGCCACGTGCGAGCACGCTCGAGTCGCTCCGACTGCGGTACGCCGAGAATCTCCATACCGACGGCGACGTTGTCGAGCGCGGTGCGCCATGGAAGCAGCCTCGGGGTCTGGAACGCCATGCCGATGACGCCCTGGAGCTCAGCGTGCTGCGCATACGGGTCGAGGCCGTCGACCCGCACCGTGCCACGCGTCGGCCGCAGGTTACCGATGAGCAGGTTGAGCAACGTCGACTTGCCCGCACCGGTGCGGCCGAGGATCGCCAGACGCTCGCCCTGCCCGATCCGGAGGGAGAGTTCCTCCACCGCTGTCACCGCACCGAACCGCTGGTTTACGTCAGTGAAGGTGACGACCGCGTTTGGCTGGTTCATCGGACGATGGCCTCCGCTCGCCACTTGAGTGCCAGCTTCTCGACGCGGTCCGTCGCCCACAGGATCAGGAAGTTGGCCACGACCAGGAGGAGGGTCCAGGCGAGGATCGCGTCGACCCGGAAGTTGGACTGGGCCACCTGGAGCCGGTGACCGATGCCTGAATCCGCGGCGATCAGCTCGGCGAACACCATGAGCTTGAGGGTCATGGCGGCGGTGGCGCGGAAGGTCATGATGACGTTGACGACCGACTGCGGCAGCAGGAGGATCCGGAGGACCTGCAGCCGGCTGGGGCGGAACTGCTCGATCGCCTCCAGCACGTCCTTGTCCATGTCTCGGATGCCCTCGTAGACGGCGATGACGAAGAACGGAAACGCGATCATGAACGTGACGAAGGCGATTCGGGTCTCGACGACCTCCATCCACAGAATCGCCAGCAGGACCCAGGACAGCGCGGGAACGGCTTGGACCACCGCGACGAGCGGGTTGACGAACCGGCCGATGGTGCGCCGGAACGCACCCATGAGCAGTCCGAGCGCCCAGCCGAAGACCATTGCCGCCGCAAGAGCCGCCGCAAATCGCACCAGCGTCAGCGCCATGTCCCCCCACTGCTCGGTGAGCACCTGCCAGACGCTGCCCGCGATCCTGTCGAGCGGCGGGAACACGAACGGGTCGGACACCAGCGACCCGATCCACAGCAGCAGGACCAGCAGGACGATGGTGAACACGATGGGCGAGAACTGGCTGTCGACCAGCCTGCCCGCCAGCCCGAGGCGCGCCGGCTCGGGTGCAGCCGTCGTCCTCGGGCCGGGGTCGGGTGGGGCTGTTGGAGCGACGGTCCCTGTTGCATCGGTCATGGTCACCTCGTACCTAGCGGCTGTTTCGCCGAACGTAACGACGCGGCAAGCCCAGCGTTATTGCTCGGATCACCCACCGGAAAAAGGCCGCCGGTCGTTGCCGGGCGCACCGGCAGGCCGCGGTCAGCTGTGCGGCGTCAAGGGTCCGAAACGGGCCCAGTCGTCCGGGTCGTGGCCGATCCACAGTGTGTGACCGGCGGTCTCGAGCATGCGGAGCTGCTGCAAGCTCTGCACCGCCGCACGGGGATCCCAGTCGTGGGGGTAGGGCGCGAGGCGATCGAGGCCCTCACGCAGGTGAACCGTGTCTCCCGTGAGGACGATGCTGCGCGCCGGCAGCCGAACCACGAGGGACAGCTGCCCCGGCGTGTGCCCCGGCGTGTGCAGCACGGTCAGTGAGCCGTCCCCGAGAACGTCGTGGACGGGGGATTCCACCGTCGTCCACCGGCGCGCCGCCAGGGGCTCCAGGTCATCCCGCCAACGGAAGTAGCGAGCGCTCGCCGGACTCGGCGACCTCGACCAGCTCAGCTCTCCCGGACCCACCAGCAGCTGCGCTCGGGGGAAGAGGCGCACACCGCCGGCATGGTCGCTGTGGCCGTGCGAGAGCACGACATGCGTCACGTCCTCCGGATCGAAGCCCAGCGCGGCGAGCTGTCGGTCAATCCGCTGCCCCGGATGGGTCCGGACCTGCAGCACGTCGGCGAGCTCACCGAAGTAGCCCACGGGGTCGTCGCTCAGCCTGGGAGCGAACCCGGTGTCGAAGAGCACCAGGGCGCGGTCGTGCTCGATGAGAAATGCGGGTGCGGGAAAGGTCACCGTGCCCCCCGCGCCGACGACGAGGTTCGCGGCCTCGGTCGTCATCAGCGGTGCGTCGAGCGCCCGCAGCCGCAATGCGGTGCCCGGCCCGCTCGTGGGCAGCCGGGGGTGTGTCACGAGGGACAGAGGAATCCCACGAGCAGAGCGTTGAACTCCTCGACCCGCTCGAAGGGGACCCACAGGCCGGTGCGACCGTACAGGTGCACCTGGACGTCCGGGATCCGGTTGAGCAGGAATAGAGCGTTGTCGTAGCCCTGCACGCGGTTGTCCCGTCCCCAGACGACGAGGGTGCGTGCGCGGATGCGGTCGACGTCGCGCCAGACCTGTTCGGTGGCCGGGCGGTTCTGCGCCCCCCGGCCATCCGGCGCGCCCGTCATGAACTCGGGCTCGATGCTTGCCCGGTAGCGTTCTTCGACCAGTTCCTCGGTGATCGACGAGGCGTCGTACATCATCATCTCGAGGTACGACCGCATCTTGGCCCGAGAGGGGCCCTCACCGCCGTAGTACGACTGGATGACCTTCTGGCCTTCGGAAGGCATGGGCGTGAAGAGGGGGAGCCCGCCGGCTGAGCTGACGAGGACGAGGTTGTCGACGACCTGCGGGTGCTCGATGGCCAGCATCATGGCCGCAGCGCCACCGGTAGCCATGCCGAGGATGTGGGCGGAGTTGATCTCCAGGGCGGCCAGCATGTCGGCGAAGACCTTCGCGTAGAAGGCGTAGCGGCCTCCGCTGATCTGGGGCTTGTCGGAGCGGCCGTAGCCCGGGAGATCGACGACGAGGACCCTGAAGTGCTCGGCCAGTCCGGGGACGTTGGCCCCGAAGTTGCCCCAGCCGTAGGCCCCCGGGGCGCCGCCGTGGATACAGAGCAGCACGGGACCCGACCCGGCCTCGTGGTAGTGCACCCGGACCTCGCCGGCGTCGACGAAGCGGCTCGTCGACTCGGCGGTGATCGGCACGGTCGCCGCAGGGGTGGGAACGGTCGCGGACATCAGATCTTCACGTGGGCCGGGATCGGGTGACCGAAGAGGTTGAGGCCGTAGGCCTGGAAGATCGGCCCGGACCCGTTCTGGACGTGGTGCAGTGCGGCCTGGGTGTCGCGCCACCGACGCTGGAGGGCGCCGCTGCGGTGCAGCGACCCTCCTCCACTGAGCCGGAACACGCTGTCGGCGGCCGCAGCGGCACGCTGGCTCGCCTGGACCTGGTTGCGACGCACCTCGGCGCGCAGCTCGAGCGGCACGACCTCTTCGCGCGAGACCATCTCGAAGACGCGTTCGACGTCCCAGAGCACGTGACGCACGCTCGCGTCGATGTCTGCTGCCGCCGCCCCCATAGCCGACAGCTGGAACGGGTCGAGGGCCGCCCGGCCGCCGCGGCCCTGCCGAGAACGGGTCACTGCCACGTATGCGGCGAGGGTGCCTTTGGCCATCGCGAGCGTGGCCGTCGTGATGGCTCCTGAGAACATCACGTTGCGCGGCATCCGGAACAGCGGCACCGACTCGCGGCTGGGGTCCTTGCCGCCCGTGCCCTCGGTCACGCCCTTCGTCTCGATCGTGCGGTAGTCAGGGACGAACGCATCCCGGACCACCAGGTCCTTGCTGCCGGTGCCACGCAGTCCCATGACGTCCCAGGAGTCCTCGACGATCTGGTAGTCCGAGCGTGGGAGGAGGAAGTGCACCGCGTCCGGCTCGGTGACGTTGCCGTCCTGGTCGGTGACGAGGCCACCGATCATGACCCACTGGCAGTGGTCGGTCCCGGACGAGAAGTTCCAACGTCCGTTGAAGACGTAGCCCCCCTCCACCGGCCTGGCCCGACCCATGGGCGCGTATGGGGAGGCGACCCAAGTGTCCGGGTCCTCGCCCCAGACCTCCTCCTGCACACGACGGTCACCGTGGGCCAGCTCGTGGGGGTGGACTCCCACGACGCCGGCGACCCACCCCGCGCTGGGGTCGTGCGACCCGATCTCGAGGACAGCACGGAAGAAGTCCACGGGATGCGCCTCCAGCCCGCCGAAGTCCTTGGGCTGGAGCATGCGGATCACGCCCGAGGCCCGCAGTGCGGAGGCCGTCTCGTCGGTGAGCCGGCCGAGCTCCTCTGCTGCTGCTGCGTTGGTCTCGAGCAGGTCTGCGATCTGTTCGATGTCGTCCAGGACGGTCATGGCCGCTCCTCTCGTCGATGTGGTCAGGGGGTGCGGTGGTGACCCCAGTAGTGGGCCACGTCGTAGCGGGTGGGCAGCCACGTCTCGTCGTCGATGAGGATGCCGTCGACGCCGTACTCGATTCCGAAACCGGAGGGTGACCGGACGTAGAACGAGATCATCTTGTCGTTCGTGTGCTTGCCGAAGGTCGACAGGATCGGGGCCGCTCCGGCGAGGACCTTGTCGTAGTTTCGGCCGAGCACGTCGAGGTCGTCGATCTCGAACATGAGGTGACCCACTCCGATGGGCCGGTTGGGCGCTGCCGCGAAGGCGAACGAGTGGTGCCTCGGGTTGCAGTGTGTGAAGACACCGGCGACACCACCCGGCATGTCGATGTGATCACTGAGACGGAATCCCAGCAGGTCGAAGTACAGCTGACGGTACGTCTGCTCGTCACGCACCACCTGGAAGGCGTGCCCGAGCCCGAGCTCGCGCGCCACGAAGGTCGCCCCGATCGGGGACACGAACCGCTCTGCGGCGTTGCGCAAGCCCCAGAACAGCTCGACGTCGTAGTTGTCGTCAGGGTCGCGGAAGCTCGCCAGACCTTCGACGCCGCGCTCGCTCGCGGACTGCGCGTCGCGCTGGCTGACCTCGTATCCCGCGGCTACGAGCCGCTGCGAGATCTCCTCGAGCGCGCACTGGCTGCCCACGTCCCATCCGAGCGCGATGACACCGTCGGCGTCCGCGCTTCGGACGTCGATCCGGTGTATGTACTCGTCCATCCGAAGGGTGAGCCGCTCGGCGGTGCGCTCGGCGACCTGCAGCCCGAGCAGGTCGGCGCCGAAGCGCTCCCAGGCCTCGAGGTCGGTCGCCGACACCACGGCATATCCGAGGGCCTTGACGCGTGCATTCATCGTTGGTCCTTTCTTCGACGTTGTCTGGTCGTCATGCTGTGTCCTGGGCGCGGGCCCGACCAGCGGACCGTGCCAGATGGCGGAATACCGTCGACGGTCGACGGTCGATGTCACCGGCACAGCCTCGCGGCCGCCGCGGCCGCGGCCCGGGACAGCGCCTCGACCCACTCCTGCACCTGACCGGTCGTGGCGCCGGCCGGGAGCCCGGACATCCGCATGGCGATGGGTGGCGTGTCGTCCGGCCCCGGGACCGGCACGACGATCGAGTGCAGGTGGTAGGTCTCGTCCGGGTCGAGGTCCGGCTCGTAGAGGGCTGCCGTGTCGGCGATCATCTGCTTCATCAGCCGCTCGTGCTTCGGCAGTCGATCCGTCGAGGAGTAGTCCGACATCAACGAGATGCGGTCGACCGACGGGTCCGGCATGAGCGACAGCGAGAAGCCGCGCTCGCGGACCCGGTCGAGGTTTCGTCGGAACGTCTCGACGGTGGCGACCCCCTGTCCCGGCGCGCGGGCGAGCCACTCCTGCACCTCCCCTTCCGACGCGTCACGCAGGAACACGGAACCGAGCGGCGGGATGAGCGGCACGCGATGCCCGACGGAGGGCGTGGTCCGTTCCTCCGACTGGTTCGAGGTGAGGACGAACACGACGTCGCCTCCCACCTTGGCGAGCACCGCGCAGTCGACACCGTGGGCCGCGCTCAGCTGTTCGATGTCGTGCCGCGCCAGCTCTGCCAGCCTCACCGCGTGGATGAGATCGGGGTGCGACGGCGCGACGAGCGACGGCGGGGCGAAGCGCCCGTAGCCCCCCTGGAAGAAGAGCAGCGGCAGCGACGGCCTGGCCACCGAGAGGTGGCGGACGCGACCGACGACGATGTAGTGGTCCCCGCCCTCGAGGACGTCCTGGTAGGTGCACTCGATCCACGAGACCGCTCCATCCAGGATGGGCGCCCCGCCTGGGGCGGGCGTCCATGCGACGTCCTCGAACTTGTCCTCTGCGCGCGACGCGAACCGGCGACAGGTCTGCTCCTGGTCCGAGGCAAGAACGTTGACGCAGAATGTCTTTCCCGTACGCAGTCGAGCGAAGCTGCCCGACTCGCGCGTCGGCAGGAACGCCACGAGGGGCGGGTCCAGCGAGACCGAGGTGAACGAGCCGACGACCATGCCTGCCGGCGTGCCGTCCTCGGCGATCCCGGTGACCACGGCCACGCCTGTCGGGTAGTGCCCGAGGGTCTCGCGGAAAAGTGCTGGGTCGATGTCCTCGTCACCTACAGCCACCGTCGTGTCGAGCTGGGTCATCGGTGCCTCCTCGTGTGGTCGGACCCCCTTCTGGGGGCCCGCGCCTCAGTCTCGTCGGCCGGGCGGGCCCTCCCTAGGCTGCTGTCCCGGCGGGCGGGACGTTTGTCGGGGGCCTCCCTCGGGGAGTGCAGAGCCGACAAAGCGACAACCGCGAGCTCGACGTCCTGGTCCGGGCTGGCGCCGCTGACCCCCAGTCCTCCGACGAGCCGGTCGCCCTGCCGTACGGGCAGGCCGCCCGGCAGGGGCGTGGGACTGAACGGCAGCCCCTCGCCGAGCAGCACGAACAGGTCCGGATGGTCCGCGCGCAGCTCGAGGAGGCTTTCCGAGGGGCGGGCGAAGGCTGCCGCTGTCCGCGCCTTGGTGCGGGCCACGTCGGGGGTGAACCAGCTCGCCCCATCGCCGCGCACGACGACGAGGTCGAAGCCGCGCTCGTCGACGACGGCGACGCTGACTCGCAACCGGAGCTGCGCAGCCGACTCCAGCACCGAGCGCACGAGGGCTTCGGCCCCGGCGGCAGTCAGCACATGCTCGTGGGAGTCCGTCACGCCCCTGCGCCTGCGCTGACCGGCGCCACCTCGCTCTCGTCGGCCGGCGGCTCGGCAGCCGCGGCGGCGGGCGTACGGATCAGCGTGTAGACCCGGCTGCGCAGCTCGGCGAAGGCGGGCAGCGCTTTGGTGGCGAGCTGGTCCCGGGGCGCGGGCAGGTCGACCGGGATGAGCGCCGCGACGCTGGCCGGCTTGCCCGACAGGACCAGGACGGTGTCGGCCAGGTAGACGGCCTCGTCGATGTCGTGGGTGACGAGGACCACGGTGATACCGAGGCGCTCCTTGAGCCGGATGACGAGATCCTCCAGGTCGGCACGCGTCTGGGCGTCGACCGAGGCGAACGGCTCGTCCATGACGATGGCATGGGGCCGGAAGGCGAGCGCACGTGCGATGGCGACGCGCTGCTGCATGCCTCCCGAGAGCTGCCACGGGTACGCGTGGGTGGAGTCGGCGAGCCCGACTTCGGCCAGCGCCGCGCGTGCCTGATCGAGCCGCTCACCCTTCGGGACGCCGGCCGAGCGAAGCGGTAGGGCGACGTTGTCGATGACACGCAGCCAGGGCATGAGGGAACGGCTGTAGTCCTGGAAGACGACGGCCATGCCGCGTGGGGTGTCGCGCACCGCCTCGCCCTCGAAGACGACCAGGCCCTCCGTCGGCTTGCGCAGGCCGGTCAGGCACTGGAGCAAGGTCGTCTTGCCTGCGCCCGAGGGCCCGACGATGCAGAGGAACTCACCCTTGGCGACGGTGAAGTCGAGTCCCTGCAGGACCGTGTGCTTCCCGTACGAGTGACCGAGGCCGGTCACCTCGAGGACGGTGCTGTTTGCTGCTGTCCGGTCATCGGTCTCGTTCATGAGCCGCCTCCTTCGTGGTGGGCCATCATGCCCTTGTGCCAGCTCAGGACCCGGTTCTCCACGAGGCCGAAGAGCTTGTTGAGCAGGTAACCGACGATGCCTAGGGCGACGATGCCCGTCCACATCGCGGGGATGTTGAACTCGCGTTGCGAGTTGAGGATGAAGTAGCCGATGCCGCCCGGGGTGCCGACCATCTCCGAGATCACCATCGCGACAACGCCGATCGCCAAGGCCGTCCGAGCACCGGCGAAGACCTGAGGCATCGCCGTGGGGAGGATGATGTAGCGGATCCGGTCCCAGGACGAGAGCCGGTAGCTCTTCGAGACGTCCCGGAGGACGGGCTCGACGGAGCGGACGCCGTCGATGGTGTTGAGCAGGACAGGCCATGCGCTGACCAGCGCGATGATGGCGATCTTCATCGGGGTCCCGATTCCGAGCAGCAGCATCATGATCGGCAGCATGGCGACGCCCGGAGTGGCCCGGAGGAACTCGATGATCGGTCGGACCGCCTCTTCGACCGCGCGAACCGAGCCGAGCAGGAGGCCCAGGGCGCCGCCGCCGACGATCGCGATGGCGAAGCCGGCGGCGAGCCGGGCCACACTCGGCATGATCTCCGTGGGGACGTTCTGGAAGATCCAGAGCGCCTTGAACTCGCTGAGGATCGTGGCGAGCGGCGGGAAGTAGAACGACGAGCTGTTCGCGCTGGCGAACCACCAGATGACGAGGAGCAGCACCGGGAGCCAGATCTCCCACAGGACCTTGGAGCGCAGTGACTTCATGTCAGCCTCTCTCTCGCTGCGACGGGTGCCACCACAGGATCCGACGCTGTGCGGCGAGGAGGACGAGGTTGAGCGCGACCCCGAGCAGGGACGCCGTGAAGGCATACACGAACATCTCGTCGGGGTTGTTGACCGTCAGGGCGTTGAAGAGGTTGCGCCCGATGCCGTCCGTGCCGCCGAGGAACTCGGCCGAGATCGCCAGCAGCAGGCTGATCGTCGCGGCGATTCTCAGCCCGGTGGTCAGGAAAGGCATGGCGCTCGGCAGGTATACCGTGCGGATCCGGTCCCTGAGCGTGAGATGGAACGCTTCGCCCACCTGTCGCAATTGCGGCGGCACCTGCTGCACCGCGTAGGTGGCCTGCACCAGCATCGGCCAGACGGCGCCGAACATCACGAGGATGAGAGCCATCACGCGGGTGCCACCGAAGAGCAGCAAGACCAACGGCAGGATGGCCACTCCGGGGATCGTGCGACCGAAGTCGACGACGAACTGGGAGCTGAGGGCCACCTTTCGGCTGGCTCCGTTGAAGAGGCCGAGCGGCACGCCGACCACAACGGAGAGCAGGAGGCCGAGGTTCGCCGTGAGCAGGGTGTTGCCGATCGCGGTCCAGTAGTCAGCAGTCCGAGCCATCTCCAGACCGGTCCTCAAGGTGGCACCTGGGGTGGGCACATCCGCTGCCCGACCCGGGCCGATCGCGAACAGGTGCCACACGCCGATCGCCAGGACGATGGCCGCCACTTGCCTAGCCAGCCGGGCGCGAGTCCTCGAGCCCTTGGCTTCAGGTCGTGTCATTGCAAGCTCCTCCTTTCCATGTCGCGGCAGCCCTCGGCTGCCGCGACATGGACACTTCGGGCTACTGGCTGGCCGGAAGAAGCTCGGCGGCCTTCGGCGCCTTGGCCTGATCCAGGAGGCCGTACTTCATCAGCCGGTCCAGGGCTGTCTGCACGGACGTCGAGCTGATGGGTTCCGTCCCGAACTCCGGGAAGTGGGCCTTCTCGAGCAGCTCCTTCGGCGCCTTCACGTAGGTCGATGCGACCTGCACACGCTTGGCCTGGTCCGCGTTGACCTCCGAGTTGGCCTTGAGGATCGCCTGCTCGAACGCCTTGACGGTGTTCGGGTTCTGCTTGGCGAACTCTTGCGTGGTCACATACGCGTAGGCGAGGTCCCCGCCAGCTGCGGTGTACCCAGCCAGTCGCTGAATCGAGGTGTCCTTGAGGGCTGCCGTCCCGGCAGGCTCGGACGTCGTGGTGACGTCCACGTTCCCAGCCTTCAAGGCAGACAGGGTGTTGGGCACCTCGACGAACTTGATCTTGGACGAGTCGCCTCCGGCCTCGTCGACGGCCGACCGGATATCCACCCAGATCTGGCTGTTGATCTGCGGGATGCCGAACGTTGCGTTCTGGACGTCCTTCATGGTCTTGATCGGGCTGCCTGCACGGACCCAGAGGTTGCCCACTCCGAATCCGTCCTTCGGGGGCGTTCCCTTGGCGCCCGGGGCCACGAGCACAAGGGGCACGCCCTTGCTCTTCGCGACCGCCGGGACGGTCATGTCCATGAGGGCGAACTGGACCTTCCCACCGAGCAACTGCGGCATACCCTCGGCAGGGGTGGCCACCTTGGTCAGCGACACGTTCAGCCCGGCCGACTTGAACATCCCATCGGCGTTGGCCGCCTCGGCGCCCAGTGCGTTGAAGCTGGGGAACACCGCGACGGAGATGTCCGGCTTCTCTACTCCCCCAGTCCCCTGGGCGGCCTGCGAATCTGAACCACAGGCGCTTGCCAGGCCGACGGAGGCGATCGCAGCCAGGACGACGACCGTCCGGCTGGCTCTGCGTGATGTGACCATGTTCGTTCCTTACTCGGGATCCAGCGGATCCCGTCCGTCCCCGTTGACGTCGGCAGGTCGGCGACCTCGCCACGGCCATGATTCCCACGCCCGTGGCGAAGGTGGGTACTCCTCGTGCCGCCCCTCGGAACATGAGGTTGGCACGCTGTCGATGCCCCGATGACGCATCCGCTCACTCTGCGGAATAGCCGCCGGCCTTCAGCGCCGTTCCACATAACGGAATATCTGTCCCATGCAGCCGCACATCTGGGATATTCGGCTCAGCCACTCAATGCCGAGGTGGCATGGCGAAGGAGAGCCGATGACCAGGCCCGTCAACAACTCGTCTGCCGCACGTGAGGGTGCCGGTGCGATACCCCATCCGCACCTCCATGCGGCTCCGCCCCCGGAGTTCCCGGTCAGCCTGTGCCCCGAACCCGAGGACCGGCAGATGACGTCGGTCGGCAAGGCGCTCGAGCTGCTGGCGGCTTTCAGGGGCACGGTTCCTGAGCTCGGAGTCAGCGAGCTGGCGCGACGGGCAGGTATGCCGAAATCCACAGCCTTCAGACTGCTCGGCGACTTGGAGCGTGCCGGCTTCGTGGCCCGGTCAGGCGCCAAGTACCGCTTGGGACTTTCGCTCTTCGAACTGGGCAGCCGAGTCGGTTTCTGTCGCCCTAATGGCCTGCGAGACGTAGCCATCCACGCACTCAGCGAACTGCATGTGCACACGGGCCTCACCGCACACCTAGCCATCCTCGAGGGCGCGGATGTCGTGTACGTGGAGAAGGTTCACGCAGGCAATCCGGCGCGCGTGGTCACCGTGCCGGGCGCGCGGCTGCCTGCCTCGTGCACCGGCCTCGGCAAGGCGATGCTGGCTTTCAGCAGCGTCGCCATTGTGCGTCAGGTCGTGGAGGCCGGACTCCCCCGGCGCACCCGCAACTCCATCACCGAGCCCGGCCGGTTCGTTCGGGAACTCCGTCGGGTCCGCGAGTCCGGGGTGGCCTATGACCGCGAGGAGGGCACCTTGGGACTCTCGTGTGTCGCCGCTCCCGTCATTGTCGAGGGACGCGTGATTGCAGCCATCTCCGCCTCCGGTCCTCCACACGGGACGAGCTGGCCGCGCATCGAGTCGCACGTGCGACAGGCCGCGAGCGCCGTGAGCAAGGCCTACGCGATGAACATGTCCGAGGTGTCCTGAACCTTCGGGCCCTGCCAGCCACCGAGACAGACGAAGGGCTGGTCCGAGCCTCAGGGTTCGGACCAGCCCTTCGCGGTCACCGACCGACATCCTTCAGAGGCGGGTGCCCGGCGGCAGGTCGTGCCCGTACAGGTTGAGCCCGTAAACCGCATAGACGGGGTCGGCCACGTTGGAGGCGTGGGCCAACCCGGTGTGCGCGTCGCGCCAGAACCGCTGGATCGGGTTGTCCAAGCGCATGGCGTGACCACCCGCGTGAGCCACGATGCGGTCCACGGCGTCCACGGCGCGCCGGACGGCCCGCACCTGGTTCCTGCGAATCTCTGCCCTCACCGCCACGTCGATCGGCTCGTGGCGCTGGGCGAGGTTCCAGAGTCTCTCGATGTCGGAGAGGAACTGCACCCGGCTCGCCTGGATGTCTGCAGCCGCCCCCCCGAGCGCGGCCAGCTGGTGCGGGTCCTGGCTGACCTGGTGCCCGGCACGGCTCACCCGGGAACGGCTGTGCGAGACGAAGGCCGCCAACGCGCCCTCCGTTAGGGCGAGGGTCGCGCAGGCGATGGTTCCGCTGAACATCGTGTGGAACGGCATCCGATAGAGGGCCGTATCTCCCCGCCCGGCACGTTCAGCCGCTGCCCCGGTCTCGAGGTCGGCGGGATCGATGACCCTGTGTGCGGGCACGAAGGCGTCCTTGATGATGACGTCCTTGCTGCCCGTACCTCGGAGGCCGACGACCTGCCAGGAGTCCTGGACGATCTCGTAGTCGGAGCGCGGCAAGATGAAGTGCCTGACCGGGTTGGGCTCGGTGACCTCGCCCTGCTGGTCGGTGACCATGCCGCCCAGCACGACCCAGTCGCACAGGTCCGTGCCGGAGGAGAACGGCCAGCGTCCGCTGAACAGGTAGCCCCCTTCAACGGGACGAGCGCGGCCGAAGGGTGCGTAGGGCGACGCCACCCAGGTGTCGGGGTCCTCGCCCCAGATCTCCTGCTGCATCTGCCGCGTGCCGACAGCGAGCTCGAACGGGTGCACCCCGACGACACCGGCGACCCAGCCCGAGGACCCGTGGCGGGAACCGATGGCCAGGACCGTCTCGAAGAACTCGACCGGCGAGCTCTCAAGGCCGCCGAAGTCCTTGGGCTGCAGCATGCGAACCACCCCGGTGTCCTCCAGGCGCTTGCGCGTCTCGTCGGGCAGGCGACCCAGGTCGTCAGCCTCCTCCGCCTGCTCCTGCAGGAAGACAGCCAGCTCCTCGACGCGGTCGAGCACGGTGTTCATCGCTGTGTTGCCCTTCTCGTGGGTGTCGTCCGGTCAGTTGTTGGCCACGAAGTCGGCCACGAGCCGGTTGAACTCGTCGGCATGCTCGAGCTGGGCCCAGTGGCCACAACGGTTGAACAGCACGAGCCGTGCGTTCTGGATGACTGTTACGAGCTTGAGGCTGTGCTCGTAGCCGACGACCCTGTCGTCGCGGCCGTGGACGATGAGGGCCGGGGCCGCGATGCTGGCCAGTTCCTCGTCGGTGGCTGTTCCTCGGCGGGGCTTGCCGATTCCCGCGGCGAAGTTCTTTAGGTGCTCGCGGTTGGCCGTCGCGTTCTCGTAGCGCTGCTTGGCCAGTGCGTCGCTCTTGCTACCGCTGTCGAAGGTCATGATGTCGACAAGCTTGGCCATGACCTCGATCGACGGCTCGAGGTAGCCCTGGTTGAGGATCTTCAGGCCCTCGGAGGGACCGTCGCTCGGGGAGAACAGGCGAGCTCCGCCTGCGCCGGCTCCCATAGTGACCAGGTGGGACACCCGCTCAGGGTGGACCGCCGAGAACTTCAAAGTCGTCGCGCCGCCCATCGAGTTGCCGACGATGGCCGCCTTATCGATGCCAAGCGCGTCAAGCAGGTCTCGCACTGCAGCGACGTGGTCGCGGCGCTCGTAGGTGACGGGTGAGGACTTGCCCCAGCCGGGCATGTCCGCTGCGATGACCCGAAATTGCCTGCTCAGCGCCTTGAGGTTGGGCCCGAAGTTGCTCCAGCCGGTGGCGCCGGGACCACTGCCGTGGAGCATGAGCAGCGGGTGCCCGTCTCCGGCCTCGTTGTAGTGGATCATGCCGCTGGGCGTCTCGACCGTGCGGCTGGTGCTCTGCTCGGTCAGTTCCACAGTCGTCGTGGTCATCGGCCAACTCCTCGTTGCGGTGTCGGGCCGGCGTCAGGTTCGACACCGGCGTTGCCAAGCAGCATCGCGCAGGGGCCCTTGGTTGCCGAGCCAGCCGTGCCACCTCTTGGAACGCGTGGCCGTGCGACATCGCCCCTACTCGTGAGGCCCGCTGGCGCGTTTCGCCACGGCTGCGCACACCCACGTCGCGCCGGTGGCGGCAGCAAGGAGAACGGTCATGGGTATTGGGTTGGCCCGGCCCCCGAGACCTACGAGCGGCGCGACGGTTGCGCCGGCGACGAACTGGCCAAAGCCGATGATGGCAGAGCCCGATCCGGCGGCATCGCGGGCGTTGCTGATCGCGAGCCCGATCGAGTTGCCGAAGATGAGGCCCATGCTCCCGACCAAGAGCGTGAGGACGGGCACGAGAGCCCGCGGTGGCCCCGCCAGCCCGACAACGAGCGACAGGGTGACGACCGCGGATGTAAGCAGAACGAGTCCCGCATGCAGCATCTTGACTGGCCCTCGGCTACGCACGAGGCGGGCGTTGACAGCGTTGGCACCGATCATTGCCAGCGAGTTCAGCGCGAACAGGGCCGATCCGGTGAGCGCGCCGAAGCCGAGGTAGTCCTGGTAGATGAAGGATGAGGCTGAGATGTAGCCCATGAGAGCCGCGAAGCTGAATGTCTTAACGAGGGCGTAGGCCGTGAAGCCAGGACGGCGCAATACCGTCCAGAGGTGAGTGGGCCTTGCGGTTGGCGCGGGCTGCTCACCGGGTGAAGCAGCCAACAAGTCAGGGCCGGGACGTCGAATCGGGGCGGTCTCTCGGATGATGAACACGGCGACGAGGCTCATGACGACGGTCAGGACCGCGAGTACCCCCAGCACCCCTCGCCACCCAATCGGACCGGCAAGCAACCCCCCGGCGACCGGGGCGACGATGGGACCTAGCCCGCCGAGGACCGCGAGCACGCTGAAGATGCTCGCCGCCTCGGCGCCGCGAAAAAGGTCGGCGACGATGGCGCGCGCGATCACGATCCCGGCGGCGCCCCCGAGTCCCTGGAAGAAGCGGGCACCGAGCAGTACCTCGATGGTCGGTGCGTACACCGCGATGAGCGAGGCGCCGACGCAGACCAGGGAACCCGCGACCAGCGGTCGCTTGCGCCCACGACGGTCCGACAACGGGCCGAAGAAGAGCTGGCCGAAAGCCACGCCGACGAGGAACGTCGTGAGGGTGAGCTGGACTCCCGAGGGCGATGTCGACAGGTCGTGGGCGATGCGCGGGAAGGACGGGAGGTACATGTCCGTCGCGAATGGAGAGATCATCGACAGGAGCGCCAATGAGGCGAGCAGAACCGCGCGAGCGCCGCCTGGAACGGGGGGCAACGTGGCCGAGTCTGGGCCGCGAGAAGTTGTCGTGGCGCCGTAGGGGGCCCGGGTTTCACTTGCCACGTTCATCCCCGGCGCGTCTCATGGTCACCCTTGTTGTCATCCTTCGTGTTCGCGCTCGACCCAGATCGGGCGGGGAGCCGACACGATCGGAGTTCGATGGACGCCGGGCGCCCGAGGCCGAGCTTGCGGCCACTTGGCACTTCAGGAGCTGCCGCGATCGACGAGCCCCCTAGCGGGTAGCCATCAGGTCCAGGGCGATGTCGACGATCATGTCCTCCTGGCCGCCGACGAGCTTGCGACGGCCGACCTCGAGCAGGATCGAGCGCACGTCGATGTCGTAGCGCTGCGAGGCAGCCTCGGCGTGGCGCAGGAAGCTGGAGTAGACCCCCGCGTAGCCGAGGGTCAGCGTCTCCCGGTCGACCTGGACGGGCCGGTCCTGCAGGGGCCGGACGAGGTCGTCGGCGGCGTCCTGCAGGGCGAAGAGGTCGCAGCGGTGCTTCCACTCGTTGAGGTTGGCGACGGCCACGAACGGCTCGATAGGGCAGTTGCCGGCTCCCGCGCCGTGTCCGGCGAGCGAGGCGTCGACGCGCACGACGCCCTCCTCGACGGCGACCACGGAGTTGGCGACGGCGAGCGAGAGGTTCTGGTGGGCGTGGATGCCGATCTGGGTGTCGGGGTCGAGCACCTCGCGGTAGGCCCGGACGCGCTCGCGCACGCCGTCCATCGTCAGGCGGCCCCCAGAGTCGGTGACGTAGACGCAGTTGGCGCCGTAGGACTCCATGAGCCTGGCCTGTGCGGCGAGTTCGGGGGCGCTGCTCATGTGGCTCATCATGAGGAAGCCGGAGACGTCCATGCCGAGCTCGCGGGCCTTGCTGATGTGCTGGGCCGAGACGTCCGCCTCGGTGCAGTGCGTGGCCACGCGCACCGACCGGACACCGAGGGAGTATGCGTCCTCCAGCTCGGTGATGGTGCCGATGCCGGGCAGCAGCAGGGTCGTCAGTGTGGCCTGCGAGATGTTCTCGGCGGCCGCCTCGATCCAGGCCCAGTCGCTGTGCGAGCCGGGCCCGTAGTTGAGGCTGCCTCCGGCGAGCCCGTCGCCGTGCGCGACCTCGATGGCATCGACCCCGGCGGCGTCGAGGGCGGCGACGATCCGGCCCACGTCCGTGGGGCTGATCCGGTGCCGGACGGCGTGCATCCCGTCGCGCAGGGTGACGTCCTGGATGTAGAGCAGCGGGCTCTCGGTCTGCGGCTCGGTCACGCGAAGATCTCCTGAGGTAGTGGCGCGGGTGTTGGCCGTCGTGCTCATGCGGTCACCCCCGCGGCCCGTGAGCGGACCCGTTCGGCGACGCTCTCGGCCACGCGCATCGCTGCGGAGGTCATGATGTCGAGGTTGCCGGCATACGCGGGCAGGTACATCGCCATGCCCTCGACCTCGAGGAAGACGCTGACCTTCGTCGTCACCGCGGGGGCGCCCTTGGGCAGCAGGGTGCTCACCGGCTCGTCGGGGGCGATGGGTGTGAACTGCACCTGCTGCTTGAGGCGGTAGCCGGGCACGTACTCCTGCACCTTCGCGACCATCTCGTCGATCGAGGCCCGGATCGCCTCGTGCGTCTGCTCGTCGGACTCGCCGATCAGGGCGAACACCGTGTCGCGCATGATGAGGGGCGGCTCGGCGGGGTTGAGGATGATGATGGCCTTGCCGCGCAGCGCCCCGCCGACCTTCTCGATGCCGGCGGTAGTCGTCTCGGTGAACTCGTCGATGTTGGCGCGCGTGCCCGGTCCCGCCGACTTCGACGCGATCGAGGCCACGATCTCGGCGTACGGCACGGTCGTCACCCGCGAGATCGCCGCCACGATCGGGATCGTGGCCTGACCGCCACAGGTGACCATGTTGACGTTCTCGACCCCGGGACCGTCGTCCTCGAGGTAGCGGTCGAGGTTGACCGGAGGCACGACGTACGGGCCGATCGCCGCCGGGGTGAGGTCGATGAGCTTCTTGCCGTATGCGGCCAGCTTGGCCGCGTTGGCCACGTGGGCCTTCGCGGACGTCGCGTCGAAGACGATGTCGATCTGGTCGAAGCCGTCGAGGGCGATGAGCCCGTCGACGCCCTCGTGGGTCGTCGCGATGCCCATGCTCGCCGCTCGGCGCAGCCCGTCGGAGGTCGGGTCGATCCCGACCATCGCCGCCACCTCCAACGTCGTGGACAGCCGCATCACCTTGAACATCAGGTCGGTACCGATGTTGCCGGGGCCGATGATGGCCACCTTCGTCTTCGTCATGAGAGGTCCTTCTCGGCAGGGGTCGCGGCCGGGGTCGAGGCCGGGGTCACGCCCGGGGTCGTGGCTGGGGCGAAGGAGACGGCCACCGAGCCGAGGCCGGTGATGTCCGCGCGGACCGTCGAGCCCGGCGTCACCGCGTGCATTGGCCCGAGCGCCCCTGACAGCACGACGTGCCCGGCCCGGAGCGGGTCGCCGAGCTGCTGGGCCGTGCGGGCGAGCCAGAGCAGCGCGTTGAGCGGGTCGCCGAGGCAGGCCGCTCCGTTGCCCTCGGAGACCAGGGTCCCGTCGGCGTGCATCTGCATGGTGACCGAAACCGGCTCGAGCTCCTCGAGGGTCATCCGGTCCCGGCCCAGCACGAACAGCGCGCTCGAGCCGTTGTCGGCGATGGTGTCGGTGATCCGGATGTCCCAGCCAGCCACTCGGCTGTCGACGATCTCGAGGGCCGCGACCGCGTAATCGACCGCAGCGCGGACCACCTCGAGGTCGAGGTCCGCGCCGTCCAGGTCGGCGCCGAGCACGAACGCGACCTCCGCCTCGACCCGCGGCTGCAGCAGCCCGCGCATCGGGACCTCCGGCAGTGCCGACACGTCCATGTCATCGAACAGGACGCCGAAGTCGGGCTGGTCGACGCCCAGCTGCTCCTGGACGGCCGGTGATGTAAGGCCGATCTTGCGGCCGACCACCCGGGCCCCGGCAGCGCTCCGCCGCTCAGCAATACGCCGCTGAACGGCATACGCCCTGTCAACGTCTTCCAAGCCGAGGACGTCACGGACAGGAGAAGAGGGCTCACCAGTCCGTGCGGCCCGCTCGAGACGCTCAGCGGCCTCGACGACGACGGTGTCGCCATCGCTCTGGACCGCGTGCTCTCGCGCAGCAGCTGGGTCAACGGTCATCGGGACCTCCTCCTCGGTGTCCCAACAGCGTGCCCGGGCGCACTCGGCCTTCCTATCGCGGCGGTCCGCTCTGTGGAACAACGTCCTCGAGTGACGGGACTCGGCCATGCCTCTGGCAGCCAACTGAAACGAGGTCACCGCCCAGAGGTTGCGACACCGCAGGTGCCTGAAGCTGTGTCCAGGTTCTCGCCACTGGTCACCGCGGTCGCGCCAACTCGCAACCGAGCCACGGGGGCGAGGGCCCGTCCACGGGGGCGAAGGCCCGTGTCCAGCCAGTCAGCTATTTGGGTTCCACCCTCGTCCTCGATGTCGCCCCAACCCTCCGCGCATGTGACGCCTGGCTCCACCCCCCAGCGAATCGTGACCCGGTCCATGCGTCATCCGTAGGTCTCACGGAAGGGGAGCGGGCATGGAACGACTGCTGACCGTTGAGGACGCTGCCAAGGTCCTCGGAACTACCGCCAGATTTCCGCGGCGTCTCATCGCGGAGCGACGGATTCGGTTCGTCCGTGTGGGCCGGCACGTTCGAATCCCGGAGTCGGAGCTTCAGGAGTTCATCAACGAGGGCACCGTGCAACGACTCCACCTCTACCCGACCGGCTCGGGCTGATGGTCCGTCGACGGTTCGGGTACGTCCGCAAGCTGCCCTCGGGCCGCTTCCACGCGAGTTTTCAAACCCCCGACGGCAGCAGACACAACGCGCCCGAGACCTACCGCACTGAAGCGGACGCGGCCCGCTTCCTCGACCGCATGCAACAAGAACTGGATCGAGGCCACTGGCAGCCGGATGCGCGGCTCGGGCAGCGAACACTCCGCGAGTGCTGCGAGGCCTACCTGGAGGAGAACCCGCGGGTCGGCGAAAGGTGGGCTGAGACGTGCCGTCGCAACATGCGACTCCACCTCGAGGACCTGCTCGACCGGCCCACCGCGACGATCACGCCCCCCGTGATTCGCGCCTGGCACGCGAAGGCACTTCGAGGAGCCGGCGGGCGCACCTCTATCAGCCAGTCGTACCGCTTCATCCGAGCCGTGCTCAATGTGGCCGTCCAGGACGGCGCCATCGTCCGCAACCCCTGTCAGATTCCCGGCGCAGGCGCCCAACGCTCCGCTGAACGTGGCATCGCCACGCCCAGCGAGGTCGCGCAGCTGATCGAGGCGACAACCCCTCGCCTTCGAGCGGCCGTGGCGCTCGCAGCGTGGTGCGGACTTCGGCGCGGCGAGATCTGTGCACTCCGCGTCAGCGACGTCGACCTCGCGGCCGGCCGAGTCACAGTGCGACGCAACTACGTCGAGCTGCTCGAAGCACCCCGCAAGTTCGAGAAGGATCCAAAGAGCGACGCTGGCAAGCGGACGGTCACCATCCCGCCTCACATCCGGCCCCTCCTCGAGCACCACGCCCGCGAGTACAGCGGCGCTGTCTACTTCGTCGCTGATCGCACGGGACAACAGGTTCGAGGCAACACCATTTATCAAGCCTTCGTTCGCGCGCGGCACCAGGTAGGTCTCACGATCGCCTTCCACGACCTTCGCCACACCGGGCAGTCACTGGCGGCGGCGACAGGCGCGAGCCTCGTCGACCTCAAGAAGCGGCTCGGCCACTCCTCGACCGCAGCGGCGCAGCGCTATATGCACGCGGTGGAGGGGCGGGATGCCCAGATCGCCGACGCGCTCTCCCAGCTCGCCGAGGGCGGAGACGCGAGCAGACTGCCGAGGACGTTCTGATGGCGTATCGCACGCCGGATCGCACGACCCTGCCTACCGGGCCGCTGACCTGCAGCTATGCGTCTCCCTGAAAATCGGAAGGTCGGCGGTTCGACCCCGCCCCTGGCCACATCAGCCGAAGCCGGAGGTCACTCGTTGGTGACCTCCGGCTTCCTACTGTCCCGAGGGACCAACCAGATGCTCAACCACAGCCGCGCACGGAACCAGGGCAGTGTCTACCCCGACATAGTGGCGTGGGCCAGGCAGGACGGATCCCGGAGGGCGTCACTGAGCACCCGGAGGCACCCTCACGACGTGGCGCTCCGCCCCTCGGCCCCGAGGTCGAGGGTGTGGGCGCCGCGCTCCGCCTTGGTGGCGAGGTAGTGCGCGTTCGAGTCCGAGAGGTGCACGCCGGTGGGCACCCGATGCGCCACCGTCACCCCGAGGCGACGCAGCTGCTCGGCCTTGTCGGGGTTGTTGCTGAGGAGCGCGACGCGGCTGACGCCGAGGGCCCCGAGCATCTGGGCGGCCACGGTGTAGTCGCGCTCGTCCTCGTCGTAGCCGAGGGCGAGGTTGGCCTCGTACGTGTCGAGCCCGCGGTCCTGGAGCACGTAGGCGTCGAGCTTGGGGTAGAGCCCGATGCCGCGACCCTCCTGCCGGAGGTAGAGCAGGAACCCGCCCGAGGCGTCGAGCCGCTCGACCGACTCACGCAGCTGCGCGCCGCAGTCGCAGCGCCGGCTGCCGAAGACGTCGCCGGTGAGGCACTCGCTGTGCAGCCGGGTCGCCGTCGGGCCCTCGTGGGCGTCGGTGGGCCGTGGGGCGGCAGCCCGGTCACCGAGGCCGAGGGCCAGGTGCTCGCGGCCGTCGACGAGCCCGTCGAAGGTGAAGACGCGCGCCGTCGTCCCGAAGCCGTCGGCGAAGCCGAGCGGGACCAGCACGTGGGCACGGATCCGGGCCGGTGCAGGGCTCACCCGAGGTCCGGTCCCTGCCACCACTTCCACCGCCCGGCGTGCCTCGACCGTCCTCGGCCCCGGTCTCCTCGCGGCGGTCACGACGCCTCCTCGAACCGCGACGACAGGGCGTAGCGCAGCAGCACCACGTCGCCGATCTGGCGCACCTCGGCCAGCGTCGCACGCCGGCCCGGGTGCCACGGGTAGTGCCCGTCGCCGACGAACCGGCATGCCGCCGAGTCACCGACGAAGAAGGGCGCCACGACGAGCTGCAGCTCGTCGGCAAGGTCCTCGGTGAGCATCTGGGTGTGGACCGAGCCGCCCCCCTCCACCATGAGTCGCCGGACCCCGCGGTGACCCAGGTCCTCGCACACTCGGCGCATCGTCACCGGTCGCCCGGCGTCGACGACGGTGGCGACCGCGCCCAGACGTTCACGCGCCGCAGGCACCGTTCCGCTCGGGCAGTAGACCAGCTTGGGGGCACCATCAGCCGCGAAGAAGGCTGCGGCGCAGTCGATCCCGGCCTGACGAGTCACGGTCACCTTCGTGGGTGACGGCGTGAGACCGCGCGCGACCCGGGCGGCGCACCGCTCCGCTGACCGCACGAGCAGGTGGGGGTCGTCGCGACGGATCGTCATCGCGCCGACGAGGATCGCGTCGCTCGCGGCGCGCTCCTCGTCGACGCGGTCGAAGTCTGCGTCGTTGGAGAGCAGGAGCCGGGTCGCGCTCCCGCCGCTGAGGTAGCCGTCGATCGACATGCCACAGCTGAGCAGCGTGTAGGGACGGTCAGCCACGCGCGACTCCCTCGATCGGTACCAGTCGCTCCCGGGACGCCGGGAGCCGACGCGACAGGGCGACGACGACCGCGCCGGGCAGGCTCGAGACGAGCGCCATGACCCCGTAGACGACCGCGGTGGCCACGCCCCCGGCGGCGCCGAGACCGACCGCGGCGAAGGCCCACGCGGCCGCGCCCTCCCGAGGTCCCCACCCCGCGACGTTGAGCGGCACGCTCATGGCCACGAGCACGACGAGTGCCAGCGGCACGAGGCGGCTCGCCGGCGCGGTGACGCCCGCGGCCCGCGCCGCCACGACGAAGGTGGCAGCGTGCCCGAGCACGACCACCGTGGAGCTCCCGACGACGCCCGGCCACGTATGCCGTCCCAGCAGTCCCGCGCGGACGTCGGCCCACGCTGCGCGCGCCACGCAGACGACCCGGTCCGCCACGGCGCGGCGCCGCTCGCGACCCACGACGGCCACCAAGGCACCGGCGAGCCCGGCTGCGAGCACGGCTGCGACCACGACGACACCGAGCGCCACTGCCAGCACGGCAGGTCCGGGCGCGACCAGGCCCTGCATCCCGGAGGAGTCGAGCAGCACCGCGGCCGTGATGACGGCGAGCACCGCCTGTCCGGCAGCGCGCTCCCAGACCACGGAGCGCAGTCCGCGCCCGAGGTCCCCACCGGACCGGCCGTGCCGGACGCCGCGGTGCAGGTCACCCAGCACCCCGCCCGGAAGGGTCACGTTGAGGAACTGCGACCGGTAGGACTCCGCGACCGCCGAGCGGAGGGAGAGCTCTGCTCCGAGGCCACGGGCCACGAGGACCCAGCGCCACGCGCCGCACACGGTCGTCACGACGGCGATGGCGCCGCCGGTCGCGACCGTCACCGCATCGAGGTGCCGGAGGGCGTCGAGGAACGGTCCGGCACCGAGCTGGTGCACGAGGAGAGCGACGATGCACAGCCCGACTACGGGGCTGAGCCACGACCGGTCGCGCTGCATCTCCTCCGCCCTTCTGCGATGACCCTCGGTGGTGAGGACGTCCCTCCCACCGATCGGGTTCAGGCGTCCCGTACCCCCACGAGCGCGGCCGAGACCTGCTGGGCGGTGACGGACCACGGGGCGAGGTGGCGCCGGCGCTGCCGCGCACGCCCGCGCAGTCGCTCGCGGAGGTCCGTCTCCCCGAGCCAGCAACGGAGCGCGTGCGCCAGAGCCTCGGGGCGCCCCGGTGGGACGAGCAGGCCGGGCGGTCCCTCGTCGGTGCGCCCCACGGCCTCGGGCACGCCACCGACGGCCGAGGCCACGACCGGGAGTCCGTGCGCCAGCGCCTCGGTGACGACCATCCCGAACGTCTCGACACGTGAGGGCAGCACGAGCAGGTCGGACGCGGCATACGCCCGCTCGAGGTCGTCGCCGCGCAGCGGGCCGACGAGCTGCACCCGCCCACCCAGTCCTGCTCGAGACAGCTGCCGGCGGAGCCGGGCGACGAGCTCGGGCTCCCGGTCCAGCGACCCTGCCACGACGCACGTCCAGGGCAGATCGGCCACGAGCGCCAGCGCCGTGAGCAGGTCGGCATGCCCCTTGATCGCGGTGACCGCACCGACACAGAGCAGCCGGACACCTCCGCTAGTCCCGGGCGACAGCTCGGCACGACGGACGCCCGGTCGCGCGACGTGGACGACCCCGGGATCGAGGGCGTAGGCGTCGAGGAGGGTCCGACGCGTCCACCCGCTCGTCGTGACGATGCTCGACGCCGCTTCGAGTACCCGGCGTTCCTTTTGTGCCGCAACGGGATCCGTCAAACCCAGTGGCAGGTGCACGAGTACCGTCAGTCGCAATCGCTCCCCTGCAGGGACGAGGACGTCGGCGGCGCAGGAGGCCACCAGTCCGTCGACGAGCAGGAGGCCGTCCCTCGGGACGTCGTCCACCACGGCGGAGAGGTGCCCGAGGGAGGCCCGGTCCGGGTGCGGCCACGCGCCCGGCACGTGGTGCTCACCGACCACCCAGCCCGCCTCGCGGAGCCCGTCGAGCACGTGCCGGTCATAGGCGTTGCCGCCGCTCACGAGGTCGGGGTCGTCGATCCCGGCCGGGACGACCGCCCGGACCTCTCTCAGAGGTCGCACTCGTAGGTCGCCCACGCCACGTGCGACTCGTGCAGGGTGACCGAGAGGGCCGTCACGCGGTCGGTCGCACCACCGAGGTCACCGGCGCGCACCCGCTCGCCGACGACCACGGCGACGTGTCGGGCGAGGACCTCGGTCGTGGTGTTGACCCCTGCGAAGGCCGGCTCGTCGTCGAGGTTGCGGTACCCGAGGGCGCCGACGACCTCGTGGACGTGCTGCGTCGCGAGGCCGATGTCGACGAGGATGCCGTCGTCGTCGAGCTCGGGACCGCGGAAGGTCACGTCGACGACGAACGTCGCGCCGTGCAGGCGCTGGGCCGGCCCGAAGACCTCGCCCGTGAAGCTGTGCGCGACCATCATGTGGTCCCGGACGGTGACGCTGAACATCGGCTCCCTGCCTCAGTGGGTGGATGGGTAGGAGATGGTGTGGCAGACGGCCGGCAGGGAGCCGTCCGCGAGCCCGATCATGATGTCGGGCAGCTCCTCGAACGGGGAGTCGCCGGTGAGCAGGGCGTCGAACGCGGGGTCGCGCAGCAGGCCGACCGCGAGGGCGAGGCGCTGCGCATGCGTGTAGCGCGAACGCCTCGCTGCCGCAACGGAACCCACTTGACTGGCCCGGATGCGCAGGCGTGAGGAGTGGAACGACCCACCGAGGGTCAGCTCGACCTTCGAGTCGCCGTACCAGCTGAGGTCGAGCACGGTCGCCTCGGGCGCCAGCAGGTCGAGGGAGAGCTGGAGCCCTGCAGCCGTGGCGCTCGTGTGGACGACGAGGTCGTGGTCGCCGCGCACCGAGGCGACGTCGTCCGGTCGGGCGAAACCGACCCCGAGACGCGCCGCGAGATCGGCGCGCGACGGGTCCACGTCGACGAGGGTCACCCGACACCCGGGGATCCCGGCGACCAGGCGGGCGACGGAGGCGCCGACCATGCCCGCTCCGACGACGGCGACCCGGTCACCGAGGCGCGGCGCCGCGTCCCAGAGCGCGTTGAGGGCCGTCTCGACCGTGCCTGCGAGAACGGCCCGTCGCGCCGGCACGTCGTCGGGGACGGGCACCACCGACTCGACGGGGACGACGTATGCCGTCTGGTGCGGGTGGAGGCAGAAGACCGTCCGTCCGAGCAGGTCCGACGGCCCCTGCTCGACCCGGCCCACCCCGAGGTAGCCGTACTTGACGGGCGCCGGGAAGTCACCCTCCTGGTGCGGCGCCCGCATGACGGAGCGCTGGTCGTCGGGCACGGCTCCGCGGAAGACGATGGTCTCGGTGCCGCGGCTCACCCCGGAGTGCAGGGCGCGCACGAGCACCTCATCGGGCCCGGGCGCCGGCACGGTGACGGGACGGATCTCGCCCCTGCCGGGCTCGACCACCCAGAACGCCCGCGCATCGGTGGACACGCGACCAGACTAGAGCGCCCCGTGAACTCCGGCGGCGAGCGCGTCGTCCTTGGGTCAAACCCCTTTCGGTGAGGTGGACCGCGGTGAGTCAGGTCATCCCTCCCGGCCCCAGCGCCGGACTCGTCGGTGTCGTGGTGCTGCTCGGCGCCCTGGAGCAGGCGGCCCCGGGCCGACTCGGACCCGCGGGATGGGTCGTCGGCCTCGTCTCGGCCGTCACCGTGGTCGGGCTGCTCACCTGCGGGCTCATCCGCCTTCGGCGTGATCGCCTCACGCCTGCCGACCGCGTCACCCTGACCCGTGCCGTCATCGCCTGTGCCGTCGCAGGGCTCGTCGCCGGTGCCCTCGGCACACCCGGCGGCGGAGCGCCCTCCGGGACCCTCGTCGTCCTCGCATCGGTCGCGCTCGCGCTCGACGCCGTCGACGGCCGGGTCGCGCGGCGCACCGGCACCGTTCACCCCCTCGGCGCGCGGTTCGACATGGAGACCGACGCCTTCCTCATCCTCGTCCTCAGCATCCACGTCGCCGTGGGCCTCGGCTGGTGGGTGCTCGGCGTCGGGGCGGCGCGCTACGTCCTGCTGCTCGTCGGCGGGCTGTCGAGCCGGGCTCCGTGGCTGCGCGGTCAGGTGCCGCCCCGCCGGTGGCGCAAGGCGGTCGCGGCATACCAGGGCATCGCCCTGACGGCAGCGTCGAGCCAGATCCCGTCGCTCCGCGTCGGCGCAGCGCTCGTCGCCGCCGGACTCGTGCTGCTGGTCGTCTCGTTCGGCACCGAGGTCATGGCGCTTCGCCGGAGCGCCCGCTCGGCAGCCGGCGCTGCTCCGGTGACGGTGCCGTGGTCGAGGAGGCCGGCGCCCCCCGTCGATGCCGGCGTCGCCCCATGACGAGTCCGTCGACCCCTAATCTGCCCACCTCGGCGGGCACGCCCACACCGTCGTCCGCGCGACCGGCGTCACGACCGCGCCGAGTCCTCGGGAATCTCGTCAGCGCCCTGGCGGTCGTGCTCGTGTGGGTCACCCTGACGGCCCCGTCACCGACCCTCGGCTGGTCACCGACGCCGCTGTCGTTGCTGCGCATCCCGGCCGAAGGCATCGTCGTCGTCTCCGTCCTGCTCCTGCTGCGCCCTGCTGCCGCAGCGTGGTTCGCGGTCGCCATCGGCCTGGTCCTCGGTGTGCTCCTCGTCGTGCGGATCCTCGACGCCGCCTTCCTCGACACGCTCTACCGGCCCTTCAACCCGTTGACGGACTGGCGCTACGCGGGGTCGGCCACGCAGCTGCTCGGCGACTCGGCCGGGCTGGTGACGGCAGCGCTCGCGGTCGCGGGGACGGGCCTGCTCGTCCTCGGACTGGTGGCCCTCACCCCGCTGGCGCTGCGCCGGGTCGCCCGGCTCCTGAGGCGCCACCGCGGTGTCGCATGGCCTGCCCTCGTGGTCGCCACGGTGCTCTGGGTGGCGTCAGCGTCCCTGGGGGTCCACGTGACACCCGACCTCGCGCTGGCATCGTCGAGCACGGCAGCACTGACCGTGCACGAGGTCACGACCGTGCGCGACGGCGTGCGCGACCGGGAGGCCTTCGCCGCCCAGATCCCCGTGGACGCCTTCCGGACGACGCCGCCGGGAGACCTGCTGACGGCCCTTCGCGGCAAGGACGTCGTCATCGTCTTCGTCGAGAGCTACGGCAAGGTTGCCGTGGCCGGGAGCCCCGACGTGGCAAGGGCGCTCAGGGCCGGCACGAGCGCGTTGGGAACGTCGGGGTATGCCGTCCGCAGCGCCTGGCTCACGTCGCCCACGTTCGGCGGGGTCAGCTGGCTCGCGCACTCCACCCTCCAGTCGGGTCTGTGGGTGAGCAGCCAGCAGCGCTACGACCAGCTCCTCGACACCGCCGCCCCGGACGGCGCCACCTCCCCGCGGCTCACCCTCGCGCGCACCTTCTCCCGGGCCGGCTGGCGCACCGTCGACGTCATCCCCGCCAACCGCCGCGACTGGCCGGAGGGGAAGGCCTTCTACGGCTACGACGAGGTCTACGACTCGCGCACCCTGGGCTATCGGGGGCCCGGCTTCGGCTACGCCCCGATGCCCGACCAGTTCACCCTGTCCGCGCTCGACCGGCTCGAGCTCGAGCGCCACCCCACCGGCGGGCGTCCCCCGGTCATGGCCGAGGTCGATCTCGTGTCGAGCCACGTCCCGTGGGCCCCGCTACCCCGGCTCGTCGGCTGGCCCCAGATCGGTGACGGCTCCGTCTACCTCGCCCAGGCAGGCACCGCGACGCCCCGCGACACCGTGTGGGCCACGACGCAGGGCGTGCGGACGGCCTACGGCCAGACCGTCGCCTACTCCCTCGACAGCGTCGTGTCCTTCCTGCGGGCGACCCACGACGACAACCTCGTCGTCCTCATGCTCGGCGACCACCAGCCGATCAGCCTCGTCTCCGGCGACCACGCGAGCCACGACGTCCCCGTCAGCCTCATCGCCCGGGACCCGGCGGTCGTCGACCGCATCTCGGGCTGGCACTGGCAGGACGGACTGCGGCCGGGGCCCGACGCCCCGGTCTGGCCGATGGACCACTTCCGCGACCGGTTCCTCACCGCCTTCGGTCGCAGCGCCGGCGGCTGAACCCCGGCGGTCGCCGGGTCGTCTTCGGGAGAGGGAGTCCGACACCGCGGCGCCAACCGGACGACGCGGGGCGACCCCGGACGAAGGAGCGTCATCATGAGACTCCGAGGCGTGGGAGCGGCGGCACTGCTCGTGTCCGCGGGAGTACACCTCTATCTGTGGTTCGACGGGGTGCGGCACCAGAGCGTGGGACCGATGTTCCTCGTCAACGTCGTCGCGGGGATCGCCATCGCGGTCCTGCTCCTGCGGTGGGAGCACTGGGTGCCCGCCTTCCTCACCGCGGGCTTCGGCGTCGCGACGCTCGGCGCGTTCGTCATCGCCTCGACCGTCGGTCTCCTCGGCGTGCACACCGTGTGGGCCGGCGGGTCGGTCTGGACGGCGGCGGTCGCCGAGGTGGTCTGCATCGTCGTCGGCGGCGTGCTGCTGCTGCGCGCGGTGCCGATGACGTCCTCGCTGGCGAGCCCTCGCCGGCGGCACGCGTCCTGAGCCGGCGGCCCGACGGGTCGGCGAGCCGACCCGAGCCCCCTCGCCGTGGTCAGGCTCGGCGTCAGGCTCGGCGGGCCGACGCCGACGCTGTGCTGCCCTTTGGCCCGCGGCGCATGAGCACCAGCGCCGTGCCGAGACTCGTCAGCTCCGCGACCTTGGTGATCGCCGCGGCCAGGTCGACCGGTTCGCCGTGGCCGAGCACGAGACCCCCGGCCTCGACGTGGTCGTGGCCGACGTCGCCGATCGGGAGGCCGACGAGGACGGCATACGCCCACACCGCCAGCAGGGCGACGTCGAGCACCACGAGGGCGCTCAACGCGTTCTCGCTGCGGCGCACCAGGCACAGCACGGCCAGCGCGACCTGCGCGACTCCGGCCGCGAGGAAGCCCAGACCGAGCACCGTCGACTCCCCGAGGTGCTCGGGTGTCAGCACGAGGTGCATCCACCCGGCGACGAACGTCGCGGCCGCGAGCACGAGCCGGGCCACGAGCTCGCGCGGCAGGGCGTCTCGGCGCACCGGGACGAGCACCGCCGCGCCGAGGAGCACGAGGCCCCCGACGGCCATGACGACCGCGCCGGGGCCCTGCGACGGCGCCGAGAGCGCAGCTGTGGGGCCGGGGTCCGCCACGTAGTCGGCGATGTGACGCGCTCCGGCCAGTGAGTCCGCGACGACGACCGCGAGAACGACGACGGCGAGTGGCCGCAACACGTGACCGGCGCCCAGTCGCGTCGCGACCACGAGGAGCCCGACCGCGAGCAGCGCCAGTCCCGAGAGGTCCCCGCCGTCGAGCCGGAAGCCCGGCAGCGGTTCGAGCCCGTTGAAGAGGGTGAGCCACGGCAGCCAGGCGCCGAGGCCGACGAGGAGCAGACCGAGGACGGCGAGGCCGAGCGCGCTGCGCTCCCGCGCGCTCTCGTGGTCGTGCTGCGACGAGGCGTGCACGCGGGGTGCGGCGCCAGCAGGTGCGCCGACGGGGTGGAGTGTCATCTTCGACACCTTTCAGGAGGGCGTGCCGGGAGAGCGACGCGAGCCGCTCCCCCGGCACGGGGTCAGTGACCGACGACGTTGAAGAAGAGGTAGAGGTTGGTCGGGATGGGGCCGACGACACCGCTGTTCGGCTGTGCGAGAAGCGTGTTCATCGTCGCCTCGGACTTCCCCGCGGCGAGCGCGGACCACGCGGCCTGGTTGGTCACAGCGACGATCTTGACGTCCCACCAGCCCCCGGCGTTGCCGTCGAGGATGTGGCTGTGCGCCGGGAGCGCCACGGACTTGACGGCATCGGGGCTGGCCCCGAGCGCCCCTGCGATGCGCGACAGGTCGATGTCCAGCGGGTGGTTCGGGCAGCTCGCGACCGCACACATCGGAGCCGGGCTGGGGTTGGCGAAGAGCGGGACGAGGACGTAGAGGACGGACCGGTCGGCGTTCGACACGGGGCCGACGTTCGAGTCCGTCCCCACCTCGCAGCCGCTGGGCGCCGAGGACGGGACGCTCTTGTCGCAGAAGAAGTTCTGCGGGTACTGCACCGTCACGGTGGCGCCGTTCGACCACGCCGGCGTGGTCGCGCCGGACACCGGCCTGGTCGTGGAGCCCGAGGCGTAGGCGACGCCTGCGACGCCGACCAGGGCGAGACAGAGACCGATCAGGACCGAGAGGAAACCGCGCCGCAGGGGCGGGCGGGTACGTCGGGATGGAGACATCGTTGTTCCTTCGACTGGAGCGGCCCGTCATGTGCGAACCCCCGACTCCCACCCCGGAGCAGTCGGCCGCGACGCTGCAGACCCGAGGTACAGGTGGTTCGCCGCCGACCGGGATCCGGATGGGTCGGCTCTCACCCGGTCCGGGCGATGCGTTCGCGGGCGGGCCGGACCACCGTGGGGACGAGGCGCCACCCGAGCGTCCGCTGACTCACGGAGGTTGACATGCCCGCACGGCTGCGTTCCGTCCTGGCGTCCGTGCTCCTCGTCGTCGGGGTCCTGCTCGTTCCCGTCGGGGTCGCCTCGACGTGGCTGCGCACGACCGTCACCGACACCGACTCGTGGGTCGCCACGGTGTCGCCCCTCGCCACCGATCCCGCCGTCACGGCCCTCGTCGAGGACCGTGCCACCGCCCGTGTCATGACGGCGATCACCGACCAGCACCTCGTCCAGCGCGCCCTCGACGCCCTGGAGAACAAGGGCCTGCCCACCGCCGCGACCCGCGCGCTCGGGCTGCTCGCGGCTCCCCTCGCCGGACAGGTGGAGCAGGTGGTGCGCCGGGTCGTCACCGCCGTCGTCGAGAGCGACCAGTTCGCCACGGCCTGGGTCGCGGCGAACCGGGTGGCCCACACCCAGCTCGTCAACGTCCTCTCCGGGTCGACCGAGGGCGCGCTCGTCGACAACGGCACGAGCGTCAGCATCGACGTCGCGAACCTCGTGGCGCCGATCGAGCAACGCCTCGTGGCCGCCGGGGTGCCGCTCGTCGACAAGCTGCCGCCGATCACCGTCTCCGTGCCGCTCCTCGACAGTGCCGATGTCGCCGGGGCGCGCACCGCCTACACGGCGCTGCGCATCGGCGGGATCGCCCTGCCCCTCGGGGCGATCGTCCTGCTCGGTGCCGGCGTGGCCATGGCGCGCGACCGGCGACGGGCGGTCGTACGCGTGGGGCTGGGCGCCTCAGTCGCCTGCATCGTGCTGCTGCTGGCGTTGACGTTCGCACGTTCACACGTGGCGAGCAGTATGCCGTCCGGAGCGTCCGGCGCCGTCGTGTCCATCGTCGACACGGTCACCGCGGGCCTGCGCGGGCTCGTGCGCGTCGTCGTGCTCGCGGCGCTCGTGATCGTCGCCGTCGCGGTTCTCGTCGGCCCGTCACGTGGGGCGCGCCGGGTGCGCGAGCTCGGCGTGGCCGCGTGGACCGGGGCTCGAGGCGGCGCGGACCGCGCGTCCGGAGCGCCGCTCGCCCTGCCGGTCGCCGTCGGTGTCGCGGTCGTGTGCGTGCTCGTGGTGGCTCTCGCCGGTGACCTGGGCACCGGCTGGACCCTCGTGCTCGTCGCGGTCGCCGCCGCGGCTCTCGTCGTGGCCGTAATGGCGGCGCGCCTGCGCCGGGACGCCGAGGTCGCACCGGGCGTCACCCGGACGGGTCCGGGCGACGGGGACGTCGGGGAGGACGGCTCCGGCGTCAGAGAGCCGGCAGCAGGAGCCTGATGCTCGTCCCCCGACCCAGCTCGGACTCGACGTCGATGCGTCCGCCGTGCCGCGTCACGACGCGTTGCGCGATGCTGAGGCCCAACCCGGTGCCGGGCACCTGGAGGCTCTCGGGGTTGGTGCCGCGGAAGAACTCGGTGAACAGGCTCGCCTGGTCCTCCTCGGAGATGCCGAGCCCGTCGTCGGTGCACTCGATGACGACGCGGTCCCTGCGGCTCACCACCGACACGGCGACCCGACCGCCTGCCGGGGTGAACTTCACGGCGTTGCTCACGAGGTTCTGCACGACGCGCTCGAGGTCGCCGGCGCTGCCCCGCACGAGCGGCAGGCGCTCCTCCAGGTCGAAGGTGAGGCTCACCTTCTGGGTGTCGGCACGCGGTCGGAACATGTCGACGACGTCGCGCGAGACCTCCCCGAGATCGACGTCCGCCTCGGGCATGGCCCGGTCGGGGTCACTGACCCGCGAGAGTGTCAGCAGGTCGTCGACGAGGCTCTGCAGGCGCTCGGTGTTGCGCTCGATGACCCCGAGGGACCAGTCCGGGTTGGCGTCGGGTTCCTGCCTCAGCAGCTCGACGTGGCCGACGATCGAGGCGAGCGGGTTCTTCAGCTCGTGAGACACCGTCGAGAAGAGCTGCGTCTTGCTGCGGTCCGCCTCCCTCAGCTCGGCAGCGACCCGGCGCTCGACGGCATACAGCCGGGCGTTGCGGATGGCCCGCCCGAGGTCACGTCCCATCTCGAGTGCCGCCACGGCCTCGGCGTCGGTCCAGTCGGGGTCGTCGGGGCCACGGGTGCAGGCGATGTAGCCGAAGCAGCTCGAGCCGGAGCCCATCGGCGCCAGGAGCAGCGAGCGGGCCCCGGCGTCGCGCAGGAAGATGCGGACCTGTGCGACGTCGTCGTCGGCCCACAGCGCCGGCGGGTCGACGTGGTCGAGCCCGACGACGGCGACGACGCCCGCGCGCCAGCACCGCCCGACCATCCGGCGCGCGATCGCGACGAGCGAGACGGGGGTCCGCACGGGTGCACCGCTCCGGGCCGACACGCTCTCACGCTCGTCGTCGTCCTCGCCGCCGAAGGCCCTGAGCCACAGCCCTGCCGCGGCCAGACCCGCCGAGATCGGAGCCGCGGCGACGTCGACGACGCGGGCCGGGTCGAGGTCCTCCTGGGTGATGCGGGCCACCGTCTGGACGGCTTCGCCGAGACGCACCCGTTCGGAGAGCGCATGCCGCTGGCGAGCGGCGGAGATGGCGATACCGGTCTGGTTGGCGAACAGCTCGAGGACGGCTCGCTGCGTCAGGTCGGGCCGACGGCCGCTGAGCGGCAGGTCGACCGACAGGATCCCGAGCAGCTCACCGACGGCGTCGAAGAAGGGCGCGATGAGGGTGTCCTCGGGGTTCCAGGCGTCGGGGTCGTCGTCGGCCGCCTGGGCGGTCCAGTCGGACGAGACCCACCCCTCGGAGGACCCGGCAGGCAGCTCGCCGGCCGGGACGAACCGCAGGCTCCCCCAGCGCTCGGCCACCGCGAACTCGGCCTCGAGCACGGGGCGCGGCGTGCGCCGTCCGAGCAGCTCGGTGCGCGCGTCGTCGTCGCCGGCGACGGCGACCACCTCGACGTCACCGGAGGGCACCACGAGGCTGATGGCCGCGACCTTGAAGCCGACGACGTCGGCCGCACCGTCGACGACCATGTCGAAGAGGATCGAGAGGTCGTCCTGGGCGCTGACGCGATTCATCAGCTCGGTGAGTCGCCGAAGCGCCAGTACCTCCCACACCACGCCGTTGCGCAACCCTTGTCCCCTCACGTGCGCCTGCCCCTGGAGCGCGACCGCCGTCGCTGGGAATCGTCCCGATGGTCACGATATGTCCGAGAGGCCTCCGGTGTGGCCGGTCTGGCAGAACCCGCGACGGCACGTCGTGTGCAACCCGTCACGAGACACGTCGCGCGGAACCTGTCACGGGCAGGGTGACGGTGAACGTCGACCCTGCGTCGGGGGCCGACTCGAGCGACACCGAGCCGCCGTGCCCCTCGGCGATGGCCCGCACGATCGACAGCCCGAGACCCGGGCCCTGGATGGCCTGCTCGTTGGCAGCGCTGGAGCGGAAGAAGCGCGCGAAGACGCGTTCGTGGTCGGCCGGCGGGATGCCCATGCCCGAGTCGGAGACGGTCAGGCAGACCGTCCCGGGGTCCCGGTCGTCGGGGTGCGCGGCGAGGGACACCCGTCCACCGTCGGGCGTGAACTTGACCGCGTTGGAGAGCAGGTTGGTCACCATGCGTTCGAGGGCACCCGGGTCGCCCTCGACCCACAGCGGCCGCGGCGAGACGTCGATGTCGCGCACGAGGTCACGCTGGCTCGTCACGGTCGCGACGGAGGTCCAGGCGCTCGCGACGACGTCGGAGAGGTCGCAGCGGCGCGGCTGGAGCTCGAGCCGACCCGCCTCGATGCGCGAGTTGAGCAGGAGGTCCTCGATGAGCGAGAGCAGGCGGCGGGCGTTGCGGTCGACCCGGGAGAGGAGCTCGAGCTGGCGGTCGGTGAGCGGTCCCGCTGCGCCGTCCTCGAGCATCTCGGTGTAGCCGAGGACGCTGGCGAGCGGGGTGCGCAGCTCGTGGCTGACCGCCGACACGAAGTCGGACTTGGTGCGGTCGAGCGCCGTCAGCTCCTCGACCGCCTGACGCTCGCGGTCGAGCGCGACCTGCAGGGCCACCTCGGCCTGACGGCGCCGGGTTACGTCCTCGGCGACACCGAGGTAGCCCGTGAGCCGGCCGCTCTCGTCGCGGATGCCGCTCATGGTCAGTGACACGGTGCGGCGCGCGCCGCCCTTGCGCACGTAGGTCCAGTCCCGTGTCTCCGTGGCCGCGCCCCCGCGCAGTCGGTGCACGAGCACCCCGAAGCCGGGCTCGATCCCGAGCTCGGTGGCACGTCGCTCGACCTCGGCCGGGTCGTGCAGCAGCGACCAGTCACGGGCGCCGACCACCTCGGACGCGCGCCAGCCCAGGACCGTCTCGGCGCCGCGGTTGAAGAGCGTGATGACGCCATCGAGGTCGGTGCCGACGATGGCGGTCGCCGTGGCCGCCTCGAGCACGGCCTCGACGAAGGTGCGGGCGGCTCGCTCGTCGGTGACGTCGACGCCGGTCTTGACGAGGTGCGTGCGCAGCCCGTCGTCGTCGGTCAGGTAGGCGTTGGTCCAGATGAGATGGCGCACCCCGAGGCCCTCGACGCGCCAGTCCTGCTCCTCGTGCAGGGGCGCGGCGCCGTCCGCGATGGCGTCCATCCGGGCGGCGAGGCCCTCACGGTCGTCGACGGGCAGCACCTCGGCAGCCGGTCGTCCCACGAGGGCCTCCTCGGCGTCCCCGAGCAGCCGGGCAGCCGTCGCGTTGAGCCGGGCGATCCGGCCCGCCGTGTCGACGACGATGATCGCGCTCGCAGCGGTGTCGAGCACGACCCCGGAGAGCTCCACCTCGCTGCGGAGGTCGGCGAGGGCGGCGCGGCGCTGCGTCGTGGCGACCGCGAGCGACAGGGTCGTGACGGCCGCCGTCGCGAGGAAGGCCTGGGTCAGCGCCCCGACCGTCTCGGGGCGGATGCCGCCCAGCTGGCCCGCCGCGGCGAACGGCCCCCCACGAGCGCTCGTCAGCGTCACCGCCACGACGCCGACGACGAGCAGCTGCATGGCCACGGTGCGCAGCCCGAGGCGGAGGGCACCCCACACGAGTCCCGGGATGGGCAGGAAGGCGAGCGGCAACGACTGGTTCTGGTGGAACACCCAGGAGGTCACGCCGACGACGACGACCCACTGGGCGACGTCCTCGAGCTCCGGCCGGCGGACGCGGCGCAGACCGGCGGCGATTCCGAGAGGGGCCATGACGAGGACGGCAGCGCCGTGCGACGCCGCCGCCGCCGACGCCGAGTCGAAGAAGTCGCCGCCGAGGACGACGTGCGCGGTCAGGCCGGCCAGCAGGCCGATGACGGCTGCGCCGGTCACGGTCGCGGCGATGAGGCGCCAGAGGTCGTCCATCGACGCGAGACCCGGCCGGCGACCGCGGGCGGTCAGGAGCCCGTGCACCACGGCGACCTCGGCGGCGTTGGCGAACCCGTAGAGGACGCTGACGAGGACGGGTCGGCCGCCGACGTAGTTGGCGGCGCCGCTCGAGACGAGCACGCCGAGGACGAAGACGGCAGAGCGCCGCGGACCGGGGTCGGTCGCGAGCAGGAAGGAGACCGCCAGGCCCGCCGCCGGCCACCAGAGCGCCACGGTCGACCCCGGCAGCGCGAAGTGCACGGAGGTCAGGCCGAGGACGAAGACGCCGACGAGGGCCAGGACCGCCCAGACCGACCATCCCGCGCGGCGCGCCAGGTGGCTCACACCGATCACGCGGCCCTGACTGGGGTCGCGGGTCGACGGGTGGCGGCTCCTGCCGTCTGCGCGGTCCTCATGGCTTCATGATGTCGCAGCAAGCTGGAGAATCCGGCAAAAGGGATTTTTCAGCCTCCCCGTGTCGCCTCCCTCTGTCGCCTCCCCGTGTCGCCACCCCGCCCGTCGGGCCGATCCGCTCCGGGCCGATCCGCTCCGGGCCGGGAAGGTCGGCCCCGGTCGGCCCCCGGGTCACCAGCCGGACTGCATGGCCGAGCGCTCGGGCGCCGGGACCCGGGTCAGCTGGAGGAAGCCGCCCTCGAAGTCGCGCTTCTCGATGCCCCGACGGACGAGGCCGCGGGCGGCGGCCAGGGCGACGTCCTTGTCGACGAACGTGGGCTCGCTGCACGTGAACTCGTGCCCCTTCCAGCGCACGGTGCAGCCACCGGCGGCCCGCACGTTGCGCACCCAGTCGGTCCGCCGCCCCCACGGCAGCCCGATGACGAACGTCGTCGGCGTCGGGATGACCGCGACCGGAGTCGCATACTCCGTACCGCTCGTCCGGCCGCGGTGGCGCAGCACCGCCCAGACGGGCAGGACCCGGTGACCGGCGAGCCGGACGGCGACCTTGTTGAACTGCTTCGCTGCTGCGGGTGGACCGGCCATCCCTCCACTATCCTCGCCGGCGCCCGCAGGGTGACGGATACGCCGATCCCGGCCGAGGACGTGTGCCGCGAGGCCGGGTCGCGCGCGGATCAGCCCAGGTGCCCGCGCACGGACGCGTGCCCCTTGAGCAGGTTGCGCGCGATGGTGCGCCGCTGGATCTCGTCGGTGCCCTCGTAGATGCGCAGCAGGCGCAGCTCGCGGTACCACCGCTCGACGGGCAGCTCGCGGGTGTAGCCCATGCCGCCGTGCATCTGGAGCACGCGGTCGACGATCTCGTTGGCCTTGACGCCGCCGTAGAGCTTGGCCATCGACTGCGACTGGCGCGAGTCGAGGCCGCGGTCGACCTGCCAGGCCGCCGTCAGGACGAGCCAGCGCAGCGCCTCGATCTCGACGGCGGAGTCGGCGACCATCCACTGGATGGCCTGGCGGTTCGCGATGGGCTCACCGAAGGTGACGCGGTTGCGGGCCCACTCCATCCCCATCTCGACGAGCCGCTCGCACGAGCCGAGCGCCCGGGCCGGGAGCATGTAGCGGCCCTTGCCGATCCACCGCATGGCCAGCTCGAACCCCTTGCCCTCCTCGCCGAGGATCGCCGAGTGCGGCACGCGCACGTCCTCGAAGACGAGCGCTGCAGGGCCCCACTCGCCCATGGTGTCGATCGGCGTGCTCGCCCAGCCCCGGTCGCGGTCGACGAGGAAGCACGTGACGCCGCCGTCCGCGCCCTTCTCCTTGTCCGTCACGGCGAAGACCATGACGAAGTCGGCCTCGTGCCCGCCGGTGATGAAGGTCTTCTCGCCGTTGATGACCCACTCGTCGCCCTCTCGACGGGCACTCGTGCGGATGGCACGCGCGTCGGACCCGGCGCCCGGCTCGGTGATGGCGAAGCACGACCTGCGCGTGCCCTCGATCGTCGGGCGCAGGTAGGTCTCCTGCTGCTCCTCGGTGGCCGAGAAGAGGATGTTGTCGGCCTCGCCGGCGAAACGGAACGGCACGAACGACCGGCCGAGCTCGATCTCGATGAGCGCGGCGACGACCGCTCCCTGCCCCATGCCGCCGTGGCTCTCGGGCGTCTGGATGCCGAAGAACCCGGACGAGCGGGCTTTGTCCTGAAGGGTTTTCAGCTCCTCGGCCGTGAGCCCCCGCTCGTTCCGCCGCTCGCGCTCGAGCACCTGCGGCTCGAGCGGCACGATCTCCTTGCGCACGAAGGTGCGCACCCAGTCACGGATCTCGCGCTCCTCGGCGCTGAGGTCGAAGTCCATCGTCGGTCCCTTCGTCGTGCGGTCGGGTGTGATCGTGCGGTCGTCGTCGAGCGGGCCCACCAGCGGACGTATGCCGTGTGGCGACAGTCAGCGGGCGGCATACCTCCGCAGCTCGGCCTTGGCGAGGGCGTTCTTGTGCACCTCGTCGGGGCCGTCGGCGAAGCGGAGCGTGCGGATGCCGGCGAAGGCGGCGGCGAGCTCGGTGTCCTGGCTGAGGCCGGCCGCGCCGTGGGTCTGGATGGCCTTGTCGAGGATCCACTCGACGGTCTTGGGCGTCGCGATCTTGATCGCCTGGATCTCGGTGTGGGCGCCCTTGTTGCCGACGGTGTCCATGAGCCAGGCCGTCTTGAGCACGAGCAGGCGCAGCTGCTCGATGCGGACGCGCGACTCGGCGATCCAGTCGCGCACGACGCCCTGCTCGGCGATGGGCCGGCCGAAGGCGACGCGCTCGGACGCGCGGCGGCACATGGCCTCGATGGCGACCTCGGCCAAGCCGATCGAGCGCATGCAGTGGTGGATGCGGCCCGGGCCGAGGCGGGCCTGCGCGATGGCGAAGCCCGTGCCCTCCTCGCCGATGAGGTTGCTCGCGGGCACGCGGACGTCGGTGAAGCGCAGCTCGGCGTGGCCGCCGTGGTCGTGGTCGTCGTAGCCGAAGACCTCCATGCCGCGCACGACCTCGACGCCGGGAGCGTCGCGCGGCACGAGGATCATCGACTGCTGGCGGTGGCGGTCGGCATCGGGGTCGGTCTTGCCCATGACGATGAGGACCTCGCACTCGGGGTTCATCGCGCCGGTGATCCACCACTTGCGGCCGTTGATGACGTAGTCGTCGCCGTCGCGCCGGATGCTCGTGCCGATGTTGGTCGCGTCGCTGCTCGCCACGTCGGGCTCGGTCATCGCAAAGGCGGAGCGGATCTCGCCGCGCAGCAAGGGTTTCAGCCAGCGCTCCTGCTGGTCGGGGTTGCCGAACTGGGCGAGCACCTCCATGTTGCCCGTGTCCGGGGCGGCGCAGTTGAGCACCGCCGGGGCCAGGCGGATGGAGCGGCCCGTGATCTCGGCCAGTGGGGCGTACTGGAGGTTGGTCAGGCCGGCGCCGTGCTCCCCGGGGAGGAAGACGTTCCAGAGGCCGAGGTCGCGGGCCTGCTGGCGCAGCTCCTGCAGCACGGGAGCGGTGCTCCACGCCCACCGGTCCGGCAGCGCCGCGACCTGCTCGTCGAAGACGGGCAGCGACGGCACGATGCCCTCGTCCATGAAGCGGAGCAGCGACCGGCGCAGCTCCTCGGTGCGGGCGTCGAATCCGAAGTCCATGTCAGCTCTCCTTGAGGGCGGCGAGACCGGCCGCCACGAGGGGGACGGTGGCCTCGCCGATGGTGGCGAAGCCGCCACCGACGGTCTGGCCCTGGGTGTAGCGGTAGTGGATGCCCTCGAGGATCACGGCGAGCTTGAAGTAGGCGAGGCCGAGGTGGAACGAGAGGTGACCGAGGTCGCGACCGCTCGCGGCGGCATACCGCTGGCGCAGCTCGGGCCCGCTGATGAAGCCGGCTGCCCGGGACACGTCGGAGACCGCGACGGTGTCCATGAGGAGGGGTAGGCGCTGGTAGGCCTCGAGGAGAGCCACGTCGGTGAGCGGGTCACCGAGCGTCGCCATCTCCCAGTCGAGGACCGCCGACACCTCGTCGTCGGTGGTGACGAGAAGGTTGTCGAGGCGGAAGTCGCCGTGCACGATCGTCGGATCGCCTTGCACCGGAACGGATCCCGCGAGACGCTCGTGCAGGTCGTCGATGCCGGGCAGCTCACGGCTGCGGGAGGCGTCGAGCTGCTGCTTCCAGCGCCGGACCTGCCGCTCGAGGAAGCCCTCGGGGCGGCCGAAGTCGGCCAGCCCCACCGAGGCGGGGTCGACGGCGTGCAGGGCGACGAGCGTGTCGACCATCCGCTCGCTGATCGCGCGAACCCGCTCGCCACCGAGCGGCGCGAGCTGCGCCTCGAAGCGGTAGGGCGTGCCGGCCACGCGCTCCATGACGTAGAACGGGGCGCCGATGACGTCGGGGTCCTCGCACACGGCATACGTCGTCGGGACGGGGACGGCGGTGTCGCGCAGGGCGGTGATGACGCGGTGCTCGCGCACCATGTCGTGGGCGGTGGCGAGCACGTGCCCGAGGGGTGGGCGGCGCACGATGACGCTGCCCGTGCCGTCACCCACCTCGTAGGTGAGGTTGGACTTGCCGCCCGCCACGACCCGCCCGGTCAGCGGCCCGTCGAGCAGACCGGGAGCCTCGCGGTCGAGGAAGCCCCGCAGCGCGTCGAGCGGGAGCCCGGGCAGGTCGGTGCGGTCGGCGTCCGTCACGTCAGTCCTTCGGTCCGCCGGCGACGTAGATGACCTGGCCCGAGACGAACCCGGCCTCGTCGCGCACGAGGAAGGAGGTCGTGGCGGCGATGTCCTCCGGCTGGCCGACGCGGGCCACCGGGATCTCCTTGGCCGCGCCCTCGAGGAACTGCTCGAAGGTGATGCCCATGCGCTCGGCGGTCTGGCGCGTCATGTCCGTGGCGATGAAGCCCGGGGCGATGGCGTTGGCCGTGACACCGAACTTGCCGAGCTCGATGGCGAGGGTCTTGGTGAAGCCCTGCAGGCCGGCCTTGGCGGCGGAGTAGTTCGCCTGGCCGCGGTTGCCGAGGGCCGAGGTCGAGCTGAGGTTGACGATGCGGCCGAACTTCGCGTCGATCATGTGCTTCTGGGTCGCGCGCGTCATGAGGAACGAGCCGCGCAGGTGGACGTTCATGACGGCGTCCCAGTCGTCGGCGGTCATCTTGAAGAGCATGTTGTCGCGGATGATGCCGGCGTTGTTGACGAGCACGGTGGGCGCGCCGAGCTCGGACGCGACCCGGTCGACCGCCGCCTGGACCGCGGCCTCGTCGGACACGTCGACCCCGACCGCGAGGCCCGTGCCACCTGCGGCCTCGATGTCGGACACCACTGCAGCGCAAGCGGACTCGTCGAGGTCGAGGACGGCGACGGCATACCCGTCGGAGGCGAGTCGCTTGGCGACGGCGGCGCCGATGCCACGCGCAGCTCCCGTGACGATGGCGGTGCGCCGGGTGGTCGTGTCGGCGGGGGTCTGCTGGTCGGTCATGCGGGCTCCTGGGTCGGGGTGGTGGTCGAGGTCTGGGTCTGGTGGTCGAGCTTCTGCTGGAGCCGGTTCATGCCGGCGAGCCAGGCGTCGGGGTGGGCGGCGCGTTGCGCGGCGTAGTCCGCAACCTCGGGGTGCGGCAGCACGTAGAAGGCGTCGCTCGAGAGCGCCTGCCAGGCCGCGTCGGCGACGTCGTCGGCGCTGACCGTGGCGTCGCGGGTCAGCAGCTCGCGCAGCGGCCCGGACTCCTCGAGCATGCGGGTCTGCACGCCCTGCGGGCAGATGGCCTGGACGACGATCCCGCGGTGCCGGTAGGTGGCGCTCAGCCACTCGGAGAACGCGACGGCGGCGTGCTTGCTGACGGAGTAGGGCGCGTCGCCGAGCATCGTGAGCAGCCCCGCCGCGGAGGCGGTCACGACGAGACGACCGCCGCCGGCGTCGAGCCAGCGCGGGACGAGGTGGCGGGCCGCGCGCACGTGGGCGAGGACGTTGGTGTCGAGGGCACGGGCCCACTCCGCGTCGTCGGCCTCGAGCCCCTGGAGGGTGCCGATGCCCGCGTTGGCGAAGAACACGTCGACGTGACCGAGGTGGTCGTATGCCGTGTCGACGAGGTGTCGCACCCCCGCGTCGGTCGAGGTGTCGCCCGGGACGGCGAGCGCACCGGTCTCCTCGGCGACCGCCGCGAGCTCGGCGGCGTCGAGGTCGGCGACGACGAGCTGCCAGCCCTCGCGCGCCAGCCGGGACGCGATGGCGCGCCCGATGCCCCGGGCGGCCCCGGTGACGACTGCGGTGTCGGGCATGCTGCTCCTCGCTGTGGACTAAGCGCTTGCTTACCTTGACGACAACACCCCTCTCCCGTCAAGTGCCCCCCACCGTCGAGAGGCCACCTCTGGCCCTCCCCCACCGTCGAGAGGCCACGAACGGCCCCGTCGTCAACCGGCCACGCGCTCGATGAACGCGACCGCACGGTCCAGTGCCCGGCGCCCGTCCACGCTGTCGAGGTCGAACTGGAACTCGTGCCCGAGCCGCGGCTCGTGCGTCTCGTCGAAGAGCAGCGTGTCGTGGTCGACGCCGTGCCGGCCGAGGGCCTCCACGAGCGCGGTGGTGTGGGGCAGCAGCGGGTCGCCGTTGCCGGCCGAAACGAAGCTGGGCGGGAACGACGGCGAGACGTGGCCCGGGATCGATCCCTGACGCGTCGTGCGCTCGTCGTGCCGCCGGCTCGACCCGAGGTACGACCAGACGGCCGTGTCGACGAGCCAGCTGCCGATCCGGGTCGACCCCTGCGCGAGCGTGAAGTCGTAGGCGCCGCAGAAGAGCACGAGACCCTTGAGCGCCTCGGCCGGCACATCCACGTCGATGCCGAGGTCCTCGGCGTATGCCGGGTCGCTGACGAGCAGCGCGACCTGCGCCGCGATCTGGGCACCGGCGGAGTCGCCGGCGAGGACGATGCGGCCCGGGTCGACGCCGAGCCGGTCGGCATGGTCGACGAGGTGCGCGAGGGCGGCGGCCACCTGCCTGACCGGCGTGGGGTAGCGGGAGCCGGGCGCGATCGAGTAGTCGACGCCGACGGTCGTCAGACCGCGCCCGGCGAGGACGCGGAGGTAGTTGGCGACGTCGCCCTTGCACCCCGACACGAAGGCGCCGCCGTGCACCCAGACGACGGTGGGCAGCGCCTCGTCCCGTGGCGGCCGGAAGACGTCGAGCCGTCCGTCCGGGGACGCGATGTCGTAGGCCTCGTCGACGACCTCGACGAGGTCGCTCGGCACGTGCCTCTCGAGGGCGGCGCTCGCGCGCGCGGCGCCGCGATCGAAGACGGCCCGGACGAGGAGGGCCGACGGCCACGGCGTCGTCCTGGCCGTGACGAGCAGAGCGCCTGCAGCGGTCGCCGTACCCAGCGCGACCCTGCGCGCGAGACCTCGAGTCCGGTCGACGACGCCACCCATGGAGCGAATCTAGTCCGGCTCCTGACCATCCGCGGCCCGTCGACGGCCGACAGGGGGCCGGACGTGGCCTCCCGACGGTGGTGGACCCGCGGACCGTGGCCTCTCGAGGGTTGGGATGTGGGTGGGAGCGGGCAGGATCAGGTCATGGAGCTCTCCGACGTCGTCGCCACCTCCCGGTCCGTCGCCGCCACGTCGTCACGCACCGCCAAGGTCGAGGCGCTGGCCGCCTGCCTGCGACGCGCGGCCGACGACGGCCCCGACGTCGTCGAGATCGTCACCGCCCACCTGTCGGGCGTGCTGCCGCAGCGCCGCATCGGCGTGAGCTGGCGCGGGCTGCAGGACCTGCCCGAACCGGCGGAGTCCTCGAGCCTGACCGTCGAGGAGGTCGACGCCTCCGCCACCGCGATCGCGGCCATCGGGGGTTCCGGCTCCGGCACCGCCCGCTCGGCCGCGGTGCGCGAGCTCTTCGCCCGCGCCACCGCCGACGAGCAGACCTGGCTGCGTGGCCTCATCACCGGCGAAACGCGCCAGGGCGCCGGCGACGGGGTCATGCTCCAGGCCGTCGCCAAGGCGGCCGACGTCCCCGACGCCGCCGTGCGTCGGGCGGTCATGCTCGCCGGCTTCGCCGGCCCGGTGGCCCGCGCGGCCCTGACCGGCGGGGCCGAGGCCCTCGAGGCCCTCACCCTCGAGGTCGGCCGGCCGCTGCGGCCGATGCTCGCCGGGTCGGCTCCCGACGTCGCCGCTGCCTTGGCCACGCTGGGTGGGGAGGTCGTCGTCGAGACCAAGCTCGACGGCATACGCCTGCAGGCGCACGTCGACAACCGCACGAGCCCGGGGAGGGTGCACCTCTTCACCCGCACGCTCGAGGAGGTGACCGACCGGATGCCGGAGATCACCGAGGCGCTCGCAGCGCTCGACGTCGAGACGCTCGTGCTCGACGGCGAGGTCATCGCGCTCGGCGATGGTGGCCGGCCCCAACCCTTCCAGGTCACCGGCGCCCGCACGGCGAGCAGCGCCGACGTCGACCGGCTCCGCGACGAGGTGCCGCTGACGCCGTTCTTCTTCGACGTGCTCCACCTCGACGGCGCCGACCTGCTCGACGAGCCGGCGCGCGTGCGCTGGGAGCGGCTGGCACGCACCGTGCCGCCCGCGTGGCTCGTGCCGCGCACGAGCACCGACGACCCCGCGCAGGCGCAGGAGTTCTTCGCCGACCTCGTCGCGGCCGGGCACGAGGGCGTCGTCGTCAAGGACCCCGCGCTGCCGTATGCCGCCGGGCGGCGCGGACCCGGGTGGGTCAAGGTCAAGCCCCGGCACACCCTCGACCTCGTCGTGCTGGCCGTCGAGTGGGGCAGCGGTCGACGCAAGGGGTGGCTGTCCAACATCCACCTCGGCGCGCGCGACGCCGAGACCGGTGGGCTCGTCATGCTGGGCAAGACCTTCAAGGGGATGACCGACGAGATGCTCGCCTGGCAGACCGAGCGCTTCCGCGAGCTCGCGGTGGACCCGGCCGACGAGAGCGGCTGGGTCGTCACCCTGAGGCCCGAGCAGGTCGTCGAGATCGCCTTCGACGGGGTGCAGAGGTCGACGCGCTACCCCGGCGGCATGGCGCTGCGCTTCGCCCGGGTGCTGCGCTACCGCGACGACAAGCCGGTCTCCGAGATCGACACCGTGCAGACCGTGAGGTCGCTCGCCGGCTGGTGACCCCCTGCCTCCTCGGCGATGCCCACCGGACGGGACGTCGCCATCTGTTGCCTACGCCCCGGTACGTAGGTAAGTTCCGCCCAGAAGGCAGATTGCGTCATTTCTTCACATCTTCCGGAGGCACCATGACCATGTCCGATCTCTCGCGCCGCTCCGTCATCGCCGGTGGGCTCGCCGCGGCGGCGGCCGGTGCCGCGGCCGGCAGCGCCCGCGCCGCGTCGACCTCATCCCCCGCGGCCGTGGCCGGCGAGAACGGCTGGGTCACCTCGACGATGGCCCGGATGACGCTGGAGGAGAAGGTCGGTCAGCTCTTCATCCAGAACGTCTACGGCAAGGACGCCACGACGCCGGACGACCGCAACCTCCCGCTCTACGGGGTCGCGAGCCCGGCCGAGGTCGTGCAGAAGTACCACCTCGGCGGCATCATCTACTTCGCCTGGACCGACAGCGTGCAGAACCCCGACCAGATCGTCGGCCTGTCCAACGGCCTGCAGAAGGCGGCGCTGACCCAGCGGAGCAAGGTGGCCATCCCGCTCCAGATCGCGACCGACCAGGAGCAGGGCGTCGTCACCCGCATCGGCCCGCCGGCCACGCAGTTCCCGGGTTCGATGGCCCTCGGCGCGGGCCGCAGCGCCGCGGACGCCCGCACCGCCGCTGCGATCACCGGCCGTGAGCTGCTCGCCATGGGCGTCAACACGAACTTCGCGCCCGACTGCGACGTCAACGTCAACCCGCTCAACCCGGTCATCGGCACGCGGTCCTTCTCCTCACGGCCCGACCTGGCAGCGCAGCTGGCCGCCGCCCAGGTCGCCGGCTACCAGCGCGACGGCGGGGTGGCGTCGTCGGGCAAGCACTTCCCCGGTCACGGCGACACGGCCACCGACAGCCACGTCGCCTTCCCGGTCATCACGCACACCCGGGAGCAGTGGGAGTCGATCGACGCCCCGCCCTTCAAGGCCGCGATCAACGAGCAGATCGACATGATCATGACGGCGCACCTGTCGTTCCCGGCGCTCGACGACTCCGGCAACCCCGCGACGCTGAGCAAGCCGATCATGACCGGCGTCCTGCGCGGCGAGCTCGGCTACGAGGGCGTCATCGTCACCGACTCCCTGGCCATGCAGGGCGTCCGTGACCTCTACGGCGACGCCGAGGTGGCGGTCCGTGCCCTGCTCGCCGGCGTCGACCAGCTGCTCATGACGCCCGCGATGGACGACGCTTATGCCGCCGTCGTCCAGGCCGTCCGCAGCGGCCGCATCGACCCTTCCGAGCTCGACGCCAAGGTGCGCCGGGTCCTGCGCCTCAAGTACCGCCGCGGCATCGTGGCGCGCCCGTACGCCGACCCGGCTGCCGTGGCCGCCGTCGTCGGCACCCCGGCGCACCTCGCGGCGGCCGACTCCGTCACCGACCGCACGACGACGCTCGTCAAGAACGACGCCAAGGCCCTGCCGATCGCCCCGAACGGCAAGAAGGTTCTCGTCACCGGCTACGGCGTCTCGACGACCGCGACGCTGGCGGCCGCCCTGACAGCAAAGGGCGCGACGGTCCAGACGATCCAGACCGGCACGTCACCGACCGACGCGCAGGTGGCGGCCGCCGTGGCCGCGACCGCCGACAAGGACGTCGTCGTCGTCACGACGATGAAGGCGTGGGACCCGAGCGTCACCGACCCGCGCGGAGGCCAGCAGAAGCTCGTCAAGCAGCTTCTCGCCACCGGCAGGACCGTCGTCGTCGTCGCCGTGCGCGACCCCTACGACATCGCCTACTTCACGAGCGCACCGACCTACGTCGCCACGTACTCCTACAGCCCGGTCGCCATCGAGGCGGCAGCCCGGGTCATCGTCGGCGACGTCGCGCCGACCGCCTCCCTGCCCGTCGACATCCCGGTGGCCGGCGACCCGGCCACGGTGCTCTACCCGTTCGGACACGGCCTCACCTACTGACACCGCCACGACAGGGAGTGACCCGATGACCCACCTCAACCGCAGGCAGCTGCTCACCGCCGGTGCCCTCGGCGCCGTCGCCGTCCCCGCCACGGCGGCCGGCTCCGTTGCAGCGCAGGCCGGCCCGACGGCATACGCCAGCAACTACCCCAACAACCCCGTGACCACGGGCGCCCAGAGCGCGGCCGCGAACGGGTGGTCCGCCCTGTCGGGGCAGAAGGTCGGGATCATCACGAACCCGACCGGCATCCTCACCAACCTGCGCACCGTCGTCGACGAGATGCACGAGTCGGGCGCCGTCGACATCGTCGGGGTCTTCGGCCCCGAGCACGGCTTCCGCGGCACCGCGCAGGCCGGCGACTCGGAGGGCAACCACACCGACCCGCGCACCGGCCTCATGGTCTACGACGCCTACGGTGCCAACACGGAGAAGATGACGAGCCTCTTCCGGACGGCAGGGGTCGAGACGGTCGTCTTCGACATCCAGGACGTCGGCGCGCGCTTCTACACCTACATCTGGACGATGTACACGGCGATGCGCGCGGCCGTCGCGGTCGGCGCCCGGTTCGTCGTCCTCGATCGCCCGAACCCCATCGGGGGCAAGGCGATCGGACCGATGATGACGACCCCGTGGACCTCCGGCGTCGGCGCCAAGGAGATCGTCCAGGCGCACGGCATGACGGTCGGCGAGCTGGCGCGCTACTTCGACGGCGAGTTCCTCACCGCCGACGCCGGCGCGCGCCTCGCCGAGCTCACGGTCATCGAGGTGAAGGGCTGGCGCCGTGACGTGCCGTATGCCGTCACCGGACTCCCGTGGGTCATGCCGAGTCCCAACATGCCGACTCCCGACACCGCGCTCGTCTACCCGGGCACGGGGATGTTCGAGGGGACCAACCTCTCGGAGGGACGCGGGACGACCCGCCCGTTCGAGCTCGTCGGGGCGCCGTTCGTCGACTTCACGTGGGCCGAACGCCTTGCCGCGCTCGAACTTCCGGGCGTCGGCTTCCGTGAGGCCTACTTCTCGCCGACGTTCAGCAAGCACACCGGCAAGGTCTGCGGCGGCGTGCAGGTGCACGTCACCGACCCGTCGACGTTCGACCCGATGCGGGCCGCCGTCGAGATGCTCGTCACGGCCAGGGCGCTCTACACCGACTTCGCGTGGCGCTACGACTCCTACGACCCTGCGCGGCCGTACTGGATCGACAAGCTGACCGGCTCGCAGCGGCTGCGCACCCAGATCTCGGCCGGCGCCTCGGCCGACGAGGTCGTCGGGGCCTGGCGTGACGAGCTCGCGGCCTTCGACGCCCGTCGGCAGCAGTACCTCCTCTACCGCGGCCCCTCGCACTGACCGCCACCGGCCCTTCGACGCCTGACAACCTGTTGCACGATCTAGGAGTGACATGCGCCTGCGCACCCTCGTCCCTGCCGCTCTCGGCGCTCTCGCCCTGGCGGGCAGCCTCGTGACGGTCGGACCGGCCAACCGCGCCACGGCCGACGACTTCAGCAAGCCCGACCGCGGCTTCGCCCCGCCCAACACCGTGCTGTCCGACGCGAGCCCGGCGTCGGTCGGGCTCGACCCTGCACCGATCGCGGAGTCGGTGGCGCAGATCCACGCGCACGAGCAGGCCGACGCCAGCGGGCACCCGCTCTTCGCGGGCGCCGTCGGGATCATGGGCCACGAGGGACGCATCGTCGAGCGCGACGCGAGCGGCTGGGCGCTGCGCTACGCCGACGCCACGACCGAGCTCCCCCGCGACCAGTGGGAGCCGATGCGCGACGACACGGTCTTCGACCTCGCCTCGATGTCCAAGCTCTTCACCTCGATCGCCGTCGTCCAGCTCGTCGAGGAGGGGCGCGTCTCCCTCGAGAGCCCGGTGGCGGCATACCTCCCCGCGTTCGCGGCCAACGGCAAGGAGGCGGTGACGGTGCGCCAGCTGCTGACGCACACCTCCGGCTTCACCTCGTGGCTGCCGCTCTGGAGCAGGTGGCCCGACAAGGCGTCGCGGATCCAGGCCGTCATGGACCAGCCGCTGACCAACGCCCCCGGGTCGACCTACCTCTACAGCGACCTCAACCTCATCACCCTCGGCGTCATGGTCGAGAAGCTGCGGGGCGAGCCGCTCGACACCGTCGTCCGGGACCGCATCACCGCGCCGCTCGGGATGAAGGACACCGGCTACAACCCGACCGACAAGGCTCGGACGGCCGCGACGGAGTACCAGACCTCCCCGCCGCGCGGCCTGGTGCGCGGCGAGGTCCACGACGAGAACGCCTGGTCGCTGGGCGGTGTCGCCGGACACGCCGGGGTCTTCTCCACCGTCGACGACCTCGCGATCCTGTCGCAGGCGCTGCTCAACGGCGGCACCTACCGCGGCGCGCGCATCCTCGGCCGCAAGAGCGTCGAGGCGCTCATCACGAACTTCAACAGCGCCTTCCCCGGCGACGCGCACGGGCTCGGCTTCGAGCTCGACCAGCGGTGGTACATGGACGCCCTGTCGGGGCCGCGCACCGCAGGCCACACCGGCTACACGGGCACCTCGATCGTCATCGACTTCACCTCGCGGTCGTTCGCGATCCTGCTCACCAACCGCGTGCACCCGTCGCGCACCTGGGGCTCGGTCAACGTCGCGCGGCGGGAGTGGGCGCACGGCCTCGCCGCCTCCATGGGCATCCGTCCGCGCCACGGGGACACGGCCTGGTTCACCGGCGGCGACAACGCCACGACGACGACGCTGAGGACCCCGACGCTGCCCGTGGGGCCGCGGGGAGCACGGCTGGGCTTCGACCTCTTCCTCGACACCGAGGAGACCGACCTGCTGCACCTCGAGCGCTCCACCGACGGCGGGGCCACCTGGACCGCGCTGCCCTTCACGGTCACCGACCGCGGTCAGTCCGAGACGTCCGACGGGGTCGTCTCCGGCGCCGGCACCCGGCGCTGGGTCCAGGTGCGCGCCGACCTGCCGGCCGGGCCGGCGCAGCTGCGGTGGCGGCACACGACCGACGGCGCCTACCTCGGCCGCGGCGTGGCCGTCGACGACGTCGTCGTCCAGGGCCCCGGTGGTGTCCTCCTCGACGGCGAGCAGACACCCGACGCCTTCACCCCGGATGGCTGGCGCCTGTCCGGCCGTGACGCCGTAGCGTAGGCCCATGCCCAGGACTGAGGACGGGGCCTCGTCCCCCGCAGGCGCCGCGAGCGCATCGCTGCTCATCCGCCTGCGGGGCATCAAGCCCTCGCTGTCACCCGCGGAGGACCGTGTCGCCGACATCGTCCTCGCCGACGCACGCCGCGCCGCCGGGCTCACCATCAGCGAGCTCGCGACGGCGGCCCGCACGTCCGAGACGACGGTGCTGCGGTTCTGCCGGCGGCTCGGGCTTCCGGGCTACCCACAGCTGCGCCTGGCCCTCGCCGAGGAGTCGGCCCAGCCGCGCACCATGAGCCGCAGCGGCACCGACATCAGTGCGAGCGACTCCATCGACGACATCATCGCCAAGGTCGCCTTCACCGACGCGAGCGCCGTCGAGGAGACCGCCCAGCAGCTCGACCGCGAGGCCCTCGCCGAGGCCGCCGCCGCGATCGCCAAGGCGGGTCGCGTCGACATCTACGGGATCGGCGCGAGCGCCATCGTCGGCACCGACCTCCAGCAGAAGCTGCACCGCATCGGCATCGTCGCCTTCGCCTGGAACGATCCGCACATCGCCCTGACGAGCGCCACCCTGCTCGGTCCCGGTGACGTCGCCGTCGGCATCTCCCACTCGGGCACGACGACCGAGACGATCGAGGCGCTCGCCGCGGCCCGGTCGACCGGTGCACGGACCGTCGCCATCACGAACTTCCCCCTCTCGCGCCTCGCGTCGGGCGTCGACTTCCTGCTGACCACGGCAGCCCGCGAGACGAGCCTGCGCTCGGGCGCCACGGCGAGCCGGATCGCCGCGCTCACCGTCATCGACTGCCTCTACATCGCCGTCGCGCAGCGCAACCTGCGCCGGGTCCGCAAGGCCGTGGCGGACACGCGCGAGGCTGTCGCCGGACACCACGTGACCGACTGACCCGTGGACGGGCCGGACGACGCGGGCACTGGAGCCGAGCGGGCGGCACCGTGATGGGAATGTTACTCATTTACAGCATTGACGCCCCGGGCGTAGGAAACTAACCTCGCTCGGGTGAGCAGCGAGGTGACCGTGGACGCCCCCACCGAGGAGCGCCATCCGGGGACGACGTCCATCGACACGCACACCTCGCTCGACATCCTCCGGGCCCTCAACGCCGAGGACGCCACCGTCGCGGGGGCGGTGGGCGCGATCCTGCCCGAGCTGGCCCAGCTCGTCGACCGCGCCGTCGACGCGGTCCGCGCCGGGGGCGCCGTGCACTACTTCGGGGCCGGCACCTCGGGACGCCTCGCGGTCCTCGACGCGGCCGAGCTGCGCCCGACCTTCAACGCGCCGGCGGGACTCGTCGTCGCCCACCACGCCGGCGGGCCGGCCGCGCTGCTCCGGGCCGTCGAGAACGTCGAGGACGACATCGACCTCGGCTGCGCCGAGGCGGACGGCCTGGCGCCCGGCGACATCGCCATCGGCCTCACCGCGTCGGGGCGCACGCCGTACGTCGCCGGCGCCCTGGCGCGGGCCCGGGAGCTGGGTGCCGTCACCGCGCTCGTCACGGCCAACCCGCACGCCGAGGTCGCGGCGCACGCGGACATCCTCCTCGCCGTGCGCACGGGCCCCGAGGCCCTGACCGGGTCGACCCGTCTCAAGGCCGGCACCGCCCAGAAGCTCGTCCTCAACTCGTTCTCGACCGCCCTGATGATCCGGCTCGGTCGCACGTGGAGCAACCTCATGGTCGACGTCGTCGCGACGAACGCCAAGCTGCGCGCGCGGGTGCTGCGGATCCTGCAGGAGGCCACCGGCGCCGACACCGAGCAGGCCCGGGTGGCCCTCGACGACGCCGGCGGCGAGCTCAAGCCGGCCCTGCTCTCGATGCTCGCAGGCGTCGACGCCGGTCGGGCCCGCGACGCCATCGCCGCCCACGACGGCTCCGTCGCCCGAGCCCTGGCCGCGCTCGACGGACCGGTCCCCCAGGCCGGCCCGTTGCCCACCCCCTGACACACCCGCCCCGGCACGACCCCGGCACGAGCCCCACCACGAGCCCCACCCCCACCCACCTGCCGACCCCAGGCACCGCGCAGAACCCGACAGGAGCACCACCATGACGTTCGACTCCCGCCCTCCCGGCTCGTCCCGACGCGCCCGCCGCACGGTCCTGACGATCGCGGCGCTCTCCGGCGCCCTGCTCGTGACCGCCTGCTCGCCCTCCTCGTCGGGGTCCACGGGCGCCGGGGCCGGGGGTGACGGCAAGGTCACCCTCACGGTGTGGTCGTGGCGCGTGGAGGACGAGGCGGCATACAAGAAGATCTTCGACACCTACGAGAAGGCCCACCCCACCGTCAACGTCGACTTCAAGGCGTTCAAGGCGACCGAGTACAACAAGATCCTCGCGACCGGCCTCGCCGGCTCGAGCGGCCCCGACGTGCCGCAGGTGCGCTCCTACGGTCAGCTGCAGGGCACCGTCGCCAGCAAGTCGCTGCTGCCGCTCGACGGCAAGGTCGACCTGTCGGGCTGGGACGAGAACGTCGTCGCGAGCGCCAAGGGCAAGGAGGACGGCAAGACCTACTCCGTGCCGCTCGCCCGCCAGACGGTGCAGATGTTCTACAACCAGGGACTCTTCGACAAGTTCGGCATCACCGCACCGACGACCTGGGAACAGTTCATCGCCGGCAACGACAAGCTCATGGCCGCGGGCGTCACGCCGATCGCCGTCGGCGCCAAGGACGACTGGACGCTCCCGATCGTCCACGAGGTGCTCGCCGGCTCCCGCTTCGGCGGCAAGGCGTTCCAGCCCGAGGTGCTCGCGGGCAAGAAGTCCTTCACCGACCCCGACTGGGTGGCCTCGGTCAAGGTCGTCGGCGACCTCGAGAAGTACATGCCCAAGAACGTCACCGGCGTCGCCCAGACCGACGCGCAGACGCTCTTCTCCGCCGAGAAGGCCGCGATGATCCCGGGCGGCAGCTTCGACCTGTCGGTCCTGCAGAAGGCCAACCCCGGCATGAAGATCGGCATCTTCCAGGTGCCGCCGGCCCCGGGCTCGCCGAGCGGCTCGAGCGCGACGACGGCAGGATGGGCCGATGGCAACTTCGCGGTCTCGGCCAGGTCGAAGCACCCCAACGAGGCCACGGAGCTCGTGAAGTGGATGACCTCCAAGGAGTTCGGCCAGATGGTGAACGACGACATCAAGCAGATCTCGGCCGTGCCCGGTGTCGAGCCGACCGACCCGCTGCTCAAGCAGATGAGCGACAACTACACCAACTCCGGCTCGCCCTACCTGCTGCTCACCGACTTCCGCTACGGCGCGCCGTCGGGCACCGACCTGCTCGGCAAGGGCCTGCAGCAGATGCTGCTCGGCTCGAAGGATGCCACCGGCGTGAGCCAGGACCTCGACACCGGCGTCAAGGCCTGGTTCAAGCCGAGCGCCTGACGCTCGACCCGAAAGGCACAGCATGAGGCGCCGCACCGGCCTGGTCTTCGTCGCGCCGGCGCTCGCGCTCTTCGCGGTCTTCGTGCTCTACCCGATGGTGACGGCGTTCTCCTACGCCTTCTTCCACTGGCAGGGCACGAGCCGCGGCGGGTTCGCGGGCGTCGAGAACTTCGCGACGCTCTTCACCAGGGCCCCCTTCACGACGGACCTGCCGCAGGCCCTGCTGCACAACGTGCTCTTCTTCGTCGGCACGATGCTCATCCAGAACACCTTCGGGCTGACGATCGCCTACCTGCTCTACAGCCGACCGCGCAGCCGGCGGGTGCTGCAGACGCTCTACGCGATGCCCTACCTCGTGAGCCCCATCGTCATCGGCTACCTCTGGACGCTGCTGCTGTCGCCGACGTTCGGCCCGGTCAACACCCTGCTGACGCGCATCGGGCTCGACTCGTGGGCCCTCCCGTGGCTCGGCGACCCGAAGACGGCCCTCTGGGTCGTCATCCTCGTCAGCGTGTGGCAGTGGATCGGCTTCCCGGTGCTGCTCTACGGCGCAGCGCTCGGCGGGGTGCCGGAGGAGCTGACCGAGGCCGCCCGCGTCGACGGAGCGACCAACCGGCAGGCGTTCTTCAAGATCACCCTGCCGCTCCTCGTCCCCGCCATCGGCACGGTGTCGGTGCTGACGTTCATCTTCGCGATGGAGGCCTTCGCCCTGCCCTACGCGTTCGGCGGGTCGACCGGAAACCCTGCGGGCTCGACGGACTTCGTCTCGCTGCTCTTCTACCGGACGGCGTTCGACTCGGGCGCGACCGACGCCATCGGCAGCTCCTCGGCCCTGGCGACGCTGCTCTTCCTCATCATCTTCGGCGGTGCCTACGCCGCCACGTCCGTGCTGCGCCGTCACGAGCGGAGGATCACCGCATGACCACCGCCGTCGTCACCACCGAGGCGCCCACGGAACGCGCCGTCGCCCCTCCCGCGCGGCCCGCCCGACGGGGTCGCCCTCCCCGGGCCCACCGTCCCGTCGGCGGCGCCGGTGCCAGCGTGCTCCTGTGGGGGTATGCCGCCCTGGCGCTCGTGCCGCTGCTGCTCATGCTGAGCAACAGCTTCCGCTCGAACGCCGACCTCATCACCGACCCGCTCGGGCTGCCCGCTCCGCCGACCACGGCGAGCTACGTCGAGGCGTGGACGACGGGCAACGTCGCGACGTACTTCGGCAACTCGCTCGCGGTCACCGTCGGCGCGGTGGCGATCTCGACGACGGTCGCCACGATGGCGGCGTACGCCCTGGCCCGCGGCCGGTCGCGGATCTTCCGCTGGCTCGAGTCGCTCTTCCTGTCCGGCCTCATGCTGCCGATCCACCTGGCGATCCTGCCGATCTTCTACCTCTTCGACGGCCTCGGGCTCATCGACTCCCGGCTCGGGCTCATGCTCATGTATGCCGCGTCGGGCATCCCCTTCTCGATCTTCGTCCTCACGACGTTCTTCCGGCAGCTGCCCGAGGAGCTCGAGGAGGCGGCCGCCCTCGACGGCGCGAGCAGCTGGCAGACGTTCTGGCGCATCATGGTGCCGCTCGTGCGACCCGCCCTCGCGACCGTCGCGGTGTTCCGCTTCGTGCCGATCTGGAACGACTTCCTCTTCCCGCTCGTGCTCCTGCGCCGCGAGGAGAAGTACACGCTGCCGGTCGGCCTCACGAACTTCTTCGGCGAGAACGCGACGAACTACTCCGCCGTCTTCGCCGGCCTCGTCATCACGACGATCCCGCTCATCGTGCTCTTCCTCGTCGCGACCAAGCAGATCGTCGCCGGCCTGACCGCGGGCATGGCCAAGTGACCGGGTCTCCCGCGTGACGGGCACCGTGGTCGCCGTCGACGTCGGGGGCTCGGGCCTGCGTCTGCAGACGTGTGCCGTCCGGCCCGGCGCGGTGCTCACCGCGCCCGGCGTGCGTGTCGGGGCGGGCGGCATCGACGTGGCAGCCCTCGTGGCGGACGCCCGGGCGCTCCTCGCCAGCCGTGCCGCCGGGGGCGAGGGCGAGGGCGAGGGCGCAGACCGCGGCGGACGTGGGGGTCGCGACGCCGAATCCGGCCCTGGGGCAGCGGCGCCCGAGGTCGTCGTGTGGTCCATGCGCGGCCTGCTCTTCCTCGCCGACCGCACCGAGGTGCTGCGCATCGTGGCAGCAGGCCTCGGCGGTCGGCGCACCGTCGTCGTCAGCGACGCGGTCGCGAACCTCGTCGGCGCGACCGGCCGCGTCGGCCCGGGCGCCGTCGTCGCCGCCGGCACGGGTGCGGTCGCCTTCGGCACCGACTTCGACCGGCAGTGGCGGCGCGTCGACGGGTGGGGACACGTGCTCGGCGACGCCGGGTCCGCAGCCGCGCTCGGGACGGCCGGGCTGCGGGCGGCGCTGCGCGCTCACGACGGCCTCGCCGACGGCTCGCCGACCCTGCTCGGCCTCGCCGTCGACCTGCTCGGCCCACCGGAGCTGTGGCCACGCCAGGTCATGACGACCCCGGACGCCCCCGAACGGCTGGCTGCCGTCGCGCCGCTCGTCTCCGCCGCCGCCGACACCGACCCGGTGGCGCTCGCCCTGTGCGTGCGGGCCGGCACGGACCTCGGCGAGTCGCTGCTCCGGGCGGCCGACGGGCTCGAGGCGCCCCACCTCGCCGCAACCGGGGGCCTGCTCGCGGCCGCTCCGGTCGCCGACGCCCTCGACCGACGCCTGGCCCTGGCCGGCGCGCACCGCTCCCCCGCCCACGGCGGCGCGCTCGACGGCGCCCTGCACCTCGCTCGGCAGCTGCGCGACACGGGCGCCATCCCCGAGCACCCGGCATACCTCGTCTCCTGTTGAGCGGCGCCCACGGCGTGACCAGAGGGGTGGTTGGTGCCAAAGGGAGCCATGAGGCACACCGGGGCGGTACCGTCACTGGTGGCAATGTCCGGTTTGTGCTGCGGTTACGGATCCACCGCTCACCGAACGACTGCCCTGACGCTCGAGAGGTTCTGACATGACCGCTTCCTGGTGCCGGATCACGGCCCTCGTGGGTGCTGCGGCACTCGGTCTCGGCGGCGCCTCCGGCGCATCGGCGGACCCCCTCGTCGCCCCCGCAGGCCCAGGCCCGGGCGTCACGACCACCCAACCCGCCGCAGGCGCCCCCGGAGGCGCCCCCGCGGGCGGTGCAGCGCCGGCCGCTCCCGCCGCACCGGGCGCCTCCTCCGCACCCGTCGGCACCCGACCCGTCGACTACCGGGGCGTCCACCTCACCGTGCCCTCGGACTGGAAGATCGTCGATCTCGACGCCGACCCCACCCGCTGCGTGCGTCTCGACGTCAAGGCCGTCTACCTCGGACAGCCGGGCAGCCAGCAGGACTGCCCCGCACACCTCGTCGGGCGGACCGACACCCTGTGGCTGCACCCGGGCGCCGACCGCTCCCGGGCCGCCTCGCTCGCGACCACCGCGAGCCCGACGACCGTCGGCCGGCTCGCGGCCCACACCGGGTCCGATCCCGCCTCGCGCACCAAGGTCGCCCGCTTCACGGCGCAGGACGTCCAGGTCGACGCCACCTGGGGCTCTCGTGAGTCGACGATCGACGACGTCCTCGCCACGGCGACGACCAGCTCGACGACCAGCTCGGCGACCCCCTCGGCGACCCCCTCGACGGCCAGCTCGACGGCCCCTTCGAAGCAGACCGGCGCAGCCGCGACGTCGTCCAGCACGTCCGGCGCTCCCTCCTTCGCTCCCGCCGTGTCGACGACCGGCCGAGCCTCGATCAGCACGACCGCCACCACGACCGCCACCACGACGGCGGTCCCGGCCGCTGCGTCCGGGCCCCGCACCTTCACCGGCATGGGCTTCGACGCCTGCGCCGCTCCCAGCGTGTCGACCATGCAGTCGTGGCTCTCCTCGCCCTACCGCGCCGCCGGCATCTACATCGGCGGCTCCATGCGGGCCTGCCCCGACGGCAACCTCTCCGCGAGCTGGGTCAGCCAGGTCAGCTCGATGGGTTGGGGCCTGCTGCCCATCTACGTCGGGCTGCAGGCGCCGTGCGTCAACCAGACCGGCCTCGCCGCCATCAACCCGAGCCAGGCTGCCGCGCAGGGCAAGGCCGCCGCCGCCGACGCGGCCGGGCGTGCGGCCGTCTTCGGGCTGGGGTCGGGCTCGCCGATCTACTACGACATGGAGGCCTACGGCTCGGGCAGCTCGTGCAGGTCGACGGTCCTGACCTTCCTCACCGCCTGGACCCAGGAGCTGCACGCCCGCGGCTACACCTCCGGCGCCTACGGCAGCACCGGCTCACTCATGGTCGACCTGTCCAACGCGGTCGGCACCGCGGGCTTCACGGCGCCCGACAACGTGTGGTTCGCCAACTGGAACGGCCTGCAGACCCTCTCCGACTCGGCGAGCTACCCGTCGTTCCCTGACGGCTACTGGGCCAACGGGCAGCGGGTGCACCAGTACAGCACCGGCAGCGAGACCTGGGGCGGGGTCAACATCTCGATCGACGCCAACTGGGTGGGCGGCCGCGTCACGGGCAACCCCGTGCCGATCAACTACGGCGCCGACGTCGTCGGACCCGGCGGCCCGTCCTTCCTCTTCACGGGCAACATGTACTACTGGAAGCCGAACCAGGGCCAGGGGCTCCAGGGCCGCGCCTACTACACGTACACGACCTACTCCAAGGACGGCAGCGTCGAGGAGAACGGCGCCACCTGGTCGCCCAGCCTCTCGACCGGGCTGTATGCCGTGAGCGCCTTCGTCCCAGCCACGTCGGCAACGGCCACCACGAGGTATGCCGTCACCGACGCGAACGGGACGACGACGCGCTCCCTCGACCAGTCGACCCTCTCGGGCTGGTCCGGGCTCGGCACCTACCTCTCGCGCGGCGGCTCGTCCGTCCGGGTCCACGCGAGCGACAGCAGCACGAGCTCGACGACCACCCAGGTCGGCGTCGACGCGATGCGGTTCTCGCTGGTCGCCACGGCGCCGTCGGCGCCGACGTCGGTCTCCGCCGTCCCCGACAACGGCCGGGCCACCGTGAGCTGGACCGGGGCGACGGCCAACGGGAGTCCCGTCACGAGCTACACCGTGACGGCCTCTCCCTCCGGAGCGAGGACGACGGTGTCGGGGTCCGCCACCTCGGCGACGATCACCGGCCTCGCGAACGAGACGGCCTACACCTTCACGGTCACGGCGACGAATGCCGTGGGCACCGGACCGGCGTCGACGCCGACGACCGCCGTCCGGCCCTCGTCCTTCGCGCACATCCTCCCCGTGACGCCCACCCGGATCCTCGACACCCGGTATGGCACGACGACCAACCCGGTCCGCACCGCCCTGGCGGCCGGGGCGTCGCTCACCGTCAAGGTGGCCGGTGCCGCCGGCTCCCCCGTCCCGGCCGGCGCCACCGCGG
>NZ_BJYX01000020.1 GCF_007991735.1 Terrabacter aerolatus | reverse complement strand
TTCCAGCGGCGGCAGCGACCGCGGTGGCTACCGGTCGGACGACCGGCGCTCGACGGGTGGCAGCGACCGGGGCGGGTACCGCTCCGATGACCGCCGCTCCAGCGGCGGCGGCAGCGACCGTGGCGGGTACCGCTCTGACGACCGGCGCTCGACCAGCGGCAGTGACCGCGGCGGGTACCGCTCCGACGACCGCCGCTCGACCAGCGGCAGTGACCGCGGCGGGTACCGCTCCGACGACCGCCGCTCCAGCGGCGGCAGCAGCGACCGCGGTCCTCGCCGGTTCGACGACCGCCCGCGCGGCGGCGCTGGTCGTCTGCAGGACGACGACCGCCGTGGCGGCTCGCGCCTGACCCCGAAGTCCCCGCGCAAGCCCGAGCCGGCGATCCGCGAGGGCGTCACCGGCCACGAGGTCGACCGCGGCGTCAAGAACCAGCTGCGCACCCTGTCCAAGGAGAACGCCGAGGGCGTCGCCCAGCACCTGGTCATGGTGGCCGAGCTGCTCGACGTCGAGCCCGAGGCCGCGCTGGCGCACGCCGAGACCGCGGTCCGCCGCGCGGGCCGCGTCCCGGCGGCGCGTGAGTCGCTGGGCCTCGTTGCCTACCGTCTCGGTGACTGGGCCCGGGCGCTGGGGGAGTTCCGGACGGTGCGCCGACTCTCGGGCTCGAGCCACCTGCTGCCGCTCATGGTCGACTGCGAGCGCGCGCTCGGGCGCCACGACAAGGCCCTCGAGCTGGCGCAGTCCGACGAGGCGAACAACCTCGCCATCGACGACCGCGTCGAGCTGGCCATCGTCGTCTCCGGGATCCGCCGCGACCTCGGACAGCTGGACGCTGCGGCCGCCGGCCTGAGCGACCTCGTCAAGCGGATCAACCCCAACCGCCCGTCTGCGGCCCGGCTCTACTACGCCTACGCCGACGCCAAGCTCGCAGCGGGTGACCTCGAGGTGGCTCGTGACTGGTTCGCCCGCGCAGCGGACGCCGACCACGAGCTGACCACCGATGCCGCGGAGCGTCTCGAGGAGCTGGACGGCGTCGACGTCACCGACCTGCTCGGTGACGAGGACGACGACGAGACCGACGCCGTCACGTCGGCGGATGACGCGGACCGCGAGAGGGACTGAGCGCCGAGGGCGCCGAGCGACCTGCCCGACGGGCTCGACCCCGTGGGGCGGGCCCGACGCGGCGTCAGCGCACCTCCTGTGCGGTACGAGCGTCACGTCATAGGGTCGGGCGCAGAGGAGGGCGACGACACGATGAAGACCGAGGATCCCGTGATCGCGGGCTATGACGGGGTGGTGTGCGACCTCGACGGCGTCGTCTACCGCGGAGCGGAGGCCGTGCCCGAGGCCGCTGACGCCCTCCAGCGGGTCGTGCAGCGCGGGGTGAAGGTCGTCTACGCCACGAACAACGCGTCGCGCGTCCCCGCGGAGGTGGCCGAGCAGGTCGCCGGCCTCGGTGCCCCTGCCACGGCAGCAGACGTCGTGTCGAGCGCGCAGGCCGGAGCGGCCCGACTCGCAGAGCAGCTCGAACCCGGGGCCACCGTGCTCGCGCTCGGTGGGGACGGCGTCATCGAGGCGTTGCAGGCCGTCGGCCTCGCCCCCGTCTCGCCGGGGGCAGACGCCGGCGAGCTCGAGACCGTCGCGGCGGTGCTCCAGGGCTACGGCAGGCAGTTATCGGTGCGCGACTTCGAGACCGCCGCGCGGCTGCTGACGACCGGGCTGCCGTGGGTCGCCAGCAACGACGACGCGACGCTGCCGCTCCCGTGGGGTCAGTCCCCGGGCAACGGCGCCTACGTCGACCTGTTGGCCGCCGCCGTGGGACGTCGCCCCGATGTCGTCGGCAAGCCGCACCCTCCCCTCTACCGACTGTCGCTCGACCGCCTCGGAACCGAGGCCGCCCGGACGCTCGCCGTCGGTGACCGTCTCGACACCGACATCGCCGGCGCCGAGGCGGCTGGTGTCGACGCGGCGTGGGTCCTGACCGGTGTGGACGGCCCGACCGAGCTCGTGCTCGGGCACGCGACCCCGACGTACGTCCTCGCCTCCCTGGCCGACCTCCTCAGGCCGTATGCCGTCCCGACCCGCGACGCGGGTGGGTGGCGTTGCGGGTCGGCGCGGGTCACGTCGGGCGCCGATGGCCTGCGCATCGAACGGGGTGGCGCCGATGCCATCGAGGTGGTGCGAGCGGGGGTGGCTGCCCTGCTCGAGATGCGTGACGCTGCGGGTGAGCGTGACGGCGGTGGTGCCAGCGGTGGTGACGGGGACCGTCTGCGGGCCGGTGCTGCCGCTCTCGAGCACGTGCTCGACGATGCCGCGCACGGCGAGCGCGACTGAGACACCTACCCGGCGGTCCGCCGCGGACGACGGCCTACGGAGCACGCGCACGCGGCTCTCGTTCCACCTGGCCGGTCCCCGGGGAGACCTCGGCCCGGGGCGACCGGGTAGCGTGCTCGCAGCGGACGAACCACGGCACGGAGGCAGCACATGAACGGCGAGAGCGAATCCCGCGAGGACCTCGTGACGGACGAGTCGGCCACGAAGGAGCAGGGGCCCTCGCTCTCTCATGCGGGCCACGGCGAGGGCCACGGCGAGGGTGACGTCGCGAGCTCCGGCGAGGACTCCGACCAGGCACGGCCGGGTCTCGAGCCCGCCGCCGCCGTCCCCACACCGCCGGTGACCGGCGACGAGGCCGTCGACGATGCGATGATGCGCCTCGCCGAGTCGCAGACCGGGACCTTCGCCGACCGCATCGAGGCGGGCGAGCACGCCCACCGGAGCCTGCAGAGCCGCCTCGGCGGTCTCGGTGGGGCGTGACGCGTCGTCTCGACGTCGAGCTCGTCGCCCGGGGGCTGGCGAGGTCGCGCACCCAGGCCCATGAGCTCGTCACCGCCGGGGTGGTCCTCGTCGACGGCCGGCCGGCACGCAAGCCGGCGCTGGCCGTCGGCGACGCCTCCGTCATCGAGCTGACCCGCGAGCCGGACCGCTGGGTGGGGCGAGCCGCCCTCAAGCTCCTGCACGCCCTCGACACGTGGCCGGTCCGGATCGACGGGCGCCGCTGCCTCGACGTCGGTGCCAGCACGGGCGGGTTCACGCAGGTGCTGCTCGAACGAGGGGCAGCTCACGTCACGGCCCTCGACGTCGGCCACGACCAGCTGGTCCAGTCGATCGCCGGCGACCCGCGGGTCCGTGACCTGCCCGGCACCAACATCCGTGACGTCGACGCCGCGGGCCTCGGCGGCTCCTTCGACGTCGTCGTGTCGGACCTCAGCTTCATCTCGCTCGCCATCGCCCTGCCGGCGATGCGTCCGCTCGTCACCGACGACGGCGACCTGGTCGTGCTCGTCAAGCCGCAGTTCGAGGTGGGCCGCGAACGACTGGGCCGCACCGGAGTGGTCACCTCGCCCCACGAACGTCGACGCGTCCTGCGCGAGGTGGCGGGTGTCGTGCAGGACCAGCACCTTCACCTGCACGGTGCGACCGCCAGCCCCATCGCCGGCGGCGACGGCAACCGTGAGTTCCTCTTCTGGCTCGCGCCGAGACCCGTCCCGGGAGCACCGGTGACGGCGGTGGATGACATGCTGGAGGCCCTCGACCTGGAAGGAGCCCCGTGACGCGCCGGATCCTGCTCGTGGCCCACCCGCGGCGTCCCGAGGCGCTGAGCGTCGCCAAGGGCGTCGTCGAGCGTCTGACGCATCTCGGCATCGACGTGTCGCTTCAGGCCGACGAGGCCAAGGCCCTCGACCTCAAGGACAGCTCCCGCGTGCACATCGCCGCTGAGGCACAGGTGGCCGAAGGGTGCGACCTCGTCGTGGTGCTCGGCGGCGACGGCACCATCCTTCGCGGCGCCGAGTTCGCCCGGAGCATGGACGTGCCCCTGCTCGGCGTCAACCTCGGGCACGTGGGCTTCCTCGCCGAGGCCGAGCGCGACGACCTCGATGCCACCGTCGAGCACATCGCCCGCGACAACTACGCCGTCGAGGAGAGGATGACGCTCCACGTCGACGCCAAGCTCCACGGCGAGCTCATCGCGAGCAGCTGGGCCCTCAACGAGGTGAGCGTCGAGAAGGCGTCCCGCGAGCGGATGCTCGAGGTGACGATCGAGGTCGACGGCCGGCCCCTGTCGAGCTGGGGCTGTGACGGGGTCATCGTGTCGACGCCCACCGGGTCGACCGCCTACGCCTTCTCCGCCGGTGGCCCGGTCGTGTGGCCCCAGGTGGAGGCCATCCTGCTCGTCCCGAGCGCCGCCCACGCCCTGTTCGCCCGCCCTCTCGTGCTCGGTCCCGACACGCACCTCGCGGTGGAGATCAAGGCCGCCACCGAGGGGTCCGGCGTCATGTGGTGCGACGGCCGCCGCCACGTCGACCTGCCCCCGGGCGCGAGGATCGAGGTGCGCCGCGGTCTGCGCCCCCTGCGCCTCGCCCGCCTGACGAGCGCACCGTTCACCGACCGCCTCGTGGCCAAGTTCGACCTGTCCGTCGCCGGCTGGCGGGGCAACGGCGACGGCGTCGCCCCGGTGGACGACGTCCCCGGCGGTGCGGGTGCCCGGCCCTAAGGTGGTCCCGTGTTCAGCCAGATGAGGATCCGCGGCGTCGGTGTCATCGACGACGCCGTCCTCGACCTCAGTCCCGGCCTCAACGTGCTCACCGGTGAGACGGGCGCCGGCAAGACGATGGTCGTCTCGGGCCTCGGCCTGCTGCTGGGGGAGCGGGCCGACTCCGGCCTCGTGCGCAACGGGTCCTCGTCCGCGCTCGTCGAGGGCGTCGTCCAGCTGCCCCTCGACCACCCGGCCCTCGTCCGGGCCGACGAGGCCGGCGCCGACCACGAGGACGGTGAGCTCGTCATCGCGCGCACCATCGCTGCGGCCGGCCGCTCCCGGGCCCACGTCGGCGGCCGCGTGGCGCCGGTCTCGGTGCTGGCCGAGCTCGGCCAGCTGCTCGTCGCCGTGCACGGCCAGGCCGACCAGTGGCGCCTCAAGCAGGGCGACGCGCACCGGCAGGTGCTCGACGACTTCGGCGGGCCGGGGCTCACGTCGCTGCGCGACCGCGTCGCCGAGCTCCACGACCGCTGGCGTGACAGTGCCCGTGAGCACGCCCGCCTCGTGTCCGAGGCCCGTGAGCGGGCCCGCGAGATCGACTCGCTCACCGCGTCCCTCGAGGAGATCGAGGCGGTCGACCCCCAGCCGGGCGAGGACGTCGCGCTCCGTGCGGAGGACGAGCGGCTCGCGCACGCCGACACCCTTCGCCTCGCCGCCGCGCAGGCACTCGCCGACCTCAGCGGTGACGAGTACGCCGCCGAGCCGACGCCCAACGTGCGCGACCTCGTCGGGGCGGCGCGTGCGGCCCTCGCCCCGGCCACGCCTCACGACCAGGCCCTGGCGGGGCTCGACGAGAGACTGCACGAGGTCGGCACGCTCGTCACCGACCTCTCGGCCGACCTCACGGCATACCTCCAGGACATCGACCTCGACCCCGAACGTCTCGGCTACGTCCAGGAGCGCCGGGCAGCCCTCGGGGTGCTGACGCGCAAGTACGGCGAGACCGTCGACGAGGTGCTCGACTGGTCAGGGCGCGGCGCGGCACGTCTCGACGAGCTCGTCACCGCCGACGACCGCGTCGGGCGCCTAGGCGCGGAGGTCGCCGAGCTCGAGGCCTCCGTCGTCGCCGCCGCCGTCGCCCTGTCCGACGCGCGGCGGGCGGCGGGTGACGACTTCGGGGTCCGGGTGTCCGAGGAGCTCGCCCACCTGGCGATGGGCAAGGCGGTCGTCCACGTCGAGCTCGGGCGTCGTGCCGACCCCGAGGGCGTCGCACTGCCCGACGGGGAGCGCGTGCGCCTGTCGCGGCACGGCATCGACGACGTCGAGATCCTGCTGGCGGCCAACCCCGGCGCCACGCCGCGCAGCGTCGCCCGCGCCGCGTCCGGCGGCGAGCTGTCCCGCGTCATGCTGGCCCTCGAGGTCGTCGGCTCGCGGAGCCCGTCCGGTGAGGCTGCTGCCGGGCCGCCCACGTTCGTCTTCGACGAGGTCGACGCGGGAGTCGGAGGGCGCGCGGCCCTCGACGTCGGCGCCCGTCTCGCGGCCCTCGCCGAGCACGCCCAGGTCATCGTCGTCACCCACCTCGCGCAGGTCGCCGCCTTCGCAGACCGGCACCTCGTCGTGCACAAGGCCGACGACGGACGCATCACCTCGAGCAGCGTCTCGGTCGTGGAGGGTGACGCCCGGTTGCGCGAGCTGTCCCGGATGATGGGCGGCGACCCCGACTCCGAGGCAGGTCTGGCCCACGCCGGTGACCTCCTCGAGCAGACTGGTGGCGCCCGGGTGGGGCAGCGCCGGCGCTGACCGTGGTGCGATCGCCTCGTCCCTCTGCCGCCCGGCGGACGAGCGGCGCGGCGTGACCACGGACCCTGCGGCGCGGCGCGGACCGATGGGCCCGCGACACCCCCGACGTGGCACGATTGGGCCCATCATGGCCCTCTCCATCCGCCGCCGGCCCCATCCCGGGGACTCCGGTCCCGGCGTCACCGGCACCGCCCGCGTCGACCGGCGGACCAAGACGCTGACCAAGCGGCTGCAGCCCGGCGACATCGCCGTCATCGACCACTCGGACCTCGACAAGGTCAGCGCCGACGCCCTCGTGTCCAAGCGGCCCGCAGCGGTCGTCAACGCCAGCGCCTCGATCAGTGGCCGCTACCCGAACCTCGGCCCGCAGATCCTCGTCGAGGGTGGCATCCCGGTGCTCGACGCCGCCGGCCCGGGGGTCATGACCCTCACCGACGGCCAGCCGCTCCGCCTCTCCGGCGACGACCTGTGGTCCGGAGAGACGAAGGTGGCCACGGGCACCCTCCTCGACGCGGAGGCCGTGCAGGCCCAGATGCACGAGGCGCGCGCCGGCCTCGCCGTGCAGATCGAGGCGTTCGCGACGAACACGATGGAGTTCATCCGCAAGGAGCGCGACCTGCTGCTCGACGGGGTGGGTGTCCCGCCGATCACGACCGAGATCGACGGCCGGCACTGCCTCATCGTGGTGCGGGGCTACCACTACCGCGAGGACCTCGAGGCGCTGCGCCCCTACATCCGGGAGTACCGGCCCATCCTCGTCGGTGTCGACGGCGGCGCCGACGCGATCCTCGAGTCGGGGCACAAGCCGGACCTCATCGTCGGCGACATGGACTCGGTCTCCGACCGGGCGTTGCGCTGCGGGGCCGAGATCGTCGTCCACGCCTACCGCGACGGGCGCGCGCCGGGGCTCGCCCGCGTCGAGGCCCTCGGCATCACGCCGGTCGTCTTCCCGGCCGCCGGCACGAGCGAGGACGTCGCCATGCTCCTCGCCGACGACTCCGGGGCCGAGCTCATCGTCGCCGTCGGCACCCACGTCACCCTCGTGGAGTTCCTCGACAAGGGACGCGACGGCCAGGCCTCCACCTTCCTGACCCGGCTGCGCGTCGGCGGCAAGCTCGTCGACGCCAAGGGGGTCAGCCAGCTCTACCGCGCTCGCATCCCCGGCCGGCTGCTCGTGACGATGCTGCTCGTGGGGATGCTCGCCTTCTTCGCGGCGCTGGCGTCCACCCCCGCCGGCAAGGCATGGCTACAGGTCCTCGCCGCCCGGTGGGACGACATCTGGACCGCCGTCGTTGGGATCTTCACGTGATCGACTTCCGCTACCACCTCGTCTCGATCATCTCGGTGTTCCTCGCGCTCGCGGTGGGCATCGTGCTCGGGGCCGGGCCGTTGCAGGCCAACCTCGGGGACCAGCTCGGCGACCAGGTCGCGGCCCTGCGCACCGAGAAGCAGGCGCTCAACGACAAGCTGACGGTCAGCGGCAAGCTCGTCGACGCCTCCGACGAGTACGCCGCCGCCGTCCAGCCGCGCGTGGTCCACGGACGCCTGACCGGCCACCGCGCCGTCGTCGTCGTCATGCCGTCGGCCGACGGCACCATGGTGAGCAACCTCGAGGCCGTCGTGCCGCAGAGCGGTGCCGCCCTGACGGGGACCGTCACGCTGAGCCAGGACTGGTTCGACCCGAGCCAGGCGGCCGACCGGGCCACGGCGGCCCATGCGGCCGCGACCGCGCTCGGCCTCGGCTCGACCGCCACCGGGGACCCCTTGCTCATCCAGGTCCTCAGCTACCTGACCGTCTCGACGAGCTCGACGAGCGCCTCGGGCGCGACCGGCACGCAGGCGCAGCGCTCCGCCGCGCTCAAGGTGCTCGTCGACGCCAACCTGCTGGACAGCACCACCGCCGACCTCGCGCCGTCGGACCTCGCCCTCGTCGTGTCCGGCGACTACGCCGGGTCCGACGCCGTGGTCTCGGCCCGGTCCGATGTCGTGCGCGCACTCGTCATGGCCCTGGCTGGCGCCTCCCGCGCGACCGTCGTCGCCGGCGGCGAGACCGTCGTGGCGGCCGGACAAGCCGTGACCTCCAACGCCGTGCAGGCGGTGCGCGAGAAGTCCGAGACGGCTCAGCTGGTCTCCACGGTCGACCACGCCAGGGCCGGCGACGGCCCGGCGACCGTCGTGCTCGCGATCGAGAACGCCCTCGACGAGAAGGTCGGGCACTACGGCGTGTCCGCGGGCGCCACCGACAAGGTCCCGAGGGTGCTTCCGTGACCTCGAGCCGTCGAGTCGCAGGCACGCTCGCGCCCCTCGCCGGGTCAGCGGTCACGTCGTGGGCGCTGCTCCGGGCCGGTCGTCGCCTGCCGCCGGCAGCCCGGGCGCCGTGGGCGCGCACCAACCACGCCGGGGCCGACGTGACGCTCCTCGAGGGGCCGGCCTGGGTCGCCGGCGCGGTCGCGGGGGTCCTCGCCGGGGTCCTCGCCGGGGTCGTCGCCGATGCCCTGACCGTTGCCCCCGTCGCTGCCGGCCCGCGCGGTGCCGGCGCGACCCGCGGTGGCCGCCGCAGGGGTCGAGGTACCGCCCGGGCCACCGTCGTCGTGGCGCTCGCCTCCGGGGCTCTCGGCGCCCTCGACGACCTCGCCGGGGGCGCGGCCGACAAGGGGCTCAAGGGCCACCTGCGGGCCCTGGCCAGGGGCGACGTCACGACCGGCGCCGTGAAGGTCGTCGGCCTCGGCGTCACCGGCGTCGTCGGCGCGGCCCTGCTCGACTCCCGGCCCGGAGCGCGCCCACGGGGCACCGCGCGCTCCCGAGCGCGCAACGTGCTGTCCACGATCGTCGGCGGTGCCGTGGTCGCCGGAGCGGCCAACGCCGTCAACCTCTTCGACCTCCGGCCCGGCCGAGCGCTCAAGGTCGCCGTCGCCGTCGGTCTCCCGATGGTCGGCAGCGGCGCAGCGGCGGCCGCCGTCGGGTCCTCGGTCGGGGTGGTCCGGGACGACCTCGCCGCGACGGCCATGCTCGGGGACACCGGCGCCAACGCCGCCGGGGCCCTGCTCGGCCTCGCCCTCGTCGAGCGCACGGGCCTCACCGGACGGACTGCCATCCTGACGGGGCTTGCCGCCCTCACCCTGGCCTCGGAACGGGTCAGCTTCACGCGGGTGATCGAGGCCCACCCGGTGCTGCGCCGCCTCGACGAGTGGGGTCGGGGGCGCCGGTGACCGCGCCCGGACCGACGAGGCCGTCGCTCTCACGCCGGGGCCTGTTCGCCGCCGCCGGCACCATCGCCGTCATCACCCTCGTCGCGCGCGTCGTCGGTTTCGGGCGCTGGTTCGTCTTCTCGCACTCCGTCGGGGCGACGTGCGTCGGGAGCGTCTACCAGTCGGTCAACGCCGTGCCCAACGTCCTCTTCGAGATCGCCGCCGGAGGAGTGCTCGCGGCCGTGGCCGTGCCCCTCGTCGCGGGCGCCCTGGCCCGGGGCGACCGAGACCACGCCGACGGCACGGCCTCGGCGCTGCTCACCTGGGCGGCGGCCGTCCTCGTGCCCCTAGGCCTCCTCGTCGCCCTCGCGGCACGCCCGATCGCCGGCGCCCTGCTCGGCACCGGGTGCGCCGGCGAGGTCGCCCTCGGGGCCGAGCTGCTGAGGATCTTCGCCATCCAGATCCCGCTCTACGGCATCGCCATCGTCATGGCCGGAGTGCTCCAGGCGCACCACCGGTTCGTCGGTGCCGCCCTGGCGCCGCTGCTCTCGAGCATCGTCGTCATCGCGACCTACCTCGCCTACCGCAGCCTGGCCCTCCACCCGGCGGCAGAGATCGACGCGGTGCCCCACTCGGCGCTCGTCGTGCTCGGGGTCGGCACGACGCTCGGGGTGGTGGCCCTCGCGCTGCCGCTCGTCGTGCCGGTGCGCCGAGCCGGCGTGCGGCTGCGTCCGCGCCTCCACTTCCCCGACGGTGTCGGCGGCCGCGTGCGCCTGCTCGCCGCCTCGGGTCTCGTCGCCGTCGCCGGGCAGCAGGTGGCGACCCTCGTCGTCATCCGCCTCGCCAACGACCGCGGGGGAGCGGGAACGCTCAACGTCTACACGTATGCGCAGGCGGTCACCCTGCTCCCGTATGCCGTCCTGGCCGTGCCGCTCGCCACGGCCGCGTTCCCGTCGCTGGCCGGCGCGCACGCTGCGGGTGACGGCGCCGTCGCAGACCCATCCGCTCGCCCCGGGCAGGAGGCGGGCGAGGACCTCGCCGCCGCCACCCTGCGCCGGGCCTGGCTCGCGACACTCGTCGTGACGCTGCTCGGTGCCGCGACCCTCGTCGCGGTCGCGATCCCGGTGGGGGTCTTCTTCAGCGCGCTCGACGCAGGCGCCGACTCCGATGCCTCGCTCGAGACGCTGGCCACCATGGGCGATGCGGTGACGCTCTTCGCCCCCTCCGTCGTCGCCCTCGGCGTCATCGGGCTGCTGTCGCGGGCGTCCTACGTCCGGGGGTCGCCGCTCGTGGCCGGTGGCCTCGCCGCGGCGGGCTGGCTCGGCACGGTCGTCCTGCCGCTCGTCGCACTGGACACCTCGGGGGCCGGCGGCCCGGCCACCCTGCGGGCGCTGGCCGGCGGTTCCAGCCTCGGGCTCGCCGCGGGCGCAGCGCTCCTCGTCGCGCTCGTGGGCAGGACCTGGGGATGGCACGCGCTCTCCCTCCCGGCGAGACCCCTTCTGGCTGCGCTCGTCGGGTCCGTCGCCGGTGCGATCGCCGGGCGTGGGCTGGCCTCGTGGCTCTCGATCCACGGTGTCGGGCAGTCTGCGGGCTCGAGCGTGGCCGTCGGGCTCGGTGTCGGCGTCGTGGCCCTGCTCGTCATGGTGGGACTGACCGTCGCGATCGACCCCTCGGTCCTGGCGCGGGTCCGGCGTCGGCGACGTGACCCCGACACGGCGGACGCGGTCGCATGAGGGTGCTCATGGTGCTCGGCCGGTCGGCGGGAGGCGTGGGCGGTCACGTCGACACGCTCGTGGCCGGTCTGCGAGGCCTGGGCCACGAGGTCCAGATCGTCACGGCCGACTCGACGGCCCGGACGTTCGGCTGGGCGGACGCGCACCGGCTGTGGCCGGTCCACCCCGGCCGACGGGCACCACGCGGTCTCGTGGACTGGCACCGGGTCATGCGCCTCGCCGGGACCGTCGCCGTCGTGCACGCCCACGGCCACCAGGCGGCCGTCGTGGCGGCCGTCGCCGTGGCTCGTGCCCGCCCGCGGCCCCGCCTCGTCGTGTCGCTCCACAACGACCTGCCGCCCGCGCCCCCGTCGGCCCCGGGCCGGGCCCGCGCCTCGGTCGCCCGCTCCCTGATCGGCTGGGCCATCCGGCGCGCCGATCTCGTGACCGGGGCGAGCGCCGACCTCGTCGACCTCGCCCGCGCGCTCGGGGCGCGCCGCGTCGAGCCGGCCTTCGTGCCGTCGGCCGCCGTCGCCGACCTCCTGGTCTCCGACCGTCTCGGCGCCCCGGACCGCGACGCGCTCCTCGCCGGTGCCGGGATCGCCACCGACCGACCGCTCGTGCTCACCGTCTCTCGCATCGCACCGCAGAAGGACCTGCCGACCCTGCTCGCGGCCGCACGCAGCTCGAGGGTCCCCGCCACGTGGGTCGTCGTCGGAGACGGTGACGAGCGGCTGCGCGCCCGCCTCGAGGACGAGGCACGCGGCATACGCCGGCTCGACGGGAGCGGCCCGGTGGTCCGGTTCGTCGGTGCGCGCACCGACGTGACCACGTGGCTCCGTGCTGCCGAGGTGTTCGTCCTCACGAGCCGCTGGGAGGCCCGCGCGCTCGTCGTCCAGGAGGCGATGGCAGCTGGTCTTCCCGTCGTGGTCACCAGCACAGGTGGACTGCCGGAGCTCGTCGACGGTGCGGGTTCGCTTGTGGCCGTGGGTGACCCGTCGGCGGTTGCCGAGGAGGTCGACCACCTCCTGCTCGAGGCGGAGACCCGTGCGAGGCGAGGGGCCGCTGCGCGCGCCGTGGCAGCGACCTGGGCCACCCCCGACGACGAGACGCGCCGATGGGTGGACCGCTACGCCGCGGACACCTCGGGGATGACGTAGACTCGAAGCCCGTGGTGGAAACGACGAAGCACATCTTTGTGACCGGGGGCGTTGCCTCCTCTCTCGGCAAGGGCCTCACGGCATCCAGCCTCGGACGACTTCTGCGATCGCGGGGCCTGCGGGTCACGATGCAGAAGCTCGACCCCTACATCAACGTCGACCCTGGGACGATGAACCCGTTCCAGCACGGCGAGGTCTTCGTGACCGACGACGGGGCGGAGACCGACCTCGACATCGGTCACTACGAACGCTTCCTCGACGTGAACCTCGTCGGCAGCGCCAACGTGACGACCGGACAGGTCTACAACCACGTCATCGCCAAGGAGCGCCGCGGCGAGTACCTCGGTGACACGGTCCAGGTCATCCCGCACATCACCAACGAGATCGTCGCCCGCATGCGCGCCCTCGCCACCGGAGGTCCGGACGCGCCGGACGTCATCATCACCGAGATCGGCGGCACGGTCGGCGACATCGAGTCGCTGCCCTTCCTCGAGGCCGCGCGTCAGGTGCGCCACCTCATCGGCCGCGACAACAGCTTCTTCCTGCACGTCTCCCTCGTGCCGTACCTCGCCCCGAGCGGCGAGCTGAAGACCAAGCCGACCCAGCACTCGGTCGCCGCGCTGCGCCAGGTCGGCATCCAGCCCGACGGGCTCGTGCTGCGCGCCGACCGCGACATCCCCGACCCGATCAAGCGCAAGATCTCGCTCATGTGCGACGTCGACGTCACCGCTGTCGCCGCCTGCGTCGACGCCCCGAGCATCTACGACATCCCCAAGGTGCTGCACCGCGAGGGGCTCGACGCCTACGTCATCCGCCGGCTGGGCCTGGGCTTCCGCGACGTCGACTGGACCGAGTGGGACCAGCTGCTCGAGCGGGTCCATGACCCCGAGCACGACATCGAGATCGCCCTCGTCGGCAAGTACATCGACCTGCCCGACGCGTACCTCTCGGTCACCGAGGCGCTGCGCGCCGGCGGCTTCCACCACGACGCGAAGGTCAACATCCGCTGGGTGGCGAGCGATGAGTGCCAGACCCCGGCCGGCGCCCAGCGCGCTCTGGGCGGCGTCGACGCCGTCCTCGTCCCCGGTGGGTTCGGCGTGCGCGGCATCGAGGGCAAGCTCGGTGCGCTGACGTGGGCCCGCGAGAAGCAGGTCCCCACCCTCGGCATCTGCCTCGGGCTGCAGTGCATGGTCATCGAGTACGCCCGCACCGTGCTCGGCAACGCGGACGCGAGCTCGACCGAGTTCGACCCCGACACCGAGCACCCCGTCATCGCGACGATGGAGGAGCAGAAGGCGTTCGTCGAGGGAGCGGGCGACCTCGGCGGCACGATGCGCCTCGGGCTCTACCCGGCGGCTCTCAAGGAGGGCAGCGTCATCCGTGGGGCCTACGGCAAGGCCGAGGTGCAGGAGCGTCACCGCCACCGCTACGAGGTCAACAACTCCTACCGTGCCGACCTCGAGAAGGCGGGCCTCGTCTTCTCCGGCACGTCACCGGACGGCACCCTCGTCGAGTTCGTCGAGCTGCCGAGCGACGTCCACCCGTACTACGTCTCGACGCAGGCCCACCCGGAGTTCCTGTCGCGGCCGAACCGGGCGCACCCGCTCTTCGCGGGGCTCGTGGGCGCGGCGCTCGAGCGCCAGCGCAGCGAGCGTCTCGTCGAGGTCGAGCGTCACCGCGCGGCCGTCGACGCCGGCGCCGCGTCGAACGAGCGGGCCGACGAGCAGCACGCGGCGGACGAGCTCGCGACGGTCTCCTCGGCGGGCTCCGCCACGGACGCCGGCTGAGCCGCCGGTGAGCCTCGACGCACCGCGCGGCACGTCGGCCGACCTCGTCGAGGAGTGGACCGCCGAACCGGTCCTCGAGTCGACGACGCCCTTCGCGGGCATCATCTTCGACGTCGTGCGCGAGCGCGTCGACCTCGGTGCCGGGGGAGTGGTCACGCGTGATCTCGTGACCCACCCCGGCGCCGTCGCCGTGCTCGCCCTGCGCGAGCTCGACGGCGTCCCGCACGTGCTCATGATCCGGCAGTACCGTCACGCGAGCGGAGGCCACGTGTGGGAGCTGCCCGCGGGCCTGCTCGACGTGGACGGCGAGCCGCCATGGGAGGCCGCGGCGCGCGAGCTCGCCGAGGAGGTCGACCTCACGGCCGAGGAGTGGCACGTTCTCGCCGACGACGTCACCTCGCCGGGGGCCTTCCCCGAGACGGTGCGGATCTTCCTGGCCCGGCGCCTCGGGGAGGTGGCCGAGGCCGACGCCCACCAGCGCACGGCCGAGGAGCTGACGCTCCGTCCGCTCTGGGTGCCGCTGGACGACGCCGTCGACGCGGCCCTCGCCGGCCGGATCAGCAACTCGGCCACCCTCGTCGGGCTGCTCTCGGCCGGCTTGTCGCGTGCCCGCGGCTGGTCGACGCTGCGGCCCCACGACGCGCCGTGGCCGGCTCGTGAGGCGCAGCGGGCCGCGAGGTCATGAGCAGGGCCTTCGGGGGCGACCTCTCGACGCCGTGCCCGTGCGGGGGTGGCGCCGAGGGGCTCACGTATGCCGTGTGCTGCGCGCCGCTCCACCGCGGCGAGCGCTTGGCCGTCACTGCGGAGGAGCTCATGCGTTCGCGCTACGCGGCGTTCGCGACCGGCGACGAGGACTACCTCGTGCGGACGTGGCACCCGCGCACCCGGCCCGACCGGGTCGGTCTCGACCCGGCGACGCGATGGACGGGCCTGACGGTGCTCCGCACGCACGGCGGCGGCCCGGACGAACCCGACGGTGTCGTCGAGTTCGTCGCGCGGTGGACCGAGCCGTCAGCGGGGGCCGGGAGTCGTCGGGGAGAGCTGCACGAGGTCAGCCGTTTCGCTCGACGCGCGGGCCGGTGGCTCTACGTCGACGGCGAGCACCGATGAGGGCCCTGCGGACGGCACTGCGCGTCGCCGGATGACCGCGACGGCGACGCCGGCCAGCAGCACGACGCCGCCGACGAGCTCGAGCGCGTGCGGCCGCTCGCCGAACACGACGGCGGCCGCGGCCATGCCGAAGACCGGCACGAGCATCGCGAACGGGGTCACCTTCGCGACGGGGTAGCGCCCGAGCAGCGTGTTCCAGATCCCGTAGCCGACGAGCGAGGACAGGTAGGCCGTGTACGCGGACGAGGCGACGGCCTGCCAGTGGACGTGGCCGAGCGCCGCTCCGATGGCGGTGGGGCCCTCGAAGACGAGCGAGAGGGCCAGCGCGGGCACCGGCACGACGAGGCCCGACCACACGGTCACCCCGAGGCCGGCGCCCCGCCCGGTCAGCGCGCCCGCCCGCCGGGTCAGCACGTTGCCGACCGCCCACGACACTGCTGCGAGGACGAGGACGACGAGGGGCAGCAGCGGCGCGGCCAGACCGCGCCCGACCGCGATGGTGACCAGTCCGGCGCCGCCGAGCGCCACCCCGGCGCGCTGCAGTGCCGAGGGCCGCTCGCGGAGCCAGACGGCGGCGATGACGACGGTGAGGAGCACCTGGGCCTGCAGGACGAGCGAGGAGAGTCCCGGCGGCATGCCGAGGTGCAGCGAGAGGTAGAGCAGGGCGAACTGGCCCAGGCTCGTGAAGGCACCGATGAGGGCGAGGTCGCGCCAGGGCAGCGCGGGGCGGCGCACGAGGAACACCGCGGGGACGCAGACGACGACGAAACGCACCGCGAGGAAGAGCAGCGGTGGCACCGAGTCCAGCCCGGTCCGGATCGCGACGAAGTTCGTGCCCCAGAGCAGGGCGACGAGGACGGCGAGGGCGGTGTCACGGCGGCGCATGTCGCCATCCTCGGGGTGGTCAACCCTTCACGTCCATCGAATGGTCGTTGCCCTGACTGTGTAGCATCGCTGCATGATCGATCCCGTCGCGCTGCGCTCCCTCGTCGCTGTCGAGGCCCACGGCTCCGTCGGGGCCGCCGCCGCCGCGCTCGACTACACCCCGAGTGCGGTGTCGCAGCAGATCAAGCGGCTCGAGTCCCAGACCGGGGTCCAGCTGCTCGAGCGGCAGGGGCGGGGCGTGCTGCTCACCGAGGCCGGTCGCTCGCTGTCCGAGTCGGCGCGCGACCTGCTCGCCCACATCGAACGCCTCGAGTCGCGCCTGCACGGTGCCAGTGGTGAGACCGTCGGCACGGTGCGGCTCGCGACGTTCGCCACGGCATACCGTGGGATCGTCGTCGGCGCCATCGGCCGGCTCCGGGCTCTCGCTCCCGATGTCACCCTCCGGCCCGACGAGATCGACCCGTGGGACGCGGTGGACGCCGTGGCGGCCGGCACGCACGACCTCGCCCTCGTGCACAACTGGGAGCCCTTGCCGCTCGCGATCCCCGACCACCTCGAGGTGCGGGACCTCGGTCGGGACCGGGCCGACGTCCTCGTGCACGAGGACCACCCGCTCGCCACCCGGTCCAGCGTCGGCGTCGCGGACGTGCTCGAGGAGGAGTGGGCCAGTGTCGCCCCCGGCTCGATCTGCCACCAGTGGCTCCAGAAGATGTACGCCGACGTCGGCCGGGCCCCGCGGATCGGCCACGTCGCGCTCGAGTTCGCCACGCACGTCGCCCTGGTCTCACGGGGCGAGGCCATCGCCCTCGTGCCCCGGCTCGGGCGCGGGCCGCTGCCCGCCGGGGTCGTCGCCGTCCCCATCGTCGACCCGGTCTCCGAGCGCACCGTGAGCCTCGTCTGGCGTCGCACCATGACGGCGAGCCCGGCGCTCGCGGTCACCGTGGAATGCCTTGCGGCAGAAGCCTCCAAGGACCTGCGGCCCTTCACGGTGAGCTGATCGGGGGCGCGGATGCGCCGGGTCAGCGGCCGGCCTGGAGGCTCAGCCCGGCGAGAATGAGGTCGAGGCCGGCCCGGAACTGCTCGGCGTCGTCGTGGCCCGCGAACTCGTCGACGACGTGGTGGATGAAGGGAAACTCGTCAGCGTCCAGGGCTCGCCACTGGGCGGCGTAGCGGGCGAGGTACTCGTCCCGGTCGACCTCGCCCGAGAGCACTGCCTCGGGGGCCTGCTGGCCCATGTCGGCGGCGGTGCCGACGACGAAGCCGACGATGGCCGAGACCGCGTGGAAGCTCTCCCGGGGACCCAGCTCCAGCCGCAGCACCTGCTGTCCGAGCCGCTCGTAGAGGCGCAGGCCGTTGGGCTGCACACCGGTGTCGCGCATGAAGTAGGCGCCGAGCCAGGGCCGCTCGACGATCGCGTCGAAGAGTGCCAGCGCGATGGTCCGGAGGTCGTCGACGGGGTCGCCCCCGCCGACGCCCTCGACGGCGACGAGGACGTCGGCCAGGACGTGGTCGGCTGCTCGGTCGAGCAGCTCGTCCTTGCTCGAGACGTACCAGTAGATGCTGGCCGCACCCCCGCCGAGACGGGCTGCGAGGGCGCGGAACGTCAGGGCGTGCTCACCGCTCGTGTCGAGCAGGGCGACGGCCTCGGTGAGGACGGCTTCGAGCGAGTGCGAGGTCCGTCGGCGGCCCGCTGCGGGGCGCTCGCGGACGGCTCGGACCTCGGGTGAGGGCCGGGCGCCGTGCTGTCGCTGAGGGCTCATGCGCCCCATCCCACCACACCGCTCCTCGGCGTGGTTGCGGACATCGAACATCGTTCTATAAGATCGAACAGCGTTCGAGTGTCGAACGTTGTTCGATAAGAAGGAGGCGGTCCATGACGACGATCACGACGCCGAACCACACCTACCCGTCGCTCCGCGCGGCGTGGCTCCCGATGCTCGCGCTCTGTCTCGCCTTCTTCGTCGAGATGGTCGACAACACCCTCCTCACAATCGCGCTGCCGACGATCGGCCGCGACCTCGGGAGCGGCACCACCGCCCTCCAGTGGGTCACCGGCGCCTACTCGCTGACGTTCGGGGGACTGCTGCTCACCGCCGGCTCGGCCGCGGACCGGATCGGCCGGCGCCGCGTGCTCCTCTGGGGGCTCGCGGGCTTCGGGGCCATCAGCCTCGCTGTCGCGGCCGTGACGACGACGGGCGAGCTCATCACCCTGCGCGCTGCCCTCGGGGTGGCGGCCGCAGCCATGGCGCCGATCACCAACGCGCTCGTCTTCCGCCTCTTCGACGGCCAGGCCCTCCGGATGCGCGCGATGACGGTCATGATCGTCGTCGGGATGTCGGGCTTCGTCCTGGGACCGCTGCTCGGCGGCACCGCGCTCGCCCACGTGCGGTGGGAGTGGCTGCTCCTCGTCAACGCCCCCATCGCCCTGCTCGCGTGGGTCGGCGTGCGGCTCGGGGTGCCGGCCGACCGTCCCGAGGACCTCACCGTCGATCGGCCCGACCTGCCCGGCGCCCTGCTCAGCATCGCCACCATGGGCCTCGGCTGCTACGCCCTGACCAGCGGGGTCGAGCACGGGTGGGTGTCGGCAGCGACCGTCACTGCGGTCGTCGGTGCCGGGCTCGCGCTCGTCGCCTTCGTCCGCCACGAGAGGCGCACCGCCTCGCCGATGCTCGACCTCACCCTGTTCTCCAACGGGACCGTGCGTGGTGCGACCGTCGCGCAGGCCGGCACCTCGATCGCGATGGCCGGCGTCATGTTCGGCCTCATCCTGCACTTCCAGTACGCGTGGGGCTGGAGCCCCGTGCGAGCCGGCCTCGCCAACCTCCCGCTCATCGTGACGATGCTCCTCGCGACGCCACTCTCCGAGTGGCTGGCCCGACGTCACGGTCACCGGGTCGCGTGCCTGGTCGGAGCCGCGCTGCTCACCGTCTCGCTCGTCGGTCTGGCCTGGGGGGTCGGCCGTGGCTACCCGGCCATCGCGGCCGCGATGGTCGTCATGACCGTCGGCCTGCGGACCGTGATGACGATCTGCGCCGTGGCCCTCGTCGAGGCGATGCCCGCGAACAGGACCTCCGTCGGCGCCGCCCTCAACGACACGGCCCAAGAGGTCGGCTCGAGCGTCGGCACCGCCGTCGTCGGCACCCTCGTGGCCCTCCTCGTGACGACGGCGCTGCCCGCCGGGACGTGGGGCCCCGCCCTCGTCGCGTCCTTCGTCCGCGGCGAACAGGTGACGTATGCCGTGCTGGCCCTCGTCGTCGGCGCCCTGGTCACGTGGGGTGCGCAGACCCTCACCGACTCCCGCAGCATCGAGGAGCACGCGGAGCACGCGGAGCACGCGGAGCACGAGGCGCACGCGGAGCACGAGGCGCAGGAAGGCCCCCCGGTCGCCGTCACCACGGGCCGGACCGCCTAGGCCGCTCGCGCCCCCGGGACCGGCGCACCCGCACGGTCGCGTCCTGCACCGGTCGCGTTCGCACGGGTCAACCCGGGGCCGCGCCCCGGGGTCTACGCCGTGGGCGCGGCCCGCGGACGCGGTGCTGCGGCCTGCCGGTCGGCGAACTCCTGCTGTCGGCGGGAGGGCTGGTCGAGCCGGAGCCGGCCGCGCAGACGACCCAGCGGTCGTTCGACGAGGACCCACGAGAGCCACGACAGGAGGACGGCGGCCGCGATGAGCAGCAGGTTGCGCGGAGTGGAGTGCTCGCCGAGCAGCAGGCTGTTGATGAAGGTCTGGTGCCACAGGTAGAGCGCGTAGCTGACGGTGCCGAAGAAGACCATGACGCGCGAGCCGACGACCCTCGAGTGACCCGACACGGCGGCATACACGAGCCACACCCCGAGCACGGCGTAGACGGCCCCGAGGGGGCGGAAGAGCGGGTGGTCGACGGCGAGTCCGTGGCTGGGGAACGACGACACCGCGACCATGACGACGAACGGCACGAGCGGGTTGGCCGACGGCAGCTCCCACCCGCGGGCGCGCACCTCGGCCAGGGCGAAGGCCAGGGCCACCCCGAGGAGCAGGGCGAACGCGTTGGTCTCCGTCGAGATGTCGAGCCGGACCGCGGCCCCGACCGTCCACACCGAGTAGAAGGTCGCGAGCGCGGCGAGGCTGAGCACGACGGCGACGGCGCGGCTGCGCCACCACGTCATGAGGCCGATGAACAGGGCGGGCCACACGACGTAGAACTGCTCCTCGACGGAGAGGGACCACAGGTGGTTGAGCACGCCGAGGTCGGTCCCGGAGATGCGCACCCAGTTCCCGACGTAGAACAGCGAGGCGAGGGCGGCGGTGGGGTAGGTCGACAACCGGTCGTCGCCGGTGGCCCACAGCAGCACCGGGGCGAGCGCGAGCAGGAGCAGGAGCGCGGGCAGCAGGCGCAGGGCACGTCGCCCCCAGAAGCGCCAGAGGCTGATCGACCCCCACCGTCCCCACTCGCGCAGGAGCAGGCTGGTGATGAGGTAGCCGGACAGCACGAAGAAGAGCGTGACGCCCGACAGGCCACCCCAGCGCACCGGCAGGCCCGAGTGCGCGGCGACGACGAGGAGGATCGCGAGTCCTCGGACGCCGTCGAGGTCGCGGTTGCGGGAGTGCTGCACGGCGAAGAGCCTAGGTGCAGGCGGTCTAGGATTGGTCCTCGGTGCCCGCGGCCGACCCGCAGCCGGGGTGCCGGTTCACCCCCGGGCGGCCCCGCCGCCGCCCGACTCCCGTCCCGGAAGGACCCTCCGTGCTCCGCACTCACGAGGCCGGCACTCTCCGTGCCGACCACGCAGGCCAGACCGTCACCCTCACCGGTTGGGTGGCGCGGCGTCGAGACCACGGCGGGGTCGCGTTCCTCGACCTGCGCGACGCCTCGGGCGTGGCCCAGGTCGTCGCGCGTGACGAGGTGCTCGCCCAGGGCGGCGCCCACGACGTGCGCAACGAGTTCTGCGTCAAGGTCACCGGAGAGGTGCGCGAGCGCCCCGAGGGCAACGCCAACCCCGACCTGCCCACCGGCGAGATCGAGGTCATCGTCAGCGACCTCGAGGTGCTCAACCCCGCCGCGCCGCTGCCCTTCCAGATCGACGAGCGCGTCACGGTCGGCGAGGAGGCACGCCTGAAGCACCGCTACCTCGACCTGCGCCGGCCGGGGGCCAGCTCGGCCGGTGCGGCGATCCGCCTGCGCTCCAAGGTCAACGCTGCCGCCCGCGCCGTCCTGGGAGCCCGCGACTTCGTCGAGATCGAGACCCCGACGCTGACGCGGTCGACGCCCGAGGGCGCGCGCGACTTCCTCGTGCCGGCCCGCCTGGCGCCCGGCTCGTGGTACGCCCTCCCGCAGAGCCCGCAGCTGTTCAAGCAGCTGCTCATGGTCGCGGGCATGGAGCGCTACTACCAGATCGCCCGCTGCTACCGCGACGAGGACTTCCGCGCCGACCGCCAGCCGGAGTTCACCCAGCTCGACATCGAGATGAGCTTCGTCGACCAGGACGACATCATCGAGCTCGGCGAGTCCATCATCGCGGCGCTGTGGCGCCTCATCGGCGTCGAGCTCGACGCGCCCTTCCAGCGGATGACGTACCACGAGGCCATGGCCCGCTACGGGTCGGACAAGCCCGACCTGCGGTTCGGCAACGAGCTCGTCGACTGCACGGAGTACTTCACCGACACGACGTTCCGGGTCTTCCAGTCCGACTACGTCGGCGCCGTCGTCATGCCGGGCGGGGCCGGCCAGCCGCGCAAGCAGCTCGACGCCTGGCAGGAGTGGGCCAAGCAGCGCGGTGCCCGGGGCCTGGCCTACGTCCTCGTCCAGGAGGACGGTGAGCTCGGCGGACCCGTGGCCAAGAACCTCACCGACGCGGAGCGCGCCGGACTCGCGGCGCACGTCGGCGCCCGGCCCGGCGACTGCATCTTCTTCGCCGCCGGTGCCGCCAAGGCCTCGCGCGCCCTGCTCGGGGCCGCCCGCCTCGAGATCGGTCGTCGCTGCGGCCTCATCGACGAGAACGCGTGGAGCTTCCTCTGGGTCGTCGACGCCCCGCTCTTCGAGCCGGCCGCCGACGCGGTCGCCTCGGGCGACGTCGCCGTCGGGGCCGGGGCGTGGACCGCCGTGCACCACGCCTTCACCTCGCCCAAGCCGGAGTTCCTCGACACGTTCGACACCGACCCGGGCCCGGCGCTCGCCTACGCCTACGACATCGTCTGCAACGGCAACGAGATCGGCGGCGGCTCGATCCGTATCCACCAGCGCGACGTCCAAGAGCGCGTCTTCAAGGTCATGGGCCTGTCCGAGGAGGACGCGCAGGAGAAGTTCGGCTTCCTGCTCGAGGCCTTCGCCTTCGGGGCCCCGCCGCACGGCGGCATCGCCCTCGGCTGGGACCGCATCGTCTCGCTGCTCGCGCACACCGACTCGATCCGCGACGTCATCGCGTTCCCGAAGTCCGGCGGCGGCTACGACCCGCTGACCGCCGCCCCGGCACCGATCACGCCCGAGCAGCGCAAGGAGGCGGGTGTCGACGCGAAGCCCGCCCCGGCCGCCCCCGCCCCCCAGGGCGCTCCCGAGATCAGCCCCGCGCAGAGCTGACCTCCCGCGCTCCCGATGGAGGGGTGTCGTCACCTCGGTGACGACACCCCTCCATCGTCCGTCGTCACCAGGGGCCGCGCGGTCCGTCCCGGCCGTGCCGGCCGTGCCGGCCCTCCGCGGGCAGGTGTGCCGCCATGGACCGCGTATGCCGTCCCAAGCCGATCGCTTTGCCCCGCCTTGACCGGGGCCGTCCTAGCGTCGGGCCATGCGCAAACCCCGCCTCCGCCCGGTCACCTCGGCGGTCCTCGGTGCCCTCCTCGCCCTGACCGGTGCGAGCGCCGCTGCGGCCCTGCCCTCCACCTCCACCGCCGCCGTGCCCTCCCTGGGTCCTGCGGCCACGCCGCCGGCGGAGTTCGGCAGCGTCTGGGACGACCCCCGCACCCCGGAGCCGCCCGTCTCGGTGCCGCCCACCCGCCACTGCACGGTCCGGGTCGTGGAGGACGCCTTCGCCGACTTCGACGTGCACGCCCGGGCCTACACGCCACCGGTGGGCTGCGTCGGTCCGTGGTCCAAGGTCGTCATGCGGCTCGACGGCTCGGTGGCCGGCCGGCAGTTCGACCGCATCGGCCACGTCGACGTCGGGGGAGTGCGCATGCTGACGCTCTCGACCCCCGAGCCCAGCGGTGCCGGGATCCGCTGGCACGTCGAGAAGGACGTGACCGACCTCGCGCCGCTGCTCGGACGGCCGCAGCAGGTGCAGGCCTTCATCGGCAACGTCGTCGACTCCACCTACACCGGTGTCATCCACGTGACGGTCGACCTCGACTTCTACGCGACCGGACCGGGCGCCCCGGCCGCGCACACCGCAGACAGCGTCCTGCCCCTCGCCGACATCGCGCGCGACGGCACCGACCTCGTCGGGTCGCTGACCGTGCCCCGCAACTCGACGCGGTTGCTCGCCGACGTCTTCGCGACCGGGTCAGGCGGTGGCTGCGAGGAGTTCTGGGACACGAGCGCCCCTGCGAGCAAGGGCTACTCGTGTCCTGACGGTCTGCCCTACCGCGAGGTCGACGTCCGCATCGACGGCCGGCTCGCCGGGATCGCGGCGCCCTACCCGGTCGTCTACACCGGCGGCTGGAGCAACCCCTTCCTCTGGTACGCCATCCCCTCACCGAAGGCCTTCGACATCCCGCCGCTCGGCTACGACCTGACGCCGTTCCTCGCCCGCCTCGACGACGGCAGGCCGCATGACGTCCGCCTGTCGGTCGTGGGCCTGCCGGCGGGGCAGGGCGGGTGGACGCTCGCGCCCCGCTTCCGCGTCTGGCGCGACGCGGGTCGCAGCGTGGTGTCGGGGACGATGGGGACGGCATACGCACCCCAGCCCGAGATCACGAGCTCGGTCGCCGGCACCGGCGACCGAGCAGGGCACGTCGACCTCGGGGCCACCCGGGAGCTCCGGGTCAGCGCAAGGCTCTCCACGTCGCGAGGACCCGTCACGACCACCGTCACCCGGACCCTCGGCAACACCTCGACGCACTCCTGGACCGACGGCGAGGCGGACGACACCCTCAAGGCGTCGTGGACCGACACCCAGGTGGTGGCGACGGGGCACGCCGAGGGGACCCCGACCGTCGAGCGGACGGAGCACCGCTGGGACAAGGACGGCGTCCTGGGCTTCCACCCGCGCACCGATGTCGCGGGCGCCTACGACGTGGCCGGAGCCCTCGCGATCTCTTGGGAGCGTGCGACGTCGACCTCGCGCGGCGGGGCGGCGCTGTCGAGCCGTACCGAGACCTCGTCCTACGACGGACGAGCTGCCTGGATCTACGGGGTGCCGCGCGACGAGAGGCACGCGACGGCCGACACGAGTGCCCGGGCCACCGTCACCGAGCACGTCCTCGGACGGCCCGCGACGTCCTGGGAGCACCGGCTCCGGGCCGTCAACGGCATCTTCGTCACCGACGCGGCCGGTTGACGGTCCCGGGGACGACAATGGCCGGGTGACCACCGTGGAACGACGCGCGCCCGACGACGTCCTCGTCCACCTGCGGCGTGCCCGGGACCACGCCGACCGCCACTACGCCCAGCCGCTCGACCTCGACGCGCTGGCGGCCGAGGCGAGCCTCTCGAAGTACCACTTCCTCCGGCTCTTCCGCTCGACCTACGGCGTCACCCCGCTCGAGTACGTCTCGAAGCGCCGGATCGAGCGGGCCCAGGACCTGTTGCGCGCGTCCAACCTCACGATCACCGAGGTCTGCCACGCCGTGGGTTTCACGAGCCTCGGGTCGTTCAGCAGCCGCTTCCGCGAGGTCGTCGGGGAGACACCGAGCAGCTTCCAGGCGAGGTATGCCGGTTCGGGCGGTCCGCACATCCCCGGGTGCGTCATCTTCATGTGGGGTCTGGCCGAGCGATGCGCAACGCAGGAGAAGCAGGACGGGGGCGGCGCGTCCTAACGTGGCTGCATGATCACCAACATCTCCATCGTCAGTGTCTTCGTGAAGGACATCGACGAGTCCAAGCGCTTCTACGTCGACGTCCTCGGGTTCGAGGAGAAGGACGACATCACCCTCGGCGACGGCTACCGCTGGTGCACCGTCGTGCACCCCAACCAGCCCGAGCTCCAGGTCAGCCTCGCCATCCCCGGTCCTCCCTTCCCGGACGAGCTCGTCACGGCGATGAGGCGGGCCCTCGACTCGGGCGGCCTCAACGGGCTCGGCATGTCGGTCGACGACTGCGAGAAGACGTATGCCGAGCTGACGGCCAAGGGTGTCGAGTTCCTCCAGCCACCGTCCGCCCGGCCCTACGGCACCGAGGCCGTCTGCCGCGACAACTCGGGCAACTGGGTGGTCCTCGTCCAGGAGGCCGACCGGAAGGTCGTGGCCGCCGACTTCGCCTGAGACGTCGTCGGTCCCGTGCTCAGCGGTCGATGACGACCGGCCGGCTCGACCACGCGCAGCGGCGGTCGTAGCCGAGCGACAGGTAGAGCCCGCGGGCGACCGTGTTGTGGGAGTACATCCCGAGGGTGCAGACCCCGGCCTCGAGCACGGCCCGTCGCGTCACGGCACCGACGATGGTGCGCCCCAGCCCCTGGCCGCGCCGGCGGGTGTCGACGGCCACCGACGACAGGTGCGGTGCCCCGGCTCGAGTCGTACCCCACGCGGCGACCGCGCACAGGGAGCCGTCGGGCTCCTCGACGGCGAACCAGCGCTCGCCCTGCCCGGGCTCGGTGTCCGCGGTGGGGGAGTGCGCCTCGAGGAAGGCGCGCACCTCGGGCGCCCGGGTCACGTCGTCGAGGGGGACCACCCGTTCGTGCGAGGCGTGCTCGTCGGGGGCGGTGGTGGTGTGGAACCACTCCCAGTCGCCCCCGTCGAGCAGCCGGTAGCGGTCCCGGAGCCGCGGCTCGAGGTGCTGGGGGACGCTGACGGAGACGACGCGCCGCTCGGGCGAGACGGTCGCCGCGATGGCCGGCAGGTGGTCGATGAGCGCCGTGACGCCGTCGTCGTCACCGAGAACGTTGACGGTGCGGCGGACGGCCTTGCGCGTGCGCTGGAAGGCGACGGCCCCCGTGGAGCGCCACCACGTCGAGGCGAGCTCGTCCGTGACCTCCCACCGGACGAAGGGGTGTGCGTCGGCGGCGCCCAGCAGCCCGTCCAGGCCGTGCCCGGTCAGGACGGCCGTCACTCCACGATCCCGAAGCGGTCGTGGAGGCGACGCAGCGGCGCAGGCGCCCACCAGTTGAGCCGACCGAGGAGCGTCATCGTCGCGGGCACGAGGAGCATCCGGACGAGGGTCGAGTCGATGACGACGGCAGCGACGAGGGCCACGCCCATCTGCTTGATGATGAGGATGTCACCGGCGACGAAGCCCCCGAAGACGATGACGATGAGCAACGCCGCGGACGTGATGATCCGCCCGGTCCGCTGGAGACCCAGGGAGACCGCACGGTCGTTCTCGGCACCGTGCCGGTGGAACTCGACGATCCGCGAGAGCAGGAAGACCTCGTAGTCCATCGACAGTCCGAAACCGAAGGCCAGGACGAGGAAGGGCACCATCGACTCGACGGCGCCCACCGAGGTGAAGCCGAGCAGCCCCTCGAGGTGGCCCTCCTGGAAGATCCACACGACGACCCCCAGGGCGGCGCCGAGCGAGATGACGTTGAGCAGGAGCGCCTTGACCGGGACGACGACGGAGCCGGTCATGAGGAAGAGCAGGACGAAGGTGCCGAGCACGACGAGCGCGACGGCATACGGGGCCCGGGCAGCCATGGAGTCGAGGAAGTCGATCTGGCCCGCGGCCTGGCCGGTCGTGAGGGTCTCGAAGGGCGCGGGCGTCGCGCGGATCGTCGTCACGAGGTCCTGGGCGTCGTCCGACGTCGGCCGACCGGCGACGCGGATGTTGACGCGTTGGTGCTCGGTCCCGAGCGGCTGCACCGCCAGCCCCTCGACACCGGGACGGGAGCGGAACTGCCCGGCCCAGGCGGTGACGGCGGCGGTGTCGGACGAGGCGGCGACGACGGTCACCTCGGGCGCGGAGAGCGCGGGGTAGTCACGGTCGAGCTGCTCGAAGAAGACGCGCTGCGGCGCGTCCTTGGGCAGCAGCTCGGTGCCGGACGACGTGAGCTTCATCGACAGCGTGGGCAGCGCCAGGGTCACGAGGACGACGACGACCCCGACGATGACGAGCACCGGCCGGCGCTGCACCCCGACAGCGAGCCGGGAGAAGACGCCGACATCCGATGCCTGCTCGACGGCCTTGCGCGACAAGCGTTTTGCGCCGACCACGCACAGGGCGGGGACGAGCGTGATGGCCACGACCATGGCGACGAGGACGACGCTGACGCCGGCCACGCCGATGGCCCGCATGATCGACGCCTCGAAGACGAGCAGGCCGGCGAGGGCGATGGCGACGGTGAGACCCGAGAAGAGTACGGTGCGTCCCGCCGTGGCCACCGTGCGCTCGGTGGCACGCGCGACCTCCTCCCTGGTCGGGACGTCGTGCCCACGGTGGGCGAGCTCCTCGCGGAAGCGGCTCACGGTCAGCAGGCCGTAGTCGATCGACAACCCGAGGCCGAGCAGGGTCACGATGTTGACGACGGTGGCGTCGAGCTCGACGGCATGGGAGAAGCCGAAGAGCGAGAGGAGGGCTCCGCCGATCGACACGACGGCGCCGACGATCGGCATCCCGGCGGCGACGAAGCCGCCGAAGACGAAGGACATGACGAGGAAGGTCAGTGGCAGGGCGATCCCCTCACCGCGGAGCAGGTCGTGCTCGACCGTGGTCGTGATGGCCTTGATGACCTTGCTCGTGCTGCCCACCGACCCCTGCGCGTGCATGGCCGATGCCACGGCGAGCAGCCGGGTCTCGGCCTGCGCCTCGGCACTCGCCTGCGCTGCCTTGTCGGCGCCGGGCACGAAGTCGACGACCGTGACGAAGCCGCCCGCGGCCGGCGTCCCGCCCTTGAGCAGCGGCGCGACGGACGGGTCGGCGAGGCCTTTCGGCGCGAGCAGGGGCGACCGGACGCTCTTGACGCCCGGGACCTTGGCGACCTCCTGGGTGGCGGACGCCCCGTCGCGGACCGTGGCCGCGTCGGTGAGGTCGGCGCCGGTCACCTGCATCGTCAAGGTCTCGAGCGCGGGCTCGCTCTGGGCGATGACGTCCTGCGCGCGAGAGGCCTCCGACGCCACGGTCGGGGCGCCCGAGTGCAGGCGGTCGAACAGCGACTCCCCGGTGACCCCACCGACTGCGACGGCGAAGCACGCGACGGCGATGACGGCCCCGGCCGCCACCCAGGTGCGCGGGTGACGCGCGATGAGTGCTCCGAGGCGGGCCAGCCGGGTGCGCGGCGCCGGGCCCGCGGGTGAGGGGTTCTGCACGTGGATAGCCTTCCACAGTGATGTCAGACAGCCCGGGGGACCTCTTCGGTGCGGCCTCCGCCGCCGACCGCGGTGAGCAGCCGGCCTCGGCCGGGGTCGCGCCGCTCGCCGTGCGGATGCGCCCCCGGTCGCTCGACGAGGTCCGGGGGCAGGCCAAGGTGCTGCGCCCCGGGAGCCCCCTGCGGCGACTCATCGAGGGATCCGGCGGCGCGGCCGGACCGCTGTCCGCGATCCTCTGGGGACCTCCGGGCACGGGCAAGACGACGCTCGCGCACCTCGTCGCCACGGCGGCCGAGCGGCGTTTCGTCGAGCTCTCCGCGGTCACGGCCGGGGTCAAGGACGTGCGCTCGGTCATGGAGGCCGCCGTGCGCGAGCGGGACCTCTACGCGCGCCAGACCGTCCTCTTCCTCGACGAGATCCACCGGTTCACCAAGGCCCAGCAGGACGCCCTGCTCCCCGGCGTCGAGAACCGCACCGTCATCCTCGTCGCGGCCACGACCGAGAACCCGTCCTTCAGCATCATCTCGCCGCTGCTCTCGCGCTCCGTGCTCGTGACGCTCGAGTCGCTCTCGGACGAGGAGATCGCCGAGCTGCTCCGGGCCGCCCTGACCGACGAGCGGGGCTTTGACGGGGAGCACACCCTGGCCGACGAGGCCACCGACCACCTCGTGCGGATCGCCGGCGGCGACGCGCGCCGCGCCCTGACCTCGCTCGAGGCGGCGGCCGGCGTCGCCCTCGACGCGCAGCCGGCCGGACGCCTGTCCGACGACCCCGTCGAGATCACGCTCGCCCACGTCGAGCAGGCCGTGGCCCAGGCGGCCGTCCGCTACGACCGCGCCGGCGACCAGCACTACGACGTCGCGAGCGCGCTCATCAAGTCGATGCGCGGCAGCGACGTCGACGCCGCCCTGCACTACCTCGCCCGGATGCTCGAGGCGGGGGAGGACCCCCGGTTCATCGCCCGGCGCATCGTCATCTCCGCGAGCGAGGACGTGGGCATGGGCGACCCCACGGCCCTGCAGACCGCCGTGGCGGCGATGCACGCGGTGGCCCAGATCGGCATGCCGGAGGCGCGGATCATCCTGGCGCAGGCGGTCGTGCACAACGCCATGGCGCCGAAGTCGAACGCGGCCTACCTCGGCATCAACGAGGCGATCGCCGACGTGCGTGCGGGGCGCGGCGGGATCGTGCCCGCCCACCTGCGCGGCAGCGGCTACGCCGGTGCCGAGCGGCTCGGCCACGGCAAGGGCTACGTCTACGCCCACGACGAGCCCGACGCGGTGGCGGCCCAGCAGTACCTCCCCGACGACCTGCACGACCAGGTGAGCTACTACCGACCCACCGACCGCGGCTTCGAGGAGCGGCTCCGGACCCGCTGGGAATGGCTCTCCGGACGCCTCGGACGCACCCGCCGGGACTGACACCGTCACGCCCGGGAGGGCCTCCCGTCGGGGATTGTTTCGGGCCTGTGACGCGTGGGCGCACATTATGTCGCGGGACGTGTCGGTCGGTAACGATTTGTCATCCATGCACGTCTCGATGCTTGGACGGCGCAAAAAGCTGTGGCAGGCTCACGACGTCCCGGCGGGGGTTGCATCCGGAAGATCTGATGTGCCCTCGAGGGCGGTTCGGGTGACGAAGACCCCGGGCTGGATGTGATCCCACAAGGATGGAGCCAACGCGTTGAACGCCATGCCGGAGCCCTCAGCAACAACGCTGACCGAGGTATCCGAGGAGAAGTCTCCGACGTCGGCCCCCGAGCACCAGGACGTCCGCACGGGGCGGTCTCCCGGACAGGTCGCCTGGGCCCGGCTCAAGCGGGACAAGGTCGCGATCATCTGCGCCGTCATCATCCTGTTCTTCATCGTCGTCGCGATCTTCGCGCCGCTGCTGGTCTCGCTCGAGGCCGTCGACCCGATCACCAAGGTCAAGGCCGACGTCGGCACGGTGCACACCGAGCTCGTCGACTTCAACGGCCTGCCGACGGTCGGTGCCAGCTCGGCGCACTGGCTCGGCGTCGAGCCGCGACTCGGCCGCGACCTCTTCGCCCGCTGGGCCTACGGCGCCCGCCCGTCGCTCATCATCGGCTTCGTCGCGGCCTTCGCGTCGACGGTCATCGGCGTGACGCTCGGACTCGTCGCCGGCTACCTCGGGGGCGTCGCCGACAAGATCATCTCCTGGATCATCGACTTCTTCCTGTCGCTGCCGATCCTGCTGCTCGTGCTGGCGATCATCCCGATCATGCAGAAGCGCCTCGCTGCCGGCGGTGACCTCTCGGCCGAGGAGACCTCGACGATCCGCTTCTGGGTGCTCATCGTCATCCTCGTCGTCTTCGGCTGGATGGGCCTGGCCCGCCTCGTGCGAGGCGAGGTCAAGAGCCTGCGCGAGCGGGAGTTCGTCCAGGCCGCCCGCGCCATCGGTGTCCCGACGCGCTCGATCCTCTTCCGGGAGATCCTGCCCAACCTCGTCGGCCCGATCATCGTCTCGGCCTCGATCGCCGTCCCCGCGTACATCACCTACGAGGCGACGCTGAGCTACCTCGGTGCCGGTCTCGTCGAGCCCACCGCCTCGTGGGGCCGCACGATCGCCGACGCCCAGAACCTCTTCGCCACGTACCCCCTGTGGCTCTGGCCCTCGGTCATCGGCCTCTCGCTGCTCGTCCTCGCCCTGAGCCTGCTCGGCGACTCGATCCGCGACGCCTTCGACCCCACCAGCCGCCGCTGACCCCACCCGGGTCTCGGCCCACCAGATGTTCCCGGCAAAACGCCGGGACAAGCAAAAGGGAGCAAACAACAATGCGCTGGACCAAAGTCCTGACCGTGGGAGCCGCGGCTTCCCTCGGCTTCGTCGCGGCCTGCGGCGCCCCGTCCGCCAACAACGGCACCGCTGGTGGCACCAACGGCACCGGCGGCAAGGTCGACCAGGCGGGCGCCGCCCTCGACCCGAACGCCAAGGGCCCGGCCCCGGAGATCCCCGGTGCGAAGAAGGGCGGCATCCTGACGGTGCCCTACGCCTCGACGCCGGCCAACATGGACCCGAGCGACCAGTTCTACCAGGACACGGCCGTCATCTTCTCGCTGACGAACCGCGCCCTGACGACCTACGTCTCGCGCAACGGCAAGCAGGTGCTCGTCCCGGACCTCGCCACCGACCTCGGCAAGCAGTCCGAGGACGGCCTGACGTGGACGTTCACGCTCAAGGACGGCCTCAAGTACGAGGACGGCACCCCGGTCAAGGCCCAGGACATCGTCTTCGCGGCCAAGCGCTCGTTCGACCCCGACCTCGCCGCCAACGGTCCGACGTACCAGCGCGAGTTCTTCAAGGGTGGCGCCACCTACCAGGGCCCCTACAAGGGTGACAAGAACTGGAAGGGTGTCGAGGCCACCGACGACAAGACCGTCGTCTTCCACCTCGAGAAGCGCTTCGAGACGCTGCCCTACTTCGTCTCCTTCAACCAGTTCACGCCGATTCCCGAGGCGAAGGACAAGAAGGCCGACTACCAGCTGCACCCGCTCGCCACCGGCCCGTACATGTTCGACAAGTACACCCCCGGCACCGAGCTGGTCCTCAAGCGCAACCCCAACTGGGACCCGGCCACCGACCCGGCGCGCCACAACTACCCCGACGGCTTCCACTTCAAGTGGGGCGTCGACACCATCAAGACGCAGACCGCCATCCTCGCCTCGAACGGCGACGACGCGACGAGCCTCAACTGGGACCCGATCGACTCCTCGCTCATCCCCCAGATCGAGGGCGACAAGAAGGCCCAGTTCGAGGAGGGCCCCTCCTCGTGCGTGCTCATGGTCAACCTGGACGCCCGCAAGATCCCGCTGCCGGTCCGCAAGGCCATCGCCGTGGCGTGGCCCTTCGACTCGATCCACAAGGCCGGCGGTGAGACGACGCACTCGTTCTCGCCCGCCAGCACGATCATCCCGCCGCAGATCGCCGGTCACCTCGACTACGTGGCCGAGGCGGCTCCCGGCTTCAAGATGAACGGCCAGGGCGACGGCAACCCCGACGAGGCCAAGAAGATGCTCGCCGCGGCCGGCTACGGCCCCGACAAGCCCTTCGAGCTCGTGTACTACTACACGAACGACGACGACATCGCGCAGAAGGTCAACCAGGTCCGCAAGCAGAAGCTCGAGGCCGCGGGCTTCAAGGTCCAGGACATCGGTGCGCCGGCGGCCGAGCGTCGCAAGCTCGTCGGTGACCCGAAGGGCAAGTACAACATGCTCCAGTCGCCGCGCGGCTGGTGCTTCGACTGGCCCTCCGCCGACTCCATCATCCCGCCCACCTTCGGCACCATCGCCCTCTCGCAGGGTGGCACGACCTTCGGCAACTTCTCCGACGCCAAGATCGACGCCGAGATCAAGCGCATCCAGCAGCTCTCGATCACGGAGCAGGGTCCGGAGTGGGGCAAGATGGACAAGTGGCTGACGGAGAACTACCTCCTGGCCATCCCGGACAACAACGACAAGGGCAACGCGGTCTTCGGCACGAAGGTCATGAACGTCCACAACAACCCGAACAAGGGCATGCCCGACCTCACGGACGTGTGGCTCAACTCCTGAGTCGGCAGTGACAGCGTCCCCACGGGGACGCAGGATCTGAACTGACCGCCGTGGTGGGGGTCCGGGCACTCCCGGGCCCCCACCACCGGCGCCCACCTCGTTTGGAAGGCAAAACGTGCTCACGTACATCCTCAGGCGGTTGGCTCTCGCCCTGAGCGTCATCCTGGCCACGCTGGTCTCGGCGTTCCTGCTGTTCTTCGCGGGCCCCTCCGACCCCGCCCAGGCCATGTGTCCGGAGACCCGCTGCAACCCGCAGCGACTGCAGCAGATCACGCAGAGCATCGGGCTCGACAAGCCGCTCTCGGTGCAGTTCCTCGAGTACTTCAAGGGGCTCTTCGTCGGCCGCGACTTCCTGTATGCCGGTGACACCGTCCACTGCGGCGCCCCCTGCCTGGGCTTCTCGTTCGTGACCCGCCGCTCGGTCAACGACGAGCTCTTCACCCGCTTCCCGAACACCGTCGTGCTGGCCCTCATGGCCGCCGTCGTGTTCGTGACCGTCGGCGTCACGCTGGGCATCATCGCCGCCGTGCGCCGCGGCTCCGCGACGGACCGCGGGCTCGTCGGCGCCTCGCAGGTGCTCGGCTCGATCCCGTACTACGTCCTCGCGCTGCTCGTCGCGCTCTACCCCGTCATCCTCTGGAACGTGCTGCCGCAGTACTCCGCGATCAGCGCCGGGGTGGGCCCGTACTTCCTCGGCATGCTCGCGCCGGCACTGATCCTCGGGTTCGTCACGTCGGCGTCGTACGTGCGCTACACCCGCAACTCGATGATCGAGACGCTCTCGATGGACTACATCCGCACGGCCCGCTCGAAGGGCATCAACGAGCGGACGGTCCTGTTCAAGCACGGTTTCCGCGCGGCCATGAGCCCCATCGCGACGATCCTCGGTCTCGACATCGCGGCCCTGCTCACCGGAACGCTCATCACCGAGCAGATCTTCGGTGTCGACGGCATCGGCCGTCGCGGCCTGGCCGCGCTCAAGGCCTTCGACCTCCCGGTCATCATGGGGACCGTTCTCATCGGAGCCGTCGTCGTCGTCGTCATGAACCTCGTCGTCGACATCGCGTACTCCTTCATCGACCCGCGAGTGAGGCTGTCGTGACCGCCACCGTCAACACCATCTCCACGCAGAGCGCGGAGGCCCGCGACGCGGGCGACGTCGTCCTCGACGTCGCCGACCTCTCGGTCGCCTTCCCCACCGAGGAGGGGGTCGTCAAGGCGGTCTCCAACCTCACCTACCAGGCTCGTCTCGGACGCACCCTCGCCATCGTCGGCGAGTCGGGCTCGGGCAAGTCCGTCAGCAGCATGGCGGTGCTCGGCCTGCACAACCCGAAGCGCACGAAGATCACGGGCAGCATCAAGCTCGACGGCATCGAGCTCGTCGGCGCCCCCGCCTCGACCTTCCAGAAGATCCGCAGCACCAAGGCGGCGATGGTCTTCCAGGACCCGCAGAGCTCGCTCCACCCGTTCCACAAGGTCGGCAAGCAGATCGCCGAGGCCTACCAGGCCCACCACAAGGTGAGCAAGCAGGTCGCGCTCAAGCGGGCCGTCGAGATGCTCGACCTCGTCGGCATCCCCAACCCGCAGCGGCGGGCCAACTCCTACCCGCACGAGTTCTCCGGCGGCATGCGCCAGCGCGCCATGATCGCCCTCGGTCTCGTCAACAACCCGAAGCTGCTCATCGCCGACGAGCCGACGACCGCCCTCGACGTCACGGTCCAGGCCCAGATCCTCGACCTCGTCAACGACCTCCAGAAGGAGTTCGGCTCGGCGGTCATCCTCATCACGCACGACCTGGCGGTCGTCGCCGAGACGGCCGACGACATCCTCGTGATGTATGCCGGTCGCGGCGTCGAGAAGGGCAGTGCCAAGGAGGTGCTGGCCCAGCCGTCGCACCCCTACACCTACGGCCTGCTCCAGTCGCTGCCGTCGCACTCCGAGGACCTCGAGGAGCTGCGCGCCATCAAGGGCACGCCGCCGAGCCTGCTCAACCTGCCGACCGGCTGCTCCTTCCACCCGCGCTGCGACTTCAAGAGCCAGGTGGACGGCGACGCCTGCTGGACCCAGCTGCCCGAGTGGCGCCCGACGCCGGGCCTGTCCAACCGCGAGATCCGTTGCCACCTGGCCGATCCCGTGGCCACCCTCAAGCACGACGAGGAAGCCCGATGAGCGACCAGACCCTGCTCAAGGTCACCGACCTCCAGCGCCACTTCCCCTTCCGCGAGGTCCAGGGCCTGCGGATGGTCCGCGCGACGGTCAAGGCCGTCGACGGCATCAGCTTCACGGTCAAGGAGGGCCAGACGCTCGGCCTCGTCGGCGAGTCCGGCTGTGGCAAGTCCACGACGTCGCGTCTCGTGACGCGGCTCGACGAGCCGACCGCAGGGGTCATCGAGTTCGGGGGGCGTGACATCACGCACCTCAAGGAGCACGAGCTGCGCGACATCCGCCGCGACGTGCAGATGATCTTCCAGGACCCGTACTCCTCGCTCAACCCGCGGCAGACGGTCGGAGCCATCCTCAGCACGCCGCTGCGGGTGCACGGCCTGCACCAGGGCAAGGAGAAGGCCCGCGTCCAGGAGCTGCTCGAGCTCGTCGGCCTCAACCCCGAGCACATCAACCGCTACCCGTCGGAGTTCTCCGGCGGCCAGCGCCAGCGCATCGGCATCGCCCGCGCCCTCGCGGTGGAGCCGAAGCTCATCATCGCCGACGAGCCGGTCTCGGCCCTCGACGTCTCGATCCAGGCGCAGGTGATGAACCTGCTCGCCAAGCTCCGCAACGAGCTCGGCCTGGCGTTCATCTTCGTCGCGCACGACCTCGGCGTCGTGCGCCACTTCTGCGACCAGGTCGCGGTGATGTACCTCGGCAAGATCGTCGAGTACGGCGACAAGAAGAAGATCTACGAGGCTCCCGAGCACCCCTACACCCAGGCGCTGCTCTCGGCGGCTCCCGACATCAACGTCGCCCGCGGCATCGCCCCCAAGGAGCGCATCCGCCTCGTCGGTGACGTGCCGAGCCCGATCGACCCGCCGAGCGGCTGCCGCTTCCGCACGCGGTGCTGGAAGGCGCAGGACATCTGCGCCCAGCAGGAGCCGCCGCTCCTGTCGGCCACCGCCGACGAGGCGACCCGCGCCTTCCGCGAGGGCGGCGTGCACCTGCAGGCCTGCCACTTCCCGGAGGTCAAGACCGACCTCGTCGCCGAGGTGCCGGCCTGACGGCCGACGCGCACGAGCACGAGGTGTGCCGCTGGGTCGGCTCCCGCACGGGGGCCGGCCCAGCGACATGCACCGGTCCGGACGGGCGCCCCGGGCCCGTCCGCCGGTCGCGACACGGACGTCACCACCCGGCATACCGGGCAAAGGTGGTGGGACGCGCCCGACGAGGTCCGTTAGGGTTGACGTACCTCGGCGCGAGCGTGCGCAGACGATCGAAGGACGATGAACGTGGCCCAGAAGGGACCCAGGCGCAGCCGTGTCGACGGTCTGGAGCCGGCGAGGCGAGCTCCCCGGGGGCCAGCCGCGCCCCGCTGAGGCGCGAGGCTGACCCCGCCCCGCCCGCCTGTCCGCCCGCCGTCGGCGGGGGACCGGCCTCCCGCAGACCACACCCGTCGACCCCAAGGACCCATCATGGAAACCGCTGAGATCAGGCGTCGCTGGCTCTCGTACTTCGGCAGCCACGGCCACACCATCGTGCCGAGCGCGCCGCTCGTGCACGACGACCCGAACCTGCTGTTCGTCAACGCCGGCATGGTCCCGTTCAAGCCGTACTTCCTCGGCCAGGAGACCCCGCAGTTCACCCGCGCGACCAGCGTGCAGAAGTGCGTGCGCACCCTCGACATCGAGGAGGTCGGCAAGACCACGCGGCACGGCACGTTCTTCCAGATGAACGGCAACTTCTCCTTCGGCGACTACTTCAAGGAAGGCGCCATCCAGCTGGCGTGGGAGCTGATCACGCGCAGCCAGTCCGAGGGCGGTCTCGGCTTCGACGAGAAGGACCTCTACGCCTCCGTCTACCACGAGGACGACGAGGCGATCGCGCTGTGGAAGAAGGTCGCGGGCCTGTCCGACGACCGCATCGTGCGACTCGGGCGCAAGGACAACTACTGGAACATGGGTGTCGCCGGCCCCGGCGGCCCGTGCTCCGAGATCCTCCTCGACCGCGGCCCGCAGTACGGCGCCGACGGCGACTGGGAGGCCGGCGACCGCTACCTCGAGTTCTGGAACCTCGTGTTCATGCAGTACGAGCTCGAGAACGTCCGGTCCAAGGAGGACTTCGACATCGTCGGGGACCTGCCCAAGCGCAACATCGACACCGGCATGGGCCTCGAGCGCGTCGCGTTCCTGCTCCAGGGCGTCGACAACATCTACGAGACCGACGAGGTCTTCCCGGTCATCGCGGCCGCCGAGGACCTGACCGGGCGGCGCTACGGCGCTGCGCACGAGGACGACGTGCGCTTCCGCGTCGTGGCCGACCACGTGCGCAGCTCGCTCATGCTCATCGGTGACGGCGTGACCCCGGGCAACGAGGGCCGCGGCTACGTCCTGCGCCGCCTGCTGCGCCGCGCGGTGCGCTCGATGCGCCTGCTCGGTGTCGACGCGCCGACCCTCGAGCAACTGCTGCCCGTCAGCATGGAGCGGATGAAGGCGTCCTACCCGGAGCTCGAGACCGACTTCAGCCGGATCAGCCAGGTCGCGTATGCCGAGGAGGAGGCCTTCCGGCGCACCCTGAGCTCGGGCACGACGATCCTCGACACCGCGGTGGCGCGAGCCAAGTCGTCGGGGTCGAGCACCCTGGGCGGGGCCGAGGCCTTCGCGCTGCACGACACCTACGGCTTCCCGATCGACCTCACCCTCGAGATGGCGGCGGAGCAGGGCCTGCAGGTCGACGAGCCCGGCTTCCGTCGGCTCATGGGCGAGCAGCGCGACCGGGCCAAGGCCGACGCGCGGTCGAAGAAGTCGGCGCACGGCGACACCAGCGTGTACCGGCAGCTGTCCGACACGCTCGGGCACGACGTCGAGTTCACCGGCTACGACCAGACCCTGACCGACACCCGCATCCGCGGCCTGATCCGCGACGGTGTCGTCGTGGACCGCGTGGGCCCCGGCGACGAGGTCGAGATCGTCCTCGACCGGACGCCGCTCTACGCGGAGTCCGGCGGGCAGCAGGCCGACCACGGACGCATCCGGCTGGCCAACGGCGCCCTCCTCGAGGTCACGGACGTCCAGCGGCCCATCACCGGCCTCGTCGTGCACCGGGCCACGGTGCTCGAGGGCGAGGCGGGAGTCGGTGCCGATGCCGAGGCCGAGGTCGACGTCGCGCGCCGCCGGTCCATCTCGCGCGCCCACACGGCGACGCACATGGTGCACCAGGCGCTGCGCGACGAGCTCGGCGACACCGCGACGCAGGCCGGCTCGGAGAACTCGCCCGGTCGCCTCCGCTTCGACTTCAAGTCGCTGCAGGCCGTCCCGGCAGCCGCGATGCACGAGATCGAGGGCCGGATCAACGCCGTGCTCCTCGACGACCTGCCCGTCACCGCCGACATCATGGCCATCGACGCCGCCAAGAAGCTCGGCGCCATGGCGCTCTTCGGCGAGAAGTACGGCGAACGCGTGCGCGTCGTGTCGATCGGCGAGTGGTCCCGTGAGCTGTGCGTCGGCACGCACACGCCCCGCGTCGGCCAGATCGGTGTCGTCAAGCTGCTCGGCGAGAGCTCGATCGGTTCGGGCGTGCGACGGGTCGAGGCCCTCGTCGGTGCCGACGCCTACACCCACCTCGCTCGTGAGGCGACGATCGTCAGCCAGCTCACCGACACCCTCGGCGTGCGGCGCGACGAGCTGCCCGACCGCATCGCGGCCATCCTCGGGCGGCTGCGCGACGCCGAGAAGGAGATCGCGGCCGTGCGCCAGAGCCAGGTGCTCGGTGCGGCGACCGGCCTCGTGCAGTCCGCCCGCGACATCGGCGGCGTCACCTTCGTGAGCCACGACGCCGGCGACGGCGTCACGGGAGACGACCTGCGCAAGCTCGTCACCGACGTCCGCGGACGCCTCGGCAACGACCGGCCCGTGCTCGTGTCGATGGCGTCGGTCGCCAACGGCCGCCCGGTCGTCATCGTCGCCACCAACGAGCGGGCCCGCGAGGCCGGTCTCAAGGCCGGAGCCTTCGTCAAGCTCGCCGCCCAGGCCCTCGGCGGCGGTGGCGGCGGCAAGGACGACCTGGCCCAGGGTGGCGGCACCGACCCGGCGCGGGTCTCGGCCGCCCTCGGCGCCGTCGAGGACCACCTGCGCAACCGGGGCGCCTGACCTTGACCGACCCTCGCTCCCGCACCGGGACACGTGTCGGCGTCGACGTGGGCAACGCCCGCGTCGGCGTCGCCGCGTCGGACGCGACGGGAGTGCTCGCCCACCCGGTGCGCACCCTCCCACGCGACGTCGAGACCGACAGCGACGTCGAGGCGATCGTGGTCCTCGTGCACGAGCTCGAGGCCATCGAGGTCGTCGTGGGGCTGCCCAGACTGCTCTCCGGCGAGGAGGGCGAGGCGGCCCGCATCGCCCGGGACTACGCCGGTCGGCTCGCGGCCCGACTGGGTACGGTGGGGGTGCGGATGGTCGATGAACGCTTGACCACCGTGGACGCGCACCGCAGACTACGCGACAGCGGCGTCCCGGGTCGGGGGCAACGGGCCGTCGTCGACCAGGCAGCCGCAGTGCTCATCCTGCAGTCGGCTCTCGACACGGAGTCACTGTCGGGCCGCCCTCCGGGGGAGACCGTCACGCCGGGGGGCAAACGGAAGAAGGAACGTCGTCGATGAAGGACCATCTCGAGTCATCCATCTTCGGCGACCACGAGGACACCGTCGAGCACCTCGACCACGTCGACGACGTCAACCACCTCGAGGAGACGCACGCCGCGCCCCCGCTCAGCCGTCGCGAGCTGCGTGAGCAGGAGCTCGCCTCGCGCAAGCGCGGCGGCCGGCGGTCGGGCAGGCGAGGCAAGACCGCGACGTCGGGGGTGCCCCGCGGCAAGCCGTCGGTCTTCCGGCGTCTCGTGGTCATCGTGCTCGCGCTCGCCGTCATCGGCGGCGGTGTCGCCGTGGCCTACAAGGCGCTCCGGCCCGTCGTCGAGGGCTTCCTCGAGTCCAACGACTACCCCGGTCCCGGCACCGGTGAGGTCCGCGTGACCATCGACGCCGGCTCCGGCGGCACGGCCATCGCCAAGGCCCTCGTCGACGCGGACGTCGTGAAGTCGACCAAGGCCTTCGTGGACGCCGCCAACAACGACCCGCGGAGCGCCGGCATCCAGCCCGGGGTCTACACGATGAAGAAGCAGATGAAGGCGTCGGACGCCCTGGCCTTCCTCGTCGACCCGAAGAACCGTCTCATCACCCGCGTCGTCATCCCCGAAGGGCTCTGGGCCGACGAGATCTACGACCGGCTCTCGAAGGTCTCCGGCATCCCGGTGGACCAGTACGTCGCGGCCTCGAAGCAGGTCGACCAGCTGGGCCTGCCGCCGTCGGCCAAGGGCAACATCGAGGGCTACCTCTTCCCGGCCAGCTACGAGTTCGGCCCCACCTCGACCGCGCTGGACCAGCTCAAGCAGATGGTGGCCGAGTCGACGAAGCGGCTCGACGCCCTGCAGATCCCGCCGGACCAGATGGAGCGGGTCGTCACCATCGCGAGCCTCGTGGAGGGGGAGGCGCAGAACGACGCCGACCGCTCGAAGGTGGCCCGCGTCGTCGAGAACCGGCTCGCGGCCAAGATGTCGCTCGGCTTCGACTCGAGCGTGAACTACATCTTCAAGAAGCGCGGCGTCCCGACCCAGCAGATGCTCGACAGCAGCAACCCCTACAACACCCGTCGCTTCCCGGGGCTGCCGCCGGGACCCATCTCCAACCCCGGTGACAGTGCGCTCAAGGCGGCCGCCAACCCCGTGGCAGGCCCGTGGCTCTACTTCGTCACGGTCAACCTCGACACGGGCGAGACGAAGTTCGCCGCCACCTACGCGGAGCACCAGCGCAACGTCGCCGAGTTCCAGAAGTGGTGCGCCGACAACAAGGGCAAGTGCTGAGCGAGGCGACCGGCGTGGCCCGGCGCTGTGCGGTGTGGGGCAGCCCGATCGGGCACTCGCTGTCGCCGGTGCTGCACCGCGCCGCCTACGCGGCTCTCGACCTGCACGACTGGACCTACGACCGTCGCGAGGTCGACGAGGCCGGATTCGGCGACGCCCTGTCGGGCCTCGACGGATCGTGGGTGGGGCTGTCGCTGACGATGCCGCTCAAGGAGGTCGCCCTGCACAGCGCTGCCGTCGCCACCCCGGTCGCCGCCGCGACCGGGGCGGCCAACACGCTCGTTCGGGAGGCCGGCCCGGAGGCGGGGTGGACCGCCCACAACACCGACGTCCACGGGATCACCATGGCGCTGCGCAACGCCGGCTGCGACGACCCGTCCGACGTCCTCGTCGTCGGGTCGGGCGCGACGGCGCGTTCCGCACTGGCCGCTGTGACGACGGCCGCGGCTGCGAGGGGTTCCGGTGCCAGGGTCGTGCTCATGGTCCGGGACCGCGTGCGCCCCGAGACCCTCGACCAGGCGGCCTCGGCCGGGCTGCACGTCGAGACCGTGGCGATGGGGGAGTGGGACGCCGCGACCGACGTCGCCGCCGTCGTCAGCACCGTCCCTCCGTCGGCCCTTCCCGGCCTCGACCGTCTGCCCCGGGCCAGGCCGGGCGCCGGACGCCCGGTGCTGCTCGACGTCGTCTACGGCGACGGCGAGACTCCGTTGCAGCAGGCGGCTCGGGCGCAGGGATGGGCCGTGGCCGAGGGCACGGACATGCTGCTGCACCAGGCCGGTGAGCAGGTGCGCCTCATGACGGGCCGGGAGGCCCCGCTCGAGGCGATGGCGTCCGCCCTCCGGGCGGCCCTGTCGGCGGCCGAGCGGGATCGACGGTCCCACCGGTGATCCCTCCGATGACGTGGGCCCCCTCCGCCGGGGCTCCGTGGTGGTTCGTCGCCGCGCTCGTCGTGGCCGGCGGTCTCGTCGGGGAGGTGCTGCGGCGCCGGCTCGCCTCGGGCGGCTACCGCATCGAGGACGAGACCGGGCCGCCGCCGAGGGTGTCCTCCTTCGTCGTGCCCGTCGCGGTCGCACTGCTCTGGGGACTGCTCGGGTGGCGCTTCGGCCCGCTGTCGCAGTGGGCCCTGACGCCCGCGTACCTCGGCTTCGCGTTCGTGGCCGTGGCCCTCGCCTGGATCGACGCCGACGTGCACCGCCTGCCTCGGGGACTGACGCGCCCGGCCTACCCCCTGCTCGTCGCCCAGCTCGCGCTGGCCTCCCTCGCCTCCGGGGACTGGGACGCGCTGCGCCGCGCGGCCGTCACGGGCGCCGTGCTGTGGGGGATCTACTTCGCCCTCGCGGTCGTGGCGGCCCTGCTGGGCAGCGGTTTCGGCTACGGCGACGTCACCCTCGCCGGACTCGTGGGGCTGGCGACGGGCTACGTCGGGGTCTCGACGACCCTCGTCGCCTCGTATGCCGCGTTCGTCCTCGCCGGGGTCTACGGCGTCGCCCGCCTGCTCCTGCGCCGTGGCTCGCGCAGGGACGACATCGCCTTCGGTCCCTGGATGCTGCTCGGGCTGCTCATCTCGCTCGTCGTGCAGGTGCAGACCCCGTTCTGACGCTCGAGCCGGGCCGTGGTCCCGCGGAGCGGGCGGGTCGGGGGCGCTCCCTCGGCGCATGGGAGGATCGGGTCATGTTGCGTTGGTTGACGGCCGGTGAGTCGCACGGTCCCGCACTCGTGGCCATGATCGAGGGCCTCCCGACGGGGGTCGAGGTCGGCGCGAAGGACCTGCAGGCCGCCCTGTCCCGCCGACGCCTCGGTTACGGCCGCGGTGCCCGGATGAAGTTCGAGCAGGACGAGGTCGAGTTCCTCGGCGGCCTGCGGCACGGACGGACCCTCGGCTCGCCCATCGCCGTCCGCATCGGCAACAGCGAGTGGCCGAAGTGGACCACCGTGATGAGCCCCGAGGCCGTCAGCGACGAGGCGTATGCCGCGTCCGACGACGTCAACGCCGAGAAGGAGGTCGCGCGCAACAAGCCGCTGACCCGTCCGCGGCCCGGCCACGCCGACCTCGTCGGCATGCAGAAGTACGGCCACGAGGACGCCCGCCCGGTGCTCGAGCGGGCCTCCGCCCGTGAGACGGCGGCCCGGGTCGCCCTCGGCGAGATCGCCGCCCGCTTCCTCGACCAGTCCTACGGGATCCGCCTCGTGTCCCACACCGTCTCGATCGGAACCGCCGGTGTCCCCGCCGGTGCCGCGCTCCCCACCCCCGACGACCTCGAGCGCCTCGACGCCGACCCGGTGCGTGCCTTCGACCCCGAGGGCTCCGCTGCCATGGTCGCCGAGGTCGACGCCGCCAAGAAGGACGGCGACACCCTCGGTGGCGTCGTCGAGGTCCTCGCCTACGGCGTGCCACCGGGCCTGGGCTCGCACGTCCACTGGGACCGCAAGCTCGACGGACAGCTCGCGCAGGCGCTCATGAGCATCCAGGCGATCAAGGGCGTCGAGGTCGGCGACGGCTTCGAGACGGCCCGTCGACGCGGGTCCGAGGCGCACGACGAGATGGAGCTCGTCGACGGCGTCATCACCCGTCGGACCGGCCGCGCCGGCGGCACCGAGGGCGGGATGTCGACCGGTCAGGTGCTCCGGGTCCGCGCCGCCATGAAGCCGATCAGCACGGTGCCGCGCGCCCTCTCCACGATCGACGTGGCGACCGGCGAGGCGGCGACGGCCATCCACCAGCGCTCCGACGTCTGCGCCGTGCCCGCTGCCGGCGTCGTCGCCGAGGCCATGGTCGCCCTGGTGCTCGCTGCGTCGTGCCTCGAGAAGTTCGGGGGCGACTCGGTCACGGAGACGTCGCGCAACCACACGGCATACCTCGACGGCATCCGAGAGGGGCTGCGCACATGGTGAACCAGACCCCTCCCCGGCCGCTCGCGGTCGTCGTCGGTCCGCCCGGCGCCGGCAAGACGACGGTCGGCCGGGCGCTGGCGACCCGGCTCGGCGTCGCCTTCCACGACGTCGACGCCGCGATCGAGGCGGCCCAGGGCCGCTCGATCTCCGACATCTTCGTCGACGACGGTGAGACAGTCTTCCGTGACCTCGAGCGTGCCGAGGTGGCGCGCGCGCTCGACGAGGAGCCCGGCGTGGTCTCGCTCGGCGGTGGGGCCGTCATGGACCCGCGCACCGAGGCCGCGCTCGCCGGCCATGCCGTCGTGTTCCTCGACGTCGCGATCGCCGACGCGAGCAAGCGCATCGGCTTCGACCGCTCGCGGCCGCTGCTGTCGGTCAACCCCCGCGCGTCGTGGGTGCGGATGATGAACGACCGTCGGCCCACCTACGAGCGCGTCGCGACCGTCCGGGTCGACACCGCGGGACGCACCCCGGAGCAGGTCGTCGACGTCGTCGTCGCCGAGCTCGAGGCGGCCCGCGCGTGAGCGGTGCCCCCGTGCCGACGACCATCCCCGTCGGCACTGACTACGACGTCGTCATCGGTGCGGGCGTGCTCGACCGGGTCGGCGACCTGCTCGGCGACGACGTCGAGCGTGTCCTCGTCGTCCACCCGCCGACCCTGCCGGAGCTCACCTCGCGGGTCGCCGCCGCCCTCGAGGCGCAGGGGTATGCCGTGCACCTCGCCGAGGTGCCCGACGCCGAGGCCGCGAAGACGGCCGAGGTCGCCGCGACGCTCTGGGCGCAGCTGGGCCGGGCCGGCTTCACCCGCACCGACGCCGTCGTCGGGGTGGGCGGCGGCACGGTCACCGACCTCGCAGGTTTCGTCGCCGCGTCGTGGCTGCGCGGGGTGCGCGTCGTCCAGGTGCCGACGACTCTGCTCGGCATGGTCGACGCGGCCGTCGGCGGCAAGACCGGCATCAACACCGCCGAGGGGAAGAACCTCGTCGGCGCCTTCCACCCCCCGGCCGGCGTCCTCTGCGACGTCGACGTGCTCTCGACGTTGCCGGGAGCCGACCTCGTCGCGGGCCTCGCCGAGGTCGTCAAGTGCGGCTTCATCGCCGACCCCGTCATCCTCGACCTCGTCGAGGCTGCCGTCGCGGACGACCCCGACCGGGCGCGCAGCGCCGCCAACCCGCACCTGCGTGAGCTCATCGAGCGGGCCGTCCGGGTCAAGGCGGAGGTCGTCGCCGCCGACCTGCGCGAGAGCTCGCTGCGCGAGGTCCTCAACTACGGCCACACGTTCGGCCACGCCGTCGAGCAGGTCGAGCAGTTCTCGTGGCGGCACGGCGAGGCGGTCGGCGTCGGCATGGTCTACGTCGCCGAGCTCGCCCGTCTCACCGGCCACCTCACCGGCCCCGAGGGGGACGCCCTCGTCGCGCGGCACCGCTCGGTGCTCGAGTCGCTCGGGCTGCCGACGACGTATCCCGCCGGCCGCTGGGACGCGCTGCTCACCGCGATGCGCCGTGACAAGAAGTCCCGCGGCTCGACGCTGCGCTTCGTCGTGCTCGACGGCCTGGCCGAGCCCACCCGCCTCGCCGGCCCCGACGTCGCTCTGCTCCAGGCGGCCTACGGACTCGTGTCGCGGCATGCCGACGCGCCCGCTCACTAGACTCCCCGGCATGACGGCACCCACGGTCTTCGTCCTGTCGGGCCCGAACCTGAACCGACTCGGCACGCGCGAGCCGGAGGTCTACGGCTCCGACACGCTCGACGACGTGCACGCGGCCGTGCAACGCGAGGCGCGCGACCTCGGCCTCGTCGCCGACTGCCGCCAGACCAACCACGAGGGCGAGCTCATCGACTGGCTGCACGAGGCCGTCGACGTCGGCGCCGACGTCGTGCTCAACCCCGGGGCCTTCACGCACTACTCGTATGCCGTGCGCGACGCGTGCGCCATCGTGACCACGAGCGGGCGCAGCCTCGTCGAGGTGCACCTGAGCAACCCGGCGGCGCGTGAGGAGTTCCGCCACACGTCCGTCGTCGCGGGGGTCGCGACCGGCACGGTGGCCGGGTTCGGGCTGCAGTCCTACCTGCTGGCCCTCCGCGCCCTCGTCTGAGTCCGCCGCAGCCTCGTCGACGCTCGTTCCCGGATGGCAGTCTGGACCGATGAGTGAGGACGAGGACCTCGTCATCAGCGCGATGGCGATCAACGTGACCATCCCGGAGCCCCTGCGCTGGACGGACTCGCGGCGCGACCAGACGTTCCGGCTCGACACCCTCAACGTCCGCATGCTGCCGGACGGCCATCTCGCGGCCAAGGCCTACGGGCGTCCGGTCGACGGCGGGCGGGGAGCCTACGTCTCCTTCTCCGTCCCCGACCGGCCCGAGCTCGCGGCGCTCGTCGACGCGGCCGCGCACCGAGCCGGTGCGCGGTGGGCCGCCCACCGAGGGCTCGGCTGACGGGTCCGCCGGGGTCCTGCAGGTGGCGACCTCGGGTGGTCAGGACGGCGAGAGGGCCTCGGGGAGGGGCTCGGCGTGCACGATCGTCAGCTCCGACACGGCGCGGGTCAGCACGACGTAGAGACGGCGCAGGCCGGTGCGCTCGTCGGGCTCGGCCGCCGCGATGGCGGCCGGCTCGACGACGACGGTGCGGTCGAACTCGAGCCCCTTGGCGACGCTGGCCGGCACGACCTCGACCTGGTGGTCCTCGTCGTCGCCGTGATCGCGGTCGAGGCGGCCGTGGGACACGTCCGTGGCAGTGAGTGCCGTCGAGAGGGCGTCGACCAGGGCGTCCGGCGCGATGACGCCCACCGACCCCGCGGTGCTCGACGCGGTCCTGACGGCGCGGACGGCCTCGGCCAGGACGCCGTCGTCGCCGGCCGGCCGGATATCGAGCCGTCCGGGGTTGTCGCGCACCGAGACGGGCGCGCCCAGTCCGGGGGCCATGAGCGGCAGGAGGCGGGCGGCGTACTCGATGACGACGGCCGGCACGCGGAAGCCGCGGTCGAGGACGACGAGGTCGTGCTCGTCCTTGCCGAGGTGGCGCATCGCGTCGCCCCACGACGCCGTCGCCCACGGTGTCGTCCCCTGGGCGATGTCGCCGAGCACCGTCACCGACCCGGTCGAGCACCGACGACCGACGGCACGCAGCTGCATGGGCGAGAGGTCCTGAGCCTCGTCGAGCACGACGTGCCCGAGACTGGGCTCGCGCCGCAGGAGGTCCTCGACCTCGTCGAGCAGGGCCATGTCGGCGCGCGACCACCGGGCCGAGCCCTTGGTGCGGGCGGGCTTGTCCCACAAGAGCATCGACTGCTCCGCGTCGGTGAGGTCGTCACCGGCGGCCTCCCGCAGGGCCGCCGCGTCGGACCACAGCCGGTGGAGCACACCCGCCGGGTCGAGCGCCGGCCACACGGTCGAGACGTACGCGCGAACGGCCGCGGACCTCGCGACCGCGTCCTGCACCCGGTCGTCGGGGGCGTCCCCGGCCCGCTCCATCTCGAGCAGGACGTGGTGGGCGAGCCGCTGGGGGAGCAGGTCGCGCGCCGCCGAGTAGCGCACGCCGCGCGCGGCGAGCTCGTCGACGATCTCGGCGACCTCGTATGCCGGCACGCGCCACTTGCGCACGCCGCGCGGGACCACGAGCGCCTCCGACGGCCGGACGAGACTCGACCACACGGCCCGGCGCAGGACCGTCGCCAGCCGCTCGTCGCCCTTGAGGGTGGCGACCTCGGCCGGTTCGTCGGCCCGCACCCGACCGTGGTCGAGGAGCGTCTCGATCGTCGCGTGGGCGACCCGCACCTCACCGAGCGAGGGCAGCACGGCGCCGATGTGGTCGAGGAACGCGCGGTTGGGACCGACGACGAGGACCCCGGAGCGGTCGAGGCGCTCGCGGAAGGAGTAGAGCAGCCACGCCGCGCGGTGCAGACCGACGGCGGTCTTGCCCGTGCCCGGCGCGCCCTGCACGCACACGCTGACGGCGACGTCGCTCCGCACGATCTCGTCCTGCTCGGGCTGGATCGTCGAGACGATGTCACGCATGGGCCCCGTGCGCGGCCGTTCGATCTCGGCGGCGAGGATCGAGCCGCCGCCTGCGTTCGCCTCGTCCGAGGGCGCCGGGCCGCCGAGGTGCTCGTCCTCGAGGGCGGTCAGGCGTCCGCGGTCGGCGCCGAAGCGGCGGCGCAGGACGACGTCCATGGGCTCGAGGGGCGAGGCCCGGTAGAAGGCCGTCGAGATCGGCGCCCGCCAGTCCACGACGACGGGGTCGCCCGCCTCGTCGGTGACGTGCCGCCGTCCGATGTGGAACTGCTCGGCAGGTCCGTCGGCGGGGTCGACGTCGATGCGGCCGAAGAAGAGCGTCGTGCGCGGGTCGTCCTGCAGCGACGCGATGCGCCGCGCGAGCACCCAGCCGAGGACCTCTCCCGAGATCGCGTCGCTCGCCTTCGAGGCGTCGAGCGACTCGGCGAGCCGGCGCATGCGCGCCAGCTGTTCCCGCGCGTCGTCGAGGTAGGCCTGCTCCCGGGCGAGCTCCGAGTCGAGTCCGTGGTCGGGCGAGCGCACGCGAGGCACCTTTCTGCAGCGGGACACACCGAGCAGGTGGCAACCCACCGGGATCGGACGCCGGTGGGTTGCCATCTGCACGGTGTGTCGTGGTGGCGGGAGGAGCGGGGAGAACGGGTCAGGCTACACCGCGCAGGCCGGTGCCGGGTGCGTGCGATTCCGCGATCCGCTGGACCCCCGGCTAGACTCGTGCGGCAACTCCCCAAGTCAATTGAACGTCCGGGGCTCAGGCGTGCCCAGGGGCACCCGACCGAGCCGGCCGGCATACGAAAGTGGTTTGTGACGATGGCTTCGACCAACGACCTGAAGAACGGCATGGTGCTCAACATCGAGGGACAGCTCTGGTCCGTCGTCGAGTTCCAGCACGTGAAGCCCGGTAAGGGCCCTGCGTTCGTGCGCACCAAGCTCAAGGCCGTCCTGTCCGGCAAGGTCGTCGACAAGACGTTCAACGCCGGCACCAAGGTCGAGACCAGCAACGTCGACAAGCGCACGATGCAGTACCTCTACAAGGACGGCACCGACTTCGTCTTCATGGACACCGACACCTACGACCAGCTCAACGTGTCGGAGGCCGTCGTCGGCGACGCCGCCAACTACCTGCTCGAAAACCAGAACGCGCTCGTGGCCACCAACGAGGGCCTGCCGCTCTACGTCGAGCTGCCCGCGTCCGTCGTCCTCGAGATCACGCACACCGAGCCGGGCCTGCAGGGCGACCGCTCGACCGGCGGCACCAAGCCGGCCACGCTCGAGACGGGCGCCCAGATCAACGTGCCGCTCTTCCTCGAGACCGGCACGCGCGTCAAGGTCGACACCCGCGACGGGTCGTACCTCGGCCGCGTCAACGACTGAGCGGACTCGAACTCCCTTGGCAGCACGCAGCAAGGCCCGTACGCGGGCCCTCGACATCCTCTTCGAGGCGGACCAGCGCGGCCTCAACGCCGAGACGCTCCTCGACGAGCGGCTGACCGACAGCGAGTCGCGGGCCGCGAACAACCCCTACACGGCGGAGCTCGTGCGCGGCGTGGTGGCCAGGTGGAACGACATCAACGCGGCCCTGACCGACTACAGCCAGGGCTGGACCCTCGAGCGGATGCCCGCCGTCGACCGCGCGATCCTGCGCCTCGGCGCGTGGGAGGTGCTGTGGAACGACCAGATCCCCGACGCTGTGGCCATCTCCGAGGCCGTCGCCCTGGCGACCGAGCTGTCGACCGACGAGTCCCCGGCCTTCGTCAACGGGCTCCTCGGGCGTCTCGCCGAGGTCAAGGCGACCATCGTCTGAGCTGCGCCGACCACGCAGCGTCGACCGCCACCCCGACCGCCGCCCCGACCGCCTCCCCGACCGCGACGTCGGCGGCGCCGGGTCACCGGTCAGCCACGAAGCCACCCGTCCGCGGGTGGCTTCGTGCGTTCCGGCCGAGGACGGTGGGGACCGGGCGGCGGCCTGCCGTAGGGGAGCCCGGCGGCGACGTGCCGAGGGGCGGACCGGTGTCGGGCCGGTGCGGGCGCCGCGTTAGACTCCCTCGCGAAGACATCCTTTAACCACCGTCCTGTGAGGCGGGGAAGGAGGTCCAGCGGCGATGTCCTGCCCTGACCTGAACGCATCTGCCCAGTCACCGACGGACCGCTCGAGCATCCCCGAGGACGCTCGCGACGTCATGAGCGAGGGCGACATCGCCCGGGCGCTGCGGCGCATCGGTCACGAGGTGATCGAGCGCAACAAGGGCAGTGAGGGCCTCGTGCTCCTCGGCATCCCCTCGCGGGGAGTGCCTCTCGCGCGTCGCCTCGCCGCCGGCATCGAGCAGGTCGAGGGCCACGCGGTGCCCGTCGGCGAGCTCGACATCACGCTCCACCGCGACGACCTGCGCCGCAACCCGGTGCGCACGGCGCACCGGTCCCGCATCCCCGACGGCGGCATCGACGACAAGGTCGTCGTCCTCGTCGACGACGTGCTCTACTCCGGTCGCACCATCCGCGCGGCCCTCGACGCGCTGTCCGAGCTCGGCCGCCCGCGCGCGGTCCGCCTCGCGGTCCTCGTCGACCGCGGCCACCGCGAGCTGCCCATCCGCGCCGACCACGTCGGCAAGAACCTGCCGACCTCGAGCGCCGAACGGGTGCACGTGCGGGTCGCCGAGGTCGACGGCCTCGACGTCGTGCGCATCAGCGGTGGTGACGCCCGATGACGAAGCACCTCATCTCCTCGGCCGACCTCAGCCGCGCCGAGGTCGAGGACATCCTCGAGACCGCGGCCTCGATGCACGACCTCCAGCGCCGCGAGGTCAAGAAGGTGCCCACCCTGCGCGGCCGCACCGTCATCAACTTCTTCTTCGAGGACTCGACCCGCACCCGCAGCTCCTTCGAGATCGCGGGCAAGTGGATGTCGGCCGACACCATCAACCTCTCGGCCAAGGGCTCCTCCACGAGCAAGGGCGAGAGCCTGCGCGACACGGCCATGACCGTCGATGCGATGGCCGTCGACGCCCTCGTCATCCGCCACAACGCCTCGGGCGCCTGCCAGCAGGTGGCCCAGTGGGTGCGGTGCAGCGTCATCAACGCCGGGGACGGCACCCACGAGCACCCGACGCAGGCCCTGCTCGACGCGTACACGCTCCGGACGCGGCTCGGGGACCTCGACGGCAAGCACGTCGTCATCGTCGGGGACCTCACCCACTCGCGCGTCTTCCGGAGCAACGTCATCACCCTCAAGACCCTGGGCGCCCGCGTCACCGTCGTCGCACCGCCCACCCTCATGCCGAGCGGCATCGGCGCCTGGAGCGCGGCCGACGGGTTCGCCACGAGCTGGGACCTCGACCCCGTGCTCGACGGCGAGGGCGAGCACGGGCCGGTCGACGCCGTCATGATGCTCCGCGTGCAGCGCGAGCGGATGAGCGGCGGCTACTTCCCGACGGCGCGCGAGTACACCGTCGGCTACGGCCTGACGCGGGACCGCCTCGAGCGGCTCGTGGCGCGCAACGACGACGTGCTCGTGCTCCACCCCGGCCCGATGAACCGCGGCCTCGAGATCGCCCCCGAGGCCGCCGACGCGCCGCAGTCCGTCGTGCTCGACCAGGTCTCCGCCGGGGTCGCGGTCCGGATGGCCGTGCTCTACCACCTGCTCGCGGGCGACGACACGCCCGCGCCCGTCCCGCCCGTCACCGCCACCGAAGGAGCCGTCCGATGAACCGCCTCGTGATCCGCGGCGCCCGGCTCCTCGGCACCGAGTCGGCCGACCTGCTCGTCGAGGACGGCGTCATCACCGAGGTGGGCTCGGTCTCCACCCCGAGCGGCGCCGAGGTGCTCGACGCCGACGGCCTCGTCGCGCTGCCGGGCCTCGTCGACCTCCACGTGCACCTGCGCGAGCCGGGCCGTGAGGACGCCGAGACCATCGCCACGGGGTCGGCGGCAGCGGCGGCCGGTGGGTTCACCGCCGTCTTCGCGATGGCCAACACGAGCCCGGTCACCGACACCGCCGAGGCCGCCGAGCGCGTGCTCGACCTCGGCCGCGCCTGCGGACTCACCGAGGTGGTGCCCGTCGGGGCCGTGACCAAGGGGCTCGAGGGCGCCGAGCTCGCGGAGCTCGGCCTCATGGCCCGCTCCCGGGCGCAGGTGCGCGTCTTCAGCGACGACGGCCACTGCGTCCACGACGCGCGGATCATGCGTCGGGCGCTCGAGTACATCAAGCCCTTCGGTGGGGTCATCAGCCAGCACGCGCAGGACCCGCGCCTCGCCGGCCGCGAGGCCTGCTGCCACGAGGGCGAGGTCTCCGGACGCCTCGGGCTGCCCGGTTGGCCCGGCATCGCCGAGGAGTCGATCGTGGCGCGCGACGTCATGCTGGCGCGCCACACCGGCTCCCGGGTCCACGTGGCGCACGTGTCGACGGCCGGCACGGTCGAGGTCATCCGATGGGCCAAGGCTCAGGGCATCGACGTCACCGCGGAGGTGACGCCGCACCACCTGGCCCTGACGACCGACCTCCTGCTCGGCTACGACCCCGTCTACAAGGTCAACCCGCCGCTGCGTCCGGCCGAGGACGTCGAGGCGCTCCGCGCCGCCCTCGCCGACGGGACCATCGACGCCGTCGCGACCGACCACGCGCCGCACGCGCGGCACGACAAGGAGCACGCCTTCGTCGACGCGGCCTTCGGCATGCTCGGCCTCGAGACGGCCCTGTCGGTGGTCAGCGACGTCATGGTGCGACCCGGCCTGCTCGACTGGGCCGACGTCGCCCGCGTCATGTCGAGCGCACCGGCCCGGATCGGTGGACTGGCCCACCAGGGGAGGGAGCTCGCCGTCGGCAGCCCAGCCCACCTCACCCTCGTCGACCCCGACCGCGAGGTCACCGTCGACGCCACGGCGAGCCGTAGCCGCTCGCGCAACAACCCGTGGCACGGACGCACCCTGCGCGGAGCCGTCCTCGCGACGGTCCACCGGGGCCGTGTCACCCACGACGTCCGCAACGGCGCGGGCACCCGACGAGAACTGACGACCGCGACGACCTCGGGAGCAGACCTGTGACCACCCAGACACCGTTGACCGTGCCGAGCCGCGAGGGGAGGCAGCGTCGCGAGCGCCTGGCGGCGACCCTCGTCCTCGAGGACGGCCGAACCTTCCGCGGGGCGTCCTACGGCGCCCTCGGCGAGACGGTCGGCGAGGCGGTCTTCTCCACCGGCATGACCGGCTACCAGGAGACCCTCACCGACCCGAGCTACCACCGCCAGGTCATCGTCATGACGGCCCCCCACGTCGGCAACACCGGCGTCAACACCGAGGACGACGAGAGCACCCGCATCTGGGTCGCCGGCTACGTCGTCCGCGACCCTGCGATCCGCTCGTCCAACTGGCGTGCGACCCGCGAGCTCGAGGACGAGCTCGTCGACCAGGGCGTCGTCGGCATCTGCGACATCGACACGCGCGCCCTGACCCGCCACCTGCGCGAGCGCGGCGCCATGCGGGTCGGCATCTTCAGCGGCGACGCCGCGGACCGCCCCGAGCCCGAGCTGCTCGAGGCCGTGCGCACGAGCCCGCAGATGGCCGGCGCCGCCCTGGCGGCCGAGGTCACCACGACGGAGGCGTATGCCGTCCCCGCCGTCGGTGAGAAGCGCTTCACCGTCGCGGCCGTCGACCTCGGCATCAAGGCGATGACGCCCGCGCTCATGGCGCAGCGCGGCATCGAGGTGCACGTCCTGCCGGCGACCGCCACGATCGAGGACGTCCTCGCGGTGGGGGAGTCCGGTCCCGACGGCGTCTTCTTCTCCAACGGCCCCGGTGACCCGGCCACCGCCGAGCGCGAGGTCGCGTTGCTGCGCGAGGTGCTCGACCGCGGCATCCCGTTCTTCGGCATCTGCTTCGGCAACCAGCTGCTCGGCCGGGCCCTCGGCTTCGGCACCTACAAGCTGAAGTACGGCCACCGCGGCATCAACCAGCCGGTCATGGACCGCACGACGGGCAAGGTCGAGGTGACCGCCCACAACCACGGCTTCGCGGTGGACGCGCCCCTCGATCAGGACAGCGACACGGCATACGGCCGCGTGCGCGTCTCCCACGTGTGCCTCAACGACGACGTCGTCGAGGGTCTCGAGTGCCTCGACCGCCCGGCGTACTCCGTCCAGTACCACCCCGAGGCCGCGGCCGGCCCACACGACGCCGCCTACCTCTTCGACCGCTTCCTGGAGCTGATGGACGGTTCGGCGCGCGTGGCGCCTGGACTGACAACCGAAGCGAGCGCAGCGAGCCAGCCGAGGAGGGAAGGCGCCACGCAAGAGAGCGCCGAACACGCGAGCGAAGCGAGCCAAGAGCAGAGCGGGAGCAAATGACATGCCCAAGCGCCACGACATCAAGAGCGTCCTCGTCATCGGGTCCGGCCCGATCGTCATCGGCCAGGCGTGCGAGTTCGACTACTCCGGCACGCAGGCCTGCCGCGTCCTGCGCGAGGAGGGCATCCGCGTCATCCTCGTCAACAGCAACCCGGCGACGATCATGACCGACCCCGAGTTCGCCGACGCGACCTACGTCGAGCCGATCACCCCCGAGGTCGTCGAGGCGATCATCGCCAAGGAGCGTCCCGACGCCGTCCTCGCGACGCTCGGCGGCCAGACCGCGCTCAACTGCGCGATCTCCCTGCACGACAACGGAGTCCTCGAGAAGTACGACTGCCCGCTCATCGGCGCCAACGTCGACGCAATCAACCTCGGCGAGGACCGCGAGAAGTTCAAGGGCGTCGTCGAGCGCTGCGGCGCCGAGTCGGCCCGGTCGATCATCTGCCACTCGATGGACGAGCTGCTCGCAGCCGCCGAGGAGCTCAGCTACCCCGTCGTCGTCCGGCCGTCCTTCACGATGGGCGGCCTCGGCTCGGGCTTCGCCTACGACGAGGCCGACCTGCGCCGCATCGGCGGCCAGGGCCTGCAGTACTCCCCGACGACGGAGGTGCTCCTCGAGGAGTCGATCCTCGGCTGGAAGGAGTACGAGCTCGAGGTCATGCGCGACCACGCAGACAACGTCGTCGTCGTGTGCTCGATCGAGAACCTCGACCCGATGGGTGTGCACACCGGCGACTCGATCACCGTCGCCCCGGCGCTGACCCTGACGGACCGTGAGTACCAGCGGCTGCGCGACATCGGCATCGCGATCATCCGTGAGGTCGGCGTCGACACCGGCGGCTGCAACATCCAGTTCGCCGTCAACCCGCGCGACGGTCGCATCATCGTCATCGAGATGAACCCCCGCGTCTCGCGCTCGTCCGCGCTGGCGTCCAAGGCGACCGGCTTCCCGATCGCGAAGATCGCCGCCAAGATGGCCATCGGCTACACCCTCGACGAGGTGCCCAACGACATCACGCGGGAGACGCCGGCGAGCTTCGAGCCGGCGCTCGACTACGTCGTCGTCAAGGTGCCGCGCTTCGCGTTCGAGAAGTTCCCGGCTGCCGACCCGACGCTGACGACGACGATGAAGTCGGTCGGCGAGGCCATGGCGATCGGCCGCAACTTCACCGAGTCGCTGCAGAAGGCCCTGCGCTCGCTCGAGAAGAAGGGCGCCAGCTTCCACTGGGACGGCGAGCTGACCAGGGTGGCCGCCGAGCGTGCGCTCGAGGAGGCCAAGGTGCCGACGGACGGCCGGGTCGTCCTGGTGCAGCAGGCCCTCCGTGGTGGGTGCAGCGTCGAGGAGGTCCACGAGGCCACCGGCATCGACCCGTGGTTCCTCGACCAGATCGCGCTCATCAACGACGTCGCGGCGATGCTCGCCGAGGCCGACCAGCTGACGCCCGACCTGCTGCGCCTCGTCAAGCGGCACGGCTTCAGCGACGCCCAGGTCGCCTCGATCCGCCGTATGCCGGAGGCCGTCGTCCGCGGCGTGCGCCACGCCCTGGGGGTGCGCCCGGTCTACAAGACGGTCGACACGTGCGCCGCGGAGTTCGCGGCCACGACGCCCTACCACTACAGCTCCTACGACGAGGAGACCGAGGTCGAGCCGCGCGAGCGACCAGCCGTCATCATCCTCGGCTCGGGACCGAACCGCATCGGGCAGGGCGTCGAGTTCGACTACTCCTGCGTGCACGCGTCGTTCTCCTTGCGCGACAAGGGATTCGACACGGTCATGGTCAACTGCAACCCCGAGACGGTCTCGACCGACTACGACACGAGCAGCCGCCTCTACTTCGAGCCGCTGACGCTCGAGGACGTCCTCGAGGTCATCCACGCCGAGGGCAAGGCCGGCCCCATCGCGGGTGTCATCGTGCAGCTCGGTGGGCAGACTCCCCTCGGGCTCGCGCAGGCCCTCGAGGACGAGGGTGTGCCGATCGTCGGCACCTCGCCGAGCGCCATCCACCTCGCCGAGGACCGCGGCGCCTTCGGTCAGGTGCTGGCCCGGGCGGGACTCATCGCCCCGAAGCACGGCACGGCCTTCAGCTCCGACGAGGCCCTCGTCGTCGCACGCGAGATCGGCTACCCGGTGCTCGTGCGCCCGTCCTACGTCCTCGGCGGCCGGGGGATGGTCATCGTCTACGACGACGACTCACTCGTCACCTACGTCGAGAAGGCCACCGAGGCCTCGCCCGACCACCCGATCCTCATCGACCGCTTCCTCGACGACGCGATCGAGATCGACGTCGACGCGCTCTTCGACGGCGAGGACATGTACCTCGGCGGCATCATGGAGCACGTCGAGGAGGCCGGCATCCACTCCGGCGACAGCTCGTGCACGCTGCCCCCGGCCACGCTCGGCGACGGCGAGCTGGAGCGGGTGCGCATCGCCACGCGCAAGCTCGCCGAGGGCATCGGCGTGCGCGGCCTCATGAACGTCCAGTTCGCGTTGGCCCAGGACATCCTCTACGTCATCGAGGCCAACCCCCGCGCCTCGCGCACCGTGCCGTTCGTGGCCAAGGCCACGGGCGTGCCGATCGCGAGTGCCGCGGCCCGCGTCATGCTCGGCTCCACCATCAAGGAGCTGCGCGAGGAGGGCATGCTGCCCCCGACCGGCGACGGGGGTCGGATGCCCGACCACGCTCCCGTGTCGTGCAAAGAGGCGGTCCTGCCGTTCAAGCGCTTCCGCACCAAGGAGGGCGTCGCGGTCGACTCGCTGCTCGGTCCCGAGATGCGCTCGACCGGCGAGGTCATGGGCATCGACGTCGACTTCGGGTCGGCGTTCTCCAAGGCCCAGCAGGGGGGTGGCTCGGCACTGCCCCGCTCCGGCGCGATCTTCGTGTCGGTCGCCAACCGGGACAAGCGCGCCATGCTCTTCCCGGTCAAGCGGCTCGTCGACCTCGGCTTCACGATCCTCGCGACGAGCGGCACGGCCGCCGTGCTCAAGCGCAACGGCATCCCCGCCACGCTCGTCCGCAAGATCACCGAGCGCGACGGTGACGCCCCGGGCGAGAAGTCGATCGTCGACCTCATCCTCGACGGCACGGTGCAGATGGTCGTCAACACGCCCTCGGGCCAGGACGCCCGCGCCGACGGCTACGCGATCCGAGCCGCGACGACGAGCGCCGACAAGCCGATCATTACGACGATCGCGACCCTCGCCGCAGCCGTCCTCGGCATCGAGGCCGGGCTGACCGAGGAGATCCGGGTCAAGTCGCTGCAGGACCACGCGCGTGACCTCGACCTCTACGGCCGGCGCGAGGCCGTCGCGGCGACGGGAGCCCCTGCATGAGCGAGCGCTCGCTGCGGGCCCGCGTCACCCAGGAGGTGGCGGAGGTCATCGCGACCCGCCGGGTCGGCGCCTACCAGCACATCACCCTCGTCGCCCCGGGCGTCGCCGAGCTGGCCCGCCCCGGTCAGTTCGTCGCCCTCGCGGTCGGTGGCGAGACGTCGGGCACGCTGCTGCGTCGCTCCTTCTCGATCCACAAGGTGAGCCCCAGCGGCACATACGGCGGCACGGTCGAGATCGTCGTGTCCGCGGTCGGTGTCGGCACCCGGTGGATCGTCGAGCGCGCCCCGCACGACACGATCGACGTCGTCGGACCGCTCGGCAAGGCGTTCCCCCTGCCCACCGCACCGGTCGCCTGCGTGCTCGTCGGCGGCGGCTACGGCAGCGCTCCGCTCTTCTGGCTCGCCGGCGAGCTCCGCGAGCGTGGCTGCCACGTCGAGATGGTGCTCGGCGCCGCGAGCGAGGACAAGCTCTTCGGGGTCGTCGAGGCCCGCCGCAGCAGCGACGGCGTCACCGTCACGACCGACGACGGCTCGGCCGGTCAGCGGGGCTGGGTCAGCGACCCGCTGCCGGAGATCATCGACCGCACCAAGGCCGGTGTCGTCTACGGCTGCGGACCCATGGGGATGCTCGAGTCCATCACCCGGGTCGCCGAGGCGCACGGCGCCGTGGCCCAGGTGGCCGTCGAGGAGTCGATGGCCTGCGGCGTCGGGGTCTGCATGACGTGCGTCATGCCGGTCGTCGGCTCCGACGGCAGGACCCGGATGGTGCGCTCGTGCGTCGAGGGACCTGTCTTCCGCGGCGACCGCGTCCGGTGGGACGCCTTCGACGGGGGTCACGCCCGCGTCCCGGACGACGCCGTCGGCGCCCCGAAGGTGGGTGGCCACTGATGGTGGACCTCTCCGTCGACCTCGGGCGAGGCCGTCGCCTCCCCAACCCGCTCATGACGGCCTCGGGCTGTGCGGCGAACGGCAAGGAGCTGCACCGCTTCTTCGACGTCGCCGACCTCGGCGCCTTCGTCACGAAGTCGGTCATGGCCGACCCCCGGTCTGGCCGCGGGACTCCGCGCATGGCCGAGACGCCCTCGGGCATGCTCAACTCCATCGGCCTGCAGGGTCCCGGCATCGGCGCTTTCGTCGAGGAGGACCTGCCGTGGCTCAAGTCGGTCGGCGCGCGCGTCCTGCCGTCGATCGCGGGCAGCTCGAGCAGGGAGTACGCCCAGGTCGCCGCGACGCTCCGGGACAGCAGCGCCTTCGACTCCGTCGTCGGCGTCGAGGTCAACATCTCGTGCCCCAACGTCGCCAACCGCGGCCTCGTCTTCGCCTGCGACCCGATGGCCTCGGCCGACGTCATCGGCCTCGTGCGCGAGCAGCTCCCGCGCGAGATCCCGGTCTTCGCCAAGCTCAGCCCCGACGTCACCGACATCACCACCATCGCGTCGGCCTGCGTCGAGGCGGGGGCCGACGGCCTGACGATGATCAACACCCTTCTGGGCATGGTCATCGACACCGACCGCCTGCGGCCGCAGCTCGGCGGGGTGACCGGCGGGCTGTCGGGGCCGGGCATCCGGCCCGTGGCCGTGCGCGCCATCTGGCAGGTGCGCCAGGCCATGTTCGAGGGCAGGTTGCCCACCGTGCCGATCATCGGTGTCGGGGGAGTGCGCACCGGGCGTGACGCGCTCGAGCTCGTCGCCGCCGGCGCCAGTGCCATCCAGGTGGGCACGGCGGTCTTCAACGACCCGTCGGCGCCGGTCCGAGTGCTGCGGGAGCTGTGCGAGCTGCTCTCGGCCAAGGGCTTCGAGCGGTTCAGCGACGCCGTCGCCGTGGCGCACGGCCGCTGACGACCCACACCGTACGACGAGGGAGACCGACGATGACCCAGGCCTTCGGGGCCCGCCTGCAGGACGCCATGACGGCCCACGGCCCGCTGTGCGCCGGCATCGACCCGCACCGCTCGCTGGTCGAGGCGTGGGGGCTGTCCTACGACCTCGCCGGGCTCGAGCGGTTCGCGTTGACCTGCGTCGAGGCCTTCGCCGGCAGGGTCGCCGTGGTCAAGCCGCAGTCGGCGTTCTTCGAGGTCTTCGGCAGCCGCGGGATCGCCGTCCTCGAGCGGGTGCTCGACGAGCTGCGCGACGCTGGGACGCTGACCATCCTCGACGCCAAGCGCGGCGACATCGGCTCGACGATGGCGGCCTACGCCGAGGCCTACCTGGGGCCGCATGCCGTGGCGCCGCCGGACGCCCTGACCGTGAGCCCCTACCTGGGCTACGAGTCGCTGCGTCCTGCGATCGACCTCGCGCAGCAGACGGGCCGCGGCCTGTTCGTGCTGGCGCTGACGTCGAACCCCGAGGGCGCCTCCGTCCAGCACGCCGTCCGCGACGGTGAGTCGGTCGCGGCGTCGGTGGTGCACGGGGCCGGCGTCGACAACGCGGCCGCCCTCGACAGGGGGGAGCTCGGCTCCGTCGGTCTCGTCATCGGGGCCACGGTGGGCACCGCCGTCGCCGACCTCGGTCTCGACCTCGTGGCAGCCGCGACGCCCGTGCTCGCGCCGGGTTTCGGGGCCCAGGGCGGCACGGTCGCGTCGCTGGCGGCGACGTTCGGCCCGGCCCGGGGTCAGGTGCTGGCCTCGTCGAGCCGGGAGATCCTCGGGGCCGGTCCCGAGCCGGGTCGCCTCGTCGACCGGACCGAGCGCGTCCGGGACGCGTTCGGGGAACTCGCAGGACGGCGCCGACGACACGGCATACGGTGAGGGGATGTCGACGACCACCGGTGGCCGGGGTGTGCAGCTTGCCGTCGCGCTGCTGCTCTCGTCGTCGGCGCTCGCCGGGTGCTCGGCGTCGTCGGTGGGCTCCTACTGCGACGCGCTCCGCTCGGTGCAGGCCGACTGGAAGGGGAGCAGCGCGATGCTGAAGAACCCCGCGGCGGCCACGCGTTTCGCCGCCTCCGTCGCACAGGTCGAGGCGACCGCCCCCGACGAGGTCAAGCCCGACTGGGCCTCCCTGCGCACGCTCGTGCAGAAGTTCACGGTGGCCACCCCCGACCTGACGGGCCTGACCAAGCAGCTGCAGGGCTTCGAGGCCTCGGCCAAGCGCATCGAGGTCCACGCCAGGGAGACGTGCCAGGTCGACCTCTCGCACTGAGGCCGGTCGGGGCCGCGGCCCCCGTGACCGGACGTGCGCCGGACGCGCCGACGCGCCGCCCCGCGTTGCGGCGCCCGCCGCCAGATCGCTAGGTTCGGGCGGAGACAGCACGAGATGTGAAGACGACGGGGGCGCGGGCCGCTCCCGAAGGCAGCAAGGAGACCGAAGACCGTGGCGCTTCCACCGCTCACCCCTGAGCAACGGGCCGCAGCACTCGAGAAGGCTGCCGCCGCACGTCGGGAGCGGGCCGCGGTCAAGAACCGGCTCAAGTACTCCAGCGGATCGCTCGCCGAGGTCCTCGAGGACGGCAAGGTCGACGCCGTCATCGGCAAGATGAAGGTCACCGAGCTGCTCGAGTCGATGCCCGGCGTCGGCCGGGTGCGCGCCAAGGCCATCATGGCCGAGGTCGGGATCGCCGAGTCCCGCCGCGTCCGCGGCCTCGGAGCGAACCAGGTCGCGGCGCTCCTGCACCGCTTCGAGAAGCCGTGATGGCGGCAGACGCGACCGCTGCCCCCCAGCCCCCGCACGAGGCGATCGACCGCGGGCGTGGGCGGCTCATCGTCCTGGCAGGGCCCACCGCCGTGGGCAAGGGCACCATCGCCGAGTACGTCCGCACCCACTTCCCGGGGGTGTGGTTCTCCGTCTCCATGACGACCCGACGCCCCCGGCCCGGTGAGGTCGACGGCGTCCACTACCACTTCGTCGAGGACCACGAGTTCGACCGCCTCGTCGAGGCCGGGCAGTTCCTCGAGCACGCCGTCGTGCACGGCGCGGCCAAGTACGGCACCCCGAGGGGCCCGGTCGAGCGGATCATCAGCAGCGGGCGCGACGCACTCCTCGAGATCGACCTGCAGGGCGCCCGGCAGGTGCGCGAGACGTGGCCGGACGCCCTCTTCGTCTTCCTCGCACCGCCGAGCTGGGACGAGCTGGTGCGCCGCCTCGTCGGACGCGGCACGGAGGGCGAGGCCGAGCGTGAGCGCCGTCTGGCCACGGCCCGCGCCGAGCTGGCCGCCCAGAGCGAGTTCGACGAGGTCGTCGTCAACGACGATGTTCGTCGGGCGAGCGAAGAACTCGTATCATTGATGAGATCGGGACGCGCCGACCGGTGAGTCCCGCCCTGATGTGTGCCGGCCGCCGGCATACGACCGCTGTGTCCCCGACGCCGCGGCGCACACCTCACGCCCGCTGAAACCAACGAAACGAGATCACTGTGTCCGGTACCCAGGCAGCTCCCATCGGCATCACCAACCCGCCGATCGACGACCTCCTGACCGTTGCCGACTCGAAGTACGCGCTCGTCATCTACTCCGCCAAGCGCGCGCGCCAGATCAACGCCTACTACTCCCAGCTGCAGGAGGGCCTGCTCGACTACGTCGGCCCGCTCGTCGAGACCGAGGTCCACGAGAAGCCGCTGTCGATCGCGCTGCGCGAGATCAACGAGGGCCTGCTGACCTCGACGCCCACCGAGGCCTGAGCACCCCGACGGGTCCGGAGCAGCCGATGCGCGTCGTGCTCGGGGTGAGTGGCGGCATCGCCGCCTACAAGGCGTGCTCGCTGCTCCGGCTCTTCACCGAGCACGGGCACGACGTCACGGTCGTGCCCACGGCCGCCGCGCTCCGGTTCGTCGGCGCACCGACGTGGTCGGCCCTGTCGGGCAAGCCCGTGAGCACCGACGTCTGGACCTCGGTCCACGAGGTGCCGCACGTGCGCATCGGCCAGTCGGCCGACCTCGTCGTCGTCGCGCCCGCCACGGCGGACGTGCTCGCCAAGGCCGCCCACGGCCTCGCGGACGACCTGCTGACCAACACGCTGCTCACCGCCCGGTGCCCGGTCGCGTTCGCGCCGGCCATGCACACGGAGATGTGGGAGCACCCCGCGACGCAGGCCAACGTGGCGACGCTGCGCTCGCGCGGCGCACACGTCATCGACCCCGCCGTGGGCCGCCTCACGGGCCGGGACTCTGGCGCCGGGCGACTCCCCGAGCCCGAGGCGTTGTATGCCGCGTGCCTGGCCCTCGTGTCGGGTGACACCCTCGGGTCGGGTGGGTCGCGGATCGCCGACCTCGAGGGGCGCCGCGTCGTCGTCTCGGCCGGTGGCACGCGTGAGCCGCTCGACCCGGTCCGCTACCTCGGCAACCGCTCGTCCGGCAAGCAGGGCGTGGCCATCGCCCGGGCCGCCTCCGACCGTGGCGCCACGGTGACCCTCGTGGCCGCCAACGTGTCGGTCCCGGTGCCCGAGGGCATCGACGTCGTGCGCGTCGAGACGACCCTGGAGCTCCAGCGCGCCGTCGAGGAGGCCGCCGGCGGTGCCGACGTCGTCGTCATGGCGGCGGCCCCGGCCGACTTCCGGCCCGCCACCGTGAGCGACAGCAAGATCAAGAAGTCCGCCGACCCCGACGCCGGTCTGCGCGTCGAGCTCGTCGAGAACCCCGACATCGTCCGCGGGCTCGTGGCCGCCCGTGCGGCCCGGGGGGCGAGCGCGCCCTTCATCGTGAGCTTCGCCGCCGAGACGGGTGACGCCCACGGGTCGGTGATGGACCACGCCCGCGCCAAGTTCGCCCGCAAGGGCAGCGACCTGCAGGTGGTCAACGAGGTCGGCACCGACCTGACCTTCGGCAAGGACGACACGACCGTGCACCTGCTGCGCCGTTCGTCGGACGACGCGACGACCATCGGACCGGCCTCGAAGGACGCCGTCGCCGACGCGCTCTGGGACACCATCTCGCCGCTGCTGGACTGAGCACTAGACTCTCGCCCCAACGCGGCCTGCCATCCGCAGGCCCCGGGCCGCCGAACCACCCGCACCAACTCCGCACCCGACCGAGGGAGAGCAAGTGTCCGCACGTCTGTTCACGTCCGAGTCCGTCACCGAGGGACACCCGGACAAGATCTGCGACCAGATCAGCGACTCGATCCTCGACGCCCTGCTCACCGACGACCCGCAGGCGCGCGTCGCCGTCGAGACGATGGTCACCACCGGCCTCGTCCACGTCGCCGGTGAGGTGTCGACGACCGCCTACGTCGAGATCCCGCGCATCGTGCGCGAGACGATCCTCGAGGTCGGCTACGACGGGTCGCAGAAGGGCTTCGACGGTCGCACCTGCGGCGTGTCCATCTCCATCGGCGCCCAGTCGCCCGACATCGCCCAGGGCGTCGACACCGCCCACGAGCACCGCACCGGTGACGTCGGCGACCTCCTCGACAAGCAGGGCGCCGGCGACCAGGGCCTGATGTTCGGCTACGCCTGCGACGACACCGCCGAGCTCATGCCGCTGCCGATCCACCTCGCGCACCGCCTGTCCGAGCGCCTGACGCAGGTGCGCAAGAGCGAGGAGCTCGCCTACCTGCGCCCCGACGGCAAGACCCAGGTCACCATCGCCTACGACGGCGACCGCGCCGTGTCGCTCGACACCGTCGTGCTCTCGACCCAGCACGCGCCGGACGTCTCGCTCGACGGCATGCTCGAGCCCGACATCCGCGCCCACGTCATCGAGCCGGTGCTCGCCGAGCTGCGCGAGAGCGGGACCGACCTCGACGTCAGCAGCTACCGCGCCCTCATCAACCCGACCGGCCGCTTCGAGATCGGTGGCCCGATGGGTGACGCCGGCCTGACCGGCCGCAAGATCATCGTCGACACCTACGGCGGCATGGCCCGCCACGGCGGCGGCGCCTTCTCGGGCAAGGACCCGAGCAAGGTCGACCGCTCGGCCGCCTACGCCATGCGCTGGGTCGCCAAGAACGTCGTCGCCGCGGGTCTGGCCCGTCGCTGCGAGGTCCAGGTCGCGTACGCCATCGGCAAGGCCCAGCCCGTCGGCCTCTACATCGAGACCTTCGGCACCGAGACGGTCCCCGTCGACAAGATCCAGCAGGCCATCGGCGACGTCTTCGACCTGCGTCCCGCCGCCATCGTCGACGCCCTCGACCTGCTGCGCCCGATCTACCGCCCGACGGCCGCCTACGGCCACTTCGGCCGCACCAAGGCCGACGGCGTGGAGAACCCCTTCACGTGGGAGCGCACCGACCGCGTCGAGGCCCTGCGCAGCGCCGTCTCCGGCTGAGGATAGGTTCGCCCCCGTGGGCGACGACAACGACGAGAGCACGCAGCGACCGGCCCCGCGGCCGGTCGCTGCTGTCGTCGTCGAGACGCCCCTGGCGCACCTCGACCGCGTCTTCGAGTACGCCGTCCCCGACGACCTCGACGCCGACGCCGTGCCGGGGGCGCGCGTGCGGGTGCGCTTCTCGGGGCGTGAGCTCGACGGCTTCGTCGTCGAACGCCGCGCCCAGCCGCAGCACGACGGCCGGCTGACGCCGTTGCGTCGCGTCGTCAGTGCCGAGCCGGTGCTGACACCGGAGGTGCTCGCGCTCTGCCGCGCCGTCGCCGACCGGTATGCCGGCACGCTGAGCGACGTCCTGCGCCTGGCCGTCCCCAAGCGCCACGCGACCGCCGAGCGCAACCTCGCGATGGAGTGCGCCCCTGCCGAGGTGCTCGAGGCCCCGGAGCCCGGACCGTGGACGGCCTATCCCGCAGGACCGGCGTGGCTGCGGCGGGTCGCATCGGGCGAGGCCCCGGCGGCCGCCTGGGCCGCGCTGCCGGGACGACGCGGCGAGGGCGACTGGCCGGCCGCGCTGGCGGTGGCGGCTGCCACGGCACTGGCCGCCGGCCGCGGCGCTCTCGTCGTCGTCCCCGACCACCGTGACGTCGACCGTCTCGACGAGGCGCTCACCGCGGTGCTCGGCAAGGGCCGGCACGTGCGGCTCACGGCCGACCAGGGGCCGCAGGCGCGATACACCGCGTGGCTCAAGGTGCTGCGCGGGCACGTCAAGGTCGTCATCGGCACGCGGGCGGCTGCCTTCGCGCCGGTTCGCGATCTCGGGCTCGTCGCCTGGTGGGACGACGGTGACGACCTGCTGGCCGAGCCCCGGGCGCCCTACCACCACGTCGGGGTCGTCCTCGGGCTGCGGGCCGCCGCGACGGGCGCGGCGCTGCTGGCCGGGGGTTTCGCGCGCAGCCTGCGCGTGCAGGGGGAGGTCGAGGCCGGTGCGCTCGTGCCGGTGGAGGCCGATCCGGCGCTGCTGCGGTCCGCGGCCCCGCGGGTGACGATCGCCGGCGAGGGGCTCGACGAGGAGCGCGACGGGCCTGCCGCCCGGGCCCACATCCCGTCACGGGCCTGGCGCGTCGCCAAGGACGCGCTCGTCGACGGCCCGGTGCTCGTGCAGGTGCCGCGGCGCGGCTACCTCCCGTCCCTCGGCTGCGCCGAGTGCCGTACCCCGGTGCGCTGCGTCCGCTGCCAGGGCCCGGTGGCCCTCGGTGCGGCGGGCACGGCCCCCGCCTGCCGATGGTGCGGACTCACCCTCGCCGGGAACGGCTTCGAGTGCGAGCACTGTGGCTCGCGACGGCTGCGCTCGTCGATCACCGGGGCCCGCCGCACGGCCGAGGAGATCGGTCGGGCCTTCCCGGGCTTCCCGGTCCACACCTCGGGGTCGGGTGAGGTGCTCGCGAGCGTCGGGCGGGAGCCGTCGCTCGTCATCGCCACCCCGGGGGCCGAGCCGGTCGCCGACGGCGGCTACACGGCGGTCCTGCTGCTCGACGCATGGGCGAGCCTCGACCTGCCCACGCTCGACGCCCCGCTCGAGGCGCTGCGGCGCTGGATGGCTGCCGCCGCCCTCGCGAGGGAGGGGCGCGCCGTCGTGCTGAGCGGCACCCCCGAGGCCGTGGCACTGCCGGCGGTCGAGGCGCTCGTGCGCTGGGACCCGGCGTGGCTCGCCGCGCGCGAGCTCGCGGAGCGGCGCGAGCTGGGTCTGCCGCCGGCCGTGCGCGTGGCCCAGCTGACGGGCGGGCGGCGCGCCCTCGAGGAGGCCCTCGAGCAGGCAGACCTGCCCGCCGCTGCTCAGGTGCTCGGCCCCGTCCGGCTCACGGCGACGGGCGGTCCGCCCCGTCGCCCGTCCGCCGAGGGGGAGCCGGAGCGGGTCGCTGACCACCACGTGCTCGTCCGGGTCCCGGACTCGGGCACCGAGTCGCTCACCCGGGCCCTGCTGGCGCTCAAGGCCTTCCGGTCCGCCCGCAAGGAGCCCGAGGTCGTGGCGGTCCGGATCGACCCGCTCGACATGTTCTGAGCGAGCTCTCCGGCCACGAGCGTCGCGGGCACGCGCAGCCACCGGTGCCCTGTGTGCCCTCGGGTGGCGTGGGCTGGCCTCGTGGCAGAGTGGCGGCATGCCCGATCGCGAGCTCGACATCGTCCTGTACGGCGCCACCGGCTTCGTCGGGGCCCTCACGGCCGCCCACCTGGCCCGACACGCAGGTCCCGAGGTGCGGATCGCCCTCGCGGGGCGTTCCAGGCCCAGGCTCGAGGCGCTCCGCGCCGAGCTGGGCCCGTCCGCGTCGTCGTGGCAGCTCGTCGCGGTCGATGCGACCGACACGCCGGGCCTGCACGCCCTGGCCGCCCGCACCCGGGTGCTCGCCACGACCGTCGGTCCCTACGCGGCGTACGGCAAGCACGTGGCTCGTGCCTGTGCCGAGTCCGGGACCCACTACGCCGACCTGACCGGCGAGGTGCTCTTCGTGCGGTGGTCGCTCGACGAGCTCGACGCCGTCGCCCGCGAGACCGGGTCGGCCGTCGTGCACGCCTGCGGCTTCGACTCCATCCCGTCCGACCTCGGCGTCCTCGTGACGGCCCAGCAGGCCGCGGCCGACGGCGAGGGCACCCTGACGGAGACGACCCTGCTCGTGCGGTCGCTCAAGGGCGGCTTCTCCGGAGGAACCGTCGACTCGGCCAGGCAGCAGGCGATCACGGCCCGTGCCGACGCCGAGGCCCGTCGCGTGCTCGGCGACCCCTACGCGCTCAGCCCCCGCCGCGGGGAGGAGCCGTCGTCGGGTCGTCGTCCCGCAGCCGGCCTCGCCGGACGGCTGCGACGACTGGTCCCGGTCGACCGGGACGCGGAGACCGGACGGTGGTCGGGACCGTTCGTCATGGCGTCGTTCAACACCCGCATCGTGCGGCTGTCCAACACGCTGACCGACTGGTCCTACGGGCGTGACCTGCGCTACCGGGAGGCCACCGACTTCGGCTCCGGTCCGATGTCGCCCGTCCTCGCCGGTGGCATGGCCGTCGGGCTCGGGGGTGTCGTGGCCGGGATGGCGTTCCGGCCGACCCGCGCGCTCATCGACCGCTTCCTGCCCAAGCCCGGTGAGGGGCCGAGCCCCGAGGCGCAGGCAGCCGGACGCTTCCGCCTCGAGATCCGCAGCACGACGACGACGGGCGCCCGCTATCGCACCAGGGTCGGGGCCGACTACGACCCGGGCTACGGCGGCACGGCCGTCATGCTCGGCCAGACCGTGCTCGCCCTCGCCCTCGAGAAGGGCCTGCCGCTCCGGGCCGGCGTGTGCACCCCGGCCACCGCACTCGGGGAGGTGCTCGTCGAGAGGCTCCGCACCCAGGGCTTCACTTTCGACGTCGAGCAGGTCCCGGCCGCGACGACCCCGCAACACGCCGAGTAGCCGCCGAACCGGACGGCTGCAACCGTCAGGGTTGGCGACTGATCGGTGTGTTGCGGTGGGGAGGGGGCGACCTCCAAAGGAGTGCTTGACGGTGTGGCGGGCCTGACGGCATACTCCCCAACATGTCTTTGGAGCAAGAGCGCATCGGAGAGCTCCGCGCCACCGCCCACCCGCTCCGGCTGCAGATGCTCTCGCTGCTGACGGCGTCCGAGCTCAGCGCCGCCGAGGTGGCCCGCGAGCTCGGCATCACCCAGGCCAACGCGAGCTACCACCTGCGACTGCTCCACGCCGCGGGACTGCTCGAGGTGGCCGGGGAGGAGACGGTGCGAGGGGGCAGGGCCAAGAGGTACCGCCACCCGTGGGACGCGCCCGTCGTGCGGCCGCAGACGACGCGCGAGGAGGACCGGCTCGCCTACGTGCGGGTGCTCGCCGACATGATCCCGAGGCGCTTCCTCGAGCGCGAGCCGGGCACCCCGAGCCGCTTCACCGACGCGGACCTCTGGGTCGATCCGCAGGCCTGGGAGAAGGTGACGGCGCTCCTCGACGAGGCCGGCGCCCTGATGCACGCCTCGGCGCGCCCCCCACGCACCGAGGGCACCGTCCGGGCCGCCCTGTCCGTCGCCGCGTTCCGTCTCACGGGGGAGGGACGGCCCTCATGAGGCTCCAGCGGTCGCTCGGGGCGCTGTCGGACCGCCGGTTCGCGTGGTACTTCACGGCCCGTACGGTCTCGACCGCCGGCTCGGTGATGGTGCCTGTCGCGCTCGCCTTCGCCGTCCTGCACATCGACCAGTCGGCGGGTGCGCTGGCGCAGGTCCTCGGCGTGCGCACCCTGACGATGGTCGTCTTCCTCCTCGTGGGCGGCGTCGTGGCCGACCGCTTCTCGCGCATCGTCGTGCTCCAGGTCTCGCACGTGCTGACGTGCCTGACCCAGGCGCTCGCGGCCTACCTCATCATCAGCGGCGACGCGACACTGACCCAGCTGACCGTCCTCGAGGGCGTCAACGGAGCCGTGTCCGCCTTCACGATGCCGGCGATGATGGGCGTCGTCCCCCTCGTCGTCGACCGCTCGCGCCTGCAGCAGGCCAACGCGCTGCTGTCGTTCAGCCGCAGCGGCCTCGCCGTCATCGGACCGGCCGTCGCCGGCCTGCTCGTCGTGGGCGTCGGACCCGGGTGGGCGCTCGCCGTCGACGCGCTGACGTATGCCGTCGCCATCGTCTGCCTGACCCGCGTCGGTCTGCCGCGTCGCTCGACCGAGTCCGCGTCGGCGGGCGCGCCGCACCGCTCGATGGTGCGTGAGCTGCGCGAGGGTTGGAGCGAGTTCACCGGCCGCGAGTGGCTCTGGGTCATCGTGCTGGCCTTCGGGTTGACCAACGCCATCCACTCCGGCGTCATCGGGGTCCTCGGCCCGCTCATCGCGAAGTCCACCGCGTCGATCGGTGAGGCGGGCTGGGGTCTCGTGCTCAGCGCGGAGGCGGTCGGCACCGTGATCATGACGCTCGTCATGCTCAGGCTGAGGCTGCGGCGGCCGCTGCGCGCGGGGATGCTCGCCATCTGCGTGCTGGCCGTCCCCATGGTGCTGCTCGGCGTCGCTCCGGCCGTCGTCCCCGTCGCCGTCGGCTTCTTCCTCGCCGGTGCCGCGGTGGAGGTCTTCGGCGTCGGGTGGAGCACCGCGCTGCACGAGCACGTCCCCGTCTCGGTGCTCTCGCGCGTCTCGAGCTACGACGCGCTCGGGTCGTTCGTGGCGATCCCGATCGGCACGTTCCTCTACGGGTGGCTCGCGACGACCGTCGACGTCGAGACGTTGACGGTCGTCAGCGCCGGGGTCTACGTCGCCATCTCGCTCTCGGCCCTGCTCTCCCGGTCGGTGCGCGAGCTCGGACGCAGCAGCGGTGACCCGGCACGCACCGGCGCCGCGGCCGACGAGCCCTCACGGTCCTAGACTGGCGGCGCCCCCACCGCCTCTCCCCACCCCTGGAGACCTGTGTCGATCAAGGACATCCGACTCTTCGGTGACCCGGTCCTGCGCACTGCCGCCGCCGAGGTCACCGACTTCGACAAGCAGCTGCGCGTGCTCGTCAAGGACCTCGAGGACACCATGCTCGACGCGCCCGGGGCGGGGCTCGCCGCCCCGCAGCTGGGCGTCGGTCTGCGGGTCTTCACCTACTGGGTCGACGGGGTGCTCGGCCACCTCGTCAACCCGGTGCTCGACCTCTCGGACGACGAGCAGGACGGCCCCGAGGGCTGCCTGTCGATCCCGGGTCTGGCGTTCGACACCAAGCGCGCCCTGTACGTCGTGGCCAAGGGCCAGAACATGTGGGGCGAGCCGGTCGTGCTCGAGGGCACCGCGCTGCTCGCGCGCTGCGTCCAGCACGAGACCGACCACCTCGACGGGATCCTCTTCGTCGACCGCCTCGACCCCGAGGCCCGGCGTGAGGCGATGCGTGCCATCCGCGAGGCGGAGTGGTTCGCCGACAACCCACCCGAGGTACGCATCAGCCCGCACTCGACCTTCGGCCGGGCGATGTGACATGAGAGTCGTCTTCGCAGGCACCCCCGAGGCAGCCGTGCCCAGCCTCGATGCCGTGGCCGCGTCGAGCCACGAGCTCGTCGGCGTGGTCACCCGACCCGATGCACCCTCCGGCCGTGGGCGTCGGCTCGAGGCCTCGCCCGTGCGCCGTCGGGCCGAGGAGCTCGGCGTCCCGGTGCTCACCCCGACCCGCGTCAAGGACCCCGACTTCCTCGACGCGCTGACCGCCCTGGCCCCCGACGCGTGCCCGGTCGTGGCCTACGGCAACCTCATCCCGGAGCAGGCGCTGCAGATCCCGCGGCTCGGGTGGATCAACCTGCACTTCTCGCTGCTGCCCGCCTGGCGGGGGGCCGCTCCGGTCCAGCACGCCATCATGGCCGGTGACGAGGTGACCGGCGCCTCGACCTTCGTCATCGAGAAGGGACTCGACACCGGACCGGTGCTCGGCGTCATGACGGAAACCATCCGCGCCGCCGACACCGCCGGCGACCTCCTGTCCCGGCTCGCGACCGCCGGGGCGGCCCTGCTCGTCGCCACTATCGACGGCCTGGAGACGGGCGACCTCGTGGCCGTGCCACAGCCGGGCGAGGGGGTCTCGCTCGCGCCGAAGATCGAGGTCGACGACGCCCGTATCGTGTGGTCGCGACCCGCCTCGGCCGTCGACCGGCTC
>NZ_BJYX01000019.1 GCF_007991735.1 Terrabacter aerolatus | reverse complement strand
GACACCCAGCCACGCCCGAAACCGACACGTCCGGCGCCGCGGCTCCCGAACCGACGTGCGTCAGCGGTCGAGGCGCAGACGCATCGCCGGCCAGGCCGTCGGGGCGAAGCCGAGCTCCTCGTAGAGCCGCGACCCGTCACCCGTCGCGAAGAGCTCGACCACCGTCGCCTCGGTCTCGTCGCGCAACCAGTCGAGGACGCCCTCGACGCATGCCCGGGCCAGGCCCTGACGACGTGCGCGCGGCTGCGTCGCGACGTTGTTGAGCAGGCCCCAGACGCCGTTCGGGTTGACGGGCGAGGGGGTCTCGAACCGCAGCCCCACCATGGCCCCGGCCACGACCTCGCCGTCGGCGTCCTCGGCGACGACGACGCAGCACCGCCCGCCGTCGAGCTCCCGCTCGAACCACGCCGTGGCCGCCTCCTGCCAGCCCGGGTCGTCGACCCCCGGAACGCCCATCTCCGAGAACATCAGCGCCCGCAGCCCGACCACGGCCGCCGCATCGGCGGCGGTCGCCCGCCGGGTCGTCCACGCGGTCACCGGAACGCACCACGCGAGAACGCGGGAGCCAGCGGCACGTCGCCGGCGGCATACGTCGTCTCGACGGCCCGCGACAGCCGCAGCGCCATCTCGGCCAGCTCGGGCAGCGCCCGACCCGCCGCAGCGGTGCGCAGGAAGCGGAGCACTGGGTCCGGCATGCGTGGCATCGGCTTGACGGGGTTGACCCGCGCTGGCTCCTCGTCGACGAGACCGGTGAGACACCAGCTGCCCGCGAGCCAGGCCCACGCCTCCGTCGCCAGATCCAGGTCGTGGTCGAAGTCGGCACCCAGCGTGGCGGGCCACTCGACGGCCACCGCCTCACGCCACCGGCCCAGGGCCAGCTCCGCGGCCGCCGCCTCGAGCGACCAGGCGCACCAGCACGTCGGCCACGGCACCCTGAGGTATGCCGCATCCCAGGCGATCGGCCGCCACAGGGCGAACTCGAAGTCGAGCAGGACGAGGCCGGCGTCGCGGACGAGGTTGTTGTCGGGGCACATGTCGGCTGCAGAGAGGCTCGAGGCGTCGACGCGGAACCGGTCCGGCACCGTCGCGAGCACGTCGAACACCCCGGCGGGCGCCGTGACGTCGAGGGCGGCGGCCAGCCGTGCCCACGCCGGGACGGCCTCGGCGAGCTGGCCCGGGAGGTAGTCGAGCTCGACCGGCTCCGACGAGCGCGACCGGACGCCCGCCTCGAAGGTGTCACGCACCCGGCGTCCCTCGGTGTGCAGTCCCGCGACGGCCGAGGCCCACCCCGAGAGGGTGGTCACGGCCCGGTCGGCGTCGTCACCGAGCAGCGCGTCGGCCAGGTGCCCACCGTCGCCGAGGTCGCCCATGACGACGAGGCGCGGGTCGGTGGACTCGGCCACGAGCGTCGGCGTCTGCGCGAAGCCGGTCATCGCCGCGAGCGCGGACGCCTCGCGGGCATACGCCTCGCGCCCCTCGTCGGTGACGTAGCGCTTGACGACGAACGACCGGCCCGCACCGTCGAGGACGCGCACGACGAGCGTGCGTCGACTTCCGGGAAAGGGCGCGCCGACGACGCGCAGCGGGGCGCCCACGAGGTCGGCGGCGACCGACACGGTCTCGCTCACGAGGTTCTGGCCCACCGCTGTCCGGGTCTCACTCACCGGGTCACTGTGCCAGATCGGGACGGTCGCGGCGGGGGTGGTGGAGCGGCCCGTGGCCGGCCACACGGCATTCCACAAATGCCCCATGTACCGCTATTCCGAATTTTCTCGTCACAAATTTGTCGAAAGTCCGTACATGTGGCGACAGCTTCATTAGTGTCACACCTGTAACACCCCCACGGCTGGCACGCACCCCCCCATCCGCACCAGCCTCGAAGGAGCCCGTCCTGCGCGCGCAGGCGGGCTCCTTCGCCCGTTCCGGGGGCCTCTGCACGTCGGTGCTCGCGCCCACCCCGACCTGCTCGCCCGGCGCGGAGTCCCGGACCGTCAGATCGGCAGCCGGCGGAAGAGAGCGCGCGGCGTCACCGCGAGCGCCCCCATGACCCACCCCATCGAGGTCGGGACCCAGATGGTGCGAGACCCCAGGGTAAGGTTGGCGGCGATGGCCTCGGCCACGTCCTGCGGGGTCACGGCCAGCGGCGCCGGGCGGAGGCCGGCTGTCATCCGGGTGCGCACGAAGCCGGGACGGACCACGACCACCGAGACCCCCGTCGACTGGAGTGCGTCACCGAGCCCGCTGGCCAACGCGTCGACCCCCGCCTTCGTCGAGCCGTAGACGGCGTTCGAGGCCCTGCCCCGCACCGCGGCCGCGGACGAGAGCACGACGATGACGCCGTGGCCCTGGGCGCGCTGGTGCTTCGCCGACGCGAGCAGCGTGGTGACGACGGCGGTGAAGTTGATGTCGACGACCTCGGCTGCCGCGAGCGGCTCTGCCCGGACCCGGTCCTCGTCCGGCAGGACCCCGAAGCAGATGAGGACCACGTCGATCTCGCCGGCGTCGAACGCGTCTGCCACGACCTGCTCGTGCCCCGCGCGATCCCGGGCCTCGAAGTGGTGACTGGTCACGAGCGGCACGCCGAGCCGGCGCACCCGCTCCACCTCGGCATCGAGGGCCGCGCCGCTCCGGCCCGCCAGCACGACCCGCTGCAGACGCCCCGCACTCGCCAGCTGCGTGACCGTGGCCCTGGCGATGTCGCTCGTGGCCCCGATGACGAGCATCGACTGCGGCGCGCCGACGGCGTTGATCATAGGTTCAGCCTCCGTGAGAGGTCGGACTGGAAGACGTGCTCGGGGTCGAGCTCGTCACGCAGGGAACGCCATTCGTCGAGACGGGGATACATCAGGGCGACCGACTCGGGTCGGAGTCGTGAGTCCTTGGCCAGATAGACCCGTCCCCCGCTCGCGAGCACGTCGGCATCGAGCTCGTCGAGCAGGTCGCCCAGCGAGTCGCTGACAGGGAGGTCGACCGCGAGCGTCCACCCGGGTGACGGGAACGACAGCGGCCCCCTCCCCGCCGGCCCCAAGCGCTTGAGCACGCACAGGAACGTCGGCGCCCGGCGATCCGAGAGCCTGCCGACGACGCGCCTCACGCACTCCGGGTCCTCGACCGCGAACTGGTGCTGCACGAAGCCGCGCGAGCCGTAGATCCGGTTCCACCCGTCGACGACGTCGAGCGGATGGAAGAAGGTCCCGACACCCTCGAGGCTGCGACGGGTCGCCCGCGGGGCCCTGCGGTGGTACGCCTCGTTGAACAGGCCGACGGTGACCAGGTTGAGCGCACCGGACGGAGCCCATGGCGGAGCCGGGAGCGGCCGGCGCCCGAGCGCCCGCGACAGGCTCCCGCGTGTCTGGCCCCCCGCATGCTCCCCCGCCTGCTCGCTCGTCGCGTGGTCGCCCGCGGTGACGACTCCACGCCCTCTGGCCGAGCCACGCGCCAGGCAGTCGACCCAGGCCACCGTGTACCGGCTCGTCCGGTCCGACTCCGCCAGGACGGCCATCGTCTCGTCGAGCGAGCCGGTGCGGGTCGTGTCGACCTGCATGAGGCTCGACTCGACGCGGATGAGGCGCAGCGTCACCTCGAGGACAACCCCCGTCAGTCCCATCCCACCCGGCACCGACCAGAAGAGGTCGTCCGAGGGCGTGAGCCTGCGCACGACGCCGCGGCCGTCGACGAGGGTGAGCGCGGCGACATGCGCCGACAGGCTGCCGTCACGGTGGTGGTTCTTGCCGTGCACGTCGGCCGCGACGGCGCCACCCAGGCTGACCTGACGGGTGCCAGGGGTGACCGGGACGAACCAGCCGCGCGGCAGCACCTCCCGCAGGAGCCGGTCGAGGCTGACTCCGGCACCGCACGTGACGAGTCCCGTCTCAGGGTCCACCGGCCCGATCTCGTCGAAGGCACCGAGTCGCAGCACGAGACCGCCTGCGTTCTGGGCCGCATCGCCGTAGCTGCGTCCCAGCCCCCGGACGATGACGCCTCGCGATCCGCTCTCGGCGACGAACCGGGACACGTCGGTGACGGTCGAGGGCGCTGCGACGTGCGCCACCGTGGGCGCGGTCCGGCCCCAGCCGGTCAGCTCCTGCACGACGGGGGCCGCGGGCGAATCGCCAGCGTCCGCCCCCTCGGCACCGTCGCCACGGGCCAGCCTCATGACATGGCCGCCAGCCAGAAGCACGCGAACCAGATGGCCCCGAGGGCCTGCAGCACGTGGTCGTGGAGCATGACCTGCTCGGGCTCCTGCGCCCTCCCGAGGTCTGCGTCGAGGGAGTAGCGCATGATCAGGAGGACGAGCGGTACGACCGAGACACCCGCGAAGACGCCTTGGCTGGGCGCCGTACCGAGCCCGAAGGCCCACAGGCAGTATGCCGTCACGGTGACCGCCCCGCAGACGCCGAACATCATCCGCAGGTAGCTCTGCGTGTAGGACCCGAGGGCCCGCCGCGTCCGGTCCTCGAGGCCGACGCTGACCAGCTCCGACAGCCGCTTGCCGATGACGACGAAGAGCGACGCGAAGCCGGTGACGATGAGGAACCAGCGGCTGATGGAGGTTCCGGTGGCGGCTCCACCGGCGATGGCGCGGAGCAGGAAGCCGGCCGACACCAGGGCGAGCTCCAGCACCGCCTGGTGCTTGAGCGCCGTCGAGTACGCGACGGACAGGACGAGGTAGCCCGTGACCACCCAGCGAAGCGATCCGGACCCGCTCACCGCGACGGCGGCCAGGGCCAGCAGTGCCGCTGCCGCGACAGCCTGGAGCGGGGTCACCCGTCCCGACGCGACCGGCCGGTTGCGCTTGGTCGGGTGGCGCGCGTCGGCGTCGGCGTCGAGCACGTCGTTGAGGCAGTAGGTCGCACTCGCGGCCAGGGTGAAGGCGAGGAACGCCTGGGCCGTGGCCACGAGCACGTCCCGGTGCAGGATCGTGCCTGCGGCGATCGGCACGGCAGCGACGAGCACGTTGCGCAGCCACTGCCTCGGGCGGCCCAGCTGGACCAGGCTGAGGACCAGCGACGGGCCGCGCCTCGCGCTCACCGTCGCCATCAGCGCAGGGTCACGTAGAAGAAGTCGCGCTGGTCCGGCGCGATGTAGCGGTCCGCGCGAGAGGGCATGGTCGGCAGCAGCTTCGCCGGTGACACCGGGCCGTTGGCCGCGGTGGGCGCCCAGCGCGCGAAGAACACCATGTTCGTGTGCATGTCGAGCTCGACGGCCCTCGTGGCCTTCGCGGCGACCAGCGCTGCCGTCAGCATCTTCAAGGTCATCCCGTCGCCCGCGACGTAGATGAGGTTGCCGTGGGCGTCGATCCCGAGACCGGACCGCCACGTGAACTGGCGTTGGTTCTTCGACACCCCCCACGGCCCGCTGGCATCGGCGATCCCCGGTTCCGCCGCCCCCGCGTCGACGATGAGGTGCAGGTTCTGGCGCACCGCGACGACCGACGGCGACATCGTGACGTCGCGTCCCCACTGGCCGACGGTCACCCGCCCGGTCCGGTCGATGACGACCGAGCCAGCCCCCGTCTGCAAGGAGTGCGAGTAGCGGCCGTTCTCGTAGAATCCCCCGAGCAGGTCCTTGAAACGCCACCCGGAGTTGAACGTCGCCACCAGGGACGACACGTCTCCCGGAGCGACGCGCGCCCCGTCGGGCCAGCCGTCGCCGCCGGGTTGGGTGGTGCCCGCGACGAGGTGCCCGACCGTGTCCGACGCACGGATCCAGGCCACGGCCGCCACGACGCTCGCGTGTGTCGGATCCGGTTGCACGAAGGTGGTGAACATGGCGGGCAGGCCCTGGCGGTCGAGACGACCCGGCACCCAGACGCCCTCACGGGCGACCGGCGTGATGCCGCTGGGGATCGTGACGGTGGGCGGCCCGCTGGTAGTACCGGGCCTGCCGGGGTGGCTGGTTCCCGCCGCCCGGGTGCCGGCCTGAGGCGGGGGGAGGTCGGGCAGCGCCGACGGGTCGGGTGCGGCGTTGGGCGGAGGGTTGCGGGTGAACCACCAGTTCTCCACGGCATCGACGACGCCGGCACCGCCGTTGTCGCGCACCCACTCGACCGTGCGGACGGTCAACGGAGCATCACCGGGCGCCAGCAGCGCCTGCCCGTAGGACACGCCCACAGCCACGACGAGCACAGCGACGACCACGGCGGCGACGCGCCTGACCACGCGCCGACGCCGACTGGTTGCAACGTTCCGACGGGAGGGTCGGCCGACCCGCAAGGCACCCATGTGCACCTCGATCCGGCTCTGGACTGAGCTTCAGCGATCGTCGCCGCCGATGCTGGAAGGACGCTGAACCGCCCCGGGTGCAGGGACGCCGCCGGACACGGGAAAGGCCCCCGGCTCGGATGAGCTGGGGGCCAGACCTGATGACGCACCGAACCGATCCGGAGGGCACGAGGCGGATGAGGGCGCTCACCTCATGGCGTCGTGGTCGCGTCAGCGGCAGGCGTGGCCGCGGTGACGCCGGGGGTCTCGGAGGTGGTCGCCGTCGGCGCAGGCGGCGCCGTCGAGTCCGTCGGTTGCGAGGTGGTGCCTGACGGGGACGGGACGGCGGTTGACGATTCCGCCGGATCGGCCCCGGTGGTCTCACTCCCACTCGGTGCGGGGGGCGGTGTCGTCGGGTTCGTGGACGGTGCCCCCGTCGTGCTGGGCGTCGTGCTGGGCGTCGTGGAGGGTGTTGCCGGGCCTGCCCCGACGCCGATGACGGACCGGATCTGGTTCTCGTAGTCGAGGAGCTTGGACCGGACCTCGTCGAGGGGCATGGTCTCGATGGTGCCCGCGAACGTCATGATCTGCTGCCACAGGGCGTTCAGGCGCTGCTTCGTCGCGGGGGTGAGTTCTCCGGGCACGCTGAGGACGAGCTGCTGGGCGAGCGCAGAGGTGACGCACTGCACGCAGGAGTAGTTGACCGCACCGGAGATGTTCTGCGGTATCGCGACGTGAGCATCCCCCGTGATGAGAACCACCTGGAAGGCCACGGCCACGGTCGTGCATCCGCGACAGCTGGCAAAGGCGTAGGCCTCGTTGCTGTTGGTGACCGTGCTGCCGTCGGCCCACACCAGGGCGAAGGCGACGTCGTAGAGCGTCGACCCGTCGGTGGTGTTGACGGCCAGCGCCTGGGTGTCACCGGCTGCGGGAGCGCCGGGGCGGTTGAAGGGGAAGACCCACGTCGGACCGGGGTCGGTCGGACCGGCCGCTCCCGCCTTCGGAACGAGGACGAGGGCAAGCTCGGGGTGGTCCCTGGTGGGCGGGGCCGAGGTGGACGCCCACACGGAACGGTGTCCCTCGACGATCTGCCCGTCGGACAGCGGAGGGGTGCGCCCGGCGAAGCTCGCGGTCTGCAGCCCGTCGACCACCGTGCCCTTCTCGAAGGGCTGGACCGGACGGTAGCGGTTGGCATCGGGCCACCACGCACAGGCGAGACCCGCGGCGACTGTGACGACCAGCAGCCCGGCCAGGGCGCGACGCCCCGGACGACCGGCGGTCCGACGCCAGAGGGAGGCGATGACGGTCTTGACGAGGCGGACGAGCACGATGAGGGATCCGACCACCGGCAGGCAGACGGCCAGGATCGCGAGCAGCCTGACCGCGATCCCGGTGACGTCCCCGCCGGCCCAGTCGACCGTGAGGGCGTGCGCGTGCTTGACCACGCTGTTCCAGGCGGTTCCCAGCACTCGCGGGAGCGCCACGACCATGAGCACGAGGGTCACGAGCAGCAGGGGCACGATGACGAGCACCCAGGCGGTGACGACGACCTTGGCCCAGCGCTTGAGCTCGGTCGCCGCCGGCTCGGGCGCGCGCCCGGGGACGAGGCTGCGCAAGGTCGGCCCGATGCGCGCGGAGAGGTCGGGAACGCCGGTCAGGTCGGCGAGGACGTGATAGCCGTCGAAGCGGACCATGGGCGCCAGCTGGCGGACCATCTGCAGCAGCTGGGCGGCGAGGATGAGCAGCAGGGCGTCCCAGCGCGTGGCGAACCAGACGGCGAACATCGCCACGGTCATCAGCGCGTTGAAGTAGAGCCCCCCGAGGTCGACCCGGAGGCGGCCCGCACGGCCGAGGCGGTAGCTGTCGGTGACGTCGGTGTAGAACGCCGGCCAAACCAGGTAGAGGCCGGTGCCCATGGCGCCGGGGGTCGCGCCGCCGTAGCGGCAGGCCGAGGCGTGGCCGAACTCGTGGAAGCCGGCGGAGAAGATCGTGATGACGAAGACGAGAACCAGCAGCAGCGGCTGGTCGAACGCCTGATGGGTCGCCGAGGCGAGCCCCTTGGTGAACAGGACCCAGCCGGAGATCACCGCGAAGGCGATGAGCATCGTCACGACCACGACGGGTGCGAACAGGGCGGCGAAGGGCGCCGTGATCCGCCGGGTCACGGCGGGGTCCGAGACCACCCACCGGAACCGCAGCGCCAGCAGGGGGTTCGCCTTCTTCACGAGCGGTTCGGAGCCGTCGGCCCCGCGGACCAGTCCGAGCGGCCGCAACCGCGACTCGGTGAGCTGTTGGACGTCCTGGGGTGCGAGGCGTCGACCGTAGGCGCGGCTGACCTCATCGGCGACCTCGGCGTACGTCCTTTGCCCGTCGATCGTCTCGAGCACCCGGTAGAGCAGCGGCGTGAGCTGCACCGTCTGGCCGTCAGCGCGGCGCACCAGAGACGGGGGGTTGCGATATCCGGACCCGGTCAACGTCCCGAGCAGCTCGATGCCCGTGGTGTGGACCGGTGCTCTCGTCGAAGCGCCCACGTCGGCGGACGGCAGTGCCGAAGGGTCGGAGCTGAGGTCCGGCTCGGAAGGCCTGCCGTCCGCGGACGTGAGAGTCACCGTCGGCCGTCTACTGCTGGATCTGCGAGGTCTGGTCGGCGGTGGCCTGGGCAGTCCCCGTCAGGTGCTGGGCGATCGAGCCCTGCTGGTCGGCGATGGACGTGGCCTCGGATCCGACGGAGCCGACGTTGGCCGAGACCGAGGCATCGATCGGTGCTGCGACGTTGGCATTCGCAGCAACCGCACCGTCGATCGGCGCCGCCAGCTTGGCGTCCGCCGCCGCATTGACGTCGATGTTGAGCAGGTTGCCGCTGAGAGCCGAGGATGACGTCGGCGTGGTGCTGGGGGCGGGTGCCGGCGTCGTCGACGAGGCCGACGAGGGATCGGTCGGGGTCGTCTGGTCGATCGAGCTGTGCTGGGGCGCATGGGCGACGGCGGAGCCGGAGAGCTCCTGGTCGATGTTCACCCCCTGGTGGGCGACAGCGGCATCCGCGGAGCCGACGGAGAGGATGTTGGCTCCCACGGCTCCGTTGATCGGGGCCGCCACGTTGGCGTTGGCGGCCACGCCGAGGTCGATCGGAGCCGCGACGTCGAGTGCGAGGTTGAGGTCGGCGTTGAGGTCGAGAAGCGACATCACCTCCTTGTCGGGAAGGGCGGTCGCTCCTTCGGCGGCGAGTTCCTCCGCCGAGACGGGAGGCAGATCGGCTTCACTCATGGGTGGCTCCGTTTCAGCACAAAGGTGCCTGTCGACAGGATTGGTGGACGGCTCTTACCCATACAAATCGCCCATCAACCACCGCCGACAGCCGCCGCACTCCGCACAGTCCCAGAGGTCCGGCCGGTGGTCTGCCATCAGGCCGGCGGCTCGCGCGGCCCGCGGGACCAGAGGAGGCTCGGAGCACGATCGGGGCACGACCCGGGACAAACGGAAAGGCCCCCTGCTCTCGTGAGCTGGGGGCCTTTCCTCTTGCGCGGAGCCGCTTGTCGGAATCGAACCGACGACCTATTCATTACGAGTGAATCGCTCTGGCCGACTGAGCTAAAGCGGCTGGCCGTGTCCCTCGCGACGAGCGCGACCGGACACGGAGGTTGAGTATACGCAGGACATCTGCCGGAGAAAAATCGTGCCCCGGGAGTCGCCGGAACAGTCTCCTGGAGCCTGTGGCACCCGCTCCCTACCGACCGGGAATGCCGCGCCGTGCACCCGACCTTGAACCGTGGGGGAGCGCAGGGGCGCCCCTGCTCCCCCAGGCAGTTCCACACCCTGCAGACCCACGACCCGAGCGAGGAGATCCCGGATGAGCGACACGAGCAACCCCGGCCAGACCATGCGTGCCATGACGTACGACACCTACGGAGGAACGGAGGTGCTCGCGCTCACCGAGCAGCCCCGGCCCAAGGTCGGGCCCGGCGAGGTGCTGGTGCGGGTGCGGTCGGCCTCGGTCAACCCCGTCGACTGGAAGCTCATGTCCGGCGGCCTCGACGCCGTCATGGACGTGCGCTTCCCCGTCGTGCCGGGCTGGGACGTCTCGGGCGTCGTCGAGGCCGTGGGCTTCGACACCCCGGAGTTCTCCCCCGGCGACGAGGTCCTGGCCTACGCCCGCAAGGACTACGTCCACGGCGGCACGTTCGCCGAGCTCGTGACCGTGCCGGTCCGGGCCCTGGCCACCAAGCCGGCCTCGGTCTCGTGGGACGAGGCGGCCGGCCTGCCGCTCGCCGGCCTGACCGCTCTGCGCCTGCTCAAGCGCCTCGAGGTCGGCGAGGGTGACACCCTCCTCGTGCACGCCGCCGCCGGCGGTGTCGGGTCCCTGGCGGTCCAGATCGCCCGCACGCTCGGGGCCCGGGTCATCGGCACCGCGTCCGAGCGCAACCACGACCGCCTCCGTGAGCTCGGCGCCGAGCCGGTCACCTACGGCGACGGCGTGGTCGACCGCATCCGCGCCCTGGCCCCCGACGGCGTGGACGCCGTCGCCGACTTCGTCGGCGACGTCCTCGACGTGACGACCGCCGTGCTGGCGGAGGGCGGACGGCACGGGTCGATCGCCGACGGCTCGGTCGCAGCGGCCGGGGGGCACTACGTGTGGGTGCGGCCCGACGGCGCCGAGCTCGCCCACCTTGCAGCGCTCGTCGAGCGCGGCGACCTGACGGTGCCCGTCGCGCACACCTTCCCCCTCGAGCAGCTCGCCGACGCCTTCCGCCTCAACCAGGAGGGCCACACGGCCGGCAAGATCGTGCTGCGCGTCTCCACCGACTGAGGCCTGCTGACCGCCTGAGGCGACACGGCCGACACGACCGATCGACACGACCGACCGGGCGCGCGGCGCACATCGGTTCAGGTGTTCTTGCCGCAGACGTAGTCGTTCTCGGGCGCCTGCAGGTGGGCGAGGTAGCCGTCGACGACGGCGTCCGCGCAGTCGTTGTCGCGTCCGTAGGCGCCGTGCCCGTCCGCCGAGACGGTGACGAAGCGGGACCGGACGATCTCACCGGCGAGGGCCCTCGTGTCCTCGATGGGGGTCGTCCGGTCCCCGTCGTTGCCGATGACGAGCACGGGTGTGTCCACCTCGGCGTCCAGGAGCAGGGTCGCGCGCTGCACGCCCTTCCAGCCGTCGCACAGGTCGTGCGACGGCGGCTGGACCCTCGCCCACAGCGGGTGGTTGGCCAGGACGTCCCGGCTGGGGACGACCGAGGCCCACGGCGACCGCGGCCAGTCCGAGCACGTGACGAGCAGGTGCGACCGCCCGAACGTCGTGGCGGCATACGTGCCGTCCTCGTTGCGGTCCGTCGACTCCATGGCGAACCAGGCCAGCGGGCCGCCGTCCCCGTCGTTGACCGCGGCGTCCAGGGCGTCGACGAGCTCGGGCCACGTGTCGTGGTTCCTCAGCCCCTCGTCGATCGCCGTCTGCGCCCAGCCCTCCGTCAACCGGGGCAGGCTGTCGTACCCGGTCTCGAGCGGCCGACGGTCGAGGCCGTCGAGGAACCGGACGAGGGCTCGGGACGCCGTGGCTCGGTCCCGCCCCAGCGGACACTCGACGCTCGACCCGCACTCCGTGAAGAACTCGTCGAAGACCTTGTCGAAGTCGTCGGCCCAGCCACGGGCGGCCGCATCGACGTCCTGCTGGCTCGGGGCCTGCTCGGGCAGAGCGTCGGGCAGGACGGCCGAGTCCAGCACCATGAGCCCGACCCGGCTCGTGTAGAAGGACGCGTACAGGGCGCCGATCATGGTCCCGTAGCTCACGCCGTAGTAGTTGAGCCGCTCGTCGCCGACGGCAGAGCGCAGGACGTCGAGGTCACGGGCCACGAACTCGCTGCCCATCCGCGCGGCGAGCGCACCACCGCGCGCGAGGCAGCGCCGGTTGCGCTCGGCCGGGGCCCGACGGGCGGCGGCGCGCTCCGCGGCCGTGTCGGGAGTGGGGTCGGCGGCATACATGGCGTCGAGGTCGGCGTCGGTGAGGCAGCTGACCGGGTCGGACTCCCCCATCCCCCGTGGGTCGAAGCCGACGATGTCGTAGCGCTGGCGGACGGCGTCGCCGAAGAAGGAGCTCGCCTCGCCCACGAACTCGATGCCGGAGCCGCCCGGACCGCCCGGGTTGATGAACAGCGACCCGATCCGCGGCGCGGGACCGGAGGCCGGCAGGCGCCGCAGCGCGATGTGCGTCCGCGCGCCCTCCGGGTGCTGGTAGTCGACCGGCACCACGACCGTCCCGCAGTCGTAGCCCGCGTCGTCGTGGCACTTCGTCCACACGACGCGCTTGCCGTAGTAGGCACGCAGGTAGGCCGGGTCCGCGATGACGGGTCCGGTGAAGGCGATCGGCGTCGTGGCCGGCCGGTCCTTGCGGGCGGCCTCGCCGACGGGCGCGGGCGCCACCGACGGACGACCGGCCGAGGTCGCTCGGACGGCAGCGGCACCCGGCACTGTCGAGGGCCCGGTGGCCAGCAGCAGGAGGGTCGCGAGGATCGCGACGGAGATGAGGGGCGCGAGCAGCCGGCTCAGCAGGTCGTGCCGTCGGCCGGCGCCGTCCCCCTGAGCAGGTACCCGTCCACGGCGGAGTCCACGCACGAGTTGCCAGCGTAGTAGGTGCCGTGCCCGTCGTGGTCGGAAGTGAGCAGAATGCCCGATGCGAGGTCCTTCGCGAGCTGCTTGGTGCCCCCGATGGGCGTCGCGGGGTCGCGCTCGTTGCCGATGACGAGGATGGGCCCGGCGCCCTGGGCGAGCGTCGTGCCCTTGGGGGTTCGCCCGGCCGTCGGCCAGGTGCGGCAGTTGTCGTAGAGCTCGCCGGTCATCCGGGCCCACAACGGGTGGGCAGCCTGCGCCTTCTTCTGCTCGGCCTTGAGCGAGGGGTTGGTCGAGGACCGGGGCCAGTCGGCGCACCGCACCGGGATCATCGCCTGCAGGTAGGTGCTCGGCGCGTAGTCGCCGGTGATGCCCCGCTTGACGACGGACATGCCCTTGGCCAGCAGGATGTCGCCCTTGCCGGTGAGGGCCTGGGCGAGGCCCTGGTTCAGCGTCGGCCACGAGGTGTCGGAGTAGAGGCACATGAAGATCGAGAAGCCGACCCAGCCCTCGCCGATCGTGGTCAGGCCGGGCTTGCTCGTCGTCAGGCCCTTCTTCTCCACCGCGTCGAGCAGGTCGACGATCTTCTGCCGCGCGGTGCTCTTGTCGGTGCCGAGCGCGCAGTCGGTGCGTGCGACGCACCAGCCGATGAAGGCGTCGATCGAGGACTCGAAGCCCTGGATGTCGTACGTCATCTCCTGCTGCTCGGTCTGGTTCGGGGACAGCGCTGAGTCGAGCACCATCCGGCCGACCTTCGCGGGGAACGTGTCGGCATAGATCGCGCCGAGGAACGTGCCGTACGAACCGCCGAAGAAGTTGAGCTTGGTGTCACCGAGCAGCACGCGCATGACGTCCATGTCGCGCGCCACCTCGGTCGTGCTCATGTGCATGGCGCGGACACCGCCGCGCGCCGCGCACCGCTTGGTCACGCCGTCGACGTCGGCGAGCAGCTGCGAGCGCTCGGCCGGCGAGTCGGGCGTCGGGTCGGCGCTGAAGAGCAGGTCCATGTCGGAGTTGCTGAGGCACCGCACCGGGCTGGACGCGCCGATGCCGCGTGGGTCGAAGCCGACCACGTCGTATGCCGCCCGGACCGCCGGTGAGAAGACGAACGACGCGTACTGGGCGTACTCGACACCCGACCCGCCGGGGCCGCCCGGGTTGATGACGAGCGAGCCGAGGCGCTTCGCGGGGTCGGTGGCCGGCGCCTTGCGCAGGGCGAGGGTGAAGCGGTCACCCGTCGGCCTGGCGTAGTCGACCGGCACCTGCATCGTGGAGCACCGCTGCTTGGCGTTGTCGGGGCACGGGGTCCAGGTCAGCTTCTGGGTGTAGTAGGAGGCCAATGCGGCCGGGTAGCCCTGTGCCGCAGCGCCGCCCGACGTCGGGGCGCCTCCGGTCGGGGTGGGCGTGGGTGGCGCGGAGGGGGCCGCCGAGGAGCTCACCGGCCCCTGCGCCTGACCCACGGGCGGCGGGTTGCCGATGCGCCACACGGCCAGGACGACGACCGCGACGACGGCGATCACGGCGACGGCAGCGATGACCGGACGCAGGCTCGACCGGGCCGGCGCCCCCCGGCCACCCGGCGCGGCCGGTGCGGCCGGCGCCGGACCGTCGGCCGCCGAGGACGAGGGCGGCTGCGAAGGAGGCGGCGCGTAGGAGGGCGGCTGCGAAGGAGGCGGCGCGTAGGAGGGCGGCAGGGCCGCATACCCCGTCGGAGCGTCGGGGAGGTCGTCGGGACGGGGGTCCTCGTTCAGCACGTGAGGCCGTCCTCGGGCACCCGACCCTGGACGTAGAAGGCGTCGATGGCGCTGTCGACGCAGCTGTTGCTCCGGCCGTAGGCGGTGTGGCCGTCACCGTCGTAGGACACGAGGACGGCGTTGTCGAGCTGGTCGCGCAACCGCTTGGACCACTCGTAGATCGTCGCGGGGTCACGCGTCGTGCCGACGACGACGATGGGCTCGCTGCCGGGTGCGTGGACCTGGTGCGGGCCCACGGCCGACTTGACCGGCCACACCCCGCAGGGCAGCGCGCCCCAGGCGAGGTTGGCTCCCCACGTCGGGGCCTTGGCGGAGAAGTCCTTGGCGTACTTCTCGTAGGCCGACAGGTTCGGGCTGTCGGGCCGGTCGAGACAGTTGACGGCGAAGATCGACTCCATGAGGTTGCCGTCGTAACCACCACCGGGGCGACGGCCGGCGTACGCGTCAGCCAGCTGCATCAGGCTCTGGCCGTTGCCGGCCTTGGCCTCCTTGAGCGCGTCGGTGAGGATGCTCCACGAGCCCTGGTCGTAGAGGGCGACCGCGACCCCGAGGCGGGCCCAGCCCTCCGTCAGCAGGGGCGCGCTCGGGTCGCCGGTCGGCAGGGGCTTCTGGTCGACCTGGGTGAAGAAGTCGTCGAGGCCCTTGAGGGCTGCCGCGGGGGTGGAGCCGAGCGGGCAGTCCTCCTTGACGCAGTCCTCGACGTAGGCCTGGGTCGCGATCTGGAAGCCGCGGGCCTGGCCCTCGCCGAGCTCGGCGCTCGTCAGGTCGGGCGGGACGACGCCGTCGAGAACGACGCGACCGACCCGCTTGGGGAAGAGGTCGGCGTAGGTGGAGCCGAGGAAGGTCCCATAGGACTTGCCGAGGTAGTTCAGCTGGGTGTCGCCCACGGCGGCCCGCAGGATGTCCATGTCGCGCGCCGCGTCGGCGGTCGAGAGGTGCTTGACGAGCTCGGGGTTGTCCTTCTGGCAGCCGTCGGCCATGGCCTTGGCCTCCGTCATGAGGACCTGCTCCTCGGCGGGGGTGTCAGGCGTCGGGTCCGCGGCGAGGAAGCGGTCGAGGGCCTTGTCGTCGAGGCAGTCGATGGGGTCCGAGCTCGCGACGCCGCGCGGGTCGAAGCCGACGAGGTCGTAGTAGCGGCGCACCTCGGGTCCGCCGATCGTCTCGGCGCCCCCGCGGACGTAGTCGATGCCGGACGCGCCGGGACCACCGGGGTTGACGAGGAGGGAGCCGAGGCGCTTGGCCTGGTCACGGGCCTTAACGCGGGCGACCTTGATCGTCAGGTCCGTCGAGGGGTCGGGCGCGGCGTGGTCGAGCGGGACCCGGAGGTCGGCGCACTCGAGGGCGCCGCACTTCTTCCAGTCCAGCTTCTGGGCGTAGTACGGCGCGAGGGCGGGCGTGGGGGCCGCCGTCGCGGCGGGGATGCCGGTCTTCGCGCCGGGGGCCACGGGCTCGTCGGGCGTCGTGCACGCCGCCGCGGACAGCACCAGCGCCAGTGCCGCCGCAGCGGCGGTCAGGGCACGGGAGATGGCGGCAGGGCGCGTCGTCATGCCCGAAACCGTAACGGGTGGACCTGAGCGCGACCTCCTCGACGGGGGGTCGTGACCGCATCGAGGCCGGATGCCGGGTGGCCGGGCCCGCGGGTGCGCTCAGACGCCGAGCTCACGGGGCACACGCAGCTGCAGGGCCATGGCCTCGAGGGCGAGCAGGGGCGGCACGTTGGCGTTGATGCGGTCGCGGGCCTCGTGGATGGCGTCCATCGCGGCGAGCAGCTGCTCGGGGGTGAAGACGCCGGCGAGCGCCCGCACCTTGTCGACGGCGTCGGGGTTGACGAGGTCGACGTCGGAGCGCAGGCGCAGCACGAGCGCGTCGCGGTAGATCGACGTCAGGTCGACGAGGGCGCGGTCGACGACGTCACGCGCCGCGCGGGTGGCGCGGGTCTTCTGCTCGCGCTCGAGCGCCGCGACCTGGGAGCGGATGTGCGGCGGCTGGGTGCGGGCGGTCGGGTCGGCGCCGAGGGTCTCCATGAGTCGGGCCCGCTCGGCAGCGTCTCGCTCGGCGCTCGACGCGGTCGACTCCTCGTCGGCGATCTGGGCGAGGTCGGCTGCGGCTCCGATGGCGTCCCCGACGCCGAGGATCTTCGTCGCCATGGCGAGGACGTCACGGCGACGGATGCGGGCCTGCTCGTCGCGGGCCAGCCGGCGCGCGAGCCCGATGTGCGACTGGGCGGCGCGGGCGGCATACAGCGCCATGGCGGGGTCGATGCCGTCGCGGCGCTGGAGCAGGTCGGCGACGGCGTCGACGGGGGGCGTGCGCAGCCGGACGTGGCGAGAGCGGGAGCGGATGGTGACGATGACGTCCTCGAGGCTCGGCGCGCAGAGCATCCAGACGGTGCGCGGCGTCGGCTCCTCGAGGGCCTTGAGGAGGGCGTCGGCGGGAGCGTCGGTGTAGGCGGTGAGGCGGTCGGCGTCCTCGATGATGATGATGCGCCACCGGCCCACCGACGGGCGCAGGGCGGCCTCCTGCACGAGCGCCCGGGCCTCGGCGACCTTGATCGACAGGCCTTCGGTGGCGACGACCTTGACGTCGGCGTGGCTGCCGTCGAGCGCCGTGCGGCACTCGCGGCACTGCCCGCACCCGCCGTCGGGACACTGCAGGGCTGCCGCGAAGGCACGGGCCGCCGTCGACCGGCCCGACCCGGGCGGCCCGGTGAAGAGCCAGGCGTGCGTCATGGCGGACTCGTCGCTGACGGCCCGCGCCAGCGTCTCGACGGTCGGCTCCTGGCCGACGAGGTCGTCCCAGACCGTCATGGGCGACCGGCCAGCACGCGGTCGACCCCGTCCACGACGGCGGCGTGGAGCCGTTCGACGGTCTGGGTCGCGTCGAGGACGAGGTAGCGGCCGGGGTCGGCCGCGGCGAGCTCGAGGTAGCCGCGGCGCACCGCAGCGTGGAAGGCGTCGGCCTCGGACTCGAGGCGGTCGTGCTCGTCGCCCCGCCGCTCCCGGCCCACCTCGGGCGAGACGTCGAGGACGATCGTGAGGTCGGGCAGCAGACCGCCGACGGCCCAGTGCTGCAGCGCCGTGATCTCGTCGCGGCCGAGCTCGCGGCCGGCCCCCTGGTAGGTGATCGAGCTGTCGACGTAGCGGTCGGTGATGACGACCTGCCCCGCGGCGAGCGCCGGCCTGATGAGCTGGTCGACGTGGTGCGCCTTGTCGGCCGCGAAGAGCAGCGCCTCGGCCCGGGCAGCGACGTGGTCGCCGTGCAGGACGAGCTCGCGGATCTGCGTGCCGAGCGGCGTGCCACCCGGCTGGCGGGTCACGACGACCTCACGCCCTCGCTGCTCGAGCACCTCGGTCAGCAGCCGGGCCTGGGTGGACTTGCCGGCGCCGTCGCCACCCTCGAAGCACACGAAGAGCCCGGGGGCTGTGTCGACTCGGTGGGTCGCGGCCGCGAGGTTCTCCGTCACGCCCCGACCCTATGCGACTGCCCGGACACGAGGCCCCCCGTCCTCACGCCACCGCGCCGCACACCCCACCCCTCTACCCCGCAACACACCGAGCAGTCGCCAACCACGACGGTTGTAGCCGTGCGGGGTTGGCGACTGCTCGGTGTGTTGCCGGGGCCTGGGCTGGGGCGAAGGCAGGGGCCGGGGTCAGCGGCGCGCGAGGAGCTCCTCGGCGATCTGGACCGCGTTGAGGGCCGCCCCCTTGCGCAGGTTGTCGCCGACGACGAAGAGCACGAGGCCCCTGCCCTCGGGCGCCGCCTGGTCGGCGCGCACCCGCCCGACGAAGACCTCGTCGCGGCCGGCGACCTCGAGCGGGTTGGGCACGTCGGTGACGATGACGCCCGGCGCGTTCTTGAGCAGGTCGAGCGCCTCCTCGGGCGAGATGTCCTCGGCGAACTCGGCGTGGATGGCCAGGCTGTGGCCGGTGAAGACGGGGACGCGCACGCACGTGCCCGAGACGCGCAGGTCGGGGGCGTGCAGGATCTTGCGCGACTCGTTGCGCAGCTTCTGCTCCTCGTCGGTCTCGAGCGAGCCGTCGTCGACGATCGACCCTGCGAGGGGCACGACGTTGAAGCCGACCGGCACGGCATACAGCTGGGCCTCGGGAACGGCCACCGCACGCCCGTCGAGCGCGAGCCCGGTGGGGTCGCCCGCGGCATACGCGCCCTTGAGCTGGCGGTCCAGCTCCTGCACGCCGGCGCCGCCCGAGCCGCTCACGGCCTGGTAGCTGCTCACGTGCAGGCGCACGAGGCCGGCCCTGTCGTGGAGCGGCTTGAGCACCGGCATCGCGGCCATCGTGGTGCAGTTGGGGTTGGCGACGATGCCCTTGGGGATGTCGTCGAGGTCGGCGGCGTTGACCTCCGAGACGACGAGCGGGACGTCGGGGTCCTTGCGCCACGCGCTCGAGTTGTCGATGACCGTCGCGCCGGCCGCCGCGACCCTGGGCGCGAGCTCACGGCTCGCGGCGCCCCCGTTGGAGAAGAGGGCGATGTCGATCCCGGAGAAGTCTGCGGTCGCCGAGTCCTCGACGACGACGTCATCGCCCTTGAAGGGCAGCGTCGTGCCGGCGGAGCGCGCCGATGCGAAGAACCGCACCTGCGTGACCGGGAAGTCCCGCTCCTCGAGGACGGCACGCATGACCCCGCCGACCTGACCCGTGGCACCGAAGACTCCGACTCGCATGCGACAAGGTTACGGCGTGTCCCGGACGGGGTCCGGGCCCGCTCAGCTGGTGGGCGTCGCCGTCCGTCGCGGTGACGGGCACCACCGGTTCTCGCGGTTCCGCCGCGACACGGGACGGCGGGGAGGACCCTCGAAGGTGGGGCCACCAGACCCCTCTCGGGGGCAACCGGGAAACATCTGTAGAGGGGGAGTCGCATGAGCCGACTCAGGATTCGTGGCGCGTGCGCCACCGCAGGCGTGGCAGCGCTCTTGGTCACCGGGGCGGGGGTGGGGGCGGCCGGAGCCGGGGGCAACGGGGCCGTCACCTTCACCGACAACCAGCACGCCGTCGTCGACGTCTTCACCACCGTCAACCCGTGCACCGGCGACCCGGGCACGATCGACGCCCTGGAGAACCAGGTCTTCCACGGCACCGTCAACAAGACCGGCTCGTGGTTCACGGGCACCGTGGAGGGCCGGTTCACCTTCACCCCCGACGACGCCTCGAAGGCCACCTACACCGGCCACTTCGCCACGTGGTTCGGTGACGAGAACAACCTGCGCAACGGCGTGGAGCACAGCACGTTCGACGTCAACGCCACCGGCTCGGACGGGTCGCACCTGCAGTTCCACGACAACGCCCAGGCCACGCTCAACGCGAACGGGACCGTGACGGTGTCGTTCGACCACATGTCCTGCGCCTGAGAGCGGAGGGCAGCAGGTGCCGGGCCGAGCGGCTGCGCACCACTCGGCCCGGCACGGCGCGCGGTCAGTCCGCGGCTGCGTGCCGGTCGGCGTTGGCATGGATCGCGTCGTGGACGTATGCCGCGAGGCCGGGGGCGATGTCCTCGTACGTCTTCGTGAAGCGGGGGTCGGCGACGTACATGTCGGCGAGCCCGCGGTGGAAGTCGTGGGTGAGGTCGTAGAAGCGCTCCTGGATGTGGAGGCGGTGCTGCTCGGCGGCGTCCATGGCGGCGTCGCCGGTCGCGGGCTCCCCGGCGCGCAGGGCTGAGACGAAGGCCGCGTTGACGGCGTCCGCCTCGGCCTTGACCTGCACCCAGTCGGCCTTGGTGTAGCCCTTGGTCCGCGCGGCCGACTGCTTCCATGCGTCGGTCTCGCCCCAGCGCTGCTCCGCCTCCTGCTGGTACTCGTCCTTGAACCCGTCGCCGAAGAGCTCCTTGAGGTCCTCGGTGGTGGCTGGCTGGTCGTTCATCTCTCTCTCCAGTGCTCGGTCGATGGCCGAGACGAGCTCGCGCAGCTCGTCCAGCCGGGACATGACCGTCGCGCGTTGACGGCGCAGGTGCGTGGCCGCGTCCTCACCGCCGCCGAGCAGCGTCGCGATCTCCTCGAGCGGCATCTCCAGCCGCCGGTAGACCACGACCTGCTGCAGCCGCGCGAGGTCACTGTCGGTGTAGAGGCGGTAGCCCGCCCGCGAGCGCTCGCTCGGGACGAGCAGGCCGATCTCGTCGTAGTGGTGCAGCGTGCGCACCGTCACGCCGAAGAGCTCGGCGACCTGTCCCACCGTCCAGCTGGTCATCTCCTGCGTCCTTCCGGTCATGCGGACGAGCCTGTTGCCTCACGCGGCGTCAGGGTCAAGTCCCTTCCGCGACAAGGTCTCCCCCGCCGGGCGGCCGGCGGGTGCTCGGCCGCGGGGACGCCTCCACGCTAGGCCGCCGGCGGCGTCGCCGCCCCTAGAGTGAGCGCGTGCACCGTCGCCTCGCGCTCGTCCGCCGACCGTCCCCCCGACTCGCGGACGGGATCGTGACGCACGTCGAGCGGTCGGGCGCGGTGGACGGCGCCCTCGCTCTGCGGCAGTGGCAGGAGTACGTCGACGTCCTGCGCCGTCGCGGCTGGTCGGTGGTCGAGGCCGCACCGGCCGACGACTGTCCCGACGGCGTCTTCATCGAGGACCAGGTCGTCGTGCACGGCGACGTCGCGGTCCTGTGCCGATCCGGTGCTCCGGGGCGCCGCGCCGAGCAGGTCGGCGTCCGCGAGGCGGTGCAGGCCCACGGCTACCGCACCGTCGCGATCGAGGAGCCGGGCACGCTCGACGGCGGCGACGTGCTCAAGCACGGACACGTCGTGTGGGTCGGGGTCGGTGGCCGCACCAACCAGGCCGGGGTCGACCAGCTGCGGCAGGCGCTCGAGGGGCACCGGGTCGAGGTCGTCCCGGTGCCGGTGTCGAAGGTGCTGCACCTCAAGTCGGCGGTCACGGCGCTGCCGGACGGCACGGTGCTCGGCTTCCCGCCGCTCGTCGACGACCCGACGGTGTGGTCCCGGTTCCTCGCCGTCCCGGAGGAGTCCGGCGCGCACGTCGTGCTGCTGGGCGGCATGTCGGTGCTCCTGTCGGCGTCCGCGCCGCGCACGGCCCAGCTCCTCGCCGCCCGTGGGCACGACGTGACGACCGTCGACATCTCCGAGTTCGAGAAACTCGAGGGCTGCGTCACGTGCCTGTCGGTGCGCCTGCGCGGGTGAGGCCGAACGCCCGGCCTGTTAGGGTCGCTAACTGGATGAGCAATCTCCCGAGCGACTGAGGTGATCGACGTGACCACATCCGCCAGCCCGCGCCCCGACCTGACGACCGCCGACCAGGTGCGTCGGTTCGCCGTCGTCGCCGCCGAGATCTTCTGCGTCGTCGGCACGCTCTTCGGCGTCGGGGTGCTCGGCACGAGGGTCGAGGAGTCCTCCGGGGGCGCCCTCGCCGCCACCGCCACCCTCGTCGCGCCCGCCGGTCCGGCCTTCTCGATCTGGACCCCGATCTACGTGGGACTGCTGGCGTATGCCGTGTGGCAGGCCCTGCCCGTCAACGCCGTTCGCGACCGGGTGCGCACCACCGGCTGGCTCGCGGCCGCGTCCATGGTGCTCAACGCCGCATGGCTGCTCGTCACCCAGCGGGGCTGGATCTGGGTCAGCGTCGTCGTCATCGTCGCGCTCGCCCTGAGCCTCGGCGTCCTGCTGCACCGTCTGACGCGATCACCCTCCGCGACCACGTGGGAACGAGTCGTGCTCGACGGGACGTTCGGCCTCTACCTCGGCTGGGTCGCCGTCGCGACCTGCGCGAACATCACTGCGGCACTCGTGGACTCGGGAGTCGACCTCGGCGCCACGGCCAACCAGGTGGCCGCGGTGGCCGTGCTCGCCGTCGCGGCCGGGCTCGGCGTCGTCTTCGCCCGTCGCCTCGGCGGGCGCTGGGCGGTCGCCGCTGCGATGGCCTGGGGTCTCGCCTGGATCGCGGTGGGTCGCCTCGCTGACGAGCCACGGTCGGTCGCGACGGGTGTCGCTGCCGTCGTCGCCGCCGCGATCGTCGTGGTCGCGGCGTGGCGCCGGCACGCCGGACGGGCGGCGGCACCCGAGGCGTCGCGACGGCTGCACGCCATCTGACGGACCGCTGCGCCGCGCCGTCGTGGCGGCGTGTCGTCACCGGCTGACGGCGCGTCGCGGACCGGCGGGCCACCGGCTCCGGATGCCTCGCGCTCAGCCGCCCGCAGCCACCCCGCGGGGTCTACGCTGCGTCCGGGGGCCGGACTCGAGCAGTGGGGTGATCCTTTCGTGGACGCTGACGTCGTCATCGTCGGGGCAGGGCTGGCAGGGCTTCGGTGTGCGCGACGACTGACCGAGCTCGGTCACGAGGTCGTCGTCCTCGAGTCGTCCGACGCGGTCGGCGGACGCATCCGCACCGACGTCGTCGACGGGTTCCGCTGCGACCGCGGCTTCCAGGTGCTCAACCCCGCCTACCCCGCGGTCCGGCGGTGGGTCGACGTGTCGACCCTCGACCTCAAGCCCTTCGGGTCGGGCGTGCTCGTGCGCCGCTCGAACGGGCTGCAGGTGCTCGCCGACCCGGTGCGCGAGCCCCGACTGCTCGCCCGGACGATGCGCAGCGGCTACCTCCACCCGCGTGAGCTCGCCGGCGTCACCCGGTGGACCGCGCGAGTCATCGCCGATCCGAAGACCGTTCTCGCACAGCCGGACTCGACCCTCGCGGAGTCCCTCGACGAGGCCGGGGTCACGGGCCGGCTGCGTCACGAGGTGCTCGACCCGTTCCTCGCCGGCGTCCTCGTCGACAGCCACGGCACCTCTTCGGCGAACTTCACCAAGCTGCTCGTCCGGATGTTCGCGCTCGGTCGCCCCGCAGTGCCCGCGACAGGCATGCAGGCCCTCCCCGAGCAGGGCGCCGCCCCGCTCGGCGACCGGGTGCGGCTGGAGAGCCACGTCGAGAGCATCACGCCGGTCCATGGCGGCGTCGACGTCCGTGTCGACGGCCGGCGGCTCCGGGCCCGCAGTGCCGTCGTCGCGACCGACCCCGTCGGTGCGTCCGATCTCACGGCACTGCCGGAGCCGGCGACCAAGGGCCTCGTCACGTGGTGGTTCGAGGCGCCCGAGCCACCTCACACGCTGCCGCTCGTCGCCGTCGACGGGCGTCGCCGCGACTCCGTGGCACCCGGCCCGGTCTGGAACACCGCCGTCATGACCGCCGTGGCCCCGAGCTACGCCCCGCCCACCAGGCACCTCGTCGAGGCGACGTGCCTGCTCGACCGACCGGACGGGGACGCGCCCGAGGCCGACGTCCTGCGCCACGTCGGGGAGATCTACGGCTGCGACACCTCCGACTGGCGCGTCGTCACCCGTCACCGCGTCGCCGCGGCCCTGCCGGCGATGACCCCACCACTCGAGGTCAGGTCGCCCGTGACGCTCGGCGACGGCGTCTTCGTCTGCGGCGACCACCGGGACACGGCCTCGATCCAGGGCGCCCTGGTCTCCGGCCAGCGGGCGGCCGAGGCGGTCAACGTCCACCTCTGAGCAGGCTTGTCGGGCGGTCGGTGCCCGGCGGTCGGCACGCGCCCAGATCGGCGGACCCGGGTCAGGCCATGAGGTTCTTCATGGCGGCGATGGCGCCACGGAGGTAGCGCTCGACGACGACGCGATCATGGTCGTCCAGCGTGGCGTCGAGCTCCGCCAGTCTCTCGAACATCGGGGTCATCCGCGCCAGCACCTCCGCGCGGCCGCTGTCGGTGATGACGACCTCGGTCCGGCGTCCGTCGTCGGGGTGCGCGCGGCGCTCGGCGTGCCCGTGACCCACGAGGCGGTCGACGACCCCCGAGGACGCCGCCGAGGTCACCCCGAGCACCTTGGCGAGGTCCACGGGTCCGATCGGGCCGCGCATGAGGTGGCGCAGCGAGTGCAGCTCCGACGTGCTCAGCCCGGCCTTCCGGGCCACGACCGCGGGCACGGTCTCCGACACCTCGACGAGCTCCTGGAGGGCCGACAGGGTGCCGGTGGTGCGCCAGGCGGGCACGCCCGGGACGAGCCCGACCTCCGGGAGACGGTCGGGGGCCTGCGCAGAACCGTCACGGGTCGCCTCGCCCCGGGGTGCCCGAGCACGCCGCGGGGCCGGTGGTGTCCCGGCGCTCTTCCTGCTGCTAATATCACTCACCAACTTAGTAATCTTCTGAGTAACCCTGTTACTCATCCTATCCGGAGGTGTGGTGTGCGCTCGGTGACCGACAGGATCACGCGCAAGTGGTGGGCCGTGGCGATCGTCATCCTGGCGTTGGCCGGGGCGATGGGCGTCGTCAGCGTCGTGGGAGAGGCCGGGCGGACGACGAGCTCGACCGACGCCCTTCCCGTGGGCTCGGACAGCGCCGCCGCGCTCCAGCTCCGCGAGCGACTGCCCGAGTCCGAGGGCTCGACGGCCGTCGTGGTCTTCAGCAGGTCGTCGGGCACCCTCAGCCCGGCCGACCTCACCGCGATCGAGGGCCGTGTCGCGCAGCTGCCGACCGCCGGCCGGGCCCCGGTGCAGCGCAGCGAGGACGGCACGGCGGCGCTCGCGGTCGTGCCGGTGGACGCGACCGATGCCGGCGCCACGGCCGCCCTCGTCGGTGACATCCGCAAGACCGTCAAGGCCGACCTGCCGGCCGGCGTCACAGCGCAGGTCACCGGACCGGCGGCCGTCCAGGCGGACCTCGCTGCCGTGTTCGAGGGCGCCAACACCCGCCTGCTCATCGCCACCGCCTCGGTCGTCGCCCTCCTGCTCGTGCTGACGTATCGCAGCCCGATCCTCTGGATCTTCCCGCTCCTGGTCGTCGGTGTCGCGGACCGACTCGCAGCCGTGCTCGCCACGCACACGCTGGCCGCCTTCTCCGTCGTCTGGGACGAGTCGACGATCGGCATCCTCTCGGTCCTCGTCTTCGGCGCCGGCACCGACTACGCGCTGCTGCTCATCTCGCGCTACCGCGACGAGCTGCGCAGCCACGCCGACCGGCGGGAGGCCATGTCCCTCGCCCTGCGCCGGACCGGGGGGGCCGTCCTCTCGAGCGCGGTCACCGTCGTCATCGGGTTGCTGACGCTGCTCCTCGCGCTCTTCCCGGCGACCCGGGGCCTCGGACTCGCGTGCGCCGTCGGGGTCGTCGTCGCCGCGGTCTTCGTCCTGCTCGTCCTGCCTGCCGCGCTCGTCGTCTTCGACCGCTGGATCTTCTGGCCCAAGGTCCCGCGCGAGGGCCAGGCGTCCCTCGTCGACGGCCATTCGCTGTGGCGCCGGGTCGGTGACCGCGTCGCCGCCCACCCGAGGCGGATCATCGGCGTGACTCTCGTCGTCCTCGCAATCATGGCGGTCGGCATCGGCGCCATCGACACCGGACTGGGGCCCTCCGACCAGTTCCTGAAGAAGCCCGAGGCCATCGCCGCCGGCGAGCGGCTCGCGCAGTCCTTCCCGGCCGGCAGCGCGGACCCGGCCGTCATCGTCACGACGGCCGACCCCGTCGCCGTCAGCTCCGCCGCGAAGTCCGTCGAGGGCATCGCCGGCGCCCGCACGGTCACGCAGGCGAACGGCGTCGCCGAGGTCGACGCGGTGATCCAGGGTGCGCCCGGTTCCGACGAGGCCACGCAGACCGTGCGCGCCCTCCGCACCGCACTCACCTCGCTCCCCCAGAGCCACGTGGCCGGCACCGAGGCCGTCGCTCTCGACCAGGCCGAGGCCTCGTCGCGCGACCGGCTCGTCATCTTCCCGATCGTGCTCGCGCTCGTCCTGCTGGCCCTCGGCCTGCTCCTGCGCTCGGTCGTCGCACCCCTCGTCCTCGTCGCCACGGTCGTCGCGACGTTCCTCGCCAGCGTCGGTGCCTCGTGGTGGATCTTCACGAAGGTCCTCGGCTTCTCCGCGCTCGACGACAGTGCGCCACTCTTCGCCTTCGTCTTCCTCGTCGCCCTCGGCGTGGACTACAACATCTTCCTCGTGACGCGGGCCCGGGAGGAGTCGCGCACCCACGGCTCGCGCCAGGGGATGCTGCGCGGGCTGGCCGCCACGGGCGGTGTCATCACGAGCGCCGGCATCCTGCTCGCCGCGGTGTTTGCCGTGCTCGGCGTGCTGCCGCTCGTCGTCCTGGCCCAGATCGGCGTCATCATCTGCGTCGGCGTCCTGCTGGACACCCTCGTCGTGCGCACCCTGCTCGTGCCGGCCATCGCGATCGTCCTCGGCGACCGCTTCTGGTGGCCGCGCCGCCCACACCCTGCTCCCGAGGAGGCCACCGAGGGCGCGACAGACCCGCGCGGGCTGCTCGCCGAGGCAGGCCGAGCCAACCTTTGACGAACCCTTGACAACCTGTGGAAGGGGTGTGAGATTGAGTCTCGTCGAACCTTCGACAAACCATCGACACGAGCAGATGCACCTGTCATCGGCGACACGTCACGGCGACACCTCACCATCCACACTCGGGGCTGACGAAGGAGTCACGCATGAGGATCCTCCCCCTCGCAGCAGCCGCTGCTCTGGCCTCCACGGCGATCCTGTCGACGGCGGGCACGGCATCCGCCGCACCCGCACCCGACACGGCCTGCATGCGGGCCGGGATGAACACCCTCAAGTCGCTCGGCCTGTTCAGCACGGTGGCCCGCGACGGGCTGCCGATCTCGCTGGCCGTCGCAGCCGGCGTGACCGTGCGGCCCGGGGCCGACATCAGCGGCGTCCCGGACCCGATCCCGCTGAGCGTCGTGCTCGCCGACCACCGCGCGGGGGCCAACAGCCTGTTCATCTACCCCTGGTGCTGACCCCGGGCTCTCCCTCGAGCCGCAGGTAGCACTCCGGCTCACCGCACTCGAACTCATCGCACTCGAACTCATCGCACTCGAACTCATCCGCCCGCCAGGGCCGACGCCCTCCCTCGTCGGCCACGGCCGGCCGTGGGCCACGCGCCGGACTCCCTTCCGGCGCGTGGCCCACGGTCATTCCCGGTGCTCACCGCACCGTTCCCAACCGGAGTGCCGGCCCGGGAGTGCGGCAGCGATCAGCCGGCCCACTCCTCGCGCAGCAGCGCCCACGTGTTGTCGTCGAGCCACGTCCCGTCCTTGCCGAGCGACTTGGCCAAGGTCGTTGCCTCGAGCCGCATGCCGATGCGGCGCAGGACGCGGTTCGAGGCCACGTTGTCGGCGTAGGCGTCGGCCGTGATGCGGCGCAGCCCGAGGTCGCGGAAGCCGATGACGAGCAGCTCGGTCGCGGCCTCGGCCGCCAGGCCGCGACCGTGGACGTCCGGGTGGAGCGCGTAGCCGATCGTCCCCTCCCACTCGCCACTTCCCGACCGGGCGATGCTGTGACTCGGTTCGATCCGCAGCATCACGTCCCCGACGAGCCGGCCGGTGCGCAGCTCCTCGACGGCGAGTCCGAGCAGTGGGTCACTCGCCCCCGGACGCCCTCGCTCGATGCGCCGGGCGATCCGGTCCCGCACCTCGTCCCGTTCCAGCACGTCGTGGCTGAGGTGCACGACGACCTCGGGGAGGGAACGGAACGCGAGGACCGCGTCGACGTCGTCGAGGGTGAGAGGGCGCAGGGAGAGCCGTTGCGTGCGCCGCGGCCACACGAGGCCGGCGAGGCCGGTCGGTGCCGTCGGGGCCGTCGGCCCGGGCGGCCCGGTCGGCCCGGTCGGCCAAGTCGGCCCGGTCGGCCCGGTCGGCGAGGGCTTGCCGGAGGCGGCATCCACTAGCGCCAGCCGCCCTCGTGCACGCCGCCGGGCACGTCGGCCGCCGGGTCGTAGGGCGTGCGGGTGAAGCGGAACGACGCGAGGTCGAGGTGCGAGGGCACGCCGTCGGCAGCGCGCACGACCCGCAGCGGCTCGCCGGTGTAGTAGCCGTCGAGGCCGACCCACTCGTCGGGACCCACCCGCGCAAAGCGACTGCCGCGGGCGCGGCCGGGCTCGCCGAGCACGAGGTGCGCGCCCACGACCCTGGCCGTCGACACGGACGGGCCCCAGTGCCACGTGCCGACGAGCTCGAGCACGGACGGGTCGCCCTCTGCGTGCCACGGCGCTGGTGTCCGCGGCTCGCGCTCGAGGTATGCCGCGAGCAGGTCGGGCACGACGGTCCCCATCCCGGTCGTGCTGTTGGCGAGCACGACGACCCCGTCACCGGACTCGACGTGAACCCGCAGGCCCGCGAGGAAGCCGGGCATCGAGCCGCCGTGACCGGCATACCTCGTGCCGTCGACGTTCCAGACCTGCCAGCCGAGCCCGTGCGCGGTGGTCCACGCCTGCCCGGGGTCGTCGTTGAGGGTGTGCGGCTCGTACATCTCGGCGAGCGTGTCGGTCGAGAGGACCTCGGCCGTGTCACCGCCGGCGAAGGCGGCCCACCGGGCGAGGTCCTCGACGGTCGACCACAGCTGCCCGGCGGGCGCCATGGCCCCGGCATCGTGCTCGGGCTCGGGAAGGAGCACGTCGGCGAAGGGGTGCACCGCCAGCCCCGGCGCCGCCTTGCCCTCCGGACGGGTCGTCGTGCGCGTCATCGCGAGGGGGTCCAGCAGATCGCGTCGGACCACCTCGAACCAGTCGGTGCCGTGCGCACGGGCGACGAGCTCGCCGAGCGCGGCGAAGCCGACGTTGGTGTAGTGGAAGCGACGACCGGCCCGGAAGCGCTGTCCCACAGGCGATCCCGCGAGCTCGGCCCACGAGCCGCCCGGGGTGCGCTCCCACCAGGGGCCGTTGGTCTCCGCCTGGACCCCGGCGCCGTGAGACAGCAGCTGCGCGACGGTCGCGCCGCCGAGGTGCGATCCGGGCACGTGGTCGTCGAACCGGTCACCAAGGTCGAGGCGCCCGGCGTCCCGCAGCCGCATCACGGCGACCGCGACGAAGGTCTTGGTGATCGAGCCCATCCGGTACTGCGTGTCGCTGTCGGCCGGCACTCCCCCGACGCGGCCGTCGACCGAGCCGACAGCGGCGGACCAGGCCAGCGACCCGTCCCGCACGACGGCCGCCGCGACCGACGGCAGCCGCCCACGGCGCTGCTCGGTGGCGAGCAGGTGGTCGAGGTGCCGAGCGGTGGCGGGGTCGATGGCGGGATCGGTGGTCCGGTCGATGGCCGCGTCGATGGTCGCGTCGAGAGCCGGGTGGTCGGCCGGGGTACGGGCAGAGGCGTCGGTGCTCACCCGCTCCACCCTAGGAGGGCGGTCTCTGGCGTGGCGCAGACCACCCCGGCAGGATGGGACGGCGACCCCACGGCCGGCCTGCATCGGATATCTTGACATCAAGATTTATTCAGGATCCCTCGTACTCGGATCTCGGCACGACCAGCAACCCGAACGGAGCACCCGCGTTGGACTCGACAATCATCTACACGCACACGGACGAGGCGCCCGCCCTGGCCACGGCCTCGCTGCTGCCCATCGTCTCGGCCTTCGCCAAGCAGGCCGGCGTCGAGGTCGAGACGCGTGACATCTCGCTCTCGGGTCGCATCATCGCCGCGTTCCCCGACGCCCTTGAGCCCGAGCAGCGCATCGGCGACGCCCTCGCCGAGCTCGGCGCGCTGGCCAAGACGCCCGAGGCCAACATCATCAAGCTGCCCAACGTCTCGGCGTCGATCCCGCAGCTCAAGGCCGCGATCGCCGAGCTGCAGGCTGCCGGCTACGCGCTGCCCGACTACCCCGACAACCCGACCACCGACGAGGAGAAGGCGGCGCGGGCGGCATACGACAAGATCAAGGGATCGGCCGTCAACCCCGTTCTGCGCGAAGGCAACTCGGACCGGCGCGCGCCGGCGTCGGTGAAGAGCTACGCCCGCAAGCACCCGCACTCGATGGGTGCGTGGACCGCGGAGTCCAGGACGAACGTCGCCACGATGGGCGCCGACGACTTCCGCCACAACGAGACGTCCGTCGTCATCGACGCCGACGACACGCTGCGGGTCGAGCTCGTGGGCGCAGACGGCTCGACCACCGTGCTCAAGGAGTCGATCCCCGTCCTCGCCGGCGAGGTCGTCGACGCCACCTTCATGAACGTCGCGGCCCTGCGCGACTTCCTCTCCGAGCAGGTGCGGCGCGCCAAGGAGGAGGGCGTCCTCTTCTCCGTGCACCTCAAGGCCACGATGATGAAGGTCTCCGACCCGATCATCTTCGGCCACGTCGTGCGCGCCTTCTTCCCCGACCTCTTCGAGACGTATGCCGGGTCGCTCGCGGCCGTCGGCGCGTCCCCCAACGACGGGCTGGGCGCCGTGCTCAAGGCCGTCGAGGGCCTGCCCGCCGACGAGCGCGCCGAGGTCGAGGCAGCCGTGGCGAAGGGCTTCGAGGACGGGCCGGCCATCGCCATGGTCGACTCCGACAAGGGCATCACCAACCTGCACGTCCCGAGCGACGTCATCGTCGACGCGTCCATGCCGGCGATGATCCGCACGTCGGGCCACATGTGGAACCGCGAGGGCGGCGAGCAGGACACGCTCGCCGTGCTGCCCGACAGCTCCTACGCCGGCATCTACCAGGTCGTCATCGACGACTGCCGCGCCAACGGCGCCTACGACCCGTCGACGATGGGCTCGGTCGCCAACGTCGGCCTCATGGCCCAGGCGGCGGAGGAGTACGGCAGCCACGACAAGACGTTCGAGATCCCCGCCGACGGCACCGTCCGCATCGTCGACGCCTCGGGCACGACGCTGCTCCAGCACGCCGTCTCGGCCGGTGACATCTGGCGCGCCTGCCAGACCAAGGACGTGCCGATCCGCGACTGGGTCAAGCTCGCCGTCACGCGCGCCCGTGCCACGGGCCAGCCGGCGATCTTCTGGCTCGACGCCGACCGGGCGCACGACGCGAACCTCATCACCAAGGTGGGCGAGTACCTCACCGAGCACGACACCGACGGCCTCACCATCGAGATCATGAAGCCGACCGACGCGATCGCCTACTCCCTCGGGCGCATCCGCAAGGGCGAGGACACGATCTCGGTCACCGGCAACGTGCTGCGCGACTACCTCACCGACCTCTTCCCGATCCTCGAGCTCGGCACGTCGGCCAAGATGCTGTCGGTCGTGCCGCTCATCAACGGCGGTGGGCTCTTCGAGACCGGCGCCGGCGGCTCGGCCCCGAAGCACGTGCAGCAGCTCGTCAAGGAGAACTACCTCCGCTGGGACAGCCTCGGCGAGTTCCTCGCTCTCGCAGTCAGCTTCGAGCACCTGGCCGACGTCACAGACAACGTCCGTGCACGCGTGCTCGGCCAGACGCTCGACCGGGCGACCGGCACGTTGCTCGACGAGAACAAGGGCCCGGCCCGCAAGGTCGGCCAGCTCGACAACCGCGGCAGCCACGTGTGGCTCGCGCTCTACTGGGCCCAGGAGCTCGCGAAGCAGACCGACGACGCCGCCCTGGCCGAGACGTTCGCGCCGGTCGCGCAGGCGCTGTCGGACGACATTGCCACGATCTCCCAGGAGCTCGTCGACGCGCAGGGCCACCCGGTCGACATCGGCGGCTACTACCGACCCGACCCCGCCAAGGTCGCCTCGGTCATGCGCCCGTCGACGACCTTCAACGCGATCATCGACGCCCTGGCCTGACCGCCGGCGACGGCCGAGCGCCGTAGCGAAGTGCCCACTCGACTTCCGGAGTCGAGTGGGCACTTGCGCGTATGCCGTCGTGTGACACTTCGGCCATGACGCTCAGCCTGGACTTCACGAGCCGTGACGAGGCGCAGGAGTGCCCCGACTGCGGCGGGAGGCGACTGGCCCACGACGGCGTCGCCCTCGGCCTCCCCGACGGCCTCCACGCCCGGTTCAGCGCGTTCGAGTACGACCACGCCGCCCCCGAGGTGTTCGTCGAGGTGACCTTCGGGCGCACCCACCGCGGCGCCTTCCACCCCGACGAGACCTTCGCCGCGCGCTACGGGTCGGTCGAGGGTCTGCACGAGCCGGCGTGCAGCCTCGTCACCGGAGGTCTGGTGGCGCCCCCCGATGCCCCTCTCGGGCGCAGGCTCACGCGCGACGAGGCACTCCTGCACCCGCGGCTCGACCAGTTCTGGGAGGTCAACGACCTCGTCCTCGAGCAGCTCGCGGAGCGCCACGGCACCACCTGCTACTGCTGCGGCGGCGACCTCGACGATCTCGAGCGGCACATCCGGTTCCGGCTGCCCGACGTCGTCGCAGCGCTGCCGGACGCCGAGCGCACGGCCGGGGTCGGTCTGAGCGACCGCGACCCGGACCGGGCGGACTTCCTCGAGTCGGCCGAGCACGGCTGCTTCGTCCGATCCCGGCTCCGACTGCCGCTGACCGGCGGGCACGCCCTGACCGTCGGGGTCTGGCTCCAGGTGACGCCCGAGACGGCCCAGCGGATCGGGCGACTGTGGGCGAGCGACCTCTACTTCACGCTGGGCTTCGAAGGCCGGCTCGCGAACGCCCTGCCGCTCGTGGGTGCGGCCGGCGCGCCCGTCACCGCCGGCGCGCCCGTGCCCGCGGACGGGGTGCCGGTGGTCAGGACGTCGACGGACCCTGCGCTCGCCGCTGCCCTGTCGAACCCCCAGGACGCCGCGGTCGTCTTCGACGCGGTCGGCATGCCGCCACCGTCGAGCTGAGCGCACGGCCCACAGCGGGCCGTCCACAGCGGGTCGCCCACGGCGGACGTGGCACCATCCGTGGCACGGCACCACACGGCATACGACGGTCTGGGTCGGAGCTGCCCCGCCTCGGTACGCGCACGAGAAGCGCTGGGATTCCTACGATTCCGCGTCGCGCAGAGCGTCGCTGGCCTCGGTGATGATGGCCTGCATGGCGGCCGCTGCGGCGACGCCGTCACCCGACTGGACGGCCTCGGCGACGTCACCGTGCAAGCGCACCGCCACCGGGTTGGGCGTGGCCGGCATGAGGTCGTGGTGGGTGCGACCGGCGAGCACCTCGCCGACGACGTCGGACAGGGCGGCGAGCATCTCGTTGCCGGAGGCCGCGAGCAGCGTCGCGTGGAAGAGCTGGTCGGCCTCGAGGTAGGCCTCGAGATCGCCGGACTTGGCGTGCACCGCCATCTGCATGACGGCCCCCATGAGGGCGCCGCACTGGTCGGGCGTGGCCCGGGCGGCGGCGAGCTCGGCTGCGACCGGCTCGATGCCGCGCCGGACGTCGCCGAGCGAGAGCAGCTGATCCTCACGGCCCGGCCCGTCGAGGCGCCAGCGGATGACTCGCGGGTCGAAGACGTTCCATGAGGTGCTCGGGAGCACCCGGACACCGACGCGCTTGCGGGCCTCGACGAGCCCCATCGAGCCGAGCACCCGGACGGCCTCGCGCACGACCGACCGCGAGACGCCGTAGCCCTCGTCGAGCTGGTCGATGCGCAGCACGGTGCCCGCGGCGAGCTCGCCCGAGGCGATCTGGCGACCGAGGTCGTCGAGGACGCTCGCGTGGAGCGCGGGGCGGTGTTCGAGGGGCACGGGGCCAGCCTGACACACGGCCGTCCTATGAACGGCAACCCCTTCTTAAAACTGTTTTATTTTCACCGGAGGCTTGATAAGACGCTCTTGTTGCTGCACCCTAGGTCGAGCGACTCGACGAAGACGTCGTTCGAGCCGGACGAAGGAGTCACGGAGACATGCAGCACCACCCACCTCCCCTGGTCGTCGTCATGGGGGTGTCCGGCTCGGGCAAGACCACCGTCGGCGCGGCCCTCGCGCAGCGTCTGCGCGTCCCGTTCGCGGACGCCGACGACTTCCACCCGCAGGCCAACATCGACAAGATGTCGGCCGGCATCCCGCTGACCGACGCCGACCGCGGCCCGTGGCTCGCGACGATCGCCATCTGGCTGCGGGAGCACGCGGAGAGCGGCGGCGTGGCCAGCTGCTCGGCGCTCAAGCGCGCCTACCGCGACGTCCTCGCGGCCGCGGCGCCCCAGGTCTTCTTCGTGCACCTGCACGGCGACCCCGACGTCATCGCCGCCCGCGTCGCCGGGCGCCCCGGCCACTTCATGCCGGCGGCCCTCGTCGAGTCGCAGTTCGCGACCCTCGAGCCCCTCGAGCCGGGCGAGCACGGAGCCGTCCTCGACGTCGACCAGCCCGTCGACGAGCTCGTCAGCCAGTCCCTCTCTCTCCTGAACCCCCGCGACCCGGAAGCGACCCGCCCATGACCGCCGACCTGCTCTCCCTGCTGCCCTCCTCGGCGTTGGCCGCCGACACGCTGCCCGACATCCCCGCCGGACGCCTCGTCCCCGCCGCGCTCATCGGCATCGCCGTGCTCGTGGTGCTCATCGTGCGCTTCAGGCTCCACCCGTTCCTGTCCCTCACCCTCGGGTCCCTCACGGTCGGTGCGATCGCCGGCGTGCCGATGGCCGACGTGCTCGACAGCTACACCAAGGGCTTCGGCAGCACCGCGGCCGGCGTCGGCACCCTGATCGCCCTCGGCGCGATGTTCGGCAAGCTGCTCGCGGACTCGGGCGGCGCCGACGAGATCGTCGACACGATCATCGGCCGCAGCAGCACCCGCTCGCTGCCCTGGGCCATGGCCGCCGTCGGCGCGATCATCGGCCTGCCGATGTTCTTCGAGATCGGCCTCGTCCTGCTGATGCCGGTGATCTTCCTCGTCGCCCGTCGCTCCCAGCAGTCCGTGGTGCGCGTCGGCATCCCCGCCCTCGCCGGCCTGTCGGCCATGCACGGCCTCGTGCCGCCGCACCCCGGCCCGCTCGTGGCGATCGACGCCCTCAAGGCCAACCTCGGCGTCACCCTCGGCTTCGGCATCCTCGTGGCCATCCCGACGATCGCCATCGCCGGCCCGTGGTTCGCGCGCTTCGCCGCCCGCTGGGTCGACGTGCCCGCCCCCGACCTCTTCGAGGCCCGCGAGTCGGAGACCGGCCCTCGCCCGTCGTTCGGCGTCACGATGCTCACGGTGCTGACCCCCGTCGTCCTCATGATGGGCAAGGCGCTCGCCGACATCCTCGCCGGCAAGGGCACCGTCGCCCGCACGGTCCTCGACTTCCTCGGCACGCCCCTCATCGCGCTGCTCATCGCGGTCATCCTCGCGATGTTCACCCTCGGCCGGGGCGCCGGCATGGGCACGAAGGAGATCGGCGCCTCGCTCGAGTCCTCGCTCGGCCCCATCGCCGGCATCATCCTCATCGTCGCCGCCGGTGGCGGGTTCAAGCAGACGCTCGTCGACACCGGCATCGGCCAGCTCGTCGCCACCTGGATCGCCGGCAGCGGCCTCTCGGTGCTGCTTCTCGCGTGGCTCGTCGCCGTCCTCATCCGCCTCGCGACGGGCTCGGCCACGGTCGCCACGGTCACCGCGTCGGGCATCCTCGCCCCACTCGCGGCCGGCATGCCGACGACCCAGGTGTCCCTCATGGTCCTGGCCATCGGCGCCGGCTCGGTCTTCTTCTCGCACGTCAACGACGCCGGCTTCTGGCTCGTCAAGGAGTACTTCGGCCTCAAGGTCGGCCAGACGATCAAGACCTGGTCGCTCATGGAGACGATCCTGTCGGTGACGGGACTCGTCTTCGTGCTCCTGCTCAACCTCGTCGTCTAGCACCCCCCTCGGCCCGCTCCACCGGCCACCACCCCGCCCTCGACCGTCGAGAGGCCGGTGTCTTGCGGGTGTCGCCGAGTCGAGAGGCCAGCTCTCGTCACGAGAGCTGGCCTCTCGACGTCCCGCTCCCCGCACGGAGGGGCGACTCGACGGGTGGGGGTCAGTGGATGCGGACGCCGCTGATGGCGCGGGCGATGACGATGCGCTGGATCTCGGACGTGCCCTCGAAGATCGTGTAGATCTTCGCGTCGCGCGACCACCGCTCGACCGGGTGGTCGGTGACGTAGCCGGCCCCACCGAGGATCTGCACCGCCTTGTCGGTGACCGCCACGGCCACCTCACCGGCCTTGAGCTTGCTCATCGAGCCCTCGGCCGCCGTGAACGGCTGGTTGGTGCGGCCCATCCACGACGCCCGCCACACGAGCAGCCGCGCGGCGTCGATCTCGGTCCTCATGTCGGCGAGGGCGAAGGCGATGGCCTGGTTCTCGATGATCGGTCGCCCGAAGGCCACGCGGTCCTTGGCGTAGTCGAGGGCGTACTCGTAGGCCGCCCGCGCGATCCCCAGCGCCTGCGCGCCGACCGTGGGGCGTGAGATCTCGAACGTCCGCATGGCCGCCTGGCCGGTGGAGGACGTGCCCTCGCGCGCCCGGGCCAGGCGCTCGTCGAGCCTGTCCCTGCCGCCGAGCAGGCACGAGCCGGGCACCCGCACGTCGTCGAGGAACACGTCGGCGGTGTGCGACGCGCGCAGCCCGAGCTTCCGCAGCTTCTTGGCGCCCTCGAGGCCCTTCGTCCCCGGCGGGACGACGAACGCCGCCTGGCCGCGGGAGCCGAGCTCGGGGTCGACCACGGCCGTCACGACGTGCACGTTGGCGATGCCGCCGTTGGTGATGTAGGCCTTCTGCCCGTTGATCACCCATTCGTCCGTGGCCTCGTCGTAGCGGGCGCGCGTACGCATGGCACCGACGTCGGAGCCCGCCTGCGGCTCGGTCGTCGCGAAGGCGGCCAGCTTCGGGTCGTCGGCGTCGCCGTAGCACTGCGGCAGCCACTCGACCATCTGGTCCGGGGTGCCCGAGCCGTAGATCGCGGCGACGGCCAGCGTCGTGCCGAAGATCGACATGCCGATGCCGGCGTCACCCCAGAAGAGCTCCTCGTTGGCGAGGTTGATCGAGATGCCGGTCGGGTCGGACCAGCACTGCGCGAGGAACTCGAAGCCGTAGAGGCCGTTCCTCGCCGCCTCCTGGATGACCGGCCAGGGCGTCTCCGCACGGGCGTCCCACTCGGAGGCCGCGGGCCGGACGACGTCGGCGGCGAAGCCGTGCACCCAGTCCCGCAGCTCGGTCTGGTCGTCGTTCAGGGCCAGCGAGAACTCCACCACGAGGCGCCCCTCAGGCCTTGGGGATGTCGAAGAAGTTCGCGATGTTGGCGGCCAGCCCGAGGTCGCCCTTGGCCTTGATCTTGCCGGTCATGAACATCATGACCGGGTTGCCGCTCTTGGTGATCACCTTGGTGAAGTCGACCGGGGTCATGGCGAGGGTGAGCGTCGCGTCGCCGTCGTGACCGGGCACCGTCGTGCAGGTGCCGTCGGCGAAGCGCACCGTCCACTCGTCGGCGCCGCCGTCGGGGCGCCCGGTGATGCTCCAGTGCGTCGTGGCCGTCGTCGAGCCGGCACGGTCGGGCCGGAAGAGCTCGGGCATGCGCCGGAAGATCGCGTCGATGATCGCCTCGCGGTTGGGGCTCTCCATGACCTGCTTGACGTCCTTGTCGGACATCTCCTTGACGATGCGGATGAACTCGTGGGGCTCGACCGCGGCGATCTGCTCGGCGGTCGCGGTCGTGAAGTCGATCTCGGACATCAGGGGTCCCTCCGGAGGAAACGTCGCTGTCTCGTCGGGCGTGGTCGCACGCCGAGGTTACCGAGAGTAGGTTACCGGACGGTTCACTCGTCGAGGAACCAGCCCGCCACCATTCCCTCGGGACGCCCGGGCTCGATGTAGTGCTCCCACGCGAAGGCCACGGCGAACATCTCCTGCGGCATCTGGAGCATCCCCTGTGCGTCGGACTGGCTCGCATGGGCCTTGAGCGCCGAACGCTTGACCTCGAGGAACTCGCTGACGTCGCAGGCCCAGTGCAGCTCGCTCTCGAGGCTGCCGAGCGGGTTGCCGTCGTCCATCGGCTGGCTCGGGTCCCACTCCCCCACGTCGAGGCCTGCCGCCATGGCGGCCTGGTGGGAGCGGATCATCGCGTCGCGGTTCATCGAGCCCTCGAGGTAGCGCGGGGTGCCGGCGAGCTCGGCCGCGCGCTTCGTGACGGCGTGGACCTTGACGTGGTCCGGGTGCCCGTAGCCTCCGTGCCAGTCGTAGCCGACGACGATGTCGGCGCCCTCCTGACGCAGCACCGCCGCGAGCCGCTCGGCGGCCTCCTCGGTGTCGGCGCGGGCGAAGCTCTCCTCGTGGTCGTTCTGCGCCCAGCCGGTCATGCCGGAGTCGGCGTAGCCGAGGAACTCGACGCGGTGGGTCCCGATGACCGCGTTGGAGGCGGCCGCCTCGGCGCGGCGTCGCTGGACGACGGTCTCGCCCTCGCCGAGGTCGTCGGGCGCGTCTCCGTGGTCGCCGTTCGTGGCGACGACGAGGACGACGCGGTGGCCCTCGCTGACGGCGCGGGCCATGGAGCCCGCGGACTGGGACGCCTCGTCGTCGGGGTGGGCGTGGACGAAGACAACGGTTGACATGTCCTCAGCCTCTCACCGCTCGCCGACGGTGCCCGCGTCGCCGGCGGACGCCTCCCCGACGGGCAGGGTGTAGACGACGTAGCCCTCGAAGGTCGCCACCTCGTCGTAGAGCCTCCGGGCCACGGCGTTGGACTCGTGGGTCTGCCAGTAGACGCTGCCGCAGCCCTGCTCGCGGGCCCAGTCACGCACCGCGCCGATGAGCTCCGTCGCGACCCCCCGGCCTCGCACCGTCGGGTCGGTGAAGAGGTCCTCGAGGTAGCAGAGGTCCGGCTCGCTCGAGCTCGGGTGCACGAGGAAGTGGGTGATCCCCACGAGCTCCTCGTCGATCCAGGCGCCGAGCCCGTGCAGCCTTGCGCCCGAGGCGATCTCACGCCACGCCCTGTCGTATGCCGTGTCGTCGAGCGTGCGCTCGTAGAAGCCGATGTACGCCCGGAAGAGCTCTTCCCACCGGGCCCGGTCGCCGGCCTCGAACCGTCGGATCTCGATCACGACCCGACGCTAGCGCGGCGGCGGCGAACCCGTCAGGGCCAGCCCACGGCATACGCGATGGGCTACTCGGTGACGGGTGTGACGACGAGGCCGCTCGACGGACGGCGGCCGGGGGGGCCACTCGATGGTCGAGTGGCCGCCCCGTCACAGCTGTCGCAGAGCTCAGGACTTCTTGGCCGTCGTCTTCTTCGTCGTGCGCGAGGTCGTCTTCTTCGCGGTCTTCTTGGCGGTCTTCTTCACGGCCCGCTTGCGGGTCGTGGGTCCCTTGGCGCGCTTCTCGGCGAGCAGCTCGTAGCCACGCTCGGGGGTGATCGACGCGGGGTCGTCGTCCTTGCGCAGGGTCGCGTTGGTCTCGCCGTCGGTGACGTAGGGACCGAAGCGACCGTCCTTGACGACGACGGGCTTGCCGCTGACCGGGTCGGCGCCGAGCTCCTTGAGCGGGGGCGTCGCGGCGGCCCGGCCCCGCTGCTTGGGCTGCGCGTAGATCGCCAGCGCCTCCTCGAGCGTGATGTCGAAGAGCTGCTGCTCGGTCGTCAGCGAGCGCGAGTCGGTGCCCTTCTTGAGGTAGGGCCCGTAGCGACCGTTCTGCGCCGTGATCTCGACGCCCTCGGCGTCGGCGCCGACGACGCGCGGCAGCGAGAGCAGCTTGAGCGCGTCGTCGATCGTCAACGTCCCGAGCTCCATGTCCTTGAAGAGCGAGGCGGTGCGCGGCTTGACCTTGGCAGCCTTCCTGGCCTTCGGCTTCTCGGCGGCGGCAGCGTCGTCGTCCTCGATGACCTCGGTGACGTAGGGCCCGTAGCGACCGGCCCGCGCGACGATCTCGCGGCCCGTCTCGGGGTCCTTGCCGAGCACCTTGCCGTCGTCGGCGGCGACCTCGAGGAGCTCGCGCGCCATCTCGGGCGTCATCTCGTCGGGCGCGATGTCGTCGGTGATCGTGGCCCGGCGCGGGGTCGCCGGCACCTCGGCGCCGTCGGCCACCTCACCCGTGGCCAGGTCGACACCGGCAGGCACGACCTCCTCGACGTAGGGGCCGTAGCGACCGACGCGCACGACGATGCCGTCGCCGATCGGGATGGTGCTGATCTCCTTGGCGTCGATCTCGCCCAGGTCCTCGACGAGGCTGCGCAGGCCGGCGGCGGAGGTCGCCTCCTCACCGAAGTAGAAGCGTTTCAGCCACTCGACACGGCCCTCGTCGCCGTTGGCGATGCGGTCGAGGTCCTCCTCCATCGAGGCGGTGAACTCGTAGTCGACGAGGTTGCCGAAGTGCTCCTCGAGCAGCCGCGTCACGGCGAAGGCGAGCCACGTCGGCACGAGGGCCTGGCCCTTGGTGAAGACGTAGCCGCGGTCCTGGATGGTGCCGATCGTCGAGGCGTACGTCGAGGGGCGGCCGATGCCGCGCTCCTCCATCGCCTTGACGAGGGTGGCCTCGGTGAAGCGGGCGGGCGGGCTCGTCTCGTGGCCGTCGGCCTCGGCGCGGACGACCTCGAGCGCCACCCCGGCCGACAGCTTGGGCAGGCGGCGCTCCTCGGCGGCGGCATCGGCCTTGGCCGCGGACTCGTCGTCCCGGCCCTCCTCGTAGGCGGCGAGGAAGCCCTTGAAGGTGATGACGGTGCCGCTGGCGCTGAACTCGACGGTCTGCGCGCCCTCGAGCGCCGTGTCGACGGCGAGCTTGACGGTGGCCGTCGAGCCGCGGGCGTCGGCCATCTGCGAGGCGACGGTGCGCTTCCAGATCAGCTCGTAGAGGGCGAACTCCTCGCCGCGCAGCGACCCGGCCACCTGCGCCGGCGAGCGGAAGCGGTCACCGGCGGGACGGATGGCCTCGTGGGCCTCCTGGGCGTTCTTGACCTTCTTCTCGTAGCGGCGCGGGCTGTCGGGCACGTACTCGGCGCCGTACATGTCGCGGGCCTGGCTGCGCGCGGCGGTCGTCGCGGCGTCCGACAGCGTCGTGCTGTCGGTACGCATGTAGGTGATGTAGCCGTTCTCGTAGAGCCGCTGCGCCACGCGCATCGCGTTCTTGGACGACATCCGCAGCTTGCGCGAGGCCTCCTGCTGGAGGGTCGAGGTCGTGAACGGCGCCGAGGGGCGGCGGGTGTAGGGCTTCTCCTGGACGTCGGTGACGCGAGCCTTCAGAGGCAGGCACGCCTCGGCGATCCGGGTCGCGAGCGCCTCGTCGAGGTGGACGACACCCTTGCCCGTCAGGCGCCCGTCGTCGGCGAAGTCGCGGCCGGAGGCGACGCGGACGCCGTCGACGGAGGACAGTCGGGCGGTGAACTGCTGGCTGGCGGAGTCGGGCGTGAAGTCGCCCTCGACGTCCCAGTACGAGGATCGGACGAAGGCCATGCGCTCGCGCTCGCGCTCGACGACCATGCGGGTCGCGACGGACTGCACGCGGCCGGCCGACAGGCCCTGGCGGACCTTGCGCCACAGGACCGGGCTGACCTCGTAGCCGTAGAGGCGGTCGAGGATGCGGCGGGTCTCCTGGGCGTCGACCATCGCGGTGTCGATCTCGCGGGTGTCGTTGACGGCGCGCTGGATCGCCTCGCGGGTGATCTCGTGGAACACCATGCGCTTGACGGGGACCCGCGGCTTGAGCGCCTCGAGCAGGTGCCACGCGATGGCCTCGCCCTCGCGGTCCTCATCGGTGGCGAGGTAGAGCTCGCTGGCGTCCTTGAGCAGGCGCTTGAGCTCGGCGACCTTCTTCTTCTTGTCCGGGTCGACGACGTAGTACGGCTCGAAGCCGTTGTCGACGTCGACGGCGAACTTGCCGAACGGGCCCTTCTTCATGTCGGCCGGCAGCTCGGACGGGTTGGGCAGGTCACGGATGTGACCGACGGACGCCTCGACCTCGAAGTCCCCTCCGAGGTAGCCGGCGATGGTCTTCGCCTTGGCGGGCGACTCCACGATGACGAGCTTGCGGCCCTTGCCTGCGGCCATGGTGACACCTTCGACTTCCCGCATCTCACGTGCAGCGGATTCGTCGCTGCCCCGACGTGGACGCGGACCGACCGTAACAGCCCGCGCGGGGTGCGGTCTCCCGGCATCCGGTGGAGAGGACGTATGCCGTGTCGCTCGCAGGCTCGCCCGGTGCCCTCAGGCGAGCGACCAGTGGACGAGGGTGCGCCAGGTGGTGGGATCGGGCTCCCGCTCGGGGTCGCTGAGGTAGCTCTCCCACACGACGGGTCCGGGGACCAGCTGCCGGTCGACCATCCACCGCTCGACCTGGCCGTAGGTCTCACCCATGGTGTCGTAGGGCCCGACGTGCACGGCCTCGACGACGCTCCCGCCGGGGAGGGTGCTCGGCACGACCTCGCCGGCAGCCTCGACCGGGCGCGCCACCGGGAAGCCGGCCTCGACGTCGACGACCGTCGTGGGCATGCCCCGGTAGAGCCCGAAGGGAGGCCCCGCGGGAGCCTGCCCCTGCTGCCCGATGGTGGCCGCGGCGGTGGCGAAGGCCCGCGCGAAGAAGGCGGGCAGCTCGTCCATCGCCACCGTGGAGCGCACGACGGCGGTCGGCTGCTCGGTGGTCTCGACGGTGCGGATCTCGTTCATCGACCCAGCGTGCCGTCGCTCGGCGCGGTCCGACAGGGCCGAAGGGCCCACCTGCGGAGGGCCCGCCTGCCGGAGAGCCCACCTGCCGGAGAGCCCGCCCAGGTGCCGGCCGGGCACCCGCGAAGGTCTTCGGTCAAAGGCCACCGGACGGCATACGTCCTCGGGAATGATGACGGGCGAGGCCACGTTCCCTCTGATAGTTTAGACTTCAACAACTTCGGAAGGAAGTCCATGTCCGCCCCGGTCCTCTACCTCAGCCACGGCGCACCGCCGCTCGCCGACGACGTGCGCTGGACGGGCGAGCTCGCCGGCTGGTCGGCCGACCTGCCCAAGCCCAAGGACGTCCTCATGGTCTCCGCGCACTGGGAGGACGCGCCGACGACGCTCGGCTCGACCACCGGAGCACCGCTGACCTACGACTTCTGGGGGTTCCCGCAGAAGTACTACGAGGTCACCTACGACGCGCCCAGCGCCCCCGCGCTCGCCGACGACGTGACCAAGCTGCTCACGTGGCCCGGTCACCAGGTGCACCGCGAAGAGGCGCGCGGACTCGACCACGGCGCCTACGTGCCGCTCAAGGAGATGTTCCCCGAGGCCGACGTGCCGGTCCTCCAGATGTCGATGCCGACTCTCGACCCGCGCGGCCTCTTCGAGATCGGGCGGCGCCTGGCCCCGCTGCGCGAGCAGGGCACGATGATCGTCGGCTCCGGCTTCACGACCCACAACCTGCGCTGGTTCAACCCGCACGGGGGCGCCGACGGTCTGCCGCCTCGCGCGAGTGCCGAGTTCGACCACTGGGCGCAGGAGGCCATGAAGGCCCAGGACGTCGACAGCCTGCTCGACTTCCTCGACAAGGCGCCGGCCGCCCACGAGGCCCACCCGCGCACCGAGCACTTCGCGCCCCTCTTCGTCACCCTCGGCGCGGCCTACGAGTCCGGCGGCCTCGACAACAAGAGCGTCATCGACGGCTTCTGGTTCGGCCTGAGCAAGCGGTCCTGGCAGTTCGGCTGAGCAGCGCCGGCGGCTCGTGGCGGAGTCCGCGGCCCAGTCCGCGGCAGAGTCCGCGCGGCATCCGGGGGATCCGGGGAACCCGCGGGTAACCCCACCCGTTCGACACGTGTGGGGCCCCACGATCGCGGCCGCGGCTCGGAACCTCCCCTGACTCCGAGCCGCGGTCGCACCCCACCGAGGGTCCGGCGCGGGTCCGGCCGGAGCCCGAGGAGGGGGTCCGCGGGGCCACGGAACCCACCCGTTCGCCCGCCCGTCGCAGGCGCACGGCACGTAGAGTGGCCGTACGCCCGACGAAGCGCGCCGCAGGCGTGTGTCGCGCACCTCGCGGTGTGCCTCGCACGGTCCAGCAGCGGTCTCGTGCTCGACGGGCAAGGGACTTCGGTCGCGTCGCCGACGCGGCCGGCACGCGAGGGAAGGACCCGCTCCACATGACTGACCAGCCCGCCCAGCAGGCGACCGCCGCCGCGCCCGCCCAGGTCGCTCCCCTCGAGCCGCCGCCCAGCGAGGCCTTCATCCTCACGGCCCCGGCGCCGACCGCGCCCGTGGCCGAGACGGCCGCACCGAAGATGGCCCCTGCCGTCCCCGAGGCGGCGCTGCCCGGCCTCGACGCCAAGGTCGACACCTACCTCGCGTCGCTCAGCAAGGCCGCGGCCCGCTCCCCCGAGTGGGAGACCAAGGCCGCCGACGTGCGCAGCATGGGCAACGACGAGGTGCGCTTCGCCGCCGAGAGCAGCAACCGCATGCTCCAGATGCCGGTCAAGGCGCTCAACGAGGGCGGCCTGTCGGGCAACTCCAAGGTGGGCAAGACCCTGCTCGACCTGCGCCGCACCGTCGAGGACCTCGACCCCGGCCAGGCCACCGGCGCCAAGAAGTTCCTCGGCATGATCCCCTTCGGCGACAAGGTCACCGACTACTTCCGCAAGTACCAGTCGGCCCAGAGCCACCTCAACGGCGTCCTGCACGCCCTCCAGTCCGGCCAGGACGAGCTCGTCAAGGACAACGTCGCGCTCAACCTCGAGAAGCGCAACCTCTGGGAGTCGATGGGCCGGCTCAACCAGTACGTCTACGTCGCCGAGCGGCTCGACGCCCGCCTCGCCGCCCAGGTGGCCACCCTCGAGGCCACCGATCCCGACACCGCCAAGGCGCTGCGCGAGGACGTCCTCTTCTACGTGCGCCAGAAGCACCAGGACCTGCTGACCCAGCTCGCCGTGTCGATCCAGAACTACCTCGCGATCGACATCATCATCAAGAACAACATCGAGCTCATCAAGGGCGTCGACCGCGCGACGACGACGACGGTCTCGGCGCTGCGCACCGCGGTCATCGTCGCCCAGGCCCTCAACAACCAGCAGCTCGTGCTCGACCAGATCACGGCCCTCAACACGACGACCTCCGGCATCATCGAGCGCACGTCCGAGGCCCTGAAGCAGAACTCGGCGCGCATCCAGGAGCAGTCGGCGAGCGCCACGCTCTCGATCGAGTCGCTGCAGAAGGCGTTCGCCAACATCTACGAGACGATGGACACCATCGACCAGTTCAAGGTCCGTGCGCTCGACAACATGGCCGCGACCATCGGCACGCTCGAGACCGAGGTCGCCAAGTCGCGCACCTACCTCGACCGCGTGGCCAAGCAGGACGCCCGCCGGGCCGAGAACGCCGCACCGGGTCTGCTCGACCTCGGCTCGGGCCGGTGATCCCCACCGGCGCCTGACACCCGGGGCGCGGGCCCGAGCAGCGGTGCGTGCCGGTCGACGACCGGCCCGCGACAGATCAAGAGGAGAACAACGCACGTGGGAATCCGGTCGTGGTTCGGGTTGGACCGGCCCGAGGCAGCCGAGCCGGTGCGCTCGGGACCACCGACCACCGAGCAGCTGGTCGACGCGCTCGACGCCATCGAGCTGCAGGCACGCGAGGGCAAGGTGCCCGGCGTCGTCCTCTCCCGGTTGCTGCGGGTCACGGGGATCGTGCGCCAGACCCTGCCGCGCCTGTCCAACCTCGGCCTCGGAAGCGCCCAGGGCTACAGCGTCATGGCGACCGCCACCGACTACCTGCCGGTGGCGATCGGCAACTACCTGCGCCTGCCGCGCGACTGGGCCGACACCCGTCCCATCGCGGCCGGCAAGAGCTCGGTCATGCTCCTCGTCGACCAGCTCGACCTGCTCGGCACGACGATGGACAAGGTCTACGACGCCGTATGCCGTGCCGACGCCGAGGCGATCATCGTGCACGGGGCGTTCCTCGAGCAGAAGTTCGGGCAGGCCTCGAGCGGCGGCACGCTCGGGCTCGGCCCGGACGCGGCGCAGGTGGCTCCGCCGCCAGAGCCGTCCGCGTCGTCCGAGCCGTCCGCGTCATCCGAGCCGTCCGCGTCGTCGAGCCCGTCAGGCCTGTCGGGCCGACTGGGCCCGACAGGTGCGTCGACTGCCTCCGGCCCCTCCGCCCCGTCGCCCCGGCCGTTGGCCCCGCCCGAGTGAGGAAGCTGCCGCATGACCACTGACGAGTCGCGCCTCGCCGAGAGCCTGGAGCAGCTGAGCGACATCGCCGCCGAGGCGGGCCTCGACCCCGCGGCGGCCCGCGACGAGGGGCTGCGCGTGGCGGCCGCCCTCGCCGAGGCCGTGCCGGGGGCGGCATCGGCGTGGGCGGAGGTGGCACACCCCGGCCTGACCGACGCGGCCTCCGTCAACGAGGCCTTCTTCGAGGCCGCCTCGCGTGGACGGCGCTGGAGAGGGGCTCCGACCGACCTGCTCGAGACGCTCGCCGGAGCCCAGCACTCCCTCGCTGCCGACTACGCCGAGGCCCTGACGGAGGTCGCCTCGTCCGCCGTCATGCTCGGCACCGCACCGATCTGGGTCATCGCCAACGCGTCGGCCGCCTCCAGCGCCTACCTCGCGGCGGCCCGGCCGTCGTGCCAGCGGGTACCGACCCTGCTCGGCGGCAAGGCCGGGACGCGTCCGGGGTCTCCCGACCCGATGCGTCCGAGCATCCCCGGCGCGGTCGACCCCCGCCTCCTCGATCTCGTGCGACAGGATCAGCCCGAGGCCCGGGGTGGCCCGGCCGGAACCCCGGCCCACGACGCCCTCGGGACCGCCGCCCCGACAGAACCTCCGACCGAGGCCGAGAAGCCGGCCGAGCCGCAGCGGTCCGTCGAGGAGCTGCTCGCCGAGCTCGACGCGATGATCGGACTGGCCCGCGTCAAGAAGGAGATCCACCGGCAGGTCGCGCTGCTCACGGTCGAGAAGATGCGCACCGAGGCGGGCCTCAAGGCCCCCAAGATGAGCCGCCACCTCGTCTTCGTCGGCAACCCCGGCACCGGCAAGACGACGGTCGCCCGGCTCGTCGGCGGCATCTACCGGGCACTGGGCCTCCTGCCGACCGGCCAGCTCGTCGAGGTCGACCGCAGCGAGCTCGTCGCCGGCTACGTCGGGCAGACGGCCATGAAGACGGCCGAGGTGTGCGCCAAGGCCACCGGCGGCGTGCTCTTCATCGACGAGGCCTACGCCCTGACCGGCGACCAGTACGCCCAGGAGGCGGTCAACACCCTCGTCAAGGAGATGGAGGACCACCGCGAGGACCTCGTCGTCATCGTGGCCGGCTACCCCGACCCGATGGTCGGCTTCATCGCCCAGAACCCGGGCCTCGCGAGCCGGTTCACGACGACGATCGAGTTCGACGACTACTCCGACGACGAGCTGCTCGCGATCCTCGACTCCATCGCCGAGGGCAGCGACTACGAGGTGACCGACGACGCCCGCACGCGGGTGCGCCACCAGCTCGAGGCGACGCCGCGCACCCCGGCCTTCGGCAACGGCCGCTTCTCGCGCAACCTCTTCGAGCACGCGGTGGGCCGGCACGCGTGGCGCCTCAAGGATGCGACGGAGCCGACCCGCGACGAGCTGCGTCTACTCACCGCGGACGACTTCACCGAGCAGCCCGACGAGCTCGAGCAGGATCCGGCGCCCCTCAGGGCAGACCCTGATGGTCCGGCAGGCCCCGATGGGGCAGTCTCGAACGAGCACGACGAGCAGGACACGCACGCGCACGACGACACGATCGGGCACGACGACACGAGCGGGAACGAGCACGAGGACACCGCATGAGCGCACCGACGACGAACATCCCCGTCGCCATCCCGGCGGGCGGCTCGTCGCGCGCGCCCGGGAGCCAGCCGGGCGCCACTGGTCAGGGCGGCCAGGGCGCGCGCACCATCGCCGGCAGCATCCCGGGAGCGCGGGGCATCGCGGGCCGGCTCCTGCACGGAACACCGGGACGCATGCGCCTCTTCGGGCTGCTCGGCGTCATCGCCGCCGTGCTGCTCGGCGCGGTCAGCGCCAACGCGCTGCTCGCCTCGCAGGCCGCCGTCGAGCGGGCCGCCAACAACACCGCGCAGGTCGTGCGCGCCCAGTCGATCCACGTCGACCTCCTGCGGGCCGACGCCGTCGCCACCAACGCCTTCCTCGTCGGCGGTCTCGAGTCGCCCGACTCCCGCGCGAGGTACGAAGGTGCCATGGCGCGGGTCGCGTCCGGCATCGCCAAGGCCGCCGCCGCCCAGCCGGCCGACGGCAACGCGCTCGGCGTGCTCTCCGAGCGCGTGCAGACGTATGCCGCCCTCGTCGAGCAGGCCCGCTCCAACAACCGCCTCGGCCTCCCCGTCGGGGCTCAGTACCTCACGCAGGCGAGCGCCGGGCTGCGTTCCGACGCCATCCCCATCGTCGAGCAGGTGGTCAAGGCCAACGAGGAGCGGTCGCAGAAGGAGTTCGACCGCAGCAACTCGAGCCTCCAGCTGCTCGTCGGCGTCGTGTCGCTCGCCGGGCTCGTCGCCATCGCCGTGTGGCTCGCACGGCGCACGCACCGCTACCTCAACGTCTCGCTCACGAGCGCGATCGGTCTGCTGCTCGTCGCGCTCTTCGTCACCGCCACCACGATCACCGGCATCGGCAGGGCGACGCGCGACGTCGCCCAGGGCGACTTCCAGAGCGCCGTGACCCTCGCGAACGTCACGACGGCCGCCAACGACGCCCGGGCCAACGAGAGCCTCACCCTCATCAAGCGCGGCTCCGGCGCCGCCAACGAGACGTCGTGGAAGACCGACAGGACGACGGTCGAGACCGATCTCGGACGCCTCAGCGACACCACCCTCGACCCGCTGTGGAGCGACTACGTCGCCTCGCACGAGAAGGTCCGCTCGCTCGACAACGGGGGCCGCTGGGACGAGGCCGTCAAGCTGTCGACGAGCACCGCGACCGGCGGGGCCGCGAAGACCTTCGGCGACTTCGACGTCGCGGTCACCCGGGCCCGTGACGACGCAGGCAAGACCACCGTGTCGAGCCTGAACGGGCTCGGTGGCAGCGCGCCGCTCATCGCGGTCGCCGTCGCCCTCGCGGCGCTCGCCGCGTCCTGGCTCATCACGCGAGGTATCGGCCAGCGGATCGAGGAGTACCGATGAGCGCGTCGACCACGGCGCTGCGCCGCCGCCTCTCCACCCTCGTCGCCGTGGTCGGCCTGGGTGCGCTCGCAGGCTGTTCGGGCGTGACGTACGCCGACACCCAGCTGCCCACGACGGCCGCTCCCAAGCCGGCGAGCAACGCACCCGCGGTCACCGCCCCGACGTGCGACAACGCCACGCAGTCCTACGCCCCGCTCCCCAGCCTGCCGAGCCGCGACCAGATCTCCGACGCGCCGATGCGCAAGATCATCGACAAGGGCTACCTCACGGTCGGGGTGTCCGCCGACACCTACCTCTTCGGGGCCCGCAACGCGTTCACGGGTGGCATCGAGGGCTTCGACATCGACATGGCCCGGGCCGTGGCCAAGGCGATCTTCGGCGACGCGAACAAGGTGCAGCTGCGGGTCATCACGGCCAACGACCGCATCCCGCTGCTCAAGGACGGCGAGGTCGACATGGTCGCGCGCAACATGTCGATGACGTGCGGCCGTTGGAACGACATCGCCTTCTCCGCCGAGTACTACCGCTCCGGCCAGAAGGTCCTCATCTCCAAGAGCCTGGTCAGCGACGACAAGAACGCCGCCTCGTGGGGACTGGCCGACCTCAAGGGCAAGCGGGTCTGCGCCCCCACCGGCACGACGTCGCTGACCAAGCTGCAACAGGTCCCGGGGCCGGTCGTCGTCACCGCCGGCACGCACACCGGCTGCCTCGTCCTGCTCCAGCAGGGCAAGGCCGACGCCATCACCGGTGACGACACGGTGCTGGCCGGCCTCGCCGCGCAGGACCCCAACACCGTCATCACGAGCGCCAAAGCGATCACCGTCGAACCGTACGGGCTGGGCCTCAACAAGGCCGACACGTACCTCGCCCGCTACGTCAACCGCGTCATCGCCGACCTCGAGGCGGACGGGCAGTGGAAGGCGATCTACAACCGCTGGCTGGCAGGACCGCTCGGCCCCGCCCCGGCACCCCCGACACCGGTCTACGGACGATGACCGCAGTGCCGCAGAGCCAGTCGGACCCGGGCACCGCCGCACCGACGGCGCCCGGCCGTCTCGGCGTGCCGGTCCAGGCCGCCGAGGCCCAGACCTACCTCTTCGCCCTGCGCGAGTGGGTCGCCCAGCGCCGAGCGGACCTCGGCGAGGTGGACCGGGCCGTGCTCAAGCTCTCCCAGGCGGAGCAGGTCGCGATCACCAACGACCTCACGGTGGCGTTGACCTTCTGGAAGGCGGTCAGCGACCGGCTGACCCTCCTCGAGACGACGTTCGACGGCGGGCGGGTCGGTCCCGTCGAGGCCGAGCGCCTCTCGACCCTCATCCACGGGCGGCTCGACTCCAACACGACCGAGCACCTCTCGCTGCCGTCCAGCGGTTCGCTGGCCGTCAGCCTCCCCGAGGCGTGCCGGCTGCTCGACTCGCTGACCCGGACCCTGCAGGCTCGAGCCTCCCTGGCCCCCGGGGCCGCCGAGGCGGCGCAGCGGATCACCCTGGTCCGCGCGGGCCTCGAACGCACCCGCGACCAGCTTGCGCTCGTCCCGGCCGGCGCCCAGCGCGACGACGCGGCGGAGAAGCTCACGAGGCTCGACCGTCGCATGGACGACCTCGTCGAGCGCGCGCGGCGCGGAGCGGACGTCGGCGGCATCATCGGCCCGCTCGAGATCGACGTCGCCGTGCTCGAGCGCGACCTCATCGTCGCCGCTGCCGAGCGCGCCTCCGCGGCCCGCAGCCGCGTGCGCACCCAGCAGCAGGTCGAGGAGCTCGACGCCCGCGCCGCCGCGATCCGCGCCCTCGAACGTGCCTGCGTCGAGGCCATCACGCCGGCACCGCACCTCGCCATCCCCAACGTCCGCGCGCTGGGACCGGTGCCGCAGGCGGCGGCCGAGCTCACGGCATACCGCGCCAAGCTCGAGCGGGTCTCGCGGGCGCTCGACCTCGCCCACGAGACGTATGCCGCAGGGCTGGCCGAGCGCGACGAGGTCGTCGGCCTCGTGGGCGCCGTGGGCGCCATGGCGGGGTCCGCCGTGCTGGCACCCGAGGTGGCCGAGGACGTGGCCGAGCTGCGACGCCGCCTCGACGAGACCCTGGCCGCCCGGCCCCTTCCCATCGCGAGGGCGCGTGCCCTCGCGGCCGCCTTCTCGGCCTACGTCGACGCGGCCACCCGGCCCCAGCCGCGGGCCGCACGCGCGGTCGCGGGCCCCGTGCCAGCGACCTCCACGGCACCCGGACCCGCTGCCCCTCCACCTCCCGCACCCCGATCTCCCGCACCCCGACCTCCTGCACCCCGACCCCAGAGGCCCCGCCCATGACCTGCACGCAGCCGGGCTGCACCGGAACGATCCTCGACGGCTACTGCGACGTGTGCGGCATGGCGGCCGGGTCGAACCCCGTCCCCGCAGGCGCCACGGGTACCCAGAGTGCCCTGGGTGCCCTGGGTGCCCTGGGTGCCCTGGGTGCCACGAGCGCCACCGGCGCGTCACGCGTCACGTCGAGCGCCATGGCCACCTCGCCGTCGGGTCCGGCCGCCGCCGGGCCGGCGATCCCCGAGGGCGGGGCCTGCCAGCAGCCCGGCTGCAGCGGAACCATCGAGGCCGGCTACTGCAACGTCTGCGGCACCCCCGCCGACCAGCTGAGTGCCGCCGGCTACGCCGCTGCTGCCGGCGCGCCCGGCCGGAACGGGTCCGGGAACGCGTCCGGGGTGACCGCACCCACCGCCGGCTCGGGGGGCCACGACACGAACGGGGCCAACGGATCCACCGGGGTCAACGGGGGCAACGGGGGCAACGGGGGCAACGGAGGCACCGCGGGCGTGGGTCCGGAGATCTCCACCCGCTCGGCGGCCTCGAGCAACCTCGCGTCGGCCGCCCTGGGCTCGAAACGGGCCCGCGAGTCCGGGTCCATCGCCACGCGCCGCACCGGAGGCTCCCAGCGCCTGCGCTCGGCCCGTCTCGGGGGCGGCATCACGACGGTGCGCCCGGCACCGGAGATCGACGCCGCCAAGGCGCTCCTCAAGGACCCGTCGGTCCCGGAGAACAAGCGCTACTGCCCCAAGTGCGGCGAGCCGGTCGGCCGCGGCAGGGACGGCAAGCCCGGCCGCACCAACGGCTTCTGCGCCACGTGCCGTCACCCGTTCTCGTTCGACCCCAAGCTCAAGGCCGGCGACCTCGTCGCCGGGCAGTACGAGGTCGCCGGCTGCCTCGCCCACGGTGGCCTCGGCTGGATCTACCTCGCCCGCGACAAGAACGTCTCCGACCGCTGGGTCGTGCTCAAGGGCCTGCTCAACTCGGCCGACCCCGACGCCCTGGCCGCGGCGATCGCCGAGCAGCGCTTCCTCGCGCAGGTCTCGCACCCGAGCATCGTCGAGATCTACAACTTCGTGACGCACGACGACGCCGGCTACATCGTCATGGAGTACGTCGGTGGCACGTCGCTGAAGTCGATCCTCAAGCAGCGCCTCCAGGCTGCCGGCAGGTACGACCCCCTGCCGGTCGACCAGGCGCTCGCCTACATCCTCGAGATCCTGCCGTCGTTCCAGTACCTCCACGACCTCGGGCTCGTCTACTGCGACTTCAAGCCCGACAACATCATCCAGGTCGGCGACGAGGTCAAGCTCATCGACCTCGGCGGCGTGCGTCGGGCGGACGACGACGACTCGGCGATCTTCGGCACCGTCGGCTACCAGGCTCCCGAGGTCGCCGAGCTCGGGGTCTCCCCCGCCTCGGACATCTACACGATCGGGCGCACGCTCGTCGTGCTCACGATGGAGTTCCGCGGCTACCAGACCACCTACCTCAACGTCCTGCCCGCGCAGGACACCGTGCCGGTCTTCCAGCGCTACGACTCCTTCTACCGACTCGTCGCCAAGGCCTGCGCGCCCAACCGCGACGACCGGTTCGTCTCCGCCGACGAGCTGCGCTCGCAGATGATCGGCGTCCTGCGTGAGGTCGTGGCCCTCGACCGTGGGTCCGGCGCCGCGACGAGCACCGTCAGTTCGCTCCTCTTCGACGTGCCGACGCCCGGCGTCGAGCCCGACGACTGGCGCAACCTGCCGGCGCTGCGCCGTGACCCGCACGATCCGCAGACCGGCTGGCTGACGACCGTCTCGGGCACCCCGCAGGAGCGCCTGTCCACGCTCAGGCGGGCCGCCGTGCGCACCACTGAGGTGTTGCTCGAGCAGGCCCGTGCCGCCCTCGACGCCGGACAGCCGGACGTGGCCGAGTCCACCTCGGGCGAGCTGTTGAGCGCCGACCCGTGGGAGTGGCGCGCGGTCTGGATGCAGGGCCTCGCTGCCCTCGAACGCGGCGACTCACGTGCCGCTCAAGCCGCCTTCAACGCGGTCTACGGGCAGGTCCCGGGCGAGCTCGCCCCGAAGCTCGCCCTCGCCCAGGCGTCCGAGCAGGCCGGCGACGACGCCGTGGCCGAGAACCTCTACGTCGCGTGCGCCCGGACGGACGCGACCTACGTGCCCATGTCCGCCTTCGGCCTGGCCCGCATCCGGGCCGCACGGTCCGACGTCGACGGCGCCGTCGCCGCCTACCGACTCGTCCCGATGCAGTCGAGCGCCTACCGCACGGCCCGCGCCGGCCTGGCCGAGCTGCTCGCCCGGGCCAACCGTGGCCTGCCCGACCTCGCCGAGGCGCTGCGCACCCTCGAAGACACGTCGCTGTCGGCGCGGCGCCGGGCCGAGCTGACGACGCTCATCTACCGTGAGGCGCTCGTGACGGTGGAGCAGACCGGCAACAAGGCCGACGTCCGCCTCGGCGAGCACAAGGGCACCCCCAACGGCCTGCGCATCGGGCTCGAGGAGGCCCTGCGTGAGCTGGCCAAACGAACCCCCGACCTGTCCGAGCGCGTCCCCCTCGTCGACGAGGCCAACGCCATCCGACCATGGAGCCTCTGGTGACCGACATCCCGACGACGGGAGCGCCGCAGGCCGCTCCGGTGCCCGCGGCCGACCCTGCGACGAGCCCGACCGGCCACCCTGCGACGCACCCTGCGGCGCGTCCTGCCACAGGTCCTGCGACGGGTCTTGGGACAGCGGTTACGGCGTCGCGCGACTGCCCCGCGTGCGGCACGGCCAACCCGGCCGCGTCGAGCTTCTGCGAGGAGTGCGGCGCGGACCTCGTCGTCGCCCCCCGCGCGTCCGCCGTGGTCTCGGGTCTGCCCCACGCCGCCACCCCGACCGGCGCCGCCACGGCCCCCACCGACCCGGACGGCGCGGTGCTGACCTCGGCGACGCCCCAGACCGCCCCAGCCGGCGAGGAGTCGCCGCTCGACGTCGGCTGGACCGGCGCGGTGCCCTCGGCTGCCGTGGTGCCGGCCGACGACGAGCCGACCTGCCAGGCCTGCGGCCAGGGCCGCATCGTCGACGGCTACTGCGACCAGTGCGGCACACCGCCACCCAACCCCCGCGACCACCTCGTCGAGTCCCCGACGACGTGGGTCGGCGGGGTCTGCGACATCGGCCGGCGCCACGCGCGCAACGAGGACGCGATGTCGCTCAGCGCGAGCGACGGACCGGGTTCGCGGGCCGTCCTCGTCGTGTGTGACGGCGTCTCGATGGCGACCGACTCGCACATCGCCTCCCTCGCCGCCGCCCAGGCCGCGCGGGCCGCGCTCGACCAGCCGTTCCCCAAGGGCGCCGGCACCCCGGACGCGTGGGCGGCCGGCGCGGGTCGGGCGCTCACGGGCGCCGTGACCCGGGCCAACGAGGCCGTGGCGGCCGCGGTCGAGGACGTGCCCAACCCCCCGTCGTGCACCCTGGCCGCAGCGGTCGTCGAGGACGACGTCATCGTCGCCGGCAACGTCGGCGACAGCCGCGTCTACTGGCTGCCCGACGCCGCGGACGAGCCTGCGACCCAGCTCGGCCGCGACGACTCGTTCGCGCAGGAGCAGATGGCTGCCGGCATACCTCGTCTCGAGGCCGAGACGGGCCCGCACGCGCACTCCATCACCCGCTGGCTGGGCCGGGACGCACCCGAGGACCTCACCCCGCACCTGACGACGATGAGGGCGACCCCGGGCTGGCTCATGGTCTGCTCCGACGGGCTGTGGAACTACTGCTCGGAGGCCGAGGACCTGCGCAGCCTGCTGCACGACGCGTCGGCCCGGCTCGACGACGTCACGCCCACCACGGTGGCCCAGGCGCTCGTCGACTTCGCCAACGAGCAGGGTGGACGCGACAACATCACGGTTGCCCTCGCCAGACTGGCTGGGCGAGGATCGAGCACGACGACCGAGGCGACCGCGTCCGCGGCGCCGGTGGAAGGGGACCCGACGGATGGCTGACTTCACCGCAGAGGTGTTCCAGAACGAGTTCCTGCCCGACGGGGGCACCGACGTCCACGCCATCGTCCGCGTGACCTCGACGGGCGCGTCCGCGGCGACGGCCTCGGCCGGGCTGTCCGACCCCGGGTCGGCTGCCGAGGTCATCCTCATCGACACCTCGGGCTCGATGGGTCGTCGGGGCGTGCAGGCCGCGGGAGACGCCGCCAAGGCCGCGCTCGCGGAGATCGTCGACGGCACCCTCTTCTCGATCGTCTCGGGCAACGGCACCGCCCAGATCGTCTACCCGTACAGCCACCAGGGCGCCCTCGTGCCGATGTCGGCGCACACCCGCGGAGAGGCCAATCGGGCCATCGAGGGGCTGCGTGCCAACGGTGGCACGGCCATGGGCACCTGGCTCACCCTGGCCCGCCAGATCTTCGAGACCGTCCCGTACGTCACCAAGCGCCACGCGATCCTGCTCACCGACGGCGTCAACGAGGGCGAGACCCAGGCCTCGCTGCAGGCTGCGGTGGCCAGCTGCGTCGGCGCGTACCAGTGCGACTGCCGCGGCGTCGGCGACCAGTGGCGCGTCGACGAGGTCCGCGGCATCGCCTCGGCCCTGCTCGGCACCGTCGACCTCATCCCGGCGCCCGAGGAGATGGCGGCCGAGTTCGAGGCGATGATGCGCGCGTCGATGTCGCGCGGAATCGCCAACTCGGAGCTGCGCGTCTGGGTCCCGCAGGGGGCCGAGCTGCTCTTCGTCAAGCAGGTCTCCCCGACCCTCGAGGACCTCACGTCACGCCGGACCGTCGTCAACCCGCTCACCGGCGCCTACCCGACCGGAGCCTGGTCCGACGAGAGCCGTGACTACCACGTGGCCGTGCGCCTCCCGGCGCGCACGCTCGGGCAGGAGCAGCTCGCCGCCCGCGTGCAGTTCTCGCTCGGCGGTGACCCCGTCGCGCAGGCGCTCGTCAAGGCCAAGTGGAGCAACGACGACTCGCTGACCACCCGCATCGACCCGGCGGTCGCCGCGTACACCGGTCAGGCCGAGCTCGCCACCGTCATCCAGGAGGGCCTCGCGGCCAAGGCGGCCGGCCAGGACGACGTCGCGACGGCCAAGCTCGGCCGCGCCGTGCAGCTCGCGGACTCCACCGGCAACGACGAGATGACGACACGCCTGAAGAAGGTCGTCGAGATCGACGACGCCGACACCGGCACGGTGCGGCTCAAGAAGGGCGCCTCGAAGATGGACGAGATGTCGCTCGACACGGCCTCGACGAAGACGAGCCGGGTGCGCCGATGAGTGCGGTCTGCCCCAACGGCCACACCTCCGAGGCCGACGACTACTGCGACACCTGCGGCTCCCCCATCGACGCGAACGCCCAGCCGGCACCGGCCGCCACCGGGGCTGCGCAGCCGCCCACCCGCGCTGGCGCCCCGCCGTCGGGCTCCTCGCTCGACCTCGATCCGCCACCGGCCGCGTCGTCCGTCTCCGGCGCTGCGCCTGCACCTGCCCCGGCGGAACCCACCACCCCAACGGTGCTCGAGTGCCCCAACTGCGCGACCGAGAACCCCGACGGCGCGCTCTTCTGCGAGGCGTGCGGCTACGACTTCACGACCGGCGCCATGCCGCGGGACCCGGCAGCCGGTCCGGGCGACCTCGCGGACACCGAGCCCGACGGCGAGGCCGTGCCTGCGCCCCCTTCCGGCTCGACCGGCTCGCCCGGCTCGTCCGGCTCGCCCGGCGTGACGGACCCGGCCGGGACCACGACCGGACCGGGCGCGTCCGCGGCGCCCTTCGAGTGGCTGGCCGAGGTCTGGGTCGACCCGGACTGGTACCAGACCCAGGAGGCCGAGGACCCCTGCCCGTCGCCGGGTCTGCCGACGATCATGCCGCTGCGGCACCGCAGCGTCCTGCTCGGGCGCGTCTCCACGAGCAAGAACACCCGACCCGAGATCGACCTGTCGTCCGACCCCGGGGTGAGCCGCCGGCACGCGCAGCTGACCACCGACGGCACCCGCTGGTTCGTCGAGGACCTCGGCAGCTCGAACGGCACGTTCGTCGGGCCGGCGGCCGGGCCGCTGCCCGTCACGGCCATCTCGGTCGGCCCCAAGGCCGAGCTGAGCGACGACGACCGTCTCTACGTCGGGGCCTGGACCCGGGTCGTCGTCCGCCGGGCGACGCCGGACGAGGTCGAGGCCTACGCCTGACGACGCTCGACGCCTGCCGAGGGGACGGCATACGCACGGGCCGGAACGTGAACGTCACCTGAGGTCTACCGACGTCGGGGGCAAACCCCCCTAGGGTGGTGCACTGTGAGCGACCGGCCCCTCCACTCCGTCGACAGTCCGCAGGTCATCGTCGTCACGGGCGTCATGGCTGCGGGCAAGTCGACCGTCTCCCAGCTCCTCGCGGAGCGCTTCTCGCGAGCGGTGCACCTGCGGGGCGACGAGTTCCGTCGCGTCGTCGTGCGCGGTCGCGTCGACATGTCGCCGCACGGCGACCCCGAGGCCGAGCGACAGCTCGCCCTGCGCCACCGGATCACGGCGCGCACCGCCGACGCCTACGCCGAGGCGGGCTTCACCGTCGTCGTGCAGGACCTCTTCGTCGGGGCGAGCCTCACCCGCTTCCTCGAGCAGGTGACGACGCGCCCCCTCAGCCTCGTCATGCTGGCGCCCGACGTCGGCACCGTCATGCAGCGCGAGTCCGAGCGCGCCAAGGTCGGCTACGGCGACCTCTGGTCGATCCGCGACTTCGACCAGACGATGCGCACCGAGACACCGCACATCGGCCTGTGGCTCGACAGCTCGCAGCAGACCCCCGACGAGACCGTCGAGGAGATCGTCGCGCGGCTCGCCGAAGCACGGATCGTCTAGATGTCGACGCTCACCATCGGGCAGGTGGCCGAACGCACCGGTGCGGCGAGCTCCGCCCTGCGCTACTGGGAGGACCTCGGTCTCATCGGCTCGGTGCGCACGAGCGGCAACCAGCGCCGCTACGACCGGAGCACCATCCGTCGGGTCTCGTTCATCCGCGCCGCCCAGCGAATCGGCTTGTCCCTGGACGAGATCGGCGCCGCCCTCGCCACCCTCCCCGAGGGGCGCACCCCCACCGCCGGCGACTGGGCGCGTCTCTCGCGCGGGTGGCGCGGCCGCCTCGACGAGCAGATCCGCCGCATCGAGCGGCTGCGTGACCAGCTCGACTCCTGCATAGGCTGCGGCTGCCTCAGCCTGCGCACATGCGCGCTCAACAACCCGTCCGACGTGCTGGCCGACCGCGGCCCGGGGGCCGTGCTCCTCGAGTCCTGACCGTCCGCCAGTCCGCCCGTCCGCCCGTCCGCCCGTCCGCCCGTCCGACGACGTATGCCGGGTGGTCGGGAGACGAGAGGCCCCGCCGTCCACGCGGGACGACGGGGCCGCTCGTCGAGCAGGGCCTGCGGGGGCTCAGTCGGTGCGGTCCGCCGGGGTCGCCGAGTCCGGGGCCGGGACGCCGGGTCCACCCGCCGGCCCGGGCGCACCGGCACCGACAGCCGCCATCTCGGGCATGCCGTCCGCCCCCGCGGAGGGAACGCCCGCCGAGTCGTCGAGGTCGGCTGCGGCACCTGCGAACTGCGCGGCATACAGCGTCGCGTAGGCGCCCCCGGTCGCGAGCAGCTCGGTGTGCGAGCCCTTCTCGACGATGCGACCGTCCTCCATGACGAGGATGAGGTCGGCGTCGCGGATCGTCGAGAGGCGGTGTGCGATGACGAAGCTCGTGCGGTCCGAGCGCAGCGCGGCCATGGCGTGCTGGACGAGCAGCTCGGTGCGGGTGTCGACCGAGCTCGTCGCCTCGTCGAGGATGAGCAGCGCCGGGTCGGAGAGGAACGCCCGCGCGATCGTGACGAGCTGCTTCTCACCGGCCGAGATGTTCGACGCCTCGTCGTCGAGCACCGTGTCGTAGCCGTCGGGCAGCGAGTGCACGAAACGGTCGACGTAGGTCGCCTTGGCGGCCTCGATGACCTCCGCGTCGGTGGCACCCGGGCGTCCGTAGGCGATGTTGTCGCGGATCGTGCCGCCGAAGAGCCAGGTGTCCTGCAGCACCATGCCGATGCGCGCGCGAAGGTCGTGCCGGGTCAGGTCGCGGATGTCGACGCCGTCGAGGGTGATCCGCCCGCCGTCGAGCTCGTAGAACCGCATGATGAGGTTGACGAGCGTCGTCTTGCCGGCGCCGGTGGGCCCGACGATGGCGACGGTCTGCCCCGGGCGCACTGACAGGTCGAGGTCCTCGATGAGGGGCTTGTCGGGCGTGTAGGAGAACGACACGTGCTCGAAGGCGACGGCCCCGTGCGGGTCGTCGATGCGAGCGGGCGAGGCGGGGTCGGGCTCCTGCTCGTCGGCGTCGAGCACCTCGAAGACGCGCTCGGCCGACGCGACGCCGGACTGGAGCACGTTGGCCATCGACGCCACCTGGGTCAGCGGCTGGGTGAACTGGCGGGAGTACTGGATGAAGGCCTGCACGTCGCCGAGGCTCATGGTGCCCGAGGCGACGCGGAGGCCGCCGACGACGGCGATGGCGACGTAGTTGAGGTTCCCGACGAACATCATGACGGGCATGATGATGCCGCTGATGAACTGGGCACCGAACGCGGCCCCGTAGAGCTCGTCGTTCTTCTCCTTGAAGTTCGCCTGCGTCTCCTTCTGCCGGCCGTAGACCTTGACGAGGCCGTGGCCGGTGAAGGTCTCCTCGACGATGCCGTTGAGCTCGCCGGTGTTGCGCCACTGCTGGACGAAGAGCTTCTGGGACCGCTTGGCGATGAGGCTCGTCACGACGATGGAGATCGGGATCGTGACGAGGGCGATGAGGGCGAGCAGCCACGAGATCCAGAACATGATGCCCAGGACCGCGACGACGGTGAGGAGCGAGTTGAGCAGCTGCGAGAGGGTCTGCTGCAGCGACTGGCCGACGTTGTCGATGTCGTTGGTGACGCGGCTCAGCAGCTCACCGCGGGGCTGGTTGTCGAAGTAGGGCAGCGGCAGCCGGTTGAGCTTGGCCTCGACCTCCTGGCGCAGGTCGTACATCGTGCGCTGGAGGACGCCCTGCAGGATCCAGCCCTGGATCCACATGAGCAGCGAGGCCGCGACGAAGAGGCCGACGACGAGCATGAGCACGCTGCCGACGGCGTCGAAGTCGATGCCCTTGCCGGGGGTGAAGTCGACGTTGCCGAGCAGGTCGGCGTAGGTCGACTGGCCCCGAGCGCGCAGGCCGGCGATGACCTGGTCCTTCGTCGTGCCCGGCGGGACCTGGATCTGCCGCCCGATGACGCCGGCGAAGATGAGGTCGGTCGCCCGCCCGAGGATCTTCGGGCCGATCGAGCTGAGCGCGACGCTCGCGACGGACAGCACGAGGACGAGGACGACCTTGGCGCGGTGCGGGCGCAGGCGACCGATGAGCCGCTTGGCCGACGGGCCGAAGTTGAGCGACTTCTCGGCCGGCTGGCCCATCTGCATGTGGGGCGGACCGCCCCGGCGGGCGGGACCGCGGCGGCTCTCTGCGGCCTTCTCCTCGGCCGTCTTGACTCCCTCGGCCATCAGGCCGCCTCCTCCGCGCTGCGCTGGGACTCGACGATCTCCTGATAGGTCTCACAGGAGTCGAGGAGCTGGTCGTGGGTGCCCTGGCCGACGACGCGGCCGTCCTCGAGCACGATGATGTGGTCGGCGTCGACGATGGTCGACACGCGCTGGGCCACGATGACGACGGTGCTGCGGGCCGTGGCCGGCCGCAGCGCCCGACGGAGCCGGGCGTCGGTCGAGAGGTCGAGCGCCGAGAACGAGTCGTCGAAGAGGTAGATGTCGGGTCGCTTGACGATGGCGCGGGCGATGGCGAGGCGCTGGCGCTGGCCGCCCGAGACGTTGGTGCCTCCCTGGGCGATCGCCGCGTCGAGCCCTCCCATGGCCTGGACGAAGTCCTGCCCCTGGGCGATCCGCAGGGCGTCCCACAGCTCGTCGTCGGTGGCCTCGGGGTTGCCGTAGCGCAGGTTGGTCGCGACGGTGCCGCTGAAGAGGTAGGGCTTCTGCGGCACGAGGCCGATGCGCCCCCACAGGGCGTCGAGCTCGAGGTCGCGCACGTCGACCCCACCGACCCGGACCTTGCCGGCCGAGGCGTCGAAGAGGCGGGGGACGAGCCCGAGGAGAGTCGTCTTGCCGGCACCGGTCGAGCCGATGATGGCCGTCGTGTGCCCCGGCTCGGCGCGGAAGCTGACGTCACGCAGGACGGCGGCCTCGGCACCCGGGTAGTGGAAGTCGACGCCGGCCAGCTCGAGGCCCGCGGACCCGGTCGGGAGGCGGAGCGGCTGCACCGACTCGACGACCGAGGAGTCGGTGTCGAGCACCTCCTGGATGCGCGTTGCCGAGACGGAGGCGCGCGGGATCATCGTCGCCATGAAGGTGGCCATCATGACCGCCATGAGGATCTGGACGAGGTAGGACAGGAACGCCGTCAGCTCACCGATCTGCATGTCGCCGGAGTCGATGCGGTGGCCGCCGAACCACATGACGGCCACGGTCGAGAGGTTGAAGATGAACATGACGATCGGGAAGACGAGCGCCATGAGCCGCCCCACCTGCAGGCCCGCGTTGGTCAGCAGCCCGTTGGCCTCGGCGAAACGGGCCTCCTCGTGCTGCTCGCGCACGAACGCCCGCACGACGCGGATGCCGGTGATCTGCTCGCGCAGCACGCGGTTGACCCCGTCGAGGGAGGTCTGCATGCGCCCGAACCACGGGACCATCCGCGAGATGACGAGTCCGACGAAGAGCCCGAGGAGGGGCACCGCGACGGCGACGAGCCAGGACAGCCCGACGTCCTCGCGCAGGGCCATGATGATGCCGCCGACCATCATGATCGGCGTCGTGACGAGCAGCGCGAAGCCCATGAAGACGACCATCTGGACCTGGGTCACGTCGTTGGTGTTGCGCGAGATCAGGGTCGGGGCGCCGAAGCGCGTCACCTCCTGAGCCGAGAAGTCGACGACGGTCCCGAAGATGTTGCCGCGCACGTCGCGGCCCATCGCCATCGCGACGCGGGCCGCGAGGAAGGTGGCCCCGACGGAGGCCGCGATCTGCACGAGGCTGACGGCCAGCATGATACCGCCGTGGCTGACGATGAAGCCGGTGTCACCCTTGGCCACGCCCTGGTCGATGATCTCGCCGTTGAGGCTCGGCAGGTAGAGCGAGGCCATGGTGCTGACGAGCTGGGCCAGCACGATGAGCACGATCTGGCCGGAGTAGGGGCGCAGGTGACTGCGGAGCAGCCGGATCAGCATGAGAGTGCCTTTCGGAGCATGGTGTCGCTGGGGAACGCTAGGGACTCACGTGGGGTGAGGGTCAACAGGTTTGTCACGGCCGTGGCTCCGGGTCGCGCTGCGCAAGTCGGTCGCGTCGGTCGGTCCGGCTGCAGTCGTCCCGGCGGACGACCCCGTAGAGCACGGTGTCGACGATCTCCTCGGGGGTCAGCACCCGCCCGTCGGCGATGCCGGGGTGGCTGCCGGAGAAGGTGAGCAGCCGGATCCGGTGGATGACGTCGGTGCCGGGCACGAGGAGGTGGTCCTCGTCGTGCACGAGCAGTCCGTGGATGGCCTCGAGCAGCGGTTGGTGCGCCGCCTCGTGCTCCTCGTCGTCGGCGTGGCCGCGCAGGTGGCGGCCGGCCTCGTAGCAGGCGTCGTGCGGGCCGCGGTTCGGCGGCTGGGTCAGCCCCAGGGCGCCCATGAGGCCGAAGACCTCGGTGAAGCGCAGCTGCATGATGCGGGCGAAGTCGACGAGCCGGTCGCGCAGGGAGCCCTCGGGGTCGATGGCGCTGATGCGCCGCCGGACGGGGGCCGGGCAGAACGCCGCCTGCACGGCCTCCTTCTCGAGCACCTCCTTCGTCGGGAACACGCGGAAGATCGTGCCCTCCGCGACACCGGCCTCCTGGGCGATCTCGCTCGTCGTCGGCTTGCGGCCCTCGCGGTGCGCGAGGCGCACGAACACCTCGATGAGGGCGTCGCGCCGGTCGTCGGGGTCCATCGGGGCCGCCCGACGCTGGGTCGGTCGCACGGCACCCTCGACTCGAGTCGTCACCGGCCCATCATGAATGAGTGAGCACTCACTCACAAGTGGTTTGGGGCAGATTCAGACGAGCAGCCCGTCGGCGACGAGCTCGCGCAGCTGCGGCACCGTCTCGCCGCGCACCCGCTCCGGGTCGAGGCCGAGCACCGCCGCGATCGCGTCGAGCGCCGCCCTCGCGGTCAGCTCCCCCTCCGCGACGCCGAGGTATGCCGCGAGCACCGTCCCGGCGCGCACGACCCGTCCCAGCCCGCCGCCCTGACGGACGAGGATGACGCTGGGGTCCTCGGCGCCGGGCCTGCCGTGCCGTTCCTCGGTGACGTCGGGGGCGCACGACCACGCGACGTCGAGGACGTCGTCGTCCGAGTGCTCGGCGAGCCAGGTCCGAGCCCGCAGGCCGGCGTCGACCGCCGGGCCCATCGGCGCCGCCACGGGGCCGTGGGCCTCGTCGAGGGAGCGCCAGGTGGGACGGTCGGTCGCCGGGCGCTGGAGCGTCACGACGCCGAACCCGACCCGCTCGACGTCCCGCGAGGCGAAGTCGCGCAGCCAGGCGGCATACATCTGCGAGTGCGTCTCGCTGCCGGGCTGGGCGCCGCCGTCGCGAGCCCACAGCTCGGCGTACTCGGCCGGGTCCTGCGACTCGCGCTGGACGACCCAGGCGTCGAGCGCCACGCCGTCGCGCGCCTGCTCCTCGAGCCAGTCGTCCCAGACGTCGCGCCACGTGCGCCCGGCCGGGACCTCCCAGTTGCCGAGGAACTGCGCGATGCCGCCGGGCTCGAGGACGGCGCCGACCTGGCGGACGAGAGACCGAACCAGAGCGTCGCCGGCCCGACCTCCGTCGCGGTACTCGTAGAGCGGGAGGCTCTCGTCACGCGGTGTGATGACGAAGGGCGGGTTGCTGACGACGAGCGAGAAGCGCTGTGCTGCAACGGGGTCCAACAGGTCACCGGCGAGGAGCTCGAGCGGCGGCACGGCGCCGGCACGTTCGGAGGCGGCGAGCGCGAGGTTGAACGCGGCATACGCCAGCGCCCGCTCGGAGATGTCGGTGGCGACGACGGCGCCCACGTGGCCCGTCAGGTGCAGGGCCTGCACGCCACAGCCCGTGCCGAGGTCGAGCGCCCGGTCGACGGGTCGGCGCACCGTCCACGACGCGAGGGTCGTCGAGGCGCCGCCGATGCCCAGCACGTGGTCGGGGCGCAGCGGGCCACCGACGGCGAGCTCGGATAGGTCGGAGGCGACCCACCAGTCGTGCGCGTCGTCGCCGTAGGGGCGCAGGTCGCACGTCGCGGTGACCTCCCGCTCGGACGCGGCCGCCGGTCCGGACGCGAAACCCGCGCGGGCTCCCCCGAGACGCACGAGGCCGAGCGCGACCGCGCCGTCGACCCCGAGTGAGGGCAAGGCCCCGGCCAGGGCCGACGCCGGCACCGGACGGCCGAGCGTGAAGAGGCGCACGAGCACCCCGCACGGGTCGTCGCCGGACGAGGCCGAGCGCTCGGTCGCGAGCAACGCCGGCAGCGGTTGCTCGCGGTGGAGCGCCGCGGAGGCGACGGGCCCCAGCCGTTCGGCCACCCCGTCGACCGTGAAACGGGCCGCCGTGAGGTCCGCGCGCAGCAGCGCGATCCGGGCCTCGTCGACGACCGGGGTGTCGCTCAGGACCCCTCGCCCGGCGCGGCTGCGGCGGACTCGCTCGCGGCGAGCGCCGCGTCGAGGGTGGGGTGGATCTCGAAGACCTTGTCGAGGCCGGTGATGGCGAAGACCTTGAGCACGCGGTCGTCGGCGCCGACGAGGCGCATCGTGCCCCCACGCGTGCGGGTCAGCTTGAGGCGTCCGACGAGGACACCGAGTCCCGTCGAGTCGAGGAAGGTGACGTCCGTCAGGTCGACGACCAGCCGCGTGCGGCCGCCCTGGATCTGCTCGTCCAGCTTCTCACGCACGAGCGGCGCGGTGTACACGTCGATCTCGCCGCCGAGGTGCACCACGGTCTGACTGCCGTGGTCGGCTCGGGTGATCGAGAGATCCACCTGTGCCCCTTCCTGTGCCCACACGTGCCCAAAAGCTTCCGGTTGCGTCCGGCGTGGCCGGTGCCGCGCGGCGGACGGTCATCCGCTGACAGCGACCTGAGGGGGTCCCCGCCAGCCAGGCTCCGATGCCCGACCGACTGCGCAGTAACCTGCCCCGCACGACGGTTACCGTACCCCGACGGCATACGGTTGCTCCACATGAACGGGGAGCCGACACCCATGGGACCCGTGCCGGAGGACCTCCTGCGCACGCTCGTCGGTGACCACCCCGAACGTCTCGTCCACGTGCACGAGGTCCCGGCGCGTCGAGCCGTCCACGCCGACTGGCCCGAGTGGGTCGACCCGACGCTCCTCGGGGCCCTGCTCGCGTCGGGCATCGAGGCGCCGTGGTCGCACCAGGTCGAGGTGGCGCAGGCCGCCCACGCCGGTCGCCACGTCGTCGTCAGCACCGGCACGGCGTCGGGCAAGAGCCTCGGCTACCACCTGCCGATCCTCAGCGACCTCGTCGCAGGGGCGAGCGCCCCCAACGGGCGCGGGGCGACGGCTCTCTACCTCTCCCCCACCAAGGCGCTGGCGGCGGACCAGCTGAGCCGGATCGACCGGCTCGCACTTCCGGCCGTGCGCCCCGCGACGTACGACGGCGACACCCCGACCGACGAGCGCCGCTGGATCCGCGACCACGCCAACCTCGTGCTGACCAACCCCGATCTGCTGCACCACTCGCTCCTGCCCGGTCACGAGCGGTGGAGCTCGTTCCTGCGGGCGCTGCGCTACGTCGTCGTCGACGAGTGCCACGTCTACAAGGGCGTCTTCGGGGCCCACATGGCCGCCGTCCTGCGCCGGCTGCGGCGGGTCGCTGCGCGCTACCGGTCGGAGCCGACCTTCGTCTTCGCGTCGGCGACCGTGGCCGACCCCGAGGAGCACGCCTCACGGCTCCTCGGTATGCCGGTGCACCCGGTGACGACGGACGGGTCGCCGCGCGCGTCGATGACCTTCGCCCTCTGGGAGCCGCCGCTCCTCGTCGACGAGACGGGGCAGCCGCAGCGGGTCAGCACCATCACCGAGACCGGCGAGCTGCTCGCCGGGTGCGTGCGCGAGCAGGTGCAGACCGTCGCCTTCGCGCGGTCTCGCGCCGGGGTCGAGGTCGTGGCTCGCATCGCCAAGGAGCGGGTGTCCGTCACCGACGAGGGGCGCATCGCCGCCTACCGCGGCGGGTTCCTGCCCGAGGAGCGTCGCGAGCTCGAGCGCTCGCTACGGTCCAAGGAGCTGCTCGGCCTCGCCGCGACGAACGCGCTCGAGCTCGGGGTCGACGTCAGCGGCCTCGACGCCGTGCTGCTCGCCGGCTGGCCGGGCACGCTGTCGTCGCTGTGGCAGCAGGCGGGACGTGCCGGCCGCTCGGGCGCGCGGTCGCTCGCGGTGCTCGTCGCCGCCGACGACCCGCTCGACACGTTCGTCGTGCACCACCCCGAGGCGATCTTCGGTCGCGGCATCGAGGCGACGGTCGTCGACCCGGACAACCCGCACGTGCTCGCGCCCCATCTCGCTGCCGCGGCGGCCGAGCTGCCCGTCACCGAGGCGGACATCGAGATCTTCGGGCCCCAGACCCGGGTCCTGCTCGACGCGCTCGTGGCCCGCGGCATCCTCAAGAAGCGGCCGCGCGGCTGGTTCTGGGGGCGCGAGGACCGGCCGGCCGACCACCTGTCGCTGCGCGGCGCGGGCGAGCCGGTGCGCATCATCGAGACCCGCACGGGGCGGGTCGTCGGCACGGTCGACGACGCCGCGGCCCACTCCCAGGTGCACACCGGCGCCGTGCACCTGCACCAGGGCCAGAGCTGGATCGTCACCGAGCTCGACCTCGACGACCACGCCGCCTTCGCCGTGCGCGGCGACCCCGGCTGGACGACCCAGGCGCAGTCCGTCAGCGACTTCCAGATCGTCCACGAGACCGAGCACGAGGACTGGGGGCCGCTGCGCTGCTCGTTCGGCCACGTCAGCGTGCGCCACCAGGTCACCTCGTTCCTGCGCCGGCTGCCCGGCGGCGAGGTGCTGGGCGAGCACCCGCTCGACCTGCCGCCACGCACGCTCGCGACCAAGGCCGTCTGGTGGACCATGCCCGCGCCCGAGCTCGCCGCGACCGGGGTGGCGGAGGACGGCATACCCGGAGCGGCGCACGCCGCAGAGCACGCGGCGATCGGGATGCTGCCCCTCTTCGCGACCGCGGACCGTTGGGACATCGGCGGGGTCTCGACGGCCCTGCACCCCGACACGGGACTGCCGACGATCCTCATCTACGACGGACACCCCGGCGGCGCGGGCTTCGCGGAGCGGGGTTTCCGTCGGATCCGACCGTGGCTCAGTGCAACCCGTGAGGCCATCGCGTCGTGTGAGTGCGCCACCGGGTGCCCGTCGTGCATCCAGTCACCGAAGTGCGGCAACGGCAACGAGCCCCTCGACAAGCGCGGCGCCGTCGCGCTGCTCGACCTCGTGCTGCGCCACGCCGGCCCCGCAGCCCCCGCGGCCCCCACGGCCCCCGCGACCGCCTGACGCAGATCCCCGCGCACCCGCAGGGGGACGCGGCTCGCGCGACGGACCACACTCTGAGACATAATCCTGAGTTATTTGACCGGTAACGCGGCGCTATTCGAAACTCCCATGCAACGGATAGGGAAAGCACCGATCCGCCGACACCCTCAGGAGCCCGTCCATGCGCCGCCCGACCCTCGCCTCCAGCGCCCTCGCCACCATCGCCGTCACCGCGACCCTGGGCCTGACGGCGTGCGCCGGCGGGGGGGCCAGCGACAGCGTCGCGGCCGCCGGGACCGCTGCTGCGGGCGGCGCCACGACGAGCACCATCAACCTCTACGCGTATGCCGTCCCCAAGGTCGGCTTCGACGTCGTCATCCCCGCCTTCCAGAAGACGGCAGCCGGCAAGGGCGTGCAGTTCCAGCAGAGCTACGGCGCCTCCGGCGACCAGAGCCGCAAGGTCGCCGCGGGCGCCGAGGCCGACTTCGTCAACTTCTCCGTCGAGCCCGACATCACCCGGCTTGTCGACGCGGGACTCGTCGACCCCAACTGGAATGCCAACGCGCACAAGGGCATTCCCTTCGGCTCGGTCGTCACGATCGTCGTGCGCAAGGGCAACCCCAAGGGCATCAAGGACTGGGACGACCTGCTCAAGCCCGGCATCGAGGTCGTCACGCCCAACCCGTTCTCGTCCGGCTCGGCCAAGTGGAACCTCCTCGCCCCGTACGCCGCCAAGAGCAACGGTGGCGCCGACAAGGCCGCCGGCCTCGCCTACATCTCCGCGCTCGTCAAGGACCACGTCAAGGTCCAGCCCAAGTCGGGCCGCGAGGCCACCGAGACCTTCCTCCAGGGCAGCGGCGACGCCCTCCTCAGCTACGAGAACGAGGCCCTCTTCGTCGAGAAGAGCGGCGACCCCGTCGAGCACGTGACGCCGCCCACGACCTTCAAGATCGAGAACCCGGCCGCCGTGCTCAAGGGCAGCAAGAACCTGGCGACCGCAACGGCGTTCGACAACTACCTCTACACGCCCGAGGCCCAGAAGCTGCTGGCCGAGGCCGGCTTCCGCCCGGTCGACCCCACGGTCGCCCAGGAGTTCGCCTCGAAGTTCCCCAACCCGACGAAGCTCTGGACCATCGCCGACCTCGGCGGCTGGAAGACCGTGGACAGCACGCTCTTCAAGAAGGACGTCGGTGACATCGCCAAGATCTACGACCAGGCGACGCAGTGACGGCCCACACCGACGAGCAGCGCGGGGGCCTGCGTCCGGGGACGGACGCAGCGCCCCTGCCGCCGCGTCCGGACCCGACGCCGACGGACGGCACACGACCTGACGCCGACGCCCCGCGCCCGGACGGTGCCGGCCCACCGGCGGCCGGCCGAGCCGGTTCAGCCGCGGGATCCGGTCGACCACGTGGATCCGGGGCCGGGCTGGGCGGCCTCCGCCGTCCCCTCGGCGTCGGTGTCGTCACCCTGTGGCTCAGCGTCATCGTGCTGCTGCCGTTGGCGGCGCTGACGGTCGCCGCCTTCGGCGACGGACTCGCCGGCTTCTGGGACGCGGTGACGGCCCCGACCGCGCTGGCGGCGCTGTGGGTCACCGTCCTCGTCTCGGCGATCGTCGCCCTCGTCAACGCGGTCCTCGGGACGCTCGTCGCGTGGGTGCTCGTCCGCGACGAGTTCCGGGGCAAGCGCCTCGTCAACGCCGTCATCGATCTGCCCTTCGCGCTGCCGACGATCGTCGCGAGCATCGTGCTCCTCGCCCTCTACGGACCCAACAGCCCCATCGGCGTCGAGCTCAACGCGACCCGGTGGGGTCTCGTCGTCGCCCTGCTCTTCGTGACGCTGCCGTTCGTCGTCCGGTCGGTCCAGCCCGTCCTCATCGAGGCCGACCGCGAGGTCGAGGAGGCCGCCGCCTCGCTCGGCGCCTCCGGGTGGACGACGTTCCGCCGGATCGTGCTGCCGACGCTGGGGCCCGCGATCCTCAGCGGCACCGGCCTCGCCTTCGCCCGCGCCATCGGCGAGTACGGCTCCGTCGTGCTCATCGGCGGCAACATCCCGCGCGACACGCAGGTGGCGTCGCAGTACATCCAGCAGCAGATCGAGATCGACCGGCCGCAGGCCGCCGCCGCCGTCTCGGTGGCGCTCCTCGCCATCGCCTTCCTCACGCTGTTCGTGCTCCGGGTCGTGTCCAGCCGCACCCAGCGCCGCGAGGAGCGTGACGCATGAAGGTCTCCCGTGGCACGCGCCTGTCGCTGCGCGTCGTGGCGCTCGGCTACCTCTTCGTCCTGCTCGCCGTCCCGATCGGCGTCATCCTCTGGCGCACCTTCGAGCCGGGGCTGTCCGAGTTCGTCGCGTCGATCTCGACGCCGGCGGCCAGGTCTGCCCTCAACCTGTCGCTGCTCATCGTGGCGATCACCGTCCCGATCAACGTCGTCTTCGGGGTCGCGACGGCGATCGCGTTGGTGCGCGGTCGATTCCGTGGCCGTGGGCTGCTGCAGGCTGTCGTCGACCTGCCGTTCGCCGTGTCACCCATCGTCGTCGGCGTCGCCCTCATCATGCTGTGGGGGGCGGGCGGATGGTTCGGGGCCCTCGACCGGGCCGGCTTCCAGGTCATCTTCGGCATCCCCGGCATGGTGCTCGCGACGATCTTCGTGACCCTGCCGTTCGTCGTCCGTGAGGTGGAGCCGGTGCTCCACGAGATCGGCACCGAGCAGGAGCAGGCCGCCTCGACGCTCGGGGCCGACGGCTGGCAGACCTTCTGGCGCATCACGCTGCCCGCGATCCGGTGGGGGCTGACCTACGGCATCGTCCTGACGGTCGCGCGGGCACTCGGAGAGTTCGGGGCCGTCATCATGGTCAGCTCCGGCTTCCCGGGGGTCTCGCAGACCCTGACGCTGCTCGTGCACTCGCGCTACATCGACGACCACAACACCTACGGCGCGTATGCCGCCGCCACCCTCCTCATGGGCATCGCGCTCGTCGTGCTGCTGCTCATGACCGTGCTCGACCGCAAGAGGAGCGACCGATGATCACCGTGACCAGCGCCCGGAAGAACTACGGCTCGTTCGCCGCCCTCGACGACGTCAGCCTCGACATCCCGAGCGGCTCGTTGACCGCGCTGCTCGGTCCGAGCGGCTCCGGCAAGTCGACGCTGCTGCGCTCCATCGCCGGGCTCGAGAGCCTCGACTCGGGCACCGTCACCATCCAAGGCCGCGACGTCACGTCGGAGCCGCCCCAGCGCCGCGGCATCGGCTTCGTCTTCCAGCACTACGCCGCCTTCAAGCACATGACGGTCCGCGACAACGTCGCCTTCGGTCTGACGATCCGCAAGCGCCCCAAGGCCGAGACGGCCAGGAAGGTCGACGAGCTCCTCGAGATCGTCGGGCTCGAGGGCTTCCAGCACCGCTACCCGGCGCAGCTGTCCGGTGGGCAGCGCCAGCGGATGGCCCTCGCCCGTGCGCTCGCCGTCGACCCGCAGGTGCTGCTCCTCGACGAGCCGTTCGGCGCCCTCGACGCCAAGGTGCGCACCGACCTGCGCCAGTGGCTGCGGAGGTTGCACGACGAGGTGCACGTGACCACGGTGCTCGTGACGCACGACCAGGAGGAGGCGCTCGACGTCGCCGACCGGATCGCCGTGCTCAACAAGGGCCGCATCGAGCAGGTCGGTGACCCGGTGACGCTCTACGAGCGGCCGGCCAACGACTTCGTCATGGGCTTCCTCGGGTCGGTCGCCCAGCTCGGCGGGCAGCTCGTGCGGCCGCACGACATCGTGCTCGAGCGCGACCGCGCGACGGCCCTGGCGCTGGACGCCAAGGTCGCCGACTCCCCCGGTGTCATCGACGCGGTCGTCGAGCGCGTCGTGCCGCTCGGCTTCGAGGTGCGGGTCGACCTGCGTGCCGACTCGGGCGAGAGGTTCGCGGCGCAGATCACCCGGCGCGACGCCGCCGAGCTGCAGCTGCACGAGGGCGAGACCGTCCACGCACGGGCCGTGGCGCGCTCGAGCGTCGTCGAGCACGACCCGGCCCTCGCCATCTGAGACCACGCGTCCAGCGCGGGAGCCGAGGTTGGACAGCCCTCCCGCTCGCACGAACGACGGCCTAACGTATGCCGTGACGCTTCCTTCGCCGCCACGCGGCGCAGGTGAGAGGCTCGGGACCGCCGGGCGAGGGCTCGAGCAGGAACCCGAGTGAACTGAGGCGGCGAGGGGACGACACCTCGCCGCCTCAGTCATGTCGCCTCAGTCATGCCGCGCCAGTCATGCCACCGCCGACGTGCGGTCAACGACCTGCCGGCTGTCACGCGCCCACCGCCCCGCCCACCGTCCGCCCACCATTCCGCCCACCATTCCGCCCATGGTCCCGTGCCGCACACCCCGTCGCCGACTCGCGTCCGTCATCGCGGAGGCGGTCTCGCGCCAACTCGGGCCGCCGGCTCGAGTCGCGCCAGCTCGAGTCGCGCCAGCTCGGGTCGCGCCCGCACCGGGGTGGTGCTGGCGGACCGTCGGGTGCGGCAGACTGCACGCGTGGACATCTCGGCACGAGTCGACTACGCGGTCCGCGCGATGCTCATCCTCGCCGAGGCGGACGCGGAGGGCTCGGGCCCCATCAGCGTGGACACCCTGGCGACCCGTCAGGAGCTGCCGCGCAAGTTCCTCGAGGCCATCTTCGCGGACCTGCGTCGCAGCGACCTCGTGCTCAGCCGTCGAGGCGCGCGCGGCGGCTACGTCCTCGGTCGCCCGCGCGGCGAGATCAGCGTGGGAGACATCTTCCGGTCCGTCGACGGGCCGCTCGCCGAGGTGCGCGGACTGCGGCCGCACGAGACGGAGTACCAAGGCGTCGCCACGCACCTGCCCAGCCTGTGGGTCGCGGTGCGCGCGAGCCTGCGCGAGGTGCTCGACGAGACGTCGATCGAGGACCTGCGCACCGGAGACCTCCCCGACCGGGTGCGTCAGCTGCTCTCGGCACCGGACGCCTGGCGCAACCGCTGAGCACGGCCGGTCGCGCGGCTCCGCTGGAGTCGGAGGCAGCGACCTGCTCGTTGCCACGACTGCCGGACTCGGGCGCTGCACGGCGGATGGCTGGACAACCGCACGAGAGTCACCGGTGACGAGCCGCGTCATCGCTCCGGACCGGCCCTCGCGCGCGCGACCGCAGGGTCGGGCCACAGTCCGGCAGGCACCGAGACGCGCATCTCCACGACCACCCCGTCTGACGAACAGCTCTGTGTCGCAGCCCTGTTCGCCTGAGCCACGGCCACGGCTCGTGCGCAGGCTCCTGCGGGTGCCACCCCCTCCTGGATCGCCGACGCCCCCGCCAGCGACGCGAGGTCGGCGGCCAAGCGGGCCTGCTGGCTGGCGACGACCGCGGACGCGACGACGAGCGCACCGACCGTGAGGGCCAGCACGACCCCCACGAGGGAGAGCACCAGCACGCTGGCCGCGCCCCGCTCGCGCGGATGCCGTGCTCCCCGCGTCACGAGGTCGTCTCAACGGGGGTGACCGCGGAGGCACTGAGGTCCCACCCCGGAAGAGCACCCGACCCGCCGGTGCGCACCGAGACGGTGACACGCACCCCGCCGCCTGCGACCCCCGAGACCTGAACAGTCGCCCCCGCCGGTGCAGATGCCGCGGCGAGCGCCCGGACGCGGGCCGGGTCGTCACCACGGGCCGCAGCCCTGCTCGCGACGCGCGCGGCGTCGATGCACCGGATCTGGTCGACCGCGGCCCGCGCGGCGCCGAGGCAGAGGGCCAGCACGAGCACGACCGACGGGATGGCGACGGCGAGCTCCGCCGTCACCATCCCGCGCTCGCGCGCCGGTGAGGGACGAGCGCACCGAGGCATCACCCCGCGATCCCCAAGGCGCTCTGCACGATCCCCGCCAGTGCGCTGCGCACCGCGTCGGACTTGACGACGCCGAGCAGCACGAGCGCGAACGTGCAGGCCGCCATGATGCCGACGGCGTACTCCGCAGTCGTCATGCCGGCGTCACGCGCCGGCCGGGCGGTCCTCACACCGGTGAACCGTCGGGTCAGTCGGTGGGTCAGACGGTGGGTCATGGGCTTCTCCTTCTCCTTGCCCGGGCCGGAGCGCCCGGAACGATGTGGGTCCTGGTCGTGGAGGTCGTGCGGATGTCGCGGTCGCTGAGGTGGCCGCTGAGGCAGGTGTCGTGGTCGCTGAGGCACGTGTCGCCCAGAGGGGAACGCGGCGCGGAGGTCAGCCGCTCATGAGGTCACCGGCCAGGGCGATGACGAGCGGGGCCACGGTCGTGAGGCAGAAGGCCGGAAGGAGCACGAGGCCCAATGGCGCCACGAGACGCACGCCGACCTTGGCCGCCGAGACCTCGAGCCGCTCGAGCTCGGACGCGCGCAGGTCGTCGGACGCCGCGAGCAGCATCGCGCCCGGCGGCACTCCCGCCTGGTGGGCGATGGCGATGGCCCGCGCAGCAGGTGCCCAGGCACGTCCGACCGACGACCACGCCTCGGCTTCCCCCGCGCCCCATCGCAGCGCAGTGGCCACCTGCCGAAGGTCGCCGGCCGCCGGCCCGGTCAGCCCGGACGCGACGGCTTCGAGGACGTCCCAGGTGGGCAGCCCCGAACGGTAGGCCAGTGCCAGCAGCGCGAGCGCCGAGGAGACCTCTGCGTCACCGGTCTCGGTCGGAGCGAGCCCAGGCCCTCGAGCGCGGCGGAACCTGCCGGCCTCTCGGTCCTTCCCGCCGCGAGCCGTCGCGCCGGCTGCAGCACGCCTCGAGTGGCGCGGCCCGCCGAGGAGGACGAGCACGGCGGCTGCGGCCAGCGCCGCAGCCACGACGGCTGGGAGGTTGACACCCAGCACGGCCCCGAACGAGGCGAGCGGACTCACGGCCGAACCGCCTTCCGGACCATCCGGATGCACGACACCCGGTCCGCCGCGACGGCGGGCCTCATGGCCGAACCGCCTTCCGGACCATCCGGGTGCACCAGGCCCGACCCACCCACACCAGGAGCAGGCCGAGCACGGCGCAGGCCGTGGCGATGGGCGAGGCGAGGTAGAGAGATGCCGGATCGATGCCGCACGCGAGCCCGAACAACGGACCGGTGAGCGGGAGCAGGGTCAGCACCGTGACCGTGGCGCGCGGCCCCGCGACGGCCACGGCGACCTTGCCCCGCCGGGAGCGGGCGTCGAGCAGTCCCCGGACGGCCCGGTCGACCGCCGATGCCAGTGGCGCCCCGGTGGTCTCCGAGAGCCGCCACGCCGCCGCGACGAGTGAGAGCTCCGCAGTGGCGCTGCGCTCGGCCCACGCGGCCCAGACCGACGAGGTCGGCTCGGCGAGGTCGCTCGCCTCGATCAGGGCGCCGACGAGCCGGTCGATGTCGGCCCGCGGCAAAGAGGACGCTGCGACCAACCCGCCGCGTTCGCTCTCCGTGGTCCCCGGGGGTGGCGTGCCCCTGAGCCGCCCACCCGAACTGCGGCCGCCGTGCCTGCGGCGGCGCCCGCTCTCGTGGTGGGCGTGACGTCGTCTGCTCGACCCCGCCATCGATGCGCGGGCCTCCACCACGCGGGCGGCGCCGAGGGTGGAGGTCGCCGCCAGCTCGATGGCGCGCGCCGGGGTCAGGCCCGCGGCGAGCGCCGGACCGATGCCACGCAGCAGGTCGAGCACGTCGTCGACGAGGTCTCCCGGTCGACGTCTCAGCCTCCACTGTCGGTAGAGGTCGACGGGGTCCTGCCGCCAGAGGCTCGCGGGCGCACCCGAAGCGGTCGTCGACGGGACCTCGTCGCTCACGTGACCGCGTGGGACACCGGTCGAGACCTCGCTCAGGACATCGCCAGGCCGCAGCCCGGCGATCGGCGAGCACACCGATGCCCGCCCGGGCCACAGCAGCACGGCGACGCCGACGAACACCGCCCCGATGACCTCCCCGACGCTCATGACGCCCTCACGGCATGCTCCGTGTCGGCGCTCATGAGGCATCCGGTCCCAGGTCGACGCCCAGGTCGACGCCCAGCCCGAGACGGGCCGCCAGGGCGGGCCACCCCTCGGCACAGCGTGGCGGGTGGCCCGGACCGTCCCACTCGAGCGCCGGCACGATGCAGGGGCCTCCGTCGCGGCGGAAGAGCGCTGCCACCGAGGCGACCCGGCGCAGCCCGCGCTCCCGCGTGACGTGGACGACGACGTCGATGGCCGCAGCCAGCTGTGCCCGGACGGCGTCCGGAGCCAGACCGGCCAGGGCTCCCAGCGCCTCGAACCGGGCGACGACGTCGGCCGGTGCGTTGGCGTGCACGGTGCCGCAGCCTCCCTCGTGCCCGGTGTTGAGGGCGGCTAGGAGCTCGCGCACCTCGGCACCGCGGACCTCTCCGACGACGATGCGGTCGGGACGCATGCGCAGGGCCTGACGCACGAGCGTCGTCAGGGTGACCTCGCCGGCTCCTTCGACGTTGGCCGGCCTGGCCTCGAGCCGAACGAGGTGCGGGTGGTCGACGGTGAGCTCACGGACGTCTTCGACGACAAGGAGCCGCTCGACGGGGTCGCTGCACCCGAGGAGGGCGGCCAGGAGCGTGGTCTTGCCGGCGCCGGTGCCGCCGGAGACGACGAACGCGAGCCGCCGGGCCACGAGCGCCCGCAGCACGGGCTCCCACTCCGGCGGCACCATGTGCCGCGCACACAGCTCCGCCAGCGGCACGGGCTCGACGGCCGGGACGCGGATGGTGATGTGGGGCCCGCCCTCGACGAGCGGCGGCAGCATGGCGTGCAGCCGGGCGCCGGACGGGAGCTGCCCGTCCACCCAGGGGCTGGCCTCGTCGAAGCGGCGCCCGGCGAGGCCCGCCAGCCGGACCGCCAGCCCCCTGGCGTCGTCGCCGTCGAGCCGCACCCCGACCGGCTCCATGCCGTGACCGCGGTCGACCCAGATGCGACCGTCACCGTTGACGGCCACGTCGGTGACGCCCGGCTCGCAGAGCCACGGGTCGAGGGGCCCGGCTCCCAGCACCCGCGACGCGAGCGCCGACCGGGTCTCGGCGACACGGTCGGCCCCGAGCGCGCCGCGCTCCTGCTCCGCGACGGCCCCGACGGCCGCTCCGTCGGGACCGACCCCGGCCCGGACGCGCTGCCACACGGCCGGGGTGAGGGTCCCGCGGGCCTGCCGCTCGGCGCTCATGCCGCGACGGACTGGTCGATGAGCCGGAGCAGCAGCTCGTCGGCGGTGCGCACGACCTCGCCGCGACCCCGGGCACCCGGCGGGAGCCCGTCGGCCACCTCCGCCACGAGCCGGCGGTCGTCGCCCAGAGCGGCCACGAGAGGCACGTCGAGCTCGTCCATGACGAGGTCCTCGAGATCGGCCTCGACCCGCTGGCCGCGCAGCACCACCCAGGGCTCGATGGGCAGCAGCGGCTCGGACTCCCACGGCCGCCCGGCGTCGCGGACCCGGTGCAGGAGCCGCCGCCCACCCGACACCACGGCGGAGGCGACGGCGAGCTGGGGCACCTGGGTGCCGGCCACCACGACGACGGCGTCGACGAGCAGGGCGACGGCATCGAGCACGGCGGGGTCTCGAGGGAGGTCCAGGACGGTCAGGTCGTGGGCGTCCGCCAGTCCGGCCACGACGTCGGGCACCGTGGCGAGCCACTCCCCGACCCCCTGGGGCTCCGCCCACCCCTCAGACCTCGCGGGCCCGGGAGCCGCGTCCCAGCCCGCGCCGCGGCGGCCGGAGAGCACCGGCACGCCGCACGAGACGGGCAGCTCGTCGGCGAGCCCGAGGCCGTCGACGATGCCCGCGACGTCCGCGAGCTCGGGCCACCGCCAGCCCGGCTCCTGCTCGAGGCCGAAGACGACGTCGAGGCAGCCGGCGAGCGGGTCGAGGTCGACCGCGACGACCGTGCGGCCGGCAGCGCACGCGCGGACCGCCACGGCGGCGGCGAGGGTCGAGGACCCGACCCCACCGGAGGCCGGCATGAAGGCGATGACGTTTCCCATGCGCCCACCGTCACGCACCCGCGAGGCCGCGCCCACCGGCATACGACCGACGGTGGACAGCCGGGCTCCCCGACCGGGAGGTGTGGACAACGGTGCCGGGCCGACCACCGGGCCGCCCACGCCGGCCGCCCACCCTGCCGCCCACACCAGCGACCCGAAAGGCCCGGAAATGAGTGGTGGCCCTCGTCCGGGGGAAGACGAAGGCCACCTCACGAGACTGGCGCCGGGGGGGAGGAGCCAGATCGCGTTGGTGCTCTACCCCTGGGGGGAGCACCGCTGTCAATGGTGGACGCTCGACCTCCGGATTGCAAACCGAGATGTCACGACACGCGCGGATTTCTGGCGCTATGTCACGACACGGGAAATTCGGTGAAATCCCGGCCCGCGACAGGAGATCTTCGCATATAGGGCGGAGGCCCCCCGACCGTGGGTCGGGGGGCCTCCAGAGAAGTTCCGGGCTACCAGGCGTGCATTCTCGTTCGTGTCGCCCCGGTTGTGCGCCCGGGGGTGGACTGTTCCAAGGGAACTGCTCTCGCGTGGGTACTCGGCCTCTTCTCGAGACTTCTGTCCTGCGTGGATCCGGATCTACGCCTCTCGGCGATGGTGGTTCCTGAGACCGTTCTACTCCAGGGCCCCGGCGTGGCGACAGACCCCGAGGGCCGGCGCGGGGAAGAACTGTCCACCCCCGTGGACATCCCGCACGAATCGCCACTCGAGTCCGTTCAGCGGGGACTCAGGTGAGGCCTCAGGCCAGGCGTCCCGCCCGCACCGCGTCGCTGATCCGCTGTCCCTCGGCCGCGCCCCGGACCATCGCCTCCCCTGCCTGGGAGAGCCAGAGACCGACGCCGGCCGCGCCACCACTGGCGTATGCCGTGAGCGCCCCGAGGTACGCCGGCCCACCGTTGCCGACGTGGCCGGCTTCCGGCACGGCCACCCCGGTGGTGTCGAGACCGAGGGCCTGGACGAGGGCGCGCTCCATGGCCCGGGCGACGAGGCCGTTGCCGTGGACGAAGGGCCGGACGGCGGCGATCTCCGCGTGGACGAGCGCCGCGACGACCGTCGCGGGGACGCGGTTGCTGCGGGCCGCGGCGACGATGACGTCAGACAGGGAGGCGAGCCGCGCGGCCACGGCGGTCGGGACCGGTGCCGGTCCCAGGTCGACGAGCTCGGTGCAGCCCTCGTCGCCGGTGCGCGGTCGTCCGAGCGCGTCGCCACTGACGACGGACGAGGCGGCGGCGACGTGAAGCCGGGCCAGCGCCTGCAGCGGGGCGGTGCGCACGAGGGCGACGACGCGCTCGCTCTCGGCCGTCGCGCCCACGGCGCCCTTGAGGGTGCGCAGGCCGGGGTCGAGGTCCTCGGGCCAGTCGCGCGCGCCGCTCATCAGCTCGCGGACGACGTCGACGGGGAACTCCGCGCCGTCGAGGGCCGCGCTGGCCTGGGCGCCGCGGACGCGTGACTCGGCGGCGGCCTCGGGGATGCGCCGGCGGAGCGCCTCGTGGAACCTCAGCCGGGTGCACGCCTCGCGGGCGGCGTCGGCGCGCTCGCGCACGTCGGGCAGGTCGGTCAGGGCGACGAGCTGGTCGAGCAGGGCGGTCTGGGCGGGAGTCACGTCGGGCACCGGGCCAGCGTAGGAGCGTCGCGGTGCGCCGACGACGGATCGACAGCCGTGGAGGGCGTGAGTACCCTCACTGACATGAGTTCGACCGTCGCACCGATCCGCGCGTGGTGGCTGCCCAGCTGAGGCGGCCCGTCGAACCAACCCGAGATCCGGAGCCGCCCACGGGTGGCTCCTCGCGTATGTCCTGACGACAAGGACGTGCGGCCAGGTCTCTCCCGTGGGCCTCCCCCACCCAAGGAGAGAGACCATGACCACGAGCACCCTTCGCGCGACGACCACCGCCGTTCCCGACGCGTCCCCCGAGGACCCAGGGACCCCGGCGGTCCTCGACGGCGTGAGCACGACGTATGCCGTGGCCCGCGACCGCAGCGCCGTCCTCGACGCGCTCATCGACGGGCACGCGGCCGAGGACCCGGCGCGCTTCCGCATGCTGACCGGCGACCGGCCGACGGGGCCGCTGCACATCGGTCACTACCTGGCCAGTCTTCGCAATCGGGTCCGACTGCAGGACAAGGGAGTCGAGACCTTCGTCGTCATCGCCGACTACCAGGTGATCACCGACCGTGACTCCGTGGGCGAGATGGGGACCAACGTCCACGGCCTGGTGCTGGACTACCTCGCCGCCGGGATCGACCCGGCCCGCACGACGATCTTCACCCACAGCGCGGTCCCGGCCCTCAACCAGCTGATGCTGCCGTTCCTGTCGCTCGTCACCGACGCCGAGCTGCGCCGCAACCCGACGGTCAAGGACGAGCTCGCCCTCTCCGACGGGCGTCCGCTGTCCGGGCTGCTGCTGACCTACCCGGTGCACCAGGCCGCCGACATCCTCTTCTGCCACAGCCGGATCGTGCCGGTCGGTCGCGACCAGCTGCCGCACCTCGAGCTGACTCGCGACATCGCGCGTCGCTTCAACACGAGGTATGCCGCGGGGCACGGCGTGTTTCCCGAGCCCGAGGCCCTGCTGAGCGAGGTCCCGCTGCTGCTCGGGACGGACGGCACGAAGATGAGCAAGAGCAAGGGCAACGTCATCAACCTGCGTGACACGGCGGACGAGACGGCGGCCCGGGTCAGGGCGGCCCGGACCGACTCGGAGCGCCGGATCACCTTCGACCCCGACGCCCGTCCCGCGGTGGCGAACCTGCTGACGATCGCCGGCCTCTTCCTCGGCGAGGCTCCGGAGGCCGTGGCCGAGCAGGTGGGCAACGGCGGCGCCCAGGCACTCAAGCGCGTCGTCACCGAGGCGGTCAACGACTCGCTGGAGGGGCACCGGGCGCGCCGGGCAGACCTCGCCGCCGACCCGGCATACGTCACCTCGGTGCTCCACGAGGGGAACGCGCGGGCCAACGAGGTGGCCGAGCGGACGCTCGCGACGGTGCGCGCGGTGATGGGGATGAGCTACTGAGCCGAGGGGCCGGCGAGGGGTGACCGACGCGAACGAGCGCGCTTGCGGGAGCGGCGGTTTCGCGCCTCGGCCGCCTGGTCGGCCTTGCGCATGCCCAGCTCGTCGAGCCGCAGCCCCTCCTCCGGCCCGGGCGCGGTGCCGCCACGCGACGCGGGCATCCACCACCGGTCCGCGTCGTCGCGCGGCCGGTCGGGATGGGTCTCGACAGCCTCGGCGAGCAACGCGTCGACACGCGCGCGCAGCTGCTCGGTCACGGCATACGGGTCGTCGTCGGCGTCGGGATGCAGGGGCTCGCCGACGACGATCGTCACGGCGGTGCCGCGACGCAGGCTGAAGCGGCCGCCGACGGTGAGCAGCCGCTGGCTGCCCCAGACGGCCACCGGCACGAGGGGCACGGCGCACCACGTCGCGACGGCGGCGGCCCCGGGGCGGAACGGGCGCAGCTCCCACGAGTGGGAGATCGTGGCCTCCGGGAAGAGCCCGACGACCTCACCGGCGCCGGCGTGGGCCACGGCGTGCCGCAGTGCGACCTCTCCGTGGGCGCGGTCGACGGGCACGTGCCCCATGGCGCGCATGGCCTGGCCGACGACGGGCGGGGTGAAGACGCCGTCCTTGGCGAGGAACCGCACGAAACGACCGCGCTGCCGGCCCACGAGCCCGACGAAGAGGAAGTCGAGGAAGCCCACGTGGTTGCTGGCGAGCACGGCGCCGCCCCGGCTCGGGAGGTGCTCAGCGCCCCGCACGTCGATGCGCAGCCCCAGCCCCGCGAAGAGTCCGAGGGCAGCGCGGATGACGAGGCGATACGTCCGGTCGGTCACACCCCATCTTCGTCACGGGCGCTCCGACCGGATGGCCCGACACGCCTCACCACACGCCGACACCCCGCGTCGCGCACGGAAGAGGCACGGAACACTCTCGGCGCAGGGCGGAACACGCTGGGAGTGACGACCGCTCGTCCCCGACCCGGGACCGCTCGACGGGCTACTCGTCGGTAGCGATGAGACCCGCCTCACTCCGCCCTTGATGCGCGAACTAGCCTGCGTTTGAGTTGTGCCAACCACGTCTGCCCGGGCACCGAGTGCGCGGCTGGCGCGACCGCACCACCGTCGATGCGAAAGGGTGACACCGTGAGCGAAGAGCCGCTCGAGAACCTCGTCCACGAGGGACAGACCTTCCCGCCCCTGCCCGACTTCGCCGCGCAGGCGAACGGCACGGCTGATCTCTACGAGCAGGCGGAGGCCGACCACGAGGGGTTCTGGGCCGAGCAGGCCCGCACCTACCTGACGTGGAGCACGCCCTTCACGCAGTCGCTCGACTGGAGCAACCCGCCGTTCGCGAAGTGGTTCGCCGACGGCGAGCTCAACGCCTGCGTCAACGCCGTCGACCGCCACGTCGAGGCCGGACGCGGCGACAAGGTCGCGATCCACTTCGTCGGCGAGCCCGAGGGCGACACTCGCGACATCACGTATGCCGACCTGCACGCCGAGGTCCAGCGCGCGGCCAACGCGCTCGCCGACCTCGGCGTCGGCAAGGGCGACACGGTCGCGATCTACCTGCCGATGATCCCGGAGGCCGCGGTCGCGATGCTCGCCTGCGCCCGCCTCGGCGCCCCGCACTCGGTCGTCTTCGGCGGTTTCTCGGCCGAGGCGCTGCACTCGCGCATCGACGACGCGCAGGCCAAGGTCGTCATCACCTCCGACGGCGGCTTCCGCCGCGGAGCCCCATCGGCCCTCAAGCCGGCCGTCGACGCGGCGCTCGACCACGGCGACACCTCGGTCGAGCACGTGCTCGTCGTCAGGCGCACCGGCCAGGACACGGCGTGGAACGACCGCGACGTCTGGTGGCACGAGGCGCTCGAGAAGGCCGCCCCGACGCACGAGGCGCAGGCGTTCGAGGCCGAGCACCCGCTCTTCATCCTCTACACCTCGGGCACGACCGGTAAGCCGAAGGGCATCTTCCACACGACCGGCGGCTACCTGACCCAGGCGGCCTACACGAACGCCGTCGTGCACGACGTGCACCGCGACACCGACGTCTACTGGTGCACCGCCGACATCGGCTGGGTCACCGGGCACTCCTACATCGTCTACGGGCCTCTCACCAACGGGGTCACGCAGGTGATGTACGAGGGCACGCCCGACACCCCCCACCAGGGCCGGTGGTGGGAGATCGTGCAGGACTACAAGGTGACGATCCTCTACACCGCCCCGACGGCCGTGCGCACGTTCATGAAGTGGGGCGCCGACATCCCGGCGAAGTTCGACATGAGCTCGCTGCGCCTGCTCGGTTCGGTCGGTGAGCCGATCAACCCCGAGGCCTGGCTCTGGTACCACAAGCACATCGGTGGCGGCCGCGCCCCGATCGTCGACACGTGGTGGCAGACCGAGACCGGCGCGATCATGATCAGCCCGCTGCCGGGCGTCACGACCCTCGAGCCGGGCTCGGCCCAGAAGCCGATCCCCGGCATCAGCGCCGAGATCCTCGACGACGAGGGCAAGCCCTTCACGACGCCCGAGCAGGTCGGCTACCTCGTGCTGACGAAGCCGTGGCCGTCGATGCTGCGCGGCATCTGGGGCGACCCGGAGCGCTATAAGGAGACGTACTGGTCGCGGTTCGGCGAGAAGTACTACTTCGCCGGCGACGGCGCGAAGTACGACGCGCAGGGCAACATCTGGCTGCTCGGCCGGGTCGACGACGTCATGAACGTCTCGGGCCACCGCCTGTCGACGGCAGAGATCGAGTCGGCGCTCGTGTCGCACCCGAAGGTCGCGGAGGCAGCGGTGGTCGGCGCCAACGACGAGACGACGGGCCAGGCCGTCTGCGCCTTCGTCATCCTGCGTCAGGAGTTCGTCGAGGAGGCCGACGAGCCGGGCGAGGGCAAGGACCTCGTCCAGGAGCTGCGCAACCACGTGGCCAAGGAGATCGGGCCGATCGCGAAGCCGCGCTCGATCATGATCGTCAGCGAGCTGCCCAAGACGCGGTCGGGCAAGATCATGCGCCGCCTGCTCCGCGACGTCGCGGAGGGCCGTGAGGTCGGGGACGTGACGACGCTCGCCGACAGCTCGGTCATGGACCTCATCAAGACGGGCATGACGACGGACTGACGGCCTCCCGGTCTCCCACGGTCGCCACCGCCCGAGCCCGTATGCCGCCCGCCTCCCCTCGTGGGGAGGCGGGCGGCGTGCGTGGTCCCCTGGCTCGCCGCAGCCCGTCCACGTGACCACGTCGCCCCGGTCGCCCCGGTCGCCCCGGTAGCCCCGGTCGCCCCGGTCGCCCCGGTCGCCCCGGTCGCCCCGGCCGCCACGGCAGGCGGCACCACCAGGCGGCACCACCAAGGCGGCACCACTAAGGCGGCCGAGACCGACAGGTCGAGACCGACAGGGCTCGACCGACAGGTCGAAGGCCGACAGGTCGAAGGCCGACAGGTCGAAGGCCGACAGGTCGAAGGCCGACAGGTCGAAGGCCGACAGGTCGAAGGCCGA
>NZ_BJYX01000018.1 GCF_007991735.1 Terrabacter aerolatus | reverse complement strand
GCCCCGCCCTGCTGACCCCGCCCTGCTGACCCGGCCCTGCTGACCCGGCCCTGCTGACCCGGCCCTGCTGACCCGGCCCTGCTGACCCGGCCCTCATGGCGTCGGCCGGGCTCCGTCAGCCGCCGGTCACGTCCAGAGGGCGAGCTCGTCGGCGCGGGGCGCCTCGACGACCTGCGCGTCGATCCCGAACGTCATGACGACGGGGTGCTCGGGCGTCCACGTCTGCCACCCCGCGTCGCCGCCGGAACCGAAGCGCACCCAGGCGCCGTGCATCCGGTCGGCGACCTCCTGCGGGGCGTCGTCGCCCACCATGCCGGCCGCGCTGTCGAGCGTGTCGAAGACGAACGCCAGCTCGAGCGCGTGGCATGCACCGAGGTCCGCGACGGGCGTCTCCCAGTCGAACTCGTAGACCTGGACCGCTCCCCCGGCCGCGTGCTGCGCCGCCGCCAGACGGGCCGTGGGGGCCCGGAATCCGGCATCCGTGAGGATGGCGCTCGCGACGTCGCCCGGCGCGGCCGTGGGACGGTTGGTGGCGTAGGTCTGCACCGCCCGCTCGGGCCAGCCGTAGCGCTGGGACAGCAGGGGCAGGACCTCCGCCGTGATCCCGCGGGCCACGCCGGTGGGGACGAGGAAGAGACGGAACTCGTCACGCGTCGTCCCGATGAGCAGGGGCATGCCGGCTGACGATCCCTCCCGGATGAGGTCCTCGGGGACGCCCGGCACGATGTCCCCGTCGACGACCGGGAAGAGGCTCATGATCCCGAGGCCACCCCGCAGCACGGAGGCACCCCAACGCTGCGGGTTCGGGTCCGCCTGGATGGCCAGGCCCACGGCCGTCTGGGCGGCCACGACCGTCTCGGGGTCGAGGTCGGCGAAGGCCTCGGCCGTCGCGGGGACCCCGAGGTGGGCGGCGATCTCGGCCCCGACCCGGCGCGCGTCCTCCAGCGTGCAGACCGCGGTGCCGGCACCGCTCTGGATCGCAGCACGGTGGAAGAGGCCGCGGGCGGCCGGTGACGCCATGAGGGTGGCGACGCTCATGCCACCGGCCGACTCACCGAACACGGTGACGTCGTCCGGGGCGCCGCCGAAGGCGGCGATGTTGTCGCGGACCCACTCCAGGGCCGCGATCTGGTCGCGCAGCCCGAGATTGGTCGGGGCGCCCTCGAGCACCGCGAACCCCGGGACGCCGAGCCGGTAGTTGATGCCCACCACGACGACGCCGTCACGGGCGAAGGCCGCCCCGTCGTAGGTCGGGACCGAGTTCGCCCCGCGGACGAAGGCGCCGCCGTGGATCCACACCATGACCGGCAGCCCGCTCGCACCCTCCGGGGCCCACACGCTGACGTTGAGGTAGTCGTCGCCGGGCGCCACGGAGCTCGGCAGCACGGTGTCCATCGGCGCGGGGTAGGCCGACTGCGCGGCCGTCGGACCGTGCTCGGTCGCCCGGCGCTCGCCCTCCCAGGGGACGACGGGCTGCGGTGCGCGGTAGCGGTCGGCTCCCACGGCGGGGGCGGCATACGGGATGCCGAGGAACGAGCTCACCCCGTCCCGGGTCGATCCACGGACAGAGCCACCAGAGACACGCACCACGGGGTCCATGGCCTCATCAAACCAGCCGGACGGCCGCGCACGGCGTCGGGGGCGGGTGTGTCCGATCGGGACGGGACGCTCAGCCCCCGATCGCGGACATCGGCCGGTCGGGCTGGACGAAGTCCGGGTCGCCGATGCCGTGGCCGCGGCGCTTGCGCCACATCTCGCCCCGCATCAGGCCGAGCAGCTCGTCGTCGGTGGCGCCTTCGCGCAGGGGCCCGCGCAGGTCGGTCTCGGTGGTCGAGAAGAGGCAGTTGCGCACCTGACCGTCGGCCGTGAGCCGGGTGCGGTCGCAGGCGGCACAGAACGGAGAGCTCACGCTGGCGATGATGCCGACCGTCTCGGGCCCGCCGTCGATGAGGAACCGCTCGGCCGGAGCGCTGCCGCGGTCGGCGGCAGGAAGCGGGGTCAGCTCCCAGCGCTGCGAGAGCCGCTCGCGGATCTCGTCGGCGGAGATCATCTGCGTCCGGTCCCACGCGTGCTGCGCGTCGAGGGGCATCTGCTCGATGAACCGCAGCTCGTAGCCGCGCTCGAGGCACCAGGCGAGCACGTCGGCGACCGAGTCGTCGTTGATGCCGCGCATCGCCACGGCGTTGACCTTGACGGGGGTCAGGCCCGCGTCGGACGCGGCCTCGAGGCCGGCCTCCACGTCGGCGAGCCGGTCCCTGCGGGTCAGCTGGGTGAAGGTCTCGGAGTCGATGGTGTCGAGGCTGACGTTGACCCGGTCGAGCCCGGCCTCCTTGAGACCGATGGCGACCCGCTCGAGGCCGACACCGTTCGTCGTCATGGCGATCTTGGGCCGCGGCTCGAGCGCGGCGATGCCGGCGACGAGGTCGACGAGCGAGCGGCGCAGGAGGGGCTCGCCGCCGGTGAGGCGCACCTGGGTGATGCCGTCGCGCACGAAGAGGCCGATGATCCGGAGCATCTCCTCGTCGGTCAGCATCTCGGCCCGGGGCATCCACGGCAGCCCCTCCGCCGGCATGCAGTAGGTGCAGCGGAGGTTGCAGCGGTCGGTGACCGAGACCCGGAGGTCTCGGGCCCGCCGGCCGAACTGGTCGGCGAGGCCGGCCGGTCTGACGCTCGGGTCGGGAAGGCGGGTCATGCGCCCCACTCTAGGCCGGGTCGTGCGGAGAGCCGGTCTGCCTGCGCCGCCGGGATCACCGACGGAGCCAGGAGAGGACCTGCTGGGCCTGGGACTGGGTCCACGCGCCCTCCGAGGGGTGGGACACGTTCTGGCGACCTCGGGCGTTCATGAAGTCGTACAGCGCCTTCGGCAGGGAGGCCCGGGCCGCGTACGGCGGACCCTCGAGGACGAACCGCTCGTGGCCGTGCCGGTCGAGGAAGAACAGCTCGTCGGAGTGCTGGACGTCGTATGCCAGGGGCTGGCCGGTGCGCCAGTTCCGCGGCGGCGGCCCGGTGGGCTCCGCGACCTTGGCGCGCCACACGCCGAGGTAGGCCCACAGCGCGTCCACCGTCGCAGGCGACCCCGTCAGCGCGATCCAGTTCGCCGGCGGCGGGGAGTACAGACGGCGGTACGCGGCCAGCTGCGTCCGCGTGTCCCGCCCCGGGTCCACCGTGATCGACAGGAACGTCTCGTCGGGTCCGACCCCCGCGCTGTCCTCGGCGCGCGCGGTCTGCACCAGTGTCGCCGTGTCGAGCGGGCAGGTCTCCTGGCACAGCGTCATCGCATCGGACACCACGACCGAGCGACCGGCGAGGTCCGACAGTCGCACGGTGCGCCCGTCGCTCGCGGTGAACGGCAGGCGCAGCACGGAGGCCGGCAACGCACTGTCGAGACGGGTGCCGAGCCGGTCGATCGGCAGCGGCCGGGCGTCGGAGGTCCGGCTCGCGGCGTGCGACGGGCCCGAGCACGCCGCCGCCAGCACCGTCACCGCTGCGCCGAGGGCCACCACGGCTCGTGGCAGGCCGACCGTGCGGCGACGGTCCGGTCCCGGACGGGGCCCTGGGCCGGAAGGTCGACGATGCCGTGCCCCGCGCGGGGTGGGGGGCATCGCCGGGGTCATGCGTTCGCCGTCCGCGCCAGCAGGAGCGATCGTTCGTCGAGCCAGCCCACGACCTGGTCCTGCGAGTCGAGCACGGGGACCGCCGCGACCGAGGCGCGCGCGAGCTGTTCTCCCGCGAACCCCAGGGGGTCGTCGACGCGCACCGTCGTCGGGATCTGGGTCAGCAGGCCCACCGCCTCGTGGTCGTGGCGCCCGTCGGCCAGCGCTTCGAAGACCCCACCTGCGGTGATGACACCGAGGAAGCCTCCGTCCTGTCCGACCACCGGCAGGATCCCGTGCGGTTCGGCAGCCAGGGCTCGGGCGACCTCCACGAGGGCCGCGGTGTCGAGCACCGGCGAGGGCAGCGGCTGCATGGCGTCGCGGACCTGCGGCGACCCACCCTGGGCCACGACCTCCGGACGCCGTCCGAGGTCGACGCCGCGACGCAGCAGCTTCCTCGTGTAGACGGTGTCGGCGCTGATGGCGTGGCTGAGGCCGGTCGCCAGGACGATCGCCGTCATGAGCGGCAGGATGATGCTGTACTCGCCGGTCAGCTCGAACAGGATCACCACCGCCGTGATCGGGGCGCGCGCGGCCCCGGCGAAGACCGCTCCCATCCCGATGAGGGCGTAGGCGCCCACGGGCCCGGCGCTCCCCGGGGCCACCGCCGACACCGCCTCGCCGAACGCGGCACCGAGCATGGCCCCGACGAACAGGCTGGGGGCGAAGACGCCCCCGGATCCGCCGATGCCGATGGTCAGGCTCGTGGCGAGCATCTTCGCCAGCAGGAGGACGACGAGGAACCCGACGAGGTAGTGCCCGTTGACCGCGTTCTCCAGCACCGGGTAGCCCACGCCGTACATCTGGGGCACGACGAGGAGCAGGAGACCGAGGAGGATCCCGCCGACCGCGGGCCGCAGCCACTCGGGACCCCGGCCAGAGGAAGTCGCAGGCGTCCTCGACCCAGTACAGGACGCGGCTGAAGGAGACACCGACGAGACCGCCCAGCAGTCCGAGGAGCGCGAAGCCGACGTACTCCACCGGGTGGTCGACGACGAAGGGCGGCAGCGTGATGAACGGGGTGTCACCGATCACGGACCGCGCGAGCGCGCTCGAGGTCACGGACGCGAGCACGACCATCCCGAAGGCCTGTGCAGTGAAGTCCGCCAGGATCAGCTCCATGGCGAAGAAGACGCCGGCGAGCGGGGCGTTGAAGGTGGCGCTGATGCCGGCAGCGGCGCCGCAGGCCACGAGGACCCGCAGCCGGGCCTCGGGCACTCTCGTGACACGGCCGAGGGTCGATCCGAGGGCGGAGCCGATCTGGACGATCGGCCCTTCGCGCCCGACCGAGCCTCCGCCGCCGATGCACAGCGCGGAGGCCAGGGCCTTGACCGCGGCCACCTGCGGCGCGATGCGACCACCTCGGAGGGCGACGGCATACATGACCTCCGGCACTCCGTGCCCTCGGGCCTCGCGGGCGAAGAAGTGCACGAGAGGTCCGTAGAGTGCGCCCGACACGACGGGAGCCAGCACGACGAACCAGCGCCCCCAGCCCGGCAGGTCCGGGTGAGCGGCACCCGGCGTCGCGGCGTAGTCCGGGTGTCCGCTCAGGAGGAGGGTGAAGGTCTGGATCAACCAGCGGAAGACGATGGCGAGTCCCGCAGCAGCCACCCCGACCACGAGCGAGAGCACGAGAAGTCCGGGGCCCGAGGTGCGCAGCGCCACGCCCAACCTCCCGCGCAGACTGCCTGCCGCGCGTGGGATGGGGTAGGACGGGCGGAGCGCCTGGCGGACCGGCGGGGACGACATCATGAGTTGCATGATGCAATAGTTGCAGTACCGAACGCAAAGGAGTCTCATGTCCTCGGTCGAGAACGACGCCCCGAAGGGGGCCGACGACGGTTCGGTCGACCGGCTGGTCAGCGCCGTGCTGACCGCCTCACGGGTCCTCGTCGGGGTCTCGGCGCGCTCGCTCGCCGAGGTCGAGGGCACCGTCTCGCTCAGCCAGTTCCGCACCCTCGTCGTCCTCCACACCCACGGCGACACCCGACTCAACCACCTGGCCGGCCGCCTGGCCGTCGGCCCTTCGACCGCCCTGCGCGCCGTCGACCGACTCATCTCGGCGGGACTCGTCGCGCGCCGGGAGAACCCGGACGACCGACGCGAGGTCGTCATCAGCCTCACGGACCAGGGCCGTGACGTCGTCGACGAGGTCACGCGCCGGCGACGAGCCGCCATCGCCCAGATCGTGCGCCGCATGCCCCGGGAGCTGAGCCCCGCCCTCATCGAGGCGCTCACCGCCTTCGCCGTCGCAGCTGACGAGCCATCCGTCGAGGACGCGGCCACGAGGCTGGGCTGGTAGGGCTCCGCACACCCGGGCCGGTCGTCGGTTCCGCCCCGACGGCGGGTACCGTCGATCCGTGGTTCGACTCTGGCTGACGCGGCGCTGGCTGCTCGGGACCCTCGTCGCGGTCCTCTTCGGGGTCGCCTGCTTCTACCTCGGACTGTGGCAGTGGCACCGCCACGTCGAGCAGCGCACCAAGGTCGACGCCATCGCCACGAACTACGGCGCAGCACCCGTACCGTTCGAGGCCTCGATGGTGCAGTCGTCGCTGTCCGAGGAGCGGCAGTGGACGAGGGTCACCCTGACGGGGACGTATGCCGTGGGGACCGACCTGCTCGTCCGCAACCGCACGATCGACTCGACCGTGGGGTTCGAGGTGCTGACCCCGATGCAGACGGGCGGCCTGACGCTGCTCGTCGACCGGGGTTGGGTGCCGAACGGCTCGGACGCGGAGACGAGCCCACCCGTCGACCCAGCCCCCACGGGCCCGGTGCACGTCACCGGTTGGTTGCGCACCGGCGAGGTCAGCCTCGGGCGCGACCTCCCCCCACCGCAGCTGGCGAGCATCAGCCTCACCGACGCACGGGCCCGGGTCCCGTCGCTCAGCGCCGTCGACACCTACGTCGTGCTCGGCGCCCAGCAGCCAGCCGCCGTCGCGGGTGACCATCCGCTGCGGTTGCTGCCCAAGCCCGAGGAGGACCTCGGGCCCCATCAGGCCTATGCCTACCAGTGGTGGCTCTTCATGCCCGGCGGGTTGGCCTTCATCTTCTTCGCGCTCCGCCGTGAGGCGGCTGCAGCCCGCGCAGCCGGACCCGATGCCCCTCCGGCCCGGGTGCGGAAGGTGCGCATCTGGGACGAGGAGGACGCCTGAGCCCGGGTCCTCCCCCACCGGCACCCCCGCGGGTGAGAAGGTCGACATCCGACCACAACGAGGAGTCACCACCCATGGACATGCGTCTCGAGCTCGTCCCCCTTCCCTCCACCGACGTCGACGCCAGCCTCGCGTTCTACGCCCAGGGCATGGGCTTCGTCCTCGACCACGACGTCGAGCCGGGCAACGGCATGCGCGTCGTGCAGCTGACGCCTCCGGGGTCGAGCTGCTCGATCGTCATCGGCGTCGGGATGACCTCCCCCGACGCGCCCCGGATGCAGAACCTGCACCTCGTCGTCGACGACATCGACGATGCACGGGCGATGTTGACCGGCAACGGGATCGCCGTCTCGGAGGTGCAGGACATGGGCGGCGTCAAGTACGCGCACCTCAGTGACCCGGACGGCAACACGTGGGCGCTCCAGCAGCTCTCCCGCTGAGCGCGACGACGTCGCGACCATGACGACCGACGACGCCGACACGGACCGTCTGCGCCTGCTCGTGCGACCGACCGACGCCGAGCGCCGGGCGCGCCTCCCGGGTGACGACCTCGTGACCGCCGACATCGTCATGGACCGTGCCTTCACCGTGTCGGGCTCCCCAGAGCAGGTCTGGCCGTGGCTCGTCCAGCTCGGCAGGCGCCGTGCCGGCTGGTACCTCCCCCGGTTCGTCGAGCGAGTCGTTCCCCGGTCGCGTCGGGCCCTGCGCAGCATCGACCCGGCGTTGCAGCGCCTCTCCGTCGGGCAGGTCATCCCCGACTGGGGAGGTGCGGAAGCGACGTTCACGGTCGCCGAGCTCGAACCGGCCGCTCACCTGCTCTTCACCTCGACCCGGGGCCACATGGAGCTGACCTGGTGCCTGCGCCTCCGGTCCGACGCACCGGGCCTCACGCGCATCCACCTGCGTCTCCGACTCGGCCCGGTGCGCCACCGGCGCACGGCGTCCGGCCTCGGCGGCCTCGTCGACCTCGTGACCGTGGCCGGCCTGGCCGCAGGCCTCGAGGAGCGACTGACCGGCTCAGGCTGACGCGCCCGCCCCGCCGGACAGGCGAGGGCGCGCGGACTCAGGATCCGACGACGCGCCGGCGACCCGGCCTCTCAGACGTGGTCGAGCGCGTCGAGCTCCAGAGCCGTCCCGTCGCGGCCGGGCCGTTCGACGGCCTGCTCGTCGAACTGGGTCGCGTGCAGGTCGGCGTAGAGCCCACCAGCTGCGAGCAGCTCGGCGTGCCGACCCGTCTCGACGACGCGGCCGTGCTCGAGCACCACGATGAGGTCGGCTTGACGGATCGTCGAGAGCCGGTGCGCGATGACGATCGAGGTGCGACCCTCGAGGGCCGCGTCGAGGGCACGCTGGACCTTGACCTCGGACTCGGAGTCGAGGTGCGCCGTCGCCTCGTCGAGCACGACGACGTCGGGAGCCTTGAGGAGCAGGCGCGCGATGGCGAGCCGCTGCTTCTCACCGCCGCTCAGGCGGTGGCCGCGGTCGCCGACCACGGTGTCGAGACCCTCGGGCAGCTCGGCGACGAGGTCGCTGATCTGGGCCGCGTGCAGCGCCGCGTGGATCTCGTCGTCCGTTGCGTCGGGGCGGGCGTAGAGCAGGTTGGCCCGGATCGTGTCGTGAAAGAGGTGGGCCTCCTGGGTGACGACCCCCACGCGGTCGCGCAGCGAGGTCATCGTGACGTCGCGCAGGTCGAGACCGCCGACGCGCACCGTGCCCTCGCTCGGGTCGTAGAGCCTCGACACGAGCGAGGTGAGGGTCGTCTTGCCGGCGCCGGAGGGGCCGACGAGGGCGACGAGGTGACCGGCCGGGGCGCTGACCGTGATGTCGTGGAGCACGACCCCGCTGCCGCGTCGGTCGCCGGACGCCACCGACTCGAGCGAGGCCAGGGAGACCTCGTCGGCCGACGGGTAGCGGAACGCGACGTGGTCCAGCTCGACGCCCAGCGGACCAGCAGGCAGCGAGACGGCTCCCGGGCGCTCCTTGACGAGCGGCTCGAGGTCGAGCACCTCGAAGACGCGCTCGAAGGAGATGAGCGCCGTCATGATGTCGACACGGACGTTGGACAGCGACGTCAGCGGACCGTAGAGCCGGGCGAGCAGGGCCGCGAGAGCCAGCAACGTGCCGACCGAGAGGGTGCCGTTGACGGCCATGACGCCACCGAAGCCGTAGACCATCGCCGTCGCGAGAGCGGCGACGAGGCTCAGGGCCGCCATGAAGATCGTGCGGTTGAGGGCGATCTGGATGCCGATGTCACGCACCCGGCCGGCGCGCTCGGCGTACTCGGCCTCCTCACGGGCCGGCTGGCCGAAGAGCTTGACGAGCAGGGCTCCGGCGACGTTGAAGCGCTCCGTCATCCGGGTGCCCATGTCGGCGTTGAGCGTCATCTGGCGGTGCGCCAGGGTCGCGAGGCGCCGGCCCATGAGCTTGGCCGGGACGAGGAAGAGCGGCACGAGCAGGAGCGAGCCGAGGGTCAGCTGCCAGGACAGGGCGAGCATCGCCCCGACGACGAGCACGACCGAGACGACGTTGGACACGACGTTGGACAGCACGGAGGTGAACGCCTGCTGGGCGCCGACCACGTCGTTGTTGAGGCGGGAGACGAGCGACCCCGTCTGGGCGCGCGTGAAGAAGGCGATGGGCTGGCGCAGGACATGGCCGAAGACCTGGGTGCGCAGGTCGTTGATGAGACCCTCGCCGATGCGCGAGGAGTACCACCGCGACACGACGGTCAGTCCCGCATCGACGATGGCGATCGCCGCCACCACGAGCGACAGGCGCACGACGACCGACGAGTCCTTCGGGATGACGCCGTCGTCGACGAGGCTCTTGAGCAGCAGGGGCACCGTGACGACGAGGACCGAGTCGAGGACGACGACCGCGAGGAAGGTGATGATCGCCGTGCGGTAGGGAGCGGCATACGTCAGGACCCGTCGCCGGGTGCCCGGCGACAGGCTCCGCTCGGCCACTGACGCGTCGCGCGACATCGATCGCATCGCCATCCACGGCTGCATGCCCACTGGTGAGACCTCCTGTAGTCCCTTGATCCAACCGCGCGGGACCGACAGCGATTCCCCGGGACCCCCGGATCGGTCGGATCCGGGAACGGCGTCAGGCGCCGGACCCGCCGAGCATCGCCTGCAGGAGCCCTGTCTGCGCCTCGCGCTCACGCGCGAGCTGGGCCTCGCGGTCACCGGCCACGGCACCTCGCAGGAGCGGCTTCAGGGCACGCAGGGCCGGGTCGGGAGCGGCGAGCAGCGCCTCCACGAGCGAGCCCGTCGCCTCGTCGAGGTCGGCGGCCGGCGCGAGCGAGCCCACGAGGCCGATGCTGTGCGCCTCGGGAGCCGAGACCTTGCGCCCGGTCGCACAGATCTCCAGGGCCCGGGCGTAGCCGACGAGGTGCACGAGTGGTCCGGTGCCGGCGAGGTCAGGCACGAGCCCCAGGCTCGTCTCGCGCATCGCGAACCACGCGTCGAGCGCCGCGACACGCAGGTCGGCGGCGAGGGCCAGCTGGAACCCGGCCCCGATCGCGTAGCCGTGGACCTGGGCGATGACGACGGCCGGACACTCGGCCCAGGCCGTGAACCCCTCCTGGTACGTCGCGATGCCGCGCTGGATCGCCTCGGCACCGCCGGCCGCGAGCTGGGCGACGCTCTCCTCCCCCGGCACGCCCTCGGCCGTGAACATCGCCGTGTCGATCCCGGCCGAGAACGCGTCACCGGCGCCACGGAGCACGACGACGCGAACGTCCTCGGGTACGCCGCGCGCCTCGTCGGCGAGGGCCGCCCAGAGGGACGGCGTCTGGGCGTTGCGCTTCTCCGGGTGGTCGAGCGTGATCGTGCGGACGGGCCCGTCGGTCTCGACGTCGAGGTTCGGATGCGTCATGGACGCAGGCTACCCGCGGGTCGGGCCGACGGCCCGGGCTGCCGGGGTCGCCGTCACGCCGCGACGGGCGCGGCCCTCGGGACGGGGCTGACGACGCGGAGGATGCCCCAGCCGCTGACCGAGGCCGGCTGGACCTGCTCGACCCGGAAGACGCGGGCACAGTCCAGGCACGACCACGCGGAGGTGGGGTCGGGGAACGGCGTCACGTCGTCACCCGCGCAGAACGGGCAGGTGAGGTGGTGGTCGGTCGGCATGTCATCGAGTGTCCCGAGGGCGCGGACCAGGATCAATAACCGTCCATTATCTGGATCGACACACTTGCTTATGTATGCCGCTTCCGTCGATCACTGCCCCAGCGCACCGATCGCTCGTGCGACGACGAGGAGCGAGGTGAGCAGCGCCGCCGTGGCCTCCAGGCCCATGAGCGACTTGGCACGTGCGGTCAGCGGCATCGTGTCGGTGGGGCTGAAGGCGCTCGAGTTCGTCAGCGACACGTAGAGGTAGTCGACGAACTGCGGCCGCCAGTTCGTGCGCTCGCTCGAGGTCGCCGAGACCTCGAGCACCGCCCCCTGGTTCTCGTCCTGCGAGAACCGCCAGTCCGCAGGCGGCACGCGGTCGCGGGCGACGGTCTGACGCGCGACGGGGCCACCGCGGTCGATCTCCCAGAACAGCAGCCCGAAGCCGATGACGTTCGTCAGCCACACCTGCATGCCGGCCAGGAGCAGCGGCATGCCACCGGGCTTGCCCGAGGTCAGGGCGCGCACGAGCATCGCGAGGGCTACGAGGTTGGCCACGATGACGAGACAGGCCAGGGCGATGGAGATGCCGCGTGACCACCGGGTCTGGCGGACGAGCCGTCGAGGGTTGGTCACGAGCAGGGCCGCGAGCAGCACGAGCTCGACGGCCGGGATGGCGAGGCGGGGCCCCACGAGCAGGCTCTCTGGGAGCGCCGAGTACACCACGGCCGCCACGACGACGGCCAGCGCCGGCCACAGCCGGTGCTCCCCCGAGCTCGAACGCGTCTCGTGCCGGCGTCGTCTCGGTCTGCTGGCGTCCACGGGGACCACGTACCCACCGCGGAGCATCCGGGCGGAGGTCAGGCGAGGGAGATGAGGTCCTTGTAGTCAGGACCCCACAGGTCCTCGACGCCGTCGGGCAGCAGCAGGATGCGCTCGGGCTCGAGGGCGTCGACGGCGCCCTCGTCGTGCGTCACGAGGACGACCGCTCCCTCGAAGGTCTTGAGGGCGCCGAGGATCTCCTCGCGGGAGGCCGGGTCGAGGTTGTTGGTCGGCTCGTCGAGCAGCAGCACGTTGGCGGCCGAGACGACGAGCAGGGCGAGCGACAGGCGCGTCTTCTCCCCACCGGAGAGGACGCCCGCGGGCTTCTGCACGTCGTCGCCGGAGAAGAGGAACGAGCCGAGCACCTTGCGCACCTCGGTCTCACCGAGCTCCGGGGCGGCCGACTTCATGTTCTCGAGGACCGACCGGGTGACGTCGAGGTTCTCGTGCTCCTGGGCGTAGTAGCCGAGCCGCAGGCCGTGCCCGGGCTCGACCTCGCCGGTGTCGGGGGTGTCGACCCCGGCCAGCATGCGCAGCAGGGTGGTCTTGCCCGCGCCGTTGAGCCCGAGCACGACGACCTTGCTGCCGCGGTCGATGGCGAGGTCGACGTCGGTGAAGACCTCGAGGGAGCCGTAGGACCGCGACAGCCCCGAGGCCCGCAGGGGCGTCTTGCCGCAGGCGGCCGGCTTGGGGAAGCGCAGCTTGGCGACCTTGTCCTGGACCCGCTCGCCCTCGACGCCGGCGAGCAGCCGCTCGGCGCGCTTGGCCATGTTCTGGGCTGCGGTCGCCTTCGTCGCCTTGGCGCGCATCTTGTCGGCCTGCGCGAGCAGCGCCCCGGCCTTCTTCTGCGCGTTCTGCAGCTCGCGGCGGCGTCGCTTCTCATCGGTCTCGCGCGACTGGAGGTAGGTCTTCCAGTTGACGTTGTAGACGTCGAGCGCCGAGCGGTTCGCGTCGAGGTGGTAGACCTTGTTGACGACCGCGTCGAGCATCTCCGCGTCGTGGCTGATGATGATGAGCCCGCCCTTGTAGGCGCGGAGGTACTCGCGCAGCCAGACGATCGAGTCGGCGTCGAGGTGGTTGGTGGGCTCGTCGAGGAGCAGGGTCTCGTTGCCGGAGAAGAGGATCCGCGACAGCTCGACCCGGCGGCGCTGACCACCGGAGAGCGTCTTGAGCGGTTGTCCGAGGATCCGCTCGTCCAGGCCGAGGGCGCTCGCGATCGAGGCGGCCTCGGACTCGGCCGCATATCCGCCCTGCGCCTCGAACTCGGTCTCGAGTCGGGCGTACTTGCGCATCGCCTTGTCGCGGGTCTGCTCGTCGTCGCTGCCCATCCGGGTCTCGGCCTCGGAGCGCTCGCGGACGATGGTGTCGAGACCGCGGGCCGACAGGATGCGGTCCCGGGCGAGGATCTCGAGGTCGCCGGTGCGCGGGTCCTGGGGCAGATAGCCGACGGCACCCGTGCGCGTCACGGTGCCGGCGGCGGGCTGGCCCTCGCCCGCGAGGACCTTGGTCAGCGTCGTCTTGCCGGCGCCGTTGCGGCCGACGAGGCCGATGCGGTCGCCGGAGTCGATCCTGAAGCTGGCGTCCTCGACGAGCAGGCGCGCTCCCGCACGCAGCTCGATCCCGGTGGCGACGATCACGGCATTCCTCCTATCGGTGCCGCACTACGTCAGCGGCCGGACAACCCCACCAGTCTAGGAGCCGCGAAGGGGTGCTCTCGACGCGTTGTCGCGGCGGCGGCCTCGTGGCACGCAGCACAGTCGCACGTGCGGGACGCGTGCATCGTGCCCACGTTGCGCTGGGTGCCGGGCTCCCACAGCGGTTCGCGAATGCCGTGTGGCGACGTCCACGTGGGCAACAGGGTCGGCGCAGGGTCGGGTTCGGTCGTGCCGGCGCGGCAGCACCGGCACGAGGTGTAGCCGCCGTTGCCGCGCTCGTGCCAGGCCGACTGGTGGTCGCAGGTGCGGCAGAGGTGGACGAGCACGCTCACGCCCCCAGACCCTCCGGGGCCACCGGCATGAGGACCGAGAAGCCGGCGCCGTCGCCGCGGACGGCGAGGGGACGCCGTGGACCGTCGAGCACGAGCGTCGGTCGCGGGCCTGCGACCGCGAGCGCTTCGTGGAGGAACTCGGGGTCGACGAGGACGTCGACGACGCCGGCTGCCGCGCCGTCCCTGTCGGCGACCTGGACCGAGCCGTCGCGGACCACGAGTCCGACCGTCTCGCGCTCGACCGGCAGCAGTGCGCTGAGGCCCCCGGCGTCGACCGGCTCTCGCGCCGGGTCGGTGGACACGATGCTCCGGTAGTCGGGGAACGAGCCCCGCAGCACCGGCGTGGCGACCAGCTCGCCGTCGACCGTCACACCCGCCCGCCCCGGCGCCAGCTCGAGCACGACGTGGGAGTCCGGCTCGGCGTCGACGCACGCCGCCGCGACCCGGTCGGCCCACCCGAGCGGGACGACCGCGGCCACCGGCTCGTCCGACAGGTCGGCAGTCAGGACCGCAGTGGGCTCGAGCACCGGTGCCCACCCGACCGCGAGGCGATAGCGGTCGGTGGCGACGCACCGGACCTCGTCCCCGCACACCTCGAGGAGGACGCCCGTCAGCACGCTCAGGTCCGTCCCGTCGGGGGCGCCGGCGACGGGCTCCCCCGGGGCCACGGCGAACCGGACCGCCGCCAGCGCCGTCGCCAGCTCCCCGGCGCGGACCGTGACCCGGCAGGCGGCCGCGCCCACGGCGTCGCGCTCGGCAAGCAGCACCAGCGTGCGCACGATCTCCCGCCGGGCGTCCGCTAGCCCGTCGACGAGGCGCTGCTCGTGGGCCGTGACGACGTCCGCGGCAGCACCCGTCGCACCCCGGGCGTCCTCGTCGAGGACGAGCGCGACCTCGGCGAGCGGCATCCCGACCCGACGCAGCGACGCGAGGAGACGCGCGGCGCGGACCTGCGCGACGGCATACCTCCGGTAGCCCGTCAGGGCATCGACGTCGGCGGGCACGAGCACGCCCTCACGGTCGTAGAAGCGCAGCGCGCTCGCCGTGAGGCCGCTGCGACGCGCGACCTCGCCGATCGTCAGGAGTCGGTCGTCGGAGGCCACCGGGGCGGGCACGGGAGGGTCCGCCGGGACGGGCGCGGGGGCAGGAGCGTCGGGCATGACGAGAAGACTGGGCCCTCGACCCGGTCGAAGGTCAAGGATCGTCCGGTCGGCAGGCCCGGTCAGCGAGCCGGGTCTGCGGCGGAGCCGGCGGCCACGTCGGCGACGGTGACGGCCCTCCGGCGGTCCGTCACCGTCGTGGCCCAGACCGCGACGGCCCCGGCGAGGGAGAGACCGGCGGTCACGCAGGCGGCGACGTTCCAGCCGGCCACGAGTCCAGCCGCACCGGAGCCGGGGACCGCGTGCGCCGCGACGACGACCGAGACGACCGTGACGCCGACGGACGACCCGAGGTAGCGGGCCGTGTTGTTCGCGCCGCTGCCCATGCCACCGCGCCCGTCGGGCACGCTCGCGACCGCCTCGCGACCGAGCGCGGCGTTGAGCACGCCGCTGCCGACACCCGCGACGAGCAGTCCCGGGACGAAGCGGGTCCAGGAGTCGCCGGGGGCGATCCCCGACAGGGCCAGCTGACCGAGGGCGACGACCACCAGGGATCCCCCCAGCTGGGCTCGGCCGGACCACCGCGCCGGGAGGCGTCGGGCGAGCAGGGCGAGCACGACGCTCGTGCCCGACCAGGCGAGGAAGAGCACGGCGGCCGTCGTCGGCGCCATGGCCAGTGCGAGCGCGAGGAAGCCGGGCAGGAAGGACAGCAGGCCGATGATGCCGGCGCCGGTCGCGAGCCCGGCCGCGGTCGCCGCGACGAACCGTCCGTGGCGCAGGAGCGCCGGGTCGACCATGGGGAAGCGGACCTGTCGCTCGACGAGCACGAGCGCCACGCCGGCCAGCACGGCGGCCCCGAGGAGGACGAGCGTCACGGGCCTCCCCCAGCCGCTGCGCCCTTCGACGAGGGCGGCCAGGAAGGTCGTGGTGGACAGGGCGAGGAGCCCCGCGCCGGGCACGTCGAGAGGACGCCTCTCGTGGGATCGGGTCTCCTCGAGGGCGGCACGCGCCGCGGCTGCCACCGACAGCGAGGCGACGGCGAGGAGCCAGTAGACCTCCCGCCAGGACGCCCAGCGGTCCAGGCTGCTCGCGAGCAGCGGACCGAGCGCGATCCCGCCACCGACGCTGGCACCCCACACGCCGCTCGCAGCCGCTCGGGCCGGACCGGACTCGAACCAGTGCGCGACGAGACCGAGGCTCGCGGCGACGACCGCCGCGGCACCGACGCCCTGGGCCACCCGGGCGAGGACGAAGGTCAGGGTGGCGCCGGCGACCGCGGCGACCACGCTCGAGCCCGTCAGCACCAAGAGGCCCGTCACGAGCACGCGACGCCGACCCCGGTCGTCGGCGAGCGTGCCCGCTGTGAGGAGGGTGGCGCCGAGTCCGACACCCATCGAGTTGAGCACCCAGGTGCGCCCGGCGACGTCGGCCCCGAGGCTCGCGGCCACGGAGCCCACGGTGGCCAGCGGCGCGGTGAACGCGACGAGGGCCAGCACCGTCGCGACGGCCGCGACCGCCAGCGCTCGTCGGGCCTGTCGGGCGTGACGGTGGTCCGCGTCGCCGGTGGAATGGTCCGGTAGGTCCGCCCCCGTGGGACGGGATGCTGCTGGTCGGGATGCTGCTGGTCGGGCTGGGCTCATGGGATCCTCCGGACAGTGCGGCAGTTGGTCTGATGAACAGACCACGGCGTACATTCATTCCATGCCCCTCGGGACCGACTACGCCGGACAGGACTGCTCGCTCGCCACCGCCCTCGAGATCGTCGGCGAGCGGTGGTCGCTGCTCATCGTGCGCGACGCCTTCCTCGGCGTGACCCGCTTCAGCTACCTGCACCGCCGCCTGGGGATCTCCAAGGCGGTGCTGACCCAGCGGCTCGGCTCCCTCGTCGACGCCGGTGTGCTCGAACGTCGCCGGCTCGACGGACACGACGCCTACACCCTCACGCCGTCGGGTGAGGCGCTCTGGCCCGCCGTCCATGCCCTGATCCGCTGGGGCGACGCCACGACCTCACCCGCCGGACCGCGACGGCTCTTCCGGCACGTCACCTGCACCGCGGACCTGGACGCGTCCGGGCGCTGCCCCGACTGCGGCGTGACCCCGGGGGCCGCCGACATCGAGACCAGGCCGGGACCGGGTGCCCGCACCGACCCGCCCACCGACCCGCCCACCGACCCCGTCTCCCGTCGACTCCGGGAGCCGCACCGGCTGCTCGTTCCCCTGCGTGGCTGAGGGGCCGTAACGCACGGGACACATCGATGCAGCACCATGGGCCCATGAACAGCCCCCTCCCTCCGGGTGAGCCCCTCGGCGCAGAGCACGCGCGGCTCCTCGACTCCCCCAGTCACGACGCCCCGTGGCGCCTCTGGGGTCCCTACCTCTCCGGTCGGCAGTGGGGCACGGTCCGCGAGGACTACTCGGCCGAGGGCAACGCCTGGTCGGAGTTCCCCTTCGACCAGGCCGTCTCGCGCGCCTACCGCTGGGGCGAGGACGGCCTCGGCGGCATCAGCGACAGGTTCGGCTTCCTCAACTTCTCCGTCGCACTGTGGAACGGCAAGGACCCCATCCTCAAGGAGCGTCTCTTCGGGCTGACCAACGAGGAGGGCAACCACGGCGAGGACGCCAAGGAGTACTGGTGGGCCCTCGACGGCACGCCGACCCACTCGTGGATGCAGTGGCTCTACCGCTACCCGCAGGCCGAGTTCCCCTACGAGCAGCTGCGCCGCGAGAACCGCGAGCGCACCCGTGACGAGAGGGAGTTCGAGCTCGGCGACACCGGCATCCTCGACGCCAACGAGTTCTTCGACGTCACGATGACGTATGCCAAGGCCGGCCCCGACGACATGTGCATCCGCGTCTCGGCCACCAACCACGGCCCGGCCGCCGCGCCGCTGCACGCGCTGCCGACCGTGTGGCTGCGCAACACGTGGAGCTGGGGCGTCGACGACCGCGTCACCGAGCTGCGCGAGATCCGCCGCAACGGCAGGCCACCCCGCGGCTACCGGGCCGCCGAGGTGACCCACGGCTTCCTCGGCCGCTACGTCCTGGCCGCATCGGGCGCGCCGACCGCCCTCTTCTGCGACAACGAGACCAACGCCAGGCACGTCTTCGGTGACGCGGCCCTGGCCAACCACTCGCTCTACCCGAAGGACTCGATCAACCAGCGCGTCGTCCACGGCCGCCGGCACGCCGTCAACCCCGGCGGCTACGGCAGCAAGTGCTCGTTCTGGTACCACTGGGACTCCGTCGCGCCCGGCGAGACGGTGACGGTCGACCTGCGCCTCGCCACCGGCGACCCCGGCCTCGAGTGGTTCGGTGAGCCGTTCGAGGAGGTGCTCGGCGCCCGTCGCGGCGAGGCCGACGAGTTCTACGGCCACGTCATCGACGCCTCCCTCGACGACGCGGACCGGCACGTCGCCCGACGGGCCTATGCCGGCCTGCTCTGGGGCAAGCAGCTCTACCGCTACGACGTGCGCCAGTGGATGGTGGGCGACCCGGTCGGGCCGGCCGTCGCCGAGTCGCGCAAGCACGGGCGCAACGAGCACTGGAAGCACCTCGCGCTCGCCGACGTCATCTCGATGCCCGACGAGTGGGAGTACCCGTGGTTCGCCGCCTGGGACCTCGCCTTCCACACCATCCCGCTCGCCCACGTCGACCCGGAGTTCGCCAAGGAGCAGCTGCTCCTGATGTGCCGCGAGTGGGCGATGGCACCCAACGGCCAGCTGCCCGCCTACGAGTGGGAGTTCGGCGACGTCAACCCGCCGGTCCACGCGTGGGCCGCGTGGCACGTCTACCGGATCGACGGCTACCGCGACCGGGAGTTCCTCACGCGCGTCTTCACCAAGCTGCTGCTCAACTTCGCGTGGTGGGTCAACCGCAAGGACGCCAACGGCAGCAACCTCTTCGAGGGCGGCTTCCTGGGGATGGACAACATCGGGCTGTTCAACCGGTCCGCCCCCCTGCCGCCGGGCTTCCGGCTCGAGCAGTCCGACGCGACGAGCTGGATGGCCTTCTACTGCCAGCAGATGCTCAAGATCGCCCTCGAGCTGGCCCGCACCGACAAGGCGTGGGACGACGTCGCGACGAAGTTCCTCGAGCACTTCCTGTCGATCGCCCAGGCGATGCGGCACTTCGGCTCGAGCGACAAGAGCCTGTGGCACGAGGAGGACGGCTTCTACTACGACGTCCTCGTCCAGCCCGACGGCCGCGCTCCGCACATGCGGGTGCGCTCCATGGTCGGACTGCTCCCGATCCTCGGCGCCACGGAGATCCCCTCGTGGGTCGTCGAGGAGTGCCCCGACGTCACGAGCCGCTTCCAGTGGCTCCAGGAGCGTCGCCCCGAGCTCGTCAAGCCGCTCCTCGCGCGGGACGACGGCAAGATGCTGCTCACCCTCGTGCCGCCGAAACGGCTGCGCCGCATCCTCGAGCGGATGTTCGACTCCGAGGAGTTCCTCTCGCCGTACGGCATCCGCTCGCTGTCGGCCGCGACGCGGCAGGCGGTGACGGCGACGCTCGGCGGCGAGACCGTCTCGATCGAGTACGAGCCCGGCGAGTCGCGCACCGGCATGTTCGGCGGCAACTCCAACTGGCGCGGGCCCGTCTGGTTCCCGACCAACGTGCTGCTCGCCGACAAGCTGCGCACCTACGGACGCTACTTCGGCGACGACTTCCGAATCGAGATCCCGACCGGCTCCGGCGACTGGCGCACACTCGACCAGGCCGCCGACGTCATCGACGGCGGCCTCACGGCGCTCTTCCGTCCCGTCGACGGCCGGCGCCCCTCCGACGGCAAGCGCATCGAGTCGAGCGCAGACCCGCTGTGGTCGGAGCACCCGACGTTCTCCGAGTTCTTCGACGGCGACACCGGGGAGGGCCTGGGAGCGACGCACCAGACGGGCTGGACCGCCCTCGTCGCGCACCTGCTCAACCCGCGGCTGCCCCCCGACCCACGCACGATGGGCTGGGCGTGAGCGACACGGCACACGCCCTCGGTCTCGTGGTCGGGTCGACCGACGACGTATGCCGGGTGGCGGGCGAGGCGTGTCGGGTGACCCCTCGCGCTCCGGTAGCGTGAGCCACCGTGAACTCGCCCATCTCCGTCCGTGACATCAGCGCCGCCGAGCACCTCGCGTGGCTGCGCACCCAGCCGTCGGCGAGCTTCCTCCAGACGCCCGCCTGGGCGGACGTCAAGAAGGAGTGGCGCGCCGAGTCGGTCGGCTGGTTCGAGGGCGAGCAGATGGTCGGCGCCGCACTCGTGCTGCACCGCTCGCTGCCGAGGATCAAACGGTCCCTCGCCTACGTGCCCGAGGGACCGTGCATCGACTGGTCCTCACCCCGGCTCGTCGAGCTGCTCCGGGCGCTGCGCGACCACCTGACGTCGAAGGGCGCGTTCGCGCTGCGAATCGGGCCGCCCGTGGCCACGCACCGCTGGGGCACCGCGACCATCAAGGCCGCCATCGCCGACCCGGCCGTGCGCCGCTACGACGAGGCGACGCCGGACGTCGTCGAGCCGGTGGGGACGGCCGTCGTGGCGCAGCTGGAACGGCTCGGGTTCAAGCACCTCAGCCCGGACGACGGCTTCGCCGCCGGCCAGCCGGAGTACGTCTTCCAGGTGCCGCTCGCCGGACGCACCGAGGCCGACGTGCTCGCCGGCATGAACCAGCTGTGGCGCCGCAACATCAAGAAGACGCTGAAGAACGGCGTCACGGTCCGCGTGGGCGACGCGTCCGACCTGCCGGCCTTCCACCGCACCTACGTCGAGACCGCCGAGCGCGACCGGTTCACGCCCCGGGGTCTCGCCTACTTCGAGCAGATGTACGCCGCGCTGTCGGCCGAGGACCCCGAGCGCATCCGGGTCTACCTCGCCGAGCACGAGGGCGACGTCCTGGCGGCCACCGTCTTCATCCGCGTGGGTGAGCACGCGTGGTACTCCTACGGCGCCTCCACCGCCGCCAAGCGCGAGCTCCAGGGATCGACGGCCATCCAGTGGCGGATGATGCAGGACTCGCTGGCTGCGGGCGCGAGCGTCTACGACCTGCGCGGCATCACCAACACCGTCGACGAGGCCAACCCCCACATCGGCCTGATCCGGTTCAAGGTCGGCACCGGCGGCGAGGCCGTGCGGCTCGCCGGTGAGTGGGACCTGCCCCTGAACCGCTTGCTCTACAAGGCCTTCGACCTCTACATGAAGCGGCGGTGAGCGATCGTGTCCTTCGTCCTGCACGTCGACGGTGAGCGCTGGCGAGCCGCTCACGACCGGTTCGTCGCCGACCACCCGGGCATCGTCCCCGTCATCAAGGGCAACGGCTACGGCTTCGGCCGGGACCTGCTCTGCGCCGAGTCCGCACGCCTGGGCGTGCCGATGGTCGCGATCGGCACGTACGTCGAGCTGCCCTCTGCGCTGGCGGCCTTCGGAGGTGACGTGCTCGTCATGGAGCCCTACCGCGCCGCCGTCCACGCCGACCTGCCCGATCTCGCGAACCGGCGCGTCGTGCACACCGTGACCACCCAGTCGGACCTCTCGAGCCTGCGCGGCGTGCTCTCCGACGCCCGTGTGGTCGTCGAGGGGCTCACGTCGATGAACCGCTACGGGACTCCCGTCAACGAGGTCGCCGCCCTGGCGGGGGCCGCCGACGCGGTCGGCGTCACGCTGCACCTGCCCCTGGGGACCGGCCACGTCGAGGAGATCTCGCGCTTCATCGCCGCCGTCCCCGGTGAGCTCACGTGGTACGTCTCGCACGTGTCCGCGGCCGAGCTGTCAACTCTCGCAGCGCGATTCCCCGAGCACGAGTTCCGCCCGCGCATCGGGACCGACCTCTGGTACGCCGACAAGGGCTCCTACGAGGTGCGCGCCCACGTGCTCGACGTGCGACCCGTGGCCAAGGGCAGCCGAGTCGGCTACCGGCAGCGGACCGTCGCGGCCGGCCACATCGTCGTCGTCAGCGGGGGCACGTCCCACGGCGTCGCCATGGAGAGCCCGTCGTCGGCAGCGACGGCGCGGTCCCGCGCCATCGCCGTCACCGAGGGCGTCCTCGAGGCCGCCCACCGAGTGCGCTCCCCGTTCACGGTCTCGGGCGTCATGCCGCGCTTCGCCGAGCCGCCGCACATGCAGTGCAGCCTGCTCGTGCTGCCGGCCGGCGTCGCTCCCCCGGGGGTGGGCGACGAGGTGCCGGTGCGGATGCGCCTGACCACGACGACCCCGGACGCCGTCGTCGTGGCCTGAGCCGGGGACCGGCGAAGACCAGCTCAGCCGAGTCCTCGACGTCGGGGACGGCATACGCGAGGTGACGACGCTCGCCGGACGGGGGCACCCCGATGGTGCTCCCGGGCCCGGGAGCGACTAGACAGGTCAGGTGCACAGCGACCCGACCGACCACTTCGTCCACGTCCGCGGCGCCGCGGAGCACAACCTGAAGACCGTGGACGTCGACCTCCCGCGAGATGCGATGGTCGCGTTCACCGGCGTCTCCGGCTCGGGCAAGTCGTCCCTCGCGTTCGGGACGCTCTACGCCGAGGCGCAGCGCCGCTACTTCGAGTCGGTCGCGCCGTATGCCCGCCGCCTGCTCCAGCAGGTCGGCGCTCCGCACGTCCGGGAGGTCACCGGACTGCCGCCAGCGGTGGCGCTGCAGCAGCGCCGCGGTGCCCCGAGCTCGCGCTCGACGGTCGGCACCCTGACGACGCTGTCGAACCTGCTGCGGATGCTCTACTCGCGCGCCGGCCGCTACCCCGAGGGTCTGCAGCGGCTCGAGGCGGAGGCCTTCTCCCCCAACACCGCCGCCGGCGCGTGCCCCGAGTGCCACGGCCTCGGCGAGGCGCACGACGTCGCCGAGGACCTGCTCGTGCCCGACCCGTCGCTCACCGTCCGCGAGGGAGCCATCGCGGCGTGGCCGGGCGCCTGGCAGGGCAAGAACCTCGTGCGGGTCACGCGGACGGTCGGCATCGACATCGACGTGCCGTGGCGTGACCTGCCGAAGAAGGACCGGGACTGGCTGCTCTACACCGACGAGCAGCCGCGGGTGCTCATCGACCGCAAGGGCGAGCCCGACGACTCGACGGGCCGCGACTACTTCGGCACCTTCTGGAGCGCCCGCAAGCACATCCGGCACACGCTGGCCGACACCAAGAGCCAGATGATGCGCGACAAGGCGCTCCGCTTCGTCCGCAGCGTGCGGTGCCCGGCGTGCGGTGGCACGGGCCTGCGTGCGGACGCGCTCACGGTGACCTTCCGGGGGCTCAGCATCGCCGAGGCGAACGCGCTGTCGTTGACCGACCTGTCGGCGCACCTGCGTCCGGTCGCCGAGCTCACCGAGGCCGGCGCTGCGACGTCGTCGGCGACCTCGGGCGAGGCCACCGAGGTGGCCGTGCGCCTCAGCGCCGACCTCGTCGAGCGCATCGCGGTGCTGCTCGACCTCGGCCTCGGCTACCTCTCGCTGGGGCGCCGGTCGACGACCCTCTCCCCCGGCGAGGCCCAGCGCCTGCGCATCGCCACGCAGCTGCGCTCGGGCCTCTTCGGCGTCGTCTACGTGCTCGACGAGCCGTCGGCGGGCCTGCACCCGGCCGACGCCGAGCCGCTGCTCGACGTCCTCGATGCCCTCAAGCGCTCGGGCAACTCGCTCTTCGTCGTCGAGCACGACCTCGACATCGTGCGCCGCGCCGACTGGGTCGTCGACATCGGCCCGGGTGCCGGCGAGCAGGGCGGTCAGGTGCTCTACTCCGGCCCGGTCGAGGGGCTCGAACAGGTCACCGAGTCGGTGACGAGCGCGCACCTCTTCGGTCGCGCCGACGTGATGCAGCCACACGGCCGCTCACCGAAGGGTTGGCTGCACCTGCGCGGCGTGAGCCGGCACAACCTCGACGGGCTCTCCGTCGACGTGCCGCTCTGCGTCCTCACGGCCGTGACCGGCGTCTCGGGGTCGGGCAAGTCGACGCTCGTGACGCAGGTGCTCGCGGAGCTCGTTCGCCGCCACCTCGGACAGGCCCCCGAGGACGCCGAGGAGAGCGAGCTCGAGATCGACGTCGACGACGCGACCGGGCTCGAGTCCTTCGACCGACTCGTGCGGGTCGACCAGCGCCCGATCGGCCGCACGCCGCGCTCGAACCTCGCGACCTACACCGGCCTCTTCGACGCCGTGCGGAGGTTGTATGCCGCCACCCCCGAGGCGCGTGAGCGCGGCTACGGGCCGGGACGCTTCTCCTTCAACGTCGCCGAGGGCCGCTGCGAGACCTGCCAGGGCGAAGGCTTCGTGTCGGTCGAGCTGCTCTTCCTGCCGGGCACGTACGCGCCGTGCCCCACGTGCCACGGCGCGCGCTACAACGCCGAGACCCTCGAGATCACCTACGACGGCAAGTCGATCGCCGACGTGCTCGGTCTCACCGTCGACGAGGCGGCCGACTTCCTGGCGGAGGTCCCGGCCGCGGCACGCAGCCTGCTGACGCTGCGCGAGGTCGGCCTCGGCTACCTGCGCCTCGGCCAGCCCGCGACCGAGCTGAGCGGCGGTGAGGCGCAGCGGATCAAGCTCGCGACCGAGCTGCAGCGGGCCAGGCGAGGCCACGCGCTCTACCTGCTCGACGAGCCGACCTCGGGGCTGCACGCCGCCGACGTGGCGCTGCTGCTGCGGCAGCTGCACGCCCTCGTCGACGCCGGCAACACCGTCGTGCTCGTCGAGCACCACCTCGACACGATCGCCAGCGCCGACTGGGTCATCGACCTCGGGCCCGGTGGCGGCGACGAGGGCGGCCGCGTCGTCGCGGCGGGCACGCCCGAACAGGTGGCCGAGGCCGACCGCGGCGCCACCGCGCCACACCTCGCGAGACGTCTGGCGGCGAGGGTGGCACTCCGGGCCGACGCAGGTCAGTGACGACGGGGCGCCGGTACGAGGTAGACCGGCACCGGCGCCGACCGGACGATCTTCGACGCGCGTGACCCGAGGAAGATCCGGGCGGCCGGAGCCGACGAGCTCGGTCCGACGACGAGCAGGTCGCCGTCGGCCCACTCGACGTCCCAGATCGCGTGGGCCCACGAGACGCCGTCGCCGACGACGAGCGACCGAGCCAGGCGGTCGCCGAGCCGACCTGGCTCGATCTCGTTGACCTGCTTGATGATCGCGGCCTTCATGCGGGTGACCCACCGGTCGATGACGAGCTCGTCGGCGGACTCCTCGATGCCGCCGAAGAACTGCTTCGGCGGGCGCACGGCGAAGGTGACGACGCGTGCCGCGGCACCGAGCGTCTCGGCGAGGCGGGCTCCGGCCACGGCGACGTAGCCGCCGTCCTTCGAGCCGCCGTAGCCGATGCTCACCCGGCGGATGCGCGCGGAGGGAGCGGCCCGGTAGCCGAGTGGCGCGAGCAGCACGGGCAGGGGCGCGGAGTGCACGAGCCGGTCGGTGACGCTACCCAGCGAGATGCGCCCGAGGGGACCCTTGCTGGACGAGCCGATGACGAGGGCGGAAGCCGTGGTGCGAGAGGCGAGTTCGAGCAGGCCGCCCGGGATGGACGACGCGCGGACGACCTGGAACGACGCACCGACACCGGACGGCATACGCTCTCGGGCGGCGTCGAGCACCCTGTCGGCCCACTGGGTCAGGGGTGCCAGATAGTCGCCGTCGACGAACTCGGGCGCGCCCGCGGCGTGCGGGGTCGTGACGACGACGGCGACGACGAGCGCCTCACCGGTCGAGCGGGACAGGACACTGGCGAGCTCCAGTGCGGAGGTGCCGCTGTCACCCTCCGTGTAGGCGACGACGATCGGCATGGCTCACACCGCGCCGACGAGCGAGGCCGCCTCGACGTGCGTCACCGGGAGACCGAGCTCCGCCGCGCGGTCGACCACCTCGAAACGCTGCCAGATCGACTCTGCCGCAGGGAGCGTCACGATGACGATCTGGTCGGGGTCGAACTCCTGCACGGCGGCACGGAGCGCGCGCAGCGGTCGCTGGTCGCCGACGGCGCCCGTGGCGTCGAGATGGTGCGTGGTCAACGTCTCGAGCGCGCGCTCGAGCCGGCGCTGGGCGGCCGCGGTCGTCGCGTCCTTGACGGAGACGGCGCCGTGGGTCGCGGCGGTTCCGGTCTCGACGGGACTGGCCGGGACGCACACGTAGTAGGTGGCCGCACCCTGGGCGTCGATGCGCTGCAGCTCGGACACGAGCTCGTCGGACTCGAGGGTCTGGTTGGCGAGGACGAGCACCCGACGCGCCTCGCCGGTGTGCTCGGGGACCACCCGGGCGGGCAGGCGTGCGATACGGGCCCTGTTGATGAAAAAGAGGACCAGCACGATGGCGAACGAGACGAGACTGAGCACGAGCTGGATGCGGACGTCGGCGGTCAGGCCCATCTGGATGAGCACGAGCACGATGCCGAGGGTCGTGATGACCGACAGCGTCGGGAAGAGCCACATCTTCACCTTGAGCGTCGCCGGGTCGGCGCGCCGGCGCAGGATGATCTGCGAGACGGCGATGAGCAGGTAGACGAAGAGGATGACGGCGCCAGAGGAGTTGAGCAGGAAGGAGAAGACCGTGTCGGGCGAGACCGCCGCCATGATGACCGCGAGGAAGCCGACGACCGACGACGCGAGGATCGCGACCATCGGCACGCCGCGCGAGTTGACCGACACCATCGACGCCGGCGCCTCGCGCCTGGCGGCGAGGACGAAGAGCATGCGCGAGGCCGTGTAGAGGCCGGAGTTGAGGCACGAGAGGACGGCCGTCAGCACGACGGCGTTCATGACGTGGTCGGCGTACGGGATGCCCATCCTCTGGAACGCCGCGACGTAGGGCGAGGCCTCGAGCGTCGAGGAGTTCCACGGCAGGATCACCGCGAGGAGGAAGATCGAGCCGACGAAGAAGATCGCGATGCGCGTGATGACGGAGTTGGCGGCCTTGCTCACCGCCCGCTCGGGGTCGTTGGACTCGGCGGCCGCGATCGTCGCGATCTCGGCGCCGACCATGGAGAAGATGACCGTGACCACACCGGCGGTGACGGCCAGTCCGCCGTTGGGGAAGAACCCGCCGTGTGCCGTGAGGTTGCTGAAGTCGAGATGGGCGTTGGGCCAGATGCCGAAGACGAAGAGGCCGCCGCAGACGAGGAAGACGATGATCGCGCCGACCTTGATGCCGGCGAACCAGAACTCGAACTCGCCGAAGGACGACACCGAGATGAGGTTGGTGCCGGTCATGAGGAGCATGAGCACGAGGCTGAGCACCCACGTCGGCACGCCGGGCAGCCAGAAGTTGAGGACCTTGGCGCCCGCCACCGCCTCGAACCCGACGACGATGACCCAGAAGTACCAGTAGAGCCAGCCGACCGAGAAGCCCGCCCAGTCACCGAGCGCCTTGCGAGAGTAGTCGGCGAACGAGCCGGTCGACGGGTTGGCGACCGCCATCTCGGCGAGCATCCGCATCACCATGATGATGAGGACGCCGCAGAGCGCGTACGTCAGGAAGGCGCCGGGCCCGGTGGCCTTGATGACGGTGCCCGACCCGACGAACAGGCCGGCGCCGATCACACCGCCCATGGCGATCATCGTCAGCTGGCGCTGGTTGAGCGCCTTCTTCAGCTCCGGACCGGCGCCAGACATCTCAGGCCTCCTGGCAGGTGACGGACGGGCAGTGGGTCAGCACGCGACGAGTCATGAGCTCATCCCTCTCGATCGGCTCGAAAGGGAAGAACTCCCTCCGACGATCTTCCGAAACTAGTGGCGGCCGGATCCGCTGTCCACGCGGGCTGTCGCGCCGGGACGGTCCGGTCCAGCCTGACTCGGCTCGGGAAGACCAGCGCTTGCCTGAGGTCCGAGATCTCCGGCGGCTGGACGCCTCGGGCTCACTTCGTCGACGGTCAGTGGTGATGGCAGGAGACACCGGTGGCGTCGGCCGGCTCGGCGGTGACGGCCCACTGCGCGGTGGGTCGACCCTCGATCCGCCACTGGTGCTGACCCGCCGGGATCCGGGGCCACCCGGCGGGGCTGTTCTCGCAGGCCTCCTGCCGGCCGAAGACGGTGAGGTCCATGAGTCCGTAGCTCCACAGGCCGGCCTCCGTGCCGCGGTCGGTCGTCCAGTACGTCTCGTACACCTGGTCGTCATCGTCGCGCACGTAGCAGGCATGGAACCCGAACTCCCGGCCGGCCTGGAGCGAGACGGAGTCGCGGGCCGAGTACCAGGGCGTCGTGTAGCGGAGGAACTCCGCGTACGGGCTGCTTTCGGCGTAGTCGCCCTCGCAGAAGACGGCGACGGTGATGTCGCGAGCGTGGAGGTACTCAGGGCGCTGCAGCTGCGACGCGCAGAAGGTGCACCCCTCGCACTGCTGGGGCCACGGCATCCCGTCGTGCCACATGTGGAAGTAGGCGAGCAGCACGCGTCGACCCTCGAAGACGTCGAGGATCGGGGTGCGACCGGCGGCACCCACGACGGACGCGTCCGAGGGAACCCGCACCATCGGCAACCGCCGACGCTCGGCGGCGAGGGCGTCGCCCGCACGCGTGTGGGCCTTCTCGCGGACCAGGAGGTCGGACAGCTGCTGCTGCCAGGTGTCGCGGTCAACGACGTCGGGGTAGGCCTGCGGCTCGGTCGGGCGTACGGGCAGGCGGCGGGTACTCACCGGGGTCGGCTCCTTCCCGACGCGGAAGTCGCGCTGGAGGAACGCGTCGACCGCGGCGACGATGTCGGCGTCGGGGATGCCGTGCCATTGGCCGGGCAGCACCCGCACGACCGCCTGCGGCAGGGCCTGCCCCAGCGCCCGTGCCGACTCGAGCAGTCCGGAAGCCGTGTGGTCGCTCGCCATGAGCAGGGTCGGGACGGTCACGCTGCGGAACTGCTCCGCAGTGGTTCCGGGCAGGAAGGCGAGCTCGTGGAGCATCGCGGGCGCGTTGGCCAGGTCGAGTGGGGTGGGCGGCGGGAACTGCGCTCGCACCTCCGCCGGGATCCGCGTGACCTCCTCGTCGAACCACGTCCGGGCGTCGGCACGATCCTCGGCGAGCCGACGCCGCGCCTCGGCCAGCGGGCCCAGGTCGGGGTCGGGGATGAGGGGCGGCTCGGTGAGCAGCAGCCGCCCGACCGGCAGGCCGTCGGCGGCGCCCAGCAGGGCCAGGGTCGCCCCGGAGGAGAAGCCGTAGACCGACGCGTCGGGCCCCGCGAGCTCGAGCATGGCCGCCAGGTCGTCGAACTCGCGCTCCACCGCGTACGTCACGCCCGGTTCCTCGTGGCTCTCCCCGGTCCCGCGGCGGTCGTAGGTGAACACGGTGTAGCTCCTGGCAAGTACCGCGGGCAGGCCCGGTTGCGGCGAACGCTCACGGCAGGCCATGACGGGGGAGACCATGACGACTGGCGGCCCGTCGCCTTGCCGGGTCCACGCGATCCGCGTCCCATCAGCCGATGTCACCGCACCCTCAAGTATGTTTTTCATAGTGCTATGGTTACCATAGTTCTGGCCAGGATGGGAGAGAAGCGTGGCGAAGGCGACCTACGCACAGCTCGGCGACGCGTGCGCGACAGCCCATGCCATGGAGCTGATCGGCAGCCGCTGGACCTACCCCATCCTGCGCGAGCTGATGCTCGGGCCGAAGCGCTTCAACGAGCTCCTCGCCACGGTGCGTGGCATCACCCCGGCCGTGCTGAGCAGCCGCCTGCGCGAGCTCGCCAGCACCGGTCTGGTGCAGGAGCTGCCGAGCGCGATCTCCGGGCAGCACAGGTACGCCGTGACGCCCTGGGCGGCCGAGCTCGCCCCGATCCTGCGCGAGCTCGGCCGCTGGGCGCAGGCCTCCCCGGTCCGCGAGGCGGCCGGCGGGCTGACGCCCGACGCGGCCGTCCAGGCCATGCTCACCATGGCCAAGCCCGACCTCGCCCCCACCGCCGGAGAGCTGCAGCTCTACCTGCGCGACGAGCGTGTCTCCGTTGTCGAGCACCCCTACCGCGTCCGGTGGGATGCCACGGAGCTGCACGCGGAACGCGGCACTTGGGCCGACCCGACGACGACGCTCAGAGCCGACTCGTCGACGTGGTCAGAGATCCTCTTCGCCGGTCGGTCCGTCGCCGGGAACGCCGAGGTCACCGGAGAGCCGACAACGGTCGAAGCCCTGCTTGCCTGCTTCCCCGTGGCCTGACGGACGCCCCGAGCCTCCACGGCCTTTCGATCGGTCGTATGCGGTGTGGGGAGCGGGTCACCGGCCACGCTGGACGAGTGGTGGGCACTCGCCTTCTGGAGGCCTCGAGAGCACCGTCGAACGGTCCGATGACCGAATCGTCGTCGCTGACGTGGGCCGTGCCCGCATGCTCGCGAGCGAGCCTGGCACCGGGCCTGCTCGACGACACCCCGCGGCACGGCATGCGCACCACGGGGTGAATGGTCGACCGACGCCCACCGGCCTCAGGTCGTGGGGACGAGCCCACCGTCGATGGTGACGTCGGTCCCGGTGATGTTGCCGACGACGTCGCTGGCGAGGAAGGCGACGAGCCGACCCACCTCGTCGGGATGGGTGAAACGGCCGGTGACCGAGTTGCGGGCAGCCGCTGCGGCGACGGCCGACGGGTCACTCCCCTGCCGGGCCGCGACGGCAGCCGCGACGCCGTCGTGCCCGAGCCACAGGTCGGTCGAGACCGGGCCCGGGCTCACGGTGTTGACACGGATGCCCTGCGGTCCGAGCTCCTTGGACAGGGACTTGCTGAAGCTGCGCAGAGCCGCTTTGGCTGCGCTGTAGTCGATGACCGAGGGGTCGGCCAGGGTCGCGTTCACCGAGCACGTCGAGACGACCACCCCGCCACCCCCAGCGAGCATCAACGGCAGGGCCGCTCTCGTGGTGCGGACGGCAGCCATGAGGTTGAGCGTGTACGACGTGCTCCACTGCTCGTCCGTGACCGCCAGGAAGCCGTCCAGCCGAGGCGAGACGGCCCCGACGTTGTTGACGAGGATGTCGAGGCGTCCCCGACCGGCGGCGGCGTCGACGACGTGCGCTGCCCCGTCCGGGTCGCCGAGGTCGACGGCCACGAAGGTGACGGTGCCGGAACGGCTCAGGGCATCGAGCTCGGCTGAGGCGTCACGGGCGCCCGCGACGACCGCGACCCCCTCGTCGACGAGCACTCGCGTGATGGCCAGACCGATGCCCTTGCTCGCACCGGTGACGATGGCGACCTTGCCGGCCAGACCGAGGTCCACCTCAGAGCCCGTGCTCGTCGAGCCAGCCCAGCACGGCCTTGGCGACCTCGCTCCACCCTCCGTCGATGGTGAGCGAGTGCCCGCGCCCCTCGAACTGCCGCAGCTCGGTGAGGGCGGTGGAGCTGCGGTACTGCTTGAGGGTCGAGCGTGTCACGACGTCGGGGACGGTGTGGTCCTCGAGGCCGGAGATGAGCAGCAGGGGGCCGCGCGTGCTGTTGTCGGTGTCGACCGCGGCCTCGGAGTGCAACGAGAAGTTCGCGGCCGCCGCCTGGAAGAGGGGCTTGGCCGGCGAGGGGATGGTCCACCGTTCGAAGAGCGCGTCCGACTCCTCCTCGCTGACCGCGTTGCCGAACCCGAAGCGGAACTCCTTGGCGGTCAGGGAGACCGCCCGGTTCCGGTTCGCCGGGTTGCCGAGCGCCGGCAGTCCGGCGCGGAGCTGGGCGAGCGGCAGCGGCAGGACGCCCTTGATCTGCGCCGGGTCGATGGCGACCGCCGCGGCGGCCTTGCCCTGCCCCAGCAGCTTCTCGGCGATGAGTCCCCCGAAGGAGTGGCCGACGAGGACCGGCGCCTCCGGGAGACCGTCGATGATCGCCGCGTAGTGGTTCGTGACGTCGTCGATGCCGAGCCCGGCGACGTCCTCCGCCCGCTCCCGGGCCGCCGCGACGGTGTCGGCCTCCCGGGGCCACCCCGGGGCGACGGGCGCGTAGCCCATCTCGCGGAAGAGCTCGACCCAGGGGTCCCAGCTCGTGGCATGGAGCCAGAGACCGTGGATGAAGACGACGGGACGCTGGTGTGTGGTCATGAGCTGCCTCTCTCCGGGGTCCGCACGGACGCGGACCGTGGTGTCGCGGTGCGAGTGGGCGACCTCCCAAGGCTGACCACCTGCGCCAGCCCGCGTCCAAGACCGTCTGAGGACCGATCGATAACCGCGAGGAGCACCAACGGGCAGGCTGGGTCACTACCGTGGTGAGCCAGTCGGGCGATGGCCCGACCGACGACGCGCCGCGGGGAGACCTGATGGAGCTGGACCTGCGCCTGGTGAGGTACTTCGTCGCGGTCGCCGAGGAGCTGCACTTCGGCCGGGCCGCAGCCCAGCTCTACGTCAGCCAGCCGGCGCTCTCCAAGCAGATCCGCCGGCTCGAGGAACAGCTCGGCGAGGCCCTCCTCGTCCGGGACAGCCGGCACGTCACCCTGACGGCCCGGGGCCAGCAGTTCCTCGCGGACTCCCGACGACTGCTCGCCCTCTCCGAGAGCATGACGCGGCGCGCCCCGCAGCGGGGCGTCAGCATCGCCCACGTCTTCGAGCTGTCCACGAGCCGCATGGTCGCCGACGCCTTCGCCCGGACGGAGCCGGACATCCCGCTTCGCGAGCACTCGATGGACAGCATCACGCAGCTGAACGCCCTCCAGCAGGGACGGCTCGACGTCGCGATCCTCCGCGTCACGCCCCGGATGCTCCTCGCGCATCCCAGTGGTTGGCGGCACCGGCTGCTCCGGCTCGAGCCGCTCGTGCTCGTCGGGGCTCCCGGCGACCCGGACGAGGCGGCTGCGCCACACGCCTCGTTCGACGCCCGTCCGCTGCACGTGTTCGCCGACCCTCCCGACTCGGGCACCTACAGCGCGCACGGTCAGTACGTCACCGCGCTGGAGGCCCGTCTCGGCCTTGCGATGCGGTGGCTGGGCACCCCGGGTGCCTTCAGCTTCTGCGTCGCCCACGTGCAACGTGGCCCGCGCGACGTGCGTTACCTCGAGTTCCTCAGCTACGCCGAGAAGTACGCCGAGGTCGGGATGCAGACCTCGTGGCCGCTGGAGGTCCAGCCCTATTACCCGTGGTCCCTGGCCTGGCGCGCCGACGACGTGAACCCCTCGACGACCACGCTCATCGAGGTCGCCCTCGCCCTGGCGGAGCACTCGTGGCTCGCCACCGACCTGGAGCCGGCGCGTGCTCCTGCCTGGATGCCGGACGACGACCCGGCCTGGCGGGAGCACGCGTCCGGACGTGCGTGATCGTGGCTCAGGGGGTCATCGCGGCGTAGCCGGCTGCGCTGTGGATCGCGATCCCGGCGTACGCGGCATACGACGAGGCCCCGGCGTCGACCTGCGCGAGCTGGGCCTCCATGGCCGTCCGGGTCCACCCGTAGAAGGTCTGCTTGGTGTCGACAGCGGTGTCGCCGAGGTAGGTCGTCTCCTGGCCGATGCGCACCGGCTTGCCGAGGGCGGTCCCTACCGCGAGCTCGGCGGCGGCGATGTCGAGGGTCCCGTCCGTGCCGGCGGCGGTGTTGCGGTAGGCCATGACCGTGACCCCGGACGTGCGGCGCATGATCTCGCGGTCGAGGGTCGAGGCGGCGCCGTTGCTGGCCTTCGCGGGGATCTGGTTGAACCAGAACGGGATGTCGGCCTCGATGGGGGACGTGCCGGCGCTGGCCTTGAGCTTGTCGAGCAGGGTCAGGTAGCCGGCCACGACGGTGGACTGGCTCGTGGTCCAGGCCGACGTGGAGTACGGCTCGACGTCGATGTGGATGCCGGTGAAGAGCCCGGTGCTCCGGGCCGGCTTGAGCCAGTAGGTCACGACCCAGCTCGGGTTGTCGACCCACCCCGGGTCGCCGCCGAGGGCGTCGACGCGGATGCCGGCCGCCCGCGCGCGCTCGGACAGGGTGCGCAGGTTGGGCAGCTGTGCCGAGGTCGTGACGTTCGGCGGTACCGCGACGAAGAGCTGGTCGATGCCGGAGCTGACGGCGAGGTCGACGGTGGCGTCGGGGGTGCTCGTGTCCCACACCCAGAGCGCGCGGCTGTCGGCGGCTGCCGCCGTGGTGGTCGACGTCGGAGCCGTCGAGGTCGTGCCGGATGGCTTCGCCGGCGCCGCCGCAGCCGCTCCGGGAGCGAGGGCCAGGGCCACCGCGGTGACACCGGTGAGCGCGAGCAGCGACGTGAAGGCGCGGGCGCTGCGGGGGCTGAGGCGCATGAGGACTCCGAGGGGACGAGGACGGCTACTTGCCCAATTGTCCGGAAGGCACCAGATGTCCGCAGCGTTTCCACAAGATTCGCGCAATGTCGTCGTGGCGTGACGTCGAGGAGGCCCCTCGGGTGCAAGCCGTCGCCGTCTAGACTCCGCCGAGCCAGGCGCGTGCCGCACCAGCGAGCGCCCGCACGCCGATCTCGAGGGTGGGGTCGATGACAGGTGCGAACAGCGGCGAGTGGTTCGACGGCAGCGACGCCAGCACGGCCCGCATCTCCTCGAGGCCGGAGGCCTCGGCAAAGGCCGCGGGGTCTGCGCCGCCGAGCAGCCAGAACACGCAGGGCGCCTCCGCCGCCTCGGCCAGCACCCCGACGTCCTCGCTGCCCGTGATCGGGCCCGGGTCGAGCACACGACCGGCGCCGACGAGCGCCTCGAGCCAGGGACGCGTGCGCTCGACCCCGGCCGGGTCGTTGACGACCGCTGGAGCCTGCTCGAAGGGCTCGATCTGCGGGGGCCGCCGGGCGCCTGCGGCCGCGGCCTCCCCCTCGACGATCCGGGTGATCGCCGCCAGGGCCCTGGCCCGCACCCGGACGTCGTAGGTGCGGAGGTTGACCAGGAGCAGGGCGTGGTCGGGGATGATGTTCGACTTCGTGCCGGCTTGGATCGACCCCACGGTGAGCACCGCTGTGTCGGTGCCGGCGATCTCGCGCGAGACCACGGTCTGCAGTCGCAGCACGGTGGCGGCTGCCAGGACCACCGGGTCGACGGTGGCCTCTGGTCGTGACCCGTGTCCGCCCTCACCGTAGAGCGTGATGCGCAGGCTGTCGGTGGCCGCGAAGGACGGGCCCGCACGCAGGCCGATCGTCCCGGCCGGGAGCGGTGCCACGTGCTGACCGAGGACGACGTCGGGGCGCGGGACCGCGGTGTAGAGGCCGTCCTCGACCATCGCCACCGCGCCCTGGGCCACCTCTTCCGCGGGCTGGAGGAGGGCGACGACGGTGCCGGTCCACGAGTCGTCGGCCACGAGGACCGACAGCGCCCCGAGCAGGCACGTGACGTGGACGTCGTGCCCACAGGCGTGCATGACGGGCACGTCGCGACCGTCGGGGTCGACGCCGCGGTCCGTCGACGCATACGGCAGGCCTGTCGCCTCGGCCACGGGGAGTGCGTCCATGTCGGCCCGGAGCAGCACGACCGGGCCGTCACCGCGGCGCAGCACTCCGGTCACACCGGTGCGCCCGACGCCCTCGGTCACCGTGAGGCCGAGCTCGCGTAGCCACGCAGCACCGATGCCGGCGGTCCGCTCCTCCGCGAACGACAGCTCGGGGTGCGCGTGCAGGTCCCGGTAGACGTCGCGCAGACGAGGCATGAGGACCTCGAGGTCCCTCGGGGTGTCCATGGGCCGACGGTACCGACGCTCGACCGGGGCCCGCCAGCGCACGGACGACGTGGGCCGTCGGGTCCGAGCGGTACCGTCGTGCCTGACGACACGTCCAGGAGGGGATGGCATGCGCTACGACACGAGTCCCACGGCGCGCGCCCTCCTCGCCCTCGAGGCGATCCAGGACTGCCCCGGCATCACGGCGCAGCGCCTCGGCGAGCACCTCGGCGTCACGGAGCGAGCGGCCCGGCGCTACGTCGCGATCCTGCGCGAGGCCGACCTGCCCATCGAGTCGGCCACCGGGCCGCACGGTGGCTACCGCGTGGGCCGCGGACTGCGCCTGCCGCCCCTGATGTTCACGGCTGCCGAGGCCCTGGGCCTCGTCATGGCGGTGCTCGAGGGGCACCGGGGAGCGGCCGACCCGACCGAGATCGTCGGCGCCGCCCTCTCCAAGATCCTGCGCGCCCTCCCGCAGCAGGTCGCCGAGCCCGTCCGGGCCGTCCGCCGCGTCAACGGCCCTCCGCCCGACCCCGGCCTGCGCGTCGACCCCGTCCTGACCGCCAGGCTCGTCGAGGCCTGCACCTCGTCGCGCCGGGTGCGCCTCGACTACCGGCTCGAGGACGGGCGCGAGCGGCCCATGGAGGTGGACCCGTGGGCCGTCGTGCTGCGCCACGGGCGGTGGTACCTCCTGTGCTGGTCCCGGACGAGCGACGCCCAGCGGGCGCTCCGCGTCGACCGGGTGCAGTCGGTGTTCACGACGTCCCTCGGCTTCACGCCACCGCAGGACCTCGACGCCCTCCGCACCCTCGAGGAGCACCTCTCCCAGGGCTGGCGCCACGAGGTCGACGTGCTCCTGCGGGCCGACCTCGACGAGGCCGGCCGGTGGCTCCCACGCAGCCTCGGGCGACTCGAGGAGGTCGATGGCGGCATACGACTGCGGGCCACGACCGACGAACCCGACTGGTACGCCCGGCAGCTCGCCGCCACGCCGCTGACCTTCGAGGTGCGAGGGTCAGCAGCGCTCGTCCAGGCGACCGAGGACCTGGCCGCGCGGCTCGTCAAGGCAGCGGGTGCTGCCGACACCGCCGCGCCGCCGGGCGGGATGGCTGGTCCGGCTCGAGCGGGTACGACGCCGGAGCAGCAGCACACGGACAACCGGTCCCCGCGCACTAGGGTGATCACGACCGGATCGGGGAGTCCCGGTCCCGACCCGGAGGAGCGGTAGATGAGCTTCAACGACAACGCCCAGCTCGACACCTCGCAGGTGCAGAGCGGCGGCAGCGGTGGAGGGGGCGGGGGCGGCGGCTTCCCCGGCGGCATCCAGGTCGGTGGCGGCATCGGCGGCCTCATCCTGCTCGTGCTCATGCTCGTCTTCGGCGGGGGCAAGATCCTCGGCGGCGGCGACTCCGGCAGCACTGCCGGCGGCCTGCCCTCCCAGCAGCTCCAGAGCGACCAGGTCGCTGCCGCCGGCCAGGTCGACCAGGCGCAGTTCTCCCAGTGCAAGACCGGGGCCGACGCCAACAGGAACGACGTGTGCCTCATCGTCGCGACCGTCAACAGCGTGCAGGACTACTGGACCAAGGCGCTGCCGAAGTACCAGATGAACTACGAGCCGGTGAAGACCGTGATCTACCAGGGACAGACGCCCTCGGGCTGCGGCACGGCCAACTCGCAGGTGGGCCCCTTCTACTGCCCGCTCGACAAGAAGGTCTACGTCGACGCGAGCTTCTTCCAGGAGCTGCAGAGCAAGTTCGGGGCCGACGGCGGCCAGCTCGCCAAGGAGTACGTCATCGCCCACGAGTACGGCCACCACGTGCAGGACCTCCTCGGCATCCTGGGCCGGGCCCAGCAGGACCCGCAGGGGGCGAACTCCGGCGCGGTGCGCATCGAGCTCATGGCCGACTGCCTCGCCGGCACGTGGGTCAAGCACGCGACGGAGACCACCGACGCCAACGGCACCCCGCTGCTCAAGGCCATCACCGAGAGCGACATCAAGTCCGCCCTGTCGGCGGCCTCCGCCGTCGGGGACGACCGCATCCAGCAGAAGATGCAGGGACGCGTCACGCCCGAGAACTGGACGCACGGCTCGGCCCAGGCGCGCATGAACTGGTTCACGCAGGGCTACCAGACCGGCGACATCAACCAGTGCAACACCTTCGGCGTCCCGACCGTCAGCTGACCCCTCCCGGCGGGAGCCAGGTGGGCTAGGTGGGCTCGGAGGTCTCGGAGGTCTCGGTGAGCTCGACGCGCACGGCCCGCCCGCGGCGCAGCGCGGCCTCGAGCACGTCGCGCCTGGGGTCGGGCAGGTCGTAGAGCTCGCGCATCGGCAGGCCGTGCAGGGCCCGCAATGCGCCCGCTTCGAGGACCTCGCGCACGAGGGTGCGGTCCCCGCCCACGACCAGACCCCGGGGTATGCCGTCCGCACCGGCCCGCGGGCTCTCGTCGTCCCCGAGCAGCACCCGTCGGGCATGGCCCACGACGGCGTCCACGAGCTCGTCGGCCTGCTTGCCCCGGCGGCGGGCGAACCGCTGCTGCGACCACCCGCCCGCGGCGGTGCGCGACTGCACGCGCCGGGTGCCGACCTTGGACGCGGTGAACGATCCCCCGACAGCGAGGCCGACGGCATACCCTCCCCGTCGGACGAGGACGACGCCGAGCGGCTCGTGCGCGAACGGCGTTGCGACGACGGTGGATCCGTCGGCGGCGTGCGCGGACACGACGACGCCGCCGGGAGTGGACTCCTCGGCGGCGGCGTAGGGGCCGTGCCGCTCGGCGAAGCCCGCCATCCAGCGGTCGAACCGCGCGGGGTCGACCTCGATGACGCGCGTCGTCACGGGCGCGGGCGGTGCTGGCTCAGAGGTTGAAGCCGAGGGCGCGCAGCTGCTCGCGCCCGTCCTCGGTGATCTTGTCTGGACCCCACGGCGGCATCCACACCCAGTTGATCCGGTGCGTCGCCACGAGCCCCTCGAGGGCCTGCGCCGTCTGGTCCTCGATGACGTCGGTGAGCGGGCAGGCGGCCGAGGTCAGCGTCATGTCGAGGACGGCGTGCGACTGCGCGTCGACGGTGATGCCGTAGACGAGGCCCAGGTCGACGACGTTGATGCCGAGCTCGGGGTCGACGACGTCGCGCATGGCCTCCTCGACGTCGGCCACGTTGGGCGGAGTGGTGGTTGCGGTCATGACGGAACTCCTTGCGGGGAGGGCGAACTCGTGGAAGAGATGTCGACACCGGCTCGGGCCAGGGCGTCGGTGAAAGCGGTCCAGCCGAGCAGGGCGCACTTGACGCGCGCGGGGTACTTCGAGACGCCGGCGAAGGCGACTCCGTCACCGATGAGGGCCTCGTCACCGGCGACCTGGCCCTTGGAGGTGAGCATCGCGCGCATCGCCTCGAAGGTCTCGAGCGCCTCGGCCACCGGGTGCCCGATGACCTCCTCGGCGAGCACCGACGTGCTCGCCACGGAGATCGAGCAGCCCTGTGCGGCATACGAGATGTCGGTGACGACCGCGTCGGGGCCGGTGCCCGTGACGTCGACGCGGAGGGTGACCTCGTCGCCGCACGTCGGGTTGATGTGGTGCACCTCGGCGTCGAACGGCTCACGCAGCCCGGAGTGCTGCGGGCGCTTCGAGTGCTCGAGGATGAGCTCCTGGTAGAGGTCCATCAGCTGGCCTCCCTCTCGGTGTCGACGCCGAAGATGACCGGCACCCGGTCGAGGGCGGCGAGCAGCGCCTCGACGTCGGCGGACGTGTTGTGGACGGCGAAGGACGCACGCGTCGTGGCTGCGGCGCCGAGGGCTCGGTGCAGCGGCCAGGCGCAGTGGTGCCCCACCCGGACGGCGACCCCGGCGTCGTCGAGCACCTGCCCGACGTCGTGGGCGTGCACGCCCTCGACGACGAACGCGACGGCGCCGCCGCGCGGGGTACCGGCGGCCGGACCCACGACGCGGACCCACGGGCGCTCGGCGAGGCTGCGCTGCAGCTGGTCGACGAGTGACGCCTCGTGGGCGTGGATGCGGTCGATGCCGATCGCCTCGATCCAGCGGACCGCGGCGGCCAGCCCCACGGCCTGCGCCGCGTTCGGCACGCCGGCCTCGAACTTCTGCGGGGCGGGCGCGTAGGTCGAGCGTTCCATCGTCACGAGCTCGATCATCGAGCCGCCGGTGAGGAAGGGCGGCATGACCTCGAGCAGCTCGGCGCGGCCCCAGAGCACCCCGACCCCCATCGGGCCGTAGAGCTTGTGGCCGCTGAACGCGATGAAGTCGGCGCCGAGCGTGGCCACGTCGACCGGCAGGTGCGGCACCGACTGGCACGCGTCGACGACGACGAGCGCGCCGACGGCGTGGGCCCGCGCGGCCAGCTCGGTGACGGGGTTGACCGTACCGAGCACGTTGGACACGTGCGTGAAGGCGAAGACCCTGGTGCGCTCGGTGAGCAGCTCGTCGATACCGGTCAGGTCCAGCGCGCCCTCCGCCCCCACCGGCACCCAGCGCAGCGTCGCGCCCGTGCGACGGGCGAGCTCCTGCCACGGCACGAGGTTGGCGTGGTGCTCCATCTCGGTCACGAGGATCTCGTCACCGGGGCCGAGCACGAAGCGCTCGTCCTTCGGCTCGTCGGTCGGGGCTGCGTTGGAGAAGGCGTAGGCCACGAGGTTCAGCGCCTCGGTGGCGTTCTTCGTGAAGACGACCTCGTCGGCGGGCGCGCCGATGAAGCCCGCCACGGTGGCGCGGGCGGCCTCGAAGTCGTCGGTCGCCTCCTCGGCGAGCTGGTGCGCGCCACGGTGGACCGCGGCGTTGTGCTGCTCGTAGAAGGCGCGCTCGGCGTCGAGCACCGCAGTCGGCTTGTGGGAGGTCGCACCCGAGTCGAGGTAGACGAGCGGCCGCCCGTCGCGCACCGTGCGCGCCAGGATGGGGAACTCACCGCGGATCGCGGCGAGCTCCCCCTCCGTCAGGGGCCGGACGTCGGCCATTCGGCTCAGACCTCCACCGTGGCGGCAGGCGCCGCGGCGAGGTAGCGGTCGTAACCCTCGTCCTCGAGGCGGTCGGCCAGCTCGGGGCCGCCCTGCTCGACGACCTTGCCGTCGACGAAGACGTGGACGAAGTCGGGCTTGATGTAGCGCAGGATGCGCGTGTAGTGGGTGATGAGCAGCACGCCGAGGTCGCTCGTGTCCTTGGCGCGGTTGACGCCCTCGGAGACGATCTTGAGCGCGTCGACGTCGAGACCGGAGTCCGTCTCGTCGAGGATGGCCACCTTGGGCTTGAGCAGCTCCATCTGGAGGATCTCGTGGCGCTTCTTCTCGCCACCGGAGAAGCCCTCGTTGACGTTGCGCTCGGCGAAGACGGGGTCCATGCGCAGGTTGCCCATGGCCTCCTTGACGTCCTTGACCCACGTGCGCAGCTTGGGGGCCTCGCCGTCGATGGCCGTCTTGGCCGTGCGGAGGAAGTTGCTCACGGTGACGCCGGGGACCTCGACGGGGTACTGCATCGCGAGGAAGAGGCCGGCCCGGGCGCGCTGGTCGACGCTCATCGCGAGGACGTCCTCGCCGTCGAGCGTCACGGTGCCGCCGGTCACGGTGTACTTGGGGTGGCCGGCGATGCTGTAGGCCAGCGTCGACTTGCCGGAGCCGTTGGGCCCCATGATCGCGTGGGTCTCCCCCGACTTCACGGTGAGGTCGACCCCGCGCAGGATCTCCTTGGGGCCGTCCTCGGTCTCGACCGAGACCGTCAGTCCCTTGATCTCGAGCGTGCTCATGGGTCAGTTCTCCTTGTTGGTGCTGGGGATGCTGGGGGTCTGCTGGGTGGGGGCGGCGTATGCCGTCGACGCGAGCTCGTCCTCGATCGCGGCGGTGATCTCGTCGCGCAGGTCGGCGAGCGGGATCTCCCTGATGATGTCGGCGAAGAAGCCGCGCACGACGAGGCGCTTGGCCTCGTCCTCGTTGATGCCGCGCGACTGCAGGTAGAACAGCTGCAGGTCGTCGAATCGGCCTGTCGCGGAGGCGTGTCCGGCACCCTCGATCTCGCCGGTCTCGATCTCGAGGTTCGGCACCGAGTCGGCGCGGGCGCCGTCGGTCAGGACGAGGTTGCGGTTGAGCTCGTACGTGTCGGTTCCCTCGGCCTCGGCACGGATGAGCACGTCACCGACCCACACGGTGCGCGCGGTCTCGCCCTGGAGCGCGCCCTTGTAGGTGACGCGGCTCTTGCAGTGCGGGGCGTTGTGGTCGATGTACGAGCGGTGCTCGAGGTGCTGGCCGGCGTCGGCGAAGTAGACGCCGAGGAGCGTCGCGTCACCACCGGGGCCGGCGTAGCGCACGTTGGCGTTGACGCGGACGACCTCGCCGCCGAGGCTCACCGACAGGTGCTTGTAGTGCGCGTCGCGACCGACGAGCGCGTCGTGCTGGGCCAGGTGCTGGGCGTCGTCGGCCCAGCGCTGGACCGACACCACGGTGAGGTCGGACCCGTCGCCGGTGACGACGGAGACGAGCTGCGAGTAGCGCGCCGAGCCGGTGTGCTCGACGACGACCGTCGCCTTGGAGAAGCGACCGGCGCGCACCACGAGGTGGCCGTGCACGGGCTCGCCGCCGTGTCCGACGAGCGAGAGCCGCACGGGCTCGCCCAGCTCGCTGTCGGCCGGGATGTCGAGGAGCAGGGCGCCGTCGGCAGCCGCTCCGGCGACGACGGCGGCGCGGTCCTGGGGCGGCAGGATGCCGAGGCCCTGCGCCTCCTCGGAGGTGATCGTCGACGTCGTGACGCCCTCGGGGAGCTTCGTCGTCCAGTCGAGCCGCCCGGAGGCACCGTCGGCGAGCAGGCCGGCGAGCTTCTTGACGGGCGTGAAGCGCCAGTCCTCCTCGCGGCCGGTCGGGACCGGGAAGTCGGCGACGTCGAACGACGCCGTGCGCTCGGCACGCGACTGGTCCGGGACGAAGGCCGCGGCCGAGTCGGTGTGGGCGGCGGCACCCGGGAGGGTGCTCGTGGCGGTGGGGGCGGCGTCGGGCACCGTGGTCTCGCTCTGCTGGGTCTCGGGGGTGTCGGTGGTCGTGTCAGCCAGAAGGCCCATCAGCCGACGGCTCCTTCCATCTGCAGCTCGATGAGGCGGTTGAGCTCGAGGGCGTACTCCATCGGCAGCTCGCGCGCGATCGGCTCGATGAAGCCGCGCACGATCATCGCCATGGCCTCGTCCTCGGCCATGCCGCGGGACATGAGGTAGAAGAGCTGGTCCTCGGACACCTTCGAGACCGTGGCCTCGTGACCCATCGAGACGTCGTCCTCGCGGATGTCGACGTACGGGTAGGTGTCGGAGCGGCTGATCGTGTCGACGAGGAGGGCGTCGCAGCGCACCGTCGAGGCCGAGTGCGAGGCGCCCTCGAGGACCTGCACGAGACCGCGGTAGCTGGCCCGGCCGCCACCACGGGCAACGGACTTGCTGATGATCGAGCTCTTCGTGTTGGGCGCCGCGTGGACCATCTTGGAGCCGGTGTCCTGGTGCTGGCCCTCGCCGGCGAAGGCGATCGAGAGCGTCTCGCCCTTGGCGTGCTCGCCCATGAGGAAGACGGCGGGGTACTTCATCGTCACCTTGGAGCCGATGTTGCCGTCGACCCACTCCATCGTCGCCCCGGCCTCGCACGTCGCGCGCTTGGTGACGAGGTTGTAGACGTTGTTGGACCAGTTCTGGATCGTCGTGTAGCGCACGCGGGCGTTCTTCTTGACGATGATCTCGACGACGGCGGAGTGCAGCGAGTCCGACTTGTAGATCGGGGCGGTGCAGCCCTCGACGTAGTGCACGTAGGAGCCCTCGTCGGCGATGATCAGCGTCCGCTCGAACTGGCCCATGTTCTCGGTGTTGATGCGGAAGTAGGCCTGGAGCGGGATGTCGACGTGGACGCCCTTGGGCACGTAGATGAACGAGCCACCCGACCACACGGCGGTGTTGAGCGCGGCGAACTTGTTGTCGCCGGCGGGGATCACCGTGGCGAAGTGCTCGCGGAAGAGGTCCTCGTGCTCCTTCAGCGCCGTGTCGGTGTCGAGGAAGATGACGCCCTGGGCCTCGAGGTCCTCACGGATCTGGTGGTAGACGACCTCCGACTCGTACTGGGCCGCGACACCCGAGACGAGGCGCTGCTTCTCGGCCTCGGGGATGCCCAGGCGGTCGTAGGTGTTCTTGATGTCCTCGGGCAGGTCGTCCCACGTGGCCGCCTGCTTCTCCGTGGACTTCACGAAGTACTTGATGTTCTGGAAGTCGATGCCCGTGAGGTCGGAGCCCCAGGCCGGCATCGGCTTCTTGCCGAAGAGGCTGAGGCTCTTCAGGCGCAGCTTCGTCATCCACTCGGGCTCGTTCTTGCGGGCCGAGATGTCGCGCACGACGTCCTCGTTGAGCCCACGACGCGCCGTGGCTCCGGCCACGTCGCTGTCGGCCCAGCCGTACTCATAGGTGCCGATGCCCTTGAGGCCGGGGTTCAGCTCTTCGATGTGGGTGGTCATGAGGAACCTTCCTTGACGTGCGTGAGCGTGTCGGTGGTGCTCGGGCGAAGCGGGGCAGCCTCCGGGTCAACACCCGGGGGCTGCGTGGTCTTCCGGGGGCGGGTGGCGATCCCACCGGTCGGGACGAAGGTGGTGCACACGTGGTGGCCGCCCGCGAGGGTCGCGAGGCGCTGGACATGGACGCCGAGCAGACGCGAGAACGCGTCGGTCTCGGCCTCGCAGAACGCCGGGAACTCCGCGGCGACGTGCTGGACGGGGCAGTGCCCCTGGCAGAGCTGCACCCCGGTGAGCCCCCCGGCACCGACGGGGCGGGCGGACGCGGCGAAGCCGTCCTCGCTCAGCGCCTCGACGAGGGCCGCGGTGCGGTCGGCGGGGGCGTCACCAGCGGCGGCGAGGCGGGCGGCATACCGCTCCTCGAGGGCCGCGACGCGGTTGCGGGCGAAGTCCCCGACGGCAGCCGGCCCCGCGTGCGCCTCCAGGTAGCGGAGCACCTCGACGGCGAGCGAGTCGTAGTCGGCCTCGAGCGCACCGTGCCCGGCGTCGGACACGACGTAGGCCCGGGCGGGGCGTCCGCGACCGCGGCGGGCGGTGGTGGGCTCGTGCGGCACGACCGTGCCCTCCTCGACCAGGGCGTCGAGGTGGCGTCGGACGGCGGCCGGGGTCAGGTCGAGGTGGCGACCCAGCTCGGCGGCCGTGATCGGGCCGTCGGCCGAGACCATGTGGAGCACCCGCGAGCGCGTGCGCGACTCGAGCGGGGAGACGTGCAGGACGTCCTCGCCGTCCTTCGTCTCACGCGGGGCGTGCTCTCCGATAAACACCACACCATTGTGACGTAAATGGGCGCTCCACTCCAGTTAGGAGAGCCTTAGCGGCACGGACCGTCGTCGAGGTCGTCGTCCTCGTCGTCGTCGAGGTCGGGCGGCATGATGACGGACGGCATCCGGGTGCGAGGTGGCGCCACGGCGTCGTCGCCGAACCAGCGCCGGCGCAGCGGCGCCGAGACCCAGCCGAGCGGGCACGTCAGCACGTAGCCGTAGGCGAGCGCCATGCCCGTCGCCCCGGGGAAGAGCACGAGGCCGACGACGATGACGATGCCGAGCGGGACGGTGATGCGCAGGTGCCGGGGCGAGAGCAGGTCACGGAAGGACCTGAACCGGAACGACGAGGCCATGAGGGCCGCCGGGACGACGCCGGCCGCGACCGGCACGAGGGGCGCCCAGTCGTAGAGCGGGTCGCCGATGGCGAGCACGGTGGAGATGACGACTCCGGCGGCGCCGGGACTCGCGAGGCCGACGAAGTAGCGCTTGTCGGCGAGGGGGTCGATGGTGACGTTGAAGCGCGCCAGGCGGTAGGCGGCGCAGGCGAGCCAGAACATCGCCCCGGCCCAGGCCCAGACCGGGTAGGCCGGCAGCGCCCACGTGTAGACGAGCACCGCGGGGGCGATGCCGAACGAGATGAGGTCGGCGAGCGAGTCGAACTGCAGGCCGAAGGGCGTGATGGCCCCGACGGCACGCGCGACGGCACCGTCGCAGATGTCGAGGACGATCGAGATGCCGACGAGGACCGCCGCGGTGCGGAAGTGACCCTGGAAGGAGAGCAGCACCGAGGAGAACCCGCAGAGCATGTTGCCGAGCGTGAAGAGGCTGGGCAGCGTGGCCCGCGCCCGCACGCGCGGGTTGAGCCGGTCGAGCGGGATGACGCGGGCCCCGGTGGCCGAGACGAGGCGCATGCGCCGACTCACCCGGTCGCGGCGGCGGGGTCGCTCGTCGGAGCCCGTCTCACCGTTCACACCGTTCACGACGGGTCCGCCGCCGGGAAGCGACCGAGCACCGTCTCTCCCCCGATGGCGCGCTTGCCCTTGGTCACCTCGAGCTGCACCTCCGGCGGCACGAAGACGTCCATGCGCGACCCGAACTTCATCAGCCCCATCCGGGCGCCCGTGGGGACCTCGTCGCCCGGCTCGATGCGGGTGACGATGCGACGGGCGAGCTGGCCGACGAGCTGGCGGTAGACGACCCGTCGCGGGCGTCCGCCGACGACCCGCTCGACGATGATCTCGCTGCGCTCGTTCTTCGTCGCGCTCTCGGCGCGGTAGGCCGCGAGGAAGCGACCCGGAGTGTGGGTGACGTCGATGACGCGACCGCCGTAGGGCGAGCGGTTCATGTGCACGTCGAGCAGCGACAGGAAGATGCTGACCTGCTGCCACTCCCCCGGTGGCGCGATGCCCGGCTGCGGCGTCCCCACGTGCATGACGATGCCGTCGGCGGGCGCGATCACGACGTCGGGGTCCGTCACCGGCGTGTGGTCCGGGGTGCGGTCGGGGTCTCGGAAGAAGAGGGTCACCCCGGCCGTCAGCAGTCCGAGGGCGGCGGTCGTGCGGGGTCGGCGGGCCAGCGCGGCGATCACCGTCGGCACTGCGGCCAAGGCGGTGAAGGGCTTGGCTGCTGGGTCGATCTTCACGGGTGGGGCTCTCCGTCGGGGTCGAGGCGGATGCGTGGGTCGTTGACCCCCGAGCCTAGACTCATGAGTCATGACCTCCGCGGTGACACTGTCCGACCTCCACCGCACTTTCGGTCAGGTGGCCGCCCTGGACGGGCTGACGTGGAGCGCCCCGGTGGGACGCATCACCGCGGTCCTCGGGCCCAACGGTGCGGGCAAGACGACGGCCATCGAGTGCGCCGTCGGTCTGGGCCGACCCGACCGCGGGACGGTGCGGGTGCTGGACACCGACCCCTGGCAGGCGGGCGCCGAGCACCGCGCCCGGGTCGGCGTCATGCTGCAGGCCGGCGGCCTGCCCAACGGCACGAGGCCGCTGCGACTGCTGCGGCACCTGTCCCGGCTCTACGCCGACCCCGTCGACGTCGACGCGGTGGCGCGCCGGCTCGGCGTCACGGACTTCGCCTCGACGACCGTCCGACGACTCTCCGGCGGGCAGAAGCAGCGCCTGGCCCTCGCGGCCTCGCTCCTGGGTCGGCCCGAGGTCCTCTTCCTCGACGAGCCGGCCGCCGGGCTCGACCCCCACGGGCGCCTCGACGTGTGGGACCTCGTCGCCGAGCAGCGGGACGCCGGCACCACCGTCGTGGTCACCACCCACTCCTTCGAGGAGGCCGAGCGGCTCGCCGACCACCTCGTCATCATGAACGCCGGACGCACCGTCGCCGAGGGGACGCCCGACTCGGTCACGGGCGGACGTTCCCTCGAGGACGTCTACTTCAGCCTGACCCGCAAGGGAGCCGCGTGAGCACCCCCACCACGCCCGTCACCTCGACCCGCTCGGGCGCCGCGTCTCCACGTCGCCGCATCCTCGCCCAGGCGGCGTTCGAGGTCGGCAGCCTGCTCCGGAACGGGGAGCAGCTGCTCGTCTCCCTCGTCCTGCCGGCGATGGCGCTCGTCGGACTGAGCCTCACGAGCTCTCCGTCCCTGGGGCCGGGTCGTCGCATCGACGTCGCGACGGCCGGGGTCATCGCCCTGTGCGTCATCTCGTCGGCGTTCACGGCGCAGGCGATCTCGACCGGCTTCGACCGGCGTTACGCCGTGCTGCGCTACCTCGGGGTCACCCCGCTGGGGCGATCCGGCCTCGTGGCCGCCAAGGTGCTCGCCACGCTGGCGGTCGAGGTGGTCCAGGTCGGTGTCATCGCCGTGCTGGGCGCGGCCCTCGGGTGGCGACCGCAGGCCTCGGGGATCGCGTTTGCCGTCCTCTTCGTCGTCGTCGGCACGTGGGCGTTCGTGGCCCTGGCCCTCCTGCTCGCGGGGACCCTGCGGGCCGAGGCGGTCCTCGCGATCGCGAACCTCGTGTGGGTGCTGCTCCTCGGGCTCGGTGGCGTCATCGTGCCCCGCACCGAGCTGCCGGCCGGGGTGTCCCACGTCGCGGCGTACCTGCCGTCGGCCGGCCTCGCCGACGGCCTCCGGTCGGCCCTCGTCGCCGGACAGCTGAACCTGGTGGCCCTCGTCGTCGTCCTCGCGTGGGGACTGCTGGCCACGGTCCTCGCGGCGCGTCTGTTCCGCTTCGACGACTGAACGCACGACACTGGCCGGACCGCACCATCCCCGATCGGCCTGGAGGCGTCGTGTTCGACTACATCTTCGGACTGCCGATGCACGCGCTCGTGATCCACGCGGTCGTCGTGCTCGTCCCCCTGTCCGCCCTGTGCGCCATCGCCTACGTCGTGCGCCCCGGGTGGCGTCGCGTCCTGCGCTGGCCGACCGCCGCGGGCGCCGTCGTCTCGGGGGTCTCGGCCTTCGTCGCGGCCGAGAGCGGGGAGGCCCTGCAGCGCCGGGTGACGCGGGTCCGCGCCGGGACGACCGACCTGGCGATGCTCAACGACCACGTCCAGTGGGGTGACCGGGCCCGGCTGCTGTGCCTCCTCTTCATGGTCCTCACGCTCGTGGCGCTCTGGTTCGCGCGGCCGCCGGAGGAGGAGTCACCCCGGGGGCACGCCTTCGACGTCCTCGTCGGCACCCTCGTCGTGCTGGCCGCGCTCGCCGCCCTCGTGACCGTCGTCCTGGCCGGGCACGCCGGCTCGGCGGTCGTCTGGAAGGGCCTGGCCTGACGGCTGCGCCGGCCCGTCCCCACGCGACCGCGGGCTGACCGGGCGGTGCGGGCGGACCCCGCCCGGCGGCATACCCTTGCGGGGTGTCCTCCACGTCAACCGTGACCGACGTCGACCGCGCGACCGGCACGAGCCGGCTCGCCCGGGCGGCCGGTCGGCTCCCCACCGTCCCGTCGTCCTGGGTGCGGCCGCTCCTCGTGGCCAACCTCGTCGCCGAGGTCGGCATCGTGGTGACCGGCGGCGTCGTCCGACTCACCGGCAGCGGCCTGGGGTGCAGCACGTGGCCGGAGTGCCAGCCCGGGTCCTTCACCCCCGTGCGCACGCCGGCCAGCTCCTTCCACGACCTCGTCGAGTTCGGGAACCGCACCCTGACCGGGGTCGTGGGCGTCCTCGCCCTCGTCTCGCTGTGGGTCGTGCTGACCCGCTGGCCGCAGCGCCGTCGCCTGCACCTCGCGGCCGTGGGCGTGCTCGCCGGCATCCCGGCCCAGGCGGTGCTCGGCGGCATCACCGTGCTGACCGGGCTCAACCCGTGGCCCGTCATGTCGCACTTCCTGCTGTCGATGGTGCTCGTCGCCCTCTCGACGGCCGTGGTGCGCGGGGCCCGCGACGAGGTGTCAGGCCCGGGAGAGCTCGTCGTGCACCCGCTCGCCCGCAGGCTCGCCCTCGGCACGAGCGCGGTCGGCGCGGCGGTGCTGCTCCTCGGCGTGGTCGTCACGGGGTCCGGGCCCCACTCCGGCGACGCGGACCATCCCGCACGGACCGGGTTCGACCCGCGTTTCGTGTCGTGGATGCACGCGGACGCCGTCATGCTCTTCTGCGGGCTCGTCATCGCCACGCTCGTGGCCGTGAGCATCAGCGCGGAGACGAGCGAGGCGCGTCGCGCCTGGACCGTGGTCCTCGTCGTGACCCTCGCTCAGGGCCTCATCGGCTACGTGCAGTACTTCACGAAGCTGCCGGAGGCGCTCGTCCTGCTGCACATGCTCGGCGCGAGCCTCCTCGTCGTCTCCCTCACCTTCGGCGTCCTCTCGACGCGCAGGCACCCCGTCTGACCGGTCCCGTCGGCGCGCGGTCAGAGGTCACCGTCACCGGATCGCAAGGTCTTTCGCAGGTCGGTGCCCACGCCGCTGCCTAGGCTGGCAGCGTGCCCACCGTCCTCGTCGTCGACGACGACCTCACCCTGCGCGAGGTCGTGTGCGGCTACCTGACCCGCGCCGGTCTCGACGTCGTCGAGGCGCAGGACGGGCTCGCCGCCCTCGCGCTGGCCCGGGACCGCTCCCCCGACCTCGTCGTGCTCGACCTCACGCTGCCGGGACTCGACGGCCTGGAGGTCTTCCGGCGGCTGCGCTCGGAACGCGGAGACCTGCCGGTCGTCATGCTGACCGCCCGGGGCGAGGAGTCCGACCGCGTGCTCGGGCTCGAGCTCGGGGCCGACGACTACGTCACCAAGCCGTTCAGCAGCCGCGAGCTCGTGCTGCGCATCCAGTCGGTCCTGCGTCGGGCCGTGCCCGTCACGCCGGCCGGCAGCGCCACGCTCGTGGACGATGACCTCCGGGTCGACACGAGGCGCCACCAGGCCTGGATCGGCGAGGACCTCCTGGCCCTCACGAGCCGTGAGTTCGACCTGCTCGCCCACCTCATGACCCATCCGGGCACCGCGTTCTCGAGGCGCGAGCTGATGCAGCAGGTGTGGGGCTGGGAGTACGGCGACGAGTCCACCGTCACGGTGCACGTCAGGCGCCTGCGCGAGAAGGTCGAGGCCGACGCGGCGCGTCCCGTCCGGCTGCAGACGGTCTGGGGCGTCGGCTACCGCTGGGACGGCGCCTCCCCGACGGGGGCGCCGTGATCGCCGAGGCGGCCCTGCTGGCGGCGATCGCCGCGGTCGCCGTCGGCGTCGTGGGCGCCCTCGCCGTCCGTGCCCTGGCGGCCCGGTCGCTCGTCGCGGCGGCGGTCGTCGCTCCGGTCGTCGTCATCCTCAGCGTCGCCGTCGGGGTCGTGGTCACGGCACGCGCCATGTTCATCAACGACCACGACCAGAGCGTGGTCCTCGTGGTCACGGCGACCTCCCTGCCCATCGCGGCCGTCTTCGGCTGGCTCATCGCCCGACGGGTGCAGCAGCTGATGCGGGCCTCGGCTCAGGAGGCGGCCCAGCGCGACCGGGACCGCCAGGTCGAGCAGAGCCGCCGGGAGCTCGTCGCCTGGGTCTCGCACGACCTGCGCACGCCGCTGGCCGGCATCCGCGCCATGGCCGAGGCGCTCGAGGACGGACACGCTCCCCCGGACGGCTCCTACCCGGGCCGCATCAGGTCCGAGGCCGACCGGATGTCGGACATGGTCGGGGGGCTTCTCGCCCTCTCGCGGCTGCAGTCGGGGACGCTGCGCCTGGACCGGGCGCCCGTCGACGTCGGCGACCTCGTGTCCGACGCCGTGGCGTCCGCCCGGGTGCTCGCCGGACGCCGCGGCGTGCACGTGACCGGCTCGGCACCACCCCGCGCGGTCACGGTGTCCGCCGACGTGGGCGAGCTGTCCCGCGCCCTGTCCAACCTCGTGACCAACGCTCTGACCCACACCCCGGCGGGAGGCACCGTCGACATCTCGCTCGCTGCAGCCCCGACCGCGGCTGCGGGCGACGGGCTCGGCCCCACCCATGCGGCAGCAGGCGACCGCACCGACCGGGGTCACGGGTTCGCCCACCTCGCCGTCACCGACGGTTGCGGAGGCATCGCCCACGACGACCTCGACCGGCTCTTCGAGCCGGGATGGCGCGGCACCCGCGCCCGCACGCCGGCTGCCGGGGTCGGGGCGGGTCTGGGCCTCGCCGTCGCCCGCGGCATCGCTCGCGCCCACGGCGGCGACGTGACGGTCGCCAACACCGGCCCGGGGTGCCGTTTCGAGCTGACCCTGCCCCTCGACGAGCGGTCTCACGCGGTCGATCCCTAGGCTGGAGCCGTGACCGACCAGCCGACGCTCCGAGACGGCGACCTCGTGCTCCGGCCGTGGACGGTCGAGGACAGTGACGCCACGCGGACGCTGCACGACCGCGAGATCGCCCGCTGGTTCGACTTCCCCGCCGTGGAGCCGTCGGCGCCGGAGCACCGCGCCTGGATCGAGGGCACCCGCCGCGAGTGGTCGGAGCGGACGAAGGTGACCTTCCTCGTGCAGTGGCGCGGCCAGGCCGCGGGCACGGTCGACGTCCGCGTGCAGGACCCCGGCGTGGGCGTGCTGTCCTGGGCCGTCTACGCCCCGTACCGCGGTCGAGGACTCGCCGGACGCGCCGTGGGCCTGCTCGCCGAGTGGGCCTTCGACGCCCTGGGGCTCGAGCGCGTCGAGGCGCACGTCAACCCCGACAACCGGGCATCCGTGCGCACCGCCCTGCGGGCCGGGCTGCGCCGCGAGGGCCGGCTGCGCGGCAACGCGACCCTCGCCGGGATCCGGCAGGACACCGTCGTCCTCGGGCGCCGCCGCGACGACGCCCACCCGGACACCAGGGAGGGTTTCACCGCGATGCTCGACTCGACCCTGCCGACCAAGCGCGCGATCGCCCAGGGCGTCCTCCGCTCGGGCTCGCCGGGAGCGAGCCGGGTGCTGCTGTGCGAGCTCTCCTACAAGCCCGAGTGGGACCTCCCGGGCGGCGTCGTCGACCCCCACGAGTCACCCGCTGCCTGCGTGGTCCGCGAGGTGCGCGAGGAGCTCGACCTCGTCGTCACCGCCGGACCGCTGGTCGCCGTCAACTGGCTCCCGGCGCTGCACGGGTGGGGTGACGCCACCGTCTTCGTCTTCGACCTCGGGACCGTCGACGCCGGCCTCGTCGAGCAGGCGCACCTGCAGCCGCGCGAGATCCGCGCCGTCCACTGGACCGCACCGGAGGACTGGGCGGGCCGGGTCGCCCCCTACAACGAGCGTCTGCTCAGGGTGCTGGACGCCCGGCACGGGCGCGACGCGGGAACGATCTACCTCGAGGACGGCACGCCCGTCTCGTGAGCGGCCACACGGCATACGCCGTCGGTCGGCTCAGGAGAAGAACGGGAGCGGCAGGTGCCAGATCGGGTCGAGGGCCACGCCCACGAAGAGCACCGTGAGGTAGGTGATCGAGAAATGGAACAGGCGCATCGGCTTCAGGACGTCCTCGGCGACACCCGCGCGCGCCTTGGCCAGCAGGCGGTGCGCCTCGGTGAGGAAGAGGGCTCCCGCGACGACCGCAGCGACGGTGTAGACCCATCCGACGTGCTGCACCGGGACCAGCGCCAGTGACGTCAGCACCATGGCCCACGAGTACGCGACGATCTGGCGCGCGACGACGACGAAGCGCTCGACGACGGGGAGCATCGGCACGTGGGCCGTGGCGTAGTCGTCCTTGTAGCGCAGGGACAGCGGCCAGTAGTGCGGCGGCGTCCAGAAGAAGATGACGAGGAAGAGGATGAACGCCGACCAGCTGACCGAGCCGGTGACGGCCGACCAGCCGATGAGGACCGGCATGCAGCCGGCGGCCCCGCCCCACACGATGTTCTGCGCGGTGCGACGCTTGAGCAGCAGGGTGTAGCCGAAGACGTAGAAGAGCAGGGCGCCGAGGGCGAGCCACGCGCTCAGCCAGTTGACGAGCAGACCCAGCCACACCGTCGACACGACGGTCAGTGCCACTCCGAAGACGAGGGCGCCGATCGGGCTCACGGTGCCGGTGACGAGAGGGCGTCGGCTCGTGCGGTGCATGACCGCGTCGATGTCGCGGTCGATGTAGCAGTTGAGGGTGTTGGCCGCGCCCGCGGAGAGGGTGCCGCCCACGACCGTCGCGACGACGAGCCACAGGTTCGGGACGCCCTGGTCGGCGAGGAACATCACGGGGATCGTCGTGATGAGGAGCAGCTCGATGATCCGCGGCTTCATCAGCGAGACGTACTGTCCGACGAGGAACTTCACCCCGCTGCCGTCGGGACCGTGCAGCGCCGAGAGGTCGGCGCGGGGGTCCACCGTTGTCACGAAGATCCTCACCGCTGGTACGTCGCTCAGACCCTCGGGGTACGTGAGCATTGCGTCGCAAGTCTAGACCGTCGACGACGACGGCCGGCACCACCACCCGACCTGCACGGCCACCGCCCGGTCCCTCACGGGTCCTCGCCGACACCGAGCCGACACCGAGCCGGACACCGAGCCCACACCGAGCCCGGGACGGCGGCCGTACCGACCGTCGGGCGAGGTGTCGTCCCTCACATCGCGGGGACTAGGCTCGTGGCCGTACGTGATCAACCCTTGTTGAAGGAGAACCGTTCCGTGCCCACTGCTGCGTCCAGCGCCGCCACCTCGGCGAAGAAGCCCACCCGATCCGGCACCACGCCGACGGCGAAGACGAAGGGCCTGCTGGCACAGCGCGACCCGGGTCTGCCGCTGCCCCAGGCGAAGAAGGCCGGCTGGAGCGACCTCGACATCCGTGCGGTCGACACGACCCGCCTGCTCGCCGCCGACGCCGTGCAGAAGGTCGGCAACGGCCACCCCGGCACCGCGATGTCGCTGGCTCCCCTGGCCTACCTGCTCTACCAGAACGTCATGACGCACGACCCGTCCGACCCGGCCTGGCTCGGCCGCGACCGGTTCGTGCTCTCCTGCGGCCACTCGAGCCTGACGCAGTACATCCAGCTCTACCTCAGCGGCTACGGCCTCTCGCTCGACGACCTCAAGTCGCTGCGCACCTGGGGCTCGCTGACGCCCGGTCACCCCGAGGTCCACCACACCCCCGGCGTCGAGATCACGACCGGCCCGCTCGGTTCGGGCCTCGCCTCCGCGGTCGGCATGGCCATGGCGCAGCGCCGCCAGCGCGGACTCTTCGACCCCGACGCCAAGCCGGGCACGAGCCCCTTCGACCACCACGTCTACGTCATCGCCTCCGACGGCGACATGCAGGAAGGCGTCTCGCACGAGGCCTGCGCCCTCGCGGGTCACCAGGAGCTCGGCAACCTCACCGTCGTCTACGACGCCAACCAGATCTCCATCGAGGACGACACCGACATCGCGTTCAGCGAGGACGTGGCCGCGCGCTTCACGGCCTACGGCTGGCACGTCGTCGAGGTGGACTGGCGGCAGGACGCCGACGGCGCCACCTACGTCGAGGACGTCGACGCACTGCTCGCCGCGATCCGTTCCGGCGACAAGGTGACGAACAAGCCGACCCTCGTCGTGCTCCACACGATCATCGCCTGGCCCGCCCCGACGAAGCAGAACACCGGCAAGTCGCACGGCTCGGCCCTCGGCGACGCCGAGATCGGCGCCACCAAGGAGCTGCTCGGCTTCGACCCGAAGAAGACCTTCGCCGTCGAGCCCGCCGTGCTCAAGCACGCCCGCGACGTCGTCAAGCGGGGCAAGGCGGCCCACCGCGAGTGGGACAAGGCATACAAGGCCTGGCGCAAGGCCAACCCCGACCGCGCGACCCTCCTCGACCGCATCCTCGAGGGCCTGGCCCCCGCCGGCCTCGCCAAGGCGCTCCCGACGTTCCCGGCCGACGAGAAGGGCGTCGCCACCCGCGCCGCGTCCGGCAAGGTCCTCACCGCCCTCGCGGACGTCATGCCCGAGCTGTGGGGCGGCTCGGCCGACCTCGCCGAGTCCAACAACACGACGATGGAGGGGCAGCCCTCCTTCATCCCGCAGGGCAAGCAGACGCGCGAGTGGAAGGGCGGCCCCTTCGGACGCACCCTGCACTTCGGCATCCGCGAGAACGGCATGGGCATGATCCTCAACGGGATCGCCCTCGAGGGACTGACCCGCCCCTACGGTGGCACGTTCCTCGTCTTCTCCGACTACATGCGACCGGCCGTGCGACTCGCGGCGATCCAGCAGGCCCCGGTGACGTACGTGTGGACGCACGACTCCATCGGCCTCGGCGAGGACGGCCCGACCCACCAGCCGATCGAGCACCTCGCCGCCCTGCGCGCGATCCCCGGCCTCGACGTCGTGCGTCCCGCCGACGCCAACGAGACGGCGGCCGCCTGGGCTCAGATCCTCACGAACGCGCACGGGCCTGCGGCGCTCTGCCTGACCCGCCAGCCGGTGCCCACGTGGGACCGGAAGAAGTACGGCAGGACGAGCGGCGTCGCCAAGGGCGCCTACGTCCTCGTCGAGGAGTCCCGCGCCGGCGAGCCCGACGTCGTCCTCGTCGCGACCGGCTCCGAGGTGCAGCTCGCGGTGCAGGCCGCCGAGCGCCTCGAGAAGTCGCGCATCGCCACGCGCGTCGTGTCGATGCCCTGCCGGGAATGGTTCGAGAAGCAGAGCCGTTCCTACCAGGACAAGGTTCTGCCGCCGGCAGTCCGTGCCCGCGTCAGCGTCGAGGCGGGGATCTCGATGGGCTGGCACGACATCGTCGGCGATGCCGGGCGCATCGTCAGCATCGAGCACTTCGGCGCCTCCGCCGACCAGGCCACCCTCTACCGCGAGTTCGGCATCACGGCCGACGCGGTCGTCAAGGCCGCCAAGGACTCGATCAAGGCCGCCAAGGGCTCCACGCGGAAGGCACCGGGCGTCACCGAGACGAACCCGGCCCGAGCCGCCCAGAGCGCCTCCACCGACGTCATGGGCGCCGACGCGCAGACCGGCAGCGGCCACGCCGCCGGCGCAGCCGCCGCCTCCGCTACGAGCAAGGGGAAGTGACCAGCATGACCAACCCGAACACCCAGGCCCTGTCCGACGCCGGAGTCTCCATCTGGCTCGACGACCTGTCCCGCGAGCTCATCGAGACCGGCAAGATCTCCGACCTCATCACCGAGCGCAACGTCGTCGGCCTGACGTCGAACCCGTCGATCTTCCAGGCCGCCCTGTCCAAGGGTGAGCGCTACAACGACGACCTCGCCGCCCTGACCAAGGACGGCAAGGGCGTCGAGGAGGTCGTGCACGACCTGACGACCTCGGACGTCCGCAACGCGTGCGACCTCTTCCTCCCGCTCTACGAGTCGACCAAGGGTGTCGACGGTCGCGTGTCGATCGAGGTCGACCCGCGCCTCGCGCACGACACCGACGGGACCGTCGAGCAGGCCAAGGCGCTGTATGCCGCCGTCGACCGCCCCAATGTCCTCATCAAGATCCCCGCCACCAAGGCCGGCCTGCCGGCCATCACGGCGACGATCGCCGAGGGCATCAGCGTCAACGTGACCCTGATCTTCTCGCTCGAGCGCTACCGGGCCGTCATGAACGCCTACCTCGAGGGCCTCGAGAAGGCCCACGCCAACGGCCACGACCTCTCGAAGATCCACTCGGTCGCCTCGTTCTTCGTCTCCCGCGTCGACACCGAGATCGACAAGCGGCTCGACGCGATCGGCACCGACGAGGCCCGGGGCCTCAAGGGCAAGGCAGGCCTGGCCAACGCGCGCCTCGCCTACCAGGCGTTCGAGGAGGTCTTCGCGACGCCCCGCTGGGGCACCCTGGCCGAGGCGGGCGCCAACCTCCAGCGCCCGCTGTGGGCCTCGACGGGCGTCAAGGACCCGGCCTACCCCGACACGATGTACGTCACCGAGCTCGTCGCCGCCGACGTCGTCAACACGATGCCCGGCGCGACGCTCGAGGCGACCGCCGACCACGGTGACATCCACGGAGACACGGTGACCGGTGGCTACGAGCTGGCGGGCAACCTGCTCGACGACCTCGAGCGTGTGGGAGTCTCCTACACCGAGGTCGTCGACCTGCTCGAGACCGAGGGCGTCGAGAAGTTCGAGAAGGCCTGGGGCGAGCTGCTCGACGGCGTCACCGCGGAGATGGAGAAGGTGACGGCATGAGCTCGCTGTCCGTCAGCGCATCGGGAGCAGCGGCGGACGCGATCGGCAGGCACGTCCCTGCCCTCGTCGACGACTCCGTCGCCAGCCGGCTCTTCGCCAAGGACGCCACGCTGTGGGGTCCGGACGCCGAGTCGGAGTCACGGATCCGCCTGTCCTGGGTGGGCCTGCCCCACTCGTCGCGTCCCCTCGTCGGTGAGATCGCCGCCCTGCGCGACTCCTTCGTCGAGCAGGGTCTGACCCACGTCGTGCTGTGCGGCATGGGCGGGTCCTCGCTCGCCCCCGAGGTCATCTGCGCGACCGCCGGCCAGCCGCTCGTCGTCCTCGACTCCTCGGAGCCCGACTACGTGCGCCGGGCCATCGAGGACGACCTGGCGCACACCGTCGTCGTCGTCTCGAGCAAGTCCGGGTCCACCGTCGAGACCGACTCGCAGCGCCGTGCCTACGAGCAGGCGTTCTCCGACGCCGGCATCGACCCCGCCACGCGCATCGTCGTCGTCACCGATCCCGGCAGCCCGCTCGACGAGGAGTCGCGCGCCAAGGGCTACCGCGTCGTCAACGCCGACCCCGAGGTCGGTGGCCGCTACTCGGCCCTGACCGCCTTCGGCCTCGTGCCGAGCGGGCTCGCCGGCGTCGACGTCGAGGCCCTCCTCGACGAGGCCGAGTCCGTGGCCGACGTGCTCGCGGCCGACGACGACGCCAACCCCGGCCTGCGCCTCGGCGCCGCGATGGGCGGCACCAGCCCGCTGCGCGACAAGCTCGTCCTCGTCGACGACGGTTCGGGCATCGTCGGGTTCGCCGACTGGGCCGAGCAGCTCATCGCCGAGTCCACGGGCAAGAACGGCACCGGCGTGCTGCCGGTCGTCACGGGCGGTGACGACGACCCCGAGGTCGCCGCTCCGGCCGCCGACGTGACCGTGGCCCGCCTCGTGGCCGCCGACTCCGAGGCCGAGCCCGCGGGCGACGCCGCCTCCGAGGTGCGTGTCGGCGGGGCCCTCGGGGCCCAGCTGCTCCTCTGGGAGGTCGCGACCGCGGTCGCCGGCCGTCTGCTCGGCATCAACCCCTTCGACCAGCCCGACGTCGAGAGCGCCAAGAAGGCCGCTCGGGCCCTGCTCGACCAGGGAGCCGGTGCGAGCACCGACCCGGCCGCCGTCGACGGTTCCATAGAGATCCGCGCCCTCGGGAGCTCGGGCGAGTGGCTCGGCGACGCGACGACCGTCCCCGCCGCCCTCGACGCGCTCCTCGCCCAGCTCGACCCGGAGCACGGCTACGTCGCCGTCATGGCCTACCTCGACCGGCTCGCCGACGCCGACCTCGCGCAGAGCCGCGTGGCGCTGGCCCGGCGCACCGGACGTCCGACGACGTTCGGCTGGGGACCGCGGTTCCTGCACTCCACGGGCCAGTTCCACAAGGGCGGGCCGGCGGTCGGCGTCTACCTCCAGGTGACGACCGCTCCCAAGGAGGACCTGGCCGTGCCGGGTCGCGAGTTCACCTTCGGCGACTTCATCGCCTCCCAGGCCGGTGGTGACGCCGCGGTCCTCGCCGACCACGGGCGCCCCGTGCTCCAGCTCCATCTGACCGACCACGACGCAGGACTCGCGCAGCTGCGCGAGGCACTGCAGGCAGGAGGGCGTGCATGAGTCCGGCGCGCATCTCGCACGGGCACAACCCGCTCCGCACGGCCGAGGACAAGCGCATCCCACGCATCGCGGGCCCCTGCGGTCTCGTGCTGTTCGGGGTGACGGGTGACCTCGCCCGCAAGAAGCTCATGCCGGCGATCTACGACCTGGCCAACCGCGGGCTGCTGCCGCCGGGCTTCTCGCTCGTCGGCTTCGCCCGCCGCGACTGGGCCGCCCAGGACTTCGGGCAGGTCGTCCACGACGCCGTCAAGCAGCACGCCCGGACGCCCTTCAGCGAGGACGTGTGGCGCAACCTGTCCGAGGGCTTCCGCTTCGTCCCCGGCACCTTCGACGACCCCGCCGCCTTCGACCTGCTGGCCAAGACGGTGGCCGAGCTCGACGAGGACCGCGGCACCGGGGGCAACCACGCCTTCTACCTCTCGATCCCCCCGGGCTTCTTCGCCACGGTGTGCGAGCAGCTCGAGCGCTGCGGCCTGACGAAGGCCGAGGGTGACAGCTGGCGCCGCGTCATCATCGAGAAGCCCTTCGGCCACGACCTCAAGAGCGCCCAGGAGCTCAACGCCATCGTCGAGGGCGTCTTCCCGCCCGACTCGGTCTTCCGCATCGACCACTACCTCGGCAAGGAGACGGTCCAGAACCTGCTGGCGCTCCGCTTCGCCAACCAGCTCTTCGAGCCGGTGTGGAACGCCAACTACGTCGACCACGTGCAGATCACCATGGCCGAGGACATCGGCATCGCCGGTCGAGCCGGCTACTACGACGGCATCGGTGCGGCCCGCGACGTCATCCAGAACCACCTGCTCCAGCTGCTCGCGCTGACGGCGATGGAGGAGCCGGTCTCCTTCGACGCCAAGGACCTTCGCGCCGAGAAGGAGAAGGTGCTCTCGGCCGTCCGTCTGCCCGCCGACCTCGACAAGGGCGCTGCGCGCGGACAGTATGCCGGTGGCTGGCAGGGTGCCGAGGAGGTCGTCGGCTACCTCGAGGAGGACGGCGTCGACCCGAAGTCGGTCACCGAGACCTTCGCCGCCGTGACGCTCGAGGTCGACACCCGCCGCTGGGCGGGCGTCCCCTTCTACCTGCGCACGGGCAAGCGTCTCGGCAAGCGGGTCACCGAGATCGCCGTCGTCTTCAAGAAGGCCCCGCACCTGCCGTTCGAGCACACCGCGACGGAGGAGCTCGGCCAGAACGCCATCGTCATCCGCGTCCAGCCGGACGAGGGCATCACCCTGCGGTTCGGCTCCAAGGTGCCCGGCGCGCAGATGGAGGTCCGCGACGTCACGATGGACTTCGGCTACGGCTCGTCGTTCACCGAGGCCTCCCCCGAGGCGTACGAACGCCTCATCCTCGACGTCCTGCTCGGCGACCCGCCGCTCTTCCCGCGTCACGAGGAGGTCGAGTCCTCCTGGCGGATCCTCGACCCGCTCATGAGGCACTGGGCCAAGTCCGGCAAGCCGGAGCCCTACCCTGCCGGCACGTGGGGTCCCCCCTCTGCCGACCGCATGCTCGAACGCGACGGACGTACGTGGAGGATGCCGTGATCCGCGACCTGACCGACACCACGACCACGGGGATCAGCAAGACCCTCGTGAGGCTGCGCAACGAGGTCGGCGCCCTCGCCCTCGGGCGCGTGCTGACGCTCGTCGTCGTCGTCGAGGACACCGACGCCGGCAACGCCATCGAGGTCGCCAACCAGGCGAGCCGACAGCACCCCTGCCGCATCATCGTCGTCATCTCCGGCGACCGGCGCGGCAAGAACCGGCTCGACGCCCAGATCCGTCTCGGCGGGGACGCCGGCGCGAGCGAGATCGTCGTGCTGCGGCTCTACGGGGCCCTGGCCAACCACGGCCCCAGCGTCGTCGTGCCGCTGCTGCTGCCCGACTCCCCCATCGTCGCCTGGTGGCCCGGCGAGGCCCCGGCCGACGTCGGCAAGGACCCCATCGGGGCGATGGCCCAGCGCCGCATCACCGACGTGGCCGAGCACCGCAACCCGCGGCTCATGCTGAAGAAGCGGGCGGCGACCTACGCTCCGGGCGACACCGACCTCGCCTGGACCCGCGTCACGCGCTGGCGCGGCCTGTTGGCGGCGGCCCTCGACCAGCCGCCGTACGAGCCGATCACCGGGGCCGTCGTCAGCGGCGCCCCCGACTCCCCGTCGTCCGACCTGCTCGCGGCGTGGCTCTCGCGCCGCCTCCGGGTGCCCGTGCACCGGGTGTCGACCCCGCGCGGCTCCGGCATCGGCTCGGTCCGACTGGAACGCAAGAGCGGGCCCATCGACCTCGTGCGCCCGGGTGACGTCGTCGCCACCCTGTCGCAGACGGGCCAGCCGGACCGACGCATCAGCCTGCCCCGGCGCGAGCTCCCGGAGTGCCTCGCCGACGAGCTGCGCCGCCTCGACCCCGACGACGCCTACGAGGACGCGCTGCTGCACGGGCTCGGTGCCCTGCAGCCGGTGCGCCTCACGGCGGCCGCCGCGGCCAAGGCCGGCAAGGCTCCCGACCCCGCCGAGTCCCGTCGCCTGGCCGCCCGACTGGGCCGCGACGAGTCGGCGCAGGAGGCCAGCGCCATGATCTCGGCGCCCCCGGCTCCCGAGCACGCCGAGACCGAGGACGTGCACGCGGCCACGGTGCGCAAGCTGGCCGGCAAGCGCACCCCGCGCGAGAAGCAGGCCGCCAAGGACCGCAAGAAGCAGGCAGCAGCCTCGGCCGGAGGGGCGTCCGCCTCAGCTTCGTCCTCATCCTCGTCCTCGTCCTCGTCCTCGTCGGCACCGTCCCGCCGCGCTCCTGCCCGCAAGGCGTCGGCGAGCACGGCATCGGCGTCGAACGCGAGGAAGGCTGCCACGACGGCGACGACGAAGAAGGCCGCGACGAAGAAGGCCGCCACGACGAAGCAGACCGTCGCTCGCAAGAGCGCCACCCGCGCGACCGCCGGCACCCGCAAGGCGACGGCCAAGAAGGCCTCGACGGCCGCCGCGTCGCAGCCGGGGTCGACGAGCGGGACGGCGTCGTCGTGACGGCGACGCCCCGCGTCGTCGTCCACCCGGACAAGCAGGCCCTCGCCGACGGGGCGGCCGCCCGGCTCGTGACCGCCCTCGTCGATGCGCAGGCCCGCAGCCCCGAGGCCCAGGTCGCCCTGACGGGCGGGTCGATGGGGTCGGCCATCATCGCCTCGGTGCTCGCCACCCCGGGCCGCGCGGCGGTCGACTGGTCGCGCGTCCGAGTCTGGTGGGGCGACGAGCGCTACCTGCCCGCGGGCGACCCCGACCGCAACGACACCCAGAACGACGCCGCCGGCCTCGGCGAGCTGGGGCTGGACCCGGCCAAGGTGCACCGGGTGGCCGGACCCGACACGTCCGAGAGCGCCGAGGCCAGCGCCGAGGCCTATGCGCAGTCGGTCCGCGAGCACGGCCAGAGGGTCTGGGACGTCGTGCTCTTCGGAGTCGGACCCGACGGCCACGTCGCGTCACTCTTCCCGCACCACCCTGCGCAGCAGGTGACGGACGCCATCGCCGTCGCCGTGCACGACTCGCCCAAGCCCCCGCCCGACCGCGTCAGCCTGACGTTCGAGTGCTTCGAGCGCAGCCACGAGGTGTGGTTCCTCGTGGCCGGCGGCGACAAGGCCGACGCGGTGGCCGCCGCGCTCGCCCCCGACGCCGACCGCTGGGACGTCCCGGCCGCCGGCCCCCGTGGCGGCGACGCGACGCTGTGGCTCGTCGACGCGGACGCGGCCGCGAAGGTGCGCTGACCCCGGGGAGTCACCGGACGGCATACGCCATCTGACCCTCGCGACACGACGAAGGGCCCGGGAAGATCTCCCGGGCCCTTCGTCGTGGGGTCGCCGCCGTGGCGAACGACCGTCAGGTCACTGGATGAGACCACGCTCGCGCAGGGTGCTCAGGGCCTCGTCGAGGATCGCGGCGCCGTCGGCATCGCTGCGGCGCTCCTTCACGTAGGCGAGGTGGGTCTTGTAGGGCTCGACCTTCGGCGGGGCCGGAGGGTTCTCCTTGTCCTGGCCCGCCGGGAAGCCGCAGCGCGGGCAGTCCCAGGTCTCGGGCAGCACCATGCCGGGCTCCTCCGCGAAGCTGGGCCGGGTCTCGTGCCCGTTGGAGCACCAGTAGGAGATGTGGACGCGAGGGGCGGAGTCGCCGCGCTCGGCCTCGCCCATCGGGCCGGCGCCGACCCGGCTCCCACGAATGGCGTTACCGCCTGCCATCTACTCGTCCTCTCAGCTCACGAAACGGGCCAGCAGGCCCAGACCGATGATGGATGCCGCCCAGACCGAGGCCACGGCGACCGTGAAACGGTCGAGGTTGCGCTCGGCGACCGACGAGCCTCCGAGCGAGGTCGACATGCCGCCGCCGAACATGTCGGACAGGCCGCCACCCTTGCCCTTGTGCAGCAGGATGAACAGCGTCAGGACCATGCTGGACAGCACCAGCAGGACCTGCAGCACGATGCGAACCGCATCCACGTGGTCACTCCAAATCGTCGGGGTCCCGGGGGTCGAGAGGGCCGGTCGGCCCCTCCCCCACATCTTTCCGGGGCTCGGGCAAGGATACCTGCCCGAGGGCCCAACGGCCGAACGCACCTCGTGCGGGGCGTCCGGCCGCCGGGGTGGCTCAGGAGGTGGCGAGGTGGTCGCGGTAGCGGCAGATCGACGCGAACTCGGCCGGGTCGATGGAGGCACCGCCGACGAGGGCGCCGTCGACGTCCTCCTGCGCCATGATCGCCGCGACGTTGTTCGCCTTGACGCTGCCGCCGTAGAGCACGCGCACACCGTCGGCGACGTCGCCGCTGTAGAGCTCGGCGAGCAGCGTGCGGATCGCCGCGCAGACCTCCTGCGCGTCGTCGGGCGTCGCGACCTCTCCGGTGCCGATGGCCCAGATGGGCTCGTAGGCGATGACGACGGACGCGGCCTGCTCCTTGGTGACGCCCTCGAGGTTCGCGCGCAGCTGCGCGACGACGTGCTCGACCTGGCGTCCCTCCTTGCGCACGTCGAGGCCCTCGCCGCAGCACAGGATCGGCGTCAGGCCGTGGGCGTATGCCGCCTTGACCTTGGCGTTGACCACGGCGTCGGTCTCGCCGTGGCCCTCACGACGCTCGCTGTGTCCGACGGCGACGTAGGTGCAGCCGAGCTTGGCGAGGAACGCGCCGGAGATGTCACCGGTGTAGGCGCCCGAGCTGTGCGGCGACAGGTCCTGCCCGCCGTACCTGAGGTCGAGCTTGTCGCCCTCGACGAGCGTCTGGACGGAGCGCAGGTCGGTGAAGGGGGGCAGCACCGCGACCTCGACGGCCGCGTGGTCGTGCTTCGCGTCGCGGAGGGTCCAGTCGAGCTTCTGCACGAGGTGCGTGGCCTGCAGGTGGTCGAGGTTCATCTTCCAGTTGCCGGCCATGAGGGGCACGCGACCCACGGGCTTGGTCTGCTTCGCCATCAGGCGTCACCCTCCTCGAGCACGGTCAGGCCGGGCAGCTCCTTGCCCTCGAGGTACTCGAGGCTGGCGCCACCACCGGTGGAGATGTGGCCGAAGCCGTCGTCGGCGAAGCCGAGCTGGCGCACCGCGGCAGCGGAGTCGCCGCCACCGACGACGGTCAGGGCGCCCCGGGACGTGATGTCGACGAGAGCCTGCGCCAGCGCCTTGGTGCCGGCGGCGTACGGCTCCATCTCGAACGCGCCCATGGGGCCGTTCCAGAAGACCGTGCGGCAGTCCGCGAGCTTCTCGGCGAAGAGCGCGCTCGACGCGGGCCCGATGTCGAGGCCCATCCGGTCGGCCGGGATCGCGTCTGCGGCGACGACCTCGTGCGCCGCGTCGGCGCTGAACGCATCGGCGGCGACGACGTCGACGGGCAGGACGATCTCGACGCCCTCCTTCTCGGCGCGCTCGAGGTAGCCCTTCACGGTGTCGATCTGGTCGGTCTCGAGCAGGCTCTTGCCGACCTCGTGGCCCTGGGCGGCGAGGAAGGTGAAGACCATGCCTCCCCCGATGAGGAGACGGTCGGCCGTGCCGAGGAGGTTGCCGATGACGCCGAGCTTGTCGGAGACCTTGGCGCCACCGAGCACGACGGCGTACGGGCGCTCCGGGTCCTTGGTGAGGCGACGGAGCACGTCGACCTCGGTCGACACGAGGTCGCCGGTCGCGTGCGGCAGCAGCCGCGCCACGTCGTAGACGGACGCCTGTTTGCGGTGCACGACGCCGAAGCCGTCGGAGACGAAGACGTCTGCGAGAGAGGCGAGCTCGCCGGCGAAAGCGGATCGCTCGTCATCGGCCTTGGCCGTCTCGCCGGCGTTGAAGCGCAGGTTCTCGAGGAGCAGCACCTGCCCGTCCTGCAGAGCGGCGGCCTTGGCCTTGGCGTCGTCGCCGACCGTGTCGTCGGCGAAGACGACGTCGGCGCCGAGGACCTCTCCCAGACGCTTCGCGACGGGTGCGAGGGAGTACTTGGCCTCGGGGGCGCCCTTGGGGCGACCGAGGTGCGCGCAGACGATGACCCGGGCGCCGGCGTCGGCCAGCCCCTTGATCGTCGGCGCCGAGGCGCGGATGCGGCCGTCGTCGGTGATGGTCGTGCCGTCGAGCGGCACGTTGAGGTCGGACCGGACGAGGACGCGCTTGCCGCGCAGGTCCCCGAGGTCGCTGGTGGTCTTCACGCGGGATGCCTCTTCGTCAGTTGGGGTTTGCGGCCGGGCTCAGGGTGCGGCCGGGCACGGAGGCGGCCACCGCCCCGGGTGCTCCGAAGGGCAGCGGGGGCGGTGGCCGGGTGGGTCAGAGCGACTGACCGACGAGCGCGACGAGGTCGACGAGGCGGTTGGAGTAGCCCCACTCGTTGTCGTACCAGCCGACGACCTTGACCTGGTTGCCGATGACCTTGGTGAGGCCGGCGTCGAAGATGCACGACGCGGGGTCGGTCTCGATGTCCTTGGAGACGATCTCGTCCTCGGTGTAGACGAGGAAGCCCTTGAGGGGGCCCTCGGCGGCGGCCTTGACCGCGGCGTTGACCTCCTCGACCGTCGTCTCGCGACCGGCCTCGAACGTCAGGTCCGTCGCCGAGCCGGTGGGGACCGGGACGCGCAGGGCGTAGCCGTCGAGCTTGCCCTTGAGCTCGGGCAGCACGAGGGAGACGGCCTTGGCCGCACCGGTCGTCGTCGGGACGATGTTGAGCGCGGCAGCGCGGGCGCGGCGGAGGTCCTTGTGCGGGGCGTCCTGCAGGTTCTGGTCCTGCGTGTAGGCGTGGATCGTCGTCATGAGGCCCTTGACGATGCCGAACTCGTCGTTGAGGACCTTGGCCATCGGCGCGAGGCAGTTCGTCGTGCACGAGGCGTTGGAGATCACCGTGTGCTTGGCGGCGTCGTAGAGGTCGTGGTTGACACCCATGACGATGGTGATGTCCTCGTTCTTGGCCGGGGCCGAGATGATGACCTTCTTGGCGCCACCGTCGATGTGCGCCTTGGCCTTCTGCGCGTCGGTGAAGAAGCCGGTGGACTCGACGATGACGTCGGCTCCGACGCCGGCCCAGTCGATGTTGGCGGGGTCGCGCTCCTCGAAGACACGGATCGCCTTGCCGTCGACGATGATCGACGTGTCGTCGTAGGAGACCTCACCGGGGAAGCGACCCAGGATCGAGTCGTACTTGAGCAGGTGGGCGAGGGTCTTGTTGTCCATGAGGTCGTTGGTGGCCACGACCTCGATGTCGGCTCCGGACGCCACGATGGCGCGGAAGAAGTTGCGGCCGATGCGGCCAAAGCCGTTGATACCAACGCGAACGGTCACTGCTGTGCACCTCTTCGGTGAGACTGTTTCGGACGGAAAAGCCAGACCTCGGGCCGCCCCGTTGCGACCGTGATCACAACCACCCTAGTGCGTCGACCTCAGCGGCGAGTCGGGAGTCTCAGGCCTTGGTGAGCACGCGCTCAGCACGCCCCGGGTGCTCGCGAGCACCCGACGGACCGGGTCGGGCCCGGTCGACGCGACCGTCGGACGAACGGGTGTGCGGTCGCGTCAGCTCTCGAGCATGTCGGCCGTGAGGTTGGCGTCGGTGCCGGCGACCCCGAGCTCCTCGGCGCGCTTGTCGGCCATCGCGAGCAACCGCCGGATGCGGCCGGCCACGGCGTCCTTGGTCATCGGGGGCTTGGCCAGCTGGCCGAGCTCCTCGAGACTGGCCTGCTTGTGCTCGAGCCGCAGCACCCCCGCCTCGCGCAGGTGGTCCGGGATGTCCTCGCCGAGCAGCTCCATGGCCCGCTCGACCCGCGCCCCGGCGGCGACGGCGGCGCGCGCCGAGCGGCGCAGGTTGGCGTCGTCGAAGTTGGCCAGCCGGTTGGCCGTGGCCCGGACCTCGCGCCGCATGCGGCGCTCCTCCCACGCCATGACGGCGTCGTGCGCCCCGAGGCGGGTCAGCATGGCGCCGATGGCGTCCCCGTCGCGGATGACGACCCGGTCGACCCCGCGGACCTCGCGGGCCTTGGACTGGATGCCGAGCCGCCGGGCCGCTCCGACGAGGGCGAGCGCTGCCTCGGGTCCCGGGCAGGTCACCTCGAGCGCCGACGACCGGCCGGGCTCGGTGAGCGAGCCGTGCGCGAGGAACGCACCCCGCCAGGCCGCCTCGGAGTCGCACGTCGCGGCGCTGACGACCTTGGGCGGCAGGCCGCGGACGGGCCGGCCGCGGGTGTCGATGAGGCCGGTCTGACGCGCGAGCGTCGCCCCGTCCTCGACGACGCGCACGACGTAGCGCGAGCCGCGGCGCAGGCCGCCGGCGGCCAGGACGAGCATGTCGCTCTTGTGGCCGTAGACCTCGGCGATGTTGCGGCGCAGGCGCCGTGCGGCGTTGGCTGTGTCGAGCTCGGCCTCGACGACGATCTGCCCCCCGATGATGTGCAGGCCACCGGCGAAGCGGAGCATCGTCGAGACCTCGGCCTTGCGGCAGCAGGGCTTGGTCACCTCGAGGCGCGAGAGCTCGTCCTTCACCTTTGCTGTCATGGCCATGGGCGACATCCTGCCACCCCGATCAAGCACCCTCGTGCGGCAGGGGGCGCCCGGTTCGTCCGACCTGCTGCGGTCAGGAGATGACGTCGCGGAGCGCGGCCGCGAGCCGGAGGGGGTCGTGGACGCCCGGCTCGCCCCGCGCGGCCACGGGCGCGACGACGAGCTCGGCCCCGAGCTCGGCGGCCGCGGCGCGCAGGGACGCGTCGTCGGGCACGACGCTCGGGTCTGCGAGCACGACGTCGAGCCTGGTGTCGGGCGCGTTGGCGGCGAAGGACGCGAGGTGGTCCTCGGCCCGGAAGTCGCGCGTCTCACCCATGTGCACCTCGAGGTTGAGGTTGAGCAGGCGCTTGGCGGGCGTCGTGACGAGCGCGTCGGCGAGGGCCGGGACGAGCAGGTGCGGCATGACCGAGGTGAACCAGGATCCGGGACCGAGCATGACCCAGTCGGCCTCGCGCACCGCCGCGAGGGCCTCCTCGCAGGGCGCCGGACACGTCGGGACGATCCCGATCGAGGACACGATGCCCGGCGACGAGGCGACCCGGTGCTGACCACGGACCTCGACGGTCTCACCGGGCCGCTGGGGGTCGTGTCCACGGATCTCGGCGACGATCTCGAGCGGCTCGGCGGCCATCGGCAGCACGCGGCCGCGTGCCCCGAGGAGACGGCCGACGAGGTCGAGCCCCTGGACCGTGTCGCCGAGGAGCTCCCAGATGGAGACGATCATGAGGTTGCCCAAGGCGTGGCCCTTGAGGTCGCCCGACCCGTCGAAACGGTGCTGCAGCACGTCGCGCCACGTGTGGCCCCAGTCGCTGTCGTCGCACAGCGCCGAGAGCGCCATGCGCAGGTCGCCCGGCGGAAGCACGTCGAACTCGTCGCGCAGCCGTCCGCTCGAACCGCCGTCGTCGGCGACGGTCACCACCGCGGTGACGTGGTCGGTGAGCAGGCGCAGGGCCGTCAGGGCGGCGGCGAGCCCGTGCCCGCCTCCGAGAGCCACGATCCGACGCTGGTGCGCCGAGCCGAGGGCCAGGCGGGACGGCGTCGCGCCCGGGATCGCGGTCACTCGCGACCCAGGTCTCGGTGGACGACGAAGGTGTCGACGCGCTCACGGCCCCCCAGCCGCTTGCTCAGCGCCTCGGCGACGGCGACCGACCGGTGCTTGCCGCCGGTGCACCCGACGGCGACCGTGACGTAGCGGCGGCCCTCGCGGACGTAGCCGCCGATCATCGTGTCGAGCAGGTCGCCGGCACGCTCGAGGAACTCGTCGGCGCCCTCCTGGCGCATGACGAACTCGCTGACCGGAGTGTCGCGCCCGGTCAGGGACCGCAGCTCGGGGACCCAGTACGGGTTGGGCAGGAAGCGCATGTCAAAGACGACGTCGGCATCGAGCGGCAGGCCGTACTTGAAGCCGAACGACATGACCGCGATGCGCAGCTGCACCTTGCGGTCGCCGGCGAAGAGGGAGCTGAGCTTGGCGCTCAGCTGGTGGACGTTGAGGCCGGAGCTGTCGATGACGACGTCGGCGGACGAACGCAGGTCGAGGAGTAGCTCGCGCTCGCGCTGGATGCCGTCGAGGAGCCGTCCGTCGCCCTGGAGCGGGTGGGGGCGGCGCACGCTCTCGAAGCGGCGCACGAGGGCCTCGTCCGTCGCGTCGAGGAAGACGAGGCTGGGCCGTTCGCCGCGCTCCCGGGCCGCCCCGATGGCGCCCTCGAGCTGGGCGAACCAGCCGCGAGAGCGCACGTCGACGACGACGGCCACCTGCTGGAGGTGCTCCTCCGGGTGCTGGGCGCGCGCCTCGTCGCGCAGCTCGGCGAGGTGGGTGAGCAGCTGCGGCGGCAGGTTGTCGACGACGAGCCAGCCGAGGTCCTCGAGCACGTTGGCGGTGGTGCTGCGTCCGGCCCCGCTCATGCCGGTGACGATGACGATCGGCGCGTCGGCCAGGGGCGTCTGGGGTGTTCGCCTGCTGTCGGCGGTCATTCGAGCACTTCTCCCGTCGTGAGGTTCACGGCTGGCTGCTGCGGTGTGCCCTCAGCCAAGTGGCTGACGACGGCGGACGCAAGCGACCGGCCGAAGCCGGGTAGGGCCATGATGTCCGCGATGTCCGCCTGCCGAAGGCGTTTGACCGAACCGAAGTGCCGCAGCAGGGCCTTCTGCCGGCTGGCACCGAGCCCGGGTATGCCGTCGAGCTGGGAGGTCGTCATGGCCTTGGACCGGCGCTGTCGGTGGAAGGTGATCGCGAACCGGTGGGCCTCGTCGCGCAGCCGCTGGAGCAGGTAGAGGCCCTCGCTCGTGCGCGGGAGGATGACGGGGTGGTCGTCGCGCGGGACCCACACCTCCTCGAGTCGCTTGGCGAGGCCGACGAGGGCGACCTCCTCGATACCGAGCTCGTCGAGCACCGCCTGGGCCGCGTTGACCTGTGGCAGGCCGCCGTCGACGACGACGAGGCTCGGCGGGTAGGCGAAGCGCCTGGGGCGTCCGGTCTCCGGGTCGATGGGACCCGAGGACGGTGCGTCGTCGTCGTCGCCCGCGGCCGGCGCGCCGTCCCGGGCCTGCGCGTCGCCGCCGACGACCCCGGTCGAGAGGTCGAGGTCGCCCGTGCCCTCGGCGTCCTCGAGGTAGCGCCGGAAGCGTCGCGTCAGCACCTCGCGCATGGCGGCGGTGTCGTCGACGGTGACGGGCTCGTCGCCCTCCGAGCCCGCGGTCGCACCGCGGACGATGAAGCGTCGGTACTCGCTCTTGCGCGCGAGACCGTCCTCGAAGACCACCATGGACGCGACGACGTTGGTGCCCTGGACGTGGCTGACGTCGTAGCACTCGATGCGCAGCGGCGCGTCCTCGAGACCGAGGTAGTCCTGAAGCTCCTGCAAGGCCTTGCTGCGCAGCGTCAGGTCGCCCGCGCGTGCCACCTTGTGGCGGGCCAGGGACTGCTCGGCGTTGCGCCGGACCGTCTCCATGAGGGTGCGCTTGTCACCGCGCTGCGGCACGCGGACGCTGACGGCCGAGCCCCGCACCGACGAGAGCCACTCGGTGACGGCATCCACGTCGGCCGGCTCGGTCGGCACGAGCACCTCACGCGGGATCGCGTCGCGCTCGGCGTCGCCGTAGACCTGGAGCAGCAGGTGCTCGACGAGCGTCGGGAGGTCCTCGCTCTCCTTCTCGACGACCCATCCGCGCTGGCCCCGGATGCGGCCGCCCCGGACGTGGAAGACCTGGACCGCCGCCTCGAGGTCGTCGTCCGCGAGGGCGAAGACGTCGGCGTCCGTGGCGTCCCCGAGCACGACGGCCTGCTTCTCCAACGCCTTGGTCAGCGCACCGATGTCGTCACGCAGGCGGGCGGCCTGCTCGAAGTCGAGCTCCGCCGCGGCCTCCTTCATCCGGGTCTCGAGGCGCTTCGCGAAGCGCGTCGTGTTGCCGGCCATGAAGTCGCAGAAGTCCTCGGCGATGGCCCGGTGCTCGTCGGGGGTGACCCGGCCGACGCAGGGCGCCGAGCACTTGTCGATGTAGGCGAGCAGGCAGGGGCGACCGCTCGCGGTGGCGCGCTTGAAGACCCCTGCCGAGCAGGTGCGCATGGGGAAGACCCGTAGCAAGAGGTCGAGCGTCTCGCGGATGGCCCAGGCGTGGCCGTAGGGCCCGAAGTAGCGGGTGCCCTTGCGCTTGGCCCCGCGCATGACCTGCGCCCGCGGGAACTCCTCGCCCAGGGTGACCGCGAGGAACGGGTAGGACTTGTCGTCGCGGTACTTGACGTTGAAGCGCGGGTCGAACTCCTTGATCCAGGAGTACTCGAGCTGGAGGGCCTCGACCTCGGTGCGCACGACCGTCCACTCGACCGAGGTCGCGGTCGTGACCATGGTCGCGGTGCGCGGGTGGAGCGCGGTGATGTCCTGGAAGTACGACGACAGCCGGGGACGCAGCGACTTGGCCTTGCCGACGTAGATGACGCGGCCGTGCGCGTCGCGGAACCGGTAGACCCCCGGGTCGGTCGGGATCTCCCCCGGCTTCGGTCGGTAGGTCGTCGGGTCCGCCACGAACCCACCCTATGTCGGCCCGCCGACACCGCCGAACGCGCCTGCGGTGAGGTCAGCTGACGGTGAAGGTGCTGCCCGTGACGGTGATCTTCTTGGGCGTCAGCCCGGTCGGCGCAGGCCCTGACACACGCTGGCCGGTGGCGGCGTCGAAGTGGCTCTGGTGGCAGGGACAGATGATCTGTCCCCCCTCGACGGAGTCGACGGTGCAGCCCTGGTGGGGGCAGATCGCGTCGAACGCCTTGAAGCTGCCTGCCGTGGGCTGGGTGACGACGGTTTGGCCGTCGGCGAAGACCTTGCCGCCGCCGACGGGGATGTCCGACGTCGGGGTGCCACCGCCGGACGCAGCGGTCGCCCCGGACGTCCCGGACGGCGCCGAGGACGCGGAGGACCCGGCGCTGCCTGCGCCGGCGTCGGTGGTGCCGCTCGGCACGGGCGGGCTGCTGCACGCGGCCAGGGCGCCAGCACCGACGGCCACGCCGACGACGCCGGCGGCCTTGAGCACCCCACGCCGGTCGGTCAACCGGGCGACCCGTTCGTCGAGGGCCGGTGTGCTCGAGGCGGGGCTCGTGGAGGAGCCCGTGCCGCCGTTCGGCTGGGACGTGTCGGGGTGGGTGCCCTGGGTCATGCGTTCCTCTTCCGGGTCGTGGTGGAGGTCCTCGTCTTGCTCACGGTGGTGCCCGCCGCGCTCTTCTTCGCTGCAGCGGTGGTGGCACCCCCGCGGGAGCGGGTGCCGGCCGTCGTCGACGCGGCGGTCTTCGACGCCTTCACTGTGCGGGAGTTCGTTGTGCGCCCGCTGTCGGATGGCTGGGAGCGTGCCGGACTCGCGGACTTCTTCGCCCGGCCGCCGGCGGCCGCCCGTGTCGTCGTGCGGGCGGTGCGCTCGAGGATCGGCTTGAGGAACCGCCCGGTGTGGCTGGCCGCCACCCCGGCGACGTGCTCGGGCGTGCCCTCGGCAATGACGGTGCCACCGCCGGACCCGCCCTCGGGGCCCATGTCGATGATCCAGTCGGCGTTCTTGATGACGTCGAGGTTGTGCTCGATGACGATGACGGTGTTGCCCTTGTCGACGAGCCCCTGGAGGACGTCGAGGAGCTTGCGGATGTCCTCGAAGTGCAGGCCGGTCGTCGGCTCGTCGAGGACGTAGATCGTGCGACCCGTCGACCGCTTCTGCAGCTCGCTCGCGAGCTTGACGCGCTGCGCCTCACCGCCGGAGAGGGTCGGCGCCGGCTGGCCGAGACGGACGTAGCCGAGACCGACGTCGTTGAGGGTCTTGAGGTGCCGCGCGATGGCCGGGACCGCCTCGAAGAAGGTGGCGGCCTCCTCGATCGGCATGTCGAGGACGTCGGCGATCGTCTTGCCCTTGAAGTGCACCTCGAGCGTCTCGCGGTTGTAGCGGGCGCCGTGGCACACCTCGCAGGGGACGTAGACGTCGGGCAGGAAGTTCATCTCGATCTTGATGGTGCCGTCGCCGGAGCACGCGTCGCAGCGGCCGCCCTTGACGTTGAACGAGAACCGGCCCGGGAGGTACCCACGCACCTTGGCCTCGGTCGTCTCGGCGAACAGCTTGCGCATGTTGTCGAAGACGCCGGTGTAGGTGGCGGGGTTCGACCGGGGCGTGCGACCGATCGGGCTCTGGTCGACGTGCACGACCTTGTCGAGCTGGTCGAGGCCGGTGACGGTCTTGTGCCGGCCGGGCACGTGGCGGGCACCGTTGAGCTTGTTGGCGAGGACGTTGTAGAGGATGTCGTTGACGAGGGTCGACTTGCCCGAGCCGGAGACGCCGGTGACGGCGACGAGGTTGCCCAGCGGGAAGTTGACCGAGACGTTCTGCAGGTTGTTCTCGCGCGCCCCGCTCACGGTGATCTGGCGCCCGTCGTGCCCGCGGCGGACCTCGGGCGAGGGGATCTCGCGCCGGCCGGAGAGGTACATCCCGGTCAGTGAGTCGGGGTGCTCGAGGAGGCCCTTGACCGGACCCGAGTGGACGACGTGTCCGCCGTGCTCACCGGCGCCGGGGCCGATGTCGACGACCCAGTCGGCCGTGGCGATGGTGTCCTCGTCGTGCTCGACGACGATGAGGGTGTTGCCGAGGTCGCGCAGGCGCGTCAGCGTCTCGATGAGCCGGTGGTTGTCGCGCTGGTGCAGGCCGATCGACGGCTCGTCGAGGACGTAGAGCACGCCCACGAGGCCGGAGCCGATCTGTGTCGCGAGGCGGATTCGCTGGGCCTCGCCACCGGAGAGCGTGCCGGCCGGGCGGTCGAGCGAGAGGTAGTCGAGACCGACGTCGAGCAGGAAGCCGAGTCGCGCGTCGATCTCCTTGATGACGCGCTCGGCGATCTGCTTCTCGCGGGTCGTGAAGTCGACCGTGTCGAGGAAGCCGGCGGCCTCGCGGATCGCGAGCCCGCAGACCTCGGAGATGTTCTTGCCGCCGAGCAGCACGGCGAGCGACTCTGGCTTGAGGCGGGCTCCCTTGCAGACGGGGCACGGGACCTCGCGCATGAAGCCCTCGTAGCGGTCGCGGCTCCACTCGGAGTCGGTCTCGGAGTGACGGCGCTTGATGAAGGGGACGACGCCCTCGAATCCCGTCGTGTACGAGCGGTCGCGACCGTAGCGGTTCTTGTACTTGACGTGGACCTTGTAGTTCTGGCCGTGCAGCAGCGCCTCCTTGGCGCGGGCCGGCAGGGCCCGGAACGGCGCGTCCATCGAGAACTTCATGTCGTCGGCGAGAGCACCCATGACGCGCTGGAAGTACTCGGCGGAGCCGGAGCCCTGGGCCCATGGCGCGATGGCGCCCTCGGCGAGCGACAGGTCGTCGTCGGGCACGACGAGCTCGGGGTCGACCTCGAGCTCGGTGCCGATGCCGGTGCACTCGGGGCACGCGCCGAACGGGGAGTTGAACGAGAAGGACCGCGGCTGGATCTCGTCCATGCCGAGCGGGTGGTTGTTGGGGCAGGCCATCTTCTCGGAGAAGCGGCGCTCGCGCTCCTTGTCCTTGGCGTCGCGGTCGACGAAGTCGATGATGACGACGCCACCCGCGAGACCGAGGGCGGTCTCGACGGAGTCGGTCAGACGGCGCTTCGAGCCCGAGTCGTCGCCCTTGGCCACGAGGCGGTCGACGACGACCTCGATGGTGTGCTTCTTCTGCTTCTCGAGGGCCGGGGGCTCCGCGAGCGAGACGACCTCGCCGTCGACGCGGGCGCGGGAGAAGCCCTTGGTCTGGAGCTCGGTGAAGAGGTCGACGAACTCGCCCTTGCGCCCCTGGACGACGGGCGCCAGCACCTGGAAGCGGGTGCGGTCCTCGAGCGTCAGGAGCTGGTCGACGATCTGCTGCGGGGACTGCCGGGTCACGGCCTCGCCGCAGACCGGGCAGTGCGGACGCCCGGCACGGGCGAAGAGCAGTCGGAGGTAGTCGTAGACCTCGGTGATGGTGCCGACGGTCGAGCGGGGGTTGCGGTTGGTCGACTTCTGGTCGATGGAGACCGCCGGCGAGAGGCCCTCGATGAAGTCGACGTCGGGCTTGTCCATCTGGCCGAGGAACTGCCGGGCGTAGGCCGAGAGCGACTCGACGTAGCGACGCTGCCCCTCCGCGAAGATCGTGTCGAACGCGAGGCTCGACTTGCCCGACCCCGAGAGCCCGGTGAAGACGATGAGGCTGTCCCGTGGGAGGTCGACGGACACGTCGCGCAGGTTGTGCTCCCGCGCGCCGCGGACGACGAGGGAATGGGCGTTGCCGGTGGGCGTAGCAGTCACGCGCCTCATGCTAGGTCGGGTCACCGACAGTCCCCTCATCGGCGGCACGACCTTGGACATCCTCCGCCCCCACGGCGGCCGTCCCCGCCGTCCTCGCGACGCGCCGCGCACCCACGCCCGCCCCCGGCGCCCGGCCCGGCGGGACGGCATACTCACCCCATGAGTGCGCACGTGCCCACGCCGATCGAGGACTACGCCGTGCTCGGCGACCTCGGCACCGCCGCCCTCGTCAGCCTCCGCGGCTCCGTCGACTGGCTGTGCCTGCCGCGCTTCGACTCGCGGGCCTGCTTCTCGGCGCTGCTCGGCACGCCCGAGCACGGTCGCTGGCTCATCGCCCCCGCCGACCCCGACGCGGTGACGACCCGGCGCTACGTCGGCAACTCGTTCGTGCTCGAGACGACCCACGAGACCCCGACGGGCCGGGTGCAGGTCACCGACGTCATGCCGCTCGGCGACGGGCGCTCGGACCTGCTGCGCCGGATCGAGGGCGTCGAGGGCACCGTGCGGATGGTGCACGAGTGGACCGTGCGCTTCAACTACGGCCGGACGCGTCCCTGGGTGGCACGCCACACCGACGACCGTGAGGACCACACCGACGAGATCATCACGGCCATCGCCGGCCCCGACATGCTCGTGCTGCGCGGGGCCCGGCTCCCCCACGCCCGCGACGGCCACCACGTCGACGAGTTCGACGTGGTGGCCGGGCAGGTGCTCACCTTCTCGACGACGTGGTTCCGCAGCCACGACGCAATCCCGCCACCACTGAGCGTCCGCGCACGCATCAGGGAGACGATCGCGCGCAGCGAGGAGTACGCCGCCCGGAGCGACTACGTCGGTCCCTACGCCGACGCGGTGACGCGCTCGCTCCTCGTCCTGCGCGGGCTGACGCACCAGGAGACCGGCGGCATCGTCGCCGCGGCGACCACCTCCCTGCCCGAGGAGTTCGGCGGCGAGCGCAACTGGGACTACCGGTTCTGCTGGCTGCGCGACGCCGCCCTGACGCTCGAGGCCCTGCTCGGCTGCGGCTACGTCGAGGAGACCGCGCTGTGGCGCGACTGGCTGCTGCGCGCCGTCGCGGGCGACCCGGAGGACATGCAGATCATGTACCGCGTCGACGGGGGGCGTGACCTGCCCGAGCGGGTGCTCGAGCACCTGCCCGGGTATGCCGGGTCGCGCCCCGTGCGCGTCGGCAACGCGGCCGTCGACCAGCGGCAGACCGACGTGCTCGGCGAGGTCCTCATCTCGCTCGACCACGCCCGGGCCCGCGGCCTCGAGGAGACGGACGACTCCTGGCACCTGCAGCGCTCGCTCGTCAACCACCTCGCCGAGCACTGGGAGGAGGCCGACAACGGGCTCTGGGAGATCCGCGGCCCGCTGCGCCACTTCACCCACTCGCGCGCCATGGTCTGGGCCGCCTTCGACCGCGCCATCCGCGCCGTCGAGCAGCACGGCCTCGACGGTCCGGTCGAGCGGTGGCGCGAGCTGCGCGACCAGGTGCGCGAGGAGGTCCTGGCAAAGGGCTTCGACGCGGGACGCAACAGCTTCGTCCAGCACTACGACACGACCGAGGTCGACGCGTCGCTGCTCATGCTCTCGTCGATCGGCTTCGTCGACGGCGACGACCCGCGGATGCTCGGCACCATCGCCGCCGTCGAGGCCGACCTCCTGCGCGACGGGCTCGTCATGCGCTACCGCACCGACACCGGCGTCGACGGCCTGTCCGGCGACGAGCACCCCTTCCTCGCGTGCTCGTTCTGGCTCGTGACGGCCTACGCGAAGGCGGGTATGACGACGGAGGCCACCGAGCTGATGGACCGACTCGTGGGCCTGACCAACGACGTCGGACTGCTGTCCGAGGAGTACGACCCCGTCGGGAAGCGCATGGTGGGCAACTTCCCCCAGGCCTTCTCGCACCTGACGCTCGTCGGCGCCGCCCTGGCCCTGGCGAAGGCCACCGGAGAGGCGACGCATGAGACACGCTGACGTGACACCGGCCCTCGTGGCGGCCGAGACCGAGCGTCTCGTCGCCACCGCGGCGTCGTTCCGCAACGACGCCGTGCTCGCACCGTCGCTGTGCGAGGGGTGGTCCCGCGGGCACGTGCTGGCCCACGTCGCCCGCAACGCCGACGCCCTCGTCCGGGTGTGCGACGTGGCCCTGACCGGCCGCCCCGACACGATGTACGACGACGCCGACTCGCGCGATGCCGACATCGACCGCGGGGCCCGCCGCGCCGCCCACGACCACGCCACCGACATCCGCGACAGCGCGGCCCGACTCGCAGGACGCCTCGAGGCCCTGCGTCCCGAGCACGCCGAGGTGCGCGTCGAGCGGACCCCGGGGGGCTTCCCCATCGCCGTGGGGATGGTGACGTTCATGCGCCTGCGCGAGGTCGTCTTCCACCACGTCGACCTCGACGCCGGCTACACGTTCGCCTCCGCACCCCGGGAGGTCGTGGCCCTGTTCCTGCGCGACGCCGCGAACCGCCTCGCGCACGCCGACGCGCCTCCGTCGCTCCACGTCGTCACGACGGAGGGCGACGAGCACGTCGTCGGTGAGGGCGCGACCCGCGCCACGGGTTCGGCGGCGGACGTGCTGCTCTGGCTGGCCCGCGGCCGCTCCGACGGCGTCCGTTTCAACGGCCCCGTCCCGACCCTTCCCTACGGAGGCTGACCATGTCGCAGCACGACTCCTACACCGGCCACGTGTCGCCGGACGGTCCGGCCGGCGTCAGGGAGCTGCCCGCCCTCACCATCCGCAAGCTCGAGGTCGGCGGCTTCGGCAACAACGCCTACCTGCTGACGAGCCGGGCCACCGGTGCCCAGCTGCTCGTCGACGCCGCCGCCGAGCCCGACCGGATCCTCGAGCTCGTCGGCGACGGAGGGCAGGGACTCGACACCGTCGTGACCACCCACCAGCACCACGACCACGTCGGCGCGCTCGCCGCGGTCGTCGCCGCGACCGGCGCTCGCACCGTCGCCGGCACCGACGACGCCGACGCCCTGCCCGTGCCCGTCGACGTGCGGGTCGAGCACGGCGACACCGTCACCTTCGGCGACATCACCCTCGACGTCGTCCACCTGCGCGGCCACACGCCGGGCTCGGTCGCGCTCGCCTACGCGGACCCCGACGGGCACACCCACCTCTTCACCGGCGACAGCCTGTTCCCCGGCGGCGTCGGCAACACGAAGAACCCCGGCCAGAGCTTCGACGCGCTCATCGAGGACGTCACGACCCGCGTCTTCGACGTCTACGACGACGACACGTGGTTATACCCGGGGCACGGCGACGACTCGACTCTGGGCGCCGAGCGTCCTCACCTCGACGAGTGGCGCGCCCGAGGCTGGTGACCGCCCGACCCGAGGGCACGGCATACGTCGTCGGTGACGACCCGATGGCGTATGCCGTTTGCGTCGTCCCCGCTCAAGCCGAGGTCGAGCGGGGAGCCTTGACAGGCAGGCGAACCCGCAGGCGCGTGTCGCCCGGCTGTGACTGGATCTCGAGCGAGCCGCCGTGCCGCTCGACGACGATGCGGTGCGCGATGTCGAGGCCGAGGCCCGTGCCGCGGCCGACGTCCTTCGTCGTGTAGAACGCCTCGAACGCGCGTTGCTGCACCTCGGGGCTCATGCCGTTGCCCGTGTCGGCGACCTCGACGAGCACGGTGTCCCCGTCACGACGGGTCGTCACCGTCAGGGTCCCGACCCCCTCCATGGCCTCGACCGCGTTGTCGACGAGGTTGGTCCAGACCTGGTTGAGCTCGCCCGGCATGCCGTCGACCAGGGGGACGTCGCTACCCCAGTCGCGCACGACGGTCACCCCCGGGCGCAGGCGCGGGCCCATGACGAGCAGGGTGCTCTCGAGGCCCTCGCGCACGTCGACCGGCTGGTGGGAGGCCCGGTCCATCTGGGAGTAGGACTTGACGCCGGCGACGAGCTCGGAGACACGGCGGGTGGACTCACGCACCTCGGCGAGCAGCGAGGCCACGTCGATGGTGCGCGCGACCCAGCCGAGCGAGGCCGCGAGCCCGTCCTCGGGGCTGGCCCCGGCGGCGCGGGAGACCCAGGAGAGGTCCGCGCCGGCCGACACGAGCGAGGCGGCGAGCTCCCACGGGTGCGGCACCCCGGATCGGTCCAGCCACTCCCCCAGCTCCTCCTCGCGATCGGCCGTCTCGAGGGGGTCGGGCAGCGTGGTCGGCGCCACGAGCTCGCGCCGCAGTGCGTCGAGCTGGCCGAACTGGGTCGCCGTCAGCCCGCTCGAGGCCATCTGGCGCAGCGCGTCGAGCAGGCCGTCGCAGGCCCGTTCGAGCTCGGCGGCCGAGCGCACCGCCGCCGCGGCAGGGTTGTTGATCTCGTGCGCGAGTCCGGCGGCCAGGGTCCCCAGCGTCACGAGCCCGCTGCGCTGGGGGGCCGTCGCCTCGATCGACCTGGCGGTGCCGTAGAGCCCGGCGACGAGGTGCGCGGCGAAGGGGAACCACTCGTCGGCCAGCTGGTGGAGACGCTCGGCGGGCACGCACAGCAGCCGGCCGGGCGTGACGCCGCGGGCCGTCGCGAGGTAGACGCCGTGCTCGTCCCAGGCGCGGAACCTGCCGGCCCAGCGTCCGGGCACGTCCATCCGGCCGACGACGACGTCCTCGCGACCCACGTGGCGTGAGAGGTCGAGCGTCCCGTGGACGACGACCCACCAGTGGTCGGCGCGGTCGCCCTCGAGCCACATCACCTCGCCGGGCACGATGGGGACCTCGGACCCCGCGCCGAGCAGCTGCGCGAGCTGGTCGTCGCGCAACCCGTCGAAGAGCGGCACACCCCGAAGGTCTGGGAGCTCGAGCATCGCGTGTCCCGTCCGGCCGTCAGGTCGTGGCGAGGTAGCGGTGGACGAAGTAGACCGACATCGAGCCCTCGCCGACGGCCGAGGCCACGCGCTTCATCGAGTCCGAGCGCACGTCACCGGCCGCGAAGACCCCCGGCAGGCTCGTCTCGAGCGCGAACGGCGGCCGCGCGAGCGACCACCCACGGGCAAGCGGACCGGTCACGAGGTCGTGCCCCGTCACGACGAAGCCGTGGTCGTCGCGCACGACGTCGGCGCCCAACCAGTCGGTCCGGGGCGTCGCGCCGATGTAGACGAAGAGCCAACCGGCCGGCACGTCCGCCGTCCCGCCCGTGTGCCGGTCCGTGAGCGTCAGGCGCTCGAGGTGGCCGTCACCGTCCGCGCCGGCCACCTCGGTACGACACAGCACGCGGATCCCCTCGTGGGCCCGGATCCGCTCCACGAGGTACTGCGACATGCTCGCCTCGAGCGAGTCGCCGCGGACGAGCAGGGTGACGCGCTCGGCGTACCGGGCCAGGTTGAGCACGGCCTGCCCTGCGGAGTTGGCCGCCCCGACGACGTAGACCTCGTCACCGGCGCAGGCAGCGGCCTGGCCGGCGTTGGAGCCGTACTGCACGCCTCGGCCGACGAGCGCGTCGATGCCGGGAGCGTCGAGCCGCCGGTACGAGACACCCGTGGCGAGCACGACGCTCCGTGCCTCGATGTCGTCCGCGCCGTCGAGGCGGACCGCCCTGGCGGGGCCGCGTGCCTCGAGGGCGACGACGTCGCGGGCGAGCACCATCTCGGCACCGAACCGCCGGGCCTGGGCTATGGCGCGCTGCGCGAGGTCGGCGCCGGACAGGCCGCGCGGGAACCCGAGGTAGTTCTCGATGGCCGCGCTCTGACCCGACTGGCCGCCGGGCGCGTCGTGCTCGACGACGACGGTGCTCAGTCCCTCGGACGCCGCGTAGACGGCGGCCGCGAGCCCGGCCGGGCCTCCGCCGACGATGCAGAGGTCGTAGAGGTCCCGCTCCGCCCTGGTGCGCAGGCCCAGGGCCGTGGCGACCGTCAACGCAGTGGGGGCGCGCAGCGTCTCGCCGTCCGGCACGAGCACGAGGGGCAGGTCCTCCGGCCCGGCTCCCGCGAGGTCACGCAGCCGAGCGCCCTCCGCGTCGAGCTCGACGTCGAGCCAGACGTAGGGGACGTGGTTGTTGGCGAGGAAGGTCTTGACGACCTGGCTGCCCTCGGACCACCGGTGCCCGACGACCCGGACGTCGTGGCCCTGCTCCGGGTGGGCGTTGTGCCAGTCGGAGAGCAGGTCGTCGACGACCGGGTAGAGCCGGTCCTCGGGCGGGTCCCAGGGCTTGAGGAGGTAGTGGTCCAGGCCGATGTCGTTGATGGCCGAGATCGCGACGTCCGTGTCGGCGTACGCCGTGAGCAGGAGCAGCTTCGCGTCCGGCACGTCGGCCCGCACGCGTGCCAGCAGCTCGATGCCGGACATGGACGGCATGCGCTGGTCGGAGGCCACGAGCGCCAGCGGCTGTCCGCGCAGCAGGAGGCGCACGACGAGGTCGAGGGCCTCGGCGCCGGAGGGTGCACGCAGGATGCGGTGCTCGGCCCCGTAGCGGGCGCGCAGGTCCCGCGCGATCGCCGCCGAGACGGGCGCGTCGTCGTCCACGGTGATGATCGCGGGCCTCGCCACGGCCTCAGCGTACGAGCGGGATCGCTTGCCGCGTGGGCGAGTCGGGCAGATCACCCGGTGGAGGTGACGGTCCCCGCGGCGCGCACCGGGACACGCCGGACAAAAGGGGACGACAGGGGGGACGAGAGCCGGTGGGCCCGACCGGCCGTGGGGCGCACCTGCCTACTGGGCGCCCTCGAGGTCGGGCCGCGGGTCGGGATCGGTGTCGGGGTCGAGCTCGGCGATGAGCGACTCGAGCTCGGACCGGAGGAAGTCGAGATCCGGCGGGACGTTGGTCATGAGGATGTGCCGACGCGGGTTGTTCGCGACGGCGAGCCCGACACCGAGCCGGGACCGGCCGTGCTTCTCGCGCCAGATGTGCTCGAGGTGCGGACCGCCGGTCCAGTCCACCGGGGCACGGAGCCACCCCTTCACGTCGACGAGGTCCCCGTCCGGGCCGTGACGTCGGTTCTTGGGGGATTCGAATCCCTCGAAGGTGATTCGCGCTTCCATACCTCTGACGGTACGGCTCCGGACGCGCGCCGACCAGTACCCGGGCCAGGTCCACGGCGATTCGTGAGGGAAGAGACAGGCTCAGGCGGTGGGCCGCTGCGCGCGCACGTCCCGGCACCCGGGCAGCCCGAGCGCCGTCGTCGCGTGGTGCGAGGATGACGGTCGTGAGCTCGACCGTCGCCGCCGCCCCCCGCCTCCCTGCCACCCAGGTCGTCCGTGTCCCGGTGACGACCGTGTGGTCCGGCCCCGAGAGTCCGCGGGCCGTCGACCGGCCCATGGTGGCGGACGACCCCGACGTCACGGAGTGGCTGGCGGCGCTCGACGCGCACGCCTCAGACGACGAGTCGGGAGACGGCCGCCTGGGCCTGCACGGCCGCGTCGAGACCCAGCTGCTCGTGGGCGAGCCGGTCATCGTCACGCAGACGCGCCGGGTCGAGGGAGCCGGGTCGTGGTCCCAGGTCCTCGCCCCGTGGCAGCTGTCCCCCGAGGAGCCCCGGGGCTATCCGGGCTGGGTGCCCTCGGCCCACCTGTCGCCCGTCGCCGACACGGGGCCCACGCCCCAGCCGACCGCCGACCTGGTCCCGACCGTGCCGTCGGACCACGGGACGCACGAGCCGTTGGACCACCCCGCCGTGACCGAGGCACGCCGGCACATCGGCCTGCCCTACCTCTGGTCGGGCGTCTCCCCCCACGGCTTCGACTGCTCCGGCCTCGTGCTGCACGCCTGGCGGCGGATGGGTGTGGTCGTGGCTCGCGACGCCTACGCCCAGGCCGGCTTCGCGGCGCCGGTCGAGCTCGACGAGGTGCGCTCCGGCGACCTCTACTTCTTCGCGAGGTCCGGCCGCCGCATCCACCACGTCGGCATCGTTGTGCGTCCCGGCCGCATGGTCCACGCCTCCGAGACCGGTGGCGTGCTCGTCGAGGAGGACCTGCCCGACGACCGCATGGCCACGCTCGTCGCGGCCGGGCGCCTCCCGATGCCGTGAGCGTCGACCGCCGCACCGCTCCCCTTCTCGTCCTCGCCGGGGTCGTCTCCGTCCAGTTCGGCGGGGCCTTCGCCGCGACGCTCGTCCCCCGCATCGGGGCACCCGGCTCGGTGCTGCTGCGCCTGCTCTTCGCCATGGTGATCCTCTGTGCCGTGGCGCGACCGTCGTGGCGGGGCCGCAGCCGCTCCGACTGGGGCACCGTGGTGCTCTTCGGGCTGGCCCTCGCCGCCATGAACACCTCGTTCTACGCCTCCCTGGCACACCTGCCGATCGGCGTCGCCGTCACCATCGAGTTCCTCGGGCCGCTCGGCCTGGCTGCCGCGCTGAGCCGCCGCCCGAGGGACGTCGTCGCCGTGGCCGCGGCTGCGGTGGGGGTCCTGCTCGTGTCGGGGGTGTTGCACACGTCGTGGGCGCGGCTCGACCTCGTCGGGGTCGGCTTCGCCGCGTTCGCGGGGGTCATGTGGGCGGCCTACATCGTGCTGAGCCAACGCACCGGCCGGGCGTTCGGGGGCCTCGACGGGCTGGCCCTGGCGCTCATCGTCTCGACCGTCGCCGTCGCTCCCCTGGGCCTGACGTCGGTGGACCGCTGGACCCCCGGCGACGTCGCGCTGGGCCTCGGGATCGCCGTCCTGTCCTCCGTGCTGCCGTACTCCCTCGAGCTCGTCGCGCTCCGTCACCTGGCCCAGCACGTCTTCGGGATCCTGCTCAGCCTGGAGCCGGTCGTGGCCGCGCTCGCCGGGCTCGTGGTGCTCCACCAGGTGCTCGACCGGAGCCAGGTGGCGGGTATGGTCCTCGTCGTGCTCGCCAGCGCCGTCGTGCTCGGCTCGCAGGCTCGCCCCGAGTCGCCGGACGCCGGCATGGGACCGGGATGACGACCGCCTTGACCTCAGGTCGACTCGAGGTCCTACCGTCGCCGCATGACCTCGGGCACCATGCGCACTGACCCACCGCCGGCCGTCCCCGACGACGGGGGCGGCATCATGTCGCCTGCCCTGAGGGCCACCACCGTCGGGGTGCTGGCGCTCGTGTCGCTCCACGCCTTCGAGGCACTCGCCCTGACCACGGTGATGCCGACGATCGCCCGTGACCTCGACGGAGCAGCGCTCTACGCGATGGCCTTCACCGCGACCCTGGCGTCGGGGATCGTCAGCATCGTCTGGTCGGGCAACCTCGCCGACCGTCGCGGTCCTCGCCCTCCCCTGCTGCTGGGGCTCGCGCTCTTCGCGACCGGGCTCGTCGTCGCCGGCCTCGCCCCGTCGATGGGGTTGCTCGTGGCGGCGCGCGTCGTGCAGGGCCTGGGGGCGGGCATGACGAGCACCGCGCTCTACGTCCTCGTGACGCGCGTCTACCCCCAGCGACTGCACACGGCGATCCTCGCCGGCTTCTCGGCCGCCTGGGTCGTGCCCTCGATCGCCGGCCCGTTCGTGGCCGGCGTCATCACCCAGACCATCGGGTGGCGCTGGGTCTTCGGCCTCGCGCTCGTCGTGCTCGTCGTGGCGGCCGTGCTCCTCGGGCGCATCCTGACCGGGCTGCGCCAGGAGGTCGTGGACGTGCCGTGGCGGACCCGCTCCATCGCGGCCTCGGGAGTGCTCGCGGTCGCCGTGCTCGGCCTCAACGCCGCCGCCGACCGCCTCGACGCGCTCGGGATCGCCGTGGCGGTCGTGGCCCTCGTCGTCGTCGCCCTGACCCTGCTGCCGCTCACGCCGCGCGGGACGCTTCGGGCCGCCCAGGGGCTGCCGACCGACATCGCCCTGCGCGCCCTGGCGTTCGCCGCCTTCAGCGGGGCCGAGGTCTACCTGCCGCGGTTGCTCACCGAGCGGGACGGCCTCAGCCCGAGCCTCGCCGGGGTGGCCCTCACCGTGACCGGGGTGACGTGGTTCGTCGGCTCATGGGTGCAGGGGCGCTGGGACCGTCGGTTCGAGATCGGTCGCACCGCGACGGGGTCCCTGGCCGCGATCACCGTGTCACTGGCGGCGTTGGCAGGTGCGGTGGCCCTCGACTGCCCGACCTGGGTCGTCATCGCTCTCTTCCCCGTCGTGGGGCTCGGCATCGGCACGCTCTACCCCCGCGTCACCGCGCAGGCGCTCGCGCGGGCCGGGAGCACCGAGCAGGGGCTCGTCAGCTCGGCCCTGCAGATCGGCGACTCCTCGGGGGCCGCCACCGCGATCGCGCTGTCTGCCATCGCCTTCGCCGCTGCAGGCGGGACCGTCCCGGGGGCGTATGCCGTCGTCTTCGCCCTCATGGCCGTGCCCGCCCTGCTGGGTTGGTCCGTGGCCCACCGGGTGCGCTAGCCGGAAACGCGTGCCCGGATCGGGACCTTGGTCCCTGCCGGGGCCCGACGTCCGGCCGTATCTTCCCTGTCACGCCCACCCCTCGAGCGCCGCCCTGATCGGGAGCCGACGTGGCGGCCGGCCGTCCCACCTCGATGACGCCCGGCTGCACCCGTGCACCGCCTTGGAGCCCGCATGTCCCAGCCGCTGAACCTGCCCGCCCTCGCCGACGTGTCGGTCACCCGCGTGTCGTCCATGACGATCCGCGAGCTCATCGGCGCCCTGACCGCCATCGAGGACCGCCTGCGCCATCTGCCGACGTTCGTCCCGCTGGGCGGGCAGCTCGTGACCAACCCCGAGCGCCGGCTGCTCCTGCGCCGGCAACGGATGGTCATCGCCGGGCTGCGCAGGCGCCGCGTCGCGCTGCGGCGGACGCTGCCGAGCCGCTGACGCGGCGAGAATGCCCGGGGGCACCCTCGTGGGCGGCCCGAAGGCACGATCCGGATCGGATCGGCCCGGCCCGGCACGGCCCGAGTCGGGCCGTGCCGTGCCGTGCCGTGCCGGGGTCAGGGTGCGTCGTGCGTCGCCGCCCGCCGGTCCACGTGACGGGCGGGGTCGTCGTCCACGACGGGGGCCGACTCGTCGCCGTCACGCCGTGCCGGCGCGACGTCGGTCTCGGACGCCTCGAGCTTCGCGTCGCGGTTGGACTTCCAGAGGCTGGCCAGGGTGGTCACGCCGAGGATGACGACGATCGCGCCGAGCGAGACGAGGATCGGGATGTCGGGAACGCCCTCGAGCGGCTGACCGCCGTTGATGAACGGCAGGTTGTTCTCGTGCAGGGCGTGCAGGACGAGCTTGACGCCGATGAACGCGAGCAGCACGGCGAGGCCGATGCTGAGGTAGACGAGCTTCTTGAGCAGGCCGCCGATGAGGAAGTACAGCTGCCGCAGACCCATGAGCGCGAAGATGTTGGCCGTCAGGACGAGGAACGGTTCCTTGGTCAGGCCGTAGATCGCCGGGATGGAGTCGAGAGCGAAGAGCAGGTCGGTCGTGCCGAGCGCCAGGATGATGATGAGCATCGGGGTGATGAGGCGCTTGCCGTTCTCGAGCACCGTCAGGCGGGTGCCGTTCCACTCCTTCGTGGCCGGGAAGCGCTTCTCGATCCAGACGAGGAGGCGGTTCTCGTGGTACTCGTCGTCGTCGGACTCGCCGCCGGTGGCGAGCTTGACGGCCGTGTACACGAGGAAGGCGCCGAAGAGGTAGAACACCCAAGAGTAGGCGTTGATGACGACCGCACCGAGGGCGATGAAGACGCCGCGCAGGATGATCGCGATGATGATGCCGATCATGAGCGCGGACTGCTGCAGCTTCTGCGGGACCTTGAAGCTGGCCATGATGAGCAGGAAGACGAAGAGGTTGTCGACCGACAGGGAGTACTCGGTGAGCCAGCCGGCGTAGAACTCACCGGCGTACTGGCCACCCCACTCGAACCACACGAAGAGGCCGAAGAGCACCGCAGCCGTGACGTAGAACGCCAGGTGCCGGCCGGCCTCGGCCATCGACGGCACGTGCGGTCGTCGTGCGATGACGAAGACGTCGACGAGCAGGAACACGGCCATCAGGCCGATCATGAGGAACCAGCCCCACATGGGAACGTTCATGGGCACAACCTTCCGGTCACCAGATCAGTAACCGGAGGTCTCTCCCGCCCGACGTCGTGTCGGACCGACGGGACCGGGAGAGGTGGTGAGACCCACTCCGTGATGACGAGCCCGTCGTGTCGGGGATACTCCCCTCCGTGAACGCCTGAGTCTTTCACTCTCGGTGCCGCGCCTCAAATCGATCCCGCCACGTGGGCGTGGCGTGTCGCCCGCCGTCCCTGCCGACCGGGCCTCACGTCGAAGACCTCGGTCGAAGGCCTCAGTCGGCGGGGACGGCGCGCGACGGGTCCACGGGCGCCGGCCGCCTGCTGCGCGGCAAGCCGGAGACGACGAGCTCGTAGGAGGTCTCGATCGCCTCGGGGAGCTCGTCCGCGCCGATGGCCCCCGTCGTGCGCAGGGTGTTCCATCCGTGCCGACCGATGTAGGCCATGACGGTGGCGTCGTCGGGATAGCGGTGCAGCCACTCGTCGGCCTCGGCCCGGCTGCGGGCGCACTTCACGCCGATCGAGGCGCCACCGAGGAAGACGAAGATCTTGTCGCCCACCTTGGCGACCGTGTCGCCGTCCCACGGCGAGTCCTCCCACGCCCCGGGCAGACCGAGAGCCGCGGCGCGCAGCCGGTCGGCCACCTCGCGACCCGTGCGTCCGTCGACCATCACGCTGACCTCACGTCGTCACGTCGTCACGTCGTCGGTACAGAGCCCTCATCGCGTCGCGGCACTCATCTGCCGCAGCTCCTTCTTGAGGTCGCCGATCTCGTCGCGCAGGCGTGCGGCGAGCTCGAAGTGCAGCTCCGCCGCAGCCTGGTGCATCTGGGTCGTGAGCTCCTGGATGAGGCCGGCGAGGTCCGCTGCCGCCATGTCGGCCGGGCGGTTGGTCGAGCCGCCCGCGGAGACGCCGACGTCGGCCGCCATCGCGCCGCGGCCCGATCCCGTCTTGCCACGGGACTGGATGCGGCCGGAGCCGAGGAGCTCCTGGGTGTCGGCGTCCTCGCGCTCGAGCAGGTCGGTGATGTCGGCGATCTTCTTGCGCAGCGGGGTCGGGTCGATGCCGTGCTCGGTGTTGTAGGCGATCTGCTTCTCCCGGCGGCGGTTGGTCTCGTCGAGCGCCTGCTCCATCGACGGGGTCATCTTGTCGGCGTACATGTGGACCTGGCCCGACACGTTTCGGGCCGCACGACCGATCGTCTGGATGAGGGAGCGGGCCGACCTGAGGAAGCCCTCCTTGTCGGCGTCGAGGATCGACACGAGCGACACCTCGGGAAGGTCGAGGCCCTCGCGCAGGAGGTTGATGCCGACGAGGACGTCGTAGACGCCGGTCCGCAGCTCGCGCAGCAGCTCGACGCGGCGCAGCGTGTCGATGTCGCTGTGGAGGTAGCGGACCCTGATGCCCTTGTCGAGGAGGTAGTCGGTGAGGTCCTCGGCCATCTTCTTGGTCAGCGTCGTGACGAGGACGCGCTCGTTGCGCTTGGTGCGCTCCTGGATCTCGTGCATGAGGTCGTCGATCTGGCCCTTGGTGGGCTTGAGCACGACCTCGGGGTCGATGAGTCCGGTCGGCCGGATGATCTGCTCGACGGGCGGACCCGACTTGGCCAGCTCGTACTCCCCCGGCGTCGCGGAGAGGTAGACCGTCTGCCCGATGCGCTCGAGGAACTCCTCCCACTTCAGCGGCCGGTTGTCCATGGCGCTGGGCAGGCGGAAGCCGTGCTCGACGAGCATCCGCTTGCGGGACATGTCGCCCTCGTACATCGCGCCGATCTGCGGCACCGTCTGGTGCGACTCGTCGAGGACGAGGAGGAAGTCCTCGGGGAAGTAGTCGATGAGGCAGTTCGGCGCCGAGCCGGACGTGCGCCCGTCGATGTGGCGGCTGTAGTTCTCGATGCCGTTGCAGAAGCCGACCTGGCGCATCATCTCGAGGTCGTAGGTCGTGCGCATGCGCAGGCGCTGGGCCTCGAGCAGCTTGCCCTGCTTCTCGAAGAGGGCCAGCTGGTCCTCGAGCTCGAGCTCGATGCCGCGGATCGCGCGCTCCATGCGCTCGGGGCCGGCGACGTAGTGGGAGGCCGGGAAGACGTACATCTCCTGCTCCTCGTTGACGACCTCACCGGTCACGGGGTGCAGCGTGTAGATGCGCTCGATCTCGTCGCCGAAGAACTCGATGCGGATCGCGAGCTCCTCGTAGACCGGGATGATCTCGACGGTGTCGCCGCGCACGCGGAAGGTGCCACGGGTGAAGGCGAGGTCGTTGCGGGTGTACTGCATCTCGACGAAGCGACGCAGCAGGTCGTCGCGCACGACCTCCTGGCCGACCTTGAGCCGGGCCATCCGGTCGACGTACTCCTGCGGCGTGCCGAGGCCGTAGATGCAGGACACCGACGCGACGACGATGACGTCGCGCCGGGTGAGCAGGGAGTTGGTCGCCGAGTGGCGCAGGCGCTCGACCTCGTCGTTGACCGAGCTGTCCTTCTCGATGTAGGTGTCGGTCTGCGGGATGTACGCCTCGGGCTGGTAGTAGTCGTAGTAGCTGACGAAGTACTCGACGGCGTTGTTGGGCAGCAGCTCACGGAACTCGTTGGCGAGCTGGGCAGCGAGCGTCTTGTTCGGCGCCATGACGAGGGTCGGCCGCTGGACCTGCTCGATGAGCCAGGCGGTCGTGGCGGACTTGCCGGTGCCGGTCGCGCCAAGCAGGACGGTGTCGGTCTCCCCCGCCTTGACCCGCCGCGCGAGCTCGGCGATCGCCGTGGGCTGGTCACCGCTCGGGGTGTACTCGGAGATCACCTCGAAGGGTGCCACCGTGCGCTGGAGGTCGGTCGTGGGACGCATGGCTCAACCGTACGTCGCACGACCGACAGTGCCCATTTCCCTCGTCCTCCCAGACGTGGGCGGGGCGCAGCTCGACGGTGTCTCCGGGGCCGGCGAACCGGACCGCGAGCTCCTCGGCGCGCTCCCGGGTGGCGACGTCGAGCAGGAAGAAGCCGGCGAGGTGCTCCTTGCTCTCGGCGTAGGGCCCGTCGGTCGCGACGGTCCCGGCCACGTCCCAGCGGTAGAGCCGGGCGGCGGCGGGATCGCCGAGCGCCTCTCCGCCCTTGAGCTCGCCGCTGCGGGAGAGCTCCTCGAGCATCGCGTCGAACGCGGCTCCCCCGCGTTCACGCTCCTCCGTCGGCCGGGCCAGGGCCTCGGCGACGAAGTCGCCCGTCGGGTGGCCCCACGGCTGCGGGTTGGAGTGGATGAGGATGACGTACTTCATGAGTGCCCCTTCGGTCGTGGCGGCCAGTCTGCCGCCTCGGACGAGACGTCGGAGCCGTCAGTCCCTTCTCGACGTCACGGCACGCGGTGGGTCCACTCGGGCGTCGCGAACTTCTCGTCGACGAGCCGCTGGGCGCTCGCGAGCTCGGCGGGCGTGTAGTCGGACTCGGACGAGCGGTAGCGTCGGGAGAAGGAGGCCGCGAACGACTCGAGGATCGCCTCCCGGGTCATGCCGGTCTGCGAGCGCATGGGGTCGACGCGCTTGTTGGCCGACTTCGTGCCCTTGTCGCTCATCTTCTCGCGCCCGATGCGCAGGACCTCGAGCATCTTGTCGGCGTCGATGTCGTAGGCCATCGTCACGTGGTGGAGCACGGCGCCCGAGGCGAACCGCTTCTGGGCAGCGCCGCCGATCTTGCCGCGGTCGCTCGCGATGTCGTTGAGGGGCACGAAGTGCGCGTCGACGCCGACGTCGGCGAGAGCGCCGATGACCCACTCGTCGAGGAAGGAGTACGACCGCTCGAAGCTGAGGCCCTCGACGAGCGAGGTCGGCACGACGAGCGAGTACGTGATGGTGTTGCCGGGTTCCATGAACATCGCCCCGCCTCCGGAGACGCGCCGCACGACGTCGATCCCGTGCTGCCGCGCCCCGTCGGGGTCGACCTCGTTGCGCACGGACTGGAACGAGCCGATGACGACGAGCGGGCTGTCCCAGTCCCAGAAGCGCGCCGTCGGGGGCCGCGTCCCGGCGGCCACCTCCCGGGCGATGACCTCGTCGAGGGCGACGTGCAGGGCCGGTGCGAGCACGCGGGCCGGGATGACGTCGAAGTCGTGGTCGTCCCACCCCGTCGCCTTGCCGAGCGCCCGGCGGATCGCGATGCCGATCGACTCGGCGGTGAAGCCGATGAGCGACACGTCGTCCGCGAGGGCGCCGGTGACGGCGCCGGCGAGCTGCTCCACGCCGGCCTCGACGGGCATGCCGGTCAGGGCGGCGTTGATGTCGCCGAGCGCCTCGTCGGGCTCGAGGAAGAAGTCGCCCGACACGCTCACCTCGGCCAGCCGGCCGTCCACCTCCTCGAGGTCGACCGCCACGAGCTTGCCACCGGGAACCTTGTACTCACCACGCATGCCACCCACAACACCACGAACTGACTGCGTATGCCGGGTGCCTCCCTAGCGTGGCTGCCACCCCGTGCGCGCGGCCCAGTCCGACGCGCGCTGCCAGGCGCCCTCGAACCACGGCTCCTTGGCCTCGACGTAGTCGGACGTCGTGTCGTGGAGCGCGAGGAGCCGACGCTTCTCGGCGGCGTATGCCTCCTTCTCGGGGGCCTCGTGACGCAGCCAGTCGCGGAACAGCAACGCGAAACGCCAGCCGGCAGAGCCCTTCTCGCGGACGTGGACGTTCACGTTGTTCTCCGGGTCGCAACCACCGAGGAAGCGCTTGACCCAGTCCTCGGGGTCGGAGCCGAGGGGGTGGGGCGTGTCGCTGTGCACGCCGTGCGCGAAGACGAAGCCGGCATCCGCCAGGGCGCGTCGCACGTCGTCACGGTCCGCGTCGACGAGGCGGTGCACCCCGACCTGGACGTCGATGACGTCCTTGGCGAGCAGCCCGGGCACGGACGTCGACCCGATGTGCGACACCTCGGTGACGACCCCGGTGGGGGCGAGTGCGGCGGCGAGGCGTGCGACGACGCGCTCGGCGCGCGGCTCCCAGTCGGCGCGCGGCCCGACGACGACGTCGGCCGCACGCTCGGGTCGGCGCGACCGCGTGCCGTGCACCAGGTTCGCGGCATACGGCTCGAGCCGGGTCGCCCAGAGGTCGTCGACGGCACGCACGAGCTCCTCCGGGGCGCCGGAGTTGTCGAGGACGACGTCGGCGACGGCGCGCCGCTGCTCGTCCGTGGCCTGCGCCGCGATGCGGTGGCGGACGTCCTGCTCGGCGAGGCCGCGCTGATCGACGAGCCGGCGGACCCGGGTCTCCACGTCGGTCTCGACGACGACGGACAGGTGCTCGTGCACCCAGAGGCCGCGCTCGACGAGGAGCGGCATGTCGTAGACCGAGATGCCGCTTCGAGGGGCTGCGGCTCGCAGTTCGGCGACCCGGGCGCTGATCGCGGGTCCCGTGATCGCATCGAGCGCGTCGAGGGCGACGCGGTCCGGGAAGACGAGGGCGGCCAGGCCTGCCCGGTCGAGCGAGCCGTCCGGGCGGACCACGCCCTGCCCGAACCGCTCCCGGATCCGTTGCAGGGCGGGTTCGCCCGGCTCGACGACCTCGCGCGCCACCGCGTCGGCGTCGACGACGTGCGCGCCGAGCTCACCCAGTCGACGCGAGACGGTGGACTTGCCCGAACCGATTCCTCCGGTGACCCCGACGCGCAGCACGGACGACCTCAGGCGAGGCGCGCGGGGAACCCGCCGGTCGCGACCGGACCCCAGCGGGTCGGGGTGATGCGCAGCAGGGACTTGCCCTGGTCGCGCATCGCCTGGCGGTACTCGTCCCAGTCGGGGTGCTCGCCGGAGATGGCCCGGAAGTAGTCGACGAGCGGCTCGACCGACTCCGGGAGGTCGATGACCTCGCAGTCGCCGTCGACCTGGACCCACGCCCCGCCGAAGTCGTCGGACAGCACGAGGACGCTGACCTGCGGACGGCGTCGGGCGTTCGTCGTCTTGGCGCGCTCGGGGTAGGTCGAGACGACGATCCGGCCCTGCTCGTCGACGCCCCCGGTCACCGGGGAGGCCTGAGGACGTCCGTCGGCACGCTGCGTCATGAGCACCATCGAGTGGCGCGGCCGGACGAAGTCGAGCATGGCGTCACGGTCGACGTCGGTGGTGGTCGCGATCTGGCGGGGCATCTCAGTCCTCCTGCGTTCGGTTGCTGGCACGGTCGTAGATCGCGACGAGTGCCTCGGCCAGCCAGTCGGCGTACATCGCGTGGGTCCACCCGCAGCGTCGCACGAACCGGTCGTAGGTCTCGGGAGCCGACACGGTCCAGACGATGTCGATGAAGCGCTCGCGGTCGAGCCCGGACGGCAGGCCGTGGGCACGCTCGAGCGCGTTGAGGGCATTGGTGTTGCCGACCCGTCGCTCACGGTCGATGGTCGCGACGAACTCCTGCAGGCTGCTGTCGTTTCCCGGGCCCTGAGCGAGCAGGACGCCGAGGAGCGGGCCGACGCGCTCGTAGATCGTGGCGCACAACGCGGCATACGCGCGCATGAAGGCCTCGTGGTCGGGAGCCTCCGACATGGCGCGGAACTCGGGCCGGTCCTGCATGGCCACCGGGGCGTCGTCGCCGACGAGCATGACGTCGTAGACCGCCTTGACGACGGCGGCCTTGCCGCCGACCGCGTTGTAGACGGTCTGTGCGCTGACCCCGGCCGCGCCGGCGAGGGCGCTGACCGACATCGCGTGGTAGCCGTCCCGGAGCAGCATCTCGCCCGCGGTCTGGATGATCCGTCGGCGGGTCGCCTGCGCCGCCTCGGCCCGGGAGCTGTTGTCGTACGCCCGGTCTGTTGACATCGGAGCCCTTCGAAAGCATCATGAGTCCGCTGGAACGGCGTTCTAGCGAATGGGTGGGGTCCAGGGGTCCCCACCCAGCTGCTGCCGGTCGCGGTGGCGGCGCCGACATCGGTGCCTGTCGACCGAACGAGTGTGCCACGAGCGCCACAGCTCCTGCCCCGGCGGGGCAACCGGGAGGGGGAGCGAGGGGCCGGACCCACGGGGGTCCGGCCCCTCGCTACGGACAGGCTCGCCCACCTCGCCCGGGCACCGGAGTCCCGCGTTCAGTCGGCGGTGCGCGCCAGCACGGCCGACGCCCGGTCCGGGTGGTCCGTGACGAGACCGTCCACCCCGGCGGCGACGAGGTCGCGCATGCGATCGGCGTCGTTGACGGTCCACGGCAGGACGGCGAGACCGGCGGCGTGGGCGTGCTCCACGAAGGCCTCGTCGACGAGGTCGTGCTCGGGCGAGATGACGTGTGCTCCGACGGCGACGGCACCCGCACAGACGTCGTCGTGCGACTCCCCCACCCGGACGCTTCCTGTCCACGGGCTCCCCACGACCCAGGTCACCCCGGTCTCCACGAGCGCCGAGCGCAGCACGTCCGGTGCGAGTCCGGCCGAGAGCTCGAGCACGGCCCAGTCGAAGGAGTGGACGAAGCACCGGTGCTCGACCGACGCGTCGTGCACGCTCTGCAGCACCCCCTCGACGAGCTGCCGACGGCTGCGTGCCTCGCCCGCGTCGCGCGGGTCGACCTTGAGCTCGACCGTCCACCACACGGACGGGTCCCGGACCAGACCGTGAGCGAGGACCTCGTCGAGGGTGCAGACGTGCGCACCCGGGGACGGGCGCTGGCCGGGGAAGCGCGCGAGGGTCCGGCTGCCGATGTCGACCGTGCGCAGCTGCTCGAGCGTCAGGTCACGGACGCGTGCCCCGACGAGCTCCGGGCTCGACGACGTGCACTGCTCGGGCGAGAGCACCGGGTCGTGCCAGACGACGACCTGGCCGTCGGCCGTCAGGCGGACGTCGAGCTCGATGCCGGTCACCCCGGCGTCGAGAGCCGCGTCGAAGCTCGCCAGGGTGTGCTCGACCACCAGCCCCCGCGCTCCCCGGTGCCCCTCCACGTCGAACCGGCCCGACACCCACGGACCCGGGCGCACCGGCGCCCGCGGAGGTGCCGAGGCGGGCGTGTCGCGGGGCTGCGATGGCTGCACCGGACCAACCTAGCCGCGCGTCGCCGGCCGCGCCTGCCCCCGCGACAGACGCACGAGAGCCCCGGACCGTGACGGTCCGGGGCTCTCGGGTGTTGCGGGGTGACTGGCGTCAGTTGCCCGTCAGCTTCTCGCGAAGCGCGGCGAGCGCCTCGTCCGAGGCCAGCGTGCCCTCGACGGGAGCCGGGGCGTTGCGCGGGGCGCGCTCGCCACGGTCGGCGTCGCCGGCCTCGGCGACGTCACCGGTCGCGGACGAGTAGGACGTCGCAGAGCCGGCGTTGGCCGCAGCCTCGGCGTCGGCCTTCGTCGCGGCGTCGACCTGGGCCTTGTGGGCCTCCCAGCGAGCGTGGGCGTCGGCGTACTGACGCTCCCACTTCTCGCGCTGGGCGTCGAAGCCCTCGAGCCACTCGTTCGTCTCCGAGTCGAAGCCCTCGGGGTACTTGTAGTTGCCCTGCTCGTCGTACTCGGCGGCCATGCCGTAGAGCGTCGGGTCGAACTCCGACGCCGAGACGGCCTGGTCGTTGGCCTGCTTGAGCGACAGCGAGATGCGACGACGCTCGAGGTCGATGTCGATGACCTTGACGAAGATCTCGTCGCCGACGTTGACGACCTGCTCCGGCAGCTCCACGTGGCGCTCGGCCAGCTCGGAGATGTGCACGAGGCCCTCGATGCCGTCCTCGACGCGAACGAACGCACCGAACGGGACGAGCTTGGTGACCTTGCCGGGGACGACCTGGCCGATGGCGTGGGTCCGGGCGAAGTGCTGCCACGGGTCCTCCTGCGTCGCCTTCAGCGACAAGGAGACACGCTCGCGGTCCATGTCGACGTCGAGCACCTCGACGGTGACCTCGGTGCCGACCTCGACGACCTCGGACGGGTGGTCGATGTGCTTCCACGACAGCTCGGAGACGTGGACGAGACCGTCGACGCCGCCGAGGTCCACGAACGCACCGAAGTTGACGATGGAGGACACGACGCCCGAACGGACCTGGCCCTTCTGGAGCTCCTTGAGGAACGTCGTGCGCACCTCGGACTGCGTCTGCTCGAGCCAGGCACGGCGCGACAGGACCACGTTGTTGCGGTTCTTGTCGAGCTCGATGATCTTGGCCTCGATCTCCTTGCCGACGTACGGCTGGAGGTCGCGGACACGGCGCATCTCGACGAGCGAGGCGGGCAGGAAGCCGCGAAGGCCGATGTCGAGGATGAGACCACCCTTGACGACCTCGATGACGGTGCCGGTGACGACGCCGTCCTCTTCCTTGACCTTCTCGATCGTGCCCCAGGCGCGCTCGTACTGCGCACGCTTCTTGGACAGGATCAGACGGCCTTCCTTGTCCTCCTTCTGGAGGACGAGGGCCTCGACCTCGTCACCGACCTTGACGATCTCGCCGGGGTCGACGTCGTGCTTGATGGACAGCTCGCGCGAGGGGATGACGCCCTCGGTCTTGTAGCCGATGTCGAGCAGGACCTCGTCCCGGTCGACCTTGACGATGCGACCCTCGACGATGTCGCCGTCGTTGAAGTCCTTGATGGTGGCGTCGATCGCCGCAAGGATGTCTTCCTGAGAGCCGATGTCGTTGATGGCGATCTCAGGCGCGGTCTTCTCGACCGTGTTGGCAGTCATGTAGTAGGAACTCCGATTGTGGACGGTTAGATTGGGGCCCTCGCGGCGGCGGCCGTCACGGCCTGTGCCCCGATGCCTTGTGGACAGGTTCAACATTGAGCGTGCGCACACGAATGCGCTCGGCAATCCTATCCGCGCTGTCAGCACCCGGTCAAAAGAGACGATGTATGCCGTGAGCACGCCCACCGAGGCCACCCGCCGTCCCGCTCCCCCGGCCGAGACGGCCACGGCCAACCGCACGTGGTGGGACCACGAGGCCGGCTCGTACTACGTCGAGCACGGCTCGTTCCTCGGCGACACCGACTTCGTCTGGGGCCCCGAGCGCCTCCGCGAGGAGGACGCCCGCCTGCTCGGCGACCCGGCCGGGCGGCAGGTCCTCGAGATCGGGGCCGGCTCGGGGCAGTGCTCGCGCTGGCTCGCCGCGCACGGCGCGACGGTGGTGGCCACCGACATCTCCGCCGGCATGGTGGCGACCGGGGTGGCCGTCAACGACACCCTCGACCCGGCGCTGGCTCCGGCCCGCGTCCCCTTCGTCCAGTGCGACGGCCGGGCCCTGCCCTTCGCCGACGCGTCGTTCGACACGGTCTTCACGGCATACGGTGTCGTGCCCTTCGTCGGGGACTCCGACGTCGTCATGCGGGAGGCGGCCCGGGTGCTGCGGCCCGGGGGACGCTTCGTCTTCTCGACGACCCACCCCGTGCGGTGGGCGTTCCCCGACGACCCGGGTGCCGGGGGGCTGACGGCTCGCCACTCCTACTTCGACCGCACGCCGTACGTCGAGCAGGACGAGGCGGGTCGCGCCACCTACGTCGAGCACCACCGCACCCTGGGTGACCGGGTGCGGGAGATCGCCGCGGCCGGCCTCGTGCTCGTCGACCTCGTCGAGCCCGAGTGGCCCGAGGGCCACGACCAGCCGTGGGGCGGCTGGTCGCCGTTGCGCGGCCGCATCATCCCCGGCACGGCGATCTTCGTCTGCGACAGGCCGAGCTGACTCCCGGGAGCCGCCGAGACGTCGAGAGGCCACGAACCGGTCCCGGTCCGTGGCCTCTCGTCGAGCCGGCTCAGAGGAAGCGTCGCCTGAGCAGCACGCTCCCGCCGGCCAGTCCGAAGACGCCGAGGGCAGCCGCTGCGCGACCGGCGTTCGCCGATCCCGCGCCGTCGACGCCCGCCAGCTCGTAGGAGTAGGCGGTCGCACCCATCGCACCGACCGGAGCGCCGTACGCCATCCCCTCGGCCTTGGCGCGCCGCGCCCCGACCTCGATGAGGGCGTACTTCTCGCCGTAGTCGGCCGCCGTGGCCTTGCCGGCCGCGACGAGCTTCTTCGTCCCTTCGTCGGAGAGGCGTCGCGCCCCGTCCTCGAGAGCGGGCGCCCCGGCCGCGGCGTCGGTCAGCCCGGCGGCGAGCTTGCTCGTCCCTCCGGCTGCGTCCGCCAGTCCACTGGCGAGCTGACCCGCACCGGTCTCGAGCTTGCCGGCGCCGTCGTCGAGCTGACCCGCACCACTCGCCAGCCTGCCGACGCCGGCGTCGAGCTGACCGGCACCGGAGGCGAGGTCACCGGACCCCTTCGCGAGCTTCGCGGCTCCCGCGCCGAGGTCCTTGGCACCCGTCGCCACCTGGGAGGTCCCGCCGTGCACGCGGTCCGCTCCGGCCGTGAGCTGGTCGACCGCGTCGACGAGGTCGAGCCCGCCGAGGCTCAGCAGGTCGACGCCGCTCTGGAGGTCGTTGACGCCGCCTCGCAGGGTCTGGTTCTTCGCCGTGTCCTTGGGGCCGCCGATGCCACCCTGGACCTTGGCGACGACGCCGTCGACGAGGGTCGTCACGCCGGTGTCCACGAGGTCGAGACCTTCGAGCAGGCCGGGAACCTTCGGGTTGCAGATCCCCGTCAGGGTGGTGTTGCTCAGGCCGCACTCGACCTCGACGAGCCCGTAGGCGGCGTCGCTGAGCTTGCCCTTGAGGACCCCGAGACCGCC